>NZ_SNQG01000014.1 GCF_004378255.1 Mucilaginibacter phyllosphaerae
GGTTCCAAATTTGAGATTCCCAGGGTTTGAGGGAGAGTGGGAACAAAGAAATTTGAAAGAGCTATTTACAATTGGAAGTGGTCGCGATTATAAACATTTATCAAATGGCGATGTACCGGTATTTGGTACAGGAGGCTTAATGACCTATGTAAACGAATTTTTATATGATGGTGAAAGTGTTTGCATAGGAAGAAAAGGAACAATTAATAAGCCATATTATCATAAAGGAAAGTTTTGGACTGTTGATACTCTTTTTTACACCCACTCATTTAAGAAAGCTTTACCAAAGTTTGTCTATTATATATTTCAAAAAATAGATTGGTTGAAATACAATGAGGCATCAGGTGTGCCAAGTCTTTCTAAATCAACTATAGAAAAAATTGAAGTATATATTCCAAAAAAAGATGAACAAGAAAAATTGATGGGTTTACTTTCAGCCTTAGATGGAAGGATTCAAACCCAAAACAAAATAATT
>NZ_SNQG01000010.1 GCF_004378255.1 Mucilaginibacter phyllosphaerae
GGAGGGGGCGGATTTACGAACGGTCTGATCCGCAGGTATTTACGTTCTGTTCACGGTGTTCACGCCGCGTGAACGTGAACGGCGGGGTAGATGTGCAGGTGTGCGAATCTGCGGATGTAGAATGGATTTTAAACAAAGAAACCCGTTATCTTTGGGATAACGGGTTTAACTTTAAGATTGGGCACCGACCTACTCTCCCACATTTTACTGCAGTACCATCGGCTCTGGCGGGCTTAACTTCTCTGTTCGGAATGGGAAGAGGTGGACACCGCCGATATAGGCACCTGAATATTTTTGTTCATTGGTTCATTTGTTCAGTTGTTCATGGGTATGAATGTCCTGAGGATGATCCTCTGATCTAATATTTTTTATTTTGTTTGCTGCTCTTTAGTTAAGTAACCGTTGGATACTAATGAACCAATGATACCATTGAACTAATGAACCATCAAACTTAAACATAATTGAAAGAAGTAATCGGGAGAGAAAACAACAGCTTTGTGTTGAGTGACCAGAGGCCGGAGATCGGTGATTAGTTGCCTAAACACTGTTCATCTGATCTCTGATCACATTCATTACCTGCTATGAGAAAGCTTCGGATGATTAGTATTACTCGACTTTGATGTCACCACCTTTATATCTGTAACCTATCAACGTAGTAGTCTGCTACGATCCTCAATGGAAGTCTCATCTTGTGGCTAGTTTCGCACTTAGATGCTTTCAGCGCTTATCTATTCCCAACGTAGCTACTCTGCAGTACACCTGGCGGCATAACAGATTCACCAGAGGTTAGTCCAACCCGGTCCTCTCGTACTAAGGTCAGCCCCACTCAAACTTCCAACGCCCACAACAGATAGGGACCGAACTGTCTCGCGACGTTCTGAACCCAGCTCGCGTGCCACTTTAATGAGCGAACAGCTCAACCCTTGGGACCTTCTCCAGCCCCAGGATGTGACGAGCCGACATCGAGGTGCCAAACCTCCCCGTCGATATGAGCTCTTGGGGGAGATCAGCCTGTTATCCCCAGCGTACCTTTTATCCTTTGAGCGATGGCCCTTCCATGCAGAACCACCGGATCACTATATCCGTCTTTCGACCCTGCTCGGCTTGTCTGCCTCACAGTCAAGCAAGCTTATGCTATTGCACTCCGCGTACGGTTACCAAGCGTACTGAGCTTACCTTTGAAAGCCTCCGTTACCTTTTTGGAGGCGACCACCCCAGTCAAACTACCCGCCAAACAATGTCCCCGGCATTACCGGGTTAGACACCAAATACAGAAAGGGTGGTATTTCAACGTTGACTAACTGACTCCTAGCGAAGCCAGATCACAGTCTCCCACCTATCCTACACATCCTGTATCCGATATCAATGTTAAGTTGTAGTGAAGGTGCATGGGGTCTTTCCGTCCCGTTGCGGGTAACCGGCGTCTTCACCGATACCACAATTTCACCGAGCTCATGGCTGAGACAGCGCCCAGATCGTTACACCATTCGTGCAGGTCGGAACTTACCCGACAAGGAATTTCGCTACCTTAGGACCGTTATAGTTACGGCCGCCGTTTACCGGGGCTTCGATTCAATGCTTCGGTTTAACCCTAACATCCCCTCTTAACCTTCCGGCACCGGGCAGGTGTCAGGCCTTATACGTCATCTTTCGATTTTGCAAAGCCATGTGTTTTTGTTAAACAGTCGCCTGGGCCTTTTCACTGCGGCTGATATTGCTACCAGCGCCCCTTCTCCCGAAGTTACAGGGCCATTTTGCCGAGTTCCTTAGCCATGATTCACTCGAGCACCTTAGGATCCTCTCCTCGACTACCTGTGTCGGTTTACGGTACGGGTTTTTATAACCTGAAGCTTAGCGGGTTTTCTTGGAAGTCTGATTACCTGAACTATCACCTTACCCGAAGGCTCAGTGTACTATCAGCTTTCAGCAAAGCATGCGTACTTAACTACACGCCCTATACCTACGGCCTTTAACGAACTATTCCGTCAGTTCGCGTCAGTGTCACTACTCCGTCACCGCATCGCAGTTATAAAAAGTACTGGAATATTAACCAGTTATCCATCGGCTACGCCCTTCGGCTTCACCTTAGGCCCCGACTAACCCTGATCCGATTAGCGTTGATCAGGAAACCTTAGTCTTTCGGTGGGCGGGTTTCTCTCCCGCCTTATCGTTACTTATGCCTACATTTGCTTTTCTATCACCTCCACAGTCAATTGTCTTTCCTGCTTCGCCGGATAATAGAATGCTCCCCTACCAGTACATATAAATATGTAATCCATAGCTTCGGTATAACGCTTAATGCCCGTTTATTATCCATGCCCGATCGCTCGACTAGTGAGCTGTTACGCACTCTTTAAATGAATGGCTGCTTCCAAGCCAACATCCTAGCTGTCTGTGCAATCGGACCTCGTTAGTTCAACTTAGCGTTAATTTGGGGACCTTAGCTGATGGTCTGGGTTCTTTCCCTCTCGGCCATGGACCTTAGCACCCATAGCCTCACTGCAGTGTATATTATACAGCATTCGGAGTTTGTCTGGATTTGGTAGGATTTGACTCCCCCGCACCCAATCAGTAGCTCTACCTCTGTATAACTTTACCACCACGCTGTTCCTAAAAACATTTCGGGGAGTACGAGCTATTTCCCAGTTTGATTAGCCTTTCACCCCTACCCACAGATCATCCGGAAACTTTTCAACGTTTATCGGTTCGGTCCTCCAGTACCTGTTACGGCACCTTCAACCTGTCCATGGGTAGATCACAAGGTTTCGCGTCTACCCCCTCTGACTGTACGCCCTATTCAGACTCGCTTTCGCTTCGGATCCGTGTCTGAAACACTTAACCTTGCCAGAGAGGAGTAACTCGTAGGCTCATTATGCAAAAGGCACGCCGTCACAGAACTTGTCTGCTCCGACCGCTTGTAAGTACACGGTTTCAGGTTCTATTTCACTCCCCTGTTCGGGGTTCTTTTCACCTTTCCCTCACGGTACTGGTTCACTATCGGTCTCTCAGGAGTATTTAGCCTTACCGGATGGTGCCGGCTGATTCCCACAAGGCGTCTCCGACCTCGCGGTACTCAGGATCCCACTATCCTATCTTTACTTACCCGTACGCAGCTCTCATGCTCTATGGCGGGGTTTCCCACCCCCTTCCGGTTCATTCTGATATTCATGTTGTGGTCCTACAACCCCTACCATGCCGTAACATGATAGGTTTGGGCTTCTTCCCTTTCGCTCGCCACTACTCAGGAAATCATTATTATTTTCTCTTCCTCTGCTTACTTAGATGTTTCAGTTCAGCAGGTTTGCGCATTTATGCAATTAGTCTTCAACTAATTAGGTTTCCCCATTCGGAAATCTGCGGATCAATTCATATTTGCTGATCCCCGCAGCTTATCGCAGCTTATCACGTCCTTCATCGCCTCTGAGAGCCAAGGCATCCCCCGTGTACCCTTTCTTACTTTCTTCTATACTTGTACTGCTTTTGCTCAGTACTGTATGCTTTTTGATTGTCGTTCGTTTAGAGTCTCGATATAAGAATCAAGAACCAAGACTTCCTGCCGAAGCTATCTGTCCCTTATCTCTAATCCCCTTTTTCAAGGTCTAAAGCCAAACAACGTCTCTACTGTTGTTTTCTCTTCTTTTTTACTTCTTCCAATATGTCAAAGAACGTTTTGCTGTAGTCCATTCGTTTTGTAGTTCATTCGTTCATTAGTAAAACCAATGAACTGATGAACCAGTGAACTGATGTGCCACCGCATCGTGGAGAATAACGGATTCGAACCGTTGACCCCCTGCGTGCAAGGCAGGTGCTCTAGCCAGCTGAGCTAATCCCCCTTTCAGATGTTGGTTGATTTAGTGAATGGTTGATTAGTGAGTAGTTAAAACTAATCTCTATTCCCCATTCTCTATTCTACCGCCTCTCGTAGTCCCGAGCAGATTTGAACTGCTGACCCCTACATTATCAGTGTAGTGCTCTAACCAAACTGAGCTACAGGACTGTGTGTTTTCGGATCTGGATGTACGATCTTTGATTTTCCTGTTTCCGTTTCAATCGTCATTCGTCAATCGTCAATCGTAATTACTTACAATCTTGCCACGCTCATGGTTACACCACTGATGGCTTCATCTTCCGGGTTGTTTTTTTTAGAGAATAATAAGAAAATAATCATGCAGGTAACAGTTTTACTGTTATGCGGCTGACGAGCCGTCTTTGGATAATGCTCCAGAAAGGAGGTATTCCAGCCACACCTTCCGGTACGGCTACCTTGTTACGACTTAGCCCCAGTTACCGACTTTACCCTAGGACGCTCCTTACGGTTACGCACTTCAGGCACTTCCAGCTTCCATGGCTTGACGGGCGGTGTGTACAAGGCCCGGGAACGTATTCACCGCGTCATTGCTGATACGCGATTACTAGCGAATCCAACTTCACGGGGTCGAGTTGCAGACCCCGATCCGAACTGTGAATGGCTTTACGAGATTGGCATCCTGTTGCCAGGTAGCTGCCCGCTGTACCATCCATTGTAGCACGTGTGTAGCCCCGGACGTAAGGGCCATGATGACTTGACGTCGTCCCCTCCTTCCTCTCTATTTGCATAGGCAGTCTGTTTAGAGTCCCCACCTTAACGTGCTGGCAACTAAACATAGGGGTTGCGCTCGTTGCGGGACTTAACCCAACACCTCACGGCACGAGCTGACGACAGCCATGCAGCACCTAGTTTCGTGTCCCGAAGGACTGAGACGTCTCTGTCTCATTCACTAACTTTCAAGCCCGGGTAAGGTTCCTCGCGTATCATCGAATTAAACCACATGCTCCTCCGCTTGTGCGGGCCCCCGTCAATTCCTTTGAGTTTCACCCTTGCGGGCGTACTCCCCAGGTGGAATACTTAACGCTTTCGCTTAGACGCTGACCGTATATCGCCAACATCGAGTATTCATCGTTTAGGGCGTGGACTACCAGGGTATCTAATCCTGTTTGATCCCCACGCTTTCGTGCCTCAGCGTCAATCTCACTTTAGTAAGCTGCCTTCGCAATTGGTGTTCTGTGACATATCTATGCATTTCACCGCTACTTGTCACATTCCGCCTACCTCAAGTGTATTCAAGCCCATCAGTATCAAAGGCACTGCGATAGTTAAGCTACCGTCTTTCACCCCTGACTTAACAGGCCGCCTACGCACCCTTTAAACCCAATAAATCCGGATAACGCTTGGATCCTCCGTATTACCGCGGCTGCTGGCACGGAGTTAGCCGATCCTTATTCTTACCGTACATTCAGCTCGATATACATATCAAGGTTTATTCCGGTACAAAAGCAGTTTACAACCCGTAGGGCCGTCTTCCTGCACGCGGCATGGCTGGTTCAGGCTTCCGCCCATTGACCAATATTCCTTACTGCTGCCTCCCGTAGGAGTCTGGTCCGTGTCTCAGTACCAGTGTGGGGGGTCATCCTCTCAGATCCCCTAAACATCGTAGCCTTGGTAAGCCATTACCTTACCAACTAGCTAATGTTCCGCATGCCCATCTTAATCCTATAAATATTTGATCATTTAACAATGCTGTCATATGATGTTATGCGGTGTTAATCTCTCTTTCGAGAGGCTATCCCCCAGATTAAGGTAGGTTACATACGTGTTACGCACCCGTGCGCCACTCTCATCAGAAGCAAGCTCCCAAATCCCGTTCGACTTGCATGTATTAGGCCTGCCGCTAGCGTTCATCCTGAGCCAGGATCAAACTCTCCATTGTATAATGTGTTGTTCATATCCAAGCCCTATTAACTCAATCAATAGAAACTTGTAAAAAAAAATATTCTCTTACATTATCCCAACTGAACTCGTCTTTAATGCTTAACTCCCGGTTAGTCTAAACCTCCCGCTGTTACGCTGCATAATTTATTCTCTATCTCTTTTAAGAACT
>NZ_SNQG01000015.1 GCF_004378255.1 Mucilaginibacter phyllosphaerae
CTTCCCTTTCAACAATTTCACGTACTTTTTAACCCTCTTTTCAAAGTGCTTTTCATCTTTCGATCACTCTACTTGTGCGCTATCGGTCTCTGGCCGGTATTTAGCTTTAGAAGAAATTTACCTCCCATTTAGAGCAGCATTCCCAAACTACTCGACTCGTCGAAGGAGCTTTACAGAGGTTCGGCGTCCTACCATACGGGGCTCTCACCCTCTATGGCGCCCCATTCCAGGGGACTCGGTAGGTGCCTCACCAAAAGCATCCTCTGCAAATTACAACTCGGGCCGGGGGGCCAGATTTCAAATTTGAGCTGTTGCCGCTTCACTCGCCGTTACTGGGGCAATCCCTGTTGGTTTCTTTTCCTCCGCTTATTGATATGCTTAAGTTCAGCGGGTATTCCTACCTGATCCGAGGTCAACCTTTAAAAAAT
>NZ_SNQG01000011.1 GCF_004378255.1 Mucilaginibacter phyllosphaerae
CAATCTTTGTTTTGCTGCCTGCTTGTGCTCTCTGAGCAAATGGTTCACCTCAACGATCCGGTTGCCTTGTCCGCTATGACACACGCCCCGCATGGGACAGTTATGGCAGTTCTGTGCCTGGTAGCGGCTGATCAGTTGTACATAGCCCGATGAGGTTATCCTTTGCCCGTCACCAATATGCGCCATCCGCTGCCCCATAGGACAAACCAAATAATTCTCCTGTTCATTGTAGTGCAGGCTGTCGTTACTGAATGACTTGATGCCTTCCTTTTGTTCCTTATCGAATGTATTGTACTTGATATAGGCTTCGATGCCCTTTTGCTGTAAGATGCCGTAGTTCTCGTCCGAACCGTAACCTGCATCCGCCACAATGGCTTCGGGTAAGGTTTGATATAAGGTTTCGTATTGGTCTATGTGAGCGGGTAGGGTTTGGTAATCGGTAGAAGTTTGGTGCAGGGTGTAGTTAAGAATGAACTGCTCTTGTGTAGATATCTGTAAGTTATAACCCGGTTTAAGCTGCCCGTTCAGCATGTGGTCTTCCTTCATCCGCATAAACGTGGCATCAGGATCGGTCTTGCTATAGCTGTTACGGCCAGCTAACAGCCTTCCTGCTCCTGATAACGTTCCAGGTTGGCAGGCCAGTTCTTTTTAGCATAGTTCAGCTTTTGCTTTACTTTTTTATCTACATCCTCTTTATCGTCCAGGGCCGCGTTGATCTTCGAGATCGTTTCTTTTACTTTCTCGGGGTTGATCTCGCTGTATGCCAGAGGTGCGGTATCTTTCAACTCTTCCTTTGCGATATCCTGGGCATATTGCCACAGTTCGTCCAGCTGGCTTTTGATCTTTTCTTTACTGTTCCTGATGCTTTTGCCCCACACAAAAGTGTATTTGTTGGCTGTAGATTCTATCTTCGTCCCGTCGGTGAACACGGCTTCTTTCAGTGAAACGATCCCTTCGGCTGCCAGTAACTGTACGATCTGTGAGAAGATCTGTTTTAAAACACCCGAAAGCTTCTCGCTGCGGAAACGGTTGATCGTGTTATGGTCGGGCTTTTTCATCCCTAAAAGCCACATAAAGTGCACATTCTGCTGTGCCTGTTCTTCCAGTTTGCGGCTGGAATAGGTGTTGGTCAGGTAACCATAAACCAGTAGTTTCAGCATCAGACGTGGGTGGAAACTCGAAGCGCCACCTCCCTTATACTTCCGGTTGATCGGCTTTAAATCTACTCATCGACAACCTGTTTAACTATCCGTACCGGGTGACCCGCCGGTACCAACTCCTCCAGTTTGTACGGCAGAAATGTCAATTGGTCGGGGTCATATGGTTTAAAGACTACTTTCGCTCCCATGACTTTAAGTTACCAAAATCGCATTAAATAACAAAAAGGCTGCCCCACTT
>NZ_SNQG01000016.1 GCF_004378255.1 Mucilaginibacter phyllosphaerae
CTTCAACTCTAATCCAACACGAAGCCCCTTGGAACTCCAGGCCACGCAAAAGCACATATGCATCCCCAGAACCCCAGGCCGCAAATAATTCTAGACCCCTCTACCAATCAAGGAAAGTCTTGTCATACACAACCAACTTGCCGCCATACTTTTCTTTGGAGTCCTTGTCCGTGAGGATGGAAAACATGCCATTTACCGAGTCGTCGACGGTGACGGGCGCCTCGGACACCCCCAGGAGCCCGGCAGCAAAGTTGCCCATCTCGGTCTGCACCCAGCCCGGGTGGATGACCAAGGTGCTGAGCCACTCCTCCTCCTTGTGCAGGCGCAGGCCGTACCAGTGCGCCATGACCTTGGACGCGCCGTAGACGGCGTTGGGGATGTCCATCATGCCGCCCATGC
>NZ_SNQG01000001.1 GCF_004378255.1 Mucilaginibacter phyllosphaerae
GTAAAAAAAAATATTCTCTTACATTATCCCAACTGAACTCGTCTTTAATGCTTAACTCCCGGTTAGTCTAAACCTCCCGCTGTTACGCTGCATAATTTATTCTCTATCTCTTTTAAGAACTGTTGCGGTCGTCTGTCTCAGACTCCCTATATGTTTTCGCATCTCGCAATGCTTAACTCTTCAATCTTCTAAACCAAAAATCGCTCCTGGTTCTGCTAACGTTTTTTTCTAAACCGCTTCCGGCTTTTTCTCCCTCGTTTTGGGATTGCAAAGGTAGAAACCTTTTTTGTTTTTGCAAACTTTATTTCTAAATAATTTAAAGCCTCTTTTCAATCTCAACTACCACTCCCACCTTTCGGCTTTTGCGGGCTGCAAAGGTAGAAATAATAAGCACTCTGTCAAATAAAAAAGTTGATTTATTATCACTTTGAGCACGATTTTGCTTTTTTCACACCACTGCTTTTTTACCGTTGGGATTATAAGTATATGATAATCAAACAATCACTATAAATATTAAATGAACAACAAATTTTATAAAAGCTGCATACAAACAACAGTATGTGCCGGCAATGGCGTTTATAATAACTTAATTTTATATTCGCAGAAAAATTTAAATTCATATCATGGCAAAAGCATCTGAAATTAAAGTAGGAAACATTTTAAGATACAATGGGGAATTAGTTACGGTTACTGAGGTATTGCACCGCACGCCCGGAAAAGGCGGGGCTTTCTATTTAGATAAGTTTCGTAATATTAAAACAGGTAAGATTGTGGAGGCACGTTTGGCAACAGATGAGCAGGTTGAAATTTGCCGTGTGGAAACAAACGATTTTCAGTACTTATATGAAGAGGGCGATTTTATGGTAATTATGGATAATACCACCTTTGATCAGCATAATATACCTAAATCGTTATTTGGCCCTGCCGTAAAGTTTTTAAAAGAGGGCATGAATGTGATCGTATCTTTTGAGAGCGAAGAACCCATAATGGCACAGGCACCTAATTTTGTTGATTTAGAGGTTACCTATACCGAGCCTGCCGTTAAAGGCGATACCTCATCTGGTGCGCTAAAAAATGCGACCACAGAAAATGGCGTAGAAATAAAGGTGCCTTTATTTGTGAACCAGGGCGACAGGATTAAAGTGGATACACGTACCGGCGAATATATAGAGCGTAGTAAATAGTAGTTATACTATATATAGTATGTAAAAGTTCATCGGCAATGCTGGTGAACTTTTTTGCTTTTTGGTGATGATGGCTATGGTATTAGCTTCTCTCTGGCCTTTAAAAGCAAGGCCGCTTACTTTGGGTTTGTTGATGCCGGTAATTGCATCATTATAGATATAGTTATAGTTATAATGGCTTGCATTACGGTAAATAGGTAACAAATATTCTACCCAGGTAAAATTAATGGTGAGGTTTTATCATGCAACACCTCGGCAAGCAAGGTTCTGTCAACCTCCTGGCAATATATGCCTATGTTGTCTTTATCATCACCCTGTCCTTCTCCGTGTCCATGAAAAATTTGCGCCGTCTGTACCGCCCTTACCACCCTGCCTAAATACGGGTTAGGCCATAGGCATCACCATAGTAAAACCTGGCATCGTGCTTTATGTTGCACCAGTCCCCTAAAATCTTCTTTTGTTATCCCTTTCATACTAACTGTTGTTATTATTCTCATCTAAATCTTCGCCTTTGTGCAAATTGCGGTTAACATGGCGTACGTGTATGGCATCGGCAATTTCATCCGTACCATCCTTAGTATATTTAGCAGCTATTTCATTTTCAGTTTCAGGGTCTGTAACTGCAAAGGCATCTTTTAATTGATGGGTTTCTCTTCCGTTACCTGTTGGTTTACCTTTCGGCGGTATGTATCCGCCATTCTTATCTTTTCCCATAATTTTTATATTTATTAAATAGTTAAAACTGTTTGTCGATTCTTTCGGGCCGCAATGGCTTTAATTTTCTTATCTTAAAAAAAAATAATGTTATTGTATTTTACGTGCCCGCTTGCGGTGTAATCAATCCGTCTTTTACCATTTGCTGGTAGATGGATTTAATATACCCCTTTAAAAAGTCATTGATATTTGCCGGATCGTAAGTTTCGGACTGTGCCGCCCAAATTAGTTCTTCCGTACGGGCATCGTAAAGATTGGTTTCCAGATAATAGATCTGCCGGTTATCGTAATAACCTGGTGCAGATAAATAGGGGTTCCAGTTACTGTAATAATTCCAAAAACGGTTATAATAGCTAAAACGCAGTCCGGGGTTCCAATAACCTCCGCCTGGTACAAACCGGCTTTCGGTTTCTTGTTTTAACAGTGCTATAGTTAATATGCCATCTGCACCCGTAGCTTGTATCTTACTTACCACATATTCTCTTTTTTGGCCGGTTTGTGTGCTGAAGTTAGGCGGAAAAACGTCCATGCTTTTCTCTACTGCAAGGCCTTTTTGCTCCAAATGCTGCTCAAGGCCGGTTTCAACCGCTTGCTTTACAGGTATGTTGGATGACATGGCTGTAATAAAAATGTTTTTATAGCAATTGGCAGTTGCATTTGCTTTACGCCATGAATTGGTTACTTTGGTATTTACGCTACAAGCGCAAAAACTTATAATTAGCGCAACCATGAGCCATGATCTTGAAGTTTTCATATCCTTAATTACTTTACTTAGCCGTAACAGCAAAGGCTAACAGCTATCATTTCTATTCTCAAACTCAATTAACACTATCAGCAAAAATATTTTTAACCGTACAGGTGCTGCCATAACACCTGTACGGTTAAATTTAAGACTGCCGGTCGTTGCCCTGCGTCTTCACAATTTTGTTATATATACCTAATAATAAAAACGGTGCTGCCCACTGCCCTACAAAAAGCGCAGTATGCTTTTTATGGAGGCATTTTAATGTAAGTGAAACCCCCATTGATGCAAGCGACGCCCATAAAAACATATCTGACGGGATCTTTGATGTTTGATTTTCTATCGCTTTAGTTACTTTTCCTTCTTGATTGTTCATGATATAATTATTTAATTTGTTGATACATTATGTTAGCCTACACTGTAGTGATTTTATTAATCGTTAACATTTGTTTGCAATTCCTGAGCATCTTGCAGGTGCTCCTTTAGTGTTGGCAATTTTATTGACGCAAATGCACGCAGATCACCATCGGGTACGCCATTTTTACCGGCGGCCTGCTCAAACAGGGCAACGGTTTTTTGATGCGATGTAACCATCATTGCCGCAAACTGTTTATCAAATCCCTGCCCCGACAGCACTTTTAACGCATCATACATTTCCTGATGTTCCGGCAGCATGGCAGTGGGTATAGTCCAATTTTTATTGGCTGCAAGTGTTTGCATTTCTATAGCAGTTTGCCCATGATCATTAACCATATGTTGCCCAAAGACTTTAACACCGGCATTTATACCCTGGTTGATAGCAAGCTGCCCGGCTGCGATCTCGAACATATTGCTACTTGATGCCGTTGTTACAAAATCCTGGTTGCCCAACTGATAATTGTTATGATCATCATCTTTGTCGCAAGCGTTTAATCCCAATAAAAGCATGCTGCCTAAAAGCATGGCGAATACAAAATTTAACTTTTTCATAGTTGTTTATATTTATTAAAATGTTGCTAATCATAGCCCTGGTTTTGCGTTAACCGGCGCCCGCTCAGGTCGATCTGCTGCTGGGGGATAGGAAAGAGCGAGCGTGCAGCATTCCACCTCTTACCATGGATTCGGAATGCTGCCTCCGCCCGCCCCGGCCTTAGCCCATCTTGCCTTACCAGGTCAAAAAAACGGGTCGCAACTACATAAAGCGGGCCTGCCCATGCCAATACCGAACCAACTCCGCGAATAAGAACCTGTGGCTGTGCATTTGGCTGGCCTGATCCAATGCTTTGAACACACGGCGCGCGCCCCTGCAATGCCTGGGTTGGAGTTTGCACAGGCTGCCGCGCAATATCTTCGCCCCCCACCCGGGAAACCGCGCCTGTAACATCCCGCCGCTGCATGCCATAACCAACAACAACTACCTGTTGCAGTTGCGTGGCCGTACCTTGTAAGCTAACATTAAGTGTAATTTGATTATTAACCGGTACCTCCTGCTGTGTGTAACCAATATAAGAGAACACCAAAGTACCGTTTGGAGCAACGTTGATCGTATAGTCGCCATTTACCCCTGTTCGCGCCCGTGTACCGGTACCCTTTACTAAAACACTAACACCAACAAGTTTTTCACCGGTTTTGGCATCTGTTACAACACCAGTTACACGCAAATTTTGACTAAATGCAGTAATTGAATAAAAAAGCAAGCTTAAGCACCCGCCTATAAAGCAAGTAAACCATTTCCTCATAACCAATAAATATTTATTATTAAAAGATGGGCTAATACTAAAAGCGGATGGTCAAATACAGTTGCCTACAGAGACGCAACTATCTATACAATATTCCAAATCAGAAAATTGTTTAATTTAAAATTAAATTTCTGAAAAACACAGAATGATATTTTTAATGTCTAAATTAACTCTAAATTAACAATGGGCTGAAATTAATAGCCAACGATTGTGATACATGATTACGTTTTACACAACTTATAAAGACATTAGCAAACCAGGAGATTAGTTGATTTGAACTGTCATCAGCAGGAAGAAAGTGGAAGTTATAATTTCATTCTTCCTGGTAAAAAAATATTAAAAAATAAAAAAGGGGCAAAAGATCTTGAAAATCTCTTGCCCCTTTAAGGGTAAATGATGGGGCTCGAACCCACGACCCTCGGTACCACAAACCGATGCTCTAACCAACTGAGCTACATCTACCGTGTTGGAGGTTGCAAAAATAGAAATCTAAACGCAATTTGCAAAGCATTTTTTAAAATTACACTCTGCTTACCTGTTTCACAGGGCCTTAAATTAAATTTGTAATTATGGCAGAGCAATTAGTGGAATTGAATGTTACCGGGATGCATTGCAATAATTGCGCAATGAGCATTCATAAATTACTGGAAAAGAAAGGATTGCATGATGTACTGGTTAGTTTTGCTTCCGAAGAGGTAAAATTTAGTACAGCCGACCAATCTATACTGCCGCAGATCATCAAAGATATAGAGGGACTGGGATTTAAAGTTGTTGATGAAGAAAACGTGCAGCCTACTCCTTTTTATAATAAGGTAGAAAACAAATTCATCTTCTGCTCTATTTTTACCGCCCCGCTGCTGCTGCACATGTTTTTGCCATGGAATTGGCTTCATAACTCTGTTTTCCAGCTTATTTTATGCCTGCCGGTGTTTTTGGTTGGATGCCTGCATTTTGGTAAAAGCGCCTACAGCTCATTAAAAAACGGTGTGCCTAATATGGATGTGCTGATATTTATCGGCTCTGCTTCGGCTTTTATTTATAGTCTGGTGGGTACTATCCAAAACCTGGGCGAACACTACCTGTTCTATGAAACCAGCGCAACCATCATCACCTTGGTATTATTAGGTAACGTATTCGAAAAACGATCTGTTAACCAAACAACGTCTGCCGTAAAAGATCTGATGAAGTTTCAGCAGGTAAAAGCCATACGGGTTATAAAAAACGGTACAGAAGTAATAAATGCAAAGGATGTATTATCCGGCGATGTGTTACTAATTAACGAGGGCGACCAGATACCGGTTGATGGCGAAGTGATATCCGGCGATGCCCTGGTTAACGAAGCTATGATTACCGGTGAAAGTATGCCGGTTGCTAAAACAAAGTATGGCAGCGTTATTGGCGGTACTATATTGCAGCAGGGTAACCTGCGCATTATGGCTACCAAGGTAGGCTCCAACAGCACGCTATCGCAAATTATCGATCTGATGAAGAAAGCGCAGGCGGCTAAACCACCTGTACAAAAGCTGGGCGATAAGGTGGCATCGATATTTGTACCTGTAGTGATACTGATAGCCCTGGCAACTTTTGTAATTACCTATTTAATTACCGATGCCGGCCTGCAGCGCTCTATGATGAACGCCATTGCCGTATTGGTGATCTCCTGCCCTTGCGCCATGGGCCTGGCTACGCCTACTGCAGTAATGGTGGGTTTAGGCCGCGCTGCTAAAAATGGTATTTTGATAAAGGGCGGCGATACTATTGAAGCGGTTGCCAATACCAAATATGTTTTGTTTGATAAAACGGGTACACTTACCACAGGCAAATTCAGCATTAAAGCAATTAAGCCCGAAGACGGCTTTACTACAGAACAGATCCGTGGCGTGATAACCGCTATTGAAGAACGCTCTAACCACCCCATAGCCAGATCACTGGTTGCCGAGTTACATGCCTTGCCGCAGCAAAAAGTGATCTTACGTAATGCACAGGAAGAAAAGGGGTTAGGTATGCGCGCAGAAGATGTAGATGGGCACCGATACTTTTTAGGTACCGCAAAGCATAAAACCAACGATAGTTTTAACCTGTCGCTTTATCGTAACCAGGTACGCATGGCACAAATAGCTGTTGACGATACGATTAAGGCCGACGCTGCCGGCCTGATAGCACAACTAAAAAAGGATGGCATCATCCCGGTTTTGGTAAGCGGCGATAAAAAATCGCGCTGTACTGTAGTGGCCGATGCTTTAGGGATAGACGAAATACATGCCGAAATGCTGCCCGACGATAAACTGAAGGTAGTTGATATGTATCGCAAAAAAGGTAAAACCATTATGATTGGCGATGGTATTAATGATGCCCCGGCCCTAACCCAGGCAGACGTTGGTGTATCTATGAATGATGCCAGCCAGATAGCGATTCAATCGGCTAAGGTGATACTGTTAAATACCGACCTGCAATCGGTAGTAAAATTCTTACAGATAAGCAGGCATACTTTACTTACCATTAAGCAAAACCTGTTTTGGGCATTTGCCTATAATATAATTGCTATCCCGGTGGCGGCGCTTGGCTTTTTAAACCCGATGGTGGGCGCCTTGGCTATGGCTTTTTCTGATCTGATTGTGATTGGTAATTCGTTACGGTTGAAGGTAAAAAAAGTTAATAGTTGAGTGTTTATAGATCATAATTTATACCCGTTAAATAAGTTTTTATACTTTTGAGGCTGGAAGAGAACGGTTCTTACTATCAATATGAACCATCAACTACAAGCTAATTCATGATAGAAATATATACAGACGGTGCATCAAGCGGTAACCCGGGGCCGGGCGGTTACGGGGTGATATTACGGTCTGGGCAGCACTATAAGGAATTGTCTCAGGGATTCCGCAAAACCACTAATAACCGCATGGAATTGCTTGCCGTTATTACCGGGCTGGAGGCTATTAAATTACCCAATCAACAAGTTACGATATTTTCCGACTCTAAATACGTGATCGATGCGATTGAGAAGCGTTGGGTAAATGGCTGGGTTGCCAAAGGCTTTGCCGGCAAAAAAAACAAAGATCTTTGGATGCGGTACTTAAATATTGCCAAAATGCACCAGGTTAAATTTGTATGGGTACGCGGCCACAATGGTCATCCCGAAAATGAACGCTGCGACCAGCTGGCTGTTGCCGCCGGTAAACAAAAAGATCTTTTAATAGATTCTGTTTTTGAGGTAGAAGCTGCTAAAGCGAGTGCTTAGGAGTCGATAGACTATAGTCCATGGTCGATAGCAAAATTACTATGAACTATCGACCATGAATTCATTCATCACTGCAAACACACTTCGCCTTCAAAATTCTTTTTAGTGAGCTGTGGCGAAAAGCAGGTCATCATTTCTTCGGCTTTTTTAACCATGTTTTTTGAGCCGATAAATATTGCCGTGCGTTGATGCAGTTCGGTTACTTCCAGTTCCAGTATCCGGTTATAGCCATTACTGGCCATGCCCCCGGCTTGTTCTATTATAAACGCCATTGGGTTACACTCATACACCAAACGCAGCTTACCGTTAGGCGCGGCAGCAGTTAAAGGGTAAATAAATATACCGCCTTTTATCATGTTTCGATGCAAATCAGCTACCATAGAGCCAATGTAACGGGAAGTATAAGGCCTTTGGGTTTTAGTATCCTCTACCTGGCAATATTTAATATATTTTTTTACCCCATCCGGAAAGTGCGAATAATAGCCTTCGTTTATGGAATAAATAACCCCATCATCAGGGATGCGCAGATCCGGGTGCGACAGGCAAAATTCCCCTATAGAAGGATCGAGCGTAAAGCCATTAACACCTTTGCCTGTGGTATAAACCAGCATGGTTGATGAGCCGTATATTACATAACCCGCGGCTACCTGTTCTATACCGCGTTGTAAAACATCATTTAAATCGGCTTTGCCCTGGGCAGAGATGCGGCGATAGATAGAGAAGATGGTACCTATCCCTACATTTACATCAATGTTTGATGAACCATCCAATGGGTCGATAGCTACAACGTACTTAGCGTCTTTAGAGATCTCAGATTCGATGTGGATGCATTCATCATTTTCTTCGGATGCTACCATGCAGCACTCACCGCCACATTTAAGGGCAGAGATGAATTGCTCATTAGCGTAGACATCCAGTTTCTTTTGTCCTTCGCCCTGTATGTTCATGGTACCGGCATCGCCCAGGATATCGGCAAGCCCGGCTTTGTTCACCTCCCGGTTTACAATTTTGGCGGCAATACCTATGTCCCGCAACAGGCGCGACAACTCGCCTTTAGCATAAGGGAAGTCGGCTTGTTTTTCAATAATAAATTGACCTAAAGTTTTAACTGCTTTCATTAGCTTAGTGTATTTTTTACATATTATTTATGCAATTCAATAACGTCTAAGGTATGAATTTTTTCATCAGTTACAGAAAATCTGATTAATGTTTGCACCTTGTGCCAGCCCTGTTTACCAGCCGCACCGGGGTTTAAATGCAAACAATTTATCTTTTTATCATAAATTACTTTGAGGATGTGCGAGTGGCCGCTAATAAATAAGCCAGGTGGCTTAGTGTATATTTCACGCCTCACATCCGGCGCATATCTATCCGGGTATCCACCGATATGCGTCATCCACACATCTACCTTTTCGCACATAAAACGAAGGTGTTCCGGATATACCTCACGGATGTTCTTTCCATCAATATTACCATAAACCCCTCTAAGCGGTTTAAAGGCGGCCAGTTTATCGGCCAGTTCTATATTTCCAAAATCGCCGGCATGCCATATCTCGTCGCAGTTCTCGAAATGTTTAAATACGGCATCATCCAGGTAACCGTGAGTGTCTGATATCAGGCCGATGCGGGTCATATGATTTTAGAATTTGGATTTACGATTTTGGATTAGAATATCGTCAAAAAGTCTTTAAGTGCCGCACGATATGCTGCTGAATAAACTTTTGGCGCATCATATATCACAAAGCTTTTTTGTGCTATTTGTTTCTGGTCTTTGCCGATAATTATGATCTCCCGGTGCGGTACAGAATTAACGAATGATTTAATAGAGAATACCTTATGCAGATATAGCTGATGCTTCGGTAAAAAATCTTTTATAACAGCGGCTGTAACTATAGGCACTATTAACTGGCAGGTACCCACATCATTTAGTCCATTAAAAATACAGCCGAGTAACCTTTCAAAAAAAGCCCCATCCGTATGCCGGGCCAGGTTCTTTTTATTGTTTGATGAGATTAGCGAATCCAGAAAGAATGGCGGATTGGAAACGATCAGGTCATACTTATTACCCTTATGCTTGTCAAAAAAATCTTCAAAAGCATTAAAGTGCATAGTTAACCTGCTATGATACTGCGCGTTACTGAAATTTTGCCCGGCCATTTCAGCAGCATCCCGGTCAATCTCTACAGCGTCTATTCGGGCATTAGCAAAACGCTGTGCCAGCATTAATGCAATAACACCTGTGCCGGTACCAATATCAATAATGCTTTTAGGGTTGTCGGCTTCAATCAGGGCACCAAGCAGTACACCATCGGTATTTACCTTCATGGCGCAACCTGTTTGATCTACATCAAACTGTTTAAATTTAAAGATATCCACCCAAAACGTTATTTAAACAACCCGTATTTAAGGATGCAGTAAATGGCACGTACGCCATCCTTCCACCCTATTTTTTTACCATCTTCATAAGTACGGCCATAGTAAGAAATGCCTACTTCATATATACGTATGCGTGGCGTGCGCGACATTTTAATGGTCACCTCCGGTTCAAAACCAAAACGTTGTTCTTCCAGCTTAATGTTTTGCAACAATTTGGTATTGAATAGCTTATAACAGGTTTCCATATCCGTAAGGTTAAGGTTGCTAACCATGTTTGATAAAAAAGTAAGCCAGCGGTTACCTATTGTATGCCAAAAAAACAAGATACGGTGTGGGTTGCTCCCCATAAATCTCGATCCATAAACAACATCGGCAAAACCGTTGCAAACAGGTTTTAACAGGTCGTTATATTCGGCAGGATCGTATTCCAGGTCGGCATCTTGTATAATGGTGTATTCACCGGTTGCCTGGGCAATACCCGTGTGCAATGCGGCTCCCTTGCCTTTGTTATACTGATGTTTAAAGTATCTGATATCCAGTTCGGTATTTTCGGCTTTATAGCCGGCAACAGCCTGTTCGGTATTATCTTTCGAGCAATCGTCCACAATAATAATTTCCTTTTGGATGTTATCAATCAGCTCAACAGCTTTTATCTTGTTCAGAATGAGGTGAATGGTGCCACCCTCGTTATAAGCAGGGATAATTATTGATAATTTACTTATTTTCATCATGGATTATAAAATGCCGTATTAATGTTATCGCGTATAAAGCAAAATTTTAAAAAGCCAAAAGTAATGATATTAACGGCTATTTTGCTTGCTTTATGCTGCTGGTTTGCACTTTGTTTACCTAAGCCATTGTTTAGCAGCCCTACTTCTTTTGTTATTGATGATGATGCCGGGCAGCTGCTTGGCGCATCCATCGCTGCCGACGGCCAGTGGCGATTTCCTTACAATGCCGGTGTACCCATAAAATTCGCCAGCTGCATCATAGCCTTTGAGGATAAGCGCTTTAATAGCCACTGGGGGTTTGATCCGCTGGCATTTGGGCGGGCCATTAAACAAAATATCAAATCAAAAAGGGTAACCAGCGGAGGCAGTACCTTAACCATGCAGGTGATCCGCCTGAGCACCCGCCATAACCGCACTATCTGGAATAAACTTGGCGAGATCTTTATGGCCATGCGGCTGGAAATCACCTATAGCAAAAAAGAAATTATGGCCCTGTACGCCAGCAATGCCCCTTTTGGCAGTAACGTAATCGGGTTGGATGCTGCATCCTGGCGGTACTTTGGCCGTGGACCCAACAAGCTTTCCTGGGGTGAAATGGCGGCGCTCGCCGTGCTGCCCAATGCGCCGTCACTGGTGCATCCGGGTAAAAACAGGTTGATCCTGCTCAAGAAACGGAATAGCCTGATTGATAAACTTTACAGGCAGGGTATCATCGACAGCACTACAGCCGCACTTGCCAGGCTGGAGCCCGTGCCCGAAAAACCTATGCCCCTACCCCAGATGGCACCCCATTTATTACAACGTTTTAAAGCAGATTTTAACGACCGAAAACAGCCCTTCAATCGCCTTAAAACGACCTTAAAAAGTACATTACAAGCACAAGTTAGCAACCTGTTGGAAAAACACCACCAGGTACTGAAAGCCAACGACATTAACAACATTGCCGCCTTGGTGCTTGATGTGGAAACCGGCGCAACGCTGGCTTATGTAGGCAACATCAGCCACCGCGAAGACCCCGAAATGGAAAGCGATGTGGATGTGGTAGGTGCGCCGCGCAGCCCGGGCAGTACGCTGAAACCGTTACTTTATGCCAGCATGCTGCACGATGGTTTGATACTACCCAACAGCCTGATCCCGGATGTACCTACGCAGATTGCGGGCTACCATCCCGAAAATTTCGACCTTGGGTATGATGGCGCGGTACCGGCATCAAACGCCTTATCCAGATCATTAAATATACCTGCCGTTAAGATGCTGCAGCAGTATAAGTACGAGCGCTTTTACGATAAGCTGAAAAAGACAGGCATCAGCACGCTCAAACAACCGGCCGACCATTACGGCCTGTCGCTGATACTGGGCGGTGGCGAAAATACCCTTTGGGAGCTTACCGGCGCCTATGCCGATATGGCCAGGGTGCTCAATCATTACAATAAAACAAACGGATGGTATGACCCTGCCGATTACCACGACCCGGTGTACACCACATCGCCGAAGGCAAAACCCGCTTTGGAGAAAAACGGACTGTTAGACGCCGGATCTATATTTTACACCCTGCAGGCTATGGAAGAGGTGATGCGCCCCGGCGAAGAAATGCTTTGGCAGCAATTCAGTTCTACCCAGCGCATTGCCTGGAAAACAGGTACCAGCTTTGGCTTTAGGGATGGATGGGCCATCGGCATCACCCCAAAATATGTTGTTGGCGTATGGGTGGGCAATACCGATGGCGAAGGCCGGCCGGGCTTAACGGGCATCCATACGGCGGCACCTGTGCTGTTTGATATCTTTAGGATGCTGCCGGCCGCGCGGGAATGGTTTGACCTGCCCACCGGCGAACTGGTAAAGATAAATGTATGCAAAGAAAGCGGTTACCGGGCAGGCCAGTACTGCGAACATCCCGTTGAACAACTGTTACCCAAAAGCGGACTGAGAGCCCCTGTTTGCCCCTGGCATAAGCTGGTACACCTATCTGCCGACCAAAAATTCCAGGTAACCGGCAATTGTATCTCGCCGGATAACATGGTTAATAAAAGCTGGTTTGTACTGCCCCCGTCTATGGAGTATTATTATAAAACCAAAAACTACCAGTACCATACCCTACCCCCGTTCGGCCCCGGCTGCGAACAGGCCGAAGCCAACCCGATGGAACTGATCTACCCTAAAGACGGCGCAAAGGTTTATGTGCCCCTGGAAGCCAATGGCAAACGCGGACGCTTAATTTGCAATGCCGCGCACCGGCAAAGCGGCATTAAAATATACTGGCACCTGGATGATAAGTATGTAGGCGAAAGCAGCGCCTTCCACCAGATGGCGCTTAACCCTTTGCCAGGCAAACATAAGCTTACCCTGGTAGATGCCAGCGGCAACACTCTGCAAATCAATTTTGAGGTGCTGGATAAGGATAAATAAAAGCTCATCCTGGTTGAATCTGTAGCACCGGATAAAAATTATCTTTTATCCCTCTTTCCGCCGAAGGCGAAGAGAGGGTCGCGCACAGAGTGCCGCGGGGTGAGTAAGATCGCCGCCTGCAGAATCACCCGCTTGGTTAGTTAACTCACCCCGACGACGCTGCGCTGGTCGCCCCTCTCTGCGCAAGCGCAAAGAGGGTGTGGAATTATTTTATCCCTCTTTCCGCCGAAGGCGAAGAGAGGGTGGTCAAACGTAGCAATGACCGGGTGAGTAAGATCGCCGCCTGCAGAATCACCCGCTTGGTTAGTAACTCACCCCGACTGCGCTGCGCTGGTCAACCCTCTCTGCGCAAGCGCAAAGAGGGTGTGGAATTATTTTATCCCTCTTTCCGCCGAAGGCGAAGAGAGGGTGGTCGAGCTTAGTAATGACGGGTGAGTAAGATCGCCGCGGGTAATCGTCCGCTTGGTTAGTAACTCACCCCGACTGCGCTGCGCTGGTCAACCCTCTCTGCGCAAGCGCAAAGAGGGTGTGAAATTATTTTATCCCTCTTTCCGCCGAAGGCGAAGAGAGGGTGGTCGAGCTTAGTAATGACGGGTGAGTAAGATCGCCGCGGGTAATCGTCCGCTTTGTGAGTCTACTCACCCCGACTACGCTGCGCTGGTCGACCCTCTCTGCTCAAGCGCAAAGAGGGTGGGGAATTATCTTTTATCCCTCTTTCCGCCGAAGACGAAGAGAAGGTCGCGCACGGAGTGCCGCGGGGTGAGTAAATAGCCGCCGGGCAAGATCACCCGCTTTATGAGTCTACTCACCCCGACGACGCTGCGCTGGTCGACCCTCTCTGCGCAAGCGCAAAGAGGGTGTGGAATTATTTTATCCCTCTTTCCGCCGAAGGCGAAGAGAGGGTGGTCGAGCGTAGCAATGACCGGGTGAGTAAGATCGCCGCCACCTACAAACCCCTCCCTGCCATTACACAAACCAACACGCCCCTCCCCAGGTAGGGAATTTTAGTGGCATTTTAAATTTACATCAAACTTGTCCCAAATTCCCGTTAACTTAGTGGTATGCTTGAACAATACGACCTGGGCAACCTGATGGTGCTGGACATTGAAACCGTACCGCAATACAGCAGTTACGACGATATGCCCGATAACCTGCAGGAACTTTGGGCGCATAAATCGCAATACCAGCGTAAGGACGAAACACCGAAGGAATTTTATGAGCGCGCAGGCATCTGGGCCGAGTTTGGCAAGATCGTTTGCATTTCAGTTGGCATTTTTTTAAACGGTAAACGCGCGGGTTTGCGCATAAAATCGTTCGCCGGGCACCAGGAAAAAGAATTGCTCGAAGATTTTAGCAAGATGTTGAGCAGCCAGCCTTTAAGCATTATACTTTGCGCCCATAACGGCAAGGAGTTTGACCTGCCCTACATTTGCCGCCGGATGCTGCTGAACAGCGTACCATTCCCGCCGCACTTACAGATCCACGGTAAAAAGCCCTGGGAGATCCCTCACCTGGACACGATGGAGCTATGGAAATTCGGCGATTATAAAAACTACACGTCGTTGAGCCTGCTTACCGCTATCTTCAATATCCCAACCTCCAAAGATGATATCGACGGCAGCCAGGTTGGCCATGTGTACTGGGTAGAGAACGACCTGCCGCGCATCTGCACCTATTGCCAAAAAGATGTGATTGCCACCGCGCAGCTCATCCGCCGTTACCGCGGCGAGGCCTTGATCGAAGAAGAATGTATCACGATAGTATAAATCATCACATAAAAAAAATGAAACACAAAGGTATATCCATGCGCCCGTTTATAGGCGCCAAAGATTTTGAGGTATCGCGCAGTTTTTACCGCGACCTGGGCTTTGAAGAAGCCGTTTTATCGCATAATATGTCGGTTTTCAGGAGCGGAAATTTAAGCTTTTACCTACAGGATGCTTACGTTAAAGACTGGATAGACAACACCATGATTTTTATGGAAGTAGACAGCGTAGAGCGCTTTTGGGCCGAACTGTTAGCCTTAAACCTTACCGATAAGTATCAGGGAGCAAAGCTTACCCCTATCAAAAAATTAGACTGGGGTATGGAGTGTTTTGTGCACGATCCATCCGGAATATTATGGCACTTTGGGGAGTTTTATAAATAGTAAAGAGTTTTCGCTACAAGGGTTTCACATTTTGGACGATGCAATGCTTTGTATGGCGTAGTATCGCTTACGGAATATACTGCTATAACTAAAGCGAATGGTTACTTTACTCAAAGTATTAAATAATTATTAGTTTTTTTACAATTATGTCATGTTGTTTCTGACATATAATTATTATCTTCAACGAAACATTTACCTATCACAATGAACAACCCCTTCCTCAAAAGCAATAAAAATGCTTTTAAATTCTGTATTGCTTTTCTAATTGCTTTTGTATCTGTACTTTACAGCTGCCGAAAGGACCATGTTAACCAAACAGCCAACCCGCAGGCCTTAACTACTATCGATGCCCATATCCCGCAGCTGAAAGAGCTATATGCCAACGGGGTAAAAGCCCATAGTAAAGCCACCCAAAGTACCGGTAAATGGTATAATGACCTGATCAATTCAATTGAGGTTGACTGGGACAGCTACACGCTGCAAAAAAGAAACGACAGCAGTATTGTGGCCGAATTTGAGATGAAGAATGATAGCGGGCTTTACACTTTAAAACAGCTCGACGGAAAATACCGTAACAAAACAACGGTAGTATTTATAGAAAAAAAAGATGGCAGCCGTTTAAGCTTTTTTGCCAAAGTGATAGAAGACCTGAGTATCCCCGGCAGTGGGACGGTGCTGGATGAGCTGCATTACAGGAACATACCGGGCTTATTTAACGGGATGATATTTTACTACACGCTGGACAGGCAGTTTGTGAACGGAGAGCGCTATGTGAACGGTGTGCGAACAGGCAGCGTATCATTTAACGAAGCAACAGGCGGCGTGCGGATAAACAGCATCAAAACCAATAGTGCAGCTGCACCATGCACCATTACCGATTTTTACAGTTACAACTGCCAGCAACTGCCGAGCGGCGAACTGATAGACTGCAGATATAAGTACATTGGTACGATAACCACGTGTGATGATGGTGATGGAGGGGGTTATGGCTATGGTGGCGACGGCAGCGGCGGCGGTGTACCGGCAGACCCGAAACCCTGTATCCCGGCAAAACCAAATACGGTTGACATGACGGAAGTGGTAAAGAACGGTAAACTGGTGATACAAAGCATGCCGGCACCCGGCACCGGAGGCGGCACCACGCCCACACCTACGCCTGTGCCTTGCCCTACGACACCGCCACCGCCTGTATTGGAAGAAATTGTTCCAGGCACAGGGCAAGTCAATGGAGCGAAAGACCCCGACTTTCCATCAAATTGTGCTTCATGGGCATATATGCAGGTTAGTAACGGAAATTATCAGGTGTGTGGAGTAAATGATTTAAGATTTGATTATATTACAGAATTTCAAAATTCTCAAGGAAAATTAGAGATTGATTATTTTAGAGCCATTTACAGCAAAACAATTTATTTTGAGTTTCCTAAAAAAAGAGTAGATGGAACGATTATTACATCATCAGAGGCGGCAAGGCTTACTGCTTTAGCTAAAGATAATGCAGAAGAAATTTTAGAAAGTCAAGTTGAATCATCACCACCGCCTCAATCAAACACCGAAACTCAAATCATGTTAAATAGATATTTAAATATATTAAGAAATCAGATACAATCATATGGAGGACGTATTACAACGAATAACAATTATGGAACTACATCAGTCCGAACTTACACAAAAGGAATAGGGGGCTGTTAAGATGCATGATTTACCTTTATTTTTAAGATTTGTTGAAAGTAATGAAATAATAAAAAAAATCATTACAAATAGAGATTTTTCTAACATTAATTTTAAAAATTTAGATTTTATAAAAGAGTGGGATAATCAGTATGTGTTTAAAAATTTTCTTGTTGGTGAAGTTAAGTTTACTTCAATAAGAATTATAATAACTCCAGATAATATCGCTGTCTCTATGTTAAGTACCGATATTAAATATTTTGATGAACCTCTGACGTATTTTGATCGTGAGGGAATATTTTACGAAAAAGAACCTTATTTAATTAATGGACACGAACTTAGAGAATTCAGAAGAAAGATTGGCTCTTTTACGCTATTTAATATGACAGCAAAACTATCCCTTTTAAAATCAGCCCTATATGGTTGTATTATAAAAATAGGGTTTTACAATTAAATTATATAAAGCTTGCTTATGAAGAATTCTAAAGTTGTGATGGCAACTATTGTGTTATGCTTTATTATAAATATAGTATCAATCAATAAAAACCATAATTTATATAACGTTGGATTTCCTAATGTTTTTTATCAAAAAACAATTACTACCGGTGATTTGGGGTTAGGAGAAACGCACCATTTTTTTATTTTAAGCTTTATTTACAACATATTAATTTATTTAATTACCGTGTTTATTGTTGCAGCAATTATTAACTGTTTAAAGCCGGAACCTGACAATTAAAATTAACATCTCGAATCATTATTTGCGTCTTCGCTTATTGCAGCAAAGTTTAAGCCAGATCAATCTATAATTACTAAGTTAAATAGTGTGGTAGTGAAAACTACGTCCTCACTTGGAACAGGCGCGCCTGGTTTTACATCTGCAGATATAGCGCGTGTGCAAAAAATTAATGATGCTTACTGTAGTGTTGTTAATATGGATTATTTCCCGGTAACAGTAAGCCAACTACCAGTAGTAAACGGACAGCGTTTAACTCCTCCCCAATTTTTACAATATATCCGTTTAAATATTAATAATTTTATCAATGATATTAAGCATTTATACCTTATAATTATAACGGTGTAGATGAACGTTCCAAATGGGCTTCAAACGACCTTAAAGGCGCATTAGTGGCAATTGATTTAGCAGGGGCCTGATAATGCTACAGTTATAACATCATACTCGGCTGCAGACAGATGGACATTTACAACGGTTTATGACCCTTCATACGCAGGCGAACATCCTGTCATCGGTAACCGTAATTTCGGTTACATTACAAATACGAATGGTTCTTATACATTTTATACCCGTGGCGTGGATAGGTTAACAAGTTGGGATGGGGTTGTAGCACAAAGTATGACCGGAACCTTTTAACAAAGCAGATGAATTATAGGCGAGTTTTCAAAATGGTATAACCAACTTTGTGAAAAATAATGGAGGAAATGCTAAGGTTGATAAAGCTGAAATAAATAGACCTAACTGGGATTTGGTTAAACAAGCTTTAGAGGGTAAGAAACCATTAAGTACATTATCTAAGGATTACCCTAATTAATAACTAATTATTTAAGATGAAAAAAAGAGTTATTGTTAATATAATTGTAGTATTTATAATTCCCGCAATTGCTTTAATCCATCAATTTATAACGATTGAAATTTTAAATGATCATTCAAGATTTCCAGAAGGGTGGTTAGAATTTGTAAAAGAGGAGGCTCTTACTACATTTTTAGGAATACCTTTATTTTTGTTGACACTAAATACACTTTACAATATAATTATTTTAAAGATTGGTATATTCAAGCTAAGTTATTTAAAAAAAGCTTTGATTTTTCTTTCAATTCCAGTTATATTAATATGCTTATTAGGTACATTTTCTAATGTTTGGATATATCCGTATTGGAAAAACATATATTATATAGCCTGTTTTGCACCATATACCTTTTTAGTTGCGGGAATAATACATTGGTTTGTAGATAGAAAAGAAATTAAGCTAAACTTAAGACATTGATTTTTCCCACAAACTGAGCTAAGTTTATAATTTCGCCTAAACCAGGCAAGTATGCTGCTTGCCTAAGCTGAATGCTTACACATTTAGGATAAAAGTTAGGCTTCACTAACCTTGACCAGTAGAGGACAGTTTTAAAAACGGCTTGCTTTGTATTTTTTTACAGTTACTTTATAAGCACCGCTATTATTACTTTGAGCATTATCATTAATTTGGAAAATTAATGATCCGTCTTTATCTGCTTCAAAACTAAAGTTATCCCCGCATTCTGTCCATTCATCCTCTTCACTTAATTTGTACATCAACGCAGCATGCCTGTAAGCGGGTACAATATTATAATCCTCAAGAGAAAAACTACCAACGCCCGATTCCTTCCCATTTGGGCCCGAATGCCCTACAACCGGCCCTACACTGATTGAACCTGTAGCGGTAATGTTTATCTTATCACCCTTTATTACAGGTATATCACTATTTAAAAAACTATTAACATATACTACTTCTTCCAAGTCTGGCTTTTCGTTTCTCCCTATCTGTATCTGGCTGCCATAATTACCCTGAATTACAACATTGTCATTACCCTGTACACTCGTTTGATTGCGGTATATTTCTAATTGCTTTGTTAAACTATCATTGTGCTTTATTTGCAATAATAAAGTATCCTGAAGCACGTCCATTTGACGTTTATTGATAGTGATTAATTCTTGGGTTTTCCTGTCGGCATTGTACTCATTAAAAAAGAATAACACAAACGTTGTAATAAATCCTATTAATGCAATTGCAGGTTCTGTTTTATCATCACTTTTTTTATACCATCTGATACTTAAAAATATACAGGCGATACTGGAAATTATAAAGATCAGCCAATCTACGGGGATGCTCATAAACATTGGATAAGGTGAGAGCAATGTAATCAATTGATTACATAAACGTAGTTTTTTTATAGCAATGAGTATTCCCTGGTAAACCCTGCTTTGTATTACTTTACACGAGCACGAATCTCTACCCTCTATACTCCCCTATCGCCTTCTCTACCAGATGCATAAACCGGGCAATATCTTTTTTGGGGACGTATTCCACATCGTATAATATAGGCCCGCCTGTGGCTTTAATAACCAGGTACTTTTTTTTGTATTTTACATAAAGCGCCAGGCCTATGGGTATGGCTAACCAGGCAAATAGCCGGGGTTCGCCTTTGGCCGCAAAGCTGATCAAAATGCCGATAAGCGGGATCAGCAATATCAGGTGGTTCATCCGTTCCTGAAACTCAATAGAATGGATCTGGTTAAGCCGAACGGCCACTACCCTGCCGGGCGAAAACACTTTTAACCGCATCGATGTGAGCACGATTTGGCCGGCATCCATAGATGCGATCATTTTTTCGCCGGGTAACAGCTCTATCATATTGGTATGCTTAATAAATCAGATCAGCCTTTGTGGGCATGGCCAATTAAATAGCCGGTGATTAAGGCTACAACAATAAGCACCCACCAAATTACTTGCCGGGTTTGCAATTGCTTTACCACCTTCTGCAGGTTTTTAAGTTCCGACTCATTGGCCAGCTTTTGATTTTGCAGTTTCATATTCTGCTGTTGCAACTTGGCGAGCGTACCGCCAACTTCAACCGGTTTATTTTGCTCGGTATGGTAACGTTTGGTAAAACCTCCCTGCTTTAAAAACTTTTCGCCTTTGGGTTTCAAGATCAGCTTTTCCGGCAGTTCGTAGTCGCCATGCTTGCCCGATGTTGCGATCAGCCCTTCCCTTGCCAGCGCCTGCACCATGGCAAAGGCGGTTGCTTCGTCCTGGTCAAATAGCTCCATCAGTTGCCTGCGGGTTAAACTATCCGGAATGCCGAAAGCTTCTAAAACAGCATCCAGCATTTCGCATTCATATTCGTTCAGATCGGTCATTATGCAAATTTAAACAACATCAAATATAGCAGAATGTTATGGATAGCTATTTTTGTATAAATATAAATCACTCGCCATTTGCTAATAAGTGCCTCAAATACAATTGCGGGTTATCTAAAAATGATTTGGTGAGCGTAAAATGTTCGGTTTCCTGATAAGTGGTTTCGTGTACGCCATCTTCATCAAACTGATATATGGCTGCACCGGGGTAGCAAATAAGCATGGGCGAGTGGGTGGCGATGAGGAATTGCGCACGCCCGTTCTGAACCAGGTTATGTATAACAGTAAGGAAGGCCAGGATCCTTGATGGTGATAAGGCGGCCTCCGGCTCGTCAAGAATATAGATGCCGGTATCAAACTGATTATTAAACAATGCTAAAAACGATTCGCCGTGAGATTGCTGATGCAGGGAACGGCCGCCATAGGCTTTTAAAATACGCGAATCATCTGTGGCCAGTTCATCGATATAGGAAGCAAAATTAAAAAAACTCTCCGCCCGCATAAAAAAACCGTCGGTTACCTTGCGGAGACCATGCCAGGTTGATATACGGTGCCAGATCTGACTGATAACCGTTAAACCTATGCCCCGTGTTATGATTATGGTTGCGGTTACCTCCCCTGATATTAAATCCGCATTTTTCTGCAATCCCCTCTAACAAGGTTGATTTGCCCGACCCATTCTCGCCCATAAAAAAGGTAACATTACTTTTTAGCGCGAGTTGCAGCCCCCGGTTAAGGCTGGGGATGTGCTGCAGATAACCGCCATCCTGTAATGCCGGTAACGATATGCTGGATAAAGATGGCATGTGTTGGGATTATTGATCTAAACAAATTTAGGATTATGATAAAACAAAAAAAGGCCGTAAAAAAAAGCCGCTAACTTGTTTAGTTAACGGCTTTAAACTTAGTGCGGAAGAAGGGACTCGAACCCCCACGCCTCGCGGCGCCAGATCCTAAGTCTGGTGCGGCTACCAATTACGCCACTTCCGCGTTTGGTTTTTTAAGAGAGTGCAAAGATAGTTTTTAATCCATCATTTAAAAACAGAATTTTACTTTTTTCTTTATCTGCCTCATTACTTTAGTGTTAATTTTTTGATAAGCTGATGGAAATACGCCGGCGAATGCAGTAAGCGGTTGCCGTACCAGGAAAACAACTCGCCATTTACCAATATTATTTCACTATCGGGCAGGGCATTTTTAAATTCATCTATATGCTTTTGCCCAAATGGGTAAGGTTCTGAAGATAGTAACACCACGCCGGGTTTTAACAGCTTTAATTCATCCATGGTAACCTCGGGGTAACGCGCATCACTTATTACATTTTTAAACCCGCAAAGCTGCAGCATGCTATCTATAAAAGTACCTTTACCGGCAGCCATATACGGTTTTCGCCAGATAAAATAGGCCACATTTATGGGCTGCACAAAAGGTTGCAGCGTTTTAAATTGTGTGCCGATACTGCCATACAGCTTTGCAGCTGCCGCCCCCCTGCCGGTTATTTCGCCCACTTTTGTGATCATTGTTAAAGCTGCCGGCAGGTTATGAATGTCGCTTACCCAAACGGGGTAATGTTTCATCAGTTCTTCTATCTGGCTTTGCTGGTTCTCTTCTTTGTTGGCGATGATCAGATCGGGATGCAGATGGTGTATGGCCTGCATATCTAATTGCTTGGTACCGCCAATTTTGGCAATATGTTTAACCTTTTTAGCCGGGTGGATGCAGAATTTGGTAATACCGGCGATATGTGCATCCAGGCCCAGGGTAAACAAAAGTTCGGTTTGCGAGGGCACAACAGATATGATGCGCCGGGGCGGTTGCGGCAAATCAACCGCGTTGTTCATCTGATCGTAAAAAACCGGCATATTTTGTTTGGCCTTGTTGTTGTTGTGCTAAGGTAAATTAAATTTCGGCCATCAAAAATCACTACTTTTACCACAATGAATTATTTTGAATTTTACGATATCCCCGAATCCTTTAAGCCGGATGCTGCATACATCAAAAAACAGTTTTATGCTTTAAGCAAGCAATATCACCCGGATTTTCATGCTACCGCCGATGATGAAAAGCAGCAGGAGATCTTAGAATTATCTACCCTGAATAACAAGGCCTACCAAACCCTAAACGACCCCAACCGGCTGCTGGAATATGTTTTAAAACTGCACGGATTGGTAAGCGAAGGCGCAAAACCACAACTGCCGGCAGATTTTTTAATGGAGATGATGGACCTGAACGAGCGCCTGATGGAAATTGAAAATGCCGGCCAGCTTGGCGAGATAAGCGCGGAAGTGGCTGCCATTGAAGGGGATATGGCCGAAGAACTAAACAACCTGACGAAAGATTACACCACACTGAACGATACCGCTAAAGCAAGCAGGCTTAACGATGTTGCAAATATTTATTACAGGCAAAAATATCTGTTGCGAATTAAAGAGAGTTTAGATACATTTGCAGCCCGCTTATAAGCAAAACGACTTTTGCTTGGCATGCCCAGCTGGCGGAATTGGTAGACGCGCTGGTCTCAAACACCTGTGGGAAACCGTGCCGGTTCGACTCCGGCGCTGGGTACAAAGCCCCGATAGTACTATCGGGGCTTTGCTGTTTTACAAGGACATCATCTTACCAAAACCGCCAAATAATAAGGCCATTAGCGCCGCTAACTGTATTTGTCCCGTTTTTGTCCACCCCCTACAGGGGCTAATTATGTTACCTTTACGCAAAAAATAAGGGCGAAATATTCATAAACGATATACTATCCTATTTAAAAGAAAATATTTTCTTTTAAATTAATAATATTCTTATATTCAATAAAATAATTTCTTTGCACTGCGCAAAAAGCTAAAAACACCCTTTATGTTTATTATTTAATAAGTACTTTTGATACTTGTATATCCAAAGCATAATATCTAATTAAGCGCCTGATATACAAGCCCTGATAATAATTTAATATTGATAACCCTTCTAAAAAATAATGACAATTGCAAATCCCCTTGCATCTGCCCCGAATTACACCCAAACGGGTAATAAAGTTTTATGTTGCAAACAGAAAATAGCAAAAACATCCGGTTTGTATCGGCCTAAATAACTTATTACACACTTTTCGCCAACTAAAAACTCCTAATAAAAAATACGATAGATAATTAATACCCCTGATGATAAAAACTTTACCTTATAACACCCCTGCGATGTTTAAAAGATTTTTTTTAGCTGTACTTTTAATTTTAGGATGTGCTGCATCAAAGGCCCAGCAAACCTACTTAGCCGCCGGTGGCAACGCTGCCGGCACAGGTGGTTCGGCAGCATACGCTGTTGGGCAAAGCGCCTACATGTTTAATAACGGCAGCAACGGCAACGAACAGCAGGGTGTTTTACAGCCATACGCTTTACAGCCTGCCGCCCCCGTATTTGTTTTTGACAAGCTGGGCCTTACCGCCGCTACACAACCTGGGGCAGCCTATTCGCTGCGCTTATTAAGCAGCAGCTATACCGGCCCGCTGTTGCGCTTACGCATCGATACCGTTTTTTATGATGTGTACCCCGATGCTACCGCCAGCCATGCATTCTCTATGTCGTCTCCGGTATCTGCTGCCTATGCCACTTTTGATGCGGCACAAACCGGCGCTACAAGCACCCTGTTAAGCACCTTAGCCATCGGCGGCAAAAGCGCCGGGGTGGCAACCTGGTACGATCAAAGCGCCAACGCGCGCAACGCCGTGCAGGGCAATATTAACGCCTTGCCGCAGATCATCAGAACCGGGTCTATCACCATGGCAAACAATAAACCCGCCATAACCTTTTCGGGCAGCCAGTGGCTTACCGTAACCACAACCGCTTTAAACACCAACCTGAGCGGCTCGGTAGTGTATAATGCCACCGGCAGCAACAATACCGGCGGCGATGGCGGCTCCTGGTACCAGATGCGCGGCATACTGGGCAGCGAGGTAGCAGGTACTGTTAACGATTACGGCTATGGCATTTACAATGGCCGGTTTACGGCAGGTAACGGCCCGACAGATATGTCGGTAGCCGGTATTAATGTGAACGACGGTACTACCCGCCTTGGCAGCTGGACCAGGCAAAGCAGCGACGGCACCGTAAAACTATACAGCAACCAGCATACAGATATGTACGCCGTGTTAAATACGGGCGAACTTACCTCGGTATCTTCTTTAGCCATTGGCGCAACCACTACCGGCGGCGACGGCGGCTTTTACGGGTCCCTGAGCGAAATGGTATTATCGCCCCTGGTTTATAACGATACCGAACGCCAGGCGATAGAAAGCAGCCAGACAACCTATTATCAAATTATCACCCAGCCTACCATATCTGTTACCAATGATCTGCCTGCTTTAACCGTTACTACCCGTGGTACCGCATCAGCGGCATCCTCTTTTGTTGTAGCAGGTTATCAGCTTACCGGGGGCATCCTGGTTACAGCGCCTGATGGCTTTGAGGTAGGTAAGGATAATACAACTTTTGCACCAGCGGTTACAGTTGGTACCGGTGGCGATATCGCATCTGCCCCTGTTTATATCCGCTTATCCGCTGCGGCGGCAGCCGGTAATAATTTGGGCAATATCATCCTGTCGAGCGCGGGTGCGGCTTCCGTTAAAGTAGCCATTGCCGCCAGCACGGTATTACCGCAGGCCGGCGACGGCCCTACCGCCAATTACGGCACGGCACACACCTTTGCCTTAGATGAACCGAGTACGGTTACCCCTTTAGGCGCCAATGTAGGTGCATTGGGGTATAATGCACCGGTTGCTATCGGTAAAAGCATTGGCAGCGGTTTTGTAAAGGCCGTAGTAGATAGCGCCGGCAACACCTACCTCATCAGCAGTTCAAAAACTACCATACAGGTAATACCGGCCAGCGGCGCAGCCGCCTATGATATAGGCGGGCCATTCAACAGCCCTGTAGGTATGGCCCTGGATAAGGCAGGTAACCTGTATGTTGCCGAAAGAACCGCCTTGTATAAAGTGGTACCGGCTACGGGTACTACTACGCCGGTGACTGATATCACTTTAGCATCTGCAACAAGTATTGCGGCTGATGATTATGGCAACCTGTATATTGTAAACAGGCGCCGGATCTATAAATACGAAATCGGCACCGGTAATTTTAATGAAATTGACACCAGGATAGCTGGTGTAGTTAACATTGCCGTAAAAGGTAATACGGTTTATTATTCCGTACTAATTTCCTCTCAACAGGCCATATTCCAAATGAGCCTGGATGGCAGCAACCGGAGTATAGTAACCCAGCCTGATGGCTTTGCAGTAGATGGCGACCTTACCGGCCATGCTTACGGCGGTGGCCTTACTAATATTTCGCGCTACGGCGGTGATGATGGCCTGATCTTGAATGTAGGTGCCGCTTATAATTTAAGTACGGACCTTAAAGGCAACATCTATTATGCCGCCACGCAAGATTCGCTGGTTAAAAAGCTAACCCCATCCGGCGGCTACTTTATCGATAAGCCCCTGCCTTTGGGTTTAAGCTTAAACGGATCTACGGGCATCATCAGCGGTACCCCGCAAGCCGTTTCGCCTGCTGCCGCCTACACCATTACCGCTTACAGCGGCACCCAAAGTGTGGTAAGTACCGTTACGCTGGCAACCGTGGTTAACAACCGCGACCTGAGCGCCCTGACGGTAAGCGGCACCACCATCGGCGACTCGTTTAATGCAGATACCACCGGTTATAATGCCGTAACAGCAGCCAGCCTCGATGTGGTCACCATTACACCAACAGCTGCTGCGGCGGGCTCCACTATAACCTGCAACGGCATTACAGTAGCATCCGGCAGCGCCATAAATGTACCGGTAGTAACTGGGGCCAACACCATCTATGTGGTGGTGACGTCCGTGTTCGGCACAACCAAAACTTATACCCTTAACATTAAAAGAGGTGTACGGGTATCGCTCGATTACGGCCCGGAACAAACCTTTACAGTAAATAAAGCTATTACCGCGATTACCCCTGCGGCAGCCAACGTGCTGCCATGGGGTTACGATAACCCGCGCAAAAAGCTCAGGTCAGATTTTATGACCGGGAATTATTTGGCAGCATTGACAGATAGCGCAGGGACAACCTATGTTGTGTGGCAGAATTTACACCCTGATGATTTAAGCAGAAATTATATTACGGCGGTGCCGGCAGACGGCGGGGCAACGTATAATGTCGGCGGCCCCTTCAATTATATTTCTGCTGCGGTGATGGATAAGGATGGTAACCTGTATGTTGCCATAGTAGGAGGCGAAATTTATAAGGTTGTGCCATCTACCAATACCAAAACGCTCCTCCCTTTCTCAATTACTACTGCCCCCCAGATAAGTTCACTTGCTTTAGATGATAATGGCCGCCTTTATATAGGCGATGTACACAACGGGCTGTATATACTTGACCTAAGTACCGGTGTTACTAAAAAAGTGGACAATGTTAATACAACATTTAGCATTGCCATATTTGAAAATTATCTTTTTTACAATGATTTTGGTGTGATGTACAGGTCAGATCTGGATGGTGTAACAAATAAAATCATAACGGGCTATCCCGGGAGTCAGTTCCTGGTCTCTTTCTTCGATCCTGCCGGTTATTATTACGGGGGGAAACGAGTTGTTCAAAAGCTGGGTAAAGGGAAAGACGCGCTAAATAATGTTCAGGCTCAGCCTATTAAAGGTTTCATCCGGCCCAAGGATACTTTTGGATCACCTTCAACAAATATTAATTATGATGGTACAACCCTGATAGATTACAGCGCCACCATTGATGGAAAGGGCAAGATTTTATCCGGTTTAGCAATCGGAATATTACTTGACATTCCGTCCGGAGGTTATTATATCGATAAAAGGCTGCCCCGCGGTATGGATTTTGATGAGTATACAGGTGTTATCAGCGGTACGCCAACCAGGAGTTCCCCAAAAACAGACTACCGTATCACCGCCTATAACGAGCAGGAGAACGCAGTAAGCACCTTTACGCTTGGCGTAGAGAACAACCTGGAGCTTAGTAACCTGGTTACCGATGCAGGCAGCCTAACCCCAACCTTTAATGCCGATAGCACCAGTTATTCGATAACGGTTAACAGCAGCACCACATCGGCTAATATTACCGCAAGCCTTAGCGATACCACCAACCGTTTAACGGTAAATGGCGTTGCCGCAACATCAGGCGCAGCCACAAGCATCGCCCTGAATATAGGGAGTAACACCATCCCGGTAGTGGTAACGGCATCGGATAGCACCACTAAAACTTATACGGTAAACATCTACCGTGCAACTAATAAATTAGCCGGCCTTACCGTTAGCGCAGGCTCGCTTAACCCGGTTTTTAACCCAGATACGCTTAACTACAACGTAACGGTACCTGCTTTGGCAACAACCGTAGCCGTTACACCGGCGGCAACGGACGCGGCATCAACCATCACGTATAACGGCAACCCGGTTACGCACGGCTCGGCAGTAACTATACCGCTTACCGGTAATGCTACCAGCGCTGTATTTCTGGTTACCTCGCCAAATGCCGACCCGGTAACTTATACCATAGCATTCAACAGGTCAACCTCGCCCGTTGTTAATTATGGCACGGCACACACCTTTGCGTTGGATGAACCCATTACCCCGGTTACCCCTTCGGGCGCCAATGTTGGTGCGTTGGGTTATAATGCACCGGTTGCTATCGGTAAAAGCATTGGCAGCGGTTTTGTAAAGGCCGTAGTAGATAGCGCCGGCAACACCTACCTCATCAGCAGTTCAAAAACTACCATACAGGTAATACCGGCCAGCGGCGCAGCCGCCTATGATATAGGCGGGCCATTCAACAGCCCTGTAGGTATGGCCCTGGATAAGGCAGGTAACCTGTATGTTGCCGAAAGAACCGCCTTGTATAAAGTGGTACCGGCTACGGGTACTACTACGCCGGTGACTGATATCACTTTAGCATCTGCAACAAGTATTGCGGCTGATGATTATGGCAACCTGTATATTGTAAACAGGCGCCGGATCTATAAATACGAAATCGGCACCGGTAATTTTAATGAAATTGACACCAGGATAGCTGGTGTAGTTAACATTGCCGTAAAAGGTAATACGGTTTATTATTCCGTACTAATTTCCTCTCAACAGGCCATATTCCAAATGAGCCTGGATGGCAGCAACCGGAGTATAGTAACCCAGCCTGATGGCTTTGCAGTAGATGGCGACCTTACCGGCCATGCTTACGGCGGTGGCCTTACTAATATTTCGCGCTACGGCGGTGATGATGGCCTGATCTTGAATGTAGGTGCCGCTTATAATTTAAGTACGGACCTTAAAGGCAACATCTATTATGCCGCCACGCAAGATTCGCTGGTTAAAAAGCTAACCCCATCCGGCGGCTACTTTATCGATAAGCCCCTGCCTTTGGGTTTAAGCTTAAACGGATCTACGGGCATCATCAGCGGTACCCCGCAAGCCGTATCGCCTGCTGCCGCCTACACCATTACCGCTTACAGCGGTACCCAAAGTGTGGTAAGTACCGTTACGCTGGCAACCGTGGTTAACAACCGCGACCTGAGCGCACTGACGGTAAGCGGCACCACCATCGGCGACTCGTTTGATGCTAACAACATCACTTATAATGCCGTAACAGCAGCCAATCTCGATTCGCTCACCATTACACCAACAGCTGCTGCGGCGGGCTCTACAATAACCTGCAACGGCATTACAGTAACATCCGGCAGTGCCATACAAGTACCGGTAATAACCGGGGCCAACACCATCGCGGTAGTGGTAACGTCCGAGTTCGGCACGGCCAAAACTTATACCCTTAACATTAAAAGAGGTGTACGGGTGTCGCTCGATTACGGCCCGGAACAAACCTTTACAGTAAATAAAGCCATTACCGCGATTACCCCTGCGGCTGCCAACGTGTTGCCATGGGGTTACCATAACCCGCGCAAAAAAGTCAGGTCAGATTTTCTGACCGGAAATTATTTGACGGCATTGACAGATAGCGCAGGGACGACCTATGTTGTGTGGCAAAATTTACACCCTGATGATTTAGGCATGAATTATATTACGGTGGTACCGGCCGATGGAGGGGCGACCTATAGAATCGGCGGCCCCTTCCATTACATCTCTGCTGCCATTATGGATAAAGAAGGTAACCTGTATATTGCCATAGAAGGAGGCGAAGTTTACAAGATAATACCATCTACCAATACCGTAACGCCCCTCCCTTTTTCCATTACTAACCCCCGATTAGCTGCGCTCGCTTTAGATGATAATAATCGCCTTTATATAGGAGATGCACATAACGGGCTGTTTATACTTGACCAAACTACCGGTATTACTACAAAAGTTGATAGTACTAAATCAACAAATACCATTGCCATATATGACAATTATATTTTTTATAATGATTTTGGCGAGATGTACAGGTCAGAACTGAATGGTAATAACAAAATTGATATTAAAAATCAAAGTAGTCAGCAACTTATCTCTTTCTTTGATCCCGCCGGTTATTATTATGGGGAAAAAATATTTGTTCGGAGACTGGGCAAAAAACAATATGCATTAGATCCTAATCATGATCAGATTATTAAAGGTATAATCATTGTTGAGGATACTTTTAATTTGACTTTGGGAAGTACTTTTTATGATGGAACAGCCAGGATAGATAACAGTGCCAGTATCGATGGGAAGGGCAGGTTTTTAGGGGGGCTGGCAGGAGGATTTATATTTCTTGACGTTCCGTCCGGAGGTTACTTTATCGATAAAAGGCTGCCCCCGGGGATGGATTTTGATGAGGACACAGGCATTATCAGCGGTACCCCAACCAAGAGCTGGCCAAAAACAAATTACCATATTACCGCCTACAATGAGCGGGAGAACGCAGTAAGCACCTTTACGCTTGGCGTAAAGAACAACCTGGAGCTTAGTAACCTGGTTACCGATGCAGGCAGCCTAACCCCAACCTTTAATGCCGATAGCACCAGTTATTCGATAACGGTTAACAGCAGCAGCACATCAGCTAATATTACCGCCACCCTTAGCGATACCACCAACCGTTTAGCGGTAAATGGCGTTGCCGCAACATCAGGCGCAGCCACAAGTGTTGCCCTGAACGCAGGGGATAACAACATCCCGGTTGTGGTAATGACACCGGATAGCACCACTAAAACCTACGTGGTAAATATCCACCGCATCTCTAACGATTACAAACTGCATAACCTAACGGCAAGCACAGGTGTGCTTAGTCCGGCTTTTGATGCAGATGTAACCGGCTATACGGTAGATCTTCCGAATGGCACCAATTCTGCAAAACTAACGCCAACAGCCGATGCTTTTGCTACCATTAAGGTAAATAATGTGATTACCCGTACCGGCTTTGCATCACAAAACTTAGCCCTTAACCCCGGCGACAACAATGTAGAGGTAGATGTAACCGCCGAAGATGGAACGTCCAGGCAGATCTACACCGTTAACCTGCGTGTGGCAACCTCTTCTTCTGTATCCTTGGGCGGCATTACTTTAAGTGCGGGCACGTTAAACCCGGCATTTAGTCCGCTGAGTACCGGGTACCGCGTAACCGTACCCATCGGCACAGCAGCTATCAGCGTACTGCCAGTGCTTACAGACGCCAGATCATCAGCTACCGTAAACGGCACTGCTGCAACAAGCGCGGTAAGCGTACCGTTAAGCAACGGCCTAAACCTTATAACTGTTAATGTTTTGGCGGATGACGGTACCACCACAAATACCTACACCATTACGGTTAACAGGCTGGTACCTGCGCCTGCTGCTACAGCAGTTGCCGCACAGGTTTATACCAAAGGCATCGCCATAGCACCTTTAAGTGCCGGGTTAAGCAATGTAGGCACTCCGGGGTATTTTGCCCTGGCAGATACGCTTACCAAAGCATTACCAACCCCAACCGGTATAGCCATTAACAAAGCCGGCGATTTATTTGTGGCCGATGTAACTGCAGGTTCGGTATATAAACTGCCTGTTGGCGGCGGTGCGCCGGCTGTTATCCTTAACGGCTTAAACAACCCGCTTGGCGTAGCTACCGATGCGGGCGGCAACGTATATGCAATTGGTTTAGGCAGCACGGGTATCAACAAGGTAACCCCTGCCGGTGTAATTACCACTATAGGCAATAGCCTGGTGTATCCTACGGCTTTAGCTGTTGATACCGCAGGAAATATCTTTGTGATAGAAACCATAAACCATGCCCTTAAAAAAGTAACACCTGCAGGTGTTACCACCACTTTAACCAACAATCTTACTTACCCCTACGGCTTAACCCTTAACCCGGCCGGCGACATTTACGTAGCCGATAACAATGCCGGCACTATTGTAAAGTTTGATGCTGCAGGCGGTAATAAAACCGAACTGATAACCGGCCTTACCAACCCTACCGATGTAAAGTTAGATGCACAGGGTAACATTTATGTAAACCAGGGCGGCAGTAACCTGCTAACCAGGTTTGATAAAAATGGCGCTAACCCGGTTAACCTATCCACCGGTTACGAGGGGCTGTTTGGCGTAGCCGTTGGCACCGATGGCAAACTTTACACTACCGATAATGCAAAACAAGCGGTAGAAAAACTCACCCCATCCGGCGGGTATTACTTAAGCGACCCATTGCCGAATGGCTTATTGTTTGATGCCGCAACCGGTATCATCAGCGGTACGCCAACCACTTTGGCCGCAGCTAAAGATTATACCATAACCGCTTATAACAGCGGCGGCGGTACTGCGCAAACAATTAACATTGCGGTATTGCCTAATGTATCATTAGCTAACCTCACTATCAGCGAAGGCACCTTTACCCCTGCCTTTGACAGCACAGTGGGCGCCTACACCGCCACGGTTGCCAATACCACTACCTCAGTCACCTTAACGCCAACCCTTAGCGATGCAAGCGCAACAGTAAAGGTTAAGGGCACTTTAGTATCAAATAGTTCAGCTTCTGCACCTTTATCTTTGGCCATAGGCGATAACATTATACCGGTTGAAGTGACGGGAGCAGATGGCAGCACCACTAAAACCTACACGGTTACGGTGAATCGCCCTGGCGCTACCGTTGCCGACCTGGCCCTGATCAGCATCGACCCGGCCTCGTCGCTAATAGTAGCATCTAAAACCAAAACACAGATAGGGTACACCACTTCAGTTAGCCCGCTGGCAGCAACAGTAAGCGTTACAGCGACGCTTAAAGATCCTAATTCAACCATGACGATTAACGGTGTAGCCGCTACCAGCGGCCTTGCATCGGCCCCCGTAGCACTTAACAATAGCGGTGTTACATTTATCACAACAGTAGTTACAGCCCAGGATGGGGTAACCACCAAAACTTACATTATAGCAGTAAGCAGAACGGGTTCTAACATCTCTGATCTGTCACTTGTGCGCCTTAGCCCTGCTTCGGTATTAACTGTTCAAAGTGATACCAAAGCTTTGGCAGAATATAGCACATCTGTTAGTTTTGCAACCGAAGAAGTAAGCATCATCCCAACATCTAAAGACCCTAATGCAACTATTAAGGTAAATGGCATTACTGTAGCAAATGGTGCAACATCACCGGCAATACGCCTTAATGCAGGTGCTACTTTAATTACAACTGTGGTTACTGCCGAAGATGGCACTACTGCACGTACTTATAAAATAACGGTAAATCGTACAGGTGCCAGTGTGGCCGATCTTGCAATTTTGAGCATGGATCCAGGTTCAAACCTTATCCCGGATATCAAAAGCAAAACCTTAATAACTTATGGTACATCTGTTGGCACTAACGTAACAACGGTACGTTTTACCCCTACCCTGAAAGATCCCAACGCAACCATTACCGTGAACGGAGTACCGGCGGTTAGCGGCGTGCTTTCGGCTCCGGTGGCTCTGAATACTTCCGGCCCTACCCTGGTCAATATCGTCGTAACCGCTCAGGATGGTACCACCACTAAAACCTATGCCGTTACTGTTAACCGTACCGGCGGGAACCTGGCCGATCTTTCACAGATCAGCACCGACCCGGCTTATCCGCTTACCGTGGTCAGCAACAGCAAAACCCTTACAGAATATAGCATAGCTGTAGGCATGAGCTTAAACAGCATTAAAGTGCTGCCTACAGCCCGCGATGCCAACGCATCCATCACCGTTAACGGTGTGCCGGTAGCCAGCGGAGCGGCTTCTGCCCCGGTTGCCTTGAACGGGGTGAGCACCGTTATTACCACTGTAGTGACCTCCGGCGACGGACTGAACAGCAAAACCTATACCCTTACCGTGAACAGGACCGGCGCATCCGTTGCCGACCTGGCCCTGCTTAGTTTGAACCCGGCAACCGTACTGGCCGTACAAAACAATACCAAAACGCTGGTAGAGTATAGCGCTTCAGTCAGCTTAAGCACGGCAAGCCTGCGGGTTGTGCCTACCGCCAAAGACCCTAACGCCACCATCAGGGTGAACGGCATCGTGGTGGCCAGTGGTACCGCTTCAGCTGCCATTACGCTTAACCCCGTAACTACCGTGATCAATACCATTGTAACGGCTGAAGACGGTGTGACAACCAGGACCTACCGGGTGACCGTAACCCGCGTGCCGGCCGCCAATGCCGACCTGGCTAAGGTGAGCCTCAGCGCCGGTACCGCCCTGCAGCTGCAAACCAACACGCCTGAACTGGTCACTTATACCACCGCTGTAAATGCGGCTACGGCCAGCCTTACCGTTAAGCCAACGCTTAAAGATGCCAACGCCACTATGACACTGAACGGCCTGGCACTGGCAAACGCTGCGGTATCCGCACCGATAGCCCTGAACACCGGTAACAATACCATCAGCATCGTAGTGACCGCAGAGGATGGCAGCACCACCAAAACTTACAACATCATCGTTAACAGGCCGGGCAATAACCTCGCTGTAGGCAGATCGGATGCCAAAATGTTCGCTGCCAAAAGCACCAATAGCTTTGCACCGGATGAGGATGCCATCGTAGTGCACCAGGGGGTGTCGCCAAACGGCGACGGCTTTAACGATATCCTGGTGATCGAGGGTATCTCTTCCTTCACCGGTAACAAGCTTTCCATCATGAATACCAACGGTACACTCGTTTTTGAAATGAAGGATTACGGTAAGGATGGCAGCCATGTATTCGACGGGCATACGCAGAACGGTACGCTTCTGAAACCGGGTACGTATTATTACCTGCTCGAATATCAGAACGGACAAATCGCTAAACGCAGATCCGGTTATATCGTACTTAAATTCTAAATAACATTAATAAAACGAAAGAAGCCCGGTGCAATGCAACGGGCTTCTTTCGTTTTACAGCGGTTAAAGCTGCCATGTCAAAACCACTTCTCTACTATTAAACCATAGGTAAACAGCAGGTTTTCGCTATTAGTGCGGTTTACGCGATTGTAATTTAAAGATGTTGTTAAACTAAGCCATTTTTGAATCTTAAAAGAAAGGTTGGTTGTAGTACGGATAATATAATCGCTTTTGCGCTCAAAAGAATTCTGGATAAAGTTTGAACCATCAATAACTACCCTGTCCTTAATACTGAATCTAAATTGCAGCCTGAATGAATTGCGGTAAGTTTGGTAAACATCGGGCATGTTGTTGGGTAAGGTGAGGTTACTGGCATCAAATAAAACACCATTGCTGATATTAAGGTAAGTATTGGGGCTATCAAAAAAATTATATGCTACACCCACCCCGGCCAGTAACTGGTTATTGATTTTGAGCGAATAGCTGGTATTGTAATTGGCCAGCCCCCAGTAAAAAAAATGCGGAAAGGTTTTGTACAGATTAAAATCCAACGCGGTAGAAAAATCATTATTGCTGAGGTTGCCGTTCTGCTTGCCGTAGATCCAGTTATTGTTAAAGTTGAGCGAGATATCCTTTTTTTTAATATTGAATTTAAAAGCATTGTTTAACAGATAAGCCGTACCATCATTGGTTTTGTTGATAGAACCCGACGATAAGTAAGCCGTATGATAATGCGTGGTATCGTTAAACTGCGCTAAGGCACTTTTGCTACAAACCAAGCAAATAATCAGCAAGATATTTTTAAAAAGTATGTTTTTTGGCATAAGCGACCAGATCTACAGGCTGACGGACAATCACAGCCACCGGATAGTTCTTGTTGTTAATTTAAAATTTAACATACCAACCAATAAATTGGTTTTATTCTATTGATCAACCCATCAACCCCTATACCTAAAAAAGCCCTGCCACGTTGTCTGCGGCAGGGCTTCCTTGTAGAGTTATGATGTTATTTTTTCTTCCATTGCTGTTGCAGCAGTTTCATAAAATAACCGCCAACCACACTGCGCGCCTGGAAACCTACCTGCTTGCCGTTAGTGGTTTCGTGCCAGTCGCTGATGGGTACGCGCGACGGCGTTTCAGTGGCATACTTATATACAGGGTCGGTTAAGGCTTTAAAATCTGCGGCGTTATCGGCCAGCGTTGCAGTCCATATGATCCAGTCGGATTTTGTGTATGTTCTACGGCTATCCAGCGGCAAGCCATACTCTTTTTGTTTGCCAAGATAATATTTAACCTCTGATTGATAAACTTGCCGGGGGAACATATCCAGATCCAGTAATTTGTCCCAGATCAGGTTATATTTCTGGCTCCAGGTATCGGGCTTCTCAAAAACCAACGAATAATGGTCGCCGGCATTTGCCATTTGCATCCAGCGGGCAACATAATCTTTACCAATGGCCCGATACTTTAAATAAGTGGCTTTGTCGCCCAGCATATTGGCCAGCATAGCATAGGCCGCTATACCATTAATGGCTTTTACCGATAAATTAGCATTCCGCGCCAGGTGGCCGGCAAAATCATCGGTACAAAGCTGGTTGGCAGGGTCTAAACCCTCTTTAACCAAAAAGCCAACCCAGGTAGTTAAGGTTGCCCAGTGCTTTTTAGCATACGCTGCATTACCCTCGGCTTTGGCAATGGCAGCCGTAAGTAATATCATATTGCCAGATTCTTCTACCGGCATATCCTCACCATAGGTTTGGCCGTTGGCTAAGGGATAAGTGCCCAGATCATGCGCGGCAAAGGGCTTTTTAAACCTCCCGCTTTCGCTGTAATAAAAAATACCGTTCAGCATTCCCTTAAGCAGGTTGGGGTTATAAGCCAAAAACAATGGCGCCGACGGATAAGTAACATCAACGGTATTGATTGAGCCATTACTAAAATTTTCTTTAGAGAGGAACAGGATCTCGCCATTCGGGCTTCTTTGCAAGCTATGGGCAGCAATGGCCTGCCTGTAAGCAATTGCGCAAAGCCTGGCATACTCTAAACCACCTGCGGCAGATGCCTTTACATTCATGGCATTATCAAACGCAATACATTTTTTGATGATACTTTTATAATCGGCGGCCGCCTGCTTTAGTTCACCTTCGATGGATTTATTGCCGTCTTTGTTCCACCATGGGCGCAGATCTTTACCAAAATATTGTACAGAGTAGATCTCATTATAGCCAACCTCTATAAATTTTTCTACCGGAACTGTACCAACTTTACCAAACGGTATAACCGTATTCAGGCACACCGAAGTTCCGCTTGTTACAGCCGTTGCCTTTTGGCCGGACACAAAGGAACTTAAAGCCTGGCTATCGTTACTGATATATTGCGACGCCTTTGCTGTAACGGGGGCCGCAACATACATATATCCCCAGTCTATCCGCAGGTCATCTCCCTTTTTCTGCAGAATGGGCTGCGCCTGCGTACCGGCCTTAAGCACATTTAACGCACCTGTATTGTATTTTTTGGTAATTATGGTTTGAGATGACCTGTTACGGGCAACATCTGCCGATGCACCAAAGTAAACAGACACCTGGTGCATTTTATCATCATTTGCCTTTACGCGGTAGGTAACATAGGTAACCGGGCGCGATAGCAAACTCAGGTTATCCATCAGCAATGGCGAGGTAAAAGTTACTTGCAGATCAGCCTTGCCTGCAGTAAAATTATAAATGGTTTGGGTGGCATTAATCAGCACCGATGTTTGCCGTGCCTCTTTTAAACCCTTTGTTTCGGCAGGTTTAAGCTTATCATCCAAACCGGCATCCAGCCAGGCACCACCGCCGGTGTTTACACAGTGCATGGCCAATACATTTTCACCGTCTTTTAGCTTTTCTTTCAGATCGCCTTTTATATCCGCAGGCAACAGATCGCCGTTGGCACCGGGGCTTACGTTTATCTTTGCGCCATTCAAATAAACCTCTGCATCATCATCATGGTGCAGCTTAAGTATCAGCTTGTTTAACGGTGTTGATCTTTTGTAGATGAAAGTACGGCGCACCCAAATGTCTCGTGTTTTCCAGATGGTTTTGGCTTGTGTAACATCATCACTGAAGGGTGCCGCGCCGGTTTTCCAGTCAGTGTCATTAAAACCGGGGTCTTCCCATCCCTCGGCGGGCTTTGTTTGGGTAAATTTACAAGTGTAGGGTTTGGTTTCACCGTCGGCTAAAATAGTGCTGTAGGGTACCGGCATTTGCCCCATAAAACGATAGCTTTCGCCATCTACCTTTATTAAACCCAGTAAAGATTGGTTTTTGCCTGTCCAATGCCGTGTTGTACTCTCGTTCAGTTTATCCGAAAACGACCAGACACTAAAATACGGATCATGTGTTATCAGCGGGTAAGCCGGGGCTTGGGTTGCCTGTGCATAAGCCAGATTGCCGGTAAATAAGCCCGCCAGCAGGCAGGCAACTTTTAAAGGGCTTTTCATAATGGGCAGGATTATTTTATTAGCTGCTTACGCCTGTTTTAAACAGACGCAAGCAGGTGTGGTTTTTGCGTATAGGTTTCCCAAAGCAATTCGCCAAACAGGGTATTGGCCCAGGCAAACCATTTACGGGTAAATTTAGTAGCATCATTTTTATGGAACGACTCATGCATAAAACCGGTGCTGCCATGCGTTTTGCGCAGGGTTTCTATACATTCTTTGATCTCGGCATCATCGTTACTGGTTATGGCACGGATGATGATACTGATAGGCCAGATCATATCCTTACCTACATGCGGCCCTCCTATCCCCTCGCCTGCAGTACCTTTAAAAAAGAACGGGTTGTTTAACGACCACAGCATTTTACGGGTGTTGATATATACCGGGTCGGTGTTTTTAACGGCATCCAGATATGGCATACCTAATAAACTTGGTACGTTGGCATCATCCATTAAATTATAACTGCCAAAGCCGTTAACTTCATACGCATATACCTTACCATATTCGGGATGGTTTATTACCGCATGTTTTTGTAAAGCTGCGTCTACCTCGTTTGCCAGGGCAAGCAATTCGGCTGATAAGGCATCATCTTTTGCTATAGCCTTCGCCATTTCTGATGCTTGCTTCAGGCTGGTAACTGCAAAAAAGTTTGATGGGATAAGGAAAGAATAAATGGTAGCATCATCGCTGGGGCGGAAGGATGAGCAAATTAAGCCTACCGGTTTTACGGGGTAGCCAAAGCCGTTCATCGGCACGCTATCGGTAGCAAAGGCCGTTTTACGCTGGAATGAATACGGGCCGTCGTTTTCCTTACGCTGCTGCTCTTTAAAGGTTTTCAGCACGCTTTGTATGGCCATCTTCCAACGGGCATCAAATGGCGATGCATCCCCGGTAAGCTTCCAATACTTATACGCCAGCCGGATAGGGTAACAAAGCGAATCTATTTCCCACTTGCGTTCGTGCAGGCCGGGTTTCATATCGGTCAGATCGTCTTTCCACTCACCTACTTTATTCGCATCGTCATAAAAGGCGTTGGCATAAGGGTCGCGCAAAATGCAGGTTACCTGGCGGTTTATTACACCTGCAACCAGCTTTTTAAGTTCGGCATCTTTGTTTATAAAGGCAATGTATGGCCAAACCTGGGCGCTGCTATCGCGCAGCCACATGGCGTCGATATCGCCGGTTATTACATAGGTATCGGGCTTGCCATCTGTTAATTTGTAAGTAACCGTAGTATCCAGTGTGTTAGGGAAACAGTTTTCGAACAGCCAGCCCAATTCCGGGTTTTTAACTTTAGCCTTAAACTCGGTTATTGCTTTTTCTATCGATGCATTTTTAAATCTCCGGGCCGATACAGGCACCCTTACAACCGGAAAAGCCGGTTTAGCTGCCACAGAAAACTTGCTCATAAGTACACCGGCACCTAATAAAGTGGTACTGCCGATAAATTGCCTTCTCTTCATTATATTAAACAGGTAAGTAAAATTAGTAGTGCATAATACTAAGTTTATTTTGAATATAAAACTGCCTGCCTATATTTTACGATAAAAGGATTGGCCGGCTTTATCAATAAATTAAATACAAGGCACATAATTAATCTAAAAAACCTGATATTACAGTCGCTTATCACCCAATTGATATTATATACCTTTTACGCATGAACAGAAGCAGCTTTTTAAAAAATGGCGCGTTAGCCGCAGGATCTATCTTAGCAGGAAATGCTGTGCTGGCAAGCACCACCACAAGCTATAACCCGGATACAGCCATTGCAGCCGGCAAACCTTTTAACTTAAACTACGCCCCGCACCATGGTATGTTTAAAAATGCTGCAGGGGCTGACTTTCTCAGTCAGATTCAATTTATGTACGATCAGGGTTTCCGGAGCATTGAAGATAACGGCATGAGCAGCCGCCCACCTGCCGAACAGGAAAAAATTGGTAACCTGCTGCATAAACTGGGGATGACAATGGGTGTTTTTGTGCTGGACAAAGGCGGTAACGGCGCCAATACCTTAGCCGCAGGCAAGCAGGAAAACATTGATGTATTTTTAAAGGGCTGCCGGCAAGCCGTTGAGGTATCTAAACGTTGCGGTGGCAAACTGGCTACCGTAGTACCCGGAGATTTTGCCCGCAACCTGCCATTGGATATCCAAAACGCCCATGTAATAACAGCTCTGCGCAAAGGTGCAGAAATTTTAGAGCCGCATGGTATTGTAATGGTATTAGAGCCCCTGAGTGACACACCCGATCTTTACCTGCGTACATCGGCGCAAACATACCTTATTTGCAAGGGTGTAAACAGCCCGTCGTGCAAGATCTTGTACGATATGTACCACATGCAGAAAAACGAGGGAAACATGATCAACAACATTAAATTAACCTGGGATGAGATAGCCTATTTCCAGATAGGTGATAACCCCGGCCGCAACGAGCCTACCACCGGCGAAGTTAACTATAAAAACATTTTTAAGTTTTTGTATGAGCAGGGCTATAAAGGTGTATTAGGCATGGAGCACGGTAACTCGCGCCCAGGCAAAGAAGGCGAAATGAGGGTAATTGCTGCTTACCGGGAAAGCGATAGTTTTTTATAAGCGTTATTTTTGTATCGGCTCATAAGCATAAACTACCTGGTAGGGCATGTTTTTTAGCTTCGCGGATATTTGCCCTATGGCCAGATTCTCAGTTTGCGGGGTTGGCTCGCATACAGAATAGGCCTTGCCTTTATACACAATTGCATCGCCAAGGGGTTTACTAAATTCAACAGCCATGGTAATATGGGTTGGATATAACAGCGCTATCATGGGCAGGTTGTAAATCTCTTTTACCAGATAAAAAAATAACGCCGCACGGTCATCGCAGTCGCTGTAATTTGATGCCAGGGTTTCGCCCGGTGATAAGCGTTTCTCTTTGCCAAAATTATCATTATCGTTTTCGTACAGAAAGGCATAACGGGTAAAACGCATCAGGTAGTCTACCCCTTTATGTTCGTCCATTCCCTTCATGTTTTTTTTAAGTAAAGGTATCAGCGAGCCATAGGTTTCTTTACTTAACGGTATATTAAAATAGGTTTCAAAGCTTACGCCCGGGTAATTGTTAAATGCTTTCTGCTGGTCGGTATTCAGCTTTACTTTAAAGTGATATTTTTTGCGGTCGTATTCAAACGACACCTGTTTTTCTATATCATGCTCGGGTTTAAAATCAGGCATCATCGTTACCTTGTATGAAAATGCTTTGGTAGCCGGTGCCACCGGGATATTTACAGGTATTGGCGGGTCGTTATTCAGATCGGCCCGGGCATAATCATGATAATTAAGACATACGAATTGCTTGCCATCTACCAAAAAATAAGGGATATCGCTAATATCTTCATTATTATAAATGTAAAAGATGAGTTTTTGGTGAGAAAGGGCCAGCCTGGCGTCATAGCCGGATTTATTCAACATAAACCACTTGTAAAAGGTATATCTGCCGTAATTTTTTTCTTTAGGGCTAATCTGCTGCGCCACCCTGCGGATCAGCTGATAATACAACCAATCGTTTAGCTGATACTTTTGCTTGTAGGCTAAAAGCGAATCGATAACAGGCTGATAGTTTGCCTTACTGATATTTTGATAGCCCAAGTTTAGGTTTTTAGCGCTAATTTCCTGCGGAATGTTTATGGATACAGATTCATCAACCTGAACCGTAAACGGATCTTTATAAAAATCTACACGCACCTGCTGCACCTGCCCTTTTACCACAGTAAAAAGCACTGTAAAACACAGTGAAAGCAAAAAGCAGTAAAGCACACGCATGGCTTAACAATTTGGTTATGTTAAATGTACAAATTATTAACATTTAATTAACACAAATAAAAATTTTATTGTAATAACCTGGATGGTGCTACACCATATTTATTTTTAAAAGCAAATGAAAAATGCGACAGGTCCTCAAAACCCAAATTCAGGTATATATCAGAAGCCGACTTACCTTTTTCTTTGATGAGGTAGTAGGCTTCCTGCAAACGGCGCTGCTGAAGCCACCGGGATGGTGTTATATTAAATATTTTTTCAAAATCGCGCTTAAAAGTAGCCAGGCTTCTGCCGGATAGGTAAGCAAACCTTTTTAGCTGCACATTAAAGTGAAAGTTTTTTTCCATAAAGCCTTCCAGATCTATCTTCCCCGGTTCGCTAAAATCAAACAATACATCTTTCATTTCAGGCTTGCTTTGCAGCAGTATCCATATTGCTTCGCGCAGCTTAAGATCCTGTAACTGCGTATCGATCTCTATACCCTCCTGCTGGTAAGGTGTTAATGATTCCATAAAACTTTTGTACAATGGCTGGGTAGCTAAAGCAACAATGCTATCGCCGTTAAAATGCCCCATTGCCTTAACCCCGTACGCTATACTAAAGTTACGCAGTGTTTGCTGATCCAGATAAACAGATACCGACTTAAATTCGCCGTTTGGCGGCGGTTGCTTATTAAACTTTACTAAATTATTTCGCCTTACAAGCCTGAAATCGCCCGGATTAAATGTATATTCCTTTACGCCATCATTCATTGTTAATATCCCGGCAATCTGATAACTAAATGTATGCTCGGGTACAAACTGCTCCCCCTCCCTATTGCGGGCAGAATAGCAGGAATAGGCTATTTTAGGTTTATCATGATGGATTAACTTGGCTGACATAATTTTTTTGAAACAGGCTGATTAAGCGGCTTAACAAAGTTACAGATCAATAACTGCCCGTTGCACGCTTAATCAACCATTGTTATAATTATTTTTTCAAATTTAAATAGCGTTTACCATATTCTGTTTCCAGAAAATTCTCAGCATCATCGGCATCTGTAGAAAGGCTTGTTGCCTGCCATTTCTCCAATTCCCTAAGTTTGGCTTCTTCTGAATGTTTTACAATGGCAAAAGCTTCGCTGCCAAGCAACAGGTGTAACGGTGGTTCGGCATTGTTTACTAAATTGATCATCACCGCGGCAGCCTTGGCAGGGTCGCCTACGGGTTTAAAGCTATTGTTTTTAAATGCGGCAACACGTTCGTCAACAGTGGTTTCATAACCTGCCACATGCGGGGCGTAGGTCATCGATCCTCCGGACCAATCGGTGCGAAAACCACCCGGCTCCACACAAATTATTTTAATACCCAGGGGCGCAACCTCAACAGCCAATCCTTCGCTAAAACCGCTCAGGCCGAATTTTGCAGCCTGGTAAATACTTACGCCGCCACTACCAACCCTGCCACCCATCGAGCTGATCTGCAAAACATGCCCCGACCGCTGCTTACGCATATAGGGCAATACCGCGCGGGTTATTTCAATTGGTGCGTATAAATTAGTTTCCAGCTGGCTGCGCACCTGCTCATCAGTATAACCTTCTACGGCGCCTGTTATACCAAAGCCGGCATTGTTTACCAGCACATCTATCCGGCCAAAATGCGCAACGGTATCAGCAATGGCTTTATGTACCCCAGGGTAATTGGTAACATCTAAATTTAATGGGTAAACCTGCCCCGGATATTTTTCTTCCAGATCTTTAAAACTATCCGTTTTACGGGCTGTGGCAGCTACTTTATCGCCCTGGGCAAGTACTGCCTCTGTAAGGCTGCGCCCCAATCCGCGGGATGCACCTGTTATGAACCAAATTTTTGTCATTGTCTTAAATTGTTATTTGTTTAAGACAAAGGTATAGCCGACGGAAAACTTTGGCTTTGCTGAAAAGCTCAAATTACTTTGTTTAAAAGATCTTTTACAGGTACTGCATGTTATGACTGACCGGGTAATTTAAGATCATTGATATCATCCAGCAAAAAACAACTGGTAAAATTAGTCATGCCTGTTTTTGGGTAATAATTAACAGCAGCCGGGGCAGCAAGTAATATAAGCTTTGCCTTTGGCGATTGTAACTTAGTTTCGGCGATCAAACGCACGCCAATGCCCATTTTTTGATAAGCTTCATCCACAGCCAGATCTGACAGATAGGTACAAAAAGCAAAATCTGTTAAGGCCCGCGATATGCCTACCAGCTTACCGTTTATACGGGCGGTAATAATAAGATTGGCATTTTGCAGCATATCCTGAATGCGTTCGGCGTCATCAACAGGGCGGCGCAAGGCCAATGTGCTGCGCTTTAGTACATCAATAAATTCGTCGGCATTAAGTGTTAGTTCGCGCTGATAAACAATTTCTGAAGCAGGCATTTCAATAAATTTAATGTTTTACAAATCTTAAATATCAGTCGCCGTAGCATCGGGCGATAATTTGATAAATATATAAATTAGATTGGATGTAAAACAAAAAACCCGGCTTATGGGCCGGGCTCAGTATATGTAAATTGCTATTGCGGTTTAAAAACCATTACAAAGCCGCCTTTAGGCATCATTTTTACTGCAACCTTATTACCCTTTTCCTCTATCACATCCCGATGGACAATTTGCCTGGGGGAGTTGCCATCGGTATAAATAGTACTACGGTACATATCATTGCTATATAAAAAGGGCAGGTTTACCATAAAGCTTTTGGCCTTATTTTCGCCATTAATACCGGCTATGTACCAATTTTTACCTTTGCGCCTTGCTATGATTACATCTTTACCCGGTTCACCCTGTATAAGTTTGGTATCATCCCATGTATTTGGCACACCGCTTAAAAAGGCTTTCACACTGTTATCCTGTTTAAGGTATGACGAATCGCTATCTGCAAAATGCATCATGCCCGATTCAAATACCACGCTTAAAGCCAGCTCATGCGTATTGGTGGTAGTATGCGGGTGGTCCTTGTAGTCAGAAAAAGTTACCGGTGTATAGTCCATAGAACCGGCCACATTGCGGGTAAATACAAAAACGGTGTTATACTGCGCTGCATCCATAGCAAACTCTGTAGAGCCGTAATTTTCTGCACCACGCACTGCTTCCATAGATAGCAGGTTAGGATAAGTGCGGGCCCATCCGCGCGGCAAGGTGCAACCGTGAAAGATAACCATGATCTGTTCTTTGGCTGCATCCTTTAAAATATCCTGGCACAGCTGCATAACATTTTGCTTATCGCTGTCAAAAAAATCAACCTTAATAGCCTTAACTCCCCAGGTATGTAGTTTCTTCAACTCTGCCTTACGCGCATTTGGGTTAAACATCAAATCGCGGGGCTGCTCGGTAACGTTATTATAGGGCCCGCCCGAATTATACCAAAAAGTAAGTTTTACATTTTTTTGTCTGGCATATTTTACCAGATCGAATATGGTGCGGCCTGTTGTTGGAATATTCCAGTTGGCATCCACTAAAGAATATTCCCATTTCATTTTTGCAGCAAGGTCTACAAAACGTTTCATGGTGGTTATATTACGGCTGCTTGCATGGTCGCTCCACCAGCTCCATGATGACCGGCCCGGTTCAACCCACGATACATCGCCTATTACATTTGGCTGCGCCAGGTGGCTCACCATAGCCGATTGTACTATTACCCCCGGATTTTTACCTGCAATAATTAAACGCCAGGCCGTTGCAAACGGCGTTTTTGCTGTAGGATAAACACTTCCCTTCCCTAAACTTTCGGCTGCCATCGGGAATGCCAGTTTATAGACACCATTATCGCAGTTTTGCTGCAAATGCATAGCTGCATTATCGCCGTTAGTATTGCTCTCTGATATAAAAAGCCAATGATCTTTGGTATGGAACAAGGCCGGGAAAGCCCAACCTAAGCTATCCGTTGCGGCTGTGCCCGCAGGTATGCCGTTTTTGTAGATATTTTCATAAGCGGGATCTTTATCATAAGGCATTATCCAGGCGGCCGCTTCCGGAATGGCAAATTCTGTATACTCTTTAATTATGGTATAGGTTTTTGCCGAATCGGGAAAACGGTAACGAAAGGCCACACCATCGTTAAAAGCGCGCATTTCAACCGTGATGTTACTTTTATTGCTGTTGGCAAAAGTAACGCTTGCCTGGTTGGCAGTTGCATGGTAAATATGATATTTACCGGTAGGCAGGGTGTAAATCTCATTGATCTTACGTTTTTGCTCGTTCACAAACCTCAGGCCACCGGCAAACTTCTCGGTAGTACTCTCTACCCCTAATTTAGACCGGCGTACAATTTCGGCGCCGGCATCCTGCACATTGTAACTCAGGCTGCCGTTTTTCAGTTGCAGATTAATTTGCAGGGAGTTATCGGGCGAGTACACCTTCCATTCTTTTACGGGTGCCTGGGCATTTACCTGCGCTAAAAAAACAATGCTTAGAATAAAGACTACACTAAGTTTTTTTAAATTTTCAATCATTAATTTACAGATACGAAGTTTGAACAATAAATAATTAATCAGCGTTTACGCACATTACTTGTGTAAGTTACATATGGCCTGCTATTATTACAAATAGATAGCTTATTAGTTACATAATGGCGGGTTTTATCTTTTTACCTGCTAAATTTAGCAAGGACGGCTGACTTACTTTTTTATCCCTGCACCTGAAAAAGCTGGATGAGGTTACCACAGGTATCATTAAATACGGCCTGTATAACCGGGCCGGATGCTTGAGGGGCCGATTTAAAAGCTACCCCCAACCCCGTAAGTTTGTCATATTCTGCCTGTATATCATCAACATTAAATGCTGCGGCAGGGATGTTTTGCTCAAACAATGCTGCCTGGTAAGTTTTGGCAATAGGGTTATTGTTAGGTTCCAGCAGTAGTTCTACACCGTTTGGTGCATCCGGCGATACAACAGTTATAAATTTAAACTCGCCCATATCCAGGTTCATTTTGGTTTGGAAACCTAAAATATCGGTGTAAAACTTATGCGCCGTTTCAGGGTCGTGCACAAAAACACTGGTTAGTTTTATTTTTAGCATGGTATATAATTTATGTAAATTATGGTGCAATTACAATAGTGCCATTATTGGCTTTACGCTTTAAGATCAATGCAGATATCAAAGATACAACAAGCCCCACCGGCAATATCTCCATGTAAGTTAAAAGCACTACACCTAAAAACGAATTGTACATACTTTGCATAGATCTGATCTGTTTGATCTTGTCGGCAACCTCCGCTGCACCGGCACCGCTGGCTTGTGCCTTTTGAATAACGTGCAGGGTATATTTATCCATAAAATCGGGAATGAAGGCATAATAATCAACCAGCCAGGCCGCTACATACATGGTTGATGCTACAAGCGATATGTACACACCTATTTTAAAAGCTTTACCAAAGCTAATAAAACCGTTGCCTTGTTTATCCCTATAGCTTTTTATACCTACAAATATAAGCGAAAAGGCCAATATCATAGATGCATAGCCCAACAGCATGTTCCCCTCAAAATTACCGCTGCTGTAGCACCCTGCTATCGATACCAGCATACTTGCCGATACGATACAGCCGGCAATCAATCCAAATACAATTACAATTTTTTTCATCGTGCAGTTATTTATGTTTAGGTTTCAAATTTGAGTTAACAGGCTCATATTCGGCTCATACTTTAGGGTGATTTTTAATGAATGCGCTGTTGTTGACAAGTTTTACGCTGTTGTTAAGGTATCAGATTAAGGTTTTTTGCTTTATCAACCGCCTGTGTACGACGTTGCACTTCCAGCTTTTCAAATATTTTTGAAGAGTGGGTTTTGATGGTATTGAGCGATACAAACAAGCGGTCGGCAATATTTTGGTTGCTTAAACCCTGTGCCATTAATTGTAATACTTCCAGTTCGCGTTTACTTATACCCAGGCGGGCAAGCTGCACTTCGTCCAAAATAAAGTCAGTGCTTTTTACAGGTACCTGTTTTTCTATAACAACAGTTTTAGGATTAGTTAATTTAACCGCCAGCCAGATCCCCAAAAGCGTAAATAATATTGCTAAAGCGCCGGCGTAAATTTCAAAAGCATAATCGGTAATTATAAACCGCCACTCCAGCCATTTCATCAGTAACAACAAAACAGCCAGCGAAAAGCCATAAATTAAAACAGACCTGTATCGTGCCAGTAAAACCAAAATTATTTACGCTTAAATTGTAATAATAAAATAAGGTAATTTGCAGCGTAAATTCAAAAAAAGAGTTTAAATTTTATATACCTAAACTTTTTTTGATAAGGTGCTTAAAGGCAGGTACACACCAGTAAATACAATAACCAGGGCTATCAGGTCCATCAGGGTAACACCATCGTTAGCCGTAAAATGGAAAATAGTGAACATTTCGAAATAAGGCGGGGCGGGCATAATAATCATGGCCATACCAAGGGTTATCATCACAACACCAATCAATACCAGCAGATACTTTTTTATTTTTTCAAAATCAATTTGTTTTTGCGGTGCTTTTTTATGCAACTGGTGCCCTGTAAGTAACAATTCCAAATCATTGGGCACAGCAGGGTTATTTTTATTGCTATGGCCAGCAGGTATTACTTCGTCAAAAGCTTTATTTATTTTTTGTTGTATGTTTTTAGCATCGCCGGCATCAACCGGTTCATTCTGTAATAAAACAATCAACTCTTCGGCCTTTAGCTTCCACAACCCCGCCTCGCTATTAACTTGTTTACCCTTCAAAGTATTAAATGATTAGATAATGCTTAACTTTTGCTAATATTATGCCTTTAAAATATCCTTTAAATATACTACATGAAAAGAGTATCTGTTGTTACAATTAATTTTAACCAGGACAAAATTACAGAGGAACTTTTAGTATCAATTGCCCAAACAAATACTTATGATAACCTGGAGGTGATTGTTGTAGATAACGGCAGCACGGTAAATCCCATCCCGCTTTGGACAGATAAATATCCCGATGTTAAATTCATCCGGTCGGAAAACAACCTGGGTTTTTCTGGCGGTAACAATATAGGCATTGCACAGGCTACCGGCGACTATTATTTTTTAGTGAATAACGATACAGAGTTTAGCCCGGGGCTGGTACAAAAACTGGTAGATATTTTGGATACGCACCCACAGGTAGGCATTATATCGCCTAAGCTGGTTTATGATTTTAACAGGAGCATCATACAATATGTAGGCTTTACCCAAATTGATTATTATACTTGCCGTAACCAGGCAGTAGGTAAAAACGAGAAAGATACCGGCCAGTATGATAACTTGCTTGGCCAAACCGGCTACTGCCATGGCGGCGCTATGATGGTAAAGAAAGAAACCTGCGAAAAAGCCGGATTAATGGCCGACAACTTTTTTATTTATTACGAAGAGGTTGACTGGGGCGAACGCATCAATAAAGCAGGCTACCAGGCCTGGGTACGCGGCGATGCCGTTATATACCACAAGGAATCGATGACGGTGGGTAAAAACAGCCCGTTTAAAGAGTATTTTATGAACCGTAACCGCATCCTGTTCATCCGCCATAATGCGCCAGCTTTTAAGGCTTTTGTATTTTATATTTATTTTATGCTGATGGTGGTACCGCGAAACGTTATAAAATATATTAAAGAAAAAAGATATAATTTTATCAGCGTTCTCTTTCGCGCTATCTGGTGGAACATCACACATCGCAAAACCAGTACTAAATTAGGTTACACCATAAATAAAGTTTCATGATAACGGCCCTTTGGATAAGCCTTTTTTTTGTTGCCTACACTTTTGTAGGTTATGGTTTTTTGCTGTACTTTATTATAAAAATAAAACGCGCATTTAAGGGCAAGCCCGTTATCCCCGTTGTTGATGATACGGACCTGCCTACCTGCACCCTGGTTGTTGCAGCCTACAACGAAGAACATTTTATAGCGCAGAAAATAGCCAATAGTTTAGAGCTGAATTACCCCGCAAGCAAACTTAAATTTGTTTTTGTAACCGATGGATCAGTTGATAAAACGGCTGATATAATAGCGCTGCACCCGCAAATACAACTACTGCATCGCCCGGAGCGTGCCGGTAAAATTGCTGCCGTGCACCGTGCAATGGAATACGTAGATACTGAGGTAGTGGTATTTACCGATGCCAATACCTTTTTAAACGCCGATGCAATTACACGCATTTGCCGCCATTACAGCGATAAAACTGTTGGCGCCGTAGCCGGTGAAAAACGCGTACAGATTGATGCAAATGCCGATGCCAGTGCCGCAGGCGAAGGTTTTTACTGGAAATATGAGTCGGCATTGAAGAAATGGGACTCGGAATTATATTCGGTAGTAGGTGCCGCGGGCGAATTGTTTAGCGTACGCCGCAGCCTGTACCAGGATGTACCTGCCGATACCGTGCTGGATGACTTTATGATATCTATGCTGATTGCCAACCAGGGTTACCGCATTATTTATGAGCCCGAGGCCTATGCGCTGGAAACCGCATCAGAAAACGTATGTGAAGAGTTGAAACGGAAGATCCGTATTGCTGCGGGCGGCATTCAATCCATCCTGCGTTTAAAGGGTTTGCTGCTGCCGTTTAAGTTCCCGGTGTTATCTTTTCAATACATCAGCCACCGCGTATTAAGGTGGACGGTTACCCCTTTCTTTTTAATACTGGCATTCATCACTAATTTTGCCGTGGCCTTTGCAGAAAAGGGTGTATTTTATGAATTACTTTTTGCAGCCCAGGTGCTGTTTTACTTGCTAGCAATATTAGGCTTTATGATGGAGAAACGGCATATACGCATAAAGGCCTTATTTATCCCCTATTATTTTTGTGTAATGAATTATGCCGTTTTAGCGGGTATCATCCGGTATTTTACCAAAAAACAAAGCTCGGTTTGGGAAAAAGCGCAACGTAAAATGTAACTGAGCTACTTCCCTATTGCGTATTTTATCCCGCCAAGCAAATGCTTTAAATAAAGCGGATCTGCATACGATGCATCCGTATGCCCAAGCTCGGTATAGAATGCACGGCCGCCATCGTAATTGTGGTACCAGGCCATCGGGTGATTGTCGCCGTTTTCGCCGCCGGTGTAGCTTTTTTCATCAATTTTTATCAGTACGTGCAAGTCGTCGCTTATCCATTTGTAATTATACCACTCATCAAAACGGCGCCAGGTAGCCGGCAAATGTTTGGTTGCAATAAAACTACGGTCAACAACTTGCAGATCAGCATCCTGCTGTTTAGGATGGCTTTTAAAGTAAGCGCCAACCAATTTGCCATACCAGGGCCAGTCGTACTCGGTATCGGTAGCAGCATGTACCCCAACAAACCCGTGTCCTGCCTGTATATATTTTTCAAAGGCAGTTTGCTGCTCGTTGTTCAGCACATCGCCGGTAGTGCTTAAAAAAATAACCGCAGCATACTGTTTTAAATTATCTGCCGTAAATTTATCTGCATTGGTGGTGGTATCCACATCAAAGTTATTTTGTGTGCCCAGCTTTATAATGGCTGGTGCGCCTACTGCAATAGATTGGTGATGGAACCCTGCTGTTTTACAAAAAACAAGCACTTTGGGTTTGGGTTTAGCAAAACTTACAAGCCCTAAAAAACAGCCAAGTAAAATGATGGCCAGTATATTTTTGATTTTCATAATGTATGAATCAGCATTTTTAGCATTAAAGAATTTGCAGAATTATTAACTTAACATAAGTATTTTCACCTTTCACCTTTCACCTTTCACCTTTCACCTTTCACCTTTCACCTTTCACCTTTCACCTTTCACCTTAAATATTCCCCTTCTTCAGTTCATCTGCTGCAAAGTTTGCGGCACGGGCAGTTAAAGCCATATAGGTAAGCGACGGGTTTTGGCAGGCAGACGACGTCATGCAGGCGCCATCGGTCACGAATACATTTTTAGCATCCCAAACCTGGTTATTGCCATTCAACACCGATGTTTTTGGATCGCGGCCCATACGCGCCGTGCCCATCTCATGGATGCCATCGCCAATGTTGTGGCCGCTGTCATGCGTTTCTACATTTTTAACACCGGCGGCTTCCAGCATTGCTTTAGCTTCTTTTACAATATCTATACGCATTTTACGCTCATTATCCTTAATCTCGGCATCCATAGAAAGTACCGGCAAGCCCCATTTATCTTTAACGGTTTTATCAAGGGTTATCTTATTTTCATGGTAAGGCAATAACTCACCAAAGCCACCGATGCCTATGCGCCAGCCACCCGGTTCTGATAAGGCATCTTTATACTCTCCGCCTAAATTTAATTCGGCAATATCACGGCTCCATCCGTTGCGGCTTGCCCCGCCCTGGTAACCAAAGCCGCGCAGGTAATCGCGTTTATCATTGCCAATATTAGCAAAACGTACTACATAAGTACCGTTTGCACGGCGGCCATAATAGTATTTATCCTCATAACCTTCCACATCACCGCTGGCGCCAAGGTTGTAATGATGGTCCATAATGTTGTGGCCCAGTTCGCCGCTGCTACTGCCCAAGCCACCTTCCCATATGTCTGTAGCCGAATTCATTAACACCCATGCACTGTTTAATGCTGAAGCATTTACAAAAACCACTTTAGCATAAAACTCATAGGTTTGGTTAGTAACAGCATCCAATACCTCTACCCCTTTGGCTTTTTGAGTATCTTTATCATATAATATTTTGGTAACGATAGATTGCGGCCTAACGGTAAGGTTGCCTGTGCGCAATGCAGCCGGCAAAGTAGATGATTGCGTACTAAAATAGCCGCCGAACGGGCAACCCTCCCAGCACCTATTTCTGAACTGGCAGGCCGTACGATAAGGGATAGGCTGGGTTAAATTAGCTACCCGGCCAATTATCATATGCCTGCCAAATTGCTTTTTAATACTTGCGGCTACATCTTTCTCTACCCAGTTCAGATCCATCGGTGGTAAAAAATGGCCATCGGGCAGGTTGGGTATCCCTTCGATAGAGCCGCTGATACCTGCAAATTTTTCGGCATGCTCATACCAGGGGGCAATATCTTTATATCGGATAGGCCAGTCAATCGCCCAGCCGTCTTTTGCATTTGCTTCAAAGTCAAGGTCGCTCCAGCGGTAGCTTTGGCGCCCCCACAAAATAGAGCGGCCGCCCAAACGGTAAGATCGCCACCAGTTAAATGGCTTTACCTCGGTATATGGCGCGTCCTTTTCATTTGTCCAGGCATCCATTACAGCCTCCTGCGCGCCCCAGTTGCGCGAAATTACCGGGCGCTGCTTGCGCTGCTCCTGTGTTACATTACCGCGATGCTCAAAATCCCATGGGTTATAGTTGGCTGTTTTGTAATCTTTTATATGTTCGTAGTTAGCGCCGCGTTCCAGCATAATGGTTTTCAGGCCGCGTTCGGTAAGCTCTTTGGCAGCCCAGCCGCCGCTAATGCCAGATCCAACCACTATTGCATCGTAAGTATTGTTGGCCGTAGCCTTGCCATTTAAATTTGGTGCGTTTACTAACATTTTTTTACAGGATTTTATCCGGCAACCGGGCCGGTTTTTTTAATTGGTTTAACAATACTATTAATTAATGGTCAATAAATCAATTGTAATTTAAACAATTTATACATCTTTAAAATTTACGTGTCAATAGTTTACATTTGTTTATGCTTTGTATTAGCCGGCTTTTTATTTATCCCATAAAATCTTTAGGTGGCATTGAATTAAATACAGCCCTGTTAACCGACCGAGGTTTGCAGCACGACCGCCGCTGGATGCTGATAGACGAAAACAACCGTTTCCTGTCGCAGCGCGAACATGCCCAACTGGCTTTATTTAAAATAGATCTATTAAGCAATGCGCTTAAAGTTACCTACACTGCGGATGGTACATCTGTTCAAATTCCATTTATTCCTTTAAACCGGGCGCTAATCAATGTAACAATATGGGATGATATCTGTGCAGGCCAACTGGTAAGCAAGGCGGTTGACAACTGGTTTACAGAGAAACTAAGCAGTCCTACCCGCCTGGTTTATATGCCCGATGAAACCCACCGCGCAACCGACCCGCGTTATACTGCTCCCGGCAACCTTGCTTCTTTTGCAGACGGATACCCCGCGTTGCTAATCGGCCAGGCATCGCTGGATGCTCTGAACATGCGTTTGGCAGAGCCTTTACCGATGAACCGTTTCAGGCCCAATATTGTGTTTGAAGGCGGCGAACCGTACAGCGAGGACCTGATGAACCGCATCAGCATCAACGGTTTGGAGATGTATGGCGTAAAGCTTTGCGCCCGCTGCGTAATGACCACCATAGACCAACAAACCATCCAAAAAGGGAAAGAACCGCTAAAAACATTGGCCGGTTATCGCCGCAAAGGCGCAAAGATCATGTTTGGGCAAAACCTGATATTGGGTGGTACGGGTACAATTAATATAGGCGATGAATTGAACGTAGTATCCAAACATACCGATGAACGTTTTATGATAGAGGCTATGTGATGAACAGGTATTTAGCCCATATTACTTTGCTGGTGCACGATTACGATGAAGCGATTAAATTTTATACCGATAAGCTCGACTTTGAACTAATTGAAGATACGGCTTTAAGCGATAATAAACGATGGGTTTTAGTGGCGCCTAAAGGTTTAAAAAGCTGCCATTTATTACTTGCTAAAGCTGCAAATGCCGAACAGGAATGCTGCATAAGTAACCAAACCGGCGGCAGGGTATTCCTTTTTTTACACACCGATAATTTTGAAAGAGATTACGAACAACTCCTTAACAAAAATGTAGAATTTGTAAAAAAGCCTAAAGAAGAAGCATACGGTACTGTAGCTGTTTTTAAAGACTTATACGGTAATCTATGGGACTTGATAGGCCCTGCCTTAACTACTTTGGCAGTTTAACCTTATATACCCTGTACGGGTACTCCACTTTGTTTAAACCATTATTGTATTTAGGCAATCGGTTCATTTGTGAAGCGCTCAGATACAGGTAACCATCATTACCAATCCCGAAAGAATCGGGCCAGATGAGGCGGCTGTTTTTAACCAGCGTCTTCACTTTTCTGTCGGGCGTAACATATTGTATGGCATGCTCCGGCGAATTGCTCAGATAAACGTTGCCTTTGTTGTCGGTTATCATTCCGTGGCAGATGCCGGTTTCGGCAACCATTTCCACTTTACTGCTCAGGTCGGCATTATTTAAAGTAGTATTTGCCAGGTATTCGGTGGCTATACGGTAAAGTTTTGTTTGATTAATGGCACGAAAATAAAACCATTTGGCATCACTGGTTAAGGCAATACCATTTACATTGGATGCGAATGGTTTACCAGTATTATCCACAACATCCTTACCATCCAGATATAGTTTTAACCCGGGCTCAACAACAGTAGATTTATCATCTTGCAGTACTATTCTGCTTTTACCGGTTTGCAGATCCAGCACTACAATAGCATGCAGGCCGGGATCCGACAGGTAGGCCAACTGGCGGCCGTTATCAATTACCACATCATTTAATGCACTTTTATTTTTAGGCAGGTCATCAAAGGTGTAAATGCGCTGCACCTTGTTATCATTAAGGCTTATCTTTAACAGCTTAAATTGCCCTTCTTCCTTTTTGCTATCCCCTATTACCGCAGCTCCGCCGCCGGGGGCAGAGTCCAGCACCCACAGATTATCTTGAAAATCGGCAAACAAGTCCTGCACATTTACAAAATGGGTTCCGGCCTGGGTAGTATCGATCTTGTTCCAGTCGGCATCAGGGAATGGCATACGCCTGCCATTCACTACTTCCGTCAACCCATATAAATAGGGTTCCGTGTGCGGGAAAGAAACAAACAAACGGTTTGTTTTGGGCGCAACCGTAACGCCGATTGGCTGGTTTTGCCCAAATGATGCAACCTCTACAAGCTTTTGAGCCATTGTAATGTGTGCTAATTCGGTAAAAAGTATTGTAATTAAGACTTTTTTCATATTCGCTTATTATTATTTTTGAGACACAATGAAAAAATACATTTTAAATTTCATCTTACTTATTTTGTGTCTTTCTTCTGGTGCTCAAATCAATGACAATAAAATAAGGCTTTCTGTTTTAAAAAAAGGAATCACTAACCATACTTTCATTTTTGGAAAATGGACAAAAGAAGGTAATACTGAAACACATTTAAATTATTTAGGAACAGTAACTACAGCAAAGGGAAAGGCCTACAAATTAATGACTTCAGTTTGGTACTGGGGGTTATCTCATCGTGCAACTTCGGGTATTCTATTATTTTCAATTAAAAATAAACAGATAGGTATTTATCATCTCGGTTCCGTTACTAATATCCCTGATAAACTTATTAACGGGAAATTATTTTTTACCAATGCTGATAACTCGGATTGCGATAATTCTGTAACAACTATAATTGATTTTACACAAGACATTCCTAAACAAATTTTCTTGAAATGCAAAGGAAATTATGGTGACCTCTATTATTTTTCGCAAGAATAGATTAGTAGATTCCATTTGTATCGTTGGAATTAACTCGAAAATATTTCTTACTTAACCCTATTTAACTTAAAATTTACTTGTTAAAATTGCGTTGTTTACTTTTGTCCGCAGCCCGCTATGATTTGGGCGCTTAATTTTACATCTTTACTCAATGTTCAGAGAAATAAAGAACCGGTACCTCAGATACTTTACCATATTTATATATTTTGTTATTATCCTCTTCTGCGCCATCGAATTAAACTTCCTTTGGCTGTTTGGCTATTCGCCGGATATGAAGGACATTAAAGAGCCCACTATGTCGCTATCATCAGAAGTTTATACAGCTGATGGTAAGCTGATAGGCCGTTTTTATAAAGAGAACCGCTCGCCTGTTGAATACAATGCTATATCGCAAAACATCATTCATGCCCTGGTAGCTACCGAAGATGCCCGTTTTTACAAGCATAACGGGGTAGATTTTATTGGTTTTTTTGGCAGCCTGATCTCTACAGCAAAAGGCGACAGGCGCGGCGGCAGTACCATTACGCAGCAGTTGGCTAAAAACCTTTTCAGTACGCGTAAGCGTAAATCGCAGGGGTTAATAAGGCATGTACCTTTGCTGCGTACCGTTGTTTTTAAATGCAAGGAATGGATAACCGCCTATAAAATAGAGCATCAGTACAGTAAGGAGCAGATTCTTACCATGTATTTAAATACCGTACCTTTTGGTAACAATACTTTTGGCATTAAAACGGCCACCTTAAGGTATTTTAATAAAATGCCCAATGCCGTTACCCCGGCAGAAGCGGCTACCCTTGTGGGGATGTTAAAGGCTACATCTACTTATAACCCGCGCACAAACCCCGGCCGTTCTTTAGAACGCCGTAACGTGGTTTTAAGCCAGATGGAAAAATATGGTTATCTTAAACAGGCAGATTATCAGGCAGAGAGCCATAAACCTATCGGCTTAGACCTGAGTTATATCGACAACACCGGCTCGGGTGATTCGTATATACGCCACGCGGTTGAGAAGTGGCTGGATAAATGGTGCAAACAAAACGATTATGACTTGTATGAAGATGGTTTAAAGATTTATACCACCATTGATTCTAAACTACAGCAATACGCCGAAGAAGCCGTTGCACAGAAGATGAAGATGCTGCAAAAACGCTTTAACAATGTATGGGGTAATAAAAACCCCTGGCGGGATAGCAAGGGCGTAGAGATAAAAGATTTTTTGCTGAAGGCAGAACAACGTTTGCCTATTTATAAATTACTAAGCAAAAAGTATAAAGGTGATACTACCGGGATCAATAATTATTTTGAGAAAAAGAAACGCATGAGTGTGTTTACCTGGAATGGAGATAAGGATACAACCTTCTCCAGCGTAGATTCCATAAAATATTACACCAGGATACTGAATACCGGGATGATGACGATGGAGCCATCTACCGGTAAAATTAAAGTTTGGGTAGGCGGCATCGATCATAAGTACTTTAATTACGACCACGTAAACCAGGCCAAACGCCAGGCAGGGTCTACCTTTAAACCATTTGCTTATGTAACGGCCTTAGATAATGGCTTTACCCCCTGTGATAAGTTTACCGATAAGCCCGTAACTATAAAGTATAAAGACAATGGCAAGGATGATGTATGGGAGCCTAAAAATGCCGATTTCCATTTTTCGTACCGCGAAATGTCTTTACGATGGGCTATGGGCAAGTCTGTAAATTCTATTACGGCACAGGTAACCGAGCATGTAGGCTGGGATAAGATCGTAGAATATGCGCACAAGATAGGTATCGAAAGTCCGCTAAAATCCGTACCATCGGTATCCTTAGGTTCCAATGATGTATCGGTATTTGAAATGGTACGCGCATACAGCACCTTTTTAAACAAAGGCGAAAAGGTTGACCCGCTTCTGGTAACAAAAATTACCGATCAGAAAGGTGATGTGATACAAGAATTTGCGCTGAAGGCCGAGCGTGTTTTGAGCGAAGAAACCGCGTGGCTGATGCTCTATATGTTTCGCGGTGGTATGGAAGAACCGGGCGGCACCTCGCAGGCCCTTTGGGAATACCCGGGCCTTTGGAAGAAAAACAACCAGATTGGTGGCAAAACTGGCACCTCATCAGATTATGTGGACGGTTGGTACATGGGGATCACTAAAGACCTGGTAACAGGCATTTGGGTTGGTGCCGACGACCGCAGTGTACACTTTACTACATCAGCAACCGGCGAAGGATCGCATACTGCCCTGCCCATTTTTGGCGCATTTATGGAAAAGGTTTATGCCGACCCGAATTCGGGCTATACTTACGGCCCGTTCCCAAAACCCTGGGTAAAAATCACTAAACAATATATGTGCCCTTCACCTGTAATAAGGGAAGATACCTCATCAACTGATAGCCTGATGGAAATGCCTATGGATACAACCGCTGCCCCAACAACAGCACCTGCACCCGAAGCTACACCCGAAAGCCCGCCAACCAATAAATAAATAAGGCAACCAATTTTGCTTGTAAAACGTATTTAATATAAATTAGCAACATTGTGTAAACCGCTATGTATGAATAAACGTTTCCTTTGCAGCTTATCTATAAAGTATCCTTTTATATTAGTGGGCCTTATAATTGCCCTGCTTTTTAATCAGCAGGCTAAAGCCCAGTATTTTGGGCAAAATAAGGTACGGTATAAAAAATTAAATTTTAAGGTTTACAAAACCCCGCATTTCGAGATCTACTACTATCTTAAAAACGATAGCCTTATTAAACGTTTTGCGCAGGAAAGCGAATTATGGTACACCCTGCACCAGCAGGTTTTCAGGGATACGTTTAATAAGCCCAACCCTATTATACTATATGCTAATCATCCGGATTTTCAGCAAACCACCGCTATAGACGGAGAGATTAGCGTTGGTACCGGCGGTATTACCGAAGGTTTGAAAAACCGGGTGGTAATGCCCGTTATGGAAACCAACCAAACCACCCGCCACGTTTTAGGGCACGAATTGGTGCATGCGTTTCAATACCATACTTTACTTGGCCGCGATTCTGGAAATGCTGAAAATATTGGCAACCTACCCCTGTGGATGATAGAGGGAATGGCCGAATACCTCTCGCTTGGTAAAAAAGATGCCTATACGGCCATGTGGATGCGGGATGCCTATCTTAACCAGGATATCCCTACAGTAAAAGCCTTAACAGAAAGCTACAAGTATTTTCCCTACCGTTATGGCGAAGCATTCTGGTCGTTTTTAGGTTCAACTTATGGGGATACTATTATTGTTCCATTTTTTAAGAACGTAGCGCGCTTTGGTTTAGATTACGGCATCAGGCGTACTTTAGGTTATGATGATAAAACGCTGTCGCGCCTTTGGCAAAACTCTATCGAAAACACATACAAACCTTTACTTAAGGATACCCTGCAAACACCCGTTGGCAGGCGCATTATAGATGCTAAAATTGGCGGCGACCTTACCGTTGCACCATCTGTTAGCCCGGATGGCAGATATCTGGCCTTCCTGTCGTCCAAAAGCCTTTTCAGCATTGATCTTTACCTGGCAGATGCTCAAACCGGCCGTATTATTAAAGAGCTCACCAGCAAAACATCAAACACCCATATTGATGAATTTAATTTTATCGAGTCGGCAGGCACCTGGTCGCCGGATGGTAAAAAATTTGCGTTCAGTGTATTTAGCAAAGGCCGTAACCGCATGCTGGTGGTAAATGTACCGGATGGCCGTGTAGTTGATGATGTTTCTATGGGTAAGGCAGAGCAGTTTAGTAACCTTACCTGGTCGCCGGATGGTAAGCAGGTTGCTTTCCAGGGCTTATCCGAAGGGCAAAGCGACTTATACGCGTATAACTTCGAATCAAAAAAAGTTACACAGCTTACCAATGATAAGTATTCTGATTATCAGCCCAATTTTTCTAAAGATGGCAAACACCTGATTTTTGCGAGTGACCGGGCAACATATGATACCCGTTTATCGCAGGATATCACCTTTAACTTAGCCGAACTTGATTTAGCTACAGGAAAAATCACTAATATTAAGGTATTTGACGGGGCGAACAATCTTAACCCCCAGTATTCATCGGATGGTACACAGATCTATTTTCTCTCTAACAGAGATGGCTTCCGTAACCTGTACCGCTATACGCCGGCAAACGGAAAAACCGAGCAGATGACAGATCTGTTCACCGGGATCTGCGGTATTACAGAATATTCGCCGGCCTTAAGCTTATCGGCCAATAATGATGTGGTTTACTCCTACTACCGCGCCCAAAAGTACGCCATTTACAACGCCAAAACATCAGAATTTAAACCAGTTGCGGTAGATGGCGCCAAAACTAACTTTACCGCAGCCATGCTGCCGCCTTTACGCGCCGTTGGGGTAGATCTGATCAATAATAACCTGAATAACTATTTAGCCTATAGCAAAATCCCTTTAGATTCTATAAAAGCTATCCCCTACAAACCCAAATTTAAATTAGATGCTTTAGGCAGCACCGGCGTAGGCATTGGCGTTAGCACATACGGCACAGGCCTGTCAAGCGGCATTCAGGGTATTTTTAGCGATATACTGGGCCGCAACCAGATCTATGCCGGAGCCGCGGTTAATGGCGAGATATATGATTTTGGAGCGGCGGTAACTTTCATAAATCAGCAGGGCCGTTGGAATTTCGGGTTAGGTGTATCGCACATCCCCTACCAATTTGGCGGTTACAGCACCGTAGCCACTATCTTTACCCAGCCAGATAAGACAACCGTACCCGCCTATGAAGACAGGCTGGATATTATCCGCGCTTTTGAAGATAAGATCGCTGCATTTACATCCTACCCGCTATCACGTATCAACCGAATCGAATTTGGTACATCAGCCTCTTATTACTCTTACCGGGTAGACAGGTACAGCACCATTTACAGATACGATGCCAACAATAACTTCATAGGGCTTGATTCCAGGAAACGGCATATACCCATTAGTGAATACCTTGCCGACCCTAATAACCAGGGTTACAACTTAAGATCATTTGGCGTATTTGCATTTAACACCGCATTTGTTGGCGATAACGCTGTATTTGGTATTGCCGCGCCCTTAAAAGGTTTCCGTTACCGGTTTGATGCACAGTATAACCTGGGTACATACACTTATTTTGCCCCAACGATAGATGTACGTAAATATATTCGTTTGGCGCCGGTAACTTTTGCAGGCCGCTTTTACGGCTACGGCCGATTTGGCGACTCTAATGTTGGCTTATACCCGCTGTATGTTGGTTATCCATTCCTGATCCGCGGTTATGAAGCACAAAGTTTTTATAATTCGCGCAATATTTCAAAAAATGGCTTTACGATAGATCAGCTTTCGGGCAGCCGTATTGCTGTAGCTAATTTTGAAATGCGCCTGCCGTTTACCGGGCCCGAAAAACTGGCGGCCATCAAATCAAAGTTTCTGTTTACAGACCTTAACCTGTTTTTTGATGCCGGCCTGGCCTGGAATAAAGGCAGCCAGATAAAATTCCAGAGCGGACCGGACGCTATTGGCAAAGCACCCATTCTGGATGCAAACGGCAACCCGGCAATTGACGCGAACGGCAATCAGCAAATGCAAACAGTTTACAACCCCAATCAGCGGGTACCGGCATTAAGCGCAGGCGTATCTTTAAGGGTAAACTTGTTTGGCGCTTTGATACTGGAGCCTTACTATGCCATACCTTTTAACCGTACCGATGTAAGAAAGCCCGTATTTGGTTTAGCCTTTGCGCAGGGATGGTAAGGTAGTTAGAAGCTAAGGGTTGATGTAAATTGTGTACTGCGCCTTCATATAATAGTACAGATATATGCAACGCATTTTTATATACTTATTACTAAGTTTTTTAATATCTTCAACATACGATGCTGTCGCCCAATATAAATTTCAAATTAATGGGCACATCACTAATTCATCCCCTTCACTTAAATTCTCCAAACACTATTTTAAAAATGGCGATACAGTTTTTTTACAATTTATAAATTTAAAAAAAGTAGACACTGCCATAGTAAAAAACACTTCTTTTAAATTTTCAGATGACTTGCCTTATCCTTCAATAGCTATGGTAGAGCATAAGCATGGAGGTTCCCTGATATTACTAGATAACAGTGTATATAATTTTGAATTAAAAATTGATACTGTTAAAGGCGTTTATGAGCCGGAAGTTAAAACCCAATCAAACTTTTTTAATCTTAAAAAGAAATTCGATAAGATAAAAACCAATCTTTACAACAACAGAAATAACTATAGTAATTTGCTTAACAAGAGTAAAAACGCCGATAGCATACTGTTTTACAATACCGAAATTAAAGTAATAGATAAAGATATAGCTGCAGCTTATAAAAAATTCGCGTCCGAAAATCCAAATAGTTATTTAACGGCATATTTAATACCAGCTGCACCAAACTTTTCTTACGATGGTTATATTGATACGTATAACACATTGTCTGATGAAATCAAAAGAAGTTTTTACGGCAAAAATTTCAAGGATCTGTTAAAGGCATCACAAAGCATACAAAGTGTTAATAAAAACGAAGATAAAGTAAACTTGCCAACTATATTAGCTATTGATACAAGCTATAAAAAAGTAACTATTGATACGGTTTTTTTCAAAAAACATAAATACACGTTGATTGAGTTTGGAGCAAGCTGGTGCATTCCCTGTAAAAAAATGAATAAAGAACTAAGGCAAAAATTACCAGCATTAAAAAATAAAGACATGGTGATTATAGAGTTTTCCTTAGACAATACATTTTCTGCATGGAAAAAAGGCGTTGAAACTGACAAATTAAATTGGTTACAAGTTAGTGACCTTAAAGCAACCAATTCTCCTATAGCAAAATTCCTGAACATAACAGCAGTCCCCACTAACGTTATTGTAAATTCGGAAGGCTTGATTATTAAAAAAGATGTTTATGGGCAAGACTTAGATGACTTTTTAAAATCAATCAATTAATACCTCAAGCCAATAAATCAGACTTAATATTGACATCCATGGCGCTGTAGTATTCGTAATTTAGGTATGATGAAAAGATCGATCTTAGCAATACTGATAATCAGCATATTTGCAGCCTGGGGCTGTGATAACAGCAACGGGCAAACAAAAGCCACACAACAGAAAAGAAGGTTAGATAAACCTGCTGCGGAATGGAAACAAAAACTTACGGCCAACCAATACGAGATTATGGTGAACCGTGGCACCGAACCACCTTATAAAAACGCTTATTACAATAATCACCAAAAAGGTGTTTATGTAAGCGCTGCCACCGGCGAGGTGTTGTTCAGTTCTGACGATAAGTTTGACAGCGGCACAGGCTGGCCAAGTTTTGTAAAAGCAGTAGACCCAAACAAGGTTGAAATTGTAAGAGATAACAGCTTTGGTATGACCCGCGACGAGGTTGTTGAAAAAAGCACAGGCCTGCACCTGGGCCACGTATTTGATGACGGCCCTGCAGACAGGGGCGGCAAAAGATACTGCATGAACTCCGGCGCTTTAATTTTTGTTAAAAAGTAACCGCCCTGCGTGCTGCTTGTATAGAAGGCCTGCCATAAATGGCGGGCCTTACTCTTACCCCGCTTTCGTAGTTTAAGCCTGCGGTAAGGTCAACCCAATCCGGGTTTACTGGGCGTATCATCTTTTCTTTTTGCGGGCGTGTAAATGTACTAACGGTTTTAAAACGTTCCATAGCCTGCTCCTCGGTATTTATCTCTTCAAAGTAAACCAGGCGGTTCAATTGTTGTGCGCTATCAAAAAACAAAGTAGGCATGTCGCTATAAAACTTTAAAGTTTTAAGCAAGTCTGTGCACATACCTACATGTAAATTTTTCCTGTTTCTGTCTGTAATAATATAAACGAACCTTTTCATTTGATAAAAAAATTTGCTGGTTAAAAAATAATTACTAATTTTATGAGCATAAAAATACTAACTATTTTAGCAATTCCAAATATTTATGGCAAATATTTCACAAAATATTAAGTTTCTTAGAAAAAAGAAAGGTTTAACCCAGCAGCAATTTGCTGACCAGGTGGGCATAAAACGTTCATTAGTAGGCGCATACGAAGAAGAACGTGCCGAACCAAAGTACGATCTACTAAAACAATTAGCAATATTTTTTGACGTTTCAATTGATGATTTCATCAACGAAACCATAGATGAAAAGTGGGCACCCAAGCCAAAAGGCAATCCGGCAAACCTCAGGGTACTAAGCATTTCGGTTGATAAAGAAGATAACGAGAACATTGAAATGGTGCCTTTAAAGGCCAGCGCAGGTTATTTAAACGGCTACGCAGATCCTGAATATGTTGGGCAATTGCCGAAACTTTATCTGCCCATGTTTAAGCAGGGCACTTACCGTGGTTTCGAGATTAAAGGCGATTCTATGCTGCCCCTGCAATCGGGTACTATTATAATAGGTGAATACCAGGAGAACTGGGCCGATGTAAAAATTGGCGAAACCTATGTTATCATCTCTAAAAATGATGGCGTTGTTTATAAACGCGCCGGCAATAAATATAAGGAAGGCCGCAACCTTAAACTGATATCAGATAACCCTGTTTACGACCCTTATGAGGTAAACGCTGAGGATGTACTGGAAATTTGGAAGGCTAAAGCTTACATATCCACCCATCTGCCTATGCCAACTCCCGAACCTACTATGGAAAGCCTGACCAGTATGATGGCACAGATGCAGCGCTCGATAGCTAACTTAAACAACGGCAACAATTAAGTTACATAGCATTAGGTTAAACCTTTCACCGTTATCTTTATCATAACATCAATTAAACTAAAAAACAAAAGAAATGAAAAAGATGATGATGATCTGCCTGTTCCTGTTAGGGATCTCGGCAGTAAGTTTTGCACAAGGCGGTGGCCGCCAAAGAATGAGCCCTGAAGACAGGGCAAAAGCTTTAAAAGAGAGCCTTAAACTAACTGACGACCAGACCACAAAAGTTACTGCAATTTTTCAGGCACAGGCCAAATCAATGGATAGCCTGCGCAATGCAGGCGGCGACATGAGGAGCCAGATGCGCCCGATGATGCAGGCAACTAATGAAAAAGTAAAATCAATTTTAACACCAGAGCAGGCAGCTGCATGGCAAAAAGAAATGGATGAAAGGCGTGCCCGCATGCAAAACGGCGGTGGCCAATAAATAGTAATGCTATTACTAAATAAATGAAGCGGCTATAGGCCGCTTTTTTTATTTTAGCCGGATGTTTGGGGAGCAATTAATACCATCAGAAAAATACATGCAAAACAAGCTTGACGAGCGTAAAGTTCAAGGCAATTACCGCCGGCTGCGCACCCAAAGCAACCTGGTAGACTTTTGCTCTAACGATTACCTCGGTTTTGCCCGCTCCCCTATCTTAAGAGGCACTATTCAAAAAGAAACAGATAGCTATCCGCTCAGTTTAAATGGTGCGACCGGGTCGCGGCTGATATCGGGCAATATTACCTACATCGAAGAACTGGAACAGCAAATAGCCGGATTTCATCAAAGTGAAGCAGCATTGTTATTTAATTCGGGATATGATGCCAACCTGGGTTTATTTTCTTCGTTGCCGCAAAAAGGCGATACCATTATACTGGATGAATTGATCCATGCATCGATCATTGACGGTGCGCGCTTAAGCTATGCTAACCGATACACATTCAGACATAACAACTTAGAAAGCCTGGAGGGCAAGCTAAAGCAGGCCAAAGGCATTTGCTATGTAGTGATAGAAAGTGTTTACTCTATGGATGGCGACAGCCCCCCTATCGCAGCGATATTAAAATTAACCCAACAATACGGCGCACATTTAATTGCCGACGAAGCGCATGCCTTTGGCCTGTACCCTGCCGGTTTAATACCGCACCTGGGCTTGCAAGATCAATTGTTTGCCCGGATAGTTACCTTCGGCAAAGCATTAGGCTGCCACGGGGCCGTTGTATTAGGCAGTAGTTTATTACGCCGGTACCTTATAAACTTTGCACGATCGTTTATTTATACTACTGCGGCGCCATTCCATCAACTGGCAAGTGTTAAAATGGCTTACCAGTTATTGCAAAAGTCGACCGCACAGATAAACGCACTGCATCAAAACATAGCTTTGTTTAAACATGGAATTCAACAAAACAGCGCGCCTTGTTTACTGCAAAGCGATAGCGCTATACAATGCTTGTTATTAAATAGCAACGAAAAGGCTAAACATGCAGCACAACATCTGCAAAATGCCGGGCTGGATATACGCGCAATATTAAGCCCAACAGTAGCGCAGGGGGCAGAACGCATCCGTATCTGCCTTCATTCCTATAACACGCATCAAGAAATCAATTTACTTACATCAACCATAAATAAGTTTACCCATGTATAAACCACTGTTTGTAACCGGCATTGGCACAGATGTTGGCAAAACACTGATAGCGGCCATACTGGTAGAAAAACTAAAGTGCGATTACTGGAAACCCGTACAAGCCGGCGACCTGGAAAACTCTGATACCATTAAAGTGCAGGCACTGGTATCTAATACAAGTTCCGTTTTTCATCCTGAAGCTTACAGGTTAACACAACCCTACTCGCCGCATAAATCCGCGATGCTTGACGGCGTTGTAATTGATGAAAAATCAATCGTTGCACCAAAAACAAACAACCGTTTACTAATAGAGGGTGCAGGTGGCTTAATGGTTCCGTTGAACGATCATTTCCTGGTTATCGACTTGATTGAGCAACTGGGTGCCGAAGTGATACTGGTTTCGCAAAACTACCTGGGCAGCATTAACCACACCTTACTCTCAATAGAAGCATTAAAGCAACGTAAAATTGCTATTAAAGGTATTATATTTAATGGTGACGAGAATGCATCAAGCGAAGATTATATCGTCAATTACGCTCAAATTAAACATTTAGGCCGCATACCAAAGTTGCCAACCATGTATAAAAAAACAATTGCTAACGCAGGGACCTATATTTCCCTTTAATTTGCAGCAGATTCCAACTCCAACAGTAATATAACCAATTATACTATGAAAAATATCACCGTTATAGGATCCGGTACGATGGGTAATGGCATTGCCCATACTTTTGCACAAAATGGTTTTAATGTATCGCTTGTAGATATCAGCGATGCCGCCCTGCAAAAAGCCCTGCAAACAATTAATACTAATCTGGACCGCCAAATAAAAAAAGGCGCTATTGATGAAGCTGCTAAAAAGGCTACACTGCATAACATAAATACTTATACCAATATTGCTGAAGGTGCAGCCAATGCCGACCTGGTTGTAGAAGCGGCTACCGAAAACCGAGACCTGAAATTAAAAATTTTTAAACAACTGAGTGAGGTTTGCAAGCCGGGGGTAATACTGGCATCCAACACCTCATCTATATCCATTACAGAGATCGCATCTGTAACAGCCAATCCGGCCAACGTAATAGGTATGCACTTTATGAACCCGGTGCCCATTATGAAACTGGTGGAGGTAATACGTGGTTATGCCACCACGAATGCCGTAACTGACACCATCATGCAGCTATCGCGCCAGTTGGGTAAAGATCCGGTTGAGGTGAACGATTACCCCGGCTTTGTAGCTAACCGTATATTAATGCCTATGATAAACGAAGCTATATATACGCTTTTTGAAGGTGTAGCCGGCGTAAACGAAATTGATACGGTGATGAAACTGGGTATGGCCCACCCAATGGGGCCCCTGCAACTGGCTGATTTTATTGGACTGGATGTTTGCCTGGCCATACTAAAAGTATTGCATAATGGTTTCGGGAACCCTAAATATGCCCCTTGCCCGCTATTAATAAATATGGTAACTGCAGGGCACCTGGGTGTTAAAAACGCAAACGGTTTTTATAAATACACCGCTGGCAGTAAAGATTTGGTTGTAGCTGATAAATTTAATCCGTCGGTTGCTTAATGGAAACCTTTTTTTGCCTGTAATACATGGGAACTTGTTTTGTTAAAGCAGGGTTAAACCTTTGTAATTTCCATCTGTCATATCACTTATAAAACAAATTACAGATGAAAACACTATCAAAATTTGGAATATTGACTGCTTTAGCTGGCTCCCTTTTCCTGGCATCCTGTGCAAGCGAAGGTTATGTAGTAGAACAACCCGTTGAGCCTGTTTACACACGGCCAATTGCGCCTTATGCCAATGCTTATTGGGTACCCGGCGAATGGGTTTACCGCGGCAACCGTTACGTTTACAGAAACGGCTATTACACCCGGGCCCGCGCAAACCGCGTTTATGTACATGGCAACTGGTATCGCGGCTCAAGGGGATACGCCTGGAGAAAAGGGCACTGGAGATAAGAAGTTTAAACTTATAGAAAAAATAAAAAGTCCTTATCAGCTGATCTGATAAGGACTTTTTATTGAACGCGCACCAGCATAAACTGTTTGAAATTTATCCCTATCTTTCGGTATCTAAATAACCCCTTCATCATGAAGAAATTGATCTTCTGCATTCTTACTCTTTCAAACCTGTTATTCGCCTGCAAACAGGCAGATAAACCGGCTACTAATACAACTACCGGCCTTTCGGCATACTTAACAGATACTACAACGGGAGTTAAAACCGGCGGAATCCAGATGGTGCAGATCAGCACACCAAAAGGAAAGTTTAACGTATGGACAAAAAAGATTGGTAACAACCCTAAAATGAAACTTTTGCTGCTGAACGGCGGCCCGGGTGCTACGCACGAATATTTTGAGTGTATGGAAAGTTTTTTACCTAAGGAAGGCATCGAAATAATTTATTATGACCAACTGGGCTGCGGTAACTCTGACAATCCTAAAGATACATCTATGTGGAGCCTGCCGCGCTATGTGGAAGAAGTAGAGCAGGTTAGGCAGGCTTTAAAGTTGGATAAGGATAACTTTTACCTGCTTGGCCATTCCTGGGGCGGGATACTGGCTGCTGAATATGCCTTTAAATACCAGGATCATTTAAAAGGCTTGATTATTTCTAACATGATGATGAGCTGCCCCGCGTACGGTAAATATGCCGTAGAGGTATTGGCCAGGCAGTTTGACCCTAAAGTATTGGCGCGTATCCGTGCCATAGAGGCTAAAGGTGATTTTGCCAACCCGGAATATATGGGCCTGCTGATGCCGAATTTTTATGTAAAGCACATCTGCCGTATCCCGCTTGATCAATGGCCCGAGCCTTTAAACCGCTCTTTCGGTAAAATGAACCAGTCGCTATATGTAACAATGCAGGGGCCAAGCGAATTTGGTATTGCAGGTAAATTGCTAAAGTGGGATCGTACGCAAGATCTGCCTAAGTTATCTGTACCTGTACTAAGCATTGGCGGCGAATACGACACGATGGATCCCAAACACATGCAATGGATAGCAACCAGGGTACAAAACGGTACATCATTATATTGCCCTAAAGGCAGCCATATGAGCATGTACGATGATCAGGAAGTCTATATGGCCGGGCTTACAAAATTCATAAAAGGTGTAGATGCCGGTAATAAGAAGGTTAAATTGTAAATACCATCTGTTTTTCGGCCCATTTCAACCCTTTCGGCAATTCAGTATTACTAAATTCAATATGGATAACCTTGCGCGTTTTATTATTGGTAGTGCGGTTAGAAGCATGTAGCAATAAAGGCCTCATAAACATAATGCCTCCTGCATTAACATTACAGGTATGTTCGGTTTCTTTTTGCCAATCAATGGTTTCGGGGCGATAAATTCCTTTTAGATGTGACCCGGATATAACTTTTAAAGCACCATTGCCTTCACCTGTATCGTCAAGATGAATACAAATAGTAAAGTTATTCTCTAAAATATTTATCGGCGGTTGTACAGTGAATTGATTCTGTTTAACCGTCCAGGGGCCGTAACCGGGTGTGTCAGTTTTCTTATCTACAGATATGGTGAGATCCTGATGCCATGCTACAAACCAATTCGATTTTTGAGGCTTATCAAAATAAATAGATTTTACCGTAAAGTATCTGTCACCAAACAATTCATTAATGATACCTTTTAACTTATCATTAAACAATATCTGCTTTACTGCAGGGATCTCTTTAAGGAATTGCCTGATGGCAAATAGGTTATCTGTTTTGCGAAAAGTAGCATTAGAAGTGTCGGCTTTAGCTATTTCAATCAGTATAGCATCGATCTCTTCTTTAGTGTAAACTTCATTAATAATGCCATAACCATCCTTATAAAGCCTGGCTTTATTGTTTACATTATTTATCATGCTTTTAAAGTCAAAGAGCGTAGAGTTAATGCGCTATGCTCTTTTTTAATTATATCAATACCATTTACCTTTTCTGTTGTATTTTAACTTTTGCAGTCGCTACCTCAACCTCTTTGTTTCTTCTCAGTATCGACATAAAGAAGCCAAGAATCATGATAATGGTACCGGCCCACAAGAAATTGATATAAGGGAACTCAATGGCCTTCATCACAATGAACTTTTTCTTGCTTTCGGGCTGCTGGTAAACCATTATTTCTACCTTACCGTCTGCAGGGGTTTTACCGGGGATAATTTTGGTAAAACGCAGTTTTAATCCGGGTTCTTCCAGTTTTTTGCCAAAATCAAATACCGCACGGCCCTTTATCATGTAAACGGGTTCGGTTTGGTAGGTTTTACCATGGCTAATCACTTCCAGCTGTGCGCCTACGGCTATATCTTTATCAGTAAGGGGTATATTATGCAGCGTTGCATTCTTGTTTAAACCTTTTAGTACAATAATACCTTCGCGGTAGGTCATGGTATCACCAATAGCAATTTCATGGGCTACGGGGGCATCATATTCTTTATCCTCAGCTTCTGCATGTGATGCTTCCTGCTCTTGCGGGGCAGTACTGATCACGTTAGTCATGGTGATGTGGGTGTACAGGTCATGGAACAGGTAGTGCCTGGTATCCGGTGATGACGACATCCCCCCCTGCGACTGGATCACATTGGGCCTCAGCCGGAAGGTTTCGGTCACTTTTCCATCCTTTACCCGCTGATAATCGATATTGAACAAGTGCTGTGCGCCTTCTACAGTATTCCCCTTAAAGGTAACCATGTATCCACCCATTTTAACAGGCTCGTTACGGTAAAGCAAAATATTTTCTTTAGGATTTTCTTCTTTAGCAAACTCGGTGCTGTATTGCTCGCCGGTTAAGTTTTCTGATATTACCTTTTGCGTACCTGCAGATAATAAGGCACCAACCAATAACAAGCCAAAGCCAATGTGCGCTACCGCAGATCCGGCCAGTTTGTATTTGCCTTTAAGAGAATCGGCCAGGATCTTTCCGTTACCTACAATAGTGTAGATAGAGCACAGCATCACAATGATGAATACAAAATGCAGCTTATAAAAGCCGGTAGCGTAAACGATCAGCCCGGTGATCAGTGCGGCAAATACCAGGTAAATAAGCGTGGTGATAAAGAAACGGGCAGTATCGGTTTTTTTATATTTCAGGAATTGGGTAAAGCCGCTTAATAAGGCAATAACCACCGCAAACGATGCCTGTATCACATTATAATGCTTAACCGGATCTGTAGGCGGGGCAAGCTTGGTGCCAAACATCAGGTTCCACACCGGTACGGAGGTTACGATGATCAGGTGAAAGCAAGAAAGCCCCAGGAATACCGAACCTACAAACATCCAAAATTCGCGCGAATAGGTTTCTTCATCCTTTTTGGTTATCGGCAGTTCTTTCCACCGGCTAACCAGCAGGTATATGGTTATCGCTAAAAATATCATTACACCAATTACCAGTTGCCAAAACAGCCCCAAATCGGTAAAGGCATGTACAGATGATTCGCCCAATACACCGCTTCTTGCAAGGAAAGAGGAATACCAAACCAGCACAAAAGCAATAAGTGTTAAAAAGGTTGCTGTAAAATAAGAGTGGCCGGTATTCTTAAAAACGATAAGCACGTGCACTGCCGCAACCAATATCAGCCAGGGAAAAATAGACGCATTTTCTACAGGATCCCACGCCCAAAAACCACCAAAATTCAACGATTCATAGGCCCAAAAAGACCCCATTACTACCCCGGTACCTAATATCATGCATCCAAACAATGCATAAGGTATGGCAGCGCTTACCCACTCTTTATACCGCCTTTGCCATAGCCCGGCAACTGCATATGCAAAAGGTACAACCAGCGATGCCGTACCTAAAAACAACACCGGCGGATGGATGATCATCCAGTAATTTTGCAGCGAGGGGTTCATGCCCTTGCCATCTTTTATAAAATCAAGGTAATTGGGGTTTTGAAAAATTGGCCCTTCGATAGCATTGCGCAGTAACAAAAACGGCGAACTGCCTATATGCATACTGCCTATTTGCAGGCCAAGCAGCATAGTGCCCAATACTACCTGGGTTAAAGCCATAACAGTCATTACCGGTTTTTCCCAGGTTTTGGCTTTCCAGATCAGGATGTTGCCTAAAACGGCTGTCCAGAAGATCCAAAGCAAAAAGCCGCCCTCCTGCCCGTTCCAAAAGCCCGAGATCAGGTAATAAACCGGCAGCTCGCGCGAGGTGTACGACCAGGCGTAATGATATTCAAAATAATGATTATACAGGATATTAAACAGGCAAACGCCCATCCCGATGATGGCCACAGTATTTAACCGGTAACCCAAACGGCCCAGTTTAAGCCAGGAATTATCGCTTTTGGGGGCGGTTTCCTGCGTAGCAAAAAAGTAACAGATGAATGAAAAGAGAGCGGAGCCAAATGCAAGTACGACAAAAAACTGGCCCAAATCACCCGGTAAAAGGTGTTCGCCTTTAAAAACTTTATCCATTAAAAAATCTAATTATAAATTGGCGCTCTTTTGCGCTTTCGCCTCAGTAACATTCAGTTTATCATCGGTGTATTTAGACGGGCATTTCATCAAAATTTTTGATGCATGAAATTCATTGCCCTTCATCTGGCCGGTAAGTACAATTTGCTCCGAGCGCTCAAAGTCCTGCGGTTTGGTACCGGTAAAAACAACCTTGCATTCTTCGCCCTTATTATCCTTCATGTAAAACGAAAAATAGTTGGCATCCTTGGTGGCATCGTAAAACAACTCTTTACTTTTGTTTAAATGGCCCACTACATGCAGTTCGCTTTTGGTGGTTTTGGCGTCATTAAATGAGCCATAAGTACTTGTATTTGAATAGGTACTAATAATTACCGCAATAGCAACTGCAATAACAACAATACCTATGATGGCGCTTTTCTTCATTTTTTGAGTTTAGCTGTAAACAGTTTACAAAAATACAAAACGCAAAGCTAAATACGTTTATTACAAGGGATATATGTTATTTAGAATTATTATCAATAATAACTTAGAGGATGCATAATGCTGGCCGCTTTGTAAATCTTAAAAAATAACACACTAAACTACCATACCAGTTTGTAACTAATGCCCCTTACGTTAATGATCTGAATAGTAGGATCGGCTTGCAAATGCCGCCTTAATTTGGTCATGAATACGTCTGGGCTGCGTGCATTAAAAAAGCTTTCGTCGCACCAGATATTAACCAGTAAAGTTTTACGGGGTACAACTTCGTGATGGTTTTTACAAAGCATTTTTATAACACAGGGTACCCAATTTGATCACGATAAAAACCGGGCACAGGCAGGGTTGTATTATATGGCTTATCAATTCCCTGCCCGTCAGTTTTTAAATAATATTTACAACCCTGTGTTCAGTATCCCAACTATCAATGGTATCTAACCTGATACTTACCCCCCGGTGCGGATAACCGCTTTGTTAATAATACTCTTAACGAGTCGAAATAATCGCGTTTACAGCTATCTAACGCACGCTGCATTACAAGGTCAACATTTCCGTCAAATTGTTTTTTTTTAGCTTGTAAGCGTTGAAAATCCAGTACACCCGGAATACAATAATGCCGGCTAACGCCATGGCTGCGAGTAGAAATACAATCTTAAGTTTAGTTTCATGCTGGTTTACTTACTTAAGCTAAAGGTAATGTGCCCGCAAGTAATCACGAGGATCTGTTAACATTAGTTAACGTAAAATAAGGATGAGTAAGGGAATTACGGCATGTAAGTTATGGGAAGCATTATTATAAAAACAACCTGTAATTTTTATACCAGTAACTTTGTATAAAACCCCATTTATAATCTTTGTAATTGTTAATGACATTTATAGATAGCCGGCGTATTTCGGTTACTTTTTTACCGCGCTTTTTATAAATATATACGCCATCTTTAATATCGCTATCGGCACATTCGTAGCCTTCAATAGTACCAATTTTTACAGGCTTATAATTATCAATGTAAAACAGGTCGCTTGTCCAGTTCATATCTGCGCATCCACTGCGATGGTAAGAATAGTAATACCTGGTGTTAGCTATGGCCATGGGCGCCGGGAAGGACTCAAAGCCAATAACTTCCTGATAGGTTTTTTTAGCTTTATTGTACAGCAGTAAACCTCTGATGCCCGGCACATTCTCTGAATGTACTATCCAGATATCTTTGTAGCCATCATTGTTAAAATCCTTAAACTTTGCGTTGCTTATATAAGACGAATCCCTGAAAATAGTATCGTTTTTTGAATTGAACACATACAAACCAACCTGCATGGTTCTCTGAATTGTATAATGCCGGCCATCCACAACATCGCTGGTTATATCAAGTATGGTATCAACAACTTTGGGTACAGGTATTATTTTACTGATTATAGCCTTATGCATTACTGTTTTAGCTTTCACTACTTTTTTATCGCCGCTTTCTTTTTGTTTATACAAGATAATCAGCATCATAAAAACCAGAAAAAAAGCCTTTGGCATAGCAATAAATTTGGCATCAATATAAATTAATTATGCAATAGTATGATCAGTAAAAAGAATTTAAACTAAAAGAGCGCCTTTCGGGCGCTCCTTTATAAATATTGAAATTTTACTGATCTCTGATCTCGATTCGCTAATCACCGATCACGGCCAAACACCAAGGTTTTGGTAAGATACCGCTATTTTGTTGATAGCGCCAACCATGGCTGCATTACGCAGGGTACCGATGGCAGGGTTACTTTTATAGATCTCGCGAATCTCGTGGTAAGAGCGGATCATAGTATCTTCCAGACCGGAATTTACCAGTTCTAATTCTGATGCGCCTTTAACGATAGTTGCACGCTGTATCGGCGTCAATGGCACGCCGGTAATGCCTTCTACCATGTTAACCAGGTTAAGGTTAGAGTTCTCCTCAAATCTGCGGTTGATACGGCCAAATGCTACGTGGCTCAGGTTTTTCAACCACTCAAAGTATGATACGGTTACACCGCCTGCGTTGGCATACATATCCGGGATGATCATACCTCCTGCTTTATAAAATGCTTCTTCAGCCTCAGGAGAGGTTGGACCGTTTGCACCTTCGGCAATAATTTTTGCTTTAATGCTGCCGATATTTTGGGCAGTTATCTGATTTTCTAAGGCGGCAGGTACTAAAATATCACATGGCTGCTCCAGGCCGTCCATGGTGTTTTTAAATTCCTGTTTAGCACCTGCGTAACCCAGGATAGAACCGGTTGATTTACGATGCTGAAATACAGCCTCCACATCTAAGCCATCTTCGTTATAAATAGCCCCTTCAAACTCGCAAAGGCCAACTATAACCGCACCAAATTCTGATAAGAACTTAGCCGAATAGTAGCCCACATTACCCAAACCCTGCACAATTACCTTTTTGCCAGACAGGCCTGCAGTTAAGCCTATCTTTTGCATGTCTTCGCCAACGCTAACACATTCGCGTACGGCTATAGCCACACCACGGCCGGTAGCCTCGCGGCGGCCGGCTATACCGTGTAAAGAGATTGGTTTACCCGTAACCGCGCCTAAGGCATCCAGCTGGCCGGGGTTCATGGTAGCATAGGTATCGGCTATCCAGCCCATTTCGCGCTCGCCAGATCCATAATCTGGTGCAGGCACATCAATACTTGGGCCTATAAAATTCTTTTTGATCAGCTCTACCGTGTAACGGCGGGTAATATTTTCCAACTCGCCTACAGAGTAACTTTTCGGGTTGATTTTGATACCGCCTTTTGCACCGCCAAAAGGCACGTTTACAATGGCACATTTATAGGTCATTAAGGCGGCAAGCGCCATAACCTCGTCCTCGTTTACCATTTCGCTGTAGCGGATACCGCCTTTGGTTGGCGACTGGTGGTGCGAGTGCTCTACGCGCCAGGCATCAATAACTTCAAAGCTGTTGCCCTTGCGTATCGGGAAACGGAAACGATAAACACTGTTACATGATTTTATCTGGTCTAATAAACCTGCATCGTGTTTGGTGAATTGCGCCGCATGATCAAAGTTTTTACAAACATCACTAAAAAAGTGAGTCTCCTGATCTGCAGTCGGATTATTGATATTCATAATTTAGAATTGGATAAATAATTAATTCCTTAAAAAAGTGCACAAATTTGGTATATTTTTTATCAATAATGCAAATTTAAAAAGTTAGTGTATCCGTAACACATCATACTGCTATGGTTTAAAACATGGTTTAAACCGTATATGCCACGCTTTTGATCTAATTTTCCTTCTCTAATTTTTTCAATCTTCTGTCAATACTGAACAGGTAAACGGCCAGGCCGGCAAAAATGATGCAAATGGTAGCGATCACCACATATATTTTGCCCGAACTCCGTAATACATCTGCCATTTCTACCGGCTGTGCCTGTTGCGCAGAAGCAATTGCAAAGCAAAAAAGTAAAGGCAATAAAAAAGCAAGTTTCTTCATATTAATTAATGGCATTCTTTTTATTTTCTATTAAACGGATGCGGTACCTAACGGTAGCTATCCATAGGGCAATAAAGCTCCAGCCCAGCATGGCGGGGTAAAAAGCCAGTTTCATACCGTTATCCAGATCGTACCGGCCAAACGCTGGGTTACCGCCGCTGCCGGGGTGCAGGGAGTCTGTCATTCGTGGTAAAACAAATATCAGCACAATCATCACCGGGAAAGCAAAAATGTTGTATATGGCCGATATTTTGGCGCGCTTTTGTTCCTCATCTATCGAGTTACGCAACACCAGGTAGGCACAATAAAGTAAAAAAGCTATGGCAGCACTGTTTTGTTTAGAGTCGCCGCTCCAGAATTCGCCCCAGGCGTATTGAGCCCACAGCATCCCTGTTAACAGCCCCAGGGTGTAAAACATTAAACCGGTATTTACACACTCAACAGCAGCCAGGTCATGCTCTTCTTTACCGCTGCGCAGATATTTAATGCTGTAATATACAGATACTACAAAAACAGTCAGCATCCCCATCCACATAGGTACGTGGAAATACAAATTCCTTATCGTTTCATGAATTATTGGCAACCGCGGAACGCGAAATAACAAGCCGGTGATAAAGGTTGAAAATACCAGTAATACTGCTATTACTTTCCACCATGTTTGATAAATGAATTTCATATTTAAATTATGCGGCAAAGTTAATAATTAGTAGAGTTGATTTGTACACCCTGCGTCATTATTAGCAATGTTTCATCAGGCGCGCATATCAGTTATGATTGTTATTTGAATAGGTTTATGGAATTAGAAGTTTTATAGCGAACAAGCTTAAGCTATTACCGGAAGTTTACTTAATAAGCCAATAACAGCGAAGCCAATGTGACTTAAGGGCCAAGCTTGCTATGGTGTTGGCTCGTAATCAACCGGCAGCAGGTTGGCCAGTTTGGCTTTTGACCAGGTACCCTCATAAAGCGGGCTTTCTGCTACTACGGTACCGTTCATATCAAAAATGGTGTAGGGGCCATAAAGGGTTACTACGCTGGTTTCAAAGTTTTCCATATCCAGCGGGCGGTAAAGATCTTTAAAGTCCTCAGTTTCGTGCTTTTTGGTATAAACTACATACAGGTAGTTTGGAAAGGTAAGTGCAAATAAACCCTCCTGCGGTGTTTTTCTTAAAACATCATAGGCATTTAAAGCAGGCTTGGTAAGATGCTCTTTGTACCATTTAGACATATTCTCCTGCTGCAGCCAGTAGTTCATCGAATCGCGGTTAACCATCCTGAATTGCTTTAACTTTTTCTGGATCAGTTCTTCGGGTGCACGGTTGGGATCGATAGCACGGCTAAAATCATAGATCTCGAACCCCTCCTGCTTTAAAAGATTTTTGTATAGCGATCGATAAAAATGTTGTGCCGAACCGTAATACGCATCGTTACGCTTGGCTTGCCACTTTTGCTTTTGCGCATTGCTGCCGGGTAACTCCTCAAATAAAGCACGGCCGGAATAGGTGATGGTGCGGGTGATGTTGTTGCTGCTAAAATTCTTGAGTAAAAACTTAGTACGATAACCCAGCGCCTCATTCTCTACTACTAAAAATTCATCGCCCGATGCCTCAAGCGTTTGTGTGCGGCGGGTAAACGAAAGGTTTAAGATACGTGGGTTTATCACCTTGCACTGTTTAGCATTTTCGTTAGTTCCTATAAAATCCTTTTTAAACTGTTCATAGTTCTTTTTCCAGTCGGCATTGCTGCTGATAACTACCTCGCGCATCATTAGTATTTTGGGCGTGAGCGAAATACTGAGCTTTATAGGCTGGTTGCCCACCAAAACCTTCTGCGTGTATTCTTCAAAGCCTATTACAGATACGATCAGGTCATACTGCCCCGGTTTTACGCCGCGCAGGCTAAAGGTGCCGTCATCTTCGGTAGCGGTACCAAACGTGGCATTGTTTAAAAATACGCTGGCTTTGGGCACCCCGTTATTAGTTGCCGAACTGATAACTTTGCCTGTAATATTTTGCGCGTTTGCGGCAGCAGCAAGCATCAGCGGTAAAAACATACACCAAAGGCGCATTAATAAACGGTTGGGGTAGTGTTTTGAAAGCATTAGTCGCGCCACAGGAATGGGAAAAGTATTAATGAAGACGCTATTACAATTACATTTATTGCTAACAACACACCAATGTTACCAAAGCTAAGGCTGCGGTCTATCCCATCCATAGCGCTTTTACTTACTTTTACCAACAGCAGTATCACCGGGATGATCACCGGAAAGCTTAAAATGGCCATTAGCGTACCATTATTGCCAGCTTTGGATGCAATGGCAGATATCATGGTGAACACGGTAGAAAAGCTTACAGCGCCCAGTAATACCGTAATAAAGTAAAACAACAGATCGCCCAGCGGATTAGGGAAAAATAGTTTATAAACCAGTAAAGCCAGGATGCTTAACAGCCCCATCAGCAAAATATTATAAATAGTTTTAGACAGGATGATAGCCTGCGGATGCGCGATAGAATAATAATATAACAGGCGGGCCTTACTTTCCTGTAAAAAGCTTTTGGCTATGGCATTTACCGATGCAAACAGCATAATGATCCAAAAAAGAATATTCCAAACAATGGGGTATCCCTGGCTGTCTTTAAAACCCGGGTTTAAGTTAAAAGAGATGTAGCAAACAAATACGGTAGCAACAATATAAAGCAGGATACCGTTAAACGCATATTTTGAGCGCCACTCCAGGATGATCTCTTTTTTTAAAAGTTCGATAGTTTGCCCTGCCAGTTTCATATTGCAAATAAAGCTAAAAGTATGGAAGTTAGGAAGGGGGACTTTCCAACTTCCCGACTAAAAGAATAACTTAGCGGCATGAAAAATCTGGCTTTAAATAATCAATGGGTATTGATAACCGGCGCATCCAGCGGGCTTGGGCAGGAAATGGCCAGGCAACTGGCCGGTTTACATAAAGCCAACCTGATTATTGCCGCCCGCCGTGCCGATAAACTGAATGAGCTAAAAGCCGAGCTGGAAAAAAATTCGGGCGTCAGGGTAAAAGTTATTGTGGCAGATCTTTCTATCCCCCAGGAGGCCGACCGGGTAATTGCCGAAAGCATCGCAGATGATAATTTATACGGCGCTATTTTAAACGCCGGCGTTACCTATTTTGGCCGCCACACCCAATTACCCTGGGATAGCTTTGAAAGCATCCTTAAAACCAATGTTGTAGGTGTGGTACGCATGACAAATAACCTGGTGAAGTATTTTGAACAGCCGGGCAAGGAAGGCAGCATAATGCTGGTATCCAGTATGGCGGGATTTTTCCCGGTGCCTTATCAGGCGGCTTACTCGGCAACCAAAGCATTTATTACCGCATTTGGTAACGCATTGCATAACGAACTCACCAACCCCAAATTTTCTATTACGGTATTTGCCCCCGGCGGTATTGCCACCGAGATGACCGACAATAGCAAATTCAACGAATTGAAAGGCTGGCTGATGCCGGTTAGCGAAGCCGCCAAAGAAGGAATCCACGCATTTATTACCCGTAAATACAATTATGTGCCGGGCTTGCTTAACCGTGTAGGTAACGTATTCATGAATTTTTTACCATCAAAATTTATTAGCGGTAAAATGAGCAAAGTATATTTAAAATCGCTTAATAAATCAGCACAGCAAGAGTAACAATGGCACAGGTTTATTACCGCACACCGGTGGGCATAGCCCTGATTGCAGAAGATAACGGGTATATCTGCAAGGTATCCATTTGCGACGGGGAAGCGGACGAAACCACTATGGATCTGCCGGTACTGAAAGAGGCCATTAAACAGCTTGCCGAATATTTTGCAGGCGACCGTAAACTGTTTAACCTGCCGCTTAAACAGCCCGGTTCTGATTTTCAGCAGCAGGTATGGCAGCAATTGCTTCACATTCCATACGGCAGTACCATCACCTACCAACAGCAATCGCATCTCATGAAAAATCCGCTGGCTATACGCGCAATTGCAGCAGCCAACGGAAAAAATAATTTATGGGTGATAGTGCCCTGTCACCGTGTAATTGGCAGCAACGGCAGTTTAACAGGTTATGCCGGCGGGTTATGGCGTAAGCAATGGCTGCTGGAGCATGAGGCACGTATAGCCGGTACCGGCCAAATTAAACTTGCTTTTTAACGCCTGGTTTCTTTTTAATGAGCTTTAACATTTTAGCATGCAGCTGGTGCGATTCAAACGGTTTAGAAAGCACATCATTCATGCCTGCGGATATGGCTTCTAACTGCTCATGCTCAAATGCTGATGCAGAAAGCGATATAATAGGCACACTGCGCATCGGCTCATCCAGTTCCATACGGATAATGCGGGCTGCCTGATAGCCGTTTAAGCCCGGCATATGGGTATCCATCAGCACAATATCAAAATCTGACTTTCGAAGTAACTCAACGGCTTTGCTACCATTATCGGCCACCTCAAAATCAATATTCCAGTCTTTCAACATTTTTGATAACATAAACTGGTTTATCAGATTATCCTCAGCTACCAAAACGCGGGTATTTACAAATGGTGCCAGCTTTTTGCCCGGTTTTACAACACGTTCTTCAACAGGCTTGCTTGATATATTAAACCAGTTGGTAAAATTAAATACACTGCCCTGCCCCGGTTTGCTGCTTACGGTAAGGTCGCCGCCCTTAAGTTCTATCAGGTTTTTCACGATGGTTAAACCCAGGCCCGTACCACCATATTTGCTGGCGGTATCGTCTTCGGCCTGCTCAAACGATTCAAATATCTTCGAAAGCCGGTCTGCCGGGATACCTAAGCCGGTATCTTCTACACTAAACTTTAGTTTGGCTTTATTATCCAGCTTTTGCAGTACAGATACCGTAAGCTTAACGTGTCCTCTTTCGGTAAATTTTATAGCATTGCTTAACAGGTTCATCAATATCTGATTTAACCGCAAAGAATCTACCATGATCGTTTCGGGCACATCATTATCTACCTCTAATAAAAACTCAATATTTTTTTCATCAGCATTAAACTTAAGCAGGCCAAATACTGAATTTACGATACTTTTGAGGTTGTTTGGCGTACGGACGATGCTAAACTTGCCGGCCTCTATTTTGGATATATCCAGCACATCGTTTATCACACCCAGTAACGACCGGGATGAGGTTTCCAGCATATCCAACAAATTAACCTGTTGTTCGGTTACCGGGGTTTTACGCATCAGGTTACTTAAACCAATAATGCCATTTACAGGTGTGCGCAACTCATGGCTCATATTAGCCAAAAATGTTTCTTTAACTTTTCTACCCAGTTCTGCCGCCTCTTTTGATTTGATAAGTTGCATCTGATAGCTTTTTTGCGGCGAACTATCGCTTATATTGATAAATATAGTTTTGTTACGGTAGGATGCGCGGCATTCTACCCATATTACATGTTTATCAAAAGTATTAAACTGAAACTCAAAAACAGTAAAGCTGCGATTATCCTTAATGATCTCGCCAAGCTTTTTACGAAAGTCTGCCTTATCGGCATCAATGGCTAAATCTATTATGCTTTTCCCAAAAACTTCTGCTTGCTTGTATCCTAAAATGGTTTCAACCGCGGGGTTAATTGTTTTAATCCGCAGGTTATCTGCATCTACAGAGCAAATAATATCAGCGCTGTTTTTAATTACAATAGCAAAGTTTTGCAGTTCTTCATTCTTATGCCTGATCTCTTCCTGACTGCGTGCCAATTGTATAAAGGCATCCACCTTGGCCGATGTTATATATGGATCGAGCGGCTTATACAAATAATCTACCGCGCCGGCACCAAAGCCCTTAACAGCATATTTGGCATCTTTAGATATGGCAGTAACAAATATTACCAGTATATCTTTGGTACGCGGGTTTGATTTCAGCATCTCTACCAGTTCAAAGCCATCCATTTCGGGCATCTGAACATCAACAAGTGCTATAGATATTGGGGTATCCCATGCAATTTTAAGTGCATCGTTGGGCGACGTTGTGCTAAACAACCGTATATCATCGCGTTTAAGCAACGCTTCGAGTGCAATAATATTTTCCTCTCTGTCGTCAACAATAAGGATATTGATTGGGATCATCTAATTTTTAGTAAGGGTATCGGTCAAGCATTGCTTTCAAGCAGTTCAAATATTTCTGTTGTTCGTAAAACATACTCCGCAGCATTGATATCAATAGCAGATTGCGGCATTTCAACCATCTCTGCATCCTGCGGATCCTGGGCTATGGTTAAAGCACCTTCGCGGCGTAATTTTAATAACCCCTCGGCCCCATCCTGATTAGCGCCCGAAAATAGTACAGCTGTAACATGCTGTTTGTAAACTTCGGCAACACTTTCAAAAGTTACATCTATAGATGGTTTTGAATACCACACCGGCTCGGATACATCAAGACTAAAAAAGCCTTCATTTTCAACCAGCGTATGATAGTTTGCCGGGGCGATGTATATCGTATTTTCCCTTATCGGCTCTTTGTCACTTATAGCTGTTAACAACATACGGCTATTTTCAGAAAACAGTTTTTCTATTTCGCTGAAAAAATTTTTTTTGCGGTGGATTACGATGATAACCGATTTACCCAGATTTTTAGGCAGTATTTTAACCAGCCGGAACAGCAACTTAAACGACCCGGCAGAACCGCCCAGCAGCAGTATTTTAGACTGTGCCCATTGTTGCCTTATATGATCGTTAAGCGCCAATTTTTTGGTATATGTTTTCCTTTTGATTAATGACCTTGAATTTTTTCCGGAAAGCTTCTGATCGGATCGTTTCTTTATTACCCAGGCAAAGGTAACCTAAGGGACAAAGGCTTTTGTAAAACAGATCGAGGATCTTGTACTGCAGTTCGGTTTCAAAATAGATAAACACGTTACGGCACGAGATCATCTGAAACTCGTTAAAACCCGTATCCGAAATAAGATTGTGCACAGAAAACAGGGTGTTTTGCTTTAACTCGCTGTGAATAGCGGCAGCATCATACATAATGGTAAAATGATCTGTAAGGGAGCCGGGCAGCCCTGCAAACTGGTAATTTTCTGCGTAGCTTTTTATTTTACGCAGGCTGTAAATACCTTTACGGGCCTCGTTCAATACCTCGGTATTGATATCGGTACCATATATAAAAGATTTTTTACCCAGGTTTTCTTCATTCAGCAAAATGGCCAGCGAATAAACCTCTTCTCCGGATGAACAGCCAGCACACCAGATCTTTACATGCTGATAGGTAGAAAGGTAAGGAACAACCTGGTTTTTAAGCGCTTTATAAAAAGGAGGATCGCGAAACATTTCGGTTACGTTAACCGTGATCTCTTCTAAAAATTCCTGAAAAAAAGAATGGTTATTTACCAACACATGCTTCAGATCATAAAACTCCAGTTTTTTTAGCATCATGATACGGGCCAGCCGGCGCTTAAACGACGCTTCGGTATAATCGCTAAAATCAAACCCATGGATCTTTTTTACAATATCTATCAGTTCGTTAAGCTGCGTACTTGTTATGGCGTCTTTTGTTACGGTTCCCTTCATAATTAGCTATCCAGCCAAAGTTGCATCAATGCAATTAATCTGTCTATATCAACAGGCTTGGTGATATAATCATTAGCGCCTGCTGCTATACATTTTTCGCGGTCGTCCTTCATGGCTTTTGCGGTTAGGGCTATAACAGGCAATTTTGCCCATTTGTTTTGCTTACGGATATGCCTTGTAGCTTCGTAACCATCCATTTTAGGCATCATAATATCCATCAGCACAATATCAATATCGGTTACCTCTTCCAGTTTGGCTATGGCTTCTTCCCCATCGTTGGCAATCACCACATTTAGGTCATAACTTTCAAGCGCACTGCTCAGGGCAAAAATGTTGCGCATATCATCATCAACAATAAGCACTTTTTTGCCTTTTATAGTTTCTTTGCCTTTAGTGATATTTTTGCCTTTAACAGGTGCGCCCGGGGCGGTTGACTTAGGCCCGCTCTCGCTGATCTTGTTCAGGAAAAGGTTTACTTCGTCTATCAGCCTGTCAGACGATTTGCTTGTTTTTACCACCATCGCATTGGCGTATTGCATCAGCCTGTTAACCGATGTTTTATCCAGCTCCATAGCGGTGTTGATAATAACCGGCAGCGAAATAAATTTATCTATTTCTTTTATTTTATCCAGCAGGTCCAGCCCCGATATATCGGGCAGGTTAAGATCCAGTATTACACACTGGTACTCTTTTTCATACAGCATCCGGAAAGCCGATTCGCCATCAAATGCCTGGTCTACCGTTATGCCCTGGCTTTGCATCAGATCCTTAAGTGCCTGGCTTTGTGCCTTGTGGTCTTCTACCAGTAGTATTTGGGTAAATTTTGTACCATTATTAGCCATAATATCAGCAAACAGCTTATCCAGCGTTTCGGTATTTACCGGTTTTTTTAAAAAGCTGATGGCACCTTCTTTACGCACACGGTTAGCCGCAGCTTCGCCGGCGCTCATGAGGTGAACCGGGATATGCATGGTAGCCTCAGCCTGCTTTAATTCCTTCAATATCTGCCAGCCGTCTTTACCCGGCAGCATAATATCCAGTATCACGGCATCCGGCTGCTGCTCGGTAATTATTTCAACAGCGTTTGTACCCTCGTTAACCATTACAGATTTAAAACCATGGTCGCGGGCGTAATCCTGTAAAATATCTGCAAAGTTCTTATCATCCTCAACAATGATCACAAAAGGCTCGTGGTTAGGGTCGGTTGATTTTTTTACTACGGTATCTAAAAATGTTGTTGGCTGGTAGTTTTCTATTGTAGGCAGGGTTTCTTCTGCATTATCTACATGTTTAGCCTCAAACGGCAGCGTTAAAGTGAATTCGCTGCCCGCGCCCGGCTGGCTGGTTACGGTAATATTACCCCCCAGTAAGCTGGCCAGTTCGCGGCTGATAGATAAACCCAAACCTGTGCCGCCATATTTACGGCTGGTAGAGCCATCGGCCTGCTGAAATGCCTCAAAGATGATCTTCTGTTTTTCTGACGGGATACCAATGCCCGAATCTTTTATTTTAAAACTAATGGTATTTTCTCTCGGCCCGGCAACAGCCGCAATACTGATGGAGCCGTTCTCTGGCGTAAATTTAAATGCGTTGGAGAGCAGATTTTTAATTACCTGTTCTACCCTTACCTTATCAGTATAAATAGTTGGCGGTACACCGTTGTAACTGGTGCTGTAATTTATTTGCTTATTGCCGGCTACCTCTGCAAACAACGATTGCATGTCGCTCAGAATATCAGCTACTTTTACATTCTCGTTCTGCATATCCAGTTTGCCAGATTCTATTTTCGACAAGTCGAGGATATCATTGATCAGCGTGAGCAGATCGTTACCGGCGTTAAAGATCACGCTGGCGTATTTGATCTGATCTTCTGACAGGTTGAGCGGCTTATTATCTTTAAGTATGCGCGCCAACACCAATATACTGTTCAAAGGCGTGCGCAATTCGTGGCTCATATTGGCCAAAAACTCTGATTTGTACCTGCCTGTTGTTTCCAGCTCGTTGGCCTTGATACTGATGGATTGACGGGCTTCTTCAATAGCCTGGTTTTTTTCTTCCAGTAAACTTGCTTTCTCTTCCAGTTCGGCATTGATGGTGCGCAATTCTTCCTGTTGTACCCGCAGCTCTTCTTCTGATGCCTGCAACATTTCTGTTTTGTTCATCAGTTCCTCGTTGGTTACACGCATTTCCTCCTGCTGTGCTTCCAATTCTTCCGCCTGCTGCTGAGTTTCTTCGAACAGGTCATGCATAATAGTACGCGCCTGCGAAGTATTTACGGCTATGCCAATATCATTAGCAACCAATAAGATGTATTCTTTTATCTGGTCGGTAATTTCACTACGGAAACCAAGCTCTATCACTCCTTTTAATTTCTTATCAAAAAAGAAAGGCACAATAAACGTTTCGATCAGTTCATCCTCTAAAATTGATGTGCCTAACAGCAGCCTATCATTCAGTTTGCCCTTAACAACAGCAGCCCTTTCGTCCTTAGCGGCCTGCCCTATCCACCCCTCAGAGATACGGATGGTTTGTTTTAACATCGCGGGATCATTAAACGCATAAGATGCGTATAATTCAAGCCGCTCTTCGTTATCATCAAATAAATATAGCGTACCGGTAAGGGCATTGGCATACTGGCTTACCTCGGTTAAAATATTTTCAGAAAGTTCTTTTTCGCTTTGCTGGCCCTGCATTCTTTCGTTGAGGTTACCGCTGCCGGTTAGCAACCAATTTTTAGACTCATTCTCTACAAGTACTTTTTCCAGTTGCAGATTGGCTACACGCACTTCTTCCTCAATTTTTTTCTGGCGGGCAAAAGTTGCCTGGATGTAGTAAAACATAATTACTACAATAAGCACAAACACCATGCAGCCGATAACAATAACAATAACAGCCCGTTCTGATGCCCGTTCTGACGCGGCCTTACGTTCTTCAAGCAGGTTGTTCTCGGTATCTATAACTCGTTTGTTAATATCACGGATGCTATCCATGTTGCCTTTTCCGTTCAAAAACATGTGCCGGGCAACCATATAATCAAGGCCCTTTGCTTCGCGAGTATCTATATTGGTTTTCAGGATAACCAACTGGCGGTTAACAATTGTTTTTAATGAATCTATCCTTTTTAATTGTGCAGGGTTATCAACCACTAAATTAGACAGCTGCATTAAGCTTTCGGTAATTTTTGGTACCGCATCGTTATATGGGTCCAAAAACTGTTTATTATTGGTGGCGCCGTAACCACGCATACCGGTTTCGCCGTCAATTAAATATTGTAATAAGTTGTTTGAAGTTTTGATAACCTTTTGAGTGTGGTTTACCCAAACGGTATCATCTTCCAGCTGTTTAATACTATTAAAAGACAGCACGCCAACAATTAACACAAGCAAAATAGATATTGCAAAGCCTGCTAATACCTGGTTGCGAAAATTAAGCTTAAACATAAAAGTGCGATATGATTATATGTGGTACAAATATGTTAAAAATATCTGCACCAAAAATACTATTAACTAATAAACATACAGGTGGTAACGCTGCTTATTCACCCTGCGTGTAAACACGTTTTTTTGATGCCAGCGCACCTGCAACGGCCAGCCCTGCACCCGCAAACAATACATACCAGCCCCATTTAAACGCTATTTGCCTGGTTAAAAACCCGTTGATCCCCTTAAATGGTATAAAGCTGAAACTTGCCTTAATTTTTAGTATGGCAGCCACATAAAGTAACACCACCAAAACCAGTGCAGACCATGCGGCAATACGGGTTACTTTTGTTTGGTTAAGTACCGTACAGAGTATGCCAATAACGCCGGTTAGCATAATTACCATGCCGTAGGGTTGGTTTAGCTTGTAAACATTCCAGTTAACTAAATGAAACGGGCGCAGCATGGGGCAAAAGGTTGCCGCAATAAGTATAACAAAACCCAAAAGCGAGATAAGCGATGCGGGGCGCATAGATAAAAATTATTTTTTGATCTCCATTTTATCGGCAAAGTGGGCGCAGTAATCGCGCAGGTCTTCTACGATGTTCTTCTCGCCGGTGGCGCGTAAAAAAGTATCGCCCATGGTTTGCAGGGTTTCATAAAAAAAGCGCTTCATCTCATCAACCGGCATATCCTTTGTCCACAGGTCAATTTTAAGCGTATTCTGGTAGCTTTTATCCCAAAGGGATAACATCATGGCCTGTACCGGCAGGGCCTCTTTATTTTGCGAATCGGTTGATTCCCACAGGATATTTTCCGGAATGTTATTATCGTCGAGTTGAATGGTTAGCTTTATTTCAGCAGTTTTCATTTTTTGAATTAGTGGTTATTGAATTAGTGATTTAGCGATTTCTTCCTCTGCATATTTGCACATCTAAACCGGCACATCCGTAATAATTATTTAACAAGAAAAAATATGATCAGCACCAAAGTTATAAAGCTTAACTCTACAATCCATAGTTTTTTAGTTTCGGGGAAGAAATTACGAAAAATTATATCCAGCCATGACACTACAACCGCAAAAAGGATAAATATCCAGCCGATGGTACCGCTCCAGTGTTCATAAGGAGCGCCTGTTATTTTAGCACCGTTTATAAATATATAGCCTGCCAGTATAAAGAAAAAAGCCGTAGCAAAATTCAGCGGCGTTATCCTGAATTTTTTGGTATTAGAATCGTTTTTTTTTGCCAGATCGTTTTGCTCCGCCATATTGTTTAGCTGGTTTCTTATTAGCACTGTTGGGTTGTCGTTTTGCCTTTTCGGCATCAAATTTTTTATGCTGGTTAAGCGTTTTCTTTTCGTGGAAGGCACCTTTAAAATCGGGGTCTTCCTTACGCTTTTGCAAATCTATCTCCCGGGCCTGATCCTGCCTTTCCTCGTACGGTGTTTCTTCAATAAAAACACCGTCAGGAATGGAATGTACCGGGATAGTTTGCCTGATCAGCTTCTGGATCTTGTTGATATAATACTCTTCTGACGGCACAGCAAAGGTAATGGCCACACCCGAGTTATATGCCCTGCCCGTACGGCCAATACGATGCACATAATCTTCAATCACCACGGGCACATCAAAGTTTATTACGTGGCTTACATCACTTACATCAATACCGCGCGATGCCACATCTGTAGCTACCAGTATCTTTACCTCATCGTTTTTAAATGAGTTGATAGAATTTATCCGCGTGTTTTGCCCTTTGTTGGCGTGCAGTACCTTTACTTCCTTTTCGCCAAACTTACGCAGCAAAAACTTGTACACATCCTCTGCAGCCACGCGGGTTTTGCAAAATATCATCAGCTTTTTAATATCGCCCTCTTTATCAAGCAGGGTTTTAAGCAGGTTTATCTTGGTTTTTACGTTGGGTACATGGTACAATTGCTGGTCCACCGTTTCGGCAGTGGTGGCCTGCGGGGTAACTTCTATTACCGTTGGGAACTCCAGGAAATTATGCGACAGCTCCTGTATCTTATCAGACATGGTGGCCGAAAACAGCAGGTTCTGGCGTTTTACCGGCACTACCTCTAAAATGCGGTTTATCTGCGGCATAAAGCCCATATCCATCATTTTATCAGCCTCATCCAATACTAATGTATTAATAGTTTTGGTTACGATGTGTCCGGCTATATAAACATCCAGAAAACGGCCCGGTGTTGCCACAATAATATCTACCCCTTTATTAATATTCTCTATTTGTGTTTTAGGGCCGATGCCGCCGTAAAGCACCACTACACGTAAATCGGTATTTACTGCAAAGGCTTTAATGTTCTCTTCTATTTGCATGGCCAGTTCGCGCGTTGGCGATATGATCAAAGCCCGCGGGTTATCACCCTGGGCATATTTAAGCTTCATTAATACAGGCAGCACATAAGCAGCAGTTTTACCCGTGCCCGTTTGCGCTATACCCATTACATCCTGCCCGTTCATGATGGGCGGGATAGCTTTTTGCTGTATGGGCGTAGCTTCGGTATAACCGGCGTCGGCAATGGCATTTAATATTTGCCGGTTAAATTTAAAATCTTCAAAGGTTACAGCCATAGCCGCAAAGATAGGGTTTTGTTTTTAGTGGGCTGCCCCAAGTATAAAACTACTAAAGATAACAGCAGCCGTTTTCATTTTCGAACGCATTCTTCAATTATATCATTGGTCGATACATTTTGCTGTATCATCTATACATCATTGTGCGTATAAGTGTCAAAAATCATATTAGCCCCATATTTTAAAACATGAAAAAAATCTTACTTACCGCAATCACTTTAATTTTATTCGTTGGCGCATCATCTGCACAAATTGGCAAAGGCCATAAATACCTGGGCGGCAGTTTTAATTTTAGCTATGATGAAGATGGCACCACACAAAACTATATTTTTGATACCGGCATCTCTCAATATTCCAACTACAAAATTGTAAGCTTTAACATCAGCCCCGAATTTGGCTTTTTCCTGAATGATAAATGGGCTATCGGCATCCAGCCAGGTTATTCCAGAGTATCAGGCACCGAAACTACCAATTTCGCTTCAACATCATCAGCCGTAAGCAGTTACACTTATACCAACAAATACCATACAGATATTATTGGCCTGGCTGTTAACCTGCGTTATTACTACATGATAAACGATAAGTTTGGGATTTACCCGCAAATGGGCTTAAGCACAACTCACAATGCCGATAATTTAAACAACGGGCATTTATCTGCCTTCGCGGGGCCAAATGTTGTATTCTTTCCTTCGCCCAAAGTTGGTTTAAATATGGGCTTTGGTAACCTGAGCTATCAATACAGCTATTTAACAAAAGGCAGCTATTTTAACGCCAGCCTTAACAACAACTTTAATTTTGGTGTAAACTATTACTTCGGGAGTAAATAGAATTGGAGTCAAGAATCAGGAATTAATAAAAGGCTAAACCCCACAGTCTTCATTTCTGATTCTTGACTCTTCTTATCTTGACGCTAAAAACTATCTTTGCCCTTATGGCATCAATCATTATAAAAAACGCAACCATAGTTAACGAAGGCCGCCAGATGGCAGCAGATATCTTAATAAAAGATGGTTTTATTGAAAAGATTGACGGGCACATAAACACCAAAGCCGATAAAGAAATTAATGCCGAAGGGCTGCACCTTTTACCGGGTTGCATAGACGACCAGGTGCATTTTCGCGAGCCGGGTTTAACGCATAAGGGCAATATCGCAACAGAATCCCGCGCGGCTGTGGCTGGTGGTATCACATCTTTTATGGAGATGCCCAATACCGTACCCAACGCTTTAACCCAGCAGCTTTTACAGGATAAATATAATATAGCTGCCCAAAACTCCCCGGCCAACTACTCCTTTTTTATGGGTGCATCAAACGATAACCTGGACGAGGTTTTGTGTACCGATGCCAAAAATGTTTGCGGTGTAAAAGTTTTTATGGGTTCATCAACAGGGAATATGCTGGTAGATAACCCAACTACGCTGGAACAGCTTTTTGCCCGGTCGCCCATGCTGATAGCTACCCATTGCGAAGATGAGGCCACTATTAAAAGTAACCTGGAGCATTATAAACAATTACTTGGCGACAATATCCCGGTAAAGATGCATCCGGTTATCCGCAGTGCCGAGGCCTGTTATCTGTCATCATCTATGGCGGTTGAGCTGGCTAAAAAAAATAACACCCGCCTGCACATCCTGCATATATCTACCGCTAAAGAAACGCATCTGTTCAGCAATGATATACCGCTGGCTAACAAGCGCATAACCGCCGAAGCCTGCATACACCACTTATGGTTTACCGATGCTGATTACGAAGGAAAAGGCAACCTGATTAAATGGAACCCCGCCGTTAAAACAGAGGCCGACCGCGATGAAATATTAAAGGCTGTTTTAGATGGCCGGATAGATGTGATAGCTACAGACCATGCCCCGCATACCAGCGAAGAAAAGGCGCAATCCTATCTGCAGGCGCCAAGCGGCGGCCCGCTGGTGCAGCACGCTCTGCCCGCCATGCTGCAACTTTACCATCAGGGGAAAATAACGCTGGAACAGATCGCCGAAAAAATGGCGCATAACGTGGCCACCATCTTCCAGATAGAAAAACGTGGCTTTATCCGCGAAGGTTACTGGGCAGATATGGTGCTGGTAAACCTGAACAACCCATGGCAGGTAAACAAGGGCAATATCTTGTATAAATGCGGCTGGTCGCCGTTTGAGGGAAGCACTTTTAAAGCCAAAGTAATCAGTACCATTGTATCGGGCAATCTGGTTTACGAAAACGGGGATTTCATTAATGAAAAAAGCGGACAAAGGATGACCTTTACCCGCTAATTTAGTTTAAGTGTTAGGCTTATTTTTCTATCAGCTTTTTTAAGCCATCAAAAATCATATGCCAGTTTTGTTCGGAATGCTGTTTGGATGCTTCGTTTTTTACATTATTCTGGGTAATGGTTAATGTGGTAACATTGCAAGCTTCATCTAATTCGTAACTGATATCTGCATAATTTTCAGGCTTGTCTTCGGTGCCGGCCATACTGCTCCAATAGCTGTATTTTACATATTTGCCGGGCACAATTTCTTTAATAATACCTTTGTCTTGGTAGCTTTTACCATCCCATTCTCCGCTAAAGGTAATTGGGCTGCCTTCCTGCCAGTTGGATTTTAAAATGGTGCCGAAGAAATATTGCTTAACCATTTCAGGGTTGGTTAAGCCTTTCCAAACTTCAGCTTCAGGTGCATTAAATTCTACCTGTGTTGTTAGTGTTAATGTATTCATAGTTATATTTAATATAACCACAAAAAAAGAATGCGTTTTGACAACGGTATGTCAGCAGGAAAAGATTTTTTGCTGTTCGATTTTAATCCGGGATGATCACAGCAGGTTTTGAACAGTTACATTGGCACCGTCGCCATATTACGTTTTAAAATAGCTTCTGCAATTTCTGATACCTTGTCCTTTACCTTCTGCGGAGCCATAATCTCGGCATGGTCGCCAAACATCATCAGCCAGCGCACAAAACCCTCAATAGATACGGTAAGAAAGGTCATTTCTGTAAAATTGCCCGTTTGTTTTTCAGATACAAAGCCATGATAATATCGCTGTTCGTTAATAAAATTGATGATTTTGCTTTCCACTTTTATAACGATAGTTTCCAGCTGATGCTCTGATGCGGTTTGCGCAAGATAATCTTTAAGTGCAGGATGGTTACCTTCAAAAACAAGATCTGTTTCCTGTATCTGCAGAATCCTGTCGAGCCTGAAATCGCGGTAATCTTTACGCATACGGCAATAGGCTATCAGGTGCCAGTAGCTATCCAGGTAAAATATGCCTACGGCCTCTATATGGCGGTTAGTTTTGGTTTGGGTATAACCAGCCATGTAATCAATGCAAAGTATTTTTTTATGTGCTATGCCATTTAAGATAGTTTGGATATGATTGTTATTATTTACCCTGCGCTGTGTTTGGCTTTTAAGTACCTCTATACTGCCGTCTATACTTTCTAACAGATCTTTTTCGGTAGTTTTTAGTATCGCCCGCACCTTATCCATGGCCGACCGGTATTGCGCCGAGGTAGATGCATCGGTCATTTTTTCCATAAACTTTTCGGCAGTTAAAAATGCCGTAGCTTCTTCCCGGGTAAACATTACAGGAGGCAACCGATACCCCTCAACCAGGGAGTACCCCACACCTGCTTCGCCTATGATTGGCACTCCGGCTTCTTCTAACGAACGCACATCGCGGTAAATGGTACGCAGGCTTACATTAAATTTTGCTGCAATATCGCCAGCCTTTACTATACGGCGGGTTTGCAGCTGTATCAGTATGGCAGATATACGGTCTATGCGGTTCATTGCACCAAATTAACAAAAAACAAAGTACCTTAGTATATCTGTTATATAATTATGGAAGAACCAACGCAGGACAAGATCATAACGCTTGAGCAATATTACGACCCGATGCTGGCACATATTATGCGCACCAAGCTGGAGGATAATGATATTCCCTGCTTTATTGCCGATGATAACATTATATCTGCCAACCCCGTATTTAATAACGCAGTTGGAGGGATAAAACTAAAAATATTTGAACGCGACCTGCAACGCAGCCGCGAACTACTGGCACAACAAGGCAACCTGCACGAACAAGACCATTTTGAGATTGACGAAGAAACGCACGCCCCTGTTATTTGCCCTTATTGTGCATCCACAAATGTGCGCTATGGTGCTGCAACCGAAAGGAAAGCGCATTGGCTGATCACCTTAATATCTGCACTGCTATCAGTTTTACCATTTTACACCCGCAAAGCCTGGCATTGCTTTAATTGCCAAAGGGATTTTGAATGATGCATATGGTGTTTGCTTTTAAAAAGGCCTATCTTCCTGTCATTTCCTCTACAGCCCAGTTTCCGAACCAAAGTTAAGGCATGATACTTTTTGTATTAAAGCTGATACATTTATGCTTATTATTGCCCTATTATTATATTTATCCTCATGTATGATCGTCGCAAATTCCTTAAGCTAACGGCTGTAACCGCTTCTTTAGCAACATTATCAAAATATGCTGCTGCAAAAGCCACAGTTGTGCCAGTTGCTACCGCTGGTTTGCCCATTATCATATCTACCTGGGATTTTGGTGTGGCTGCTAACCAGGAAGCCTGGAAGATCCTTTCGAAAGGCGGCCGTGCATTAGATGCCATTGAGGCCGGTGCGCGCATACCAGAAGCAGACATGAAAAACCATACCGTTGGCCGTGCCGGCTACCCGGACAGGGATGGCCGTGTAACGCTGGATGCCTGTATTATGGATGAGTTTGGCAACTGCGGCTCGGTAGCTGCAATGGAGGATATTGCACACCCTATTTCGGTAGCGAGGCTGGTAATGGAAAAAACTCCGCACGTAATGCTGGTTGGTGATGGTGCTACACAATTTGCCGTTGAACAAGGCCTAAAAAGAGAAAAATTATTAACGCCCGAATCATACGCCGCCTGGAAAAAATGGCTTAAAACAGCCAAATATTCGCCGGTATTGAATATTGAGAACCAACAGCACCGCCCCGGCAGCAAATATAACCATGATACCATCGGCATGCTGGCCATTGATGCTAAAGGCAATATTAGCGGGGGCTGCACTACCAGCGGTATGGCCTTTAAACTTCACGGCCGTGTGGGCGACAGCCCCATTATTGGTGCCGGTTTATACGTAGATAATGAAGTTGGCGGCGCTACATCAACAGGTGTTGGCGAAGAAGTGATACGCAATGTAGGCAGCTTTTTAGTAGTTGAGCTGATGCGCCAGGGCTACTCGCCCGAGGATGCCTGTAAGGAAGCTGTTAACCGCATTATTAAAAAGAAACCAGAAACAGCTAAACAGATACAGGTTGGTTTTTTAGCCATTAATAAAAAGGGCGAATATGGCGCTTATGCTATTCAAGAAGGTTTTAGTTTTGCCGTATGCGATGATAAAAGGCAGGACTTGCTGATACCAGGAAAAAGCTTTTACAAAGAAAAAAAATAATATTACCCGTAATAAAAGGTTTGATAACCATACGCCTTGCTTTGCTATATGAATAGTAGACCACAACCTGTTACCCTTGAAGTTTGTTCTAATTCAGTTACATCGGCTGTTGCTGCACAGGATGGCGGCGCCGTAAGGATTGAACTTTGCGAAAACCTGGCAGAGGGTGGCACCACCCCCTCATACGGCCAGATCATATTGGCGCGTAAACACCTGCATATTAAACTTTATGTACTCATACGCCCCCGCCGCGGCGATTTTTTATATACCGACCTGGAATTTGAAGTAATGAAGGCCGATATCCGTACCTGCATTGAAGCGGGTTGCGATGGTGTAGTGATCGGCATGCTTAAAGCTGATGGCAATATAGATGTGGAACGCTGTACCGAACTGGTACGTATGGCACGCCAATGGGGATTAGGCGTTACTTTTCACCGTGCATTTGATATGTGTGCCGACCAATACGTTGCCCTTGAAGAGATCATTAGCATGGGTTGCGAACGCATCCTTACATCAGGGGGCAAAACAACGGCAATGGAAGGCGCAACAGTAATTAATCACCTGATAGAAAAAGCTGCAGGCCGCACTAGTATTATGCCGGGCAGCGGTATCACAGAAAGCAATGTTGCCGATCTGGTACACTTTACTGGTGCTAAAGAAGTCCATTCATCCGCCCGGATCAATATTACAGGCGGCATGCAATATAAAAACGACCATATATTGATGTCTAACAGCATTGCAGACGAATACAACCTGGATGTAACCAGCTCAGATAGAGTGAAGGCTATTATAAACGCGGCAAATTCTTGATTAGTGGAAACTACTTGTGTTATTGAATAACTCACTTATTAAAATACACTTACCGGCAGCACCAACTCTATCCTGTTATGGCCATTACCGCCGAATAGATCATTATCTAACAAATAACTATACCGCAGGCCAAACGACACCGATGCCTGGTTAAACCATTTGGTATCAAAAAACACGGCAGCACCTGCAGACCTGAATTTACCTTTAAAAGCACTTCCATCGCTGTAAAATCTTTCGGCATTGCCATTAGTTTGATCATAAAACAAGTTGCCGCGCAGGCGAAGAATGTATAATAAGTTAGCCATTCCGGCATCCGGGTAAGCGATCGGGAAATGATAGCTTACCGCAAATCTGTTCATATCATCAAGGCTGATAGCGCTGTAACCATAAGAAAACGGAAAATCGTTAGAATAGCCAATGGCATTATTTTGCCCCCGATGCTGGTACGCACCGCTTAATACCAGGCTGTGATTAGCGGATAAACCCGGAAAATACAAAGTGCTTACACCCAATATCTGCGTAGCATCCTGCCCCGAAACTGCGTTTTTATAGTTGATGCTGATGCTTTGTGCAAAATGCGGGTTGATGTGTTGCCTGGCCTGCTGTGTTTGATTGGTAAACCTGATGCTGCTGCTGAGATACGTATAGTGGCTGTCTTTATAAGTACTACGAAACGGATCCTGAATGGCATTGCCGCTGTAATACAAATTACTGGCTACCGTTAATCCTGTTAAATGCTTGCCTGCAGAAAAATTCAGGGGCACCTGTAAGCCTGCATGTATGGCCGTTTCATTGTAATACACATAGCCGCCATTAGCTATCCCCCGCCTGTCTAAAGTATAATCAGCGCCTGCAAGCAAGTATGGATATAAACCGCCATAAGCCGCTTCATAACCTATTTGTTTGTAGCCTTCATCCCGGTTATAATTGAAGGTAAGCTGGGACTGGAAGGTATTTAAAACATTGTTCCCAACAAGTTGCAAGGCATAATTAGGATCATCCAGCAACGGGAAGATACTGTGAAAATTAAACAGCCCGTGCAACTTACTATATTTTGTTACCGGCAAGCTATCGGGTTTTACAGCTGCCAGAATATTACTGGCGGTATCTTTATTTAAAACGCTGATACCCACATCGGGTAACGGTTTAAATGCCTGCTCATCAGCTACTGGTATAAATTTTATATCTGTAAGGTTAGCCTCATTTACCTGGTAACCAAAAGCGGTAAAGCCGGCCCATGCCAGTTTTTTAACACCTGTAGCAGGCTGGTAATAGCCGATAGAAGCATTTGGGGTTGCAGCATTAACCCGGTATAATTTATTTGAGCTGATAACCAAGGCAAACAATTTATCCTCAAGTCCTGATGTTTTTGTAAAGTAAACGGTATCTCCCTGCACTTGCGGAAAGGCTATCGGCTCGAAACTAAACGGCAGCAGGTATTTATTAGACCCCGATTTGATATCGATCAATGCCAGCGACATCTCGCCCTTGAAATTCCGGACGGCAGAAATTAGTTTATCATCACCATAAAACTTAGGGTAAGTATAAAACAGACCGGCATTATTTGGCAAAGCGCTTAACAGTTTGCCATTTTCATTCAGCAAATGCAACTCGCTTTTACCGGTTGTGGCAACCTGCACGGTTACTATAATTTTGCCATCGGCACTAAAAGCAGGCGAAAAATATCTTGTTTTACGGGTGATACGCCGTTCTTTACCGGTATTAATATCCAGCACGGTCAGTTCGTTATAATTACGAAAGCCCCAGCGCAGATCCGGGCGATAGCCGGCATAGATAATTTTGCCATTTTGATAACTAAAGTAATTATCATTATTAATGCCTTGTACAGCTATCGCTTTTTCCTGATTACCTGTTTTAATAATAAATTGCGGTACATGGTTATAGGCTGATCTTAAATATATAAGCGTGCTATCATTTACATACGCAGGAAACTCCCTGTCGGCTATAAAATGTTGTTTAGTAATATTAGGGGGGTCATCACTGATATCAAAACTAAAATCGGCTTTAAAATGATTTAAGGCGGCGTTTCTAAATTCGATGAAATTTTCGCCCGTATGATTTTTAATAGCGCCCTGCAAAGGATAAAAGCCTGTATGGAAAGCAGCGGCATCATGTGTAACATCTTTCCAAAAATCGTTACCATATTTCTGGCGGCCATAAGCTACCATCATATACCCCAGAGGGTAATGATTGGGCGTATAATCCAGATATGAGCCGTTACGCAATTTCATCCAGCTGTAATTTTTACCTGCTGCCCATAACGCCCTAAAGCCGTTAAAAAAATATGGAAGCCTTCCCCTGCCCTGTTTACTTACCAGGGTTTCGTTATAAACGGCGTCACCTTCAAAAAACCAGTCGGGTACCGATAGCGCGTTGCCCAGGGCCTGCCCTCCTTCGCCAAACAGGATACTTAACCCTCGAGATAGTCCTACATTAAAATTATTGTATTGCTGCACATGCCTAAACTCGTGAATGGCCAGCTGTTCTGGCCAGGGCAGGCTGCCTACCTCAAAGCTGTTTTGCCCTGCCGTTAAATAAAATTCGCTGCGGAAAGGCGCCAAACCCACATAAGCATTAGATATAGTAGTTTGGTTTTGCAGCACAATACTAACCTTACGCTGTTTGTAACCAATTGTAGGTTGTATGGCGCGGTTCATTTGCGCTATGGTTTGTGCCACCCGCAAAGCCACCGAATCCATCCCCTGCGAAAATATAACACGCGCCTGCGGAGTATTTACCTGCTGCCATTTTATGGATGGCGGGTTACCGCCAAACTGCTGTGCGTAAGTAAATGTGGTTGTAAAAAGTAGCAATGGCAACAGCAGGCGTTTCATTGGGATGAATGTAAATAAAATTGTATGAACTCCTATTAAACGAATAAGATGAATTAACAGAATTTGAACCTATTATTCTAAAAATCCTTCAATTCCAGTAATTCCGGTTCAGACAATTGTAAATCCGAAATCCAAATGACACTCCATCCCTTAAAACTAACTACATTTGCGCTTTGTGATTTATTACTATGGCTAAAGTTTCTATCAACCTGGCAACGGGTTCTATACAAAAAGAAGATATTATTGTAGGGATCGATTTGGGTACAACCAATTCATTGGTTGCATTTATTAATCCTGATAAAGAACCCCGGGTTATAAACGACGCCGGCAAAGGTGTATTAGTCCCATCGGTAGTGCATTTTGGCGCTACCGGCGATATCACCGTAGGTAACGAGGCCAAAGATTATTTAATTACCGACCCGCAGAACACCGTGTTTTCGGTTAAACGTTTACTGGGCCGTTCTTATGCCGATGTCAAAAATTATCAGAACTTTTTTTCGTACAAAATTATTGATGACGACTCCGAAAACCTGGTAAAAATTAAGGTTGGTGATAAGTTTTATAACCCTATCGAGCTATCGGGCCTGATATTAAAGGAACTGAAAGACCGTGCCGAACATGCCCTTAAAACACCGGTTACCCGTGCGGTAATAACCGTACCCGCATATTTTAACGATTCGCAGCGCCAGGCCACACGTGATGCCGGTAAACTGGCGGGCCTGGATGTTTTGCGCATTGTGAATGAGCCGACAGCTGCGAGCCTGGCTTATGGTATCGGCTTAAATCCCGAAGAAACCAAAACGATTGCGGTTTACGACCTGGGCGGTGGTACGTTTGATGTGTCTATCCTGCAGATCCAGAACGGAATATTTGAAGTGTTATCTACCAACGGCGATACCTTTTTAGGTGGTGATGATTTTGACCGCGCCATTGCTGATTACTGGATAGAGAAGAACAATATAGATAAAGATGAACTGGCCAATAACCGCGAACTGACGCAACAGCTACGCTTAAAAGCCGAAGAAGCCAAAAAGGCATTTGCCCACCAAAGTATTTTTAACGAAAAGATAGGCGATATTTGGTGCACTTTAGAACGCACCGCCTTTGAAGAACTGATATTACCAAAAGTACAACAAACTATTACGGCCTGCCAAAATGCACTGAAAGACGCCAAACTAACCACTGCAGATATTGATGAGGTAGTAATGGTTGGCGGCAGTACCCGCACGGCATTGGTTAAAAAGATGGTGGCTGAATTTTTTGGCCGCCCGGTGCATGATGGTATCAATCCGGATGAAGTGGTTGCTTTGGGCGCCGCCATACAGGCCGATGTACTGGCTGGTAATCGCAGCGATATTTTATTACTGGATGTTACCCCTTTATCATTAGGTATAGAAACGATGGGCGGTTTAATGGATACTATTATCCCGCGTAACTCCAAGATCCCTACAAAAGCGGGCCGCCAATACACCACCTCTAAAGACGGACAAGTAAATATGAAAATTGCTGTTTATCAGGGCGAACGCGACCTGATCAGCGAGAATCGCAAATTGGCCGAATTTGAATTAAAAGGCATCCCGGCTATGCCTGCGGGCTTCCCAAAGGTAGATATCAACTTCATACTAAATGCTGACGGCATCCTGAAAATACAGGCTATTGAACTGCGCAGCGGTGTTAAACAGGAGGTTGAAGTAAAACCGGCCTACGGCATTACAGATGACTTGGTTGAACAAATGCTGATGGATAGCATTACCCACGCAAAAGATGATGTAAGCGCCCGTATGCTGATAGAAGCTAAAACTGAGGCAGAGCAAATGATCTACACCGTTGAACGCTTTCTGGAGAAGAACGGCCAATTGCTAAACACCAAAGAAATAACCGAAACACATATACATTTAGAAGCACTTAAAGCTGCATTAAGCACAGGCGACAAAGACCTTTTACACGCCAAAATTGACACTTTAAACGACTTTACACGCCCCTTTGCCGAACGTGTGATGGATGTGGCTATCAGCACGGCGATGAAGGGAAAAAGTATAGAGTAACTATCAATCAGGATTAAAATTACGAATCTTAAAAATGATATTGCAGATGGTATAAACTCATCATCATAAAATTCATTAATTGTACAATCAAAAAAACAGCATTTGAAAAACATTTTACGAATTGCAGCCTCGCTTGCCTTTGCAGCAGCATCAATCTCTGCCTCTGCCCAAGCCATCCAACAGGATAGCACAGTTAAACCTACATTAGATACCGCCCGTTACGACTCATTAATGATTAGTTTGGCCAATGGTGATAAAACAGGTAAATGGCCGGTTAAAAATACTCCCTATCCAAAAGCAGGGGCGATATTGCCTTTTTACAGGGTGGTAGCTTATTATGGTAATATGTATTCTAAAAACATGGGCGTGCTGGGCGAATACGAGCCAACCCTGATGCGCAGTAAGTTAACGGCCGAGATTAAGAACTGGGAAGCGGCAGATCCGTCTACACCTGTAAAACCCGCATTACATTACATCTGTGTTACTGCCCAGGCAGATGCCGGGCGTAACGGATTGCATAGCCTGCGTATGCCTTTTAGCCAGATAGACAAGGTAATTGAAATGGCCAGGCCTATTAACGCTTTGATATTTTTAGATATCCAGGTTGGGCATAGTACGGTAGAAACAGAACTCCCCCTGTTAGAAAAGTATTTAAAAATGCCTAATGTGCATTTTGGCATCGACCCGGAATTTTCCATGAAGGAAGGCAGTGTGCCCGGCAAGCGCATAGGCACATTTGATGCTAAAGACATTAACTATGTAAGCAACTACCTGAGCAGCCTTTGTAAAAAATATAACCTGCCACCTAAAATATTTGTGGTACATCGTTTTACTAAACGCATGGTTACCAATTACCAGGATATAAAACTGAACAGCAATGTACAGTTTGTAATGGATATGGATGGATGGGGCGGCCCCGAACTAAAAAAAGGAACCTACAAATATTTTGTAGCGGGCGAACCGGTACAATTTACCGGCTTTAAATTATTTTACAAAAATGATATTAAGAATGCACCCAAACGGATGATGACGCCAAAAGAAGTTTTGAATTTAAAACCTGCCCCTATTTATATACAGTATCAGTAATCCGTATAAAGTAATAAACTAAAGAAAAACATACGACAACAAAAAAGCCCCTGATCGGGGCTTTTTTGTTGTAAAGCATAAAATTACAAGTTTTTTATCTCTTCCTGTTCTTTCAGGGCGGCGATATTATTTTTGTCGCTAAACTCTTCTGTCTGATTAGCAAAATCTTCCAGGATACTTGTTATCGTATCCAGGTTATCTGCAACACGCTGGTGCATGTCCGGCAGGTCTTTTTCCAGGCGTTTGTTGCCCAGGTCAATATTATCTACTTCTATTTTAGCTAATTTAGTTATAATAGCTGTTTGGCTGTTCTTCAAATCTTCTAATTCATGGACGATTTTCTCCATCAATTCAAATTTTCTTATCTTATCCATAGGTATCTTTAATTTATATATATAACCTATAGCCATAACAGTGCCAAAAGAATTAATTAGGATTTATCATTTATAACTAATAATTTAGTTATATGAAATCTATCGTTATACTGATAACTATTTCCATGCTATCTGCAAGCGTTTATGCACAGCAAACAGCTAAAATTGACGATGCCCTGCTATTAGATTACTACCAGAACCAGCGCTTTGCAGATGCCGCCGACTATCTGAAAAGGAACTATCCGGAACCGGTTAACAGCACCAAAGCGTTGGGGCAATTAGCATACACATCTAACATGGCGGGCCGCCTGGCCGATGCCGAAGCCTATTATCAGCGCATTTACAGTATCGATTCTACAAACACACCTGTGCTGTACAGCCTGGGTAGTTTAAACCTGCGCAGGGGCAATAACAGTAAAGCCGAATTATATTATAAACGCATCCTTGAGCGCGATACCACAAACTTTATGGTGTATAAACAAATGGCCACTATCAGCAATGATAAAGCTAATTTTGATGATGAGATCTATTATCTGCAAAAGGCCAATCATATTAATCCTGCCGAACCCGACGTGGCTGCTGACCTGAGTGATATTTATGTAAGCCTGAAGCTTAACGACCAGGCAGAAAAGGTACTAAACCTGGCCATAATTGCCGACCGACAAAACATTGTTTTACTAAACAGCCTGATGAAACTGCAATACGCTCAAAAGAAATGGCCCGAAACGATCAGTAATTGCCTTAAATTATTAGATTTTGGGGATCATTCGGGGCTGGTTTTAACCAAACTCGGTATAGCCTATTACAACACTAAAAACTACGATTGCAGCCTGTCCGCATTTATAGATATAGATGCGATGGCCCAAAATGAAACCAGCTACTACTATACAGCCCTGGCTTATAAGGCACTTAAAGACCAAAACATGGCTATTTTTTATCTGCAAAAAACCATCAAAGAAGCTATCTCCCCAAATACAGCCTCCTACTATGGCGAAATAGCAGATAGTAACGAAAAATTAAAAAGATATCAAAAAGCGGCAACTGCTTACCAAAAGAGCCTGCAGTTTGACCAAACGCCTGTGATATATTATGCGCTGGCTACCTTATACGATACCAGCTTAAACAACAGGCGCAGCGCTGTGTTATATTATAAAAAGTACCTGGCAGTTAAACCGCCTGCAGATAAGCAGAAAAACTATATTAATTACGCAAAAAGCAGGCTAACCGTATTAAACAAATAAGCCACCTTGCGGTGGCCTGCTTTAATTTTATAATGTAGGATGTATAAACTGCTTAATGCCCTGCCACGATCTCGATCTTTTTAACTTTAAGATTTTTGATTGCAAACCAAAGTATCATGGCAAAACAAACGCCCGGCACCAGGTAAGAGAACTGGATGTTTGTAGCATCAGACAGACGGCCCATTATTGGCGGTATTACCGCACCGCCTACAATCCCCATAATCACCAACGATGAACCCAGCTTGGTTTTTGAACCCAGATCACGGATACTAAGCGAGAATATAGTTGGGAACATGATAGACATGAAGAACCAAACTGCCATTAGCGTGTAAACTGCAATAGTACCCTGCAGGTTAATAGCTGCAACGATGAGTATAATATTGATAACAGAATAAGTAACCAGCAGCTTAACCGGATTAAAGAATTTCATAAGCAAGGTACCGGTGAACCTGCCCACCATAAAACCTAAAAAAGCCAGCGATAAATATAAAGATGCCGGCTTCTCTTCAAAACCTGCTACCTTTTCGCTAAAGCGGATAAAAAAACTGCTTACACATGCCTGGCCGCCTACATAAAAAAACTCGGCCAGCACACCAGACATGAGGTGCTTATTCTTCAACAAGTCCGAAATCTGTGAACCTAATGAACGGCGCCCGTCACCGGCTAATTCTACTTCTTCTTCGTTAACTTTCGGGAAGGCCGTGCGCCAAACCATCATGGCAACTAAAAATACCACAATGCTTATTACAACAAACGGTATTTGTACCGACGCTGCCTCGTGGTTTAAATGTGCGTTCAATTGTTCTGCAGACATGGCCTTCTCTTCGGCAGCGCTTAACGTTTTGCCCGACAGGATGAACATACCACCTAATAACGGTGCCAAAGTAGCTGCCAGCCCGTTAAACGACTGTGCAAAGTTAATACGCTGTGTGGCGCTTTTGGGATCGCCAATTAAGGTGATCAATGGGTTGGCTGCGGTCTCTAAAAAAGCCATTCCGGAGAATACCACAAACAACGCCCCTAAAAAGAATGCATAGTTACGTACCGCGGCTGCCGGATAAAACAGCATGGCCCCTATCGAAAACAGCAGCAGGCCAAATATAATGCCACCTTTATAGCCGTACTTTTTCATGAACTGTGCCGCCGGTATGGGCAATAAAAAATAGGCGATGTAGGATGCAGAGTCTATCAGCGAAGATTGAAAATCTGTAAGCTGGCAGGCTTTTTTTAAATGCGGTATAAGAATAGGGTTTAAATTTAGGGCAAATCCCCATAAAAAAAATAAGGATGTTATTAGCGCAACAGCAGCTAAACTTTTGTCTTTTGACATTGTGCGGGTTTAATATTTGATGAAAAATTGGTGCGCCAATATAAATTTTTTAATTCATTTACGGCTTATTTTTTGACGTGAATTTAGGCCATCAACTGTGCTGGCCTGTTTGCAGCGCCTGGTGGTTTATTATGCACCTAAAGTAAAGAAATGGCACTATATAGCATATTACCTTAAAACCGATATGCTTTTGGTATCTTTGCATTCTTTATATTTTTTAAATGGCCTGGGCAGAAAAATTTAAGCTGAATAAACAGCTGATAAAAACAGTTACCGAATTAGGGTTTACGCAACCTAAAGAAATACAGCAAAAAGCGCTTAACCGCATTATTGGCGGCCAGGATGTGATCGGTATCGGGCCCGAGGGTTGCGGAAAAACCACATTGCTGGTTTTAGCTACGCTTAACCGTTTTAAGCACAGCGCAGATGGTGTGCCAAAAGCTTTGATCTTAGCGCCCGACCAGGAGAAAGTATTTGAACTGCTTGCCCAGTTTGACAGGATAAACCGTAACAAAACCATCCGTATTGTTAGCCTGCATGCAGGCACTACTACCGAGCAGCAAATGGATGACCTGGCAGAAGGATCTGACATTGTAGTTGCCACGCCAGACAGAGCGCGGGCCATCTATTTAAAACTTGGATTGAACCTGAACAAGGTTGATTTTTTTGCAGTTGACGATGCGCAGCTTATTGTTAAAAAAGGCCTGCAACTACCCGTTGTTGAACTGGCAAACAGTATTGGCAAGGCGCAGCGCCTGGTGTTTACAGAAGTAATGCACGCCAAGCTCGAAAAAATGATAGCGCCATTTATGCAGCTGCCCGCAACGGTAGAGGTTGAGGAAATGCCGGATACACAGTTACCCGTACATCAGCAGATGCTGTACCACGTACCTAATTTTGGCACCAAGCTAAATCTGCTAAATTTATTTTTATATGATGAGGAACTGTTTACTAAAACCGTAGTATTCACCAACACGCGCCTCACCGCCGAAACCGTTTACAAAAGCCTGCAAAACAGGTTACGCAAAGCGGTAACGCTGATAAACCCTTTATCATTTGAGTATAACAAAGTAAATGATATAAACGAATTTAAAACAGATAGCAGCCTGCGCGTACTGATCATTGCTAATGAAGGCACAGAAGCTATTGATATAACCGGCATCCCTTTTATAATACACCTTGACCTGCCGGCCGAAAAAGAAGTATATATACAGCACATCCAAAACCATGCAGCTAATGCCGAAGATGAAACTTTAGCTTTAACCTTTGCCACCGACCTGGAGCTTGACCAGGTACGCCGCATTGAACACGCTACCGGCCAGAAAATGCAAAAAGCCGACTTGCCCGATGAACTGGTAATAGAAAAAGACCGCAAGCAAAAGGAAGAGGAAAAAGAACAGGCCAAAGCAAAAAAACATACCAAGCCGGATCCTAACCAATATGTACCCGGCGAGGCTTTCCACGAAAAGAAGCCGGAGAACTCAAAGACTTATAATTACAGTTCGGGTACAAAGGCCAAAATGAATATGAAAAAGAAACACGGTTAAAAATTGGGGTGTTTTAGCAGTAGCTTAAATGATCCTGTTCCGGCGGTTTCTTAACACGATCTCGAAAGTTTTTCAGTGTGAGCTTATTGCTTCATTTCTTTATAATATTCGATATACAGGTCTTCTACCTTTTTGCGTGCCCAAGGGGTTTTACGAAGAAATTTCAAGCTGGAATTAACGCTGGGATTATCTAAAAAACAATTGATACGGATACGATAACCCATTTCGCCCCAGCCTATATGTACCACTAAAGCGTTCAGTATGGCTTCCAGGGTTTTGCCGTGCAGCGGGTCTTTTGATTGTTGCTCCATATCGGCAATACTGTTATTTTAATTAAATCTTCGGTTATTTACTTAGCTGTACCAGTTCCAACGCCTTAAGCGTATCATTATATAACTGGGTGTACAGCCTTTTATCTAACACGTTACGGCTTATTAATTTACTGCCCATCCCTACCGCGCAAACACCCGATCTGAACCACTCTGCAATGTTGCCGGCCTCTATCTCTACCCCGCCGGTAGGTACAAATAATTGGCCGGGAAAAAGGTCGCGTATGGAGGCAATGAATGCCGGGCCTAATATATTAGCCGGGAATATTTTTATCAGTTTTGCTTTATACTGCTGGGCAATATGGATCTCGGTTGGGGTCATACAACCGGGGACCCACAGTTTGCCATAGTTATCAGCCACCAATGCTACCTCGTTATCTACAATGGGCGATACAATAAAATCGGCACCGGCTTCAACAAAGGCTTCGGCTTCTAAACCGGTTTTTATGGTACCTATACCCAGGTACACATCAGGCATATCCTTAGCTAACCTTTGCTTGATGTGGTAAAAATTACTTAATGCCTCTTTACCCCTGTTGGTATATTCTACAGCCCTTACACCTGCATTATACATCGTGCGAATGATCTCGAAACTCACTTCGGCATCTTCGTAAAAAAACAAGGGCAGCATCCCCTGCGATAAAATGGCGTCTAAAACTTTCTCTTTGTTATTCATACTTTATCGCTTTGGTAATTTCTTCAACAGTTTGCGTGGTGGCATCACTGGTTATAAAAAGTTTTTGGAATGCGGCAGCGGTAGCAAACTCCAGCGTTTGCTGTGCCGGTGTATTGTTGTAAAAGCCGTAGATAAGCCCGGCCATAAAACAATCCCCGGTACCTACTTTATCTACTTTTTGTTGCGTATTGTATTCCTGCGAGTTATAGAATTTACCATCGGTGTACAGGCAGGTATAATAGTCGATATCGTCCCGCTCATCAAAACGAAACGTGTTAGCTACTGCTTTACATTGCTGATATTGCTGCATGATCCTTTCTGATGAGGATAGCGCTTCTTTCAAATAAATACTCTTTTGGCCGGATTCATGAATATCACCCGATATGGCAATCCCCAGCATTTTTTCGGCAGCCCAGATGTTACCCATAATTACATCGCAATACTTTACCAGATGGGGCATAACATCCTGTGGCTGTTTACCGTATTGCCACAATTTAGAGCGGTAATTCAGATCTACCGATATGGTGATCCCTTTAGCCGAAGCGGCCTGTAATACCTCCAGGCATACATCAGCCACCTGCTGACTGATAGCCGGGCAGATGGCACTAAAATGGAACCAGCTTACACCATCCAGCACTTTGTCCCAATCTATCATCCGCGGTTTTAGATCGGCAAAGGCCGAGTTAGCTCTATCGTATATCAGGGCATCATGCTTCAGATCTTGCCCCTTGGTAAGAAAATACAACCCAAGCCTGTTACCATGATAATGGATAGCGGTGGTATCGATATTCTTTTGATCAAGATAGCTTACAATTTGGGCACACAAGCCATTACTGGGCAATGCGGTAAAATAGCCAGACGGTACATTCCACAGAGCCAGGGCCGTTGCCACATTCAGCTCTGCGCCGCCAACGTAAAATGGCAAAGTATTATTCTGCAGCCATTCACCACCCCCATCCGGGCAAATTCTTAACAGCAGTTCGCCAAAAGATAACACGGTGCCGCTTTTAAAATTTTGTGCTGATAAATTACTCATCAAGATCAATAATATGTTAGATAGATAGGATGGCTGAAATTATAAATTATAGCTTAAAACACCAATAAAAAAGCCTGTAATTTCTTACAGGCCTGTATATTTTGCCATTATCACTTATTATTTTTATCGTTCTTAAAAACTATACACAGGCAATTATTAAGTAAGCCAAAAATTATTTAACCACTAAAACGCCATCTGCCATAACAGAGATATCTTTTTTAGGTGTATTGATCATGGCAATCTCTTCTTTGCTTTTGCCGGCATCTGCAGCATAGTGTTTTAACCGCTCAACAGAAGTCTCCTTCACTTTGGCCCTACCCTCTATCACTACGGTTTTACCAACAATATTTTGCGGCATAAAATATTCGTAATCTGTAAACTGTACCATTATCGGCGAGCCTTTAGCCTGCTGAAGTTTCATAAAGCAGCCTTTCTTTTTACAAACCTCTACCACAGTGCCGGTAATTTTACCGGTGTAAACACTATCGGTGCTCAGGGTTTTATTCAGGGCATCGGTATTCAGGGCGTTATCGGCAGTAACTACCTTGCCGTAAGTTACACCAGGCTCGGCAGGTTTAATGTTGCTCTGTGCAAATGTTGCGGCAGTAAAACCAAGGCATAAGGCAAGCAAAATAAGTTTTTTCATATTAAGGTTTTAAAGATGTGTTATTACAAAAATAATATTTTATTTCGATTTGCTTACTACTTAACAACAAGGCCTGATATCGTCAGATAAAATAAATACCCGTTTACACTAAAACCTGATTAATTTTGCGCTTCATATGTACTCTAAAGAACAGGCATCACAACTAAAACAAGCATTCTGGACAGCCTTTGGGCTGTATATGGGCCCGGTGCTTTCTGCAGAAGGCTTGCGCACCAACTGGATCAACTATAAAACAGGCGTAAAACACATCTTTTTCAGGATGCAGGCCGATAACAAAATGGCTGTTATTGCGATTGAAATTGCCCATCCTGATACAGAGTTGCAGCAACTGTTTTTCGAACAATTCGCCACTTACAAAACCGTGCTTCACAATACGCTTGCTGAAGACTGGGAATGGCAGCTACATACCACCGATGATCATGGTAAAACAATCAGCCGAATCTACACGCAGATCTCCCCTGTCAGTATTTTTCAAAAGGAAGACTGGCCAAAGCTGATCTCTTTCTTTAAACCCCGAATTATAGCGCTTGATGAGTTTTGGGGCGATGCCAAAGCTGCCTTTGAGGTATAGATCTAAAAATCGCAATTCTAAATTCAAATAAATTACTAATTTTGTTAGCATGAAACGATCCGGGAGCGCCGACCTGCCGTTGCATTATGGCTACGTGCCTGTTTGGCTTGCCGAACGTATGGCAAAGCTGGGCCTGGCTGTAATGGAAACTATTGTGATGGATTATGGCAAAGACGAAGTTTTACGCCGCCTTAGCGATCCATTCTGGTTTCAGAGCCTGGGTGCCGTTATGGGGATGGATTGGCATTCATCGGGCATTACCACATCTGTGATGGGTGCTTTAAAACGTGCTATCAACCCGCATAGCCGCGAACTTGGCATTTACATTTGCGGCGGTAAAGGGAAACATTCTACCAAAACGCCACAGGAACTGATGGATGTATGCAACAGAACCGGACTTAACGGTAACTATCTGGTAAAATGCAGCAAGCTAAGTGCAAAAATAGATAACACAGCCATACAAGATGGCTTTCAGCTTTATACACATAACTTTATTTTGAGCGATACCGGCAAATGGGCCGTTGTGCAACAGGGAATGAGCGATGCCAGCAGCACAGCCCGCCGTTACCACTGGCATTCCGAACAGCTTACTTCTTTTGTGGAAGACCCGCATACGGCCATCCACGGGCATAACAACGGGGTTATATTAAATATGGCCGACAAGCTGGCCGACGCTTCGCGCAGGGGCGTTATGCAAATTGCGGCAGAACAGCCTCACCGGATGCTAAAAGAGATAAGCAAACTGGTAATGCCTGCCCACCATGATGTACAGGCTAAGGATATAGACCTGAAACGCCTGGGTGCGGTGCTGTGGCTGGCCCACGAAAAACAGCCTGACGATTTTGAGGATCTGTTATTGTTACAAGGCCTTGGCCCGCGTACCTTACAATCGTTAGCATTAGTAAGCGAAGTGATTCATGGTACACCATCGCGATTTAAAGATCCCGCTCGATTTTCTTTTGCGCATGGCGGCAAAGACGGTCACCCCTTCCCCGTACCTATAAAAGTTTATGATGAAACTATTGGTGTGTTACAAACTGCTATACACAAGGCAAAACTGGGCAATAATGAAAAAAGCGAGGCTATTAAACGCCTTACCAATATAGCACAGGCAGCCGAGAAGAATTTTACCCCAAACGCCAACTTTGATCAGGTGATAGAAAAAGAGAGGAATAAGTCCTGGAGATACGGCGGCCGTACCGTATTTGGTAAAGTTAAACCACCCGCACAAAAGCAATTAAGTTTATTTTAAACCGGTACAAATAGTATTAGCCTCTTTCAGATGCATTTGCAGCCTGGGTAAGTTTTTAGCGGCAAAGGCCTGCAATTTGGGATTGGCATTATTGCTGCCATCCTTAAAAAACTTAATACTTTGCTCGTGGTCGTGAACCATTATCTGTAAGTATTCCTTGTCAAAAGCATTGCCTGTTTTACCTGTTAGGCTGGCTAAATGCATTTTATGTTCACTGCTTAAACTATCTACTTTTTTAAACTTCCCTTTTGCAGCAATATCATCAAGCTCTTTAGCCGCTTGCTTATGATCAGCAATTATAGCTTTGGCAAAATCTGTAACATCATTATTTTTAGAATTTTTAAGTGCCAGTTCAGAAAAACTGATCTCTGCAGCGCCAGATTCTGCTGCTTCATTTACAAACGCCATTCCGTCGTCGTTAACTTTATTATAATTTTTACCTTTTCTGTCGCTGCAAGCCTGTAGGGCAAGCAATGCAAATAATGTTAATACTATCAGGGATCTTTTCATCATTAATGCTTCAGTTTATAAATAATTAACACAAATAACTATATACAGTTTCATTTTAAGCGCATTTATTCTTAACAGATAAGCTAAAGCAGCAACTAAATACAACCTGCACGAATAATATTAAAAAACGGGTGTTTTCACTCTTTTATATTCTGCTTTCTTTCCGGTGATTTACATATACTTTTTCGGGTGGGCATTAATGTGCTTGATAGTTACATACAAAGCGTTTCTAATCAAATTTCAACACTTAATATATGGAAAATTTAAAAACAGGCAGTAAAGGCAATCTGGTAACCTATCTGCAAAAAAAACTTGTCGTTTTAAACTATCCGGTAACTGTAAATGGCGATTTTGATCAGCTTACGGATGATACTGTTAAAAATTATCAGCGTAAAAAGGGGTTAACAGATGATGGCATTGTGGGTGGCAACACCTGGGTTATGGTCTACACAGATACAGAGCACCCCAGGGATGCCTTAAAACGAATAGAGCGACACAATGATATTAATCAACTGCACCCTATTGTGCGCAAAGCCGCCGTTAAGGTATTTGTACAATTACAAAGCGAAGGCATCCCTTTCAGGATCTACGAAGCCTACCGATTCCCCGAAAGGCAGGCTGACCTGTATGCACAAGGCCGCACCAAACCCGGCCCTATAGTTACTTATGCACAACCCTGGTCATCCTATCATCAATACGGCTTGGCTATAGATTTTGTATTATTTGAAAATGGCGAATGGAGTTGGAATGACGCCGGCAGTAAAGCCAAATTGTGGAGCAAAATGCATGAACTGGGCACACAGGAAGGTTTAATGCGGCTGGGATTTGAAACACCGCATTTGCAAATTATGGGCACCAGCTCCAGCGCGCTACGCAGTGGAGTGTACCCTGCCGGCGGCGATAAACTGTGGTATAACAACTTCATGTCGGCCCTGGGTAAGTAAACCTGCCCAAGGCCAACATAGGTTAATTTAAGCTAAATTCCTGCCGGCATTTACAATACCGTAAACTGTGCGCACAACCAGCTTGTTGTAAATACCCGTCATTTCTTCGTCTTGCGTTTGGTTTAGGCATTGCAGCGCGTAGTGCTGTACAATAACCAGCGGCAATACAATTTTTTCGCGAATGGCAATAGAGCGCCTGTCTACCGGGAATTCTTCCATCAGCACTTTTGTGCCTGTAAGTTCCAGCAACATTTGGCGGGTTAATTCGTATTCTGCTTTAAGGCCCTTCCAAAAAGCACCAAACTTTTTATCCTTTTCCATATAGGCGGTAACCCTAAAGTCAGATTTGGTCATTGACATCATGCAGTTATCCAGCATGGTTTTAAAAAAACCCGAATTTTGATAAAGCTCTTTCACCTCTTCCCAATTACCATTCTCCTTCATTTTTTTAAGGGACGAACCTACACCATAAAAGCCAGGAATATTTTGTTTTAACTGGCTCCATGAGGTTACAAAGCTAATAGCGCGCAGATCCTCCAGTTTAAGTTTGGCATCTGCATTACGCTTAGTTGGGCGGCTGCTGATGTTTATCTGCGATAATAATTTAAGCGGGCTGTACTGCTCTAAGTATTCAACAAAAAGCGGATGCTCGCGCAGGGCCAGGAACAATTTATGGCTTTCTTCGGCCATTTCGGCAATGAGTGTTTTATGCCTGCTATCTAATAGATCGTTATGGTTTGGATGCAGGGCGCTGATGATACCTGCGTTGATCAATTGCTCGGTGTTAAACCTGGCTGTTTCGACAGATCCATATTGCGAACTTACCGTTTGCCCCTGTATGGTCAGCTGGATATGCTCGTTAGCTATCTCTTTACCCATTGATGCGTAAAAGCGGTGCGTTTTACCACCACCACGCGCCGGCGGGCCACCCCTGCCATCAAAAAACGCCAATTGTATGCCGTATTTACGGGCCATGGCAGTCAATTCAACTTTAGCTTTATAGATGCTCCAATTGGCCATCAGGTAACCGCCATCCTTAGTGCTATCACTAAAGCCAAGCATAATGGTTTGTTTATTACCACGTTTTTTTAAATGTGCTTTGTAGAATGGATGGGTGTATAATTTCTCCATCACATCGCTGGCATGTTTAAGATCATTTACGGTCTCAAACAGCGGCATAAAATCAACGCTTAATTTATCCTTTTCCCAGCCGCTCCACAAAAACAAAGCTATCAGCTGCAAAATATCTGATGCCTGCTGGCAGTTACTGATAATGAAGCGCTGGCAACCCTTTTCGCCATTACTGTGCTGTATCTGTTTCATCAGCCTGATGGTATCCAGCGTATCACGGGTAAGGCTATCTGCGGTTGCGGGGCATTTAAAGTCGGCCTGGTTAAAGGGCAGGCTTTTAATTTTAGCTACCTCATCCATATCTGCATAATTTTTAGGTACGCCTGTATAAACTTTTTCGGTAGTGTATTTAAATACATCGCGTAATACACGGCTATCCTGCCTGATATCCAGTGTGGCAAAGTATGAGCCAAACAGGTTTACTTTTTGGATCAGGTTATCTACAATATTCACAAACAGGCTGTCATGCTCGGTCACCAGCGTTTCGCGCATGGTTTTCAGCAGCTTTAATAGTTCCGGCTGCAGATCTTTAGGGTTATCCTGCGGATTGAAAGCGTTATCGTACAATAAGGTTTCCAGTTTACTGATGGTATCCGCAAAACCACGGAAGGTGATCCGGCGTTTCAGATTCCTAAAATCGCGGTAGTAACACCGGTAAATAACCTGCCTTAATAAAGATGATACCGAGCGGGTAGTTTCTGTAGTTACGTTGGGGTTACCGTCGCGGTCTCCGCCGGGCCAAAAGCCCAACTCTAACACTTGCGGATTGCCTGCTATATCAAACTCATCTTCCAGTTTGGCCTGAATGCCCGATAATGCATGATAAAATATATTTTCTAAAAACCAAACCAGGCTAACCGCTTCGTCTACCGGTGTTGGCGAAGTTTTATTAAAGAAAGGCGTTTTACCCAGTTGCTGGAGCAAAGCATCTATCGTAGGGATATCGTTGGTTTTTAAAGCCTCTATCAGGTCGGTCATGATCCCCAGCACCGTACCCGGATAAAACTGCGTTGGGTGTGCCGTAAGTACCAGCCTTAACGAAAAATCCTGCAGTTGCTTGCTGATGTTTGCCCTTGCCTGCTCGCTTTGCGATGCCTGCTGCACCATACTTTGTAAGGTGCCCGTATCATCTATCCGGCCAACTTTGCTGAATGATGAATCTTCGATAGCATCAAACAAAACCACCTGGCGCTCAATATATTGTATAAACCTAAATAAACGGTTTATTTGCTCCCGCTTATCAATACCCGGTACATATTTTTTAAAAAAAGATTCGATGATATCTGTTGGAGAAGCCTGTTCTACCGCCCCTTTATCGCAATGCGAACTAAAGAAAGGCAACAGAATACCGGTATCCTTTACCTGATAAAAAGGTAATGTTTGAAACAAGCTGTTGTACAACTCAAACCGTTTTACAACTTCGTGATTAAATATCGATTCTTTTTGACTGAGCCTTAAGGTTGATGGCATAACTGAACAGGTTTACTGGGGTTGTATATTAATATCGGCGTAATTTAACTATCTAAAATTAAATTACTGTAAAAAGTAAAAAATTAATAATACTAAGCTCATTTTAATGCAATAATTGTTATTGCAAAACCATAGCCATAATATTTGTTTAATTTTGTATGATAAAACCAGCACCCAATAAACAGTAAATGAACCACCACAAAAGAGAAATAAAAAGCTTTTTTTATAGCCAGTATTTTTCTGACGGTTTGCGTATGACCATTGGTATTATTACACCAGCGCTGGTAATGATGAAACTTGGGCACTTTGATTTGGGCCTGACCCTATCTTTAGGTGCGCTTTGTATTTGCACCATAGACGGGCCGGGGCCTATTTCGCACAAGCGTAACGCTATGGCAGCAGGCAACGGAATTTTACTTGCCGTTGCTTTAATTACCGGCTACGCACGCTTTAATGTTTACACGCTGGGCTTAGAGATAACGGCCTTCTCGTTCCTTTTTTCGATGCTTATTGTTTATGGCAACAGGGCAGCATCTGTAGGCACATCGGCATTAATGGTGATGATTTTTATGATGGACAAAGCAGTGCCACCACCCGAGGTACCTCTTTTCAGCCTGACCATTTTAGCCGGAGGGGTGTGGTACATGATCTTTAGCCTGGTATTTTTTGGTATCCGCCCCTATCGTGCCGCGCAGCAAACCCTGGGCGAAAATGTTGCAGATATAGCCCGTTTTTTACGTATTAAAGCAGATTTTTATTTACCGGGCATTGATGTAGACGAAAATTATAGAAAACTGGTTATGCAGCAGATACAGGTAAGTAACCACCAGGACGCTGTAAGAGAGATATTATTTAAAAGCCGCATTCTGGTAAAAGAATCTACCGCGGCAAGCCGGATACTGGTACTAACCTTTATTGACCTGGTAGATATGTTTGAGCAGATCATGGCTACCCACTATGATTATACACAGATCCGCCATAAATTTGAAAGTACCGGGGTACTTTCAGAAATAGCCGATTTTTTACACCACGTAGCCGACGACCTGGATAACATTGGCTATGCCGTATTGGCCAATACACGCCCCGAAAAATTAAGCAACCTGGAGCTGCGCCTGGAGCATTTAAAACGCCGTATTGATACCATTGGCGCCGATGATAAAGAAACCAGCAACCTGGTGCTTAAAAAGATCCTGATCAACCTACGCGATCTGAGCAAAAGCATATCAAATATTTACAAATACTATCATTCAAAAGCATCAGATAGCCTGGTGCAGAATAGCGCCAAGGTTGAGTATTCTAAATTTGTTACCCACCAGGATTATGCCCCGCATATTTTTTGGGATAACATCACCTTTAATTCGGGCGCATTTAAACACGCGCTAAGGGTATCTTTAGTGTGTTTAATAGGTTTTATTACAGCGAAGAATGTATCGCTTGGCGGCCACAGTTATTGGGTGCTGCTTACTATTATTGTTATACTTAAGCCTGGCTTCAGCCTTTCTAAACAACGCAATTACCAAAGGCTGATAGGCACAATAGCAGGTGGTGCTATAGGGATATTGATATTAAACTTCATTCCGGGTAAAACCGCCCAGTTTATAATTTTGGTTGCGTTGATGATAGGCACCTATAGTTTTTTGCGCATTAATTACATTATAGCAGTTATTTTGATGACGCCCTATGTATTAATACTATTTAAATTTTTAGGATTGGGTACCATTAACGTTTTTCAGGAACGGGTGCTTGATACTTTGATAGGTTCGGGCATTGCATTTATAGCCAGCTACGTGATATTCCCAACATGGGAGTTTCAGCTGGTACAGGAAACGCTGAAATCTGCTATTAATGCCAATATCAACTATCTGCAAAAGATCTCTGAAAGTATTGCGGGTAAAATGGTTGAATTAACCGAATATAAACTGGCACGTAAAGATGTATATGTAAACTCGGCTAACTTATCTGCAACATTTGACCGCATGACATCCGAACCTAAAAGCAAACAAAAAAATGTGAAGGAACTACACAAGTTTGTAGTGCTTAACCATATCCTGTCTTCTTATTCAGCAAATATCGCCTCGGCACTGATCCGGTCGGGCCAGAAAACACCGCATGCAGACCTGCTTAAACTGGTTAAGAAAAGCATTGCCGTATTAAAAGAAATTGAAAGAAAATTAAGCGGAGAGCATATTACACTGCCTACAGCAACCGCCAGTACGGATGCTGTGCCCAAGCCCGAAATACAACCGATCCCGCTTACGGCTGATGATGTACTGATGAAGGACCAATTAGGCTTTATCAATAAAATAACACTCGATATTGCCAAAATAACCGATACTATTTTGCGATAGTAGAACATCAGGCAAAATACAGATCAATATTTATGCGTTATCATCGCCTGCAATAAAACCTTCTGTGCGTTTGCCATAAAATTTGGTTTCGGCAACATGTAAAGATCCGGGCTTTATGGGTGCATCTTTTTCAACTTTATCTAAAGCCAAACGTATCTCTTCATCAGTTTCGGCACTGATGATACGCCCTTTTTCATACAATGGCAAAGCAAGCAAATTGGTTACACTTACACCTGGCAACTTTACCTCATCATCTTTAAGGTTAAAATCTGCAATACCTATAGGTATAAGTACGCGCCCCTCCTCCAGATCAACATCGCTGCTCCCCATATCTACAACAATGTAGTGTACTTTGCGAGTATCCGGATTAAAAAGCAGCTCATAAACTTCGCCAACTTTATTTTTATGCTTATCTCTTACGTCCCATCCAAAAATTTCGGGCTGTCCATCTACTATTTCAAAATCGCTGTTGCTTAATTCCTGCAGATTGTATTTACCTGTAATATCTTCCGTATCCATTATTTTATAATTAATTGCATTATTGATTTTCGCCGTTTGTGTAAGCCACAATTTCTACACTACGATTTTGCGCCCTTCCCCTATCCGTATCATTAGTGGCTAACGGCTGCTTTTCTCCCAGTGAATGAACAGACAGCTTATCTGGTAAAATACCTCCTTTAGTGGCCAGCCATTCTTTTACCGCATTAGCGCGGTCTGCCCCGAGCGCTTTATTATCGCCGGCATTACCAACAGAATCGGTATGCCCATATATAGCTATTGCAGCCATTTTATAACGTTTTTGAAGTGACGCTGCTACCTGCTTTAATTTTTCAGCCGCACCTTGCTGTAATGTGCTTTTACCTGCGTTAAATAAAATATTTTCTCCTAAGCTATAAATGGTGTACTTATCATTACCCCTAACAATAATTGCGGTATCAGTCACCTCTGCCATTGATGATCTCGGGATAGTAAAATCCACCGAATTCCAGTCGGGTTGTGTGGTTACAATAACACTGCTGTCTGTTTTTACAGTATCTTTTTTAATGGTGTCAGAAGTATCCAATTTTAAAGGTTGTGTACGGTTACAGCCACGATAAAGTAAAACTGCCGTTGCAATAGCCAGTATGGCAAATATGATCCATATAAAGGGAGAGCCTTTTCGCTTAGGTTGAACGTCTAACTGTGCCATGTAGTTTTATTGATGTTGGTTGTTTATAAATAAGCATTAATCAGGCCAATAAGTTTAATCTGCAACTAATCATTTACTAAGATATTTTAACCTAACAAACTTGTTACACCATACAGCATCAGCCAAATATGTTTTAAGCTGTGCATTTTATACATTCGCTATTTAAACTAAGCCCTACATTAAATACATGAAAAACTTAACTAAACTACTTATTGCTTCGGCTTTATTTGCAGGTGGTAATACCTTTGCGCAAAGCAAAAATGCCGTAGTTGATAACATTGTAAAAGAAGAGACAGACAACTCGCAGCTGGAAAAACTTGGACAGGAATTACTTGACGGCATTGGCCCGCGGCTGGTAGGTACACCAGAGTTTGACAAGGCCGGCAAATGGGCGCTTGATAAGTACAAAAGCTGGGGCATTACCGCACGACAGGAAAAATGGGGAGAATGGCGCGGCTGGGAACGTGGCATATCGCATATCGACATGGTTTACCCCCGCATAAAATCATTAGAAGGTACACAACTGGCATGGAGCCCCGGCATGAAAAAGGCAGTTACCGCCGAAATCATTATCCTGCCCGAACTGGCCGATTCTACCGCCTTTCAGAAATGGCTGCCGGCAGTAAAAGGTAAATTTGTAATGATATCCATGAGCCAGCCAACAGGGCGCCCGGATGACAATTGGAAAGAATTTGCGTTAAGTGGTTCAATAGATAAAATGAAAGCTGCGCGCACCGCACAAACTGATGCCTGGCGCAAACGTATCACTAACACAGGCTTAACCACCCGTACCTTACCTGTAGCATTAGAGAAAGCAGGCGCAGCGGGTATCCTTACCTCTAACTGGTCGGCAGGATTTGGGGTTGATAAAATATTTGCGGCTTATACCAAAGTGGTGCCTACTGTTGATATTGCATTAGAAGATTACGGCATGCTTTACCGTTTAAACGAAAACGGTGTGAAACCAAAAATAACCATACAAACAGAATCTAAAGAACTTGGTGTAGTGCCAACCTTTAACATTGTGGGCGAAATAAAAGGCAAAGAAAAGCCTAACGAATATGTAATGCTATCGGCCCATTTCGATTCATGGGATGGCGGCACAGGCGCTACAGACAATGGAACGGGTACTTTAACCATGATGGAGGCTATGCGTATCCTTAAAAAAGTTTATCCTAACCCAAAACGCACTATTTTAGTAGGCCACTGGAGTAGTGAAGAACAAGGCTTGAATGGATCGCGCGCATTTGTAGAAGACCATCCCGAAATTGTGGGTAACTTGCAGGCTTTATTTAACCAGGATAATGGTACCGGCCGTGTAGTAAACATTGGCGGACAAGGCTTTGCTAAAGCCGGCGATTTTATTAGCCGCTGGTTAGAAGCTGTGCCTGATACCATTCGCCATCAGATAAAAACCAGTTTCCCGGGCGCTCCGGGTGGTGGCGGCTCTGATTTTGCCTCGTTTGTGGCAGTTGGCGCTCCGGGGTTTTCTCTTAGCTCAAACAGCTGGTCCTACGGTAACTATACCTGGCACACCAACCGCGATACCTATGATAAAATAGTTTTCGACGATTTGCGCAGTAATGCTATCCTAACTGCTATTTTAGTTTACATGGCCAGCGAAGACCCTGCAAAACTACCACTTGATAAAATTGAACTGCCTGTTAACAGCCGCACCGGCCAACCCGGCAAATGGCCGGAGCAGGTTAAAGCTAACCGACATGGCGGGTTAGATTAATCATCTGTATTAAATAAAAAGATCCCGTTTCGAAATAGAAACGGGATCTTTTTATTTAAAGCCGGTACATCATCAAATAGTGTTAAAATGCTATCAGTTGATCACCCTGAAGGTTAGATTTATTCTTTCGTTTATTGCTTTAGTTGATTTGGGTACCTGGTGTTCCCAATTATGCTGCAAGTCGCCTTTCATGATCAGCAGAGAACCACTTTCCAGTTCCACGGCGTACTTTAGTTTATGATTTTGTTTGTGCCTGATATCAAAACGGCGTGACTGCCCAAAACTTACGGATGCAATAACAGGGTTAGTACCAAGCTCTGGCTCGTCATCGGCATGCCATGCAACCGAATCATTACCGTTACGATAATTATTTAACAGTACGCTGTTAAATGTTATACCGGCTCTTTCCTCAACTTTCTGTTTAATGTAAAGTAGTTCTGGCGTCCAGGGATAGGGCTCGTACTTTTTTCCGCTAAAAGCATAGGTTTTACTGTTATCGCCATACCAGGCGGTTAGTCGTGGTGTATTGAGCAATTTGCCATACATTTGAATAGTTTCCTGCTGCCAATTAACAGTATCTTTCAATTTTTGCAATAAGCCGTCACTTTCGTAGCGGCTAAAAAGCCCGGGACAGTAATCTATCAAGTCTGCAGGGAGTCTTAGCGATTGGGCATTATCAAAAAAGCTTAGTTGTTCCATTAAGTCAAAACAAATCTTATTCAACTTTTAGCTGGCCGTTTGCATTGGTTATTTCATGTTTAAGTGCCACATCTGTAACTTTAAGCGTATCGATAACTACGTTCCCAGTAATATTTTTACAAGATGTAACGCTATCAGGCAGCGCTGATAGCGTCTTGATTAATAACTGCATTTTTTTTAACAAAAAATTCAAACGTTGTTCCCTCCCCAAGTCGCGATTCTACGTTTATCGATCCTTGTAACTTATCAATTAAAAGTTTAACAGTATGCAGGCCCAGCCCGTTACCCTTTTTATTAAATCGGTCTACAGCATTAAGCGTAACCGCTTTTTCAAATATTTTCTCCAAATTATTTGTTGCTATACCCGTGCCGTTATCATTTATTTTAAAAGCATAGTAATTACGCTCTTCTTTAAAAAGCACGTTAATAATACCTTTAGCTTTATCGTTGTAACGTACTGCATTAGTAAGCAAATTCAGGAAAATTTGTTCTAAAGCAACAGACGAGCATACCAGCTTATGATCCAGCTTTGGCAGGTTAATGGTGATACTGTGGGGTACATCTATCAATTCAATTACGTTTTTAAGCAATTTATTTAGCTGTACGCATTTTTGATCGGTAATGAGTAAAGAAGGTTCGGTAGAATAATCCAGCATTTCATCAACCAAACCAAGCAGGCGTTTAGATGCATTAATGGTTAATCCAACCAAACTACGGCTTTTGTCGTCTCCTGTGTTTTTAAGGCGCATTTGCAGGGCCTGTGAGGTAAGCAGGATACTGCTTAAAGGGTTTTTAATATCGTGAGCAGCAGTGCTGGCAAATTTTTGTACAAAGGTGTTTGTTTCCAGCAACTTTTCGTTAACGGCTTCTAACTGGGTTAGTTTTTTACGCAGTTCCATTTGCGCAACAACCTGTTTGCCCAATATTTTTAATGATTTTTTTTGCTCTTCAGTAAGTTGCTTGCTTGTGGTGTCAATAACACATAACGACCCTAATGCATAGCCCTCATTATTTATTAATGGCACACCGGCGTAAAAAACAATATTAGGGTCGCCGGTAACCAACGGATTAGATGAAAAACGATCATCCTGACGTGCATCGTTGATTTCCATTAAATCGGCATTTTGTGTAATTGTATGCGCACAAAAGGCTTGCTCTTTTGGTGTTTCTTTTAGATGGGTACCTACAACAGATTTAAACCATTGCCTTTTATCATCCAGTAATGTGATAAGCGCAACTGAGGTTTGGCAAATTTGTGAAGCAAGCAGCGTAAGGTCCTCAAAGTCTTCCTCCGGAACGGTATCTATAATATTATAAGAGGCTAATGCAACTAAACGTTCGCTCTCATTTTCTGGTATTGGAAATTCGTTCTTGCTCAAAAGTATTTAAGTAGTTTATAAATGTAATTATTATACCGGTAGTTTTAAATTATTTATAAAACAATTTAAAGTAATGGCAGCGTGAACCAAAAAGTGCTTCCCTTGCCAAATTCGCTATCTACACCAATTTCCCCTCCATGTTTCCTGATGATCTCTGCACTGATGAACAGGCCTAAACCAAGGCCGGAATTTTGATAACCGGAAGCATCTGTACGGTAATAACGTTCAAAAAGGTGCGACAGTTTTTCCGGCGCAATACCCGGCCCTGTATCCCTTACCGAAATTTTGGCCCAGTTCCCCTTTTTCGCTATATTAAAAAAAATTTGTTTTGAATTTGGCGCATATTTCACAGCGTTGTTAACCATATTTACTACCACCTGGTCTATCCGGTGCTCATCGGCATATATCTGCAGCTTTTTATCGCCCTGCAACACCAATTCGTGCTTGCCGGTAACACGCACATGATTACAGCATTCGTTTAGCATATCTGCTACAGTAAACGTTGTTTTCTCAAGCTTTAGCTGGCCTTCGTTCATCCGGCTAAGGTTAAGCAAATCCTCTATCAGGGTGCTTATCTTATCCATACTTCGGTTGCTCTGGTCAATCAGCTTTGATAGTATGTTTGGCGGCGGGTTATCCTTCATTCTATCAAGCAATTGCAGAGCTGCCTTTAAACTGGTTATCGGTGTTTTCAGTTCATGGCTGGCAATACTTATAAAATCATCTCTTTGCTGGTCATAAGCTTTACTTTCGGTTATATCTATCATAGTCCCTGCAATACTTTCGGCGTTGTTATCATCATCATAATATGCTTTGCCGGTAGCCTTAAGCCACTTTTGCTTGCTGTTATCAAACGGGGTTATAATATATTCAACATCAAAACTTTGTTTGGTATCAATAGCATGCTGTATGGCGTTCTGTACTTTCTCTATATGTTGTGGCAGTACCATTTTTAATGATTGCCTGAGTGTAAAGTTTGAATCGGCCGCCAAGCCATGAATCTTCCTGGCCTGATCAGACAACACTAACTCATCTGTAGCAATATTTACCGACCATGTACCAATTTCTGCCGAATCTATCGCTTGCTTTAAAATATCTTTGGCCTTTTGCAACTCATTTCTTGCACTAATCTGCTCGGTAATATTTATTACAGTAGCTAATATAGCCTCTACATTACCATTTAAATCAAATAATGGATCATAAGCAAAATCTACAATATAGTTAAGCTCGCCTAAAGGTGTGTTGATTTTTACAGGTATCTCTGGTACGGCAACACGGTTGCCACTATCAAAAACCTGCTGCAACATTTTTGGAAAAGGTTGATCATGCAACTCGGGGAAAACTTTTAAAAGCTTTTTACCCAAGGCCTGCTGCGGCGAGCGCCCCCAAATCTCATACATGGGCTGGTTGGCCATTTCTATCATCAAATCGCGGCTTTTTAAAACCGTCATCCCTATTGGTGCCGTCATCACCATGCTTTTAAGCCTGTTTTCGCTTTGCTCTATCCTTTGGCGGGTTAAAACCTGTTCGGTTACATCAATAGCAATAATCATCACCGCACTAATGGTGCCATCTGCAAAACGTAAAGGCTCGTACACAAAATTTACAAAAGCCTGCTCGGTAACACCATGGCGCATCACTTTTAGTTCGGCTTCGTTAGCGTAAAAGGGTATGCCCGTATCAATTACATCATTCATTATTGGTGCATACGCTGCAGCAGCTTCGGGTATGGCTTGCCATATGGTGCGGTTTTCTACCTCGCCCATTTGTTTACCTGTCAGTTCTAAATAAGCATTATTAACCTCCTGTATCACATGATCATGAGCGCTTACAATACAGATCCCCACAGGCGCCTGCGTTACCACACTTCTAAAACGCGCTTCGCTTTCGGTAAGCGAATAATTAAGCGATTGTAATATATCTTTAGATTCGGCAAGCTCCTCGTTGGTAACTGTAAGTTCTTCTATAGTTGATGCCAGTTCCTCATTGGAAGCACCTAACTCTTCATTGGCGGCTGCCAGTTCTTCATTGGTAGAAGCTAATTCTTCATTTGTGGCTTGCAGTTCAGATTCAAGCTCTAACTCGCGCTGGCGGCTCAAATAACGTTCGGTAACATCGGTAGCCGTATGCAATACACAAATTACATCGCCGGCATTATTTTTTATAGCACGATACTCAAAATCAAAGTAAAACTGCTGCTTTATGCCATCAACTATAAGTTCGGCCATGGTATCGCTGCCAGATATCGTTTCGCCGGTATGCAGTACGCTTTGCAGCATACCTAAAAACGGCTGACCTTTTAATTCGGGCAAAGCATCCTCGATAGGTTTACCAATAACATCACGATCTTTACCCCAAATAGATATCATGGCATCATTTGCAGTTTCGATGATCATTTCATCTGTACTATGGATAGCGGTGGCGGTTTTGGTCTGGGCTAATATTTCCAGTAACTGGGCATTGCTAAAGTGACTCGGGTAATTGCTCATTTAATAGTTGCCGGGTAATAATTTTACTTATAATATGATAACTTTTACTGGTAAAGAAAAGCGTTCGCTGAAAATACCGAACAATTTTCAGTCCAAACTACAGAGCTACAGGTTGTAATTTATAATGGAAGCGTAAACCAGAAAGTACTCCCTTTACCTACTTCACTATCGGCCCCTATTTTACCGCCATGTTTACGCACAATTTCTGAACTGATGTACAAACCAAGCCCCAAACCGGAGTATTGAATACCCGAATAATCTGCCCGGTAATACCTATTAAACAAATGCGGAAGTTTCTCAGGTAATATACCAGGCCCATTGTCTGTTACTGATATTTTAGCCGTATCGCCTTCCATTGCAACCGACAAATATATCCGGGGCGAGTTTGGCGCATATTTAACCGCATTATTTACAAGGTTTACAACTACCTGATCTATTCGATCTTCGTCTGCAAGTACTTCTAACGCTGTATCGCCATCAAAAATCAGATCGTATTTATCTGACGCCCTGATATGGCTGCAGCACTGAATAAGCAACTGTGAAATATTAAACCTTGATTTATTGAGATGTAACTGTCCTTCGTTCATACGGCTTACGTTAAGCAGGTCATTTATCAGGCTGCTTATTTTTTCCATACTGCGGTTACTTTGCTCAATTAATTTTGGCAACATTTCTGGCGATGGGTCATCCTTCATTCGGTTAAGAAGTTGCAGGGATGATTTTAGTGTGGTAACAGGCGTTTTTAGTTCATGGCTGGCAATGCTTATAAAATCATCCTTACGCTGTTCATTCATTTTACTTTCGGTAATATCGTAAGTTACGCCAACCATACGTATGGCTTTCCCCTGTTCGTTATAACGCGGCTTGCCTGCTGCTCTTATCCAGTGCCTTGATTCATCCGGCCACCGTATCTGGTACTCGGCATTGTAAACTGTATTATGCTTTACAGCGTTTTTTATCTGCTTGTCAATAAATTTATGATACTCGGGCAATATCACATCCATCAGATCCGGAAAGTTGAACGGTTTATCTAACGGCCGGCCAAAGTTTAACTTGCACTGTTCGGTACATAGCATCTCGCCGGTTTCCAGGTCCAGGTCATAAGAGCCAAACTTACCGGCATCAAGCGCTAATTGTAAGCGTTGGTTAGTTTCGGTAAGTTCTTCACGTGCTTTACGTTCTTCGGTTATATCTTGTAAGGTACCACTAAAACGTATCGCCTCATTATCAATATTAAACAGTGCTTTACCGCGTGCCTTTACAATGCGTGGTATTTGGCTTTTGGGGTTTATAATGGTGTATTCCACATCATAATCACCGCCCGATGCAAACTGCATTGCATGCTGTATAGCAGCTATAACACGCATCTTATCGCTTTCGGCAATCACATCAGTAGCCTTTGTTAATTCGATCTCTTCCTCAGGCTCAAGCCCAAACCATAATTTCAACCTGTCGTTACCAGAAAACTTATTGGTAACTGGGTTCAAATCCCAGGTACCCAGGCTGGCAGCATCAATAGCAAATTGGAGTTGAGCTTCACTTTGGGCCAGGTTGCTGTTCATTAGCAACAGATTTTCCTGAGACCGGTTAAGCTGGCGGTTGGTAATTATTAATTCATCATTTAGTAATTTTTCTCTGGCCTTGCTTAAATACCTTTCGGTAACATCTGTTGCGGTATGTAAGATACAACGCGTGCTGCCATCGGGGTTTTTAATGCCGCGATAACTAAAATCATAATAAAAAGTTTGCAAAAGGCCATCTACCTCTAACACCGCTTCGGCATCAACCCCCTCTATAGTATTGCCCGTATGCCAAACTTTTTTTAACATATCTATAAAAGGCTGGCCCTTTAACGACGGAACGGCTTGTATTAATGGTAACCCGATAATGCTTTTACCTTTGTCCCAAAACTTGAGCATAGCATCATTAGCGCTTTGTACAATAATATCATCACCGGTATAAATAGCTGTGGCATTATGAGATAATAACAGGATATCTAAAAGGTCTTCACTGCTTAAATGGTTTATATGAGTACTCATTAAAATAGTAAAGGCTAAAATTAATAAACTTTACATGTTTAGTTACAATTTTTAAAGTTTAATCTTAACACCTGCATTTACAACTATACCATCCAAAGGCGCATAAATATCCCTAAAAACCGGGTTGCTGATACTGCCGGTATAAATAGTATCAAACCGGGTTTGGCGTGTATCGGTAATGTTTTCGAAATTTATGAATACCGAAAAACGCTCCCATAATTTTTCGGCCATCAGCCCGGTTGTCCAATAAGCTTTCCCGGTAGCACCGTCGTTAAGTTTTTGCGGACTAAAATAGTAAGCCTCGGCCCCTATTTTCCATTTATCTTCTATTTCGTACATCAGCACATTGTTAAGGCGATGTTTAGATACCAGCGTATATTTGCTTATGGTATTACCAATATGTTGCGTTACATCTGCAAGGGTGTAGCCTATAAATAACTTAAAATTACTGTAAGTTACTTTCACATTTGTTTCGATGCCTTTTGTATTCAGATCGCCGGAAGGCTGCTGATATTGCAGATTGCCGTTGGGCAGCAACGTAAGTAAAATAGGATGCTCTATCCTGGTATAAAAAAACAACTGGTTAACACTAAAACTACCCGCTCCGTTAAAAATCGGTGTGCGGTAATTAATATCGTAATTGGCACCGTATGAACGCTCGGCGCGGGTATTGGCTACATCCAGCGGCAGCACGTTACGAAACTGGATGCGCTCGGCATCTTCTGTAAATACATTCGGGCCTTTATAACCTAACCCACCGCCCAAACGGGTAGACCATTGCGGGCTTATCCTCCACAAGGCTGATATGCGTGGCAAAAACATAAAGCCATATTGGTTATGATAATCGCCACGGATACCGCTCTCCAGCGTAAGAGCTTTATTAACGTTCCATGTGTTTTGTATAAAACCGCCAATGGTATTATTTTGATAACTTCTTAACGGAAAATTGCTGTTACGGCCCTCGTTAAATTTATCTGTCAAAAAATTCAGCCCAAAAACCCAGTCGGATTTCACTGTATTTTTAATATAGTTTGCCTCGCTGTAAGTAGATAACTGTTCGCCCGAGAAAACATAGCCCGGAAGGTTAATAGTACGATCATAAAAACTAACGCTGTTTTTTAGAACAAACTTTTCATTATCGTTTAATTTATGCACCAGCTCTGCCTGGCTACTGTAACGGCCGGTTTTATTTTTCTCAAAATAGGAATGAGTGGCATCGCCATTCCCTTTAATATAATGTAAGTCGCCACCAATCCTGTTCTCTGCTGTGGCATTAATACCTGCGGTTAATGTAGTTTTAGCATTAAAATACAAAAACAGTTTTGGGTTTAAGGTATATCTGTCAAATTCTGGTATGGCGGTAAGATCTGTACCCGATGGGTCATATGCTGTGCCGTGGTTATAAGCCGCATAAATTGTTGCCCCCATTTCTTTAAACTTTTGCGCATAAAAGATACTTGCATCAAGCCCCAGGGCCGATGTACCGTTTAATAACAAATTTAACTGCCGCTGTTCTGTTGGGGTTTTTGATACGAGGTTAACAAGGCCGGCAATTGCACCGCCACCATACAATGTAGAGGATGACCCTTTGATCACCTCAACCTGTTTAAGATCAAGCGGGGCTACCTGTAACAAACCTAATCCACCCGAAAACCCGGAGTACAGCGGGAACCCGTCGCGGATGATTTGAGTGTACTTACCATCCAACCCCTGGATACGGATACTGGAGTTGCCGCTGGTAGCTGATGTTTGCTGCGTTTGGATACCTGTGGTTTCGGCTAACACCATCCGGATATCGCCGGGTTTCATATTGCTTTTTTCATCGAGCTCCTCGCCAGATATTACCTCTACCCGTGTTGGGATATTGGCAATTGTACGGCTGCTGCGTGTAGCCGAAACTACTACCTCGTTCAGCTCATTCTGGTCGGGTTGTAATACAATCAGTATTGGTTGCTGTATATTTAGCGGGAAGGTAATCGTATCTGCCCGGGTAACATAACCTACCGAACGGAATACTACAATATATTTACCGTCGGGGATATTTTTCAATATGATTAATCCGGCTGTATCTGTTGTTGCGGCAATAGTTGTACCTTGTAATAAGGCTGTTGCGCCTATTAATGGCTGGTTTGTTTCAGCATCTTTTAATAAGGCCGAAAATGTATTTTGGGAATAAGTTATAGTAGTGCAAAACAGTGCTGTAAAAAGCACAATAATTTTTTTCATGTTTTTTGATTAGTGTTAATACCATAATTTGGCCCTGTAAGGCCATTGTAAGGGTATTAACCTAATTGTGGCGGTTGCCAAATAGAAAGCACTACATCTTTAACATCCGGTTGTTGATAGGCAGGGTACATTGTGCCTGTTTTGACTGGGCTTAACAGTAATGTTATGATAACAGTTTTGGTAATTGTGAACCCGGCGCAGGCCCCGCATGAAAAGAAAGGCGAACACCCGGCGCAATCCTGCTTTTTTGCTTTGCCTGCCTGCCCGGTTCTTACCACCGCATCGCAATCGCTATCAGTACAGCATGGCTTAACCGATAGGAAGATCACGATAAACGAAAACAGGATGCAAAGCAGTTTCACGGGGCAAAAGTATCAATTAAATAAGTATGTTGCCGCAAATTATATCAGTTACAGGCATATTAAAAAGCAATAACTGTAGATTCCTGCAATAATTCCGTATAACTAAAAAATTTACGCACAGGTAAACTGGTGTTGTAACGAATTTTCGCCCGGATCGCTTTTAAACCTGACACCCCCTGCAGATCTTCTACCGTCAGCATCTCTATATCGCTCTCCAGCATGTTTTTTGATTGCAGGAAACCGATATATCTAAGGTATTCAACCTCTTCGTCGTGGTTAGAATATACGATGGTAATTTTACCAATAGCCGTTAAACGTTCGGTAGTACCTTTTATAAAAGCTTTATCTATGCGCTTTTTAACAATTTCGAAACGCGCATTATAACTGCCATCTACATCAAAGCGTTTTTCATCCATCCGGAAACGGATGGACATCGGTAAACTAAATGCCAATATCAGCGAGGTTACATCAAGCGGATAAGGTAAGGTGTTCTTAAGATAATAATGCTCCAGCTCCATTTCGCAAAGCATTTGCAACTGCCATAAACGCAGGTTATACAAATTAGTAATATCAAACTTTTTTGCAGGGGCTATAGACTGGCCTATATACAAATTATGCTCTATACCATCGGTTTTAAAGCGTTCGTAATAATGCGGGTAAGCGGCTTGCGCATCAATTTGTGCCCTATCAAGCAGCAAAGCCATTTTTTCGTTGATCAAAGCAACTGTAGTTTCGTACTTACGCCGGTGTTGATGAAAATCGCCTTGTTTATCGGCCTGTGAAAAATACTGATCAATATCAGCCCGATAGCTGGCCGTAAGGCCACGTGCTTCTTTTAACAATGGGTGAATGTAAAGCTCTAAATAATTTTGTATTTGCTGCTCTGTATCGGCACGTAGCAGGGTTTGTACATCCATTACCATTTCCTGCAGGTTTTGCACATGCTGCTGTATATCACCGTCATCAGCACTACTCTGCAACTTCTCTATCAGCGGTATCAAGGCCGAGAGCTGATCGTGAAGATCCAGTTGCACACTATGATTGCGGGTTTCGGAAGAGCCTTTTATATCTATTTGGCCGTAAAGCGGATAAACCTCTTCAAACGTTACTTCTTTTAAAATATAATCTTCACTCCCACGGCGGTTGGTTATAAACTTTACCGCCTCTTTTCTAAACTTCCAATAAACGCTGGGATGTATAGTTGTGTATTCATTTTGTATAATTGCCCGTATCTGGTTTTGTATATAACTGAATTGCCTGTCGATAGTATCGGTTATGTAAGGCATCACAATTTCTAATTGGTTGGCGTTAATACTGTTAAGCACACCAACCTGGTTAGATACCAGCTCTATTATACCAAGCAGATGTTCGTTTTTTACTACCGGCGCCAATATGGCGCTTTTTACGCCCTGTTCTAAAAAGCGCCGGGCCATAATGTTCCCGGGGTCGCTGCGTAAAAAGCCTTCTACATCAGATATGGCAAAATAGGTTTGCTCCTGTACAAGTTTTACCAGCGAACGTACACACAGCGTATCAAAACATTCTTCTTCTGTATCTTTTGGTAGCAGATAACTTTTAAGCTGCGGGTTAAATGCGGCGGTGGTAAATTTACTTTCATTATCGTCAAATGAAGTAAAACCGATCTCCATATCCGGGATCTTATATATCGAACGGAAAACTTCCAGGATGTTCTCTTTTACTTTACTACCATATGATGCACCTAACAAAGTCCCTTTTAAAGAAGATACTGCGTTTTCCAAGGTAGCATCAAACAAGTTGATTATGGCAAAACCTTTTAATATCCAGCTGCATGCCGGGAAATATTTTTTCCATAAATCCAGGTCATTGTAATTATCGCGTAGCAATTCAATATCTTCTGGAGTAAGGGTTGGTGCTTCCGGCCCCGGCATCAGGTCCATAAAATCGGCATTATATAAAATACGATAATGCTTCATTATCCCTTTAGCATCCGGGATATCATAAAACCAGGGTTTAGAAAAGTTAAAGTTTGTACCGTAAAACTCATTCAGGATGAGGCAGCAGGTACTCACATATAATTGGTGTTCGGTAAAATCCCTTATAGTGATATCAAATGCAGAACCTGCTTCGGCAAGTATTTTTTGCAGGCGCTGTGTTTGATTAAAAAGCACATCCTGAAATGGAACGGTTATAGCTTTTATCTCGTTAGGCGAAAGTACTTCCGGAAAAATGTCGGCTGTTAAACGTTTAATGATCCCGGCGTGCTTAATTAACTGATCGGTATCTGTTATACCTTCTCTAAGCTCGGGATAGGGCGCTATCTCATCCAAAATTTCTTGCGCCATAGCAGCCCGCGTGCCGCTTTTTGATGCGGCCTGTTCCTCCAGTTTTGCTATCAGCACATGGAATGATATATGGATCTGGAACGGACTGTCTGTAAATGGTTTAAGATTCATTTTTCGCTTTAAAAGCACTTATGTACCAATTAAAAAATCAATACAAATTTAATATTAATTCAAAATGTACAATGCAACCTGCAATTGTTTATGACTTAAATTACAAACAAAGCCGCCAAGTTTACTTTAAAATGGATTATCTTTTTAATGGCAGCAGCAACGCAGTCCCGGTACCTAAGGCAGCACCTGCTAAAACATCCGACGGGTAATGCACGCCCAGATACATCCGCGAGTAACTAACCGAACCTGCCCATAAAAAAGCAGGCGCAATAACATACCACTTAGGGTAAGCATTTGATACAGCCATAGCAGTAGAAAAAGTAGTAGCCGCATGGCCGGATGGGAACGATGTACTGCCTGCACGGTACACCGGCACAATATTTATATTTTGTACAAAGGGCCTGCGGCGTTTTACCAAGTGTTTTATCAGTAACATGGCGCCGTAAGATATAGCTGTGCTGCTGGCTACATATAATGAGTTTTCGCGCATTTTCCAATCGTTACGGATAATGCCGCCTGCCAGTAAAGCCGCAGGTACGCCTATATCCCCATACTTATAGGTTCTTGATAAAAAAAGCATTACATCGGTTTGGGCCGGTGTACGGCTTGCCTGTAAATCAAGCATTATTCTGTCATCAAACTGTTGAATTTGTGGCTGGGCAAATACCCGCCCTATTCCGGAAAGCACCGTAAGTACCTGTATTGCAATTAAAAACAACCAAAAGTATTTATTACAGGCTAACTTAATATAATACACAGCTAAATATTTAATTTTACTTTTATACCAAAGTAAGTAATATTTAGCGGTTACGAGGGTCAGCCATGCGTAATAATTGGCACCCGGCACTGTTTACATCTAAACACACAACATGAACTACCCCGAATTGCTTCAAAAAGTTAGGGACTACGCCTTGCAGTATTATAAAAAACATGCCGATGACAGGTTGGTGTACCACGATAAGGAACATACGGAAGGGATGGTAACAGCTGCTGCGCAAATAGGCAACCACTACCAACTTAACGACCGCGACTTTTTTATTATACAAACGGCAGCCTGGTTTCATGACTTGGGTTACATGGTAGATCTGGAACATCACGAAGCCCAAAGCGCTGTACTTGCACAAAACTTTTTACAAAAGTACAATGCTGCAGATGAAGATATCGAAGCTGTAAAAAGCTGCATCATGGCTACCAAAATGCCGCAAAAACCTGCATCGCTTTTAGATATGATAGTTTGTGATGCCGACCTTTTTCACTTAGGCACTGATGATTTTTTTAAAAATGACAAAAAGCTTTTTAAAGAGATGAAAGCCCTTTATGCTACTGATATGAGCAAACTGGAGTGGCGGCAAAAATCAATAAAATTTCTAGAAGGCCATCATTATCATACAGATTACTGCCAGGTATTACTTAACAGCGGCAAACAGGAAAACCTTAATATCCTTAAAAATAAAGTAGCCAAAGCAGAAAAAGAAGTGGAACAAAAAAATGAAACAGCATCTGAAAAATATATACAAACCATGCAGTTAAATGATACACCGGCAACTATTGACGATTCTGAAAAAAAGAAAAAAAAAGACCGGCCGGAAAAAGGCATCGAAACAATGTTCAGGATAAGTTCTGCCAATCATCAGCGCTTAAGCGATATGGCTGATAACAAAGCCCATATCATGATCACGGTTAATTCCATCATTCTATCAGCCATTATTAGTTTACTGCTGCGTAAACTTACCGAGTATGAATACCTAAGCATCCCAACTTTCATCCTTTTATCAATTAGTTTACTGGCCATGACTTTTTCTATACTGGCCACACGCCCGTCTATCCCATCGGGGATATTTCAAAAATCTGATGTTGATGAAAAGCGTGTTAACCTGCTTTTTTTTGGTAATTTTTATAAAATGCCTTTGGAGGATTACACCTACGGCATGGTAAAAATGATGGAGGATAAAGAATTTTTATACGGCAGCCTGATAAAGGACGTATATGCCCAGGGTGTTGTATTAGGTAAAAAATACCGCCTATTACGCGTTGCCTATAACATATTTATGTTTGGGCTAATTGCATCGGTAATTGCTTTTATCATTGCATCCGTAATTTATAACAATAGCAAAGGCCACAAATAAGCATGCCAAAAACTACCTATTTTAACAGGGATATCAGTTGGTTAAGCTTTAACGGCCGTGTGCTGGAAGAAGCTGCAGCTACAACCGTGCCTGTTATTGAACGCATCCGTTTCCTATCAATCTACTCATCCAACCTGGATGAATTTTACCGTGTACGTGTACCTGTTATTAAAGCCTTAAAAAAAATAGGTAAAAAAAATGATGATATAGACGCTGATGAGCAGGAAAGTATTTTGCAGCAGGCATCTGATATTGTTTTGTTGCAACAAAAACGCTTTGGAGAAATTTTAACGCAACAGCTTATTCCACAGCTTAAAACAAACGGAATAAACCTGTTGTACAACGGCAAATTGCCCCAAAGCCTGGAGAAGGAAATAACAGATTATTTTTTGTCAGAAGTATTGGCTTTTTTACAGCCGGTTACTTTAGATGCAAATACCACCTTCTTCCCGGAAAATAATAAGCTGTACTTTGTTATTCAGCTTCGCGATGCCGCCGGTGATGAAAAACTAACGCTGCTAAATATTCCATCAGATAATTTGCCACGTTTTTTTGTTACCAAATGTGATGACGAGCAGTTTATTTGCTTTTTAGATGATATTGTACGCTTTAACCTGAGCAAGCTTTTTAAGGACGAACAACTTGGCTGCTACAGTATTAAAATAACCCGGGATGCAGAACTTGATCTGAAAGATGAGTATCCCGGTGAGCTATCTGAGCAGATTGAAAAACAACTATTAAAGCGCGATAATGGCCTGGCTACTCGTTTTTTATATCAGGCGGATATGCCCTTAAGCATGCTGCAATTGGTAGTACAACACCTGGGCCTGCAAAATGCCGGCAGCATAGAAGGCGGCCGGTACCACAACCTTAAAGATCTTTCGGGCTTCCCGGTAAATAATCCGGGGCTTGTGTACGACAGATGGCCCGCTATTGCCCTGCCGGTAACGAATGATGAGCCTTTGGTAAATACCATGGCACGGCAGGACCTGCTGGTGAACACGCCCTATCAATCTTACCACACCATATTGCGTTTTTTTAACGAAGCTGCCAATAACCCGGATGTTGAAGAGATAAATGTTACCCTTTACCGTGTAGCCAGCGATTCGAGGATAGTAAATGCACTCATCAGTGCAGCCCGGAATGGTAAGAAAGTAAACGTTGTAGTTGAGTTAAAAGCACGTTTTGACGAGGCCAATAACTTAAAATGGGCCAAAAAAATGAAGAACGCCGGTGTAAGTATTATTTACAGCGTAACCGCTTTAAAAGTGCATGCAAAAGTGGCTTTAGTTAAAACCCGTAAGGGCGATAGAATTATATATTCGGGTTTGCTGGCAACCGGCAACTTTAATGAAGGTACTGCTAAATTTTATACCGACCACATACTGCTAACCACCAATCACAAGCTATTACGCGAAGTGGAATTGCTGTTTATTTTTTTAGCCAAACGTGATAAGCCAGATAAAAATAACCAGATAAAATTCAACCATCTGCTGGTAGCAGGCTTTAACCTGCAAACCCGTTTCCTGGAATTAATTGATCGCGAGATGAAACTTGCCAAGCAGGGCCTTGCTGCTTCTATTATTATTAAATTGAATAACCTGGAAGAACAGGTACTGATAGATAAATTGTATAAGGCATCACAGGCGGGGGTAAAAATACAACTGATCGTACGCAGCATATGCTGTTTGGTGCCCGGCATACAAGGCCTTAGCGAAAATATCACTATCAAACGAATTGTTGACCGCTACCTGGAGCATGGGCGTATTTTCATTTTTAATAACAACAATAAACCCGAAATTTTTATGGGATCGGCCGACTGGATGAATCGCAATATCTATCACCGTATTGAGGTTTGTTTCCCGGTTTATGATGATGCGATAAAACAACAGATAACCACACTGGTTAATTTGCAACTGAATGATAATGTACAGGCAGTAGTAATTGATTCAAAATTGAACCACATTAAGCCCGCTATAAACGGCGATGCCGTGCAATCGCAAAAAGCTATTTATCAATATTTAACATCTATCAAGTAATTATGAAAACAGCAGCCATTATTTCTATTTTAGTGATAGGCATTATCGGTTCATCCTGCAGCCAGGGTAAAAAAAAGAAAGGGCATAATAAGGATAAAAACAGCAAAGAAGCGCCTGCGGCAAGTACCCCTGCTGCCTACGATCTAAGCAATCCGGTAAAATATAACATGCCTGCAGACCTGCTGGAGATTTCGGGCATTGCCTTTAATAACGGTGATGCAGGCACCATTTATGCCGAACAAGATGAAGATGGAAAAATATTTTACTTTCGCCCCGGCGACAGCAAAGTGAACCAGGTAACGTTTGGCAAACCAGGCGATTACGAGGATGTGGCCGTTATTAATAACCAGACCGTAATACTGCGCAGCGATGGCAGCCTGTTTAGTTTCCCGCTTAAAGAGGTTAAAGCAGGGCAAGTAAATACTGTAAAAGAATTTAAAAAAATGCTGCCACCGGGTGAATATGAAGGACTGCATGCAGACGGCGGCAAACTTTATGCGCTTTGCAAACAATGCGCAGGTACCGATCATAATAAAGAAGACAAAGGTTACATACTAAACCTGGCTGCCGATGGCAATATTAACCAAAGCGGTACCTTTACTATCGACGTAGAGAAAATTGCTGCTTTAACCGGTAAAACAAAATTAAAATTTCACCCATCTGCATTAGCTAAAAACCCGGTAACCAAACAATGGTATGTTTTATCATCGGTAAATAAGCTGATTGTAGTGCTGGATGAACAATGGAACGTGTTGGAAGCCTACCCTATCAGCAGCAAAATATTTTTACAACCCGAAGGTATTGCTTTTGATAAACAAGGCAACTTATACGTATCTAACGAGGGTGATAAAGCAAATGCAGGCAATATATTGCTGTTTAAATATAAATAAAGCAAAGCCGGTTCATACTTAATAATTATCCAGATGCTAAAAAAACTACTTATTACTACTTTTATATTACCGTTAGCCATAACATGGGTGCATGCGCAAAAAGTATTATCATCAAAAGCAGTTTTACGCGATAGCGTGGTAGTAGCCGTGCATCCGGCATATAATAAGGTTGGTAGCGTACACCGCTGGTTTTTTGGCACTAATTACCGCAAGGAATGGGCAACACCTGTAAACTTACCGGTGATACGTATATCTGAGATCTTCGGTGGCCTAACGCCCGAAAAAGAAGGCGGCGGTATGCAGTCAAAATCATTAAGGTTAAAAGATAAAACCGGCAAGGAATGGGTTTTACGAAGCGTTGAAAAAACGCCTGATAAACTTTTGCCACCCGCCCTGCGCGAAACCTTTGCAGTAGACTGGCTGGATGACGCACTAAGCGGACAGCACCCGTTTTCGGCATTGGTAGTGCCACCATTGGCTGCAGCAGCACGTGTACCCTATGCCAACCCAATTATTGGAGTAGTTGCAGCTGATAAAGCACTTGGCGAATACAGCAAGATATTTGCCAACCTGGTTTGCCTGCTGGAAGAGCGCGAACCGATAGGAGAATCAGACAATACGATTAAAATGATGGCCAATCTCATCAAGGATAATGATAATACCTTTGATGGCGAAGGTTTTTTACGTGCCCGTATGCTGGATTTGATGATTGGCGACTGGGACCGCCACGAAGACCAATGGCGCTGGGCCGAAACAAAAAAAGATAAAGGTAAGGCCTATATTGGCGTTCCGCGAGACCGGGATCAGGTGTTTCACCTGGAAGAAGGTCTGTTTCCGGATATTGCAGCACAGCCGTATATAAGCCCTTTACTGGGCGATTTTACTTATAAACCAAATTACAAATACGGCCCTTACAAAACGCGTTTTTTAAACCCTTATCCTAATGCGCAAATGACGCATAAACAGTGGATGCGGGTTGTTGATGATTTTGTAGCTGCAGAAACCGATGACGTGCTGGAAGCAGCATTACGCCGCCTGCCCGGTGATACTTATAAAATGGGGCATGATGTTTTGTTGGTCAAACTTAAAGCCCGCCGCGCTGCAATGCCCGCAACAATGGATAAATATTATCGCCTTATTTACCGCATTGCAGATATACGCCTGAGTAACAAAAACGAAAAGGTGACAATAACCGGCCTGCCCGATAGTAGCCTGCAAATAATGGTAAATAAAATAAATAAAGAGGGCAAGGTAAAAGATACTATTATGAATGTGGCTTATAGTCCCGATATCACAAAAGAGATCAGGCTGTATGTTTCTGAGGGTGATGATAATATTGTTATTAACAATACTACATCACCTATAAGCTTAAGACTAATTGGCGGTAAAGCCGGCAATAAGGTGTACAATATGGTACAATCTACTGCTAATGTGCGTGTTTATGATACCCAAAATGCAACATTTGAGGGTTTTACAAATAAAGTAAGCAAGCATTTAAGCACCGATACCCTGAATACTCTTTTTGTACAAACCAACCCGTACAATGTGTGGATGCCGCTTGCTACAGGGGCTATTAATGCTGATGATGGTTTGCTGATTGGCGCCGGCTTTAAATACACTAAAAATGATGGTTTTCGCAAATTACCTTATACCAGTTCGCAGCAGTTTACGCTTACACATGCTTTTGCCACAGACGCCTTCCGTATAAAATATGTAGGCGAATGGATGCAGGCGATCGGTAAGGCCGATTTAGTGGTACAATCTGCCATACAAGCGCCGGATAATACCGTAAACTTTTTTGGCCTGGGCAACGGCACGGTACTTAATAAACAAATTCCTAACTACCGCAGGTATTATCGCACTCGTTTTGATACTTATGAGGTAGATGCTGCGCTTCGCTGGCATATCAGCAAAAGCAGCACCATTAGTGCAGGCCCTTCTTTTCAATTTTATCATTTAGATAAAGGAGATAATGCAGGCAGGTTTATTAATAATGCGCCATTAATAGGTTCATACGATAGTTTGATTGTGGATAGGGATAAAGCGCATTTAGGCCTGTCTGTAAACTTCAACAGCAATAAACGTAAAGGTGGAATTTTAGTAACCGGGGGTTACTTTATCAACGTAAATATACAGGGATACACAGGCCTCAACAGCTATTCAGAAAATTTTTTACAAATCCGCCCCGAATTTACCTTTTATCAAAAGCTAACTGCTAATGGGTCTGTTGTGCTATCAGATCGTGTTGGCGGCGGGGTTAGCTTTGGCAAACCGGCGTTTTACCAATCAATGTTTTTAGGCGGCCAGGGTAACCTGCTTGGGTATCTGCAATATCGTTTTGCGGGCAGGCATATGGTTTTCAATAACCTGCAGGGCCGTGTAAAATTATTTAATATTGCCAGCTATATCATCCCGGGGCAACTGGGCTTAACCGGCTTTTACGATACCGGCAGGGTTTGGGCCGATGAAGAAAAATCTGATAAATGGCACCATGGCGTTGGCGGCGGTTTATATTTCTCGCCGGCGAGTTTAACCGTTCTGCAGATTTTAGCAGGCCATTCTGAGGAAGGCTGGTACCCCTATGTATCTTTAAACTTCAGGCTTTAAAAGCTTATCATAAATATTCTTATTTTTAAAGGATGGCTTATTTGTGTATTTAATACACTATAATCCATGCTTCTTTATTTTTAAAAAATCACTGTATAAAACCAGTGTTTGTCATAGCAACATCTCTTAGCCTGACTATTGTCATCAAAAAGTTAAATATTGTTAAATTAGTAAATTTGGTTGACTATATTAGTCAACTTGGTTTACATTTGTAGTGTTATTAAGCATTACAATGAAATCGTTAACTATACCTCAGCCCAATATTAACTCTTTTTTTAAAAGGACAACTCATCATACAGCTGTTCCACAACAAGAGGCTGCCAGTTCAACTTCAATATCAAAGCCCAAGCACACCACAACTCCAAGTGAATATATCATCAATGTTTTAGGCGAAGGATTCAAACAAAATTTTTTGGGTGCTGATATTGATATGGAGTTTTTAACCCTTACTGTGCGCAGCTATGCAACAGCAACCGTTAATGCCATTCGCAAAATAGTAGTTAAACCTGCAGCAAATAACAATTTATAATTCATTAAACTTTTGCCTTTACCCAATCACACCATATAATGAAACATTTCTTTACAACAATATTTAACAAAGCAATATTTACGGTGTTTGTGCTGCTTACATCATTTACTGCACTACATGCACAAACAGTTGTACACGGTGTAGTAACCGATGCTAAAACAAAGCAGCCAATGGCTTATGTAACGGTAACCTTTAGCGGCACAACCCAGGGCGCAGGTACTAACGGGCAAGGGCGCTACAGCATCGCCACAACCGACAACAGCCTAAATCAGGTAAAGGTATCATTTGTAGGGTATCGCAGCGCGGTACGTAATATTACACCCGGCCAGGATCAAACCATCAACATTGCCCTGGTAGAAGACAATCACTCTTTAAGCGAAGTAGTAGTAAAATCGGGTAAGAAGAAAAAATACACTAATAAAAATAATCCCGCTGTTGAATTGATCAGGCAGGTGATTGCCCACAAAGCACAAAATCAGGTAGAAAATTACAATTATGCCGAGTACAAGCAGTACGAGCGTATGAATTTCTCACTAAGCAACCTAAGCGATAAATTCCGTAATAAAAAGATCTTTAAAAATTACCAGTTTCTGTTTCGCGAGCAGGATTCTACAGCTATAGGCGGTAAAACCTTGCTGCCAATGTACCAGGAAGAGAAAACATCTGATAACTATTTTCGTAAATCGCCTTACGCCAAAAAGCAAATAATTACGGCCAATAAGCAGGTGAAATATGATGAGAACTTTGTAGACAACCAGGGCCTCACCGCTTATTTTAACCGGATGTATCAGGATATCAATATTTATGATAATAACGTATCACTGTTAAGCAACCAGTTATTAAGCCCTATTGCTAATAGTTCGCCAGAATTTTATAAATTTTTTATTACCGATACACTTAAAGATGTACAGCCAAACTTAATTGAGTTGAGCTTTACCCCACGTAATACCAATAACCTTTTATTTGAGGGAAAAATATATATTACGATGGATGGCAACTATGCTGTTCAAAATGCCCTGTTAACGGTTAACAAAAACATTAATCTTAACTTTGTGCGCCAGATGCAGGCAGCGTTATCATTTGAGAAAAATAACGACGGCCGTTATCACCTTAGTCAAAGCGACCTGAAAATTGAGTTTGGTATCAACAAAAATAAAGGTGGCGGCATGTATGGCGAGCGCCTGGTTACCATCAACAACTTTGTAATAAACAATGCCCGTACAGATGATACCTATAAAGGCCCTGCCCAGGTTGTAGCCCTTAATGCCGAGGATAAAGACGATACTTACTGGCAAATGACCCGCCCCGATACGCTGGACGCTGCATCTGCAAGTATTTATAAAAATATTGACAGCTTGCAAACTATTCCTTCGTTTAAAAAAACAATGGATATTGCAACGCTTGTATTAGCCGGTTACAAAAACTATGGCGCTTTTGAGGTTGGCCCTGCTAATACTTTTTATAGTTTTAACCCGGTAGAAGGCTTCCGTTTACGTTTAGGCGGGCGCAGCACGCCTGCCTTAAGCAAACGTTATTATTTTGAAACCTACGGAGCTTATGGTACACGAGATGAAAAGTTTAAATACTTTTTAAGCAGCACCTACTCTCTTAATAATAAATCTATCTATTCATTTCCGCAAAATTACATCAGGGCCAGCTTTCAGCACGATACAAAAATACCCGGACAGGAATTGCAGTTTGTGCAGGAGAGTAACTTCCTGTTATCATTTAAGCGTGGCGCAAACGATATCTGGTTGTATAACGATATCTTCCGTTTAGATTATGTTAAAGAGTTTACCAACCACCTTTCCTATTCATTAGGCTTCAAAAAATGGAACCAAACGCCTGCCGGTGCCTTGCTATACCAAAATGTTTTACCTAACGGATCATTAAACAACATCGATCTGGTAAAAACAACCGAACTTTCTGCACAGATCCGCTGGGCTCCGCACGAAAAGTTTTATCAGGGCAAACTGTATCGTACACCTATACCTGATAAATACCCAATATTTACACTAAATTACACCCAGGGCATTAAAGGCTTATTAGGCGGCGAATACAACTATCAGAATGTGGTAGGTAACATTAGCAAACGTTTTTACCTTTCGCAATTAGGTTTTACAGATGTAAGCACCGAAGGTGGTTACCTGTTTGGTAAAGTGCCCTTCCCCTTAATGGATATACACCACGCCAACCAAACCTATGCATTCCAGTTGCAATCATATAATTTAATGAACTTTCAGGAATTCGTAAGCGACCATTACGCCAGCATTGCTATCGATCATAATTTTAACGGCTTTATATTTAATCGCATACCGTTGTTAAAAAAGCTTAAACTACGCGAGATCATCGATGTTAAAAGCCTTTGGGGTGGTGTACGCAGTGAAAACAACCCGGCTAACGATCCATCGTTATTCCGTTTCCCGGGTGCAGCCGGTGGTGGTGCAGGCACTTATGCTTTAGGCAGCACACCTTATGTAGAGGGCAGCATTGGTATAGGTAATATATTTAAATTACTGCGTGTAGATTTTGTTAAGCGGTTTACTTACCTGGATAACCCTGGTGCACCCAAATATGGTGTAAGGTTTTTTGTGAAATTTGATTTTTAATATATATTCGTAAACCGGGTTGACTTTTACTTGTTATAGATACTGATCATGCAACAAAATTGTACATTAACGGAAGAAAACCAAAGGGTTGCCCCAAAGCTGGTTTACGTGCTTAAGCGCCTGCTGGATGAGTGGATGGGTAAAAAACTTTGCCGTATAGATCAGCCCGGTTTTAACAGTGCCCACCTGCCATTATTTATGAGCATAGGTAAAACCGGCATCTCTAATAACGAACTGGCCGCCAAAATGAACGTAAGCAAACAGGCAACCAGTAAAATAATAAAAGAGCTGGAAGCCATAAATATGGTAAAAAGCGAAAAAAGCCCTGATGATGCACGTGTTGTGATGCTGTATTTCACAACAGAGGGCGAGGCTTTTTACCATAACCTTAAAAACCAGGTTATGGATCTGGAAGCGCAGTACAAAAAAGTTGCAGGTAGTAAAAATTATGAAATTGCTATTGAAGTAATGCTGAAACTGGTAAAGTTTCATGAAGAATATAACTGCAGCGAAGAAAAACCATAAAAATATTTTTTTTAATTAAGCAAATGACAATAAGATGAAACGGTTTATAATTTACCCTTGTACATTTGCTTAACAGTGTTAAATAATCTAATAAGAATAAATAATGGCCAGCAAGGATAGGATATTACGTTTGAAAGAAGAAACCAGGACTAACATTCTGGAGGCTGCTTTACAAATTGTAAAAGAAGAAGGATGGCAGGCGTTAAGTATGCGTAAAATAGCTGATGTAATTGAATATACTGCCCCTATTATTTACGAATACTTTGCCAACAAAGAGGCTATTTTATTAGAATTGACGCGCCAGGGTTACCTAAAACTATCTAAGCAACTACAAGAGGCTAAAGATCAGCACGCTTCACCGGCAGATCAGTTGGAAGAAATGTGGTTAACCTACTGGAATTTTGCTTTTGCTAATAAAGAACTTTACCAGATTATGTTTGGTGTTACAACCAGTTGCAGCTGCGAAATGGTGAATAAGCTGCCGGAAGCGGAATGCCCATGGAATATTTTTTCTGCCTCTATCGGGCAATTAATGGGCATTAGCGATATGGATTCTGATATTATATGTACTAAGTATTATACCTTTTGGTCGATAGTACATGGTTTGGTTTCTATTAATCTTTTAGATCGTGGCGACTCTGATAAAATTAACAGGCAGGTTTTAAGAGATGCTATTACAGGTATTATTAAGTCTATCACCCCTTAAGCTTTTTATACTCCATAATACAACCTAATAATTTATTATAAATATTATTCTAAACATAAACTCATGGAAAACAAAATAAATTCTGCGTTTAAATACTTAACACTGTTAAATAGTTTACCGTTGTTAATAACAAATATATGTTACCGTTAGCTGCAGTAATCATCATCCCTAAAAACTTATATTATTAGCATACAATAATACTTACAGCAATGTACAATACAACTAAAACAAACGACAACACTATATATATCAATAGCTTACGCGCTGCTTTAACGCCCATCAACTCACCTTCAAAATTAATCATCATGAAAATCATCCTTATTGCAATCATTGCATTAGCTATATTTAGCTGTTCGCCCAAGCCCCAATCGGCACAGGCTCCCCCTCCACCGGCATTACCTGTTGCAACCGTATCAGCGGGTAACGAAACAACTTACCAGGAATATCCTGCGTCTATAGAAGGCACTGTAAATGTGGAAGTACGCCCGCAGGTAAGCGGCGCTTTAGACAAAGTATTTGTAGACGAAGGTGCCTTTGTTAGCAAAGGGCAATCGATATTTAAAATAAATGAGCAGCCCTACCGCGCCGCATTAAATAATGCAGTAGCAAGTTTACACGCAGCAGAAGCAGCACAAGGCAATGCACAGATAGAAATTGATAAATTAACCCCGCTTGTTGCCAATAAAGTAGTGTCCGACTATCAGTTAAAAACAGCTAAAGCAACATACCAGGTAGCAAAAGCCAATATCGAGTCTGCCAGAGCTAATGTTGCAAGCGCACAGATCAACTTAGGTTATACTTTAATTAAAGCACCGGTGAGCGGGTATATTGGCCGCTTATTAAAAAAACAAGGCAGCCTGGTATCTCCGCAGGATGTGGAGGCTTTAACGCAATTATCCGATGTGCATGATGTGCATGTTTACTTTGCACTTGGCGAAAAAGATTTTGTGGGGTTCAAAGACCAATATGCAGGCGCTACACTTAAAGATAAACTGAAACACCTGCCTTCAGTAGCCCTATTATTAGCTGATGGCAGCGAATACGCCAAATTAGGTAAGATAGATGTAATTGACGGCCAGTTTGATAAAACTACAGGCGCTATTACAGTAAGGGCAACTTTTGCTAATCCGCAAGGTTTATTAAGATCTGGCAATACAGGGAAAGTAAGATTAAGCCTGCCACACCCTGATGCCTTAATTGTACCGCAATCGGCTACGATAGAAATGCAGGACAAGGTATTTGTTTTTGCTTTGGCCGATAGTAACAAGGTTAAAAAAGCACCTATAACTATTATTGGCACAAGCGGCACCAATTATCTGGTTAAAGATGGTGTTAAAGCCGGCGACCAGATCGTATTAAGCGGCGTAGACCGCCTGCAGGAAGGAACCGTTATAGCTCCTCAAAAATCTGTTGATAAAGCAGCTGCTGTAGCAAAAAACTAATTCAGGGAATAGACACAAGAATTCAAGAATCAACAATAAAGATAGGAGGAAAAAGGGTGATACCGAATGGTGTCTTGTCTCCTGCTTCCTTATATCCTGGCTCTCTAACTAAAAGATCATGTTTCAAAAATTTATAGAAAGGCCTGTACTATCAACCGTTATCTCCATATTGCTGGTGATACTGGGTGTACTGGGTTTAACAAAACTCCCCTTACAGCAATTCCCTGATATTGCCCCGCCGGCAGTATTGGTAACCGCTGTTTACCCCGGCGCAAATGCCGAGACCGTATTACGTTCTGTAGCGCCATCGCTGGAAGAATCTATTAACGGTGTAGAAAATATGAGCTACATGAGCTCCACCGCAAGTAATGATGGTTCATTAGCTATTACCATTTATTTTAAACAAGGCACCAATCCTGATCAGGCTGCGGTTAACGTTCAAAATCGTGTAACACAGGCTACCAGCCAGTTACCTGCCGAAGTTGTACAACAAGGGATCACCACCACCAAACAGCAAAACAGCTTAATTGGTGCTGTTGGTATTTATACAACCGATCCTAAAAAATATGACCAGACATTTGTTGCCAACTACGCGCAGATCAACATCATTCCGGAAATCAAACGGATCCCGGGCATTGGTTCGGCCATAATATTTGGCGGTGTTAAAGATTATAGCATGCGCGTTTGGTTAAACCCTAACCAAATGGCCGCCTACAAAATAACGCCTGCCGAAGTAATGGCTGCTATTCAGGATAAAAACCTGGAAGCTGCCCCCGGTAAGCTGGGCGAACGTAGTAAAGAAGTTTTTGAATATGTTATCAAATACAAAGGTAAGCTTACTAAACCCGAAGAATATCAGAATATTGCCATCCGCGCCAACGCAGATGGATCCATATTGCATTTAAAAGATGTTGCCCGTGTTGAACTTGGCGCATATTCATATAGTAGCTTCACTCACCTAAATGGCAAGGATGGTATTGGTTTCGGTTTGATACAGCTTGCCGGTTCAAATGCAAACGAGATCCAGTTAGCGGTAGATAAAGTAATGGAAAAGGCCGCCAAAGATTTCCCCAAAGGCATAGAGTGGAACCAGTTTTACCGCACTAAAACCGCATTAGATGAATCTATATCACAGGTGCAGCACACACTGATAGAAGCCTTTATACTGGTATTCATCGTGGTTTATATCTTCCTGCAGGATTTCAGATCGACATTGATCCCGGCAATAGCCGTTCCGGTTGCTATCTTGGGTACGTTTTTCTTTATGCAATTGTTTGGTTTCTCTATCAACCTGTTAACCATGTTTGCGCTGGTGCTTGCTATAGGTATTGTAGTGGATGATGCCATAGTGGTAGTAGAGGCTGTGCACGCCAAAATGGAGAACAGCCATCTTGCACCTAAAGCTGCCACTACAGAAGCCATGCATGAAATTACAGGCGCTATCATTTCTATTACATTGGTAATGGCGGCGGTATTTTTACCGGTGGGCTTTATGGATGGTTCTACCGGAATATTCTACAGGCAGTTTGCCTTTACCATGTCTATCGCTATTGTTATATCTGCAATCAATGCGTTAACCTTAAGCCCTGCTTTGGCAGCTTTGTTCTTAAAAGATAACCATTCTGTAAAAGCAGATGGTACACTAAACCGAAAACGCAGCTTTAAACAAAAATTCTTTGATGGTTTTAATACCAGCTTTACGGCGGTTACCAACCGTTATGTAGGTGGCCTTAAATTTCTCATCAACCACAAATGGTTAAGTATGGGCGGTTTGGCATTAATCACTTTGGTTACTATTTATTTGGTAAATACAACCAAATCGGGCTTTATCCCAACAGAAGATCAGGGCTTTGTGGCTATTTCGGTATCTACCCCATCGGGCACATCATTAGATGGCACTACCAAAATCCTGAATGAAGCTGAAGCTAAATTGAGGGCATTGCCTTCTGCAAGATTTGTTACGGCAATTTCGGGCTTTAACCTGTTAACCAACTCTAACAGCCCATCGGCAGCGGTAGTGTTTGTACTGCTGAAACCTAATGAAGAGCGTGGCGAAATGAAAGACATTAACGCCATACAAGATGCCATACGTGGCCAGTTAGCAGCTGTAACAGGCGGTACATTCTTTGTGTTTAGCTTCCCTACTGTACCGGGCTTTAGTAACGTAGAAGCGCTTGACCTGGTATTACAAGATAAAACCGGTGGCAAGCTGGATAAATTTAGCGGTGTAGCCAACAACTTTATTGGTAAACTGATGGCTAAACCTGCTGTAGCTTATGCATTTACCACCTTTAAAGCAGACTACCCACAATTACAATTAGAAGTTAATGATGATAAAGCTAACCAGCTTGGCGTAAATGTTAAGGATATTTTGCAAACCATGCAAGCCTACTTTGGTAGTGCCCAGGCATCAGATTTTAACCGCTTTGGTAAATATTATCGTGTAGTTATACAGGCTGATATTGCCGACCGCACTGATCCTGCATCTATCGACCGTGTATTCGTAAAAAACAAAACCGGCGAAATGGTGCCTATCAACACCTTGGTAAAATTAACGCGTGTATATGGTTCAGAAACTGCTTCGCGTTATAACCTGTTCAACTCCATCCAGGTAAACGCCATTCCTAAACCGGGTTACAGTTCTGGTGATGCAATTAAGGCAATACAGGAAACCGCTAAAGAGGAATTACCGCAAGGTTTTGATTACCAATTCTCTGGCCAAACCCGCGAAGAGATCTCATCGGGCGGGCAGTCGGCCATTGTATTTGCGCTGTGTTTAGTGTTTGTTTACTTCCTGCTATCGGCACAGTATGAAAGTTATATCCTGCCGCTGGCGGTTATCCTATCTATCCCTACAGGTATCTTTGGTGTGTTTGTAGTATTGGGCTTAACCGGCATCGAAAACAACATTTATGTACAGGTAGCGCTGATCATGCTGATTGGTTTGCTGGCTAAAAATGCCATCCTGATCATTGAGTTTGCAGTACAACGCCGCAAGGCAGGTTATGGACTGGTTGAATCAGCTATCGAGGCATCCAAATCAAGGCTCCGCCCTATCATCATGACGTCTATGGCATTTGTATTCGGTTTATTCCCGATGAGTATTGCAACCGGCCCTTCCGCACAGGGTAACCACTCCATTAGTATTGGTGCCGCAGGCGGAATGGTATCAGGCGTAATTATCGGTTTATTCCTGATACCGGTATTATTTGTGGTATTCCAGCATCTGCAGGAAAAAATCACCGGTGCACCACTATCAAGGCATCTTGATAAAAATTACAATCCGGATGCTAAAGATGATAAATACGTGGAAGAACTGGAATTGAAATAAGAACCTTTTCCCCTCTCTTTTTGAGAGAGGTATATAAAATTTGCTTCTGCCACTTCGCTTCATGAAAGGGTTGCGCAGAAGCTACATATTAATCATACAACACAATGAAAAATATAATTAATACAACCGCTGTTATACTGCTTACAATATTAAGCGCTTGTAATGTTTCTAAAAATGTAGAAACACCTAAACCTGCTTTACCTGTAGCATTTAGAAATGCTGTTGAAAGCAGTGATACAACCAGCATTGCCGATATACAATGGAAAAACTTTTTTACAGAAGCCACACTGCAAAAACTGATAGACAGCGCTATTGTAAACAATTATGATATGCAGATAGCTGTTAAAAACATCGAGGCATCGCAGCTTTTATTTAAACAGGTAAAATGGAATTATACCCCACAGGTAAACCTGAATGTTACGGCCAGCACCAGTCGCCCGTCTGACAATAGTTTGAACGGTTTAAGCCTGAGCACTTTTGGTGTACCCACCAAACATATCGAAGATTACTCGGCCAATCTTGCGCTTTCCTGGGAGGCTGATATCTGGGGTAAGATCCGCAACCAAAATAAAGCAGCCCTGGCTGCTTACCTGCAAACCACCGAGGCCAAGAAGGCTATCCAAACCAATATTGTAGCAAGTGTATCCCAGGGATATTATAATCTGCTGATGCTGGATGAACAATTGACCATCGCCCAAAAGAATGTTAAGTTAAATGATAGTACCCTGCGTATTATTCGCTTACAGTTTGATGCCGGGCAGGTAACTTCTTTAGCTGTACAACAAGCCGAAGCACAACGCCTGGCAGCTTCACAACTGGTGCCACAATTTGAGCAGAATATTACTATACAAGAAAACGCTCTGCGCATCCTCACGGGTGCATTACCTAACCGGATTGAACGAAGCAGCACGTTATCTGATCTACAGATCGCAGAGAACTTACCTGCCGGCTTACCATCGGCCATTGTTAGCCGCAGGCCCGATGTTAAAAGCGCCGAACTGGCCCTTAATATTGCTAATGCACAGGTAGGTATTGCTAAAGCGAATATGTATCCCGCTTTAACCATCACCGCATCGGGTGGTGTAAATTCTTTCAAATCAAGCAACTGGTTTAACATCCCTGCTTCGTTATTTGGTACGGTTGCAGGTGGTATAACACAGCCTTTGTTTAATCGCAAAAAACTGAAAACCCAATATGAAGTAGCTAAAGTAGATCGTGAAAAAAACGTATTACAGTTTCGCCAATCGGTATTAAATGCAGTTGGCGAAGTATCTGATGCCTTGGTAGCTATCGAAAAATTAAAATCGCAGCAAGCAATAGCAGCCAACAGGGTAACTACCCTGCAGCAGGCAACCGGTAATGCCAACCTGCTATTTAAAAATGGTATGGCCACCTACCTGGAGGTAATAACCGCGCAAGGTAACGTACTGCAAAGCGAATTGGAACTGGCTTCTTTAAAACGTGCACAGTTAAGCGCAATATCTAACCTATACCGCTCATTAGGCGGAGGTTGGAAATAAGAACGTCAGGATGAGTGATGAGTGATAGCCGCCGCCCTGTTTTAGGGTGGTGGCTTTTTTATGGCAAATTATCGCCAAAGGCTGTAATTAAAAGGAAAAGAAATAAAACGTTGACTGCCAAACTTATTAAATGCTATCTCATCATCCAAAGAAAATGTAAAGGAACGCTGGTAAACGGCTATGGCACCTCCGCAGATGCTGCATTGGTACAAAGTTAAACACGCGCTGCTAACTTGTACTTATTTAGTCGCAAAACATCAATAGCACAATTGGCTTTTGTGTTATTATTATTCGTTCTAAATTACTAAAAATGTGCGATTTATGTGCGTAAACATTTGTATAGTACTTAAACTTGCAGCATGGATAATTTTATGGCCGCCAGGTCGCAAATGGCATTGTCCCTGGGCTTTCACATCATCTTTTCGTGCATAGGCATGGTGATGCCATTCTTCATGGCAGTATCGCATTTTTTGTGGCTGCGCACAGGCAACCCGATTTACCAGAATGTAACAAAAGCCTGGAGCAAAGGCGTGGCTATCTTTTTTGCTACCGGCGCGGTGTCAGGCACGGTACTCTCTTTTGAGCTTGGGCTGCTTTGGCCAACTTTTATGAAACATGCAGGACCCATCTTTGGCATGCCCTTTTCTTTGGAAGGAACAGCCTTTTTTATTGAAGCGATAGCCCTTGGCTTTTTCCTGTACGGGTGGAAGAGGTTTAACCGCTGGTTCCACTGGTTTACGGGTGTTGTGGTGGGTATCAGCGGCTTATTATCTGGCATACTGGTAGTTGCAGCTAATGCGTGGATGAATAGCCCGACAGGTTTCGATCTTATAAATGGCAAATACACCAACATCGACCCTGTAAAAGCGATGTTTAACCCGGCCTGGTTTTCTCAGGCGCTGCATATGTGCGTTGCTGCCTTTGCGGCAACTGGATTTGCCGTAGCAGGTGTACATGCGTTAATGGTGATGCGTAAACAAAACATTAACTTTCATACCAAAGCCTTTAAAATTGCAGCTATATTTGGCGTGATAGCCGCCATACTACAGCCTTTAAGCGGCGATATATCGGCTAAAATGGTTGCCAAAAGGCAGCCTGCCAAGCTTGCCGCGATGGAAGCTCATTTCGAAACCAAGCCCTATTCCCCGCTCATTATTGGCGGGATACCGGATGTAAAAAACAAAAAGGTAGATTACGCCATTGAGCTGCCCGGCATGCTCAGTTTTATGGTTCACGACGACTTTAAAACGCCCGTAAAAGGCCTCGATACGATTCCAAAACGCGATCAGCCGCCCATTGCAGTAACACATTACGCTTTTCAGATCATGGTAGCCCTGGGGATGCTGATGATGGGCTTGGGAGTGCTATATCTCATCGCCCTCTGGAAAAAGAAAAGCTGGTTTGATAAGCGCTGGTTTTTGCGGCTGTTTGTATGGGCAACGCCGGTTGGCTTTATTGCCGTAGAAGCCGGCTGGACAGTGACCGAGGTTGGCCGCCAGCCCTGGATCATACAGGGTGTAATGCGTACTGCCGATGCCGTAACGCCGATGCCTGGTATCCATTATTCTTTTTACCTGTTCACAGCCGTTTATTTTACGTTGAGCCTTGCGGTTATATTCCTGTTATACAGGCAAATAAAAATGGTACCCGAAATTTATGATAACCCTAAACCGGTAAAAGCATGATATACGTTGTAATTGTTTTTTTATGGGTTGCACTACTGCTTTACTTAGTGATGGGTGGCGCAGATTTTGGCGCGGGCATTATCGAGCTGTTTACATCAACCAAAAACAAATCGCGCACACGGCGCATTATGTACAACGCCATTGGCCCCATCTGGGAGGCTAACCACATGTGGCTTATCATCGCTATTGTAATATTGTTTGTAGGTTTCCCAGTGATCTACGCCACCATGTCTACCTATCTGCATATCCCGCTTACCGTGATGCTGATGGGGATCATTGCACGGGGTACGGCCCTCACCTTCCGTAATTATGATGCGGTGCATGATAACATGCAGAAAGTTTATAACAAGATCTTTGTTTACTCCAGTTTTATAACGCCACTGTTTTTGGGCATCATTGCAGGTAGCGCCGTATCCGGGCGGGTAGACCCGCAGGCCACTAATTTTTTGGATGCCTACATTTACAGCTGGCTTAACTGGTTTTCGGTAGCTATTGGCTTTTTTACGGTTGCGCTGTGCGGATTCCTGGCAGCTATTTACCTTATCGGCGAAACGGATGACGATGCCGAACGAAAAGGTTTTATCCGTAAAGCCCGTATCATGAACGTGGCTGCGGTTGTAGCCGGCTCGGTGGTTTTTATCGCATCCGTTAAAGAGAAAATACCCTTGGTGCAATGGGTGTTCGGTAATATTATCGGTGTAGCGGCCGTAAGTGCGGCTACGATTTCGCTCATCGTTTTATGGTATCTGATAGGCAAGGGTAAGCGCTATATCATCCGTGTGCTGGCCGGTTTCCAGATGACGATGATCCTGCTGACCACAACCTACAGGCACTACCCCAATATCATCATCCTGAAAAATGGCGGGCATCTGTCGCTCTTAGCAGATCAGGGGACCGAAAAAACCATTCAGGCATTAGGGATAGCTTTACTGGCCGGGAGCATTTTCATCCTACCTGCGCTGATCTACCTGGTTTGGAGCTTTCAACAAAAGCCAGAGCAGGCAGATGGTGATGTGCATGGGCATTAGATGCCCCGAGGTCGGAAAAGTCTGCAAGTCCGAAAGATAAAACGAAGCATCTTCCAGACTTGCAGACATGAAACTTTCGGACTGAAATTTATTTTACTTTTAATTCCTTACCGGCTATATCTTCCCAGCGGTAATAATGGAATGTTCTATCGTCGCTCATCACCACAAATAAGCCATGCTTAAAGGTATTGTTCAACGGCACATTCACTACGTCAGATCCATCGCTTTGGGTGGCCTGTACATCGGCTATCTTTAATAGCTTATGCTCAAAAGGGTTTTGCTTGGTACCCTCGCGGCTAAAGATCTGGAAACGGTTTGCGCCCTGGTCTGACACCAGGATATAACCGGTGCTATCCGTTAGCTTGTAGATCGAGATCCCTTCGTGATCGGCCTTAAAGCCGGTGGTACCAAACATGAATAATTGCTTGTTACCCTTTTCAGGGTCGGCATAGTATTGGCGAACGCCCGTTTGCTCATCAGAATAATAGATGTAGCCCAGTTCGTTATCAACCGCTATAGATTCTATCTCCTTTTTACCGCTATATTCGCCAAATTTGCGTACCAGAGTAGCTTTTACATTACCCTTGCCATCATCACCCAGCAGATACTGCCAGATATAGCCGCCGGTTTTGGGGCCGTTCTTACGGCCAACAATGGCATACATTTTACCATTTTTGGCTGTGTAGATAGAAATACCCATCAGGTCGCGATACTCCATACCTGTTTCGCCTACAAACATATCAATACCGCCATTATCAACCGGTTTCATATCCGGCAGCGAATAAATTCGCAGCTTGCGGCTCATGCGTTCGGTTGTAATTGCAATATCAGTTGGTTTACCGTTCAGCATCAGGCCATAAGCCAGGTCAACATTGTTTGGGCGCTTCAGTCCCCTTACCACTTTATCAGCAATGATCTTCCCCTGCAGGTCAAACACGTACAAAGCGCCATCGGCATCTTTGTCTGTACCTATTACCAGGCTTTTGGCCGGGTCAGCCTTATTTATCCAGATGGCAGGGTCATCACTGTCATGCGCCACAGCTTCGGTAATAATTGCCGGTTTAACGGCGTTGGTATCAACCACAGGCTTGCAAGACATTAACGACAGTAATGCCAACGGTGCCAAATAATATATATTTTTCCCTATCATCCATTTACAATTTAGTACCGTAAGCACCAACATAAACAGCAGGCTCCGGCGAAACGTAAGTAATACCATTTGCAGTAGTGATACCTGCTTTGTGGTTACGTGTAAAGGTAGTGATGCCTTTACCCAAAGCCGGTGAGTTACCCTGCAGGTGAAAATCCCAGGCGGTGTTAAAATCTGCGCTTAATACCGGGTTATCCAACGGAAAGTTAACAAATTTAGGATCGTTTTGGCCTGCAGTTGTACCGCGTACATCATCTGTACCGGCAACAATATCATTTTTACCCACCTGGAACTGATTTACCGTTGTTTGGTCGAAACCATAATACCAGTTGTTGCTATAAACAGATCTTTTATCTTCCGGCTTCTTTGGATCGCGCTTAACACCAAAACGGGTATTGGCAAACAGGTTGTTATACAAGTCGGCACGCACAGTAGCCTCTAACCAAACAGAACCACCTTTAGCAGTTGGCCTTCTCCAACCGGTATTAACCATAGTATTGTTATAGGCTATAATATAAGCCTGTGGCGTGCGGTCGCCACTGTTTGATAATTTAAGGGCATTGGTATTTGTGCTGTAAACCAGGTTGTAAGCCACATCTGCCAAACAGCCCGATTTAAAGTTCATGGCCTCACCACCTGTAACACCGGTTGTGTAAAATACATTATTGGCAAAAATGCTTTTACCACCTTCTATATAGGTACAATCTTCCTGAAAGTTACGGATGATGCTGTTTTGAACAATGAGTTTACCGTTAATGTTAGAGAACCATAGGGCCGGCAGGTTTTCGCCGGCTACTGCTTTATATAAACCCATTTTTACAGATGTTGATGCATCTGAAGTGGTTGCACCGCCATACTCTAATATAGTATGGTCAAGCACCAGTTCGGCACAGGTTGGGCCGGCTAAAATACCACCCCATAGTTTACCAAATTTATTTTCAGTTGTTCTGTAAGCATCACTTACGGTAAACTTTACAGGGTTTTCTATAGTACCTAACGAGTATAGGTTGCCCATTACCACAACTTCGGGCTTTGCGGTTACATCCATTAAAACGGTTACCCCTTCTTCTATAGTGAGGCTTTGCCCTGCCGGGATGATGATATCTCCCTTGATTTCGTGCACACTGCCTTTTGACCAGATACCGGATACTTCACCTATTGCCGAACCATTGGTAGGCGTTGTATCCACGCCTTTATTCGCTTTTTCGCAACCTGTAAAAGCTACAGTGCTGATAGCTAATACTGCTAAAACTTGTTTTAATTTCATCTTGATTATGTTTGAATGCTTATATCAGTTAATTGAATTTATACCTTACACCTAATAAATAGCTTTGGCCATAGTAATCGGCACGTATTAAAGTTTGGCCGTTTGAAACCAGCTTTTCTTTAATAGTTTCATTAGCGGGATTGGTACCTTTAATGTACAATTTGGTTGGCGTGTTTACAATGTTACCGGCCTTTACAAATACGCTTATGTTGTTTTTAAATCGTTTTTCTGCCGATGCATCTACCTGGATGAAACCTTTTTGCCAAAGATCATTATTCAGAAACTGTGATACGGTATTGATACGCGGACCGGTGTAAGCACCCGCCAGTTGCAGGTCCCAACCTTTTTTGGTGTCTTTATATAATAAAGATACGTTGGCAATATGCTCTGACTGGCCGTAAAGCGGGCGGCTTTGATTAACCAAAAACGCTTCCTGGTCGCCGGTGGTTTCGTTTATCCTACGCGATTTTTTAGGCGTGGTAATGCGTGAATGGGTATAAGTATAGTTGGCTTTGATGCCTATTTTGTTAAAAAATTTAATGTAGTCTATCTCGGCACCATAGTTATTGGCTGTACCAAAGTTGCCGGGGGTATAAAAAATATCCTGCGGGCGGGTAGCATCCGACTGGAAGGTAAATTCAATTGGGTCTTTTATCCTTTTATAAAATGCACCTACTAATAACTGCTCTGATGCACCCGGGAATAATTCGTAACGCAAATCGTAGTTATCGGCAAGGGCACGTTTCAAGTCGGGGTTACCGCGTTCCTCATACTCTTCATTCACGATTTTGCTTGGTACAATTTCATAAAAACCCGGGCGGTTCAATGCTTTGTAATACGATGCATGTAACTGGGCTTTATCTGTTAAGTGATATTTTAAGGTTGCACTTGGCAATACATCTGTATAAACCTGGCTGCCAGTAGGCCTTGTTTCACCCTGTGGGAACAGCATGTTATAACCCTGGTCGGTATGTTCTACCCTGGCACCGGCAATAATCTCTAATTTATTGGATGTGTATTTAAACATACCATAACCTGCACCGGTTTTTTCGTGTGCATCATAGGTAAGCGAATTGTTTACACCTCCCTGTTGGTTACTTACCTCCAGATTCAGGTCTGTATAGTTTTGGAAATCAACCCCATATAACGGAGATCTTGTTTCACCTGTAGTTGAACCCGGAACAGGAACCTGCGGAGCATAAAGATTATATTTGTTAAGATAGCTGCTTCTTTGTTTATCGCGGTATAAACCACCGGCCATAAAATCTATCTTGTTATCTCCTGCTGTTTTAACGGTATAGGTAAGGTCTAAATAGCCGGCCTTATCTTCATCGGTATTGCGCTCCCAGCGCCTTTCTATGGGGTTGGTGTTCACTAAAGATAATTTGGCTATTTGATCACCTGTTTTTAAAGCATTCAGGTTTACGGTTGCATTATCAGGCACATCATTTTTAGCTGTTGAATACACGCCAGACCATTGTACTTTAAATTTGCCGTCAAAAAACTTATGATCGCCATGTAAGGTACTGTTGTAGATCTGCTGCTCGGTTAAACGGCTGCGGGTGCTGTAAACCAATTCGGCATTGTTTCCATTGCTTTCGCTGTAAACGCTGTTGTTGTAATTTGTAGTAACCTGATCACGCAATTGCTGATTTTTTAAGTTTACGTACACATTGTATAGGCTAATTTTGTTATTACTGTTGAAAACATAATCCAGCTTACCGTGTAAGCCTAAACGCTTTTGCTGTTCAGAATACTGGCGATAGCTTTGGCTGGTAATTTTAGCATAAGCATCGGTACCCACAACATCCGAGTTATAGAAGGTACTGTTGCTACCGCGATAGGTATTTTGGTAACTACCTGCTAAAACCACGCCCAATTTGCTATCCAAAAAACGCTGACCGATTGACATACTGCCCACCATATTTGGTGCCGGTTTTTTAGAGGTATAATCTAAAGTACCTTTAGAGAAATCGGCCTGGGTTGCTTTGTATTGACTACCGTTTAAATCATAAGGAGATTTATGATTAATGCCCGAGGCATCGTAGCTGGTAAAGTTACGGTCGAAGAATAGCTGGCTGTAACCGGTAGCAATGTTGGCGTTGATCTGGAAATGATCGGGCGCATTCTTCATCACCATGTTTACGGCACCACCAATAGCATCACCCTCTAAATTTGGGGTAAGTGTTTTATAAACCTCTAACCTGTCTAACAAGTCGGCAGGGAAAAGATCCAGCGGTACATAGCGGTATTTATTATCCGGGCTGGGGATTTTTACGCCGTTAACCAGCGTGTAGTTATAGCGTTTATCCATACCGCGCAAAATAGCATACTGGCCATCGCCGTTGCTGTTACGCTCGATAGATACGCCGGATACACGCTGCATTACGTTGGCAACTGTCAAATCGGGCGACACCTCAATGGCGCGGCCAGAAACGATGTTCATTACCTGTGTGGCGTTCTGCTCTATCCGGCGGGCATCACGTTCATTAGAGCCGCTTGCTGTGGCACGTACGGTAACTTCACCCAGATCTTTAGACGCCGATTCCATGTAGATCTTTACGTGCGGGTTATCCTTACGCAAAACGGTTATAGCCTGCACAACGGTTTTATAGGTAAGGTAGCTAATGCGAATAGTAGCAGGCCCTTCTGCCACGCCTTTTATTTCGAAAGAACCATCCAGCCCGGTGCTGGTGGCTTTGCCCGTGTTATCTAAAACAACGGTTGCACCTACCAGTGCTTCGCCGGATTTTTTATCGTACACGTGGCCTTTAATTTTTTGGGCACTGGCTATTGAGGCACAAAATAGCAGGGCTAACAGGATCTGTAAAGTTTTATTCATTGCTGTGTGATAATATTCATTTTTAAAATGACACTGCAAAGGTGTGTACACATCAGGTAACAAATGAAATTTAAAGGGTTACCAAAAGGCAACACCGTTACAATGCTTGTATATCAAAAAGCAACAACAATAAATAAATTATTGATTATCAATAACTTATAATTATAAAAAACCTCCATTACCATTTTATTACCGTTACATTAACTTAATGTTAACACATTAAAATTGACGGTGAAGCACATTATTTAAAGGCTGCCTGTAACGGTGGCTATAAGGTTTGGATAAACGCGGTAAGGTTATCACCTTGCGGAATATTCAGTTTTTTGCGCAGCCTGTAACGCGAAACCCGCAGGCTATCGGTAGAGATACCCAGCAGGGTTGCAATATCAGCCGAATCGAGATTAATGCGCAACAGGGCTATCAGGCGCATATCCGCCGAGGTCAATTCGCTGCTGTATTTTTTGATATTATTAAAAAACTGCTGGTGCACCTGTTCAAAGGCGGTGGTAAATTCCTTCCAGTGCTGTTCGTGGTTAAAGCTTTCGTTTATCTGCAGTATCAGTTGCTGCATCTGCTTTTTCTGGTCGCGCTTATCTTCTTTCACCATCGCCTGCAGGGTGCTGCGTAAATGCTCTAAAAACTGATTGTTTTTAATGAGGTTGAGCGTGTGGGCAGATAATTCGCGACTTTTTATTTCCAACTGCTGTTTAAGGCTTTCCTCTTCCAGCTGCTGGTTTTTCAGCTGCAGCTGCATCAGGTTGTGCTGTGCCTCTTTTTGCCTGGCAAGTGCGTTCTGATCTTTAATTTTAAGGCGCTGCCGGCTAAATACCACTATACCCAGCGCAATTAAAAGCACAGCAACTACTACAACCGCCACCCCAATTATCCGGTTTATTTTGCGGATGTTATTAAGGCGGCTGATCTCATCGCTTTTTTTATTCATATCATATAGCACCTGTAAAAAAGCCGTTTGGCTTACCCCATCCTTTGAATATACATCAAGCGAATATTTGCGGCTTAGTTCGGCGTAGTGATAGGCGCTGTCCATGCGGTTCATTAATTCGTAAGCCCTTCCCAGGTCCTTGCTGCAGGTAGCCAACTGGTAAATGTTACCGGTTTCCTGCGCCATGGCCATCGCCCTGCGGGTTTGCACTATACTTTGAGCATACCGGCCTGTTTTACGCAAAATATCACCCAAATTATTTACTACTTCTATGGCGCCTATCTCGTTATGGTCCTCTTTATACAGTTGTAACGAGCGGTTAAAACTGGTATAAGCCGAATCATACTTAGCCAGATCCTCGTAGATGCTGCCCAGGTTTTCGTAAATTTTGGCGGCCCCCTGCTTATAGTTTACCTGGGTGTAGTAGTTTAGCGCCAGGCGCTGATAATAAAAGGCACTATCGTACCGGTGGCTTTTCTCGTACAAGTGGCCTATGTTACCAAATACTTCGGCCTGCCCTTTAAGATTGCGGTTTTGCTTGTATATAATTAAGGCTTTATTATAGCTGGCGCGGGCTTTGTTAAACTGCTTATTGTAATAATATAGCACCCCCATTTCGCTCATATTAGCGGCCAAAAGGTTGGTATTGTTCAGGCTGGTAAATACTTTATCGGCATGCAGATAAAATTCAAGTGCCTGGGCATAATGGCCCTGGTTATAACATATTTTACCCATTTGCTGCAGGCATACCCCTTCTGTCAGGGCATCCTTTTTATCAATAGCATCCGCATAAAACTTTTTGAGGATAAGCAATGCCGAATCCGGATGTTTTTGGCTAAGTGAACGGATAGCGATTAATTGCTTATCCTGCGCCCTAACATTCAAGCTACCAAGCATGATCAGGGTAATAAAAAAAGAGTAAAAGATCTGTTTAAGCATTTGTCAGTATCGCGTTAGCAAAAAACATTAACAAATGAACAGGTTTTATATGAATTTAATGTTAAGTACCTGATGATATATTTAACACACCTTATGCCATCACTAATTCTTGCGGCTGTTTTACGGCCAGGCTACATATCTCTTCAAAATAAACCTGGGTAAGCTGTTCCCAACTTATCTGGCGGGTTATTTTTAAGCCCTCGGCAGATAGCTGGATGCTCAGGAGCTTATTATTTAAGATCAATCGGATCTTCTCTACATAATCGGCGGCATTGTACGGGCTGCATTTAAATCCGTTTACGCCCTGCTCAATAAAATCTTTAGAACCGCCTCCGTCGGCAATTACGCAGGGCAGGCCACTTGCCATCGCCTCCACAACTACATTTCCGTACGTTTCAGAAACCGAAGGGAACAAAAAAACATCTGCCGAAGCGTACAATAGCGAGAGGTAGGCATGCTCTATTTTACCGGTAAATACAGCCCCTGGCATGCGCTCTTTACAGGCCTGTTTTGCAATACCATCGCCAATTATTAAAAAATTCACCGGCGAGGTATGTTTTTGCATCAGATCGTAAATGGCAAAAAGGGTTTCCAGGTTTTTCTCCCAAACTAAACGGCTGGCAAATATAATCGTAGGGTTACGGTTACCGGTAAGCCGCTCCAGAATGCTCTTACTGCGTTTATACGGCGAAAATAAAAGCGTATCTATACCGCGTTTCCAGATCTTTAATTTGAAGGGATTGATACCCATATCGCATAACTCGGCCTTGATACTTTCTGATGGTACGTACACTTTATTACAGCGGTTGTAAAAGCTTTTGTGGCCTTTGGCTATCTTATGCTTTAAACCATTGATCAGCACCGGGGTGTGCTTAAAATAATAATCAACGTAAGATATAAAGTGCGTATGATAAATACTGATAACGGGCAACCCGTTCCGCGTGGCGTAATCCAGCCCAAAGTTACCCAAAAAAGATGGTGTGGCCAGGTGTACTACATCGGGGCTAAAAGCTTGCAGGCGGGAATTTATGGTTTTATGGGCGAGTACCGGCAGGGCTATGGCGTAGTTTGTATTGATAGGCAGCGGTATAGCAGGGATTTTTAAGCTTTCAAAATCCAGGATCTTATCAGGCCCCGAGCCGTAGATAAACAGGTACTGAAACTTTTGCGTATCAATATGCTTTATCAGCTGATACATGGTGCGTACTGCACCGTCAAAGTCTTCCACCAATATATCGGCAAAAAACGCGACCTTAATTTTTCTCAAGCCTACCCCCTTTCGCCGTAAAACAATACCCCTGTGTTTACGATACCGAATGTGAATGTTCCCTGCCGCCTTTAAGGCCCGGGCCCATCAATCTTTTAGATGTACCATTGTTTTTTACCGGGGTGCGCGATGCGGCCCATATTACAAATGCTGCAATCAGAAGCATTGCCAGATCAAGTGATGAATATCCCATTTCCATTTGTTTTATGTTATAACGTAAAGTTAAGGCCTTAGTTTTACAGAAATGTTAACTATAAGTTATCAGATGAACAAATATTACAGCCTATTTGCGTTAAGCCTGGGGTTTTGACTGGCATTTACCTGGTAGGTATAGATCTGGTTAAGGTGGTTTACTTCTACCACCCTGTAACCGCGGTAATCAGTCCCCCAGTCGCCCCCGATATGCGAGTCGAAAAAATGTGGGAATTTGTTGCCCGTATATCGTACCCCATCCAGCAAATGATCGTGCCCGTGGAAAGCGGCCTTCACGTTCGGGTAAGTATGCAGCAGGTCTACCGTTTCGGAGCAATCCAAAAAGCCTTCGTCCTGCAGCCATTTAACCGGTGGGATGTGCAGTATCACAAATACGATCTTCTTATCTGCAAACTTATCAAGCGATGCTTTGATAAAGGCATTATCCGGGCATACATATTTGCCTTTTGTATTGGCTGTATTTGCTAATACAAAAGCAATATCGCCATGTTCTATGGTGTAGTGGTCCTCATAATTAAAAACACTTTTCCATAATGCCGTGTCAGCATAATCGTGGTTACCGGGTATAGTTTGATAAGGTACGTTCAGCTTATCCAGGTATCTGGTTTTGATCTCGGGCAATAAGTCGGGGCGGTTATGCACCAGGTCCCCGTTAATGATCACCATATCCAGATGGTTTTGGGCATGGTCGTCATTCAGCCATTTAACCATATTAGCCGTATTTTCTTCAAAACGGGTACCCGGCTGCCCGTAATGAATATCAGAAGCCAGCGCGAAGCGCAATTTTAGCTTTTCGGGTTCATTTGTATAGCTATTACCGGCATTAGCAAAACTATTAATAGCAGGAAGCAGAAAAACGCCCGCTAAACCTGCAGCACTTGTATGGAGAAATTTACGGCGGTTAAACATATAGCTGAATGATAATAAAACAGGCGTACCTTATTAAGATACGCCTGTTACAAAATTATATAGTAATATGCTAAAGCAAGTTAAGCTATTGTTACGTTATTATTTAAAGCGTTTTTAATTTTATCACTTTAAAAGTATTGGGCGCAACACTAAGCTTTACGGCTTTGCCATTAACCACCATTGTGCTGGTAATGGGGCTTATTGCCATCGGTTTATCCAAAGAGTTCATAATGGTTTTATCTGTATTCCCCAATGATATCATTGTAGCCCTGCCGCTGATGTTTATCCCGCTGATGTTAAATTCTACCGATTGGCTTTTGTCTGTACTATTTACAAACTTTATGATCAGTTCTTTCTTGCTTTTATCCAAACAGGCGGTGGCATAACTACCATCCTGGCCGCTAACTGCTTTATCACCATCTAAAAGCGGTATTACATCCGTGCCTTTATTTAATGAATATAGTTGCTGCACGTAATAATTCGGCGTACCGTATGATCGCAGATTGTCAAACCAAATCAAATCGGGTGTCCATTGCCAGGCATCCACATGGGCAAATAAAGGTGCATAGGATGCCATTACAACCACATCTGCATTACGCTCCAGGCCGGTCATAAAAGCAGCTTCGGCTAATGCACATTCCAGCGTATTCTTGTTATCAGGGCTGCCTGTGGTTTTGCTTTGGGCAGCATACTCGCCTGCAAAGATCTTAGGCCCCTTACGGTCATAATTATCATACCGGTTGGCATGATCTAAAAACCACTTTGGCGAATTGTAATAATGCTCATCTAAAATATCGGCATTAAGCCCCCTGAAGGTGGTATTAAGCAGATCAAATTCCTTACCCGATGCATAGGGGCCTACGCTTGATATGATCTGGATATAGGGGTACTTATCTTTAATAGCCTTGGTAAACACCTTCCACCTGTCGATATACTGCTCGCCCCATTGCTCATTACCTACCCCCATCATTTTTAAATTAAATGGTTTAGGGTGGCCCAGATCTGCCCGCAATTTACCCCACTTCGTATTTAAGCCGCCATTGGCAAACTCTATCAAATCAAGTGCATCCTGCACATAAGGGTCTAACTTATCCAGGGCTACCAACTGGCCGGTATTAAACTGGCAGGCCATACCGCAATTAAGAATAGGTAAAGGCGATGCGCCAATATCCTCGGCAGTTAAAAAATATTCCATAAAACCCAGCCCAAATGTTTGGTAATAATCAGGCGTAGGGCGATGGGCAAATTCGGTATTCCAGCGGTTAATGATATTTTCGCGTTTATCAATATCGCCTATACTTTTCTTCCACTGATAACGGTTAGCCAGATCGCGGCCCTCAACAATACAACCACCCGGGAAGCGCAGGAAGCCGGGTTTCAGATCTGCCAGTTTTTGTACCAGATCTGCCCGTAAGCCTGCAGGCCGGTTCTTCCAGGTATGTGCCGGGAATAATGATATCATATCCAGGTCTACACTGCCTTTGCCCTTTAACCATACAAATAACGATGCCTTGCTATCAGTAGCGGTAGCCACAAATTGTACATGGTACTTTTGCCAGTTGGTTGATACCGGCGCCAGTTGCGCCTTACCAATTACCAGGCCCTTTGCGCTATGCAATTCAACCTGTATAGCCGTACTGTTTTTTGACGGTTTGCGCGCCATTACTGTAAAGTTATAGGTTTCGCCTTTTTTAATACCCATACCCCGGAATCCCTCGTTTGATAACCCAAAGTAACCAGCCGGCGAGGTAACATCCACCGTTATTACATGCGGGTTCTCGGGCCTGTCGTCGGCCCTGTTCACTACCGTTACTTTACCGGCACCACCGTTCTTTTGCTGTTCTTTCCAGCCGGTTAATGCCGTGTTAAATTCAAAAGAGCGGTTTTTAACCAGTTCGGCATAAACACCACCGTCGGCAGCCATATTAATATCTTCAAAAAATATCCCATACATATATGGGGATACCTTTGCCTTTACCTGGTTTGCAGCAATGGTGTAAACTTTTGTTTGCTGGCAAATACCCGCAAAGCAAACAAAGGTTAAGGCAAAAAGTATAATAACTCTTTTCATATCAGATCTTTTTTGGGGTTGATACCGGTTCTGGTAAACTATTTTTCAACGCTGAATTTATAGGTACTTACAGTATGATAAGCCTGCCCCGGCAGTAATGTAGTGGACGGAAACGCCGGCTGATTTGGAGAATCAGGAAAATGCTGGGTCTCCACACATAAGGCCGAACGATATGCATAGGCAATACCGCCTTTACCCTTCTTTTCTCCATCCTTAACAAAATCACTATCCTTTATAAAATTACCGCTGTAAAACTGCAGGCCCGGCTCGCCGGTATATATTTCCATTTTAATGCCGGTTACAGGGCTTGTTAAAGTTGCCACCGGCTCGCCGCCTTTATGCTTGTTCAATACAAAGTTATGGTCATACCCTTTGCCATATTCCAGCTGTTTATCTTTAATGGCAATATCCCGCCCAATAGTTTTAGCGGTAGTAAAATCAAAAACCCCACCTTTTACCGGTTGTATTTTGCCGGTTGGTATCAACGTACTGTCTACAGGCGTGTAGGCATCCGCATTTATTTGTAGCAGGTGATTAGTAATTCCTTCTGTACTTACTGCGCCATTTAAATTAAAATAGGCGTGGTTGGTAAGGTTAACCACCGTTGCCTTATCGGTTGTGGCGTTATAGGCTATCTCTAACGAATTATCGTCTTTAAGCGTATAAGATACAACTACCTTAAGATTACCGGGATATCCTTCCTCCCCATCTTTAGACAGGTAGGATAACTCCAGCGTTTGTCCGTTTACTTTGGTAACATCCCAAACCTGTTTAAAAAATCCTTTGGCCCCGCCATGTAAGGAATTCGGCCCGTCATTTATGCTTAACTGATAAGCCTTACCATCAAGCGTAAATTTGCCTTTGGCAATGCGGTTACCATATCTGCCTATTAATGCGCCGAAGAAATTCTCCTTCATTTCGCGGTAGTTCGTTAAATTATCATAGCCTAAAACCACATCTACCGGTTTACCATCTTTATCCGGTACAAGCAAGCTTACCAGGCGGCCGCCGTAATTGGTAATGGCAGCCTCTGCACCGCTTTTATTTTTCAGCGTATATAGTTTCACCTGCTTATCATCAACTTTCCCGTTAAAAGCCGTGCTATCCGGAATGGTATAGGCAACACTATCGGCTGGGGTTGCAGTCTGTTTTTGTTTGGATGCATTATTACAGGCCACGGTCAATAAAATACCTGCTGCAAATAGGGTGCTGTTAAAAAAAATCTTACGCATAATTTTTTTATTTTTTAATAGCGGGCTTATAACCCGTATTTGATGTTTATAATTAGATCGCTACTCTCTTCCCTTACCAGAATTTTACATAAAGCATAGCAACTAAAAATAAGGTTACTACGATCAACGCAAGGGTTGATTTATCGACCTTAAACATTTGTTTAGGTATCTCCAGTGCTTTAGGGTTTATTTTAGGGCCGGCAAAACTTACAATAACCATTACCAAAACCGTAAAGAAGAACGATAAGCCCATACAGATGAGGAATGGAATTTGCCAGGTGCCTTTAGCATCACCGGTTGGGAATGCGGTGTATAACAGTGTTTCGTGGCCGAATATGGCCGGTGCAAAATTGTTAAACAATACCGACATGGCGAAGCTGGTTAAGATCCCCACTATGGCAGCCGTACCTGTGGTACGTTTCCAAAAGAAACCTAATATGAATATGGCAAAGATACCCGGACTAATATAACCGGTGTACTTTTGAATGTAAGTAAAACCTCCCTCTCCGCTGATGCCCAAAAGATCTTTCCAGGTGAGTAAGATAGAGAAGAACAGCGCCGCCACAATTACCAGTTTGCCTACAACAACCATCTTTTTTTCGCTGGCCTCTTTTGCGATATGCTTTTTATAAATATCAAGCGTAAAAATAGTACTGATGCTGTTTGCCTTACCCGCAAGCGATGCCACAATAGCGGCAGTAAGCGCTGCTACCGAAAGCCCCTTTAAGCCGGTTGGTAAAAATCCCAACACCGCCGAATAAGCGTTATCAGAATTAAAATGCCCGCCGGAATTCATCTCTTGCTGTAAACCGCCATTTTTATAGATAACATAGGCTGCAATGCCAGGCAACACCACGATGATGGGCATAGCCAGTTTCATTAAACCGGCAAACAGGATACCTGTACGCGCAGTTTTAAGATCGGCACCCAAGGCTCTTTGCGTAATGTATTGGTTACAGCCCCAGTAGTTCAGGTTCACTATCCACTGGCCGGCAAAATACATGGCTATACCCGGCAAAGCCAGGTATTTGTTGATCTCGGCCTGTGGTGCACCCGGTTTGGGTTTTTCCATTATCATCTTAAAGTGATCCGGCGCGGCCTTAAACATGGCACTTAAACCTTTCAGGGCGCTATCGCCAAAACCAAAATGCTGGCTTACCAGTGTCAAAGCAATATATGTGGTGGCCAGGCCGCCAACAACTAAAACCAACACTTGTATCACATCGGTATAACCAATAACTTTCATCCCGCCAAGGGTGATAAATAAGGCAAATATGGCCAGTGCGATAATGATCTCGTGGAGATACCCGCCACCAGCAAGGCTGTTGATAGCCAGTGCGCCCAGGTAAAGTATTGATGTTAAGTTTACCAGTACATACAGCAGCAGCCAAAAAATGGCCATAATAAAGCTCACCGTTTCGTTATAACGGGTGTGCAAAAACTGCGGCATGGTAAATATTTTGTTTTTGAGGAAGATGGGGATAAACCAAACTGCCACGATGATCAACGCAATAGCGGCTATCCACTCGTATGCGGCAACGGCCAAACCAACGGCAAAGCCCTGCCCGCTGGTACCAATAAACTGCTCTGCAGAGATATTTGAAGCGATAAGTGATGCGCCGATGGCCCACCAGGTTAAAGAGCCTTCTGCAAGAAAGAAATCCTTACTATCTGATACCCCTTTATTTTTTTTGCGGCTGTAAACCCAGTACCCGTAGCCGGATACTACGATAAAATAGATCACAAAAATGGTGTAATCTATGCCTGTAAACTTGTTCATATTTTAATTTAATTAGGTTTAATTGGTAAACAAAACAGGCAGCCATCTCCCATCCGGCTGCCTGTTTTGATGAATTTCTATTTATACGCTATCTCGTTCCAACGCAATTCATTTCTAAACTGCTCTATCGTAGTGCCTTTGCCTATACGTAAAAATTCGATTCCTGCCATATCTGCAAAATCCTGCAAATGCTCGGCAGTTAAATTTTGGCTGTAAGCGGTATGGTGCGCGCCACCTGCATAGATCCAGGCTGCACAGCCGGTTTTCATATCGGGCAGTGGTTTCCAAAGCACCCTTGCCACCGGCAATTTAGGTAAATCATTTTGTGGTTCAACAGCTTCTACTTCATTTATTAATAAGCGGAAACGGTTACCCATATCTATTAACGATGCATTCAAGGCATTACCCGATGCTACATTGAACACTAAACGGGCCGGATCAGCTTTGCCGCCAATACCTAACGGATGCACCTCTAATGCGGCTTTACCATTAGCCAAAGATCCATCAATCTCCAGCATGTGCGATCCTAACACCAGTTGGTTATCAGGGTCAAAATGGTAAGTATAATCTTCCATAAAGGCGTTGCCGCCGGCAAGGCCGCTGCCCATTACTTTAAAGGCACGTACCAGCGCGGTTGTCTTCCAATCGCCCTCGCCGGCAAAACCGTAGCCATCGGCCATCAGGCGCTGTGCGGCTATACCAGGCAGTTGTACCATTCCGTGCAGGTCTTCAAACGTATCTGTAAAACCTTTAAAGCCACCATCCTGTAAAAACTTACGCAGGCCAAGCTCAATTTTAGCAGCCTCGAAAACAGATGCATGTTTATCCCCGCCGCTTTTAAGTGAGGCATCCATCGTATAAGTATTTTCATACTCATCGGTCAAAGTTTTTACTTCTGCTTCGCTAATGCTGTCTATTACCGCAACCAGGTCACCAATGCCATAAGTATTTACCGAAAAGCCAAATTTGGTTTCGGCTTCTACCTTATCACCATCTGTTACGGCTACAAAGCGCATATTATCGCCAAAGCGGGCAAATTTGGCACCCTGCCAATCATACCAGCCAGCGGCGGCACGTGCCCAGCTTTCTACCTGGCCCAATAATTCAGGGTCTTGCCAGTGGCCAACCACCACCTTGCGGTTTTTGCGCAGGCGCGATACCATAAACCCAAACTCACGGTCGCCATGCGCACTTTGGTTCAGGTTCATAAAATCCATATCTATCGAACTCCACGGAATATCGCGGTTATACTGGGTATGCAGGTGCAGCATAGGTTTCTGCAGGATATTCAATCCCCTGATCCACATTTTGGCTGGAGAAAAGGTATGCATCCAGGTGATGATACCGATACAGTTTGGCGCCACGTTAGCCTCCTGCAGGGTATTGTAAATTTCGTCGGTTGATTTTACTACCGGCTTATATACCACACGCACCGGGATATTACCCGCGTTGTTTAGTCCATCTGCAATGTGTTGTGAGTGTATAGCTACCTGCTTAAGGGTTTCCTCGCCATATAAGTTTTGACTGCCGGTAATAAACCATACTTCAAACGTTTTTAAATCTATCATTATAATATTTAGTGATTGAGTGAATTATTGATTTAGTGATTTTTTATTGTGGTGATAGTTTCAACAAGGCCGATCCGTGCAGATTAATATCCTCGCTGTAGCCTTTTTTAAACCGGCCGGCGTCCTGCTTTTTCCATAGGTTGCGCACTTTCACGTTGCCTTTTAGGCCAAGTGCAGCAAAATCTACCGATACCTTTTGGTTGCTATCGCCGATATTGAACAGGGCTACATACACATCTTTGCTTCCCTGCACATGCGAGTACCACACCATTGCACCATTCTTTTTATAAAGCTGCTTGGGGTTTTCTCCCTGCTGGTTTACGGCAAGCACTTCTGCATTGGTAAATAGCTTCAATTCCAGTTCGCGGTTCTCGGGCAGGTTGCCACCTATCATTAGGGGCGAACGGTAAATGCTCCAAAAGGTCATGTGGGTGTATTGCTCATCTTCGGTAAAGCGGCTGTAGCGCTCCTGGCCAACCGGGCCGCGTTTAGATAGCTTCCCTATTTGTATCATATCACAATCAGGCCAGTGGCCGGGGCCACCCACGCCCTCCCAGTTTTTAGCGTAATCAAACATGTGCAGTATCTCTTTCCAGTTATCCCAAAAATCATCGGCCATGCGCCACATGTTGGCATATTTGGTAGCGTGTGCAGCCTGTGCAACGGGTGTTTCGCCGGGCGACAGGCTCAGTACCATCGGCCTGCCGCAATTGGCTATAGCCTTTTTATAACCTTCTACTTCAGCAGCGCTGTATGGGCGCGACAGATCATCAACTTTAATGAAATCAACTCCCCAAGAGGCATACAGTTCCAATATTGAATTTAAGTATTCCTGTGCGCCGGGTTTGCTCATGTTTAAACCATACATGTGGTTCATCCAGGGGCATTTGGAGTTTGTATCGGCAACCATATCGGCAGTAATGCCATTAGTACCTTTAACCGGCGACTTTGACCATACCGCCTGCCTTGGGATGCCGCGCATTACGTGGATACCAAACTTTAAGCCTTTGCTATGCACATAATCTGACAGTGGTTTAAAACCATCCCCCTTAAAAGCAGATGGAAATTTGTTGGGCTGTGGCAATAGCCTTCCCCATTTATCCATCGTAAGCCAGGGCACGTAAGAGCCATCTCCCAGCCTTAGCTGAAACGGGTTACCAATGTTGCTGCCCGGCGGATTATCGTACGACCATAAGAAGTCAACCACGATATACTCCCATCCATAGGTCTTTAGGTTTTGGGCCATGTAATCGGTATTGGCCTTCACCTCATCCTCGTGCACGGCGGAACCAAAGCAGTTATAGCTATTCCAGCCCATAGGCGGTTTTGCTGCAATTAAGCTTTGTGCCGATGTATTCTGGCTAAACCATGCGCAGGCTATCAATATAAACAGGTAACGAAACTTCATATATGATTTAAATTCTAAAACTTTAAACGTTATTAAATTTACTACTCACTATTCACCATTCTCTAACTCTGCCCATAATAAGAAGCCGGGCCGTGTTTACGTTCAAAGTGCTTTTTTATTAGTGCGTCTTTAAGGCGGGGGGCATTGGCGTTTATCTGCTGGGTAAGATAGGCCATGTGGGCAACGTTCTCTAACACCGCGCTGTTGTAAACAGCTTTTTCAGCTGTTTTACCCCAGGTAAAGGGCGCGTGATTACCAACCAGTATCATCTCCACTTCTTCGTAACTTAAGCCAAGTTCCTTAAAATGATCCATGATCTGAAAACCGGTTTGGTATTCATAATCGCCCTGTATCATGTCATCGCTCATCGGCGGTGCACAGGGAATATCAGCCGTAAGGTGATCGGCATGCGTGGTACCAAATATGGGTATGCAGCGCTGCGATTGCGCCCAGGCCGTAGCAAAAGTAGAATGGGTATGCACTATCCCGCCGATTTTTGGCCAGTGCTTATACAATACCGCATGTGTTTTGGTATCTGATGATGGGCGCATCTCGCCCTCAATGGTATTACCATCAAAATCTACGATCACCATTTTATCCGGCGATAATTCATCGTAAGGCACGCCGCTTGGTTTAATGGCAAATACGCCGGCTTCCCTATCTGCAGCGCTTACATTGCCAAAAGTAAAAAGTACAAGTCCCAATTTTGGCAACTGCATATTAGCCTCAAAGGCTTTTTGTTTAAGTTGTGTGTAAAGGCTCATTTTAGGCGTTTTGCAGCTGTTTTTGTGCTTTTAAAGACGTTTGCTGGGCGATATATGCGCCAAAAGTTTTGTATTGTTCGTAACGTTTTTGGTAAACCGCGTGCAATTGTTCATTAGGTTCATAGCTTTCTTCAAAGCCGCGCCCCATGGCTTTCATGGCGGTTTCTACATCAGGATAAACACCGGCTACTACGGCTGCAAACATGGCAGCACCCAAGGCACAGGTATGTGTAAACTGATGAATGCGAATAGGCATACCTAATACATCAGCCATCATTTGCATTACGTAGGGCGATTTTTTGGCCACCCCGCCAATACCGATAATACCTTTAACCGGGATACCTTCGCTGATGAAACGGTCTACAATGCTCTTGGCCCCAAAGCAGGTAGCCTCGGCTAAAGCACGGAATACCCGCGGGGCATCGCTGCCTAAATTCAATCCGCTGATGGCCCCCTTTAACTCCTGGTTGGCATCCGGTGTGCGGCGGCCGTTAAACCAGTCAATCGCCAGTTCATTATCCTCATCCACAGGCAACAAAGCCGCCTGCCTGCTCAGTTCAGGTATTATCAAAGCTGAAAGTTCTTCTTTCAGCGCATTTGCAGTAGCAGCATCAATAACGGTAGCTTTATCCAGCAGGTTATTAATAGGCCATGACAGCAAACTTTTAAACCAGGCGTAAGTATCGCCAAAAGCAGATTGCCCTGCTTCTAAACCTGCCATACCCGGTATAACAGAACCATTTACCTGCCCGCAAATACCTTTAACAAGCGTCCCTTCAATTTCATCTGATGGCGCAACCAAAATATCGCACGTTGATGTACCCATCACCTTACTTAAAAAATAAGGTTCTATCTGCCCGCCAACTGCGCCCATGTGCGCATCAAAAGCACCTGTACCTACTACTACATCCGTACTAAGGCCCAGGCGTTCTGCCCATTCTGCGCTTAAGTTTCCGGCGGCTTTATCTGCTGTAAAAGTTTCTTTATAAAGCTTTTGGGTGATGCCCGTCAGCAACGGATCAAGTGAGCTAAAGAATTCATCCGGCGGAAGGCCGCCAAATTCCTCTGCCCAAAGGGCTTTGTGCCCTGCCGAGCAACGGCCGCGTTTAATATCGGATGCTTTAGTACCGCCTGTTAGCAGAAACGGTACCCAGTCGCAATGTTCTACCCAGGAATACAAGGCAGATGCCACATTATTATCAACCCTTAAAACGTGTAAAAGCTTCGCCCAAAACCACTCAGACGAATAAATACCACCTACATATTTCAAATAGTTGGTATCAAAGTTTTCGGCATGAGCATTTATTTCGGCTGCTTCTTTTATAGATGTATGATCTTTCCATAAAACAAACATGGCATTAGGGTTAGTTTTAAACTGGGGCAACAATGCAAGCGGTGTGCCTGTGGCATCAACCGCTACCGGGGTTGACCCGGTGGTATCTACCGATATGCCTTTTATATATTTGGCTATGGCTTTACCCCCGGCTTTTTCTATACAATCTTTTATGGTGTTTTCCAACCCCTCAATATAATCTAAAGGGTGCTGCCTGAATTGGTTTACAGACGGATTGCAATATAAACCATCGCGCCAGCGGGGATAATAAAATACAGATGATGCAAGTTCTTCGCCGTTTTGGCCGTTAACAATTACTGAGCGTACAGAATCTGACCCATAGTCGACCCCGAGCAAATAAGCGGTTTCCATAAATTGGTTTATAATTATTGTCTAATTAACACTTATTATTTCTTTTTTTCAAATAAAACCTTAAAATATATTTTATAATCAGGCTAAAGTCCTTTATTTTCAGCAAAAAAAGCCTGCGGCTATTAAGGCCTGCAGGGAGAAGGACGAAAACATAAAGAGCTTAAAGGAAGTTATTGCACTTAACTTGCAGCGTCAGCAAATCAAGCGTACGCTTTACCAATAGCATTCCGGCAAATTATTTCAGCAAGCCCTGCAGATAAGCACTGGTGTAATCTGACGAAAAGTTTAAAATATTAGGCAGATGAGCAAACTCGTCGGGCTGATGTGTTGTGGTTAATATTACACATTGCATTTGCGCATTAAAGGCCGCCTCCGCCCCTTTTGGCACATCCTCAAAAACAAGGCAGTCGGCAGATGATACGCCAAGCAATCCTGCGGCCTTTAAAAAGGTTTCGGGATGGGGCTTGCTGATCTTTACATGATCAGCGCTTACAATAGCCGAAAAATATTTACGGATATTCAGGTTATCCAGCACAAAATCAATATTAAACGGTATTGCCGCCGAAGCTATAGCCATCGGGATGTTATTCCGGTAAGCCTTTTCTATAAATCCGGTTAAACCCGGCAACAGCTTCAACTCCGGTAAAAATGCTTGCTGATACAGCCGTTCTTTTTCAAAAGAAAGTTCTGTTATCTGCTCGTCGGTAAAATAACCTTCACCAAACATTCTTATCAAAACTTCGCTATTTTTACCATACATATTCTGTTTAACCTGTTCAAAGGTAAAGTTACCTCCAAGTTGGTTGTTCATTATATCCTTCCATGCATTGGTGTGATACAGCATATCATCTATCATGGTTCCGTTAAGATCGAATATCAAGGCTTTCATACGGCGCCAAACTTACAAAGCCACATTGGTGATTAAAATTTTTATTCTGATTTTAAAAGATCTATTTATAAAATACTGCCGCAAACTATCTGTTTTACTTTAGTTTAACCGGACTAATACCTACATGTGTGGGAATAACCTGCTGGATAGCGCCGTTGCTATTAAAAGTAAGTTTATTTATACATACCTCGCGGTTATAACCTGCCGCATCGCCCATGGTAATTCCTTTAGGGTAAGTAAAGCGATGATAAACGATGTACCACTCATCCCTGCCGGGAATTTGGATCACCGAGTTATGGCCTGTTCCATAAATACCGGCTGCCGGGTTTTTAGCTATCACTACATTATTTTTCGGCACTTTTATAGGGCCCAACGGCGAATCTGAAGTACCGTAATGCACACTATAATCCGGGCTGCGGGTGTCATTTTCAGACCACATAAAGTAGTAAATACCCTTGCGGTAAATAACATAGGTACCCTCATTGTAATTTTTATGCGGCGTTAATATTTTAGTGGTGTTAGGCTTTAACGATACCATATCGTCGTTCAGTTCGGCGCCGGCCATATAGCCGTTGCCCCAATACAAGTAGTTCTTGCCTGTTTTGGGGTCGTTAAAAACATCTGCATCTATTTGCTGGCCGCCCTTAACGCCTGCCGGCAGACTATCAATTAAAGGCTTGCCCAAATCAACAAACGGGCCTTTCGGGCTATCGGATGTAGCCACGCCAATTTTTTGCCCGGCTGCAAAATAGTAGAAGTATTTGTAAGCCCCATTTACCTTTCTTTCGATGATGCACGGGGCCCAGGCGTTCTTCTTTGTCCAGCTTACATCTGTTTGCAGATCCAGTATCTTGCCCTCATCTTTCCAGTTAACCAAGTCGGCAGAAGAAAAGGCTTTAAAGTACGTGCCCGACCAACCGTCGAATCCATCGCTGGTAGGATACAAATAAAACTTACCGTCTTTTTCAGCATACAATATCTCGGGGTCGGCATAGTAACCGTTACCTATAGGATTATGAGTTTCGGTTGCGCTAACCGCATAAACCTGTGGCTTTTTATTACCGATAGTTACCGTATAATTTACAGCACCTTTGGTAAAATCCTGTGTTGATGATGGCCTTACTTTTATACCGGGGAAGATATTGAACGCCGGATCAAATTTCTTCAAATTTGTACCGGGGTTTACCATCAGCATAAGTTTACGGTTAATGGTATCTATCGCAATATTATTTTTTTTGATCTGCTTGTTTGTGGCTGATAACAACACATCGCCGGCATTTGCCCATTTTTGGGTTAAAGCTGCTGCCTCTTTAACGGTAACGGGCATCACTGTACCATGGCGCGGATGAAAATCCATCGTTACATCGTCATCAATAGTTTTAAAATTCTCCAGGTCGCTGCTGCGGGTAAACTGATATTTACCTTCTGTATAACGGTCATACATCAGGATGTAATCCGGGCCGTTGTTCAGCTTAAAAACGCCCGCCCCTTCTACCGGCGAAGTGGTTTGCTGCACGTATTTATCAATCATCATATAGCCTTCTGTCAGTTTATCAGATACGGCTATCTTTATTCCTTTACCTTTATCTTCGGTTTTAAAAAACAGGTGGTACTTGCCGTCTTTATATATAATGTCACCATCTATACAAGCGCCTCCGTCTGGTTTAAAAAATAATTGTTTCGGCACGGTTTCCAGCCCGGTAAAATCCTTTTTGGCATACGCGTAATAGATCTTATCCGCATCGTTACCAAACCGCATCGACCAATAGATCATATATTTATTAAGCTTCGGATCATAGATAGTCTGCGGTGCCCAAACGCGGTTTACCGCTGCAAATTCTTTAAAAGTTTCGGGTACATTCACTACATGCGATTGCCAGTGGATCAAGTCGGTAGATTTTAAAAGCACCATGCCATAATCCGGCCCCCAGCCAAACTTATCGGTATTCATATCTGTAGCCAACATGTAAAACGTCTTTCCATCCGCACCACGTAAAATATGCGGATCGCGCACGCCACCTGTAGCGCTGATAGTGGCCGAGTTTAGCACAGGCTTATTGTGGTTAAGCGCCCTAAAGTTATAACCATCGTTACTTAAGGCAAAGCGGATGGCTTCCCCTGCCTTGTCACCTGTAAAATAAGTAAACAGGTAAGCACTATATGGCCCCTTAGCCGTGTGCTTTTTTGACTGAGCATTGACACTTAATGGACTTAAAACAGCAATAGAAATTATTGTTAAAAAGGATTTCACTGTTAACCAGTTATTCATGTTTGGATATATATATTATGTATTTAATTTATTTTCTGCAGCACCCAGACCCCTACCTTATTACCCTGTATCAAACCATTTTCAATAGCATCTTTAAAGTGTATACCACCTAAAAAGCGCGAATTTGCCGCCTCATTTGCCGCCTGCCCGAACGAGCTGAACTTGCGGGATGGGATGCCGTAATTAACCTCGATATTGTCTGTATAACTAAATTTGGGGCCAAAATAATGTGCAAGTATAGCCGCCGAAGTTGCCGAAACTACAGAATGCCCGCTGCTATATTCCGGGAACGGCGGGGTTTGTAAAAAAGGTTTCCAATGCGGGTCGATATATTTACGGATAGCAGTTTCTGGCCGGATACGGTTGGTTCTATATTTATCGGCCCAGCAGCTGATAAAGCCATCCATCAGCCCTATAGATACCATGGTGGTAACCTGCGCCGTTTTGTTAAAAGAAGCTTTTGACTGTTTACATGCAATACCGGTAATGCCCAACCAATGTGCCCCCGGCGAGATTTTTTTTAAACCCATAACCATATGCCCGTCATTCTGTACGGCAAATGGGTTGCAATCCCAAAAGTTGGCTACATCTTTCTCTCCCCTTGTTAATCCATTTTCCCCTTTGGCATAATTTAAAAGCATAAATTTATAAAACCGACTGTTTTTATCTTTAGAAAACGGAACCGGGGAAACCGAAATAAATTGAAAAGAAGAATCGAGCGTTAAGGGCCTTACGGTATAAAAATAAGGCTCTACCGGGGCCATATAAGATGGAGGTGTGGGATCCCAGGTGCCCAGATCATTCTTTGGGGTATAACGCGGATAATTGCTTATCTTCCTGTACCCATCAGCCTTGGCATATTTTAATATTTGCTTACTGATAGCTGTTGCATAATTTAATGAGCTATCTATCATAGCATCATCAAAACCCAATGCCCTGCACGAATCCAAAAATGCCTTTTCATCCTTTTTAAGTAAAACGCCGGATGGTTGCAGCATCTGTGCTGTTTTGTACATAGCAAGCACCGCGCTAAGCTGATAGTTAGCTGCTATAGAAGCAGATACAAGCTTTATATCCGGATAGCTGTTTAATACGCCATGCATGTTTTTCAAGCTTGCATCGTTTTGCGCAACCACCTCATAACCAGCCAGGCAAGTATAGGCAAAAAACCGTGCAGCCAGGGGCGGGTTGGTTACATCATGCACCATTATATCAGTCATCTGGGTTACTACCTTACTGATATCTGCCCCATTTAGTTGCGGTGCCTTAGCCGGTTTACAACCACATAGCAACAGCAAAAAACTAAACAACAACGCTATAAATAAGTGGATCCTCATGATAATTTATTGCCGGTATGCTTTAATCCCTTTGCCATTAACCCCAAACAGATATGCACCATTTACCTCCATTACAGATCGCACATCCCCCGTTAATTTAAACCCGGATGTTTGCTGCGGAATGTAGCTAAACTTACCTTTGCCATCGCCTTTTAAAAGCACGCCGTAATTTGCATCATATTTGCCAAACCTTACGCGGGTATGATCCATATTGCCGCAAAGCAGCAGGTCGGTATTGCCGTCTTTATCATAATCTAAAGTGGTTGTGGTAAAAACAGGTGCATACTGTGCTTGCGGCGGAAGTGTTGCGTTTAATAAACGATTATTTTTACCATTGCTGATAAAACAGGCCGTGGCCAGATAATTAGCCGTTAAGCGCCCTGCACCTTTCATTTCTTCGGGTGTAAAAACTACGTTTATGGGTGCGTCTGCATAGCTGTTATAATCAGGGAAACGCGGGCGCATGGTGCTCATCTGGTCCAGCAGTTCATCGCGCGTAATGTAGGGGTAACTTTTATGCTGAATGTAAAAACACAATATCGGGTCTATAGATCCATTATCATCAAAGTCCTTGTAATACATTTCCGCAGGCTCTTTATCAGTAACATTGCATTGGGTATTCAGGCCCATATTTCCTGCTAAAATATCCGGTTTACCGTCTTTATTTACATCCGTAACGGTTAAGCAATTCCACCAGCCCGAGTAGGTTTTATCAAAGTATTTATTGGTCGCGTTTATAGTTTTCCGCCTTTATTCTCAAAGATCATAATAGGCATCCATTCCCCTGCAATAATTAAGTCGGGCGTCTTGTCGCCGTTCATGTCGGCCCATTCGGCACAGCTAACCATACCTATATGTTTTAATGAGGGATTGATCGCCTCCGTTTTATCAGTAAAATGCCCCTTTCCATCGTTTATCAAAATATAACTTTCGGGGGGTTGCGGATAATTGCCCGGTACCACCCTGCCGCCAACAAACAGATCGGCAAAGCCATCGCCATTAATATCTGCTGCCTTTACACAACCTTTACTGCTCAGCATTTTAGGCAATGTATTTAAACTTTTTATAAAGTTGCCCTTCCCGTTATTAAGGTAAAGCCTGTCCTGCAGCATGGGGTCTGTAGCCGTATAATCGTTATATCCTCCGGAGCATACGTAAAGGTCCGGTTTGCCATCGTTATTGGCATCAAAAAACAGGGCCGCCGTATTGGTACATTTACTATCTGCCGTAAAAGCAGGTTGTGATGTTAAGGTAAACCCACCGCCTTTTTGTTGCAAGTATAAACTACCCGCTTTACCACTGTCGCCGCCAACATAAATATCGTCCAGGCCATCACCATTTACATCGGCCTTTGCCAGGCAAGGCCCCGAAAACGATAACGGGTTAACCATCAATGGCTGGCGTTTAAAATCGTTCACACTGCTTTTTGCACTTGTATATTTAAAGGGCGCGGGTATTTCTTTAAACAAGGCTTTTTGTACCGATGGCTTTTTACTAATCACTAATGCATTTCTTTCGCTGAGGGTGAGTAACTGATCTGCCTTTAGGTTAACCAATGTTTGCACTTTACCGCTTTGCCATATTACCCTTATAGAATCTGCCCTGGTATCTGCACCCAAACCAAAGTGCAAAACCGTAGTAACGGTAGACTGGTAGCCGCGCGTAGGCATCTGCTCCAGGTATTGTTTCTTATTTTTAGCGTAGATGATAAGCTTTGCGCCTATCCCCTGTGTATTTTTAGCTTCCCCGGCCAGCTTTACCGACAGATAACGATTTTTACTTTGCGCCTGCGAATTATTTTGATAGATGAAGGCAGGCTTGTTAACATTATTTACCACCAGATCAAGGTCGCCATCATTATCCAGATCGGCATAGGCTGCCCCATTGCTATTGGCCGGCTGGTTAATACCCCAAACCGTACTTACATCTGTAAAAGCCGAGTTGCCCGCGTTTCTGAAAAAGTAGCTTTTTACATCAGATGAAGGCATTTTTTCTACCAGGTTCAGCAAATCCTGCCGCATAGCCTGCCTGTTTCGCAGGTTATCGCCCACATATTTAAGGAAATCCATATTGGTGTAATCGCGGGTGTAGCCGTTGCTTACAAACATATCCTTCCAGCCGTCATTATCGTAATCGGCAAAAAGGGGCGCCCAGCTCCAGTCGGTATTTGATACGCCGGCAAGCTGGCCAATTTCGCTAAAAGTATTGTTACCATTATTTTGTTGCAACATATTGCGCATATACTGGTAATAAAAGCCTACCCGCAGGCTTAGGTTAAAAGCCTCGTAATTATCAGATGCAAAGAGCATTTTCTGGCGGCGGTTATCTGCAGGCAGCATATCCAGCGAATAAATATCGGGCAGCAGATCATTATTAAAATCGGCTACATCGTTACCCATTGATGAAAAAGAAGTATGGCCTATCTGCATTTGCAATTCATCAGTAAATTTACCTTTACCGTTGCTGATATATAATCTGTCGGGTATATTATAATCATTGGAGATGTAAATATCAGGGTTACCGTCGCCGTTTATATCAGCTATGCCTGCAGCCAGGCCGTAAGACAAAGAAGTATTGACAATGCCTGCCGCCGCTGTTACATCTGCAAAGAAACCGTTGTTGTTTTTCAGCAGCCTGATGCCCGATTCCGGGTCGGTTTTGCTCATCAGATCTGCCACAGATACTTCGTCCAGTATATTCTCGCGTTTAGGGTTATGGTTTATCAGCAACAGATCAAGGTCGCCGTCTTTATCATAATCAAAAAAATAGCCCTGTGTACTAAACGATGAAAAGTTGAGGCCGTAATTTGCAGCCATTTCTTTAAACACAGGCACACCATTAGCATCATTGCCCTGGTTAATGAATAGCTGGTTGCCCCGCTTCTGGGCCCTTAACTTACCCGAGTAACATACATAGATATCTAATTTACCATCGCCGTTTACATCGGCAAAACTAACACCTGTTTTCCACGGCCCCGGCCTGCCGGCAACACCTGCGGCAGCGGTAACTTCTGCAAACTGAAGCTCGCCTTTGTTTAGATAAAGCTTATTATCTGTCATGTTACCGGTAAAGTACAGGTCCTGCAGGCCATCACCGTTCAGGTCGCCAACGGCTACCCCGCCACCGTTATAAAAATATTCGTACATCAGTACGTTGGTGTTTAATCCCTCGGTTAGCGTGTTGCTAAAATCAACATGGGTTTTATCTGCCGGTAAAAGCGTAAAAAGCGTATTTGTTGTTTCGCTTTCGCCGGGCGGAGCAGATTTTTTACAGCCAAATAAAACAGCCAAACAAAGCATAACAGCTACCAGACGCTTTGCCTGCATCAATCCCATTACATTACCCGCAAACCTTTTAAACATCGTACGCTATTGTAATTTATCAAGAATGGGTTTGTCCAATCCGTTCAACTCCTTTATTCCGGGTTTTATCAGTTCAAGCACTACCACATCGTTAGTTGTTTTAAGCCACTCCTGCGGTACATAAACGGTTTGCTGCGGCCCTACCTGCCAGTAACGGCCCAGGTTGTGCCCGTTAACCCATACTACCCCTTTGCCCCATTTACTCATGTCCAGGTAGGTATCAGCAACTTCTTTTAGGTTAAAGCTGCCTTTTGTTATAACCGGCGATGTTACAGCGGCATTATTGCCATTAACTTTAATACTGTTGATATTATTCATAGGTAAGCTATACATTTTCCAGTTGCTAACCTCTTGTTTGTTAAAACTTACCTGGCCGGTTATACCTTTTTTGTTTTGCAGCAGGTATTTACCAAAGTTTATGCGGCCTAAATTTTCTACCAAAATATCAACCGTTACCTTGCCTTTAGGCAGGTTAATAGCCAGACTATCCTGTTTTAAGCGACGGTCTAATATACCAACAGTTTTGCCATTCAGCATAATGATGGCATAATCGCGCAGGCCATCTATTTTTAAAATTCCGTTTTGGCCACCTTTTAACACAGTACGATATAAAACAAAACCATAGTCTTGCGACAGGTCTTCAAAAGTTAGCGGTTTACTATTGGTTTTTGGTGCCGGTAATACCTGCAATAAATTAACGCTTTGTGTTAGTTTAATAGCCGGGATATTGATGGATTTTTTTGCTGCAGGCACTGGCGGCAATGTTTGCCCGGCAGGCATGCTTTTTTGTATCACCTGCCTAAACGCCATAAATTTGGGTGTTGCATTACCGGCCTCATCTAAGGGCGCATCGTAATCATAACTGCTTATCTGTGGTTCAAAAGGGTCTTTATCATTATAGTTTGCCCCATTCATAAAGCCACGGGTAGTACCGCCATGAAACATATACATGTTGATAGATATACCCGCTGCCAAAACAGAATCCAGCCTGCCTACGTATTGCGATGCCGGTACGGTGTGGTGTTTAGTTCCCCACCAGTCAAACCAGGCCGGGTACCATTCTGCTATAAAGAAAGGGCCTTTACCATTATGGTTCTCCCTGATCAATCTCTTCACTTTATCAACCTGGTCTACGCCGTTAATGGCAGGCAGAAGCCCCGGTAAATGGCCATCTTTTATGGCAGCTTCGGGGTCGCAGGTATATAGCAGGCCATCAAAACCGGCGTCAATAAACATTTTGCGGTTCAAGTCCAGGTATTCTTTATCATTGCCATAAGATCCGTACTCGTTCTCTATCTGCACCATTAAAATATTACCGCCGTGGTTAACCTGCAATGGTGCCAGTTGTTTGCCCACCTGGTTAATATATTCGCGGTATTCTTTCAGGTATTGCTGCTCTTTACCCCTTACTTCTAAACCTCGCTCGTTTTGCAGCCAATATGGGTAGCCACCGAACTCCCACTCGGCGCAAACGTATGGGCTTGGCCTTAAAATAACCCAAAGGCCTTCCTCCCGGGCATCATTTACAAAGGCGGCAATATCATTATTGCCTTTAAAATCATAGATCCCTTTTTGCGGCTCGTGTACATTCCAAAACACATAAGTGCCTATGGTATTTAGCCCCATAGCCTTAGCCATTTTCATACGCTGGCGCCAGGCTTCGCGCGGAACGCGGGTATAATGAATCTCGCCGGAAATGATCTGTAATGGTTTACCATCCAGCAAAAAGGTACTATCGCCTAAAGCAAAACTGTGCTTATTATTTTGGGCTTTAACGTTAACACCCGTTAATAAGGTAAATAAGATGAGTATTTTAAAAAGCTTCATAAAAATTAAACTGTAACAAGATTTGTATTTGAAAGACAGGTGCTTATTTTACTGTTAAAATTACGGTTGATGTTTGCAGCCCTGCCGAACTTAGCTGTACCGTAACTTTACCCGGTTTGCCGCTAGTTTGTATATAGGCCAGTAACCTACCGTGTAACGCTGCCCTTACCGGCGACTGATAACCTTCGTGGCTGCTTGTGCTACCGCTTTCCAGTCCCAATAATTTTGCCGGACCGCTAACACTTACTTTAACCTGATTTTCTGCCTCAAATACCGGGTTGCCGTTTTTATCGGTTATCTGTATCTCTACCTGGCTAAGGCCTGTAGTGTTTTTAGCAAATATGGTAGCATCTGCTAATGCTTTGATGTTGGATGCCCCGGCACTCGTTTTAATGGTATAAGCGCCTGCCTGGATGCCGTTGTTATAACCCTTTACCATTAATTCGCCCGGCTCATAGTCAACCTCCCATGAAGGTATTTTGCCTTTTGCTGTGCTGCGTGATTGTTTACCTAACGATTTGCCATTTAAGAAGAGTTCTGCTTCCTGGCAATTGGTGAAACAATCTACACGCATTTTACTGTTTGCAGGCCAGTTCCAAACCGGCTGAATAGATTTATGGCTCCAGATGCCTCTGTCTTCCGCTTTTTTAACCTCGCGGGCTCCTATATAAACCATAGGCTTTGCAGCCCAAATGCTTTGCCTGTAATAATACTCGGGCTTTTTAAAAGCTGCCAGATCTAATAACCCAGCACCGTTGCTGCGTTGCGGCCATTTACCGGCCTCGCCTAAGTAATCTATGCCTGTCCACAGGTATTGTGCCGAGATGTATTCATTGCTGTCTACCGCTGCCCATGCCTGTGTTGCCATGCCGTTCTCGCTGCCATAAATAATACGGTTAGGATATTTTTTGTGATCTTCGGGATAACGGTACTCCTGGTAATTATAGCCTACTACATCAAGCTCCTCGGGGAAACCAACCTCGTTAGACATTACCACACCGGCCAGCGCAGCAGTAACCGGGCGTGTTTTATCAATAGCTTTTACCGCCTTAACCAGTTGCCGGGCAATTACAGTAAGCTGGCTTGCGGCAGGATGATCGGCCAGATAGCCTTTGCCATAGATCTGCGGGTTTCTTCCGGTGTTTAATATCTCGTGTGTGTAAGGATCGTTAGGGTAATCAATTTCGTTACCGATGCTCCACATGATGATGGAGGGATGGTTACGTGTACGCAGTACCATATCCTGCACATCACGGTCTGCCCATTCTTTAAAGTAAGTATGGTAACCGTCTTTTGAGGGTGTGCCTACATTCCAGCCCTTTACCCATTTATTTTTACCCAGTTCCCATTCATCAAAGGCCTCATCCATCACTAAAAAGCCCATGCGGTCGCTCAGGTCATACAAGTAATCGGCGTGGGGGTTATGGCTAAGGCGTAAAGAATTCACACCGGCTTCTTTTAATATTTTAAGACGACGCACCCATACTTCCTGCGGTACCGCAACGCCCAACGCCCCTGCATCATCATGGATACAAACACCTTTTAGCTTGGTGCTTTTACCGTTTAAAAAGAACCCTTTATCTTTATCAAACTCAATGCTGCGGATACCTACCTGCTGGTTTATTTCGTCTATTGCTTTACCATTACGGGTTAATTGCACCTGCAATTTGTATAATGACGGATTTTCTGCATCCCATAAACGTGGCGATATAATATTACCATCAAATTCCATCTCTTTACTGCCTGATTTTAAATTAAGCTGCTTTTGTAGGGTAGCAGCAGTTTTACCGGTGTTATCAACCAGGTTTACCTTAACGGTTACCGCCGCAGTTGTTTTAGTGCTATTGGTTACCTTAACCTTTATATTTATATCCGCTTTTTGTGCAGAAACTTTAGGGGTAGCAAAAGCAACATCCCACAAACCGATGTGCACAGGGTTCTTGACAACTAAGTAAACATTCCGATAAATACCCGAGCCGGTGTACCACCTGGAATCGGCAAAGTCGCTGTGGTCAGCCTTTACAGTTAAAGTATTTTTGCCTTTATAATTCAGGTATTTAGAAAGATCATACTGAAAAGCGATGAATCCGTTTGGCCTTTTGCCAAGATAATGGCCATTTATCCAAACCTCGCTGTTTTTGTAAACGCCATCAAAATAAATATCAACCTGTTTGCCCCGCCACTCGGCATCGGCAGTAAATGTTTTTTTGTACCAGCCTATACCACCAGGTAAATAACCGGTGGCACTGGCCCATTCATCGCTAAAGGGTTGTTGTATGCTCCAGTCATGCGGCAGATCAACCGTTTGCCATTGGGTACTGTTAATTGCACTTTGGCCGCCGGGTATATCCCCCTGGTGAAAGCCCCAGCCCTGGTTAAACAGTACCGGTTTACCTAAATTTTGCGCCTGTAATAAAACCGGGAATAAGATGCCCGCTAATAAGTAAAAATAATGATAAGTTATTTTTTTCATCATGTAAATTATTGCGATGTGCTATTGCTGCACAATTTGCCATTGTTGATTATTACCGCCGTTTGCCGGCCATTGAATAATTGATGCACCTGCCGTTGTTACGGCGCCGTTAACATCAAGCATAAGCGTGCTGTTACGATTAGTGGCTTTGTATATACCCGGGGTAACCGCATCAAGCTGCCATTGCTGGCTATTGCCGCCGGTTAACTAATACTGGATGATACCAGTACCATTTGAAGTTGATGCCCCGCTTACATCAAGTGCCAGGCTGCTGTTACGATTGGTTATTTTATAAAAGCCGTTACTGCCTGCTGTTATAATCCATTGCTGGTTATTGCCGCCGTTGGGGTACCACTGTAATACGCCTTCGCCACTATTTGTTGAAGATGAGTTAACATCAAGCGCCAGGCCGCTGTTAACATTTATAAAACGATAATAAGCAGCCGGATAAAAAACATCTGTACCGCCTGTACCAACACCCCAGGCATATTTAAGCCTGCTAAGGCCGGTAGCATTGGTGTTTGAAACCGTAAGATTAATACCTGTACCATTTAATTGCTGCATGCTGTAACTATCGCCATTGCGGATGCCCGGCCAGTAAACACTGCCCATACCAAATGCTCTTACCTGGTTGGTAAGCCCCTGCATGTAAGCAATCTCCTGGTCGGCGGTTATTGCACCGGTGTAATTTTTACCCCCCGTCATGGGTACGCCAAATTCTGTTAAAACAGCCCGGCTGCTATAAGCACCTATATTTGATTTAAACCTGCTCTCCCACTGGGCAGCGGTTTTGTTGTTTCCGTCGCTAAAAAAAGTATAATCATGTATGGATAAAAGGCAGTTTGCAAACCTGCTATCGGCCCCTACACCTGTAATATCCTGCGAGTATGATGTACCGCTGATTAAAATGCGCCCCTTAGGTACAGATGGATATCTACTTAACCATTCGGCGCAAATTGTTGTCCAGTCGGTTAAGGTATAACCGTGCGGTTCGTTAAAAATTTCGAAATATACCCTGGAGTTGTTACCATATTTGGTAACTATGGTTTGCCACATCGACCAAAACTCGGCAACGTTATCAATTTTACCATCTTTAGATGACTCGCCTTCCCAGTAACCCAATATCACATTCATGTTTTTGCTTACAGCTTTATCTATAACGCCGGTATAAGCATTCCACCATTGCTGCGATGTGGTAGTGTAGTTTACAGGCAGCCTTAGCGTGTTGGCCCCGGTGTTTGCCTGTATGCCGGTAAGCACCGCATCTGCCTTAGCAGCTACCGTTGTATAAATGTCTGACGCCTCAAGACCGCTTAATACTAAAATGCCATCACTAAAATTATCACCATCGGCAGCCCAGTTCACCCCTTTAATAGCACTTGCCGGATCAGGTGTGCCTGTTGCAAGATCAGGCGTTTTAACCGGCTCTGTGGCTACAGTAACAGGATCAACCTCCATAGCATCTTTTTTACAGGCACTATTAATAATGCATAGTAAAGCCAATACAAAAAGTAGTTTTTTCATGGGTAAAAGTTTAATTATAATAAAAAGGGGCCAATGGTGTTCCATCAGCCCCTAAACTCAACTTTTATTAATAACCGGCGTTTTGCGCCAACTGCCCGTTGGATGCCTGGATCTCTGAACGAGGGATAGGCAACCAATAATGCTTGGTAGAGAATGAACGCCCATCTAACGCCACTTTTGACGCATAGTTAAAGGTGCCATCCGCATTTTTAGTAATTACCACACCACCTGCAGGTTTATTTTCGGTAACATCAGCAATTTTCCATCTGCGTACATCATAAAAACGGTGTTCTTCAAAGGCAAGTTCTACGCGTCGTTCGTAACGAACCGCTGTTTGCATTTGCGTCTGACTTAAGCCTGCTGCTAAAGCCGGCATGTTTACCCCCGCCCGCGCCCTTACCATATTTACTGCAGAACGTGCCGACATAGATGCGCCCGGAGGGATAACATCAGGCCCGTAAGCTTCGTTAGCAGCTTCGGCAAAGTTTAGCAATACTTCTGCATAGCGCATGTAGATCCACGGCTGGAAACCTGCGTTCCCCCAGGGATTTATCAGCGGATAAGCATCATTCATGAATTTTTTAAGATAATAACCGGTTTTAGTCGTGTTCCAATTACTATCGCCATCACGGCTATCCTTACCACCGGGTATAAATGTTTCTATAGAACGCTCACGGTAAGGCGCACCATTATACAAAACGGTAGCAGCAAAACGCGGGTCGCGGTTATCATAGGGATGTGTTGGGTCATAACCTGATGTTGCATCGGTAATGGGTTTGCCGTTATCCATTTCATAATCATCAACTAAATTTTGTAACGGCGTGTTACCGGCCCAGCCACCGTAGCCATTTGGCCCGTTAGCGATCTCTAAATGTACATGGTTAGCATTTTTAGTGTATAATCGCTCAAAAATAGCCTCGTTAGATTCGTTGGTTAAAAACAAATTGCGGTATCCACCCTGGTAAATACCGTACTTGTTAAGGCTTATAACTGCCTGGGCGGCAGTTGCGGCATCGGCCCAGGTGCCTACATTATATAACGGACTTGCCGCATACAAAGCCAATCTTGATTTTAAAGCCAGGGCTGCACCTTTAGTGGCACGGCCTAAAAGCCAGATACCACTATTATCTAAAGGTAATTTGTCTGCAGCAACTGTTAATTCACTAATTGCATAATCCATACTCTCTTTAAGAGTAGCACGTTTAAAGAGGGTAGGATCTTGCAGATCATCTTTTAAATTTATTACTCTGTCGCCCATTAAAACAACACCGCCATAATTACGAATCAAATCCTGATATCTAAAGGCCCTGATAAATCTTAATTCACCTTCGATATTCGCTTTGTGTGTAGGGCTAAATGGCAAATTTGGTAAAATGCTGAGTGCATAATTACATTCCCTAATACTACGATAACTTCTGGCCCATAATACACCTGCACCGCCAAGATTCTCTGGTGCTAACTGCCCACGCTGAACCAGCCAGGTAGCATCATCATTATTATAAATAGATTCATCGGTAACCGAGCTCCACATACTATATTCAAAACCGCGGCCAAAACCAGGGTTTGTACCTTCGCCCTCTTTATCCTGCAATTTTGCGCCTATGTAACGGTTAGTTACATAAGCTTCATAAACTGCAGTATCAGTTTCTATGGCTGATGTTGCAATCCTATCAGTAGGCTGCACGTTTAAAAAATCCTTTTTGCACGCAGACATACACATTATGCCCAGTATGGCTGTATATAAATGCTTCCTATATTGTAATTTCATATTGTTAATATTTAAAATTTAACGCTTGCGCCCAAGTTGATAATTCTTTGCTGTGGATAAAACTGGCCGCTACCACTTGTACCTTCAGGGTCATAATCTTTAACTTTTGTTATGGTAAACAAGTTAAAAGCACTTGCATACACTCTTAAACCCGATATTTTAATTTTTGATAAAACCTGGGTACCAAAGTTATAACCTAACTGAACGTTTTTAAGCCTTAAAAAAGAAGCGTCATTAAGCCAGAATGTATTGCCATATGAACCGCTGATTGAGCTTGAAGCACGATCTGTTACCAGTGGGTATGTACCATTAGGGTTGGTAGGGCTAAAACGGTTATTTGCCCAACTGCTGTAAAAGTTACCTATGGTACCGGCTTCCGGTAATACATACTGGCTAACTTGTGCCTGGCCTGAGAATAATACCGACAGATCGAAATTTTTATACGCCGCGTTTACAGTAAAACCGTAAGTAATTTGCGGTATGTTACCATATTTGGTACGCGTTTGATCATCGGCGGTTATTTGACCGTCGTTGTTATAGTCCTGGAATTTAAGGTCGCCTACCTTAGCACCGGGTACATGCGGATAGCTATCCAATTCCTGCTGCGTGCGGAATAAACCGATTGAGTTATAAAGCAAGTAGGTGTTTAACGGCCCACCGGTTTGGCGTTGGTAGCTTAAAGCACCGGGAGCTTCGTCAATAAACACAATTTTGCTTTTTGCGTAAGTGAAGTTACCGCTAACGCCCCAGCTAAAATCTTTGCCGGTATTGTTATAACCAAGTGTTCCTTCAAACCCGTTACTATTTACCTTACCAATGTTTTCAGATGGCACCAGCGGATCAGATCCGTATGGATTTACGATACCTGATGAGCCTGGCAGGGATGCGTTCCTGGTAGCCAGGATACCAGATCTTCTTTGTTGAAAGTAGATAGCCTCAATAGTAAAGTTATGCAAAAACGTAGCGTTAATACCTACATCTAACTTTTTAGCAACCTCCCAGGTAATATCCGGGTTAGCCAATTTAACCAGATTCACGTTTGGCTGTATAACATTTACCTTATCTGTTGCCGAAGTGTTTAATGCTACGAAACCATTACCCACTAAAACGTAATTATCAAAATATTGGAAATTGTTTACGTTATCGTTACCTAACGAACCATAAGACGCACGGAATTTTAAGTCGTCAAAGAATTTTATATTTTCTTTAAACCACCCCTCTTGTGATATACGATAAGCTACCGATGCAGACGGGAAATACCCCCATTGTTTTCCGCTTGGGAATATCGAGCTACCATCTGCACGTAACTGGCCTTCGAAAATGTACTTTTCAGCATAATTATAACCTAATCGGCTGATGACACTTCGGCGGGTGTAGTTTGAGCTATAGCCCGAGTTTAAATAATCTGTTGCTGCGCTGCCACCTTGTGATAACTCCGGCAAGCTTGTTGAAAGATAGTTTAAACGGGTTGCATCAAAATAATCCAAATGATTTTTGCTTTGCTCATAACCTACGAATGACTCTATACTATGTGCACCAAACTTGCGATTAAAGTTTAATTTAATGTTCGAGGTAACAAGCGACTGATTATTTTGCGATTGAAACAACGTTGCTTTTTGGTTATTGCCACCAACTATTGTACCTGTATAAACATCATTTGCCTGGTTGTAACTATACAATACATATGGTTTCGAGAAATTTTTGTTGAATGCATTTGATTTATCAACAGAAAAGAAGCCATCTAAAGATAAACCCTCTACACCGGGTATAAGGTAACTACCTCTTAAAATACCATTGTAAACTTGTGTAGGATTATTTACAACACCGCCAATATCTGTTACCTGCACAGCCGGATTATTAAACTCGATGCCTGTAGAAGGATACCCATTAGGATAAAATGCTAAAACTGTTGGGTTAGCCCTGTACACCGACCTAAATACATCACCTGCACCTATGGTAGGGAAAGTTCTGTCTTCTTGCCTGCCTGATACGGATAAGCCAATTTTTAGGCGTTTATTAATGTTTGCATCAATATTTGAACGGAAATTATACTGTTTGTATTTGGTAGCCCCATTTTTATAAATACCATCCTGATAAAGCGTACCTAACGACACGTAATACTTAACATCATCATTCCCCCCGTTTACAGATAAACTCTGTTGGTTTTGTAAGGTGGTTTTCTTAAGGGTAGTACCTATCCAATCGGTATTCGGAAAATTGATCGGGTCAGATCCGTCCCTGAATTTCTGGATCTGCTCTTCTGTATAGATCTGATTAAGGCCACCTGCCTGGCTTGAGTTGTAAGCAATCTCGTTTCTTAACTGTGCATATAATGCAGCATCAGCCATTTGTGGTAAACGGGTTGGCGAACTAAAGCCCTGGTTAAAACTATAGTTAACAGTTGGCTTACCTGTTTTTCCTTTTTTAGTTGTTACCAGTATAACACCATTTGCTGCACGATTACCATAAATAGCCGCCGATGCATCTTTCAGTACAGATAAACTTTCGATATCGTTAGGGTCAAGCCTTTCCAGGCCACCTATCTGGCCGGGGATACCATCTACTACTACTAACACATTATTGCTGCCCGTGGTAGCCAGGCCACGTACGGTGATGTTAGAACCATCATAACCCGGCTCGCCGCTTCTGTTATTGATGACAACACCAGAAAAACGACCGGCCAATGAGTTAGACACGTTAGGCTGCGGGCTTTTTACCAATTCGGCGCCTTTTACCTGCGATACCGAACCTGCAAGTGTAGCCTTTTTCTGCGTGCCGTAACCAACTACCACCACCTCATTCAGTGATTTTGAATCGCCGGTTAATTGTACATTGATGGTTGTTTTACCATTAACCACAATTTCTTGCGGGTTATAACCAATGTAAGTAAAAACCAATGTAGCATTAGCATTAGTAACCGTAAGCGAATACTTGCCGTTAACATCTGTTACCACGCCTTGTGTAGTGCCTTTTACCGACACGGAAACGCCCGGCAAGGTCATCCCCTTTTCGTCAGTTACGGTACCAGATACGTTAATATCCGCTTGCTTAAACTCTTTTAAGGTAGGGTTAAATTTCAGTGCATCAGCCTGTGATGCCATTGGTACACATAGCGGAATCATGCCCGCCAGTAAAATACCTACGGCCTTCCTGGTTCTCCGGTGCGGTGAAAAATCATAGAGTAAATTTTTTTTCATTTTAAAAAGTTTATTAATTGGTTTAATTTCTGATCATGGCATATCAGGGTATCATCAACATGCTGCAAAGCGTGTTGAGTTAATTAGCATACCAGGAAATATTTAAAACAGAATTTTGGTTTATGAGTGCTAAGTTGATGTAAAAAACACTTTACAAAGGGTGGTTAATCCTCATAAAAAGGGGGGCAAAAAGGTAATTTTACCTATAAAATTAATGTTTATACACATAACGTCGCTTTTAAAGGGTATTTATAAAAAACAATTGCAGCTTAATTTTACAAAAACTCATAGCGCTGGTATCAGCAATAACTACTTTAATCAATAAGGTTTATGAAATTAAAAGGCTTGTGAGCGGTAAGAATTGTATGAATATAAGGCTACGGTTTTGCAGGTTGCCTGTTGATGGTATTTACCGCCCCTGTAGAAAATACCTTGCGATACTTTTTCATGTATTGCGACGGATTCATGTTAAACAGTTTTTTAAACTGCTCCCGAAAGTATTTTATATCGTTTATACCCACCAGATAGGAGGTTTCGAAAATATTATGATTAGTGTTAATCAGTATTTCTGCGGCTTTTCTTAACCTGATAAACCTGATAAAACCATTTGCAGACAAGCCAGATATCAATTTTATTTTTTTATACAGGCTTGAGTGTGATATACTTAATTCATTTGCCAGTATTTGAATACTAAAATCAGGATCTGTTAAATGTTGTTCTACGATCCTCATACAACTATCTAAAAACTCCTTGTATTCCAGCGGTATTTTATGCGTATTTTTATTGAGTGTTATCTCATTATAAAAGTATTGCTGCAAATTATTCTTACTTTTAAGAATACCTGTAACCCTCGCTTTAAGTATCTCTATATCAAAAGGTTTGCTTATATAATCATCAGCACCACCTTCTAAGCCCTTTAACTTACCTTCTGTTGATGAACTTGATGTAAGTAAAATAATAGGCGTATGCCCAATATTGATATCTGCTTTTACAATTGCACACAAGTCTATACCGTTCATATTTTCCATCACAACGTCACTTACTACAATATCCGGTAAAAGTTCTTTTATTTTTTGCAGCCCTTCTTCTGCACTGCCCGCTTCGTGCACATTATAACCGGTCTTAAAAATCATTTTAAGGTATTCCCTAAAATCGCGGTTATCATCAATCAATAAGATAGACTTTAAACCGCTTTGCAGCTCTTCTTCGCCTGGCGCGGTCTCTAAAACATCTTCCATATAAACATCATTATCAGCCTCTTCTATCAGTTCATGCAATAATACAGACCCCGCTTCCGTATCCTCATATACAATTTGCGGGTTAAAATGTCGCACTCCTTTTAACAAGCTTACTTTAAACAATGTACCCTGGCCATACTTGCTTGTATAACTAATACTGCCCAAATGGTCTTCAACAAAATGTTTTACTAGGAACAGGCCAATACCAAAACCACCTTTTGACGAATTATTAATGCTCTCCTCCTGAAAAAAACGAGTATAAAGCCTATCGCCGGTACCTTCTTTTATACCGCAGCCAGTATCCTGCACAGTAATAGTTACAGATGACAGGTCTTGGTAAACTGTCATTTTTATAATACCGCCAAAAGGTGTAAATTTAATTGCGTTTGATAATAGGTTAAATAATACTATTTCTATCTTTTCCTTATCGGCATACAATTCAATAAATTTTTCTTCGCAGATGATTTCAAAATTTATTTGCCTGGCTTTGGCCTGGTGTATAAAACACAAATAAACTTCGTTAGCCAGGTAGGCTATGTTTAATTTAGATATTTTTAAATTACCCGTACTTGAATCGGCCTTGTGGAATAGCAGCAATTGATCTACCAAACTCAATAAGCGCTTGGCATTGCGGTAAACAATGTTAAGGCTGGTATTATCGTTTAGGTTTTGGGCACTCAGCAGCTCTTTTACCGGGTTAATAATAAGTGTTAACGGCGTGCGAAACTCATGCGATATATTCGTAAAGAACGATAGCTTTTTTTGATGCAATTCTTTCTCTTTTTCGCCTTCTAAATGGGCCAGCCTTATTTCGTAACGTAATTTAGCCTGGCGTTCATTATATAAAATATAGCTATAAACCAAGGTGCAGATAATTAAAAAGTATGCGGTATAAGCCCACCATGTTAAATACCAAGGTGGTGTAATAACTATGATAAGCGATTTACCCACGTTATTCCATACCCCGTCATTATTAGCCGCTTTTACATTAAACACATATGTACCGGGGTCTAAGTTGGTATAAGTAGCTTTACGTTGCCGCCCTACATAGTTCCATTTTTTATCAAACCCCTGTAACATATACGCATATTCGTTTTTAGCCGATAGCGTGTAGTTTAGCGCAACAAATTCTAGCGAAAAAACATTTTGATTATAATTTAAAGTTATTCGCTTCGCTGTATTAAGGTTTTCTTTTAAGGGCCCCTGCGCAGATGGCGTAATTGGTTTGTTGAATATCTGGAAGTTGGTAAATGCAACAGGCGGTATTTGCTTATTATAATTGATGGAAACCGGGTTAAATAAAACAATACCACGGCTACCTGCTACATATATTTTATCCTGATAATTATAAATAGCAGAATTTGAATATAGCCCGTCGGCTTCATCAAAGTTTTTAACATCACCTGTACGCGGGTTAAGTACCGACATCCCTTTTTCTGTAATTACCCACAAGTTACCGGCCTTATCTTCTACCATGTCGTTAAAAACGTTATCGTTAAAGCCATTAGCCTCCGAGTAAATAACAAACGAATCGCTTTTCCTGTCGTACAGGTTCAATCCATCGGGCGTACAGATCCATATATTTTTACGGCTATCTATAAATATCTTTTTAATGGTATTATTACTTATACCTTTTTGGGCTCCTCCCTTTAATAAATATGATTTAAAACGCCCTGTTTCAGGGTAAAAGCGGTTAAGCCCGCCGCCGCTGGTACCTATCCAAATGGTGTTATCGGTATCTTTTAAAAGGCAGTTTAAGTGGTTATTACTAATGCTGTTTTTACTGCCGCTACTAAAATAATGTGTATAGGTATTAAGTTTACTGTTGAAAATTTTGAGCCCTGCATCGGTTGCAAGGCCGTAAATACCCGGGCTAATTTCTAATATATCCCTAAAAACATCTTCATTATATAAAGCACCAAGTGACGAATGATGGTAATGATGGTTAAAAACATTATTAGCTTCATCAAACTCATCAAAACCAAACTCCGTGGTTATCCATATTTTGCCCTTACTATCCTGATACAAACGGCTTATATCATCATTACCAAGGCTTTTGATATTGTTGGTGTGCCTGTAGATTATACTGCTATGTGTTTTTAAATTATATCTTATAAGGCCTTTATTAGTCCCAAGCCAGGCAATATCATTTTTGGTGATGATGCTCCTTACCTCAGGTTTTAAGCCGGTAAATTTAAAAAAAGAAAATTTTATCTGGTTAAAATCAAGTTTGGCTACGCCATCTCTTGCACAGATCCAAAGTACTCCTTCAGCATCTTTATAAATATTGCCATTGGGGTTGTTCTTAAAGTCGTCAAGCGGTGTCCAGGTGTTGGTTTGGGTATTTACCCAGTAAAAATTTTCATCACTACCAACTAACAAAGTATGATTACCTGCCGTGAGCAGATTAAACACAGCTTTGTTATTGATATCCGGCCGGTTAAAAGAAGTAAATGTTTCCGTTTTAGGATCAAATTTATAAAGGCCCTTCCAGTAGGTGCCTACCCATACAATGCCCTCTTCATCTTTACAGAGCGCCCATACATCGTTAGCATTTTTTTGCCCGGGTTGTTGCACCTGCCTGTAATTTGTGAAACGACTGGTAGCTATATTAAACTTGTTTAAACCGCTACCCCAATTACCCAGCCATAAATTGCCGCCATCCTCAACAATGGCATTCACAGATTTGCCCTTCATAGCATAGGCATTACGGGCATCCGGCTTATAAACCTCAAAATTATTTTTTTTGGAATTGTACTTATTAAAGCCATCGTCCGTTCCTATCCATAACGTGCCATGTACATCTGTAAGTAAGGCCCATATTTTATCGTGGCTTAAAGAAGCTTTTTGATTGTCTTTATGAAAATACCTGGTAAACTTTTCTGTTAAAGGGTCAAACAGATTAAGGCCATCCATCGTACCTATCCATAAGCGCCCGTTTTTGTCGGCCACTATGGCATTTATAAAATTATTTGAGATAGAGTTACTATCAAGCTGATTATTTTGGAACGTTTTAAAATTATAACCGTCAAACTTGCATAAACCGTTCTCCGTACCAATCCACATAAACCCGTATTTATCTTTTATAGCGGTAGTGGTATTCCTGGAAGGCAGCCCATCATTTATCGTATATGTAACCAGAGAAAAATCCTTATAAAAGCTGTTGGCCAATGGAACATTTTGTGCATGCAGCGGCAGTATGAACAATAAAGCCAAAAACACTGTAAAAAAATATTTTCCATTATAAATCAGCCTGCTAAAAAAAAGCTTTCCTTTATCTTTAGCATCTGCAGAATTACTTTTAGCTATAATTATTAACAACATAGGCTATTGTTATAAATCAATTGGTGCCCCGCAACTTTATCCATCCACTACAAATTATAACACCGCCGTATAACAGGCAGGCGTTTTAATTACAGCCAACCCATATTAAACCATAAACGAATTTTAAATAAAACCGGGATGTGGTTGTGATGGCTAAAACGTAATAAAAGTAACAATTGGTTTACATTGTAAAAAACTAAAGTAGCGTAATATTATTAATTGTAAAAAAAACAATTAATAATATTACGCTACTTTATAAACTTCCTGTGTTAAGAACAGGGATAGCTAAACAATAGACATGCTACTATAACTTACTATTAATGAATATGGTAAGATAGATAAAATTACTATTTATTATCTCCGCTGCTTGGAATTCTCTGCAATAAAAGAAAAATGATAACTGCCAGAACCAACCTGGCACTTCAATTTATGATTGGTAACGCCTAATAGTTTAACACCTTTAACAGCCGGGGCTTGTTGATTACCTTCATAAATACCCTGTTTATTATCTGTAGGTAAGTAAACTGTTGCTGTAGTGTTTACAGGCACTGTAATATTAAGCAGCATCTTTTTACCAACTCTGCGCCACTCGCATTTAATATCACCGCTAACAGATGAATAGGTGCCTTTAACCCAGCTAAGGCTGCTTAACATTTCGGGTTTTATTATAAAACGCTTGAAACCTGCGCCAGCGGTATCCGGACTTATCCCTACCAGATCATTAAAAAACCACTCGTTGATCTGGCCCGACATAAAATGGTTTTGTGAACCAAAGTTACCAACTCCCGCGTCCCATTTTTCTGTTAAGCTGGTTGCACCCATTTTTAACTGATAACCATACCCAGGCCGTTCAGATTGATTGTTCATGTCATAAACCACATCTGACCGGCCTTCATCAGCCAGCGCACGCAGTAAAAACCGGTAACCAACCTCTCCGGAAGTAAAACTGTTATCCCTTTTACGAATATCATTTACCAGCGATGTTAAAAGCTGTTGCCTGTTTTGGGTATCGGTAAGGTTAAAAAACAAAGGCATGGCGCTGGTAGTTTGCGAGCCTGTTGCATATAAACCTGTTTGCTTATTGTAAAAGGTTTTATTAAAAGATGCACGGATCTTATTACTTGCCCCGTCATAATACTTCGCATCGTTTTGTTTACCCAACACCCGTGCAATTTGGCTCATGATCCAGTTATCATAATAGTAAATTGCAGTACCGGTAAACGAAACAGGTGTTAGCTGTGATCCCCAGGGCTCTTTGGGGCCGATATCATACCAGTCGCCGAGGCCTGTGTGAATAATATTGTCTTTTGCCTCGCCTGATAAGAATGCGATGTAGCGTTTCATCTTATCGTAATAACGTTCTAATAACGAAATATCGCCAGAAAACAAATACTGCTGCCAGGGCACAATAATAAACGAACTGCCCCATTCCGGTGAATTGCGCATCCCGTTTGTCAGTTCGGGTGAGCCGGCAATAAAATATTCGGGCGCTATATTGGGTATCAAACCGTTTTTTAACTGCGCATCTGCCATATCATTCATTGTTTTCCTGAACAATAATGCCATATCAAAATTATACCTTAACGATGGACCGTTGAGATGATTTTCTTCCAGCCAGCCCATTTTTTCGCGTTGAGGGCAATCTGTCATAAAACTCATCATGTTACTTCTTTGGGCCCAGCGCACCAGGCCGTAAATTTGGTTAAACAGTTTATTGGAGGTTTCGAACGTACCGGCAGGTTTAGATGCTGAGTGGACAATAACATCTGTTAGCTGTTCAACCACCGGATAAGCGCCATCAGGCGAGGGTGCTAACTCTACCTGCAGGTATCTTGCCCCTTGATAAAAGAATTTTGGGAACCATTGTTCATGGCCCAAGCCATTAAGCTTGTATTGCCACCAGGCAGGTCGCACACCATCTTGCGTAGCCGAACTGCGGTCAACCAAACCATTCGCACCCAAAAGCTCCGACGGGATCATCCTTACAGCCGCCCCCCTGGGGCCACTCACCTTAAGCCCCGGCATCATCGAGGCATTCTGGCCAAAATCGTAGATATAAAGCTTATCACTTATTTTGGTGATTTTTACAGGCGTTATCGTATCTACAGCAACTACAGGCGGTGCCGCAGCTGATAATCCTTTCAGGCTTCCGCCTAGCCCATCCGTTTCTATGGCCGTGTACCATTTATCGCGCGGTACAAAACCTGGTTTATCCCAACCGGCAGGTTCAAGCCCGGCATCATAATCCTCACCCCCGTAAAAGTTTGAGTAGGTAACAGGCCCGGGTGCTACACGCCAGCTTTTATCGGTATAAATGGTTTCAACGCTATTATCGTTATAAACCAGCCGGAGCTGTGCAATAGCCTTTGCCGGCCCGAAAGTGTTTAAAAACTTAACATACCGCATGGTATCAGGCTGAATATTGTACATACCGTTACCCAAAATTATCCCGATCGCGTTGTCGCCGCTTTTTAGCTCCTCAGTAATATCAAATGTATCGTAAAGTATTGTTTTACGGTAATCGGTCCAACCGGGGCTAAACAGGTAGTTACCTGCTTTTTTACCATTTATGGTTAATTCATACGCAGATAAACCGCTAACGGAGATTACCGCACTTACCAGTTGTTTCTTCACCTTAAACTCTTTTCTTAAAAGCATAGATGAATAATTAGGCAGGCTTGCATAATCCTGCGGCCTATCGGTGAGGTTTGCCTTGGCAAAGCCACTGCTTTCAAAACTGTCGGATGCATCAACCTTTTGGCCTGCCGCTATATTTTTGCCTTCGCTGATAATTTCTATCTGCCTTAAACCAAAGGCATAGCCTGTTCCCTCGGGGGCGAGTTTACTTACGGTTAACCGCACATACCTGCCGCTTGTATTGCCTTTGTAAACATGCGCAGGGGCATACCTGTCTGCTTTAAAATCTTTAGCTGTATACTCGGCAAGGGTAACTGCATCTTCAAAAGATGATCTATCAGATACCTGGATCTTAAACCTGCGCGGAAAAGCATACGCACCCCTATCTGCATAAAATAAAGGGTACAGCGCAACTTCCGAAAACGGCTGCGAGCGGCCCAGATCTATCTGCACCCACTTTTCAGCATTTTCAGATCCGGCATTTTCAGATTTATACCCTACCGAACTTAGGGCATACTTATCTGCACCTTCGGCGCTTATCCATTTGGCTTTCCAGTCGCTATCGTTTAACATACCCATTGTCCAGCAGGCGGGTTTGCTCCATACAGAAAGCTTATGCTGCTGGTTCCAAACCCTTACCTTCCACCAGCATTTTTGCCCGGATCTTAAAGCGCGGCCTGCATAGTTGATGTAAGCCATACGGTCGGTCATTACTTTACCCGAATTCCAAAGCTCTGCACCTTGTTTAAAATCGGGGCTGGCCGATACCATTATCTGGTAAGCTGTTTGCCTTGCACCGCGCTCGTTAAGATTAGTATTAGTGAGTATATAACTTAAAGCAGGTTTGCCAATATCTATGCCCAACGGATCCTGACGAAGTTCGCAAGCCAGTTTTACCGGGAGTAGCTGGGCATAGGCTGCTATCCCTGTGATGCTAAGAAAAAACAAAACGAATATTTTTTTTGTAGGTAACTGCATTATCTGGGTGTTAATAAATAAAACTAACCATTTGGTGCATAAAGATACATGGCATAATAGATATGCCATGTATCTGTGCAGTAAAGTTAAAAATAAGGATTAAGCGCTGCTTCAGAATTTGGTATCGGGAACAGCAGGCTGATATTGGTGAATGCTGCAGGTGCAACCGTAATACCTGCCGGGAAATAATATGCCTGTGGGTTAGCTTTTATACGTGCCCCATATGCAGTAAGCACCTGTACAGCCTGCCCGGTGCGCACCAGGTCCGGCCATCGTTTATTTTCCAGGGCCAATTCAACCCTTCTTTCATTGATAATAGCCTGGCGAAGATCGGCCCCACCACCGGCCGTAGTACCGGCTAAACCGGCCCTTGTCCTAACCTGGTTCAATAAACTAATTGCCTCGCCGCTTTTTCCTTGCTCATTCAATGCTTCGGCTAAAAACAACAACACTTCTGCATACCTGTACACCGGCCAGTTATCATTGGTATTGCCTGTTTGCGCATGTGTATGGTTATATTTTTTTGTATAGGGATAAGCAACCCCACCGGCAGTTACTGTCCCGATGGTTGCATCCTTCCTTTTATCACCCGCCTCATAAGCAGCTATCAGATCGGGCGAAGGGATGTTATAACCTTCAATGGTTAATGCGTTTTCGGGCGATACGCCGGTTACCGCACTTATTTCGGCACCACTAATTGGCTGTGGCAAAAACTGGTAAATAAAATTGCTGGCATAGCCGTCTGCACCTTGCTGGTATTGTATTTCAAAAACAGATTCGGAATTATTTTTATTGGCCGGATCGAAAACAGCAGCATAATCGCTTATCAGGCTATACTGCCCCGATGTAACAACACTTTTGAAAGCAGCTTCTGCTTCGGGCCATTTTTTTAATACCATGTAAACATTACCTAAAAGTGTTTGCGCCGTACCTGAAGTAACCCTGCCTTTTTCCTGCGTGCTTTTATCAGGCAGCAGTGATGCGGCTGCCTTTGCATCGATAATGATTTGATTGTAAACAGAATCTATACTGCTTAACGGAAGAGCAGTTTCACCAAGTGTGCCTACAGGCTTTAAGTGCAACGGCACTTTACCAAAATACTGCACCAGATCAAAATAAGCAAACGCCCTTAAAAAGTAAGCCTGGCCTTTCATGTTGTTCTTTGCCGTTTCATCAAAAGCAACACCATCAATAGGCGCTAATAACTGATTAACCCTGGCAATAATCTGGTAGTCGTTAACGTACTTACCGCCTGCAATGCCATTGTTAGCATCGTTGGTAAAATCAGCAATGTATTCTGCCTGTATGGTACCCCTATCGTTCGGGTTGAATTTGTAGCGCGAGTTATCGGCCCTTAATTCGCCCATTGCCCAGGCGTTGTTATACAATGATCTTAAAGGCGCATACGCCCCGTTAACAGCCTGCTGAAAATCTGACTGTGATTTAAAGTAGATTGGTGTACTTAATGCTGTTTTTGACGGCAGCTCTAAAAAGTTTTTTTTACAGGCAACCAACGCAATAGCTAATATACCTGTTAAAACAATTCTATATTTCATAATATCTTATCTAAATAGCTGTTAAAATATAATTATCTAATGCCTACGTTAATACCAAAAGTAAACGTTCGGGGTACGGGATATGCCGAGTAATCCAGCCCCTGGCCTAAAGCCGATGCCTGGTTACCATTGGCATCTGTGCTTACCTCGGGATTGGCACCTTTATAATTTGTAAATACAAATGCCTGTTGTACGCTGGTGTACAAGCGTAAATTATTCAGGTATTTATTATTGGCAAAGGGTATAGTATAGCCGAGCGTAATATTTTTGATAGTGAAAAAACTACCACTTTGTAAAAAATGGGTTGATGATAATGCACGTTCATTAGCTGTTGATCCGGTTGTTTTACCATACTTGCCTGCACCCGGATTTTCCGGCGATCTCCACCTGTATTTTACATCTTTTAACACGTTAAATACACCGTCGAGGTTGGTTGTTCCCTCATCTAAAAGGCTCATGATCTTATTTCCGTATGATCCTGCTCCTACTATGGTAAGATCAAATTGCTTGTAAGCAAAGTTATTGGTAATACCGTAGGTAAACTTAGGAAAAGGGTTACCTATAACGGTGCGGTCATCATTATCGCCACCACTTGTAATAACCCCATCTCCATTTACATCTTTATACTTAATTGTCCCAACCTGCGAATCGATAAGTTTTGGAGAGCTGTCAAACTCGGCCTGATTTTTATAAACCCCTTCCTGTACTAAGCCGTAAAGCTGCCCTATGCGCCCGCCAACCTTAGTGATGGTGTGATCACCGTAAATCCGGTCACTTAAACCGGATAGCGCCAGTACCTTATTATCACTAAAAGATATATTAAAGTTGGTGTTCCACTTAAAGGTGCCGGTAAAGTTATTTGAAGTTACCGTAAACTCATGTCCCCAGAATTGCAAATCGCCAACATTATCAATAAAATTACTAAAGCCCGATTCCTGGGCCACAGGAAGGTTAAATAGCAAATTTGTAGTTCTTTTATTATAATAGTCGTAAGTAAATGTTAGCCGGTTATTTAATACGGCAAGGTCTAAACCAATATCAAATTGCTTGGTAGTTTCCCAACCAAGGCGGCTATTACCAATTGAAGTTACCGCTATACCACTTGCCACAGTAGATCCGAATATGGCATTTGATGAATTAATGTTAGCGTACTGTGTATAATTACCTATATTATTATTACCTGTTACGCCATAACTGCTGCGTACTTTCAGCAAAGAGATCTGGCTGATATTTTGCATGAAACTTTCATCCGATATATTCCAGCCCAAAGAAACAGAGGGGAAGTTACCGTACTTGTTATTTGCACCAAACCTGGAAGAACCGTCGCGGCGTAGAGATGCCGTTAATAAATATCGCCCTTTATAATTATAGTTCAATCTGGAAATGTAGGATAATAAATTATATTGCTGAATATCCTGGTAAGTATTGTTCCTGTCGATATTTACAGCCGATTGAATAGTATGTATTCTGTCATCCGGATAATTTGTCCCCCTGATCTGGTTGTAATTTGATTGTGTGCTCTGGATGGTATATCCTCCTAAAAGTTCAATCGTATGCTCACCAAACGACCGCTTGTAGGTTACCAGGTTTTCATTCAGCCATGAGGTATAACGGTTATTAGATTCAAACCCGCTTGCTGTTACCGGTGGTACTGATGCAAATCCCCTTGATGCTGTTGACGGGTTAAAGTTATTATAAGTGGATTGGCCTAAATCAACATTAATAGTTGATTTTAGGGTTAATCCATTTATTGGCTGGTATTGCACATACGCATTTGTAAGCAAACGGGTGGTTTTGGTAATATTCTCTATCTGCTGAATGGAGTTTACCCAGTTAGGCGTTGGGAAAACACCATTCGCGTTATTAGTAAGCGACCCATCCGGATTATAAATAGGCAAGGTAGGCCAGGTTAATAATGCGTTGTTAATTAAACCGCCGCCCTGGTAAAAAAGGCCATCTGTAGCCGGTGCATTATTTATCACATAACTCGGCGCAATGTTAAAGCCTACCTTAATATTGTTAGAAATATCATAATCGTTATTTGCCCGTAACGAAAAACGTTTATAATTTGAATTAAGCAGCACTCCATCCTGATTAAAGTAACTCCCGGTTATGGCCGACCGTGATTTTTCGGTGCCGGTGTTTATACTAAGGCTATAGTTTTCGATAATAGCCGATCGTAGTAAAGCGTTGTACCAATCGTATCCCTTGCCATATTGTGCAGGGTTTTGAAAAGCTGCAGGAACGGGCTGTCCCAGGTCCTCATACGATTCCTTTTTAAACTGCGCAAATTCTGTTGCATCCATCATATCCGGCCTGCCCTTTTGAGGCACCTGCTGGATACCAACATAGCTGCTGAAATTGATATTAGTTTTGCCAGTTTTACCTCGCTTGGTGGTAATCAGTACCACACCGTTGGCTGCCCTTGAGCCGTATAAAGAGGTAGATGCAGCATCTTTTAAAACACTGATCGTTTCAATTTCATCAGAGTTAATACTGCTGATATCTCCTACTATCGGGAAACCATCAACCACATATAATGGATCGCTGCCTGCAGAAATCGAAGCTGACCCTCTGATCCGCACCTGGATCCCCTGCCCCGGTTTACCTGTAGCCTGGGTTATCTGCACACCTGCAAGTTTCCCCTGTAGCTTTTGTGTTACCTGGGCAGATGGAATATCCTGAAGTTCTTTGGCATTAACCGTTTGTAATGCGCCTGTAGATGTTCGCTGTGTGGTATTACCATACGCTACAATCACCACCGCATCTAATGTTTTGGCATCTTCTGCTAATTGAGCGTTAATTACACTGCGGCCATTTACAGGGATCTCACTTTTAACGAAGCCTATATAGGTAAAAACCAGTATATCTCCTGTACCTTTAAGCTGGTATCTGCCATTAACATCTGTTGATGTGGCGATGGTAGTGCCTTTAAAATTTACGGTAACCCCGGCTAACGGTTCACCTTTTTGCGTGGTAACTTGCCCGCTTATATTTGCCGCCTCGGTTTTTTGCGCTAACCCTGTACCTGGGCTGCTTATTATAAATATAAAACTTAAAATAAAGCAGATAATAATTTCATACCCCCTTTTATAGTAGGAGCTATCTTTTAATAGGTTCATGATAAAATTAATTGTGATATAGGATAAAAGATGTTTTTTGTTGCCTGGCGGGAGTGTGCAATACCACACCTGCCCTCCCATTTAAAAAGGTACGTTTTTCGCATAAGGTAATTTCTGTTAACTGGTTATAACTAATTGGTGTACAGCCAGGGTTTGGCTGTTTGGTTTTATAAAATCAAAGCTATCGGCAGGCACCTTACTACAATTATCCATTTTGACAAATAGGTTACACTTTCTGACAAAAAGATCCGGACGCTTTATTTTAAGTTTATTTAAGCTTTTATTTGCATATATAAACCAGCCCTAAAAGCAACCCTACAGCAGAGCCTGCGTTTTATAACCAATTGCAAATGATAAATTATTGTAAATACCTCCCCGTAAATCCGGAGGATGAAGCCTGGGGTTTAACAATATTAAATGCCGGGCATACGCATATTGCTAAATCTGCGGCCTACCCTGGCACTGGCCATCCATCTAATTATTATTTTACCTGGAAGAACGGCAGGATATTGCATGAATACCAAATTATTTACATTACAAGCGGAGAAGGCGTTTTTGAGTCAGAGCATTGCAAATTAAGGCAGGTTAAAGAAGGCAGCATTATTTTCTTATATCCCAATGAGCGCCATCGTTATAAACCCAACGAAAAAACAGGCTGGAACGAGTATTGGATAGGATTAAAGGGCGAGATCATTGAAAACATCATAAAAAATGAATTTTTCAACATCCAGCATCCGGTAATTGATGTTGGCCTGAAAGACACGCTGTTTACGCTTTTTGAAGATATAGTTGAAAAAACCAAAAGTGAAAAGCCGGGTTATCAGCCGGCCACAGCCGGGGCGGCGGTGCACCTGTTAGGTAATATATTTGCCGAAATAAAACAGGCTTCATTCGCCGGGGAAGACAATATACAGGCGCTTGTAGATCGCGCACGATTTCTGCTGCGTAACCACATGAACCAGCATATCACATCAGAGGCTATTGCTTCAGAATTGCAGGTAGGCTATTCATGGTTCAGAAAAACATTTAAAAAATATACAGGTATGGCCCCAAATCAATACCTGATACAACTGAAGATCCAACAATCGAAAGAGTTGCTGCTGGTACCCGAAAACTCTGTTAAAAGTGTAGCTTACCTGCTAAACTTCGAATCGATACCCTACTTTTCTAAACTATTCAAAATAAAAACGGGCCAAACCCCACAAGATTACCGAAACAACGGCCTTAAAAAATACGGCACATAACCCTTGTGTTTGTATTCACTAATACGTAACCCTTAACCTGCTTTATACAATAAATATATCAAAACAGACATGTTAAATATCAAAATAGATAACATGCTGTGTGGCAACACTATTAAATTTGATATTGTTATCGTTATAAACAAATAAAAATAATTCCACTGCCCTAAATAATGTATTGCAAAGTGCATGTTACGGCTAAAAATGTGGAATTATGCTGATAATGATGCTGGTTAAGGTAGACAACTGGCACCTATTATAAAATAAGATAATTATATACATGACCAAAAACCTTAAAAGTATCTTCGTATTTTGTTTACTGCTATTTGTATCGCTAAAGGTATCGGCACAAATTACTGTATCTGCTTTACGGTGCGAATACCGGGATGCCCCCCTCGGCATCAACTCCCCTAACCCACAACTTAGTTGGCTATTAGCATCAAATGCTCAAAATGTTAAACAAACTGCCTATCGTATATTAGTTGCAGACGATGCTGCACTACTACAAAAAAACACCGGCAACATTTGGGATTCTAAAAAAATCGTTTCTGATAAATCGATACAGGTAATATATGCCGGCAAAAAACTGGCGTCAGCTAAGGTTTATTATTGGAAGCTGATGGTTTGGGACAACCAGGGTAAAGCATCTGCCTGGAGCAAACCATCAAAATGGCAAATGGGTTTATTGACCGCTGCCGACTGGAAGGGCGCAAAATGGATAGCCTATGAAAAAATGCCCGATTCATTACGTATCGTACCAGCTATAGACAACCCCGCCGATAGCAGGTGGAATAAAGGCAATGATGTTTTGCCACTGATGCGTAAGGAAGTTACTATAACTAAAGAAATTAAAAAAGCAACCATATTTATTACAGGGCTTGGCCAGTTTGATTTGAGTATCAACGGCAAAAAAGTTGGCGATCATTTCTTAGACCCCGGATGGACACAGTATGATAAACATGCCCAATACATTTGTTTTGATATCACCGGTAACCTGGTAAAAGGCGGTAATGTTTTTGGGATGATGCTGGGCAACGGTTTTTACTATGTACCAGGCGATAGATATCATAAACTAAAAAGCGCATATGGCTATCCTAAAATGATATGCCGTACGCTGATTGAGTATAAAGACGGCACCACCGGAAATGTTATAAGCGACGAAAGCTGGAAGGCGGCCCCCGGCCCGGTAACCTACTCCAGCATTTACGGCGGCGAAGATTATAACGCCACTTTGCACCGCCAGGGCTGGGATAAAACAGGCTTTAACGATGCACAATTCCGCAATGCAGTATTAGTGAGCGGCCCGCAGGTACTTGAGGCACAGCAACAGGAGCCGCTAAAGATATTTGACGAGTTTAGTGTAAAAAAAATAACACAACCCAAACCCGGTGTATGGGTGTATGATATGGGGCAAAATGCATCTGCCATTCCATTCATAAAAGTTAAAGGTAAACGTGGTACGATCATAAAAATAACCCCTGCTGAACTGCTGGATGACCAGGGCCTGGTATTACAGGCCCCGGTTGGCAGCCCTGTTTATTTTAATTACACGCTTAATGGCGAAGGTACCGAAAGCTGGAAACCACAGTTTATGTATTACGGCTTTCGCTATATACAAATAGAAGGTGCGGTGCCCCAGGGCGAGGCCGGTAATTCGCAACTGCCAACGTTGTTAGAAGTTAAAAGCCTGCACACTCGTAACAGCGCCGCAGATGCCGGTTCATTCACCTGCTCAAACGAATTATTTAACAAAATATTTAAGCTGATAGACTGGGCGATACGCAGTAACACGGTTAGTGTTTTTACTGATTGCCCTCACCGCGAAAAACTGGGCTGGCTGGAAGAGGCTCACCTGGTTGGCAGCTCGATACACTATAATTATGATATTGCCACCTTAAGCCGCAAGGTGATAAGGGACATGATAAACTCGCAAACCAAAGACGGGCTGATACCGGATATTGCGCCCGAATTTGTGAAATTTGGAGGCCCGTTTCGCGATTCGCCCGAATGGGGAAGCAGCAGTGTTATTTTGCCTTATTATGTTTACCAATGGTATGGCGATAAACAAATACTGCAGGAAAGTTATGATATGATGGCTCGCTACGTAGCGTATCTGGAAAGTAAATCAAAAAACCACTTGCTGTACTTTGGCCTTGGCGACTGGTATGATATCGGCCCGAAAGACCTGGGGCCTTCTCAACTAACACCCGGTGGCATCACCAGTACAGCCTATTATTATTACGATTTAACACTGCTATCTAAAATTGCAGGGATAGTTAATAAACCTGCGGATGAGAAAAAATATGCTGCTTTAGCTGCCGGGGTAAAGGCGGTTTACAACAAAACTTTTTTCAATCCTAAAACAAGCCAGTATGGTACGGGCAGCCAGGCCGCTAATGCCATATCGGTGTACATGGGTTTAGCAGATCCTGAACATAAAAGCAAGATCATAGATAATATTGTTCAGGATATTCGTAATCATAACAACGGTGTTACCGCAGGTGATATCGGCTACCGCTATTTATTAAGAGTATTGGATGAAGCAGGCCGGTCTGACGTAATATTTGATATGAACAACAGAAGCGATGTGCCCGGATACGGTTACCAGCTTGCCCAGGGCGCTACCGCACTTACCGAATCGTGGCAGGGTAACCGCATATCAAGCAACAATCATTTTATGCTTGGCCACCTGATGGAATGGTTTTACAGTGGCTTGGGTGGCATCCGGTCAGATACCGGGTCAAACGGCTTCCGTGAGATCGTTATCCGCCCGGAAATTGTAGGTGATGTAAATGAGGTAAAAGCAAATTATATGTCGCCATATGGCAATATCGCTAACGAATGGAAAAAGGAAGCCAATACTTTTTACATGACTACAACCATCCCTGTTAATACCACAGCTGTTATCTATCTGCCTGCAAAAAAAAGCAGTAACATTACTGTAGGCGGTAAAAGCATTAAAGCTAACAGCACACTCAAACTGATAAATATAGAAAACGGCAAGGCCGTAATAAAAGCCGGATCAGGAAAATATTCATTTAAAGTAGTTGATGAATAGTAGGGCATTTGTGCGCACCTGTTTTATAACCATATAACAAGTGCCCCAAAAGCTAATGCCTTGCAGCTACATTAATTAGTAACAAACCCCGTAAAATATACTGTTTACGGGGTTTGCTGCTGGTAATACTACATCCTATCATTACTTTACAAATTTTTACCGCTATTATCCCCTGCTGCATCGCTACCTGGCTCAACAGGCGCGCCCGGCTGAGGTGGCGGTGGCGGCGGTGTTGGAAGCTGACCATTGTCGGCGATATCGGTACCTACCTGCTTGGCCGGTGCATTTTGCTCTTTGGTAGCTTCTGTAATTTTCAAGCCGGCGTAAGTACCTGAACTGATGCCCAACAGCAGCAATATATTGTTATCAAAATCGGGCAAAAGATTTGTTGCAAATGCTTTCTGAATAAAAACCGCACCAAAAAACACATTAAATATTACACTTTGCAGGCGCTGTACATTGATGCTGCTTCCGTCAGACAAAATATCGATCAGCCAGCCTTCGCTTTTAGCATCCGGATCTATCGCTACGCCGTCTTTACCGTGGTTATCTACCACTTTGCTTACTGCGGCAGTAGAAACGCTGATACCGATAATGGCCAATACAGATGCCGGAATATCTGGCAGGGTGTTGGTAGCCAAACAAATACTAAGATAGGATGCTACCAGTATCAGCGTCCAATAAAGCAACTGGGTACGGCTTAAAGAATAATACAGGTTGTTATCATCCTTAAGCACCCTGCGGTTCAACCCCAGTATAACCAGTGCTATAATAATAATTACCATCGCTATCACCCATATTTTGCCTATTTTTTGCCTTACTTCAATATACGTAGCAAAAGCCGCCTCTAAATAAATCTTCTTTCCATTACCAACTCCAAGGCGAACAGGTATTATTGCTTTCTCAAAAGCGTTGCCTTTAAGTGCTTTTACCAAAAAATCATTAACAACGGTATCCATCTCAAAATAAATAATACCATCTTGCGGGCTCACCTTCCATGGTTTAGTGTTGGAGAGTTGGATGCCATTAATAAACAGCATTTTAAAAGAATCTATCGGCAATGCGGTACGGATCCTGATACCGATGATCTCTTTTGTTTTGACAGAATCCTGCCCGGATGCTATATTTCTTATCGATAGAATTGTATCAACCGATGGCTTTTTAACAACAGTATCTTTTACAGCAACCGGTTTTTCCTGTTGCCGGATTACAGCTGTTTGCGCATTGGAATCAATTGAACACAGTAAACAAAATACTGTTAATAATCCGGCATGTATGATTTGCCGAATTGCAGGAAAGTTGCTTGGTATTTTCATGCTTTTAAAGTTTAGGTTTTTAAAAGTAATCAAATACTTTTTAATAAAAAGGGTGAAAACACCTGTTTTTAAGATAGATACATATTGAAATTCAGTATTATAACAGCATATTAAGGCATGTACTATTAACAAAGTAAAATTGCATCCCGATAACTGTATTATTTTATCTGCCGTATTTAAAAATAGCCTCAATAACTTCTCCGGAAAGTGCCTTACCATAAATTCTTATATCATCTATGTATCCATGAAATATCCTTTCGGAAGGAAATTCCTCGTTACGCCCAAATTGCCACTTATTGCTTACAGATAAATTTACCTTCCCTTCAACTTTTGCCGTACCACTTAACTTACCGTCTATATAAACAAATAGCGTAGTACCATTACAAACACCCGCAATATGGTGCCATTTGTCTTTCCAGTTTTGAGGAAGTGGTACGGTGCAATCGCCCCTGCCCCAGCCACCAGCGAAAAAAGTAAGCGTTTTATTGTCGGTGGTTTGTAATACGTGCGAATCACCTTTAGTTATCATATCCACCAACCCTCTTTCGGTAGCTTGTGGATTTACCCAAGCCATCATCGTAATGGTTTCATCTAAATTATCCAAACTGGCTGACGACGGTACCTCCAGGTAACAATTATCACCAAATAAAATCTGTTTTAGTGTAGGTATATTTATACCTATAGTTGTTATAACACGTGCATTATTATCCAGGCCCGATTGATCTTTAAGGTAAGGTAAGCTGTCCTTCCCTACATCCGGCAAATGAAGTAAAAGCGAACCAGCATCATCTGCATAAACTTTATACTTTTGGTTTAAGCCGCCAACTCTTATTGTTTTTAATCCGGCTTTATTTTCATTAAAACTATAAGTGTGAATTTTACTTTCTCCGGCTGCAAGGCTTACCTTATAAGTATGTATAATGGTATCGTTTAAATACAAGGGTACAGCAAAATCATGGTTTTGACCGGTTAAGTTTTTAATTACGAAACTTATTTTTTGTTCTTGCTTATATTGCACCAGCGGCTGCAAGTGAAGTGAAGATAACCCGTATGGCTGCAGAACAGGCTGCAAAGGTTCGGTAACGTTAACTATCCCAACCGGCTTATTATTCAAAGCTATTTTTGCCTTGCCTAAATGGTATAACCGGCAGCTTATCGAATCGGTAAGCGTTTCTCCCTGCTTAACCAAGCTGTTCATTACAGCAATTTCTTTATGATCAACCGTCAGGCTTATTTGCTTTGTACCTGCAGAACCGGTGTTAGCTAAGGTAAAATATACCCATAACTGTTCATTGGGCTGTATTTTATTTTTTTGCAGGCGATAACTTAGTAAATGGATGTCAGCGTTGCTTTTTGTTACCGACAATATCGCCGGATCATCCGTTTTACGGTTATTTTTACCCATTTTAAACCGCATCACTCCGCCATTTGTTATCTGTTGATGGGCGATTACCAATTGCCTGCTAAGTTTACCATTAATGGTTAAAGTGCTTACCTTATTATTGCCTGCAGATGCCCCATCACTTTTAATAACCCATGTTTTATGATTGGGCAAGCTTAATTTTACTGATTTAAATAAAGGTGTACCAATTGCATATTGGGGCAGCCCCGGGCATACCGGAAAGATGCCTAAAGCATTAAATATATAAGCGCTCGACATTGACCCTAAGTCGTCATTACCGGGTAAACCACCGGGGCTGTTCTTGTATCGCGTCAGCAAAATATTCCTGATCCACTTTTGGGTAAGATCGGGGCGGCCGGCTGCATTGAACAGGTAAGGCACATGCACCACGGTTTCGTTGTCATACAAAATAACATGGTGGCTCAAAGCCGAATCGAGGCGTTTAACAAATGCCTCATTACCCCCCAACAGGTTCACCAGATCTTTGGCGTTATGCGGCACAAAATAAGAATAAACCCATCTGTCTCCCTCCTTGTAGCCAGACATGCCCGGTTCCGTTTTAAAGGCATCATTTAATCGCGGCAGTAAAAACAAAGATTTTGGATAAAAAAGGTTTCTGTAATTATATCCCCGCTGCTGTAAAATCTCATAATCTGTCTTATCTTTCATTACTTCTTTGGCATATTGTGCCAAAGCCCAGTCATCATAAGCATATTCTACCGTACGCGTTACCGACTCCGACCTGGTATATGGTATATATCCCATCTGGTGATAAATGCCCATATCAGTTTGCACAAAAGGAGAATCCACGATATTGCTTTTCATTGCTTGATAAGCCAGCGCCTTATCATACCCGGTAATGCCTTTTAAATATGCATCAACTATAATAGGTACAGCATGATTACCTGTCATACTTTCGGTAGGTAAATGGCCGGTTTGCTTATAAATATCCAGCATCGATATAATAACATCGTTTTGCTTTTGCGGATATAACAAACTTAATAGCGGATGTAACGACCGGAAGGTATCCCAGGGAGAGAACCCGCCATACTGGTACTTGCCGCTTGCCTGGCACACTTTGCCATCGTTGCCACGGTAACTGCCGTCAGCATCAGATATTACCCAGGGAATTAAAAGCGAATGGTATAATGCTGTATAAAATATTGTTTTGTTATTGGTGTTATCATCTTCAACATCAACTGTAGCCAGTTGCATAGCCCAACTACGCGCAGTGGCTTTTGCCAATTCATCAAGGGTAAGGCTACCCAATTCTTTATCAATATTATTTTGCGCCCCATTATAATTTACGGTAGATGTACTCAGTTTAATGCTGATAAACCTTTTTGCTGCCCCGGTGCTTTTAAAAGTAAACAGATAGCCGTTATTTTCCTTTTTCTTACTGATAAAGTCCTCGCTGAAATTATAAACGGTGTTTAACAAAGCCCCATGTAAAACTTTACCGGAAACGATAGTCAGATCACCGCTGTTACCGATAAATATCTGTGGTTTACTATCAATGGGAAATGTAAAACGAAGCATACCGCTTCGGGTTGCAGCGGCGGCTTCAGTAGTGATGCCATTATTAAAAGTCACTTTATAATAACCGGGCTTGGCAGCCTCATTACTGTGGGTAAAACGGCTGCTGTAAACCCCTGCTTTAAAAGCTTCATCTCCCAATGCAGGCATTACATATAACTTACCTAACGAACCTTCGGGAAAACCGCTATTATGGCCTGCACAGCTAAAGTAATAAATGGATGAGTCTGCAAAATTATATCCCTTGGCTCCGGTTACCCGCGTTTCCGGGCTGATCTGTATAAAACCCGATGGCGCAACGGCGCCGGGGTATGTGCCGCCATCACCGCCCCAACGGGTTAGCGCGCCGCTTTTAGCCGTACCTATAAAAGGATTTACATAAGCAAGGTTATTATTTTTTAATTGTGCGTTAGCAACAATAGCAGCTACATTAAAAAACAACAAAAACAGCACACACCTCATCCGTATTAAATTCGCTTTAAACATGGCCCAACTTATATTTTTATGTAGATCTTTTTCCTGTCGAGCGTATAGCCAACCAGCCAGCATAATAACATATAGCACAAGGCAAAAACCAATGTACCCAAAGCACCGGGGAATACACGCTGATAGAATACCTGGTTAACCCAATCGTAAAAACTAAGGCCTGGCTTAACCCAAATCACCTGCAACACAGTCAATAGCAACTCGGATAGCAAATAAATAGCCAGCGAATTGCGGCCGAAAACCAGGAAAAAATTGTTTGTACCTGTAAACTTTTTCAGCTCAATAACGTAGATCAGGATACCGATGATCGCCAGATCAAGCCCGATAGTGAGTAAAGTAAAAGTGCTTGTCCATAATTTTTTAGCAAACGGGAAAAATTGCCCCCAAAACAAAGCTATACCAATTAACAAAGCCCCTGCTATTAACAGTTTAGCAACCGACTCATAATTGCGCCCCTTTTTTTGAATGTAAGCGCCTGTAAGGTAGCCCGCAATTACGTTTACTATTGCCGGCAGGGTGCTTAGTAACCCTTCCGGATCAAATGCAATAGGGCCACCTTTATCATGATATAGATGCGCATTGCCCATAATCAGAATATCTAATTTGGTGCCGGCATTACCCAGCATAGTAAGTTGTTTACCTGGCTCGCCAAGCAGTACTAAAAACACCCAGTAACCGGCCAAAAGAACTATAGATATAATAACAGCTGTTTGTTTGGTACAATAATGTACAATGAGTGCGCCAAAAAAGTAACAGATGGCTATACGCTGTAAAACACCCATAATACGGGTTTTAGCCAACGGATTGAAAACCCATGTACCAGCCTCGCGGTGCACAAAAGGAAACCAATACATCAAATAGCCTAAAAAAAATATAATAAAGGTACGTTTGGCTATCTTTTTTAAAAAAGCACCATCACTGCCAAATTTATCTTTCGAAAAACTAAGCGCATTGCCAACGGCAAATAAAAAAGATGGAAATACGAGGTCGGTTGGGGTAAAACCGAACCAGGCGGCATGGTCAAGCGGCGCCCATTGCAAGGCGCCTGAGCCCGGCGCATTCACAATAATCATGAAGCAGATCGTCATTCCCCTAAATACGTCGAGCGTTATAAATCTGTTATTAGCTAAAGCCATAGCATTATATGTGTTAATCTTATTTTCCTTCGAGCGAATAAATTACCCTTGAGGCCTGTTTTTCTAATTGTATGCTCACCATACCGGGGCGTTTGCCGTTTTCATCATAAATCACCAATTGGTTTGAACCGGGTATTAACCAGCAAGATGGAATATACATACCTATATCCCCTATCTTTTCGGGATAGCGGCCCAGGTTATGGCCGTTAACCCATACCGACCCATAACTTAACCCATCGGTGTGCACCCGCCAGATCAACTCTTTACCCTTAGCGGCAGGTAATACAAATGCCGAGCGGTACAATTGCGGACCTGTATAAACCGTGCCGACAAACAATTTCTTCCATCCCCGCTGATCAGCAATATTACCGGGGCCGCCAAGCATTTTCCAGCCTCTTACGGTTGTGGCTTTGCCGATACTGTTGATCTTTACCGGCTGATCAATGCCTCCTTCGTTTGAGTGATTGGATACAAAAATGGTAAGCCTTACCGGCTTTTGCAGTATTTCGGCATTATTCACTTCCACTTTAAAAGGCGAATTCCACCCGTTGTGGGATGCAACCTGCCTGCCATTAATAAAAACAATAGCGTCCTCATCAACACTTTTAAAGCTGATGGTTAGTTTGGATATTGCCCCTGCCTGTACCGGGATAATGGTTTCAAACCAGCCGTAACCTTCCTGCTTATTAAATGCATCGTCGCCAATGTTATACTTTTGCCAGTTTACAGTATCTGATTGGGGGATGCCATTCTTCACCTCTCCCGCCCCGTGGGCTTTCTTAAAATACCAATTCTGAAGGGTAGAAATAAAAGGGCCGCCCTTTTTTATGCTCACCGGCCCGGAGATCCCTTTGGGGTCGACATCTGTAATAGCGCCGGTGTAGGCAGCCAGTTTATCCCGGCCGTCATGCGCGGTAAAAATCGCCAGCGTGTGCTTCCCCCTTTTTAAAGGTAATGATAGTTCACTATCCGCTATCTTCCAGCTCGCCACTTTCACCCCGTCTACAAAAGCTATTGCGCGGCCGCCTCCAGCAATTTGTAAGGTATATTTACCGTTTAACGGAATATTTAAATGCGTACGATACCAGGCATCTGCTGTTAAATTACCATCGGCACCCATTTGTAAAGGATTGGCAGATGCAAACCACTTACTATCGTTAAAATTACCAGTAGCGTAAACCGCGGCATTTTTGTGCTGCCAGGGGGATAAGATAAGCTTCGAAGGTACTTTTAAATTAGGCTGATGAATACTTTTTAATACTACCGAGGCCTTTTCGGTATATAGCATCGCATCACTCATACTTAAACCTGCTAAAGGCTGCTCTGCCTCAAACTGAACACGGTTATTTTTCACAACCACATCCCCTAAGTACGATGGACCACTTACGATTGCGTTTGCATCTGCGACTTCGGTCGCCCAGGTTTTATCCATACCTGCGGCGTCGGCAATCAGCACACGAATACGTTTATCGCCAACTTCAAAAATATATTCTTTTTCGAAGCCCGGCTTATTTTCGGTTTGCAAAATAACAGATTGCCCATTAACGCTAAAGCGCTGTTTTCCTTTAGTAAAAATTGCGTTCTGTACTGTTTCAAAATTCAACAAAGCTTTGCCGCCTTCAGGTACCTCCACTAAAATTGTGGCGGTATTGCCCTGTTTAAATAGGCCATAAATCCGCGTAAGCGCCCATTTAAGCTTTACTTTATCGTTGATATGATAATTATGAACAAGTGGATAGATCTCTCCGGCTGATAGTTTAAGGTGCGCAGCAGGTAATTTTGCATCAACTACAATAGATTTTTCCATCACGGTATTCCCCGGATTATCTAAAAATATCACTTCACCGGCATCGCTTTTACGCGCTGTTATTTTTAATGTGGTATCAGCAAGCAGGCTCTTATAAGCAGCTGTTGCATCTGTACCATCGGCCAAAACATCCTGAAAACTGCGGGCAAAAAAACCAGCTCGTTTAAAGGCAAAATAAATGGGCCGCAGGTCCCCGGCCTGGCCTACGGCTGCACCATAATCATATGAAGCCGCATCTTCATCATTATTGCTGTAATTGAAGTTGGAACCACCGTGCGCCATATAGTAATTGTAACCGCCGCCGCCATGCGCTATTATTTTCCAAGTGCGCCGGGCATAAACAGCTGAATCGGCTGGCTTGGCACCATACTGGGAATACCAAACACTCCAAAACTCGGTAGAGAACCATGGGTTAGGCCGGGCGGCATCATCCAGCGTACCATCTCCTGCCGGGTCGCTGGCGTGGTGCAGGCCGCTAAAAAAGTATGGTACCTGCAAGCCCTGGGCTAATGCTTTGCTTTGCAAACGCTTAAAGTAATTATTGGGTACAGCCGTGCCCCAGCCATCGTTATGTTCATTCTCCAGCTGAACTATAATGACCGGGCCGCCCCTATTAATTTGCTGCTTACATACAATAGGCAGCAGCTTATCAAAATAGCGGTCGACATATTTCACGAAGGCCTCATTATCCTCCCGAACGCGTAACCCGGGTTTAAACTTTAGCCATAAAGGGTAACCACCCAGGTCCCACTCGGCACAGTAATAAGGCCCTACCCTAACAATAGCGTACAGATCCAATTGTTTTACAAGATCCAGAAACCTGTTCAGATCATGGTCGCCTGTAAACACAAACTTCCCTTCATGCGGTTCGTGGAAGTTCCATAAAGTATAGATCTCTACACAATTAAACCCGGCACGTTTTAGCCGCAACAACCTGTCGTACCATAGCTGCTGAGGTACCCGGGCATACTCTAAACCTGCTGAAACTAAAAAGGTGGGTTTCCCATTAATTAAAAATCCCTTTTTATTAAAATTAATAAAAGATTTAGCAGCTGCATGCGGCGGGAAGATATGATCGTTTATTGCCTGAGATCTTGCTTTGTTGATACCAATTGTACACCCCAGTAAAAGTAAAAAGCTGTAGATACTAACTTTCATACTTATTGCTGATAAATCTGTTGAATAGTGTTATGATACTTATCGTAAAGCGTTTTAGCTGTTGCTAAAGCGTTACCTTTTGTTGTAGCCGGGTAAGCATTATCGTGTTTGTTTACCCATTGCCATTCCCAATCTTTTACCTGCTTTATAAAGGCATCGTTATCAAATGCTGTGCCCTTAGCCAGCGAGTTATTTAACTGACCGATAAACAACTCCCATCGTGGCCTGTAAAAGCCATTGATAAGCCCTGCCCACTGCCTGTTAGCATATTCGCGCAAGCCGCTTTCCTTATCGCCCCAAAGTGTAATCAAATTACGGGCATTCAATTCGTACAGGTTCTTTTCTTTATCGGTGATGCCGTTTGCCCTGGCTTCGCTTATCCATTTGCCTAATAAAAAGTCTTTTCGGGTGCTTAACAGCGCATCCATATCGGTCATCAATTCCAAAAACGCCTTGCTGTAACGATTAAAAGCAACCTTATCTTTTTGCTGATAAGCCAGTGCCATTTTTTGCTGCAGCGGGCCGGCGTAATTAGCCAGCACCTGGCGACTAACATCCACCACATCATATTCAAAACCATCGCTTTTTTGCAGGCTGTCGGCAGCGTTTATAAACAGGCCCCAGGCACGCAGTAATTCTGCCGGGTTATAATCCAGCCGGGTTAATACCCTATCTATACTTTTTTTAAGCGTAGGCCGCGCCACAATGATCGATTCCTGGCCGCCCTCTGTCAGCCCACCCGAATAAACTGTATTTAACAAAATATGCCATGCCTGGTTAACCTGAGTATTGGTTTGGCCATAGCGTCTTTGGGCATAATTAATCAGCCATTTATCCACATCTATTGGGGTATCTGTCCAAACGTTTTCCAGCATCAGGGCAAACAGCGCGGGGTTTTGTTCAATTCCTTCGGGAGTGATGCCTATACCCCGCATATTTTTTGATTCGGGGTCGTGCAGGGCTATGGCAGGGTCGGCAGCTACATGGCGCATACGGCCAAACAGGCTGATGTTGCCGCCAAAGTTTTGAAGCATGCTCCAGATCCACGGTTTACCGTAATAAGCTTCGGTACGGTTCCAAACGGGGTGTGCATCACTGTACAGATCCAGCACAATCATTTGTTCATTAGGTACTGCATTCAGCAATGCCTTTATCTGCTGCGGCTGCCAGAATTTGTTGTTGTAATGAAACATCCAACCCTGCATTACCCATATGGCTTCAGGATCGGCAGCGGCCATAGAATTAAAAACCTTTTTACTCATGCCATCCAGATAAGTAGAATCATTGGTTGGCGGCACATTCTCGTTAAATGTATCTGCCGAATAAAAATGATCTGTTCCGAATTCTTTGGTTTGTGCTTCTATATATTTTTTACCAATGGTTTCAAACAAGGGGTCGTCCGGGTCCAGAATAAATACATCCGGGAAACCGGCATCCCAGTTGGTTCTTTTAACTTTGGCATTTGGGAACTTATCTTTAAAGGATGGCGGCACGTGCCCTGTAAATGAGGACAATACAGGTTTCATCCCAAAAGAGCGTTCGCGTGCCAGGATCTTTTTCTGCAGATCTTTATGCGAATCCATCCAATGCTGTGGCAGCGGCCCACCCCAGGCATCAATATTACCCATCCAAAACCACGAAAAATATGCCGGGCCGCAAAAAAAGTCATCCAGTTGCTTATTGCTAAACCCCATGCTTTTATACACATTTTGCCAAACGGCTTCTTCGCCGGTGATAGCTAAAGGTAAGTTAATGCCATTAAGGGCCATCCAATCTATTTCTTTTTGCCAGCGTTCCCAGTCCCACCAGGCCATGGTATAATTGAATGTGCAATAATTTAAGTAATAACGGTACTGGTAAGGTGTTACCTTATGCACCCTGGCTGTTACCGGGGGCAAGCTTGCGGGTAAATTAAGGTTGGTGCCATTCCAGCCAATGTCACACAATCCGTACGTTTTAAGATAATAATTTAATGCCGATGCTACCGACAAACCATTATTACCGCGCAACACAATCTTATCATCACGCCTATCCACTTCAAAGGCATCCTTACCATTATCAGGCGGTATGGCCTCTATAATAAATGAACCCGATCTGCCGGGGATCACCCGCTCTATAAATGCTACCGAGGCCTTTTGATCTACCTGCGCCATTGTTTGCAGGCTTATCAATAACATAAAAAACGCAAAGAAACACTTTCTCATCTATCAGTTCATTTTAAATTTACGACACATAATTGTATCGCGGATAATTACAAAAATGCCGGTAGCCAGAATAAAGCTTTATAAACTTATTTCTGTTACCGGCACCAGTGTGTATGTTATTTAAAAGTTGGGGTTTTGTATCAAAACGCCTTTACTTTTATCAATCTCTACCTGTGGAATAGGGAAGTAATAGTTTTTAGGGCGTACAAATGTTACGGTTTTATTTTGGTCTATCGGAGCCTTTGAAACTGCCAGGTTATAAATTGCGGCGATATCAACAATCTTGGCCTTGTCCCAACGCATCAGGTCCTGGTGGCGCTGATCTTCGCCCGCCAGTTCTACACGGCGCTCGTGGATTAACTCTTTCATGCCCGCCCCCACAACCGGTGGTAAAGCTGCCGAAGCGCGTCGCCTGATCTGGTTGATGATAGCATCACCTGCACCCGCGCCCTGCGTACGGATAAGTGCCTCGGCAACCAGCAGATAAATATCTGCCGAACGCATTAACGGCACCGCAAAGGTGTGGTCTACACCGCCACCTGCTGCCTGCGTGTTAAATACCGCATATTTTTTAAACGCAAAACCGGTTGCAGACAAATCTGGTGTAAAGGTGGTTAAGCCATTGCCATCGCCCAGGTCAACCTTGTCCCCAACAGTTAATAATGTAGCTTGCTTACGTGGGTCATTAGCCTCAAATTCGTTAGATAAGCCCTGTAAAGGCTGGCTAAAGCCGTAACCACCCCAGGCCCGCGGGATGTAGTAAATGGTAAAATCATTCTGCACCACGTTTTGTAACGCCTGGATAGAAAAAAGTAATTCGGTGCTGCTTTCGTTTGCGCGGGTAAAGTTATCCTGGTAGTTTGCTGCCAGTGCATAGTTACTGTTAGCAATAACTTTTTGGCCTGTTGCAATGGCTTCGGGTAATTTTTCCCAGTACATGTATAGCTTAGTTAATAAGCCCAGAGCTGTGCCTTTGCTTACACGGCCACGATCTGTACCGCCGTAGCTTTCGGGCAGCAAATCAACTGCTTTTAACAGGTCGGCCTCTATTTGCTTGCGTACCTCTTCGATAGAAGATTTTGGGACATTGAAATTTTGCTTTGAATAATCGTCCTCGGTAATGATGGGTACATCGCCCTGGATGATCATTAAGCGCCAGTAACCAAAAGCGCGTAAAAAATAAGCCTCGCCTAAACTGCGGTTCTTTACAGCCTCGGATATGGCAGTGATCTTGGGGATATTAATGATACAGTTGGTAGAGCGGTTGATCTCTTCATAACGCCATTTCCACGGATACCGGATAGCCGCATTTGAAGCATCGTAAGTTAAGTTTTCAATTCCTTCGTCTTCACCGTGGTCGCCCGAGCGCCAGTAATCGTCAGATGGCACGTCGAAGGTTGTTTCGGCATGGCCGATGTAATCTTCTTCCTCTAACAGGCTATATATGCCGTTTACGGCATTAATTGCATCTTTTTCGTTCCTGAAGTAATTATCTGACGTGTAAACACCCTGTTGATCAAGATCAAGTGCTTTTTTACATGCGCTGTTAAATAACGCAAGCGCAATTACTGTATATATTATTTTTTTCGATCTCATGATTTTATAATTTAACTGTTAAACCGAATGTAATGGTCCTTACCGCAGGATACTGCGCCACATCAACTCCTCTTTGAAGGTTACCGGCAGTATAACCTAACTCCGGGGTGTATCCTTTATAATTGGTAATCATAAATACATTTTGGCTTGATGCATAAAGCCTTACACTGTTAAGTGATGCTTTTTTGCTCCACGCTAAAGGCAATGTGTAACCAAGTGTTACGTTTTTAAGGCTAAAGTAATTACCACTTTCTACAAACAGATCTGATGTGCGGTAATTATCGTTAGAACGGTCTAAAGACATACGCGGGATAGTGTTGCTGGTACCCGGCCCAGTCCACCTGGTTAAAGTTTCGGCATACATGTTAAACGGATAAGTTGGATCGATACCCTGCATCCTGTCGGCATTATAAAGGCTTACACCAAATACACCTGTAAAGTTTGCAGATAGATCAAACCCATTGTAGGATACGCTGCCCTGTAAGCCTGTTACCACATTTGGATTCGGGTTGCCAAGAATAGCACGATCGCTGCCATCTATTAAACCATCTCCGTTTAAGTCAAGAAAACGTACATCGCCCGGTTTGATGTTTCCTTTGCGAGAATCATTTGCCAGTGCGGGGTCGCTATCAATTTCAGCTTGTGTTTGGTATAAACCGTTGGTTTTCCAGCCGTAAAAAGATGCGATAGGCTGGCCTTGGTAAGTCCTGGAGATTTCCTGGCTGGAACGGCCATACACCGTTGAGCCAACAAAAGTACCTTCGCCATTAAGCCTGGTTACCTTGTTTTTAATAAATGAGGCGTTTGCACCAACTGAATAGCGTACCTTATCGCCGCCCTGATAATTCAATTCTACTTCTACACCTTTATTATTCATTGCACCAATATTTTGGGTAGGGATACCAACAGAACCTGCAGAACCTACTACCGGCGGGGCTATCAACATATCCTTAGTGTTTTTGTTAAACCAGGTTAATGTAGTGTTTAGCCTGTTATTTAAAAAACCGGCTTCTAAACTTATATTGGTCATTGCTGTTCTTTCCCAGGCAATATCCGGATTGGCAATTGTAGTTACAGCAGCGCCGCTTACACCGCTACCACCAAATACATAACCACCATTCTGATAGGTACTGCCGGTTTTTATTAAACTTAAATACTGGAATGGAGGAACACTTTGATTGCCTAATTCACCATAACCACCGGTTAGTTTTAAATTGCTTATCCAACTGATATTTTTGATAAATTGCTCGTTAGATAACCTCCATCCTAATGAGAAAGCTGGGAAATAACCCCATTGATTGCCCTTAGCAAACCTGGAAGAACCATCTGCACGGAAGGTTACCGTTGCCAGGAAGCGGCTGTCGAAATCATAAAACAACCTTGCAAAACCAGATTGCAAAGCAGACGGCTGAAACGGATAAGGTATGCTGGAATTAAATTGTGCATTACCTGTGTTTAGTACACGTTGATCCGGATCGGTATCATCATAACCAATACGGGTTGCATTAAAGCCGTAATCTTTAAAGTTTTGGTAAGAATAACCACCTGTAAATGTTACGTGGCTTTTGCCAAAAACCTTATCATAAGTAAGGAAAGTTTCCAGCAGTTGCGATGAGATCTCTTCTTCGGATTGTGTTAAGGCAGATGTTGGATTTTGCCTCACCTGATTTACATCAGCAATATTAAAATTATATCCGCGGTTTAAAGTACCGTCAAACGCATAGTTAACACGTAACTTCAATTCTTTTACAAAGCTGATCTCGGCAAAGGCATTGGCCAGGGCACGATACTTTTTAGTGTACCTGTCTGCCTGCTGAATAGTAGAGTAAGGGCTGTTGATATCGCCCAGCTCCGAATTTGCTTTGGCCGTACCGTAAGTGCCATCCTCATTAACCAGCGGAATTGCAGGGTTAAAGCGCAGGGCAGAAAAGATAAGGCCGGTTTGTGAGTTATTATTATCAAACCCATTGATCTCGCCGTAAGATAATTGGATATTTTCGCCCAGTTTAAGCCAGGGTTTAATTTTATGCTCGGAATTAATACGTGTGCTTACCCGTTTAAAATCCGACTTATCTATGATTCCCTTCTCGTTATAAATAGAGGTAGAGAAATAGTAATTAGAAAACTCGTTACCACCCTGTATGTTGATATCCCCATTAGTGACACGGCCGGTGCCCAAAATGGCGCGTTGCCAATCTGTACGCTGTGTAGAATAATAACTGTTATTCCATAAGTCGTTAATGGCAACACCATCATTAGTGTAGCGTTCTCTTTTTAATTTATACAGATCAGGCGCGGTTAGCAGGCTAAGGTATTTGGTAGGATTTGAGAAACCGTTGTAAAAATTAACCGTGGTATTTAGCTTTTGGTTATAACTGCCTTTTCTGGTAGTAACCAATACCACACCATTCGCTGCGCGGGTACCGTAAATAGCCGCCGATGATGCATCCTTTAAAATATCTACCGACGCAATATCATTGGGGTTGATATCGCTTAAGGCATCGGGGTTGCTGGTTGGTACCCCATCAATTACAATAAGCGGGTTGGCATCATTTGTAGTACCGGTACCACGGATACGAATGCTTGGCGCCGCACCCGGTGAACCATCATTACGCACAATGTTTACACCGCTTGCACGGCCCTCTAATGCCTGCGCTGCAGAACTTACCGGCAGGTTCTGAAAATCGCTGCCTTTAACACTGGCTACCGAACCGGTAATATCAATTTTTTTACTGGTACCGTAACCCACTACCACCACCTCTTTAAGTGCCGATGGCAGTTCTTCCATCGTAATTGTTATAGGTTCGGTGCCGGTTATGTTAACCAGCTTTTTAACATAACCTATATAGGTAAGTTCCAATACACCGTTATCAGGCGCATTAAGGGTAAAGTTACCGTTAACATCGGTAGTGATACCAATAGTTGTTCCCTGTATCTTAACGCTAACGCCAATCAGCGGCTGGCCTGCTTTATCCACTACTTTACCTTTAACGATGATCTGGCTATTGGCTTCATCCTGCGTAGTAATGATCACTACATTGTTTTCGGCCAGTTTGTAGGATAGCTTGTTATCCATTAGGGTAGCCAGTACCTGGCTGATAGTAGCATCTTTTACATCCAGATCAACTTTGCCCAGCTTTTTTACTGAGGCATAGTTGTAAAAAAAGCGATAGTCGCTTTGTTTTTGAATTTTGGTAAGAATAGTGCTTACCTCTGCCTGTTTAACGGTAAGTGTAAATTTTTGCTGTGAATATACTTTTGCAGATACCTGCATGCACGTCACAAGGATTAGAAAAAAAACTGCTTTCATCAGCAATATAACTTTTAGGTACGCAGGCATCCCCGGAAGCGGGGATACCCTTTTTGTTTTTTTCATTACATTTGTTTTGAAAATTAATGGAAAGAGTAACAGCTGTATGCACATTTTACTCTTGTTAATAAATCCTAATATTTTTACAGGGAGGAGTTGCAGCTCTTCCCTTGTTTCATGAGGATATTTCAGGAATCTGATAAGTAATTTTTCAATCTCATACGCATTTAAATTTTAGGGTTGTTTATTTATTATCTGGTGAAAGGTAAACTACCTTTCCGTTAATCCGGTAATTAAACGGTGTTGTAATTTCAATGATCCGCAAAGCATCAGGCAGCGACTCTTTATCCAGCAAACCGCTTATCTGCTCACTTTTTAATTTTACGTCATCAAATATTATCTGCACATTATATTTTCGCTCTATCTGTTTGGCAACATCTTCAAAGCTCTCATTAGTAAAAACAATGCGCTTATCAAGCCAAGCGGTTTCTTTTACCTCCCCCGGGCTTACCACTGGTAACGATATCACCTGATATTCTACTAGCGATTTTTTTTCTGTCTGGTTTTTAACAGCACGGGCAATTTGATCGTTGGCAACAATCAGTTTTTCATTAGGCATCAATACAACCTTTTTCTCGGGGTTATTATTTAGGTCTACCTGCACCTTTCCTGTTAAAAGCGTGGTTTCTGTAGTTTTATCGTTAGCGTAGGCCTTAACATTAAACACCGTTCCAAGTACGGTTACAGTAAGCTTTTGGGTGTGCACTAAAAACGGCTTCCGCGGATTTTTTACTACTTTAAAAAAACCTTCGCCGGTAAGCGTTACCTCACGTGTTTTACCCGCAAAACTACCCGGATATGTTAGCGTACTGCCTGCATTAAGCGTAACTTCGGTACCATCAGGCATAATTAGTTTACGGGTGTTACCATAAGGTACTTGCATTTTATGCATGGCCATAGTTATACTTTTGGAGGATTGAATGATGTTGAAATAAAAAACGCCCCCCAAAACACAAAAAAACACAGCTGCAGCAGCGGCCCACTGCCAGGTTAGTATGCGTTTAGTGTTGCCCTTGTCAACCTGGTCACCTCCGTTGTTTTCAGCGCTGTTAATATGATCCCAAAGCTGCCCGATCTTATCAGCAGATGTAATATGCACATCAGCCGAAGGATCATTTCCTTTTATAGCATTGGTTGTATTATATAATTGCTGATACCGTGGAAACTGCTTTAAAAACACCTCCAATTCGGCCAACTCTTTTACTGTGGCGGTTTTAGCCAGGCTTTTGGCCATTAAATCTATAAATCGCGATTTGCCCATGATAAATATATTCTACCGTAAGGACACACAAGCGGCCGGTTTTCCTAAAAGAAAATTAAAATATTTTTATGTGGACGATTTAAAGCGCGTTTATAATTACTACAAGCCCAGGGCGGCTTCTATCCTGGCAAGCGCAATGGCAAGCTGCGCAAAAACGGTTTTATTAGATAACCCTAAAATGGCAGCTACTTCATTACAGGAAAGATCATCCTCCTTAACCATTTTAAATATGAGCTTGCAGCGCGGGGGTAGCTTATTAATTTCTTTCAACAAACGCTCTTTTAGTTCTTTACTTATCAACAACTGAGAAGGGTCGGTAGATATTGTGAAGTAAAACCGCTCTGTTAACTGCGGCTCTTTAATCTGTTTTAATGATACGCTTCTTAAATGATTAAGGCAGGCATTTTTTACAAGCACATACAGGTAAACCTGCAAATTATTAATAGCGCTTAATTTTTCGCGGTTAAGCCAAAGTTTTAAAAAAGCATCGTTGGTTATCTCCTGCGCGGTTTCGCGTTCACCAAGAAAAGAAAAGGCAAAATTGTAAATTTTGGCTTCCAGTAAAAGGTACAACTCGTTAAAGGCCGTTTTATCCCCGTTATTTTGAATAGCCTCGATATATTTTGCTACACGGTCATGAAACATATTATGGGGTACCTTTTAATAGCAACATCAGCCGTTACAAACGTAATTTTTTAATAGTAAAACAAAGTTATAGTAATATTACAGCATTCTGTAAGATATTGTAAAAAGCTATCTTTTACTAACGATACCTATAGTGTAAAAAATCTATATCAATATAGCCTTCATCTTTTAAATTATTGTAGCAATATACAGCAATGCGGTCGCCGCGATAAGCGCCCCATGCCAATTGATACTTATCGCCAAAGGCATAAAATTCTTTACCGTTTATGCTGTAATAAAATCTGCTTTTACCATCCTGCCCCCAAACCGACCGCAACCAAACCTGCCGGCCATGTAAAACGGGGCCTTCAAACACATGCTCTTTTATGTTTAGTTGCAAAGTTTTAACAATGCCTTTACAGCTTATACCAAATGCAGCGTAACCAGGCTTACCAAAGTGCGACAGGCCGGCATGCTGGCCGCTGGCCATTGCGCTTATATCTAATTTTACGGTTACGATATTAGCTTGGGTCCTGAACGCGCGTTGCGTAAGCGTATTGCCCGCTTTTAACAAGTTGTTATTTTCTACCGGTTTAAACGCTTTAAGGCGCAACCAGCCGGGCCTTTCGGTTAACGACCATTTATCACTACGTGGCTGATAATTCCACTCCCATTGCTGCTTTAACACTGTGCGGTTAAACTCATCGTTTGTAGTGCTGTTTTTAATATGCCTGCTTTTTACCGGCATCTTTCCCTGCCATACCATCTCTCCAATCTTCTCTGCACTAACTTTTCCTATTATCGGCCAGCCATCAACCCAGTTTACGGGCAGCAAGCTTACTGCACGGCCCTCCCAGTCGCCTGTGCCATGATGCGTTAAAAAATACCATTCGCCGCGTTTTGTTTGTACCAAGCCACCCTGGTTGGGCTCATTAAACTGTTTTTGAGCGTAGCTTAACTGCTTTTCTTCTAAATAAGGCCCGTTAACCTTTTGCGCTCTTTCCATCATAATAGCGCGCCCTTCGGGCTTTACCTCACTAAAAAAGTGGTAATAAGTACCATTAATTTTATAAAGCTTATTTGCTTCGCTCCCTTCAGACTGATGGATAATATTATCATACCCGGGGATGATGGACCTGCCGTCGGCAGTAAGCTTAAATAAATGAATTTTGTAATTATCAGCATAGTTTGTCCCTATTAAATATAGCTGCCCGTCATCATCTAAAAATGGGCAGCAATCATCCCAGCCCTTACCTTTTAAAACATGCGTAAGCGGCTGCCACGGCCCGCGGGGGTTGCTTGCCGTGGTCATAAAGTATCCTTCGTCCGGCGTACCAAAGTAGATCCAGAATTTGTTATGATAATAACGTATAGCGCCCGCCCAGATCCCCGTGCCGTAACGGTTCATCTTATCCCAATTCATTTCGGGCGAAATTTCATTCAGGTTACTTACCGCATGGCTTAGTGTTTCCCAATTCACAAGATCCTTAGAATGAAGGATCACAAAACCCGGAGAATACTGAAAAGTAGACGATACGGCGTAATAATCATCACCTACACGGATACAATCAATATCACTATAATCTGCCGGTATCACCGGGTTGGCATACTTCCCATTGCCTAAATCTCCCCAGGCTTCCCAATTCCCCCATTTATATGGCGCAGCAGCCACCTGCCCAATTACTTGATTAACAAACAATAAAAAGATAATAATACCGGTAATCGCCTTGAAATTTACACTAAAGCGGTATAATATTTTGGTTAACTCCATTCTATTCACCTTTTTGCAATACTTATTAAAATCAATTTAAAAAGCTAATAAAATTGACTCGTGCTGTAAGGTAACAGATAATATTTAATTTACTAAGTAGATAAATATTCGTTTTTTATAATTTGCATTGGTTTAAAAGTCCAAGCTTTACAACAAATTTACTAATGAACAACAATGAGCTTGCTACCAAGCCACACTACCCCATATTAGACGGCCTTCGCGGTGTAGCGGCTATCATTGTTGTTACCTTTCATTTGTGCGAACCATTATCAACCGGTAATTTAGATAAACTTGTTAACCACGGTTATTTGGCTGTAGACTTTTTCTTTTTGCTATCAGGTTTCGTTATCGGCTATGCTTACGACGACCGCTGGCATAAAATAACCGCCGGCAGCTTTTTTAAACGCCGTATCGAACGCCTGCAGCCGATGGTGGTTTTGGGGATGACCCTCGGCGCTATCGGTTTCTATTTTACAGATTCTGCACTATGGCCACTTATTCATACTATTCCTGTGTGGAAGATGCTGCTGGTGATGCTGATCGGTTATACGATTCTTCCTGTACCATTATCACTTGATATACGTGGCTGGGAGGAGATGCATCCCTTAAATAGCGTGGGATGGTCGTTGTTTTTTGAATACTTTGCCAACATACTCTACGCGCTCTGGATCCGCAAATTCTCCAAAACAGCATTAACTATCCTGGTAGGCATAGCCGCTGTTGCACTTGCACACCTGGCAATCATAAACGGCGACGTTAGTGGTGGCTGGACACTGAATGTACAGCAGGTACGCATTGGTTTAACCCGTACCATGTATCCTTTTTTTGCTGGTTTGTTACTTTCACGTGTAGCTAAACCTACGCCAATTAAAAATGCCTTTCTATGGTGCAGCCTTTTAGTAATTGTTGTACTTTTTATACCACGTATTGGCGGCGCTGAACATCTTTGGATGAACGGGATCTATGAATCCGTTTGTATTATTGTTGTCTTCCCGTTTATCGTATATATTGGCGCCAGCGGCGTAATACAAAATCTAACCGAGCATAAAATATGTAAATTTTTAGGCGATATCTCCTATCCGCTTTACCTGGTACATTACCCACTGGTTTATTTTTATGTTGCCTGGATCAGTAATCATAAAGGCATAACAATTGCACAGACATGGCCTTATGCATTACTTATTTTAGCAGGCAGCATTATTTTGGCTTATGCCACGTTGAAATGGTATGATGAGCCGCTTCGCAAATGGTTGCGAAAAAAGCTGGCGTAAGGGTTAGAAAAGAACGGCAGCTTGCTTTTTTATAACTATTCAGGATCTATGCTTATTCTATAATTGCCGCACACCTTTGTACTGCCCCTGTTTGTCACGCACGCTTATTAAATAAAATCTCCTTAAAATGGAAAACGGAAGCCTCTTCTTGCGAAATGACTTCCGTTTTTCCTGCCTTATGAATAGCCATAGCCATCATAAAGTATCAAGTTTTGTGTAACATTAACCGATCTGCTCTCCTCTTTGTTATTACGAACACAGATGTCTCTTTATTCCTGCGAATGCCGATGTTTCAATTGTTAGCACTGATACTGCTCTTGTCTGTCTCCTTGCGGATAGTGACGCGTTCAAATTCGTTCTGCCTGTGTCCTTCTTTCCTCTTTCGAGTGCTGATGGGTCAATACATCTGCGAATATTGATCTTGCCACTTTTCCCTGGGGGAAGTCGACTCCTTCGTTATCCGTGCAACGCTGATACTTCTTTATTCTTAGTGAATGCCGATGTCTCTATAGTTACGCTAACGCCAATTCCTTCAAGATCATTATTTTGTTTGCTGCCGTTCGTAAACTTTCGCAAAACCTATAATACCTCTTTAATCATTTCCGGCATAAATTACTTTCGCATTTTATCTCCTTTAAATGATTCAGGCACTTCCCTTATCTTTAGTTCGCCCGAAAGGTCACCCGATTAAGTTTCTGTATTCCTGTAAGGCTGTCAAAGTACGTCGTTCTTGATAAATACAATATAGAGCTTTAAGCCCCCCTATGTCAAGTACTTTTTTACATTTATTTTAAACACATTATTAACAATTATTTTAAGTTTATCCACACTAAAATTTATTGAAATACAGTAAATTATATGATTATTCTAAGGGTTATAAACATTCTACTTTATCCACAAACAGGGTTTAAAATCTACGGTTCATAACATCTTAAAATTCGTAAAATAACAAATCTTAAATTTTTTCTGTTAAATGCTTCCAGTATCTTTTAGGTATATGGCGTACATGCAACCTGGTGTTTTTGCGAGACGGAATATTTACACTGGTAAAATAATTCTTCCAAAGATGCTGATAGATCTCTTCATCTTCTGTAAAAGCAGCCACTATATCACCGGGTTTGCTTACGTTGGCAAAATCAAGCGAGATATACTGAGTGTCGTGCAGATTATAATAAATACCATATTTGCGCCTGATATCGTAAATAATCCATTTCTGATCGGCATAACGGCTCTTAAAATGGCGAATAAGTAAAGGCAAAACATTAAAATCGGGTTCTATGGCGGCATAAAAAGTTTCGTCTTTTAATTTCTGGAAGCGTACAAAAGCCTCCATTCGATGTTTTTCGCGCCTCACCATACGCACCATCTCTGATATCCGCATTACAAACTTGTTCCCATAATTTTCCTCAATATTTTGCCCGGCATCAAAAGCATACCTTATATAACCCAGCAAACTGTTCTCCTCCCCATCCATCTCTGCCAGATGCGCTGCATATAGCCGTTGCAACCCCATAGACGAGATTTTTTGCTTTAAACCCTTTAATACTCTGTTGGCCCGTTCATCGTCTGTTATTACCTGCAACTTATCTTCAAACAGGGCATTATTATCCTGCCCGGTTTTTTGCAAATTAACCAGGTTAAGCTTTCGGTCATAAACCTCAAAAACAGAAGTAAGCAAGCCTTCAAAGGTGCCATCATATATTAGGGTTGTCATCATTAAAACAAGTTTAATTGCACCTGGGTATTCTTTAGATATTTGCTTTGCGATGTAGCCAAAATAAATTGTTTAATATTATTCCCCGTCAGATCGCGGCGTTCAAATTCGGTGCTGTTGCAGGTAATAAAGTATTTAGCGCGGTTAAGCGCCACCCCCATTTTTTTTAACTGTTCCCAATTTAGCTTACCAAATTTACGGGCACTCACTATTTTTTGTGCTGATAGCAAGCCTATGCCCGGTACACGCAATATCATCTGCACATCAGCCTGATTAATATTTACGGGGAACGCCTGCATATTGCGTATAGCCCAGCCCAGTTTTGGATCGATATCCAAATCCAGGTGCGGCTGGCTATCATTCACAATCTCATTTACCTTAAAACCATAAAAGCGCATCAACCAGTCGGCCTGATAAAGGCGGTTCTCGCGTACCATAGGTACACTGGTATTCAATGCTGGCAGGCGGCTATCGGCCAATACCGGCACATAGCCTGAATAATACACGCGTTTTAAATTGAAGTTTTTGTAAAAATAACTTGCAGATCGTAATATCTGGCTATCATTTTCGGGTGTAGCGCCAATAATAACCTGTGTACTTTGGCCTGCCGGGGCAAATATGGGGGCTTTTTTAAATAGCTTCTTTTCTTCGGTACGCTGAATAATGGCATTTTTTAAATACCCCATCGGCTTGATCATATCCGCCTGGTTTTTATCCGGTGCTAAAAGCTTTAAACCGGCCTCTGTGGGCATTTCCAGGTTAACGCTCAAACGGTCGGCATACAGGCCTGCTTCATTCATCAGTTCGTCGCTGGCGCCGGGGATAGATTTAAGATGAATATAACCGTTAAACTTATGCTCGGTACGCAATTTTTTGGCAATACGCACCAGGCGCTCCATCGTATAATCCGCATCTTTAAATATGCCGGAACTTAAGAACAAGCCCTCGATATAATTACGACGGTAAAAATTGATGGTTAGATCTACCACTTCCTGCACTGTAAAGGCAGCCCGCTGAATATCATTGCTTTTACGGGATACACAATAAGCACAATCAAAAATGCAATGATTAGTTAACAGGATCTTTAATAGCGATACACATCGCCCATCCTCTGTATAAGAGTGGCAAATACCATTACTGGCATTACCCAAACCTTTATTTTCGTTTTTACGCTTACTGCCGCTGCTTGCACATGATACATCGTATTTTGCAGCATCTGCTAAAATATTTAACTTTTCCGTTATCCTGTCTACATTCATTATTTCAAAATTACTAATATTATTAGCAATTAATAGTGGAAATAAAAGAATAATTTAGTTGTTTTAGGAATACAGCAATGCATGCCATTCACATATGGTATAAGTATTGCTCGGATTTAAGGATGGAAAAGAATGCTGAAAACAATACAGAACACGAGGAAATTTATACGGAGTTTAAAAAGGCCGTAAACATGACTGCATCGGTTTTAAAAAAATGGCTAAAGACGGACGAATCTAAAAAAGTTGGTTGGGATAGCGGTGACGGCGAATCTATCGGCCACAAATCCGGCGAACATATTATTAGGATACTGGGCAAAAAGAAAGCCGAACTAAGCGATGCCGATTATAAACATATGCAAAAAGTAAACGGCTATATTGCCCGCCACGTGGCGCAAAAGCCTAAAGATCCCAAAAATTCCAATTGGGATTATTCGCTAAAAAACTGGGGGCACGATTATTTAAAGTAATATTACCGGCACTTTACTATCTTTAATTTTATAAAAAATAAAAATATGCACGAAATCGACCTAAGTTTTTGCCAGCACCTGCAGGCAGTTAAAGAGGTAAAATTGAGTAACAACCACGTTTGTGAAGCATGTATAAAGCAAGGCACCCAATGGTTTCATCTGCGTACCTGCCAAACCTGCGGAATTACCCTTTGCTGCGACCAAAGCGACGAACAGCACATGACCAAACATTACCATGCCGAACATCATCCCGTAATAGCATCTGCCCAACCAGGCGAGCGCTGGTTATGGTGTTACCCGGATGAGCAGTTTGCAGAGTATTAAAGCTATCTTTTATACAATTGATATTCCACTTCGTTATCAAAAATGTGGTTTGCTCTTGTTGCTTTAAGTTTTTCGAGTAAAGTTATAGCACTACTATTATCTGCACGTGTTATAGAAAATATATAATTAAGAGATATTTTATTCACGCCAAAGTTAATAATGCTTACCAAGGCTTGTAGCATAATTCCCTGCCCCCGGTGAGTTTCTTTCAATACAAAACCAATTTCTCCATTATTCTTTTCAAAACCACGATAATATCCGCAAACGCCTATAATATTATCATATTTATCCGCAATACCCCAATGAATGGAATTACCTTGTAAGTACTCTTCATCCACCCTATTTTGTATCCCGATAGCTTGATCGAGATTTTTTGCAGGTACCCCATCCCAAAAAGACAGGTCTAAAATATTTTTGATGTCTACATGCAAAATTTGACGAAGTGTATATTCTCCTGCTTTTAAAACAGGAAAAGCACGGTAAGGCGGGAGATTCATCAGCTTTTACTTTTTGATTACTTCTATACTCCAGTCGCTGCCGCTGCCAATTTTGTAGGCATCCGCAAAGCTGCCCATATTTAATGCAAATGATAATTGCATCAGGCTGTTGAGATAAGCTAAAGGTTTCCCTTCAGGCACACTACCAAAAGTTTCGCTGTAAGGAACATCACTTTCATATACCAGTTTACCTTTATTAAATATCTTTAAATGCAGCAAATCACCGTATTTAGGGTTTAGCCTTTTCACTAATCCATCGCCAATGTTTGTCCAGATGTTGCCGTATTGAACATCGTGAATATCTATACTACCTTTTAACATACCATTTTCAAATACTGATCTTTGATAGGGAATGCTCACTATCTGTTTAGGCAACTCCGGCCCTACCTGTGCAAAGGTTATCACACCGGCTGCCAAACGGGCTGCCGTGTAAGAATAAACATCGCGGCCATGAAAAGTGTAGGATTTACCTGAACCGGGGCGGCGGTTTTTTACTTCGTCTATCTGACGGATGCCCGCAATGCCATAGGCTTGCGCCACCAAGGTTAACGTGCCATTATCCGGCGTAACAATAAACTGGCCTGTATTGGTTTTAAGCACAACTGATTTACGAGAAGTACCCACACCGGGATCAACCACCGAAACAAAAACGGTGCCTTTGGGCCAATAGCTAATGGTTTGAAAAAGGCGATATGATGCTTCCCAGATATTATAGTTAGGGATCTCGTGCGTAAGGTCGTACAATTTCAGATCGGGCGATACGCCGATGGCAACACCCTTCATTTCAGAAACAGCACCATCCTTCAGCCCAAAATCAGATTGATATACGATAATCTTGTTTTGTGCAAAAGATGCGCTGATGCAGAAAAGCATCAGCAGAATTACTATGGTACTTAAACATTTATTCATATCAGCCTAATGTTGATGTATTTAATACAAGGCTGAATATAAAAATTATCCCGAAGCTTCTTCGCCCTTTTTGCTCAATTCTACAATATCGCCGTCTTTAAAGCTTAAAAAGGTATTAAATAACCTCGTTTATACTCATTTCCCTGATCTCTTTTGAAGGGCGGCCATTCTTAAATGCCTTACGTGGGGTTAAGCCTAAAAGCTGGAACATCGCCATATCTTCATCAAATGACGGGTTTGGTGTGGTCAGTAATTTTTCGCCTGCAAAAATGGAGTTTGCGCCTGCCATAAAACACATGGCCTGCTCTACGGTGCTCATTTCGGTGCGGCCTGCAGATAACCTTACCACCGTTTTAGGCATAATAATACGGGTTGTTGCAATCATCCTTACCATATCCCAAACAGAAATGCGCGGCTGCTCGGCCAGTGGTGTGCCTTGTACAGGTACTAAAGCATTGATTGGCACAGATTCCGGGTGTTTAGGCATATTAGATAAGGTCTTGAGCATCGAGATACGGTCTTGCGCGGTTTCGCCCAACCCAATGATACCGCCGCTGCAAACCGAGATCTTGGCCTTGCGCACGTGGTCTAACGTTTTCAAACGGTCGTCATAAGTACGGGTGGTGATGATGCGTTTATAGTCGTCTTCAGAAGTATCCAGATTATGATTATAGGCATACAAACCGGCATCGGCCAAACGTTGTGCCTGGCCCTCGGTAAGCATACCCAGCGTGCAGCAAACTTCCATATCCAGCTCATTTACGGCTTTCACCATGTCAATCACCTTGTCAAAGTCGCGGTTATCGCGCACCTCGCGCCAGGCAGCGCCCATGCACAGCCGGGATGCGCCGCCGTTTTTGGCCCTTTGTGCCACGGCAACCACTTCTTCCTTAGGCATAATAGCATGCACATCTACACCTGTATTATAGCGTGCTGCCTGCGGGCAGTAAGCACAATCCTCGGGGCAACCGCCGGTTTTAATAGATATCAGCGAACTGATCTGCACTTCGGCATAATCCTTATTCTCGCGATGAATAGTTGCCGCCCTGAAGATCAGGTCGAGCAGTGGCGAGTGATATATTTTTGAGATCTCTTCCTGTGTCCAGTCGTATCTTATTTCAGTCATCGTTGTAATTATTTTGATGGAGCAAAATTATAATAAAAGCTTACTTGCCAACCATAGCGGCAGAAAAAATCCGATACAATCTGTAAACGTGGTAATGATGATAGATGATGCCACTGCAGGATCTATCCCTACCCTTTTCAAGATCAGCGGGATGGAAGCACCCGTTAAGCCAGCCACGATCAGGTTACCCGTCATGGCTAAGAACAATACTAAGCCCAGCATTGGGTTGGCATCATAAAAATAGGCTACCGCAAAAACTATTAAGCCGTTGCATGCACCGTTTACCAGGCCAACCAGTAACTCTTTAAAAACGGTATTGTAGGCTTGCCTGTCGCTTAGGTCGCTTAACGATATGCGCCTTACCGTAACCGCCAGGGCCTGCGTAGCAGTATTACCGCCCATACCGGCAATAATAGTCATGTATGCGGATATGACGGCCAGGTTTTTTACTGTAGCATCAAAATTACGGATGATAGATGCCGCAAGAAATGCAGTGCCCAGGTTAATAACCAGCCAGGGCAAACGGCTTTTTACCGCATCCTGCCAGTTACCGCTCAGTTCCTCATCTTCAGATACGCCGGAGATCTTCAGGATGTCCTCGGTATTCTCGGCCTCCATAACATCAATAATGTCATCAACCGTAATCCGGCCCAGCAGTTTCATCTGGTCATCAACCACGGGTATGGTTGTGAGATTATATTGCGAGATAAGTTTAGCAACCTCTTCCTGGTCTAATTCTGCTTTTACATAAACAAAATCTGTTTGCACCAGGGTACGAACCTTAGCCTCGCCGCGTGCTTTGATAATATCTTTGATGGATACAATACCTTTTAATATATCATTATCATCCACCACATAAATGGTGTAAAACTCCTCCATCTCTTCAGATTGGCGGATGATCTCGTCCAACGCTTCTTTTTTATCTAAATTGATATTTACGCAGATCACCTCCGAGTTCATCAAACCACCGGCAGTATCCTCATCATAGTTTAACAAGGCGCGGATACTGGTAGCATCCTCCTGGTCAATATCCTCTAAAATCTCCTGCTGATCTTCCTTATCGAGTTGTGAAATAATGTCTGTCGCTACATCATAATCCATCTCTTCTACAATCTCGGTACGCTTTTCCGGGTCCAGCCCTATCAGCAGTTCTTCCGGGTGTGCTTCCTCGTCCATTTCAGAGATAACGTCGGTAGCTATCTGTGTTGAGAGCAGATTGATAATGCGTTCTTTGGCTTCCTGCGGAAGTTTCTCAAACAAGATGGCAATCTCTGATGCGTGATATTCCTTCAGAACCTCCTGTAGTTCAGCATCGTTACCTTCAAGCGCGGTTTTAATGCGCAGAAGATCGGTTTTATCTATTTCAAAAGATTGCATATGCAGGCAAAATAAGGATTTTAACTGAAAGACGAAGTGAGATTGTAGGATTTATATAATTGGTTATATTTAGATTATTTGGTTATCCGCTATAATTATAATCCGCCTTTATCCCGTTCACTTTATTTAGTTTACCCATCACCTGCTCTACCTGTGTTTTGCGCACCGATAATTTTATACGGCAATTCAGCTCTGATACTTGCTCTAATATTTCTAATTGCTCTTCTTTTATAATACGCATCATATCATTCATCTGTACGTAATCAAAAGTTAAGGTATAAATATCATTCACCGTTTTTTCTACAACCTCGGCAATATCAAGCGTCATTTCTGTTGCTGTTTTGTAGGCGTTGATCAACCCGGGCACACCCAGCAACGTACCGCCGAAATAGCGCACCACCACTACTAATACATTGGTAACATTGCGGGATAACAGGATATTTAATATTGGCCGGCCCGCTGTACCAGATGGCTCGCCATCGTCATTCACCCTAAATACAGATCGGTCTATCCCTAAACGGATAGCCCAGCAATGGTGATTGGCCTTAGGATGTATGGCCTTTAATTTTGCAATTATGGGTTTAATATCGTTATCTGAAGTTACCGGATATGCAAACGCCAGGAATTTACTGCCCCGGTCTCTAAAAACACTTTCTACAGGCCGGGCAATGGTTTTGTAAGTATCGTCAAACAGCATTTACCAGTGATGAATGTTAACAAATGTAATCATGATGATAGATAATACAGCCAGCCCGAGCCCTACCTTGTTTAAGGTGCTTAAGCGCTCATGAAAAATAACAAGCCCCACAATGGTACCCAATAAAATAACCCCGATATTCATAGATGAAAACACCAGCGACGGGCTACCAGAAAGCGCCTGATGCGCCTTTAAATAAAACAGGATATTGCCAAAATTTGCAATGCCCAGCACCCAGCCAAATATTAAATGCGGCCATTTTATGCGGGCTTTTTTTGTAAGGACTTTTATTAGCAAACTTATAAAAGCGATAACAAAAGCCAGGGCATATATAAAAAATAACGAAGTGGTGTAGGGCACCGGGGTAAAGGCTGCTACTTTTTTAAATAAGATATCAATAGCGCCAAAACCTGTAAAAACAACAAACAGGTATAGCCAGGCATTGCTTAAAAGTTTACGGTTAGCGGTTTTCTTTTGCCAGGGGATAGAGCAAAGTATGGCAGCAAAGCCTATTATAAAACACACCAGCCTGGCTGTGCTAAAATTATCGCCAAACAATAAAAATGCTGCAAATAAGGATATAAAAAGTGATAGCCGCTGCGCCACATCGGTACGCACGATACCTGCCACCCTAACTGATGAAGCCATTACCCAAAATATAAGCGGAAGTAGAATACCCACGGCAATATAAACCCCGGTTGGGGCCTGCTTAAAATCAATTGCCTGCAAATTGGGCTTAAAAAATAACCAGGTAAGCAAAATAGCCATACTGTAATTCCAGGTAATAGCCTGAAAAATATCTATACCATAGCGCCTTGCCAGCTTTAATAACACAGATACAATTACGCTGCAGCAAATACTTAAAAAAACGTATAACATTATACTATAAGTTATTGAGGTAAATATTTAAACTATCTGCACCAACATTATAGCTGCCTGTACCAAAGCCATTTATTACAGGGGCTTTAATGCCATTGTTTAAAGTATCCGGGCCTGTAAATATCCGCGCCTCATCCCACAAACCGGCCTCTATAAACGAATTTAATGTATGCGCACCACCCTCAATTATTACCGATTGGATATCCTGCAGATACAATTGAAACAGGATGTATTGCGGCACAAAGCGGTCGAAATCTTCCAGGGCTATATATTTATTTTTGCCGTCTATATCTGTTTTAACCTCATTAAATATCAACGTTTCAACACGCCCGTCAAAAACGTTCAACTGTCTGTTTAATTCCAGTCGTCGGTCTATCACCACCCTTTTGGGCGACCGGCCTTCGGCGTAACGCACATTTAATTGCGGGTTATCGGCCAGTACGGTATTTTTGCCCACCAGTATGGCATCCTCTTGCGCGCGCCATTGGTGTACCAGTTTGCGGCTTTCGGGGCCGGTTATCCAGTGCTGGCTGCCATCCGCAGGTGCAAAAAAGCCTTTGCTGCTTTGAGCCCATTTTAAGATAATGTATGGCCTTTGCTTTTGCACCCTCGTAAAAAAGCGCCGGTTTAGCCATTGGCATTCCTTTTCCAATACCCCCACAGTTACCGCTATACCTGCTGCTTTTAATTTTTCTATCCCCTTACCATCTACTTGCGGGAATGGGTCGCGGCAGCCAACTACAACGTTTGGTATCTGGTGTTTGATGATCAGATCGGCACAGGGGGGTGTTTTGCCATAATGCGCACAGGGTTCTAAGGAAACGTACAGGGTAGATTGTTTCAGCAGATGTGCATAGTTATCATACCTGCCGGTAACCATTTTAACTGCGTTCACTTCGGCATGGGGCTGGCCGTATCTTTGGTGGTATCCTTCGCCTATTATTTTACCGTCATGAACTATTACGGCACCAACCATTGGGTTAGGGCTTACATTACCTGCGCCAAGGGCGGCAAGTTCAAGGCAGCGCTGCATATAAATATCATGTAATGCCATTGTGCAAAAGTAGGTTTTATGTTACTTTGTTGCATGAAAACTATTAAGGATGTATTCCTTTCCTTTCGGCAAAGTTTAGCCGGTGTGTATGATACCCTTGAAACAGAGGTAATTGCATTACTGGTGCTGGAAGAAATTACCGGCATATCCCGCGCGAAACTCAAAGCTTTCCCCGAAGATACAATACCGGGCGAAGCCTCAGAAAAGATAGAGGGCATTCTTATCGAGCTAAAAACCGGTAAACCGGTACAATATATTTTAGGCCACACCGAATTTTATGGCCTTAACTTTTTAGTAAATCCAGCCACACTGATTCCACGGCCGGAAACAGAAGAACTGGTGGAATGGATATTACAAAGTAAAAAGTTAGTACCTAACAGCCAAAAGCCTGTGTATGTTTTAGATATTGGTACGGGCAGCGGGTGCATTGCCATCAGCCTTAAAAAGAATTTGCCGGATGCTGTTGTTACAGCAATTGACATATCTGCCGATGCCCTGCACACGGCTAAACAAAACGCTGTAATAAATGGTGCAGAAGTAACCTTTATTGAACAGGATATATTAGAAAGCCGGGAATTAAAAAGCGAAAGCAAAAACTTCGATATTATTGTTTCTAACCCACCATATGTTACCCTGCAGGACAAACTGCTGATGCATAAGAATGTTACCGGCTTTGAGCCGCATTCGGCACTTTTTGTACCCGAGCATAACCCGCTGATATTTTATGAAGCCATTGCCGATTTTGCGATTCAGCATCTTTCTAAAAACGGATTATTATTTTTAGAGATCAATGAAAATTTTGGAAAAGAAACTATTGAGTTATTATCTGATAAGTATTTTATTAACATTGAGTTAAGAAAAGATATGAGCGGCAGGGACAGAATGATAAAAGCCGTTAAAGCATCTTAACTCCTTGGATGAAAATCAATAATTGTGCTCTTTAAAAAACCTCTGTCCAGGTGGGTGTAGATCTCTGTTGTGGTGATACTTTCGTGGCCCAGCATTTCCTGTACGGCACGCAGATCGGCACCGCCCTCTATTAAATGGGTTGCAAAAGAATGCCGGAAAGTATGCGGACTAATCGTTTTTTTTAATCCGGTTATTTCTGCCAGTTCCTTTATCAGCAAAAATATGTAAACCCGGCTCAACCTTTTACCGCGGCGGTTTAAAAAAACCATGTCCTCCTCCCCCTTTTTAATTTCGACATGTACACGTACCTGTTCTATCCAAATTCTGAGCGCCCTTATGGCTTCGCCCCCAATAGGTATCAGGCGCTCTTTACTGCCTTTGCCTATTACCTTAATAAATTCCACATCGGTTTGCAAAAACAGGTTTGAAAGGCGCAGTTCCGTTAACTCAGATACCCGCAGGCCGCAGCCATACAGCACCTCTAAAATTGCTTTGTTGCGTGTCCCTTCGGGTTTAGACAGGTCAATAGCCGCTATCATCTTATCAATATCGGGTACGCTTAAGGTATCGGGTAGTTTACGGGGTATCCTGGGGGTTTCCAATAGTTCCGACGGGTCGGCCGCTATCAGGTCTTCCATCAGCAGGTATTTGTAGAATGCTTTTATGCCCGATATGATGCGCGATTGTGTGGACGGGATCATGCCTAATTCATTCACCCAATTAATAAAACCACGTAAATCCTGTAAAGAAATTTCTGTAGGTAATTTTTTAATTATTTGTAAATCAGAGAATTGATATAACTTATCTAAATCATTACTATAAGCATTGATAGAATTTGCTGCAAGCGACCGCTCCAGTTTCAAATAAGTTTTAAATCCTTTTATTGCCGATGGCCAGTCCAATTGATTTTAGTTTTAATGATTTATACCTAAGTTTGAACAAATGAATATACAAATTGTAAACGGGCCAAATTTAAACCTGCTTGGCGTACGCGAAAAATCTATATATGGCAACAGCGATTTTGAAAGCTACCTTGCCGAATTGCAAAACCATTTTACAAACATCACCATTAATTATTATCAAAGTAATATTGAGGGCGAAATTATAAACAAACTGCACGAGGTTGGTTTTAGTTACGATGGTATAGTGCTTAACGCCGGTGCTTATACCCATACTTCTGTTGCCATTGCCGATGCTATTGCAGCCATTAACACCCCAACAATCGAAGTGCACATTTCTAACGTATATAAGCGTGAAGAATTCAGGCATCATTCTATGCTGGCTGCTAACTGTAAAGGTGTAATAGCAGGTTTTGGAATGCATTCCTACAGGCTGGCTATCGAAAGCCTGTTGCTGGCGTATTGAAGATAATTTAAACAAAGTTAAACCCCTACCCTGATAGCTATCGGGACGAAATTGCGATGATGAATAAAGTTTTTAAAATATGTTCGGTTACGTTACTGCTGTTTACTTTATTCGTGGCAGGCGTTGCTGCACAAACCAAACATAAACCACAATCCGTACGCGATTCGTTACGCCGGGCCATCCTGCGGCGCGATTCGATGATGCGCACTTTCAGAAAATCTGATACATCGATCAATAACCTGCTGCAAAAGGTTGAATATTACACCGCATCTTTTAACCAGGTAAAAACAAGCCTGTCGCGCAATATCGATACTGCCGAGATCAGCCAAAAGCTGCCCGCTTTCGAGAAACGCATCGGCCTGATCAAAAACCTGATCGACGACGACCGCTCGAGCACATTACGCTACCTGTATGCCATCCGCGATATCCTGACCCGCAGCGATGACCAGCTGGATATCTGGCAGGATAAACTGGCCGGTATCAATTCCAAGCTGGTGCAAAACCAAAACGAACTGGCATCCATGGCCAAAGATCCGGCCCTTAAAATTGTGCCTGCCGACAGCAATTTGCTCACTACTTATCTTGTGCAGAAGATAGCGATGGAAAGCAAGCATAACCGGCTGGATAGTACTAATAAAAAGCTGTTACTTAAAATAGGCTTGCTGCAAAACCGAATCTCATCGGTATATATTTCCCTGCTGGACCTGAAGGACCAAATAGATATCAAGATTCGTGAATTTAGCATACAGGCTTTAAGCGACGAGAATAACAGCATTTGGGAAATGGACAGGAACACCCAAAGTACCTTTAAAACAGCGCTTACTAAAACTGTGGTGATGAATACCAAGCTGTTCACCTTTTTTATCACCCGCGATCCGTTCATTCACCTTTTGGGCATACTGCTGCTGGCTTTGTTTTTTACCTGGATCCATACCAACAGGCGCAAGATCTTAAAGATAAAAGAATCACCGCAGGGGGTGTTCAGCCAGGCAAAATACGTTGCCTTTTATCCGTACGCAGCGGCCATAATCGTGGCATTTTCTATAGCCCCCAATTTTTACGATCATCCGCCGGTAGTGGTTTTAGAAATCTTCTTCCTGGTAATGATATCTGCATTGCTTTACCTGGTTAAAAAAACCTGCCCGCAGCAATTGTTTAAATACCTGCGTACCATGTTCATTTTAGCGGCAGTATATAGCTTAAGCAACCTGTTTGTAGAAGTATCAAACACCGATAGGGTTATTGTGCTGATATTATCCCTTATTACCGCTGTTGTAAGCTACCGGTTTTTAAAACAGGTAAGCCTGGCGCCGGAAGATTATCTGCCCTACACGCAACCCATCTTAAAAATACTTATCGGCTTGCAGGTTATAGCATTTTTATTTAACGTTTTTGGGCGCGTTACCCTATCCAAAATACTTGGCGTTACCAGCATATATAACTTATGGCTGGCTTTGGGGATGTACTACCTGGTACAGATACTGATGCAGGCATTGTTTATGCAGTTAGAGGCTAATAAAAACAGTAACGGACTAAGCTCGTTTATTGATTTTAAATTATTGCAAAACAAGTTTAAAAGCATTTTAACCATACTGGCAAGTGTACTTTGGCTGATTATGCTTTTCCAAAATTTAAGCGTAGAGGATGCCGTGTTTAGTCACCTCAAAAAATTCCTGACTGATGACCGGAACATTGGAGGTACAAATACAAGCTTTACCTTCCAAAGCATTATCATTTTCATAGCGGTTATCTGGCTATCATCTATAGCAGCAAGAATAATAAGTTACCTTTATGAGGTAGCCGGCAAAAATGCCAGTGATATTGATATCCTTAAAAAGAAGAACCGCACCTCTACCCTGCTGATAAAGCTTGGAGTATTTTCGGTTGGTTTTTTATTGGCTGTTACCGCATCCGGCTTCCCGCTGGATAAGATCACCATTATTATTAGTGCTTTTGGTATAGGTATTGGTTTTGGTTTGCAAAATATTGTAAACAACCTGGTATCGGGGCTTATACTGGCATTTGAGAAACCTATTCAGATAGGCGATATCATTGAAGTGGATAACCGTTCGGGCACGATCATGGAAATCGGCATCCGGTCCAGCAAAATTGCCACCAGCGACGGCGCCGAGGTGATCATCCCCAATGGCGACCTGATATCTCACCATGTAATTAACTGGACATTGAGTAACAATAACCGCCGTATAGAACTGATCATCGGCGTGGCCTATGGTTCGGATATTGAAAAGGTTAAAGGCATCCTTACAGACCTGCTTTGCAGCCGCGAGGACATTATGGACACCCCGGATCCCCTGATATTTGTACATAACCTTAACGAAAACTCGGTAGATTTCAGGCTATTGTTCTGGGCGGCAGATATTGGCACCTGGTTATCACTCAAAAGCAACGTACTGACAGCTATTTACGATGCGTTTGATAAAGAAGGTATCGAGATCCCGTTTCCGCAGCGCGATCTGCATTTAAGGTTAACCACCCAGCAGCAGGAATTATTTAAAAGGAAAAAGAAAAAAGTAGCTGCACCTGAGAATACCACACCGCTTACCGATACCAACGACACCGACCTGCCGGATGCAGGCACCGGCCCGATAGCGCCGGATCAATAATTATTAATGCAGTTTACCACCCACCCTATTTGCACAGCAATAGGGTGGCGCAATAAGATACGCAGGAGTGGGTAATGAGCGTTTAACAGGTTATTTGTTAATTTAGATCTGTTTTTTCCAGATCGGTGAACCTGGTTTTTTTACCAATGAAAAAATCCCATACTATACTGCGCGAATAGGTACCGGTTAAAGGCAGCGCCGGCTTTGTTGCCGGGGCAATTTTATTTTTAAATTTCCCTTTAAACAGCTTACGGACAAAATTTTGATGCGCGCGGCTGATAGCCCAGGCATCCTTGCGCTTTCCCTCCATCAAAAAACGGAACAAGGCCAGCAGATCCATCCAAAACCGAAGGCTGATGACCCATGCGCCATGCCAAAACGGTAAATTATTTTTAAGCAGCAAAAGGTTGTTACGAAAGTTAAGATAGGTTTTAAAAGGATTTTCGGCGTTAAGCGTACCGCCGCCAACATGGTACACTACCGATTGCGGGCAGTACATGATCTTGTAACCCATATTTTTTAAACGCCAGCAAAGGTCTATCTCTTCCATGTGGGCAAAAAACCTTTCGTCGAAACCACCGCTCAGGTCCCAATATTTTTTTTTGATGAACATGGCTGCCCCTGTTGCCCAAAAAATCTCTCCTGCGTTATCATACTGCCCCTTATCCTCTTCTATTTCGTAAAAGATGCGCCCCCGGCAAAAAGGATAACCAAACTTATCAATATAGCCACCGGCAGCCCCGGCATGCTCAAAATGGTTTTTGTGATGATAAGCCCTTATTTTAGGTGCAGCGGCGGCAATTTGTTCATCGCTTTGCATCAACTCAATCACCGGCTGTATCCAGCCCGGCTCTACCTCCACATCAGAATTCAGCAAAATATAATAGGCTGCATCTACCTGCGCCAATACCCGGTTGTATCCGCCGGTAAAGCCGTAGTTTTGCTTGTTTTCAATTATTTTAACATCAGGATAACGGCTCCTTAAAAACGCTACAGAACCATCGGTAGAGCCGTTATCGCCCACTACAATATCCAGGTTGGGCCAGGTAGATGCCAGCACAAAGGGTAAAAAATCGCGGAGGTATTTGATGCCGTTCCAGTTCAATATCACTACGGCAACTTTGGGTATATCTGTCATCTGTTAAAATCCTCCGGCTTATATTTCCATCTGCGATGGCTCCACAGCCAATATTGCGGTTTTTCCTGAATTAGTTTTTCCAGGTAGCGCACATGCGCTTCGGTTATTTCATATTCGGCAGTTTGTTTGGGCTGCTCAATAAGCGGTACCAGCGTATAAGTGTAATAGCCGCGCTTTACCCTGTCTATCCGGTAAAAAATCACCGCGGCATCAATTAGTTTTGCCAGTTTTTCTATCCCCAAAAATACGGCTGTTGGCTGGTTTAAAAAATTGGTAAAGTAATTTATCTCGTGGTAGTTTGGGGTTTGGTCGCTTACCAGTACGCTAAAGGTAAGCTGGTTTTTTAAGGCTATCATGGTGCGCAGGGTTTGCCGCATGGCAACCAGTATGGCACCGAAACGTGCCCGCACGCGGTTAAACATATCGTTAAAAACCTCGTTGGTTTGGGGCTTGTAAACAATAATGCGCTTTTCGTTTGTTAATAAACCAAAGGCAAGCGCCGCCATTTCCCAATTGCAGTAATGCCCTGCTGCAGCTATAATACTGCGGTTTTGGCCAAAATAATGCGCAACCAGCTCGGGGTTGGTAGGCTTCATCCGTTTGCGCAGCGATTTTTCTGAAACGGTTATCATTTTTATCGTCTCTACCATCAAATCGGCCAGGTAGCGGTAATAACGGCGTTCTATTTTGCGGCGTTCGGCCTCGCCCCTGTCGGGGAATGCATTTTTAAGATTTGTGGCCACTACACCCCTTCTGTACCTTACCAGGTAATAAAGCACCAGGAAGATCATATCCGCTACGCCATATAAAAACCAAAACGGCAGTAATGATACCAGGTACAGAAAAAATATACCTGTATTTAAAGCCACTTTTCTTAACATTTTTACCAATTTTGCCACAAACATAAAAAATATATATGATTGAGAACGGTGCTGTTTTACCTATGTTTTACCTGCCCCCGGTAGATTATTTTACAAAACTGAACGCTTTTAAACCGGATGTGGTGTTTGAAAAGGAAGAACATTTCCCTAAACAAACCTACCGTAACCGGGCCGTTATCTACTCGCCGGATGGCCGCCAAACGCTTACTGTGCCTATTATAAAAGGCTCTAAAAACCATACGATAACCCGGGATGTAAAAATAAGTTACGATTTTAGATGGCAGCGCCTGCACTGGATGAGCCTGCAAACCTGCTATCGCCGGTCGGCCTATTTTGAATATTACGAGGATGATTTTGCACCCTTTTACCAAAAGCAGCCTGTTTTTTTATTTGATTACAATCAGGAATTACTGCAACTGTTGCTGCGCCTGTTAAAAATAAAGGCCGAACTGAAATTTACCGATACCTACGAGGCCGCATACCCCAACTTAACCGACCTGCGCAAGGCATTCAGCGCAAAAAATACAGTTAATGCTGAACAAAAGGCCTACTTTCAGGTTTTTGAAGAGCGGAGAGGCTTTTTAGAGAACCTGAGCATTGTCGATCTGCTGTTTAACCAGGGCCCGCAGGCCGTAAATTATTTATAATGGCTTCTTACAACAAGCGCGTACACTACAAACATCCCAAACGCAAAATTAACGTTGGTGCGCGCCCCGGTTCAATCATCATTCCTGATGACGCACAGGAGCCGCGGATCATTATTTATTCGTTTAACGAGGACGACCTGCAAACCAGCAAGGGTAAGGATATGAAAACCATTACCCAGCAAATTGATAAGTGCAAGGGCCACACCCACTGGATAAAAATTAACGGCCTGGGCGATGCCAATCTGATTGAGGATATCGGCACTTTTTTAGGCATCAACCTGCTGGTATTAGAGGATGTGGTAAATACACACCAGCGCCCAAAGTTTGATGAATACGAAGGCTATGTTTTTGGCACCAGCAGGATCATTTATTTTAATAAAGATAATGAACTGATAAACTGCCAGTTTAGCGGCCTGGTAAAAGATAACATCATCATCAGCTTTGAAGAAAGCCATTTTGATTATTTTGAAGTAGTTACCACCCGCCTTAAAGCCGGTAAAGGGGTTATACGCACTGCAGGGCCCGGCTATATATTTTACGCCCTTACAGATACCATTCTGGATAATTACTTTGTGCTGCTATCTAAAATTGGCGACATGATAGATGAGACTGAAGACAAGCTTTACAAAAGCCCCGATAAAAGCATCATGTTTGATGCACAGCAATTAAAGCGTACGCTCATCATCATCCGTCGCGCCTGCTGGCCCGAGCGTGATAAGATCAATGATATGATTCGCAGCGAAAGCTCGGAGATAACTAAAGATACCAAGCTTTTTTTGCGCGACGCTTATGACCATTGTATCCAGGCCATGGATATGGTAGAAAGCTACAAAGAGGTAACATCAAGCATAATCGACCTGTACCTGAGCATGGTGAGCAACCGCATGAACGAGATTATGAAGGTGCTGACCATCATTTCGGTAATTTTTATCCCTTTAACCTTTATAGCCGGTATATATGGCATGAACTTTAGCCGGCAAGACGACCACGGCCGAATAATTAAAGATAACATGCCCGAATTATACGTAAACCACGGCTACGTTTACGCCCTGGTTGGGATGTTTTTAATAGGCGCCATACAGTTATTTGTTTTTTGGCGAAAAGGCTGGTTTAATAAATTATAGCATCTATTGCCAGCCAAATACATTACTAAAAGTAACTTTAATTTATTTTTCACTTATATAAAGCGGGTAAGGCTTATTGGGGACTTTAAAACATAAAAAAAGCGGGCAGCTCGCCCGCCCGCTTTTTAAAAAACTAAATTATACCTAAAAAAAACAAATAGGATCTTTATGTAGTCGATAGACCATATTCGATAGCTAATTTTGCTATGGTCTATTATCGATGAACTACTTACTTCCACTCAACAGTCCATCCAACGTAACCGAGGCATAGTAAATACCGCCGATTGTTGGGCCACCTGCATATTGTATGTACCTTTTATTAAAAATGTCCGTGGCGCCAATTTTAAAGGTGGCATAATACATGGGCACCCTAAAAGTAACCTGTGCATCAACCGTATGGATAGCAGGCACATTGCCGGTTACCAGCGGGCTTTCCCACAGGTAGCTTTGCTGCCATTTGTAAACTACGTTAAAGCCCACATTCTTAACAACCTCGCGGTTACCGAACGAGAAGTTACCGCTCCATTCGGGTGTGTTAAAGCCCGTTACAAAAATATCAAAGGTTTGCTGTGCCTTCAGTTTGTTAAAGCTTACATTGCCCGATACCGTGTACCTGCGGTAAAAATTATAACTTAACCCGGCAGATGATCCATAGTTATTGTACACATTTTTAGCATTAGTATAAACCCGGTAACGGCTTTGGCCTGCACTTGCTGCGTTATTGGCAGTGGCGGTTGTAGGGTCGCGGTTAATATCCAGCATAGCTAACACGGCCGCGTCTGAACCAACCGTAGTGCCATTGGGTACAAACACCTGCACCTGGCCTAAAAAGCCATTGTAGCGGTTAGCATAAGCATCTACGTCCAGAAAAACCTTGTTATCAAAAAAAATGCCCTTATAACCTACCTCGAAAGAAGTTATTTGTTCGGGGCGTGCTTTGGGCAAATCGGCAACCTGCAGCAGGTTACGGTTAGCTAAAGCAGTAGCATCATCACCGGTGGTTGACTGTGCTTTTACAGCAGCATTAAATGCCGTTACCGATTGCTGGGTATAGCTGTTGTTCAGGTATCCCAAACCTTCGTTAATAAATTCTAAACTGCCCACACGTTTAACCCGTCCATTGTTTACGTATGATAAAGCCTCGAACAACGACGGAAAACGATACCCGTTCTGAAACGTGAACCTGAAGTTATGGTTGGGCGTTGGCGAGTAAACAGCAGCCAAACGCGGTGTAAACTTAGGGTCAAAGTAAGGGTTGTAATCCCAGCGGACAGAGCCAAAAAGTTTTAACTTTTCTTCAAAAAACGTTTTGGTAACCTGGGTAAACGCACCATATTTTTTATAGATCACGTTTTTACCGAAGCTGCCATCGGCAAGCGGGGTGTTCCTGTCGGCAATGGAGCGGCTAAAATCAACAAAGTTATTACCATCCGGTATCACTTCGTACACACGCACATCGGCGCCAACCAGCAGGTCGATGAATTTAACATGTTTGGTTAGATCCCACTGTGCCTCGGCATTGTACATTTTACTTTTTTGCACTAATGCGGCGCCGCCTGTAGCCGGTGCATTAGGTATCAGGCTGGATTTTATATCCCAGTTATTAATGCCGATGATAGTTTGGCGCAGATCGGTAAAGGCTTGTGTGCCGGGCTCCACCCTGCCTGCATCAGCAGCGGCACGGGCTGCCTGTGTGGCTGCGGCCAGGTTGGCCGATGTTAACCCGCCGTTAGCATTTCCATAAGCCGTTAAAGCGTTTTTATAAGTTGTGCCCCAGGCCGAATTACTGGCGTGGTTAAGATCCAGATTGTCTGCCAGTGGCTTTACGTTGAAGGACTTGCCGGTGTTTTCGATAGACTGATAGGCACGCACCAAAAATTCGCTGCCCTTTAATTCTACTTTGTGGTTTTGTACAGATGCGCCATTCAATGATATTTTGTTACCGCGCTGAAAAACGCCATCCATGCTGCCGTAGCGGTAGGTGTATGATAATTGCGTTGTGGGGGTAATTTTATAAGCCAGCGTACCATCCAGCTTTAAGTTGGTAACCCTGGGGTCAACCAGGTCAACCTCGTTATAGCCGGTACGGGCAACGGTTAGGTTTGGCCTGGCCACACCATCAACCACAATCCCTTTAATAGATACCGTGTTGCTGCCGGCAAGGGCATCATCGCCATACTTGTTCCAGCCGTCGTAGGCGGCGTTGTTTACGCCGGTAAGCTCCGGATAGGCCGGATTGGCTGTTTTCAGGTTGCCCGGGTTTTGATCCTTCCGGGTGTTAGATTGCCAGTCGGTACCGGTTAAATAGCTGGCGTTAACTTTAAAGGCAAATTTATCATTCCAGGCTTTGGCAAAACGAATGGCCGTTTCGTTAATAGCGCTGGGGCTTATGCCTATGCCATCCACGTGGTTTATACCTGTGCGATGGTAAAAGCTTAGTCCCTGTGTTTTAAACGGATCTTTAGTGAACAGGTTGGATAAGCCGTTGATCGCATTGGTGCCATATAAGGCTGCTGCTGCGCCCGGTGTTATCTCTATGCTGGCTATATCCAGTTCTGTTGGGCCAATGGCATTACCCAGGGGAACCCCCAGCGTGGCCGACTGCATATCCACCCCATCTGCCAGCTGCATAAACCTGAAGTTGTTTGGGCTGTTAAAACCACGTGTATTTGGCACCTTCATGGTGATACTGGTAGTGGTCATCTGTACGCCCTTTACATTCTCCAGCGCATCATAAAAGCTGGGGCCCGGCGATTGCTTCAGGGCCGTGATACTCAGCTTTTCAATCGCCACCGGCGAGCGTAACAACTTTTCTTCCCTGCGGGATGCGGTAACCACTACCTCGTTTATTAATAGTGCCTGTGTAGATAGCTGCACGTTTACCGCGCTGTTTACATTTTTGATCAGAAATTCCTGCGTTTGAAAGCCTACCGCGCTAAACACCAGTGTAAAGGGTAACCTGGCATTGGTTTGCAGGGTAAATTTACCGGTGCTGTCTGTAGAGGTAGTGTTGCTGGTGCCTTTTATAGATACGGTTGTGCCTACCAGCGGCTGCCCATGGTCGTCGTTTACTTTACCGCTTAAGGCGTAGTTGCCGTTTAACTGGGCCGAGGCCAATCCCGGTATAAGGGTTAAAAAGAGCACAATAAATTTAAAGAAATTTGTAAAAGATTTCATGGAGTTAGGTTGAACGAAAAATAAATGAATGAGTATGTTGCTATCCGGATGGAATTAACAACAACAGCATGCAGTATGGCCCTGCATTCGGTGTATATAAAGTACTGAAGATGTAGCTAAAAAATACATTGTCTATAGAATAAGTAGACAAAAGTATCAAATCTTTTATTATCGCCAAAAAAAATCGTATTATTTTATAAATAATAGTTACCTAAGCCCTTAAAAAGCCGTTGTTTACACCATAAATGAGTATAATTGCCTACTTAACCGCTATACATTAATGTCATTCAACTACCGGCGTATTATTATCAAAATTGGCTCAAATGTTATTACCCGTGCAGACGGCCTGCCCGATACCGCACGTATCGCTCATATAGTTGACCAGATAGCGGCTATTAAAAAACAAGGTATTGAAGTGATACTGGTATCATCGGGCGCAGTAGCATCCGGCAGGAGTTTGATATCCGTTTCAGAAAGATCTGACGCGGTTGCCGTGCGGCAGTTGCTGGCTTCCATTGGCCAGGTAAAGCTTATTAATACTTATGCGCATTTGTTTGATAAATTCAGCATCCTCTGCTCGCAGGTACTGGTAACTAAAGAAGATTTTCGGGACAGGCTGCATTATCTGAATATGCGCAACTGCCTGGAGATATTGTTACAGCACCAGGTTATCCCGGTGATCAACGAGAATGATGTGGTATCGGTAACCGAGCTGATGTTTACCGACAACGACGAACTGGCCGGGCTGATAGCTGCCATGCTGAATGCCCAGGCTTTAATAGTACTAAGCAATGTAGACGGCATTTACACCGGCGACCCAAAACTGGCAACTTCATCGGTAATAACAGAAGTAAGCGATGCCGGGATCGATTTTTCGTCCTTTGTAAGCACAAGCCGTTCGCAGTTTGGCCGCGGGGGGATGATCACCAAATCAACCATCGCACAAAAAACGGCTAAACTGGGTATTGCGGTACACATTGCTAACGGCACTAAACAAAATATTCTGATTGATGTACTGGCTAACCAAACAGTGCACACACGCTTCGCCCCTATCAAAAAGGCATCGGGCAAAAAGAAATGGATAGCCCATTCAGAAACTGCCGCTACCGGCGTGGTACAGGTAAACGATGGTGCTAAAACCGTGCTGGTATCCAACAAGGCATCCAGCCTGTTGCCGGTAGGGATCATTAGTATATTATCCGACTTTAAAAAGGGCGAGATCATTAAGATAGTAGACGAGCAAAACAAAACCGTAGGCCTTGGCCTGGCCGAATATGGATCTGACAAAGCGCGCGAACTTACCGGCCAGAAAAACCAAAAAGCACTGGTACATTACGATTACCTTTATTTGCAGGGATAATATGGATTACAAACACTATTTTGAGAACGCCTTAACAGCCGGCAGAAGTGCGGCCCTGCCCCCCGCTGTGATTAACAGGGTGTTACTTGATGTGGCTAAAGCTGCTGTGGAACAAACAGACTATCTGTTACAGGAAAACAAAAAAGACCTGCAGCGCATGGACAGTGCCGACCCAAAATATGACCGCCTTACCCTTACTGCCGACAGGATAAAAGCCATTGCTGCTGATATGGAGAATGTAGCCGGGTTGGATAGTCCGCTGGGCAGAATATTGTCTGATAAAACTTTGCCCAATGGTTTGCAGATAAAAAAAGTACGTGTGCCGCTGGGCGTGGTTGGCGTTATTTACGAGGCCCGGCCAAATGTTACTTTTGACGTTTTTGCCTTATGTTTTAAAACCGGCAATATCAGCATCTTAAAAGGCGGCAGCGATGCCGATTTTTCTAACCGGGCCATCATAAAAATTATTCACGGCGTTTTGGCTGCACATGGCATCGATGTAAATTTTGCTACCTTATTGCCTGTTGAACGCGAGGCTACCGAAGCATTATTAAATGCAGTTGGCTATGTAGATGTTTTGATACCACGGGGAAGCCAAAACCTGATCAACTATGTACGCAGCAGCAGCAAAGTACCCGTGATAGAAACCGGCGCGGGCATTGTGCATACTTACTTTGATGAAACCGGCGACCTGGAAAAGGCCGTAGCTATTATTGATAATGCCAAAACCCGCCGTGTAAGTGTTTGTAATGCGCTGGATTGCCTCATCATTAACAGCAAACGCCTGGGCGACCTGATACACATTACCGAGCCACTTGCCCAAAAGCAGGTACAGATCTATGCCGATAAAAAAGCCTTTGAGGTTTTAGACGGCCTTTACCCTACCGACTTACTGGAAGAAGCCAAACCGGAGCATTTCGGCACGGAGTTTTTATCCATGAAGATGGCTATTAAAACGGTTGGCAGTTTAGAAGAGGCCTTGGATCATATAGCCATAAACAGTTCTAAACACAGCGAAGCCATCATATCTGAGGACGAACTTAATATCGAAACATTCCTTAACCGCGTTGATGCCGCAGCCGCTTATGTAAATACATCCACTGCCTTTACCGATGGCGCCCAGTTTGGCCTCGGTGCCGAGATCGGCATCAGCACCCAAAAACTCCACGCCCGCGGCCCAATGGGTTTAGAAGAGTTAACCAGTTATAAATGGATTGTGAAAGGTAATGGGCAGGTGAGGAAGGGGTAGAAAATATCGAATATTGAATTTCAAATGTTGAATATCCAAGTACTTCTCTTTCTCCCACTTCATCATTCGATATTACTTCTTTACCATTTTACCCTCCTCTGACCCACCCATCAATCAATATAAACTGTAAAACCTTATCTTTGCAGCCAATATGAGTAAGCACGGTAGGATCCTGGTGGCCATGAGTGGCGGAGTTGATAGTTCTGTAGCGGCAGTAATGCTGCATGAACAGGGCTATGAGGTGATTGGCCTTACCATGAAGACCTGGGACTATGCTGCAAGCGGCGGCAGCTCGAAAGAAACCGGCTGCTGCAGCCTGGATAGCATCAACGATGCACGTGCTTTGGCCGTTGGTTATGGGTTCCCCCATTATATATTGGATATTCGTAATGAGTTTGGCGATTTTGTGATCGATAACTTTGTTGATGAATATCTTGCCGGCCGCACCCCTAACCCCTGCGTACTTTGCAATACCCACATTAAATGGGAAGCCCTTTTAAAACGGGCCGATAAACTGGATTGCGAATTTATAGCAACCGGCCATTACGCCAACATCCGTTTACAGGATAATGAGCGTTACGTGATATCAAAAGGTAAGGACGAGAATAAAGACCAATCCTACGTGCTTTGGGGTGTATCGCAGCAAAACCTGGCGCGTACCAAATTCCCTTTAGGCAGCTTTTCTAAGCCCGAGATCCGCCAGATGGCTGTAGATATGGGTCAATTGGAACTGGCCGGCAAAAGCGAAAGCTACGAAATTTGTTTTGTGCCCGATAACGACTACAGGGCCTTTCTGCGCCACAAGGTAGAAGACCTGGACGAACGTGTAGGCCCGGGTAACTTTATACTAACAGACGGCACCATAGTAGGCAAGCACCTCGGTTATCCTTATTATACTATAGGCCAGCGTAAAGGCTTAGGTATTGCTTTGGGCAAACCCATGTTTGTTACCAAAATTCAGCCCGAGAACAATACTGTTGTTTTAGGCACAATAGAAGAACTGGAAAAGAAAGAAGCCTGGGTACGCAACCTTAACCTGGTTAAATACGAAAGTATCAAGGAGCCTATTGAGGCCGTTACCAAAATACGCTATAAAGACGCCGGTACCGAAAGCAAGATCGTACAGATTGGCGACCATATGAAAGTATCTTTCGACCACATGGTATCGGGCATTGCGCCGGGCCAGTCGGCAGTTTTTTACGAAGGCAGCGATTTGCTGGGTGGCGGGTTTTTGATATAAATCTCCCATACGAAGCAATCTCAGAACTTTGCATATACGCCTTGGTTACGCCATTACTTATCGGGTGATTGCTTCGTAATTAGGTTGGTGTTTGTGATTCAAAATCTACCTTCATAAAACATTTTCATTACTACCCGCTTTACTACAATTACAACTCTACAAAAAAACAAATTTGCGTTTCTAACGCATTTTATGTTTTCTTTGCAAAAAAACACCCGCTTAAATGGCTAAAAATTTACTCATAGTTGAATCACCGGCGAAAGCCAAAACCATTGAAGGATACCTCGGCAAGGACTTTACCGTAAAATCAAGTTACGGCCATATCCGCGACCTGGTGAAGTCTGAAGATGCTATCGATATCAACAACAACTTCAACCAAAAATACGAAGTACCTGCCGATAAAAAGCAGGTAGTGAGCGAATTAAAGAAATTAGCTAAAGAGGCAGACATTGTATGGCTCGCATCCGATGAGGACCGCGAGGGGGAAGCCATCTCCTGGCACCTGTTTGAAACATTAGGATTAAAAGAGCCGGATACCCGCCGTATAGTTTTCCACGAGATCACCAAACCGGCCATTATGCGGGCTATCGAAAATCCGCGTAAAATAGATTACAACCTGGTAAATGCCCAGCAGGCACGCCGTGTTTTAGACCGTTTAGTGGGTTTTGAGTTATCACCAGTATTGTGGAAAAAAGTTAAACCATCTTTATCTGCAGGCCGTGTACAATCTGTTGCGGTGCGTTTAATTGTAGATCGCGAACGCGAAGTAAATAAATTCACGGCCGAAGCTGCTTTTAAGGTAGTAGCCTTATTTGGTACGGGCCGTAATGCTTTTAAAGCAGAATTGCCGGAGCGTTTCAGCAAACAGGAAGATGCAGAGAAATTTTTACAGGATTGCGTTAAGGCCATCTTCGAGATCAAATCGCTGGAGACCAGGCCCACTAAACGCTCACCCGCAGCGCCTTTTACTACATCTACCCTGCAGCAGGAAGCCAGCCGCAAATTGGGCTACTCGGTTGCGCGTACTATGCAGGTTGCGCAAAGGCTTTATGAATCTGGTTACATCACCTATATGCGTACAGATTCGGTAAACCTTTCTGATACCGCTTTAAATGCAGCCGAAAAAGAGATCACATCTGCCTATGGTGAAAAATATCATCAGCACAGAAAATATAAAACGAAGAATGCCAGCGCACAGGAGGCTCACGAGGCCATCCGCCCTACCTACTTTAACAACCATACTATTGATGGTGAAAGTAACGAGAAACGCCTGTATGAACTGATCTGGAAACGCGCCATAGCCTCGCAAATGAGCGAAGCACAGTTTGAGAAAACTGTTGCAAAGATCAGTATTTCCACCCGTAAAGAAGACCTGGTTGCTAACGGCGAGGTAATGAAGTTTGATGGTTTCCTGAAGGTTTACCTGGAAAGTAACGACGATGAGGAAGATAACCAAACAGCCGACGGAGAGAACGCCATATTGCCGCCTTTAACCAAAGGGCAGGTTTTAGATCTGCAGGAACTATCTGCTACCGAACGTTTCTCGCGCCCGCCTGCCCGTTATACCGAGGCAAGCCTGGTAAAGAAGTTAGAGGAATTAGGTATCGGTCGCCCGTCAACCTATGCGCCTACCATTTCTACCATACAAAACCGGGGTTATGTGGTTAAGGAGGAACGCGAAGGCCGCCAGCGTAATTTCCGCGTGATGACCCTTAAAGGCGATAATATCAGCAAAGAAACCAAGACAGAGAATACCGGCGCCGAACGCGGTAAACTGTTCCCTACGGATATTGGCGCAGTGGTAAACGATTTTTTGGTGCAGCATTTTAAGGGTATTGTTGATTTTAACTTTACCGCAGGTGTTGAAAAGCAGTTTGACGAGATTGCCCAGGGCCTGCAGGATTGGACCAAAATGATCCGCACCTTTTACGATCCTTTCCATAAGGATGTACAAAACACCATAGAGACGGCAGATAAAGCTACCGGCGAACGCGAATTAGGCGTACACCCGGAGAGCAGCAAAAAAATGTCGGTACGGATTGGCCGTTACGGCCCGTTTGTGCAGGTAGGCGAAAACCCAAGCGATGAAAGTGAAGAAAAGCCTTTATACGCCAGCCTGCGCACCGGCCAAAGTATAGAAACCATTAGCCTGGAAGAGGCCCTTGAGCTTTTTAAATTACCAAAAGTACTGGGCGAGTACGAAGGCAAAGTGATGAAGGTAGCGATAGGCCGCTTCGGCCCTTACATTAGCCATAACAGCGCATTTGTATCGGTACCAAAAGAGATAGACCCGCTTGACGTTACCCAGGAGCAGGCCATAGAACTGATAGAGGCCAAGCGTAAAAAGGATGCCGAAAAACTGATCAAATCATTCCCCGAGGATGAGACCGTAAAAGTTTTAAACGGGCGCTGGGGGCCATATATCGAATTTGGTAAACTAAACGTTAAAATACCAAAGGATATCACCGACCCAACCACATTAACCTACGAACAGTGTAAAACATTGGCGGATGCGGCGCCGAAAGAGGCGAAAAAAGGTCGTTTTGGGAAGTCTGCAGCTGCAGCAAAACCCGCCGTAAAAAAAGCACCTGCCAAGAAAAAAGCAGTAGCAAAGAAAAAATAGTAAGTAGTTAATTAAGTGGGTGGTGAATAGTTTAACTACTCACTTAATCAACTTAATTAACCATTTACCAATACAGTATCATGATAAAAGACCTTCCTCCTAACGTGGTTAAAGATATAGCGGTTGCGGTTGCTTTAGAAGGCGAAAATGCAGAGAGCAAGGTTTGGTATGTATATCTTATCAACCTCAAAAACACACCTTTAGAGAATGTTTTGGTAACATCAAAGGGCTATGGCGAAAAAAATGGCGAGCAGGTTAAAACGTCTGTGCTGCGCCACTCCTTCCCCCTGATTGAGGCCAGATCTTACAAACTCATCGAACCTATAGACGAGCAAACCTTCGGGCTGAATAACGAGTACTGGCTGAGTTACTACATTGGTCGGGAAATTTTCGACAAAAAATTCATATTTCTTCCAGAAAGTATTGTAGATGATAACTTTATAAAACTGCCGGTATTGAACAAACCCGGTGTAATGATCCTTTAAAGATCAAGATCATGCAGTTGATGCACAGACGATCTGATATCCTGATATAACTTTTTATACACAGGGAATATCTTGCTGTAAACCGCATGTGCTTCGGCATTTGGTTGTATCACTACCCTATCATTGCAATCTTTGTTCATTATCGGGTCTATATCAATCCCTAAGGCTCTCATAGCCAAGTATATTGCACCAATGGCAGATGCATCATCCGCTTGTAGCAGCACCAGGTCCTTTCCGGTGATATCTGCCAGTATTTGCACCCAGGTAGCAGATGAAATAAAACCACCGCTTATCACAATTTCCCTGATAGGTTGTTTGGACGTTTCGATTGCATGCAGTACATCATTCAGCGCAAAGCATATACCTTCTAAGGCTGCCCTTAAAAAGTGCTGCTGCTGATGTTTAAAGCTAATATTAATAAACGAGCCGGAGCTTTTAGCATCCCAAACCGGCGCGCGTTCGGCATATAAGTAGGGTAAAAACACCAGCCCATCGCTACCTGCCTTTACCGTGCCGATGTTTTCAAATAACTGTTTATAAGTGTCATCGTTTATGTTTGCTATTTTTAAAAAGTCTTTGATAAGCCAGTCTACAGCGGCACCGCCATTGTTAACTGCCCCGCCGCAAATAAAGGTATCGGCATTCAGCAGGTAATTAAAGGTCATGGCCTGGTAATTATAAATTGGGGTATTGCTGCCTATCCTTACTGCACCGCTGGTACCAATGGTTAATGCCCCTACACCGGGCCTTACTGCGTTGCCGCCCAGGTTTGCACAACAGCCATCGCTGGCGCCAATGATAAAAGCGGTTTCGGCGTTCATGGCCGGTAAAACATCTGCAGATGAAACATAACGCTTGTAATCGGTATTAACCGGGGCCGAAAGTTTAGCTGCAGACAGGCCAGCCAGTACAATTGCCTTATCAAACCATTTCAATTCCAAAACATCAAACATTCCCGTAGCCGATGCAATAGAATAATCCACTTCAAAAACACCAAAAAGCTTATACCATACATACTCTTTAAGGGAGATAAACTTATGCGCTTTATTAAAAATTTCGGGCTCGTTATCGCGCAGCCACATCAGCTTACATAACGGCGACATGGCATAAATGGCTGTACCGGTGCGCCTGTAAATTTCTTCCCCACCGGCAGAGTCCCTTATCCGCTGCGCAATATCTCCACTTCGTGCATCAGCCCATAACATGGCATCTGCAAGGGCGTTTCCCTGCTCATCAACCGGTAAAATACTGTGCATGGCACTGCTAAAACTTATAGCAGCAGGTTCAGTTTTAAGTTTAGCTGTAATTTTGCCCACGCAGTCAACAAACGCCTGCCATATTAGTTGCGGGTTTTGCTCGCTGTAGCCGGGCTTTGGGTTATTGGTTGGATAATAACACTGTGCAGTGGCAAGGGTATTGCCCAATCCGTCAACAGCCACCGCCTTGGTGCTGCCCGTACCCAAATCAACCCCTACAAAATATTTTTGCATAACCTTTGAAACCTATTTCATTACAGTGCGTAAACTTAGCAGAAGATATTTTAAGAAATAATCCACAATAGCTGTATTTGTCAACATTATGCATCCCGATTTGCGCAATTTAATTCACTATCAAATTAATTACCCTACTTTTAAATAAAAAATCTAATTCAAATTTTTAACGTAGTTTGCTGTGATATAAATGTTTGCAGCCGGTTATGCGGGCAATTGCTATAACTGGCATGATATTTTAAAACGGAATTCCATATAAAAATATCATATTTATATCCATAACCACGAACTAAGATCGGCATGAAAAAAACTCTACTGATTGTTGATGACGATTTGAGTATCTTAAAACTGCTCAACTTCATTCTGTCTAAAGACTACGAGATAGTTGTAAAAAACAACGGCATTGAAGCTTTTAGCTGGCTGGAGGACGGTAATATGCCCAAATTAATTATATCCGACCTGCAGATGCCGTATTTTGATGGCCAGTCATTCCTTAAAAATGTTAAAATAAGTGGCTTTTATCGTGATATACCCGTAATTATGCTTTCTGCAGCGCATGATCTTGACGAGCAGGTTGCCAATATGCCCTTTAAGGTTGATGCTTACATGCACAAGCCGTTTAACCCTGCAACTTTAAAAACAGCCATTACCCAAGCTTTAAAAGTTTATGACGAACAAGACAGCAACTGATTGGAACGAAAATTCTAATTCGCAGATCAGGATTGCATATGCCGGTTTAGAATTAAAAAATGTAATTGCAACCGATCTGGAAAAAAATTTCCGCATCGAATATAGCGACACGCTGACAGACCTGGAGAATTACCTGGGCGATCAATCCATACTAACCATTCCGGATATTATTTTGGTTGAGGCAGATAAGGATAACCAATGCTTTGCCCTGGTTGAGCGCCTGCGCAAAAACTTTTTGATGAACGGCCTGATCATCGTAATGCTATCAACCCGCAAGGATAAACAGCAACTGCAAAAAGCCATGCAAATGAAACTGCATGATTTTTATAACCATCCGTTCTCCACCTCAGATCTTCGCGAGCGTTTAAACTTTTTGGTTAAGTTTAAGCTGATAAAACCACGTTTGCAGGAATTATCTAAAGAAGTGGATACCACCTACAAAATGCCTCCGGGTAAACGCATACTTGATCTTTTAATAGCAGGCGGCATGCTTATTTGCCTTTTACCGGTTATGGCGATAGTAGCCATCGCCATTAAGTTAGATTCTAAGGGGCCTGTTTTTTATAAAAGCAAACGTGTAGGCACAGGTTACAAGATCTTTGATTTTTATAAGTTCAGAAGCATGCGTACTGATGCCGACCAGTTATTGGCGCAAATGGCGGTTACCAATAACCAGTATGCTGCCGAAGAAGAAGGCGCAGCAAAATCGGCCTTTGTTAAGATCAAAAACGACCCCCGCGTAACCAAACTGGGTAATTTTTTACGCAACTCCAGCCTGGACGAACTACCGCAATTGTTTAATATCATCAGGGGGGATATGTCTGTTGTTGGTAACAGGCCTTTACCTGTCTACGAAGCAGAGATGCTAACGTCTAACGAGTGGTCGATGCGTTTTTTGGGCCCGGCAGGTTTAACCGGTTTATGGCAGATAAGTAAACGCGGCAAAGAAGATATGAGTGAGCGCGAACGCAAAAAACTGGATAATTTTTATGCGCAAAAATACTCATTATGGCTTGATCTGAAGATAATTATAGGTACGGTACCTGCATTGTTTCAAAAAGAGAAGGTTTAATAAAAAATACAAACACCTTGAAAAAATTAAGCATATTAATATTATTTACGTTAAGTACACTGGCACTGCATGCACAGGAATCGTTTATTAACGAGGTTAATTATCCTTACCTTGATAAACTGATAGCCACTGCAAAAAGAAACTACCCCGAAGTAAAGGTGCGTATAGCACAAATAAATGCTGCAAAGGCCGCGCTAACCCAATCAAAGGTTGCCTGGCTGGATGCAATTACGGCATCTTACATCTATAGCCCAAAAAACTCGCTCAACCTAACCAACCCTACTTTTTTTAACGGTTACCAGATAGGCTTTTCGGTTAATCTGGGCACTTTGCTGGCAAAGCCGTTTGCTACACGCAGCGCAAAAGAAGCGGTTAATATTGCACAATACCAGCAACAGCAATATTATCTTACCATAGAAGCAACTGTAAAACGCCTATACTTTACTTACCTGGAAGCGCAGGCAGACCTTCGCAACCGTGCAAGGGCTGTTACCGATGGCGAGATTGCGGTTAAGCAGTTAAAATACACCTTTCAAAAAGGCGAAACAACATTTCACGATTATAACGAAGCTTTAACAAGTTTATACAATCAAAATTCTTTCAAAGTACAAAGCGAACTGTCTATATTAACAGCAAAGGCTAATCTTGAAGAATTTTTGGGTGTTAAATTAGAAGAGGTTAAATAGAACATGGAGTTAGGGAAATTTTTTAAACTTTTGTGGAAACATAAAAACCTGCTGATCATTATTCCGCTGGTTACTATTATTGTTTCTTTTTTCCTGGTAAAAAATCTTGCGGATAAATATGTATCAAGCGCACAAATAGCAACAGGTATAGTAGATCAATCGCGCCATTTACTGGATGCCGACCCAACCGCTGCCTCATCTAAAGAGCAGTCGATTGCGCATGAATTTAGCAACCTGATAGAGATCATGAAGCTTAAAACGCTTATTAACCAGATCTCGTACCAGCTTATTCTGCATGATCTGAAATCGAAAGTGCCTTTTAAGCCGGAAAGCAAGCTTTTTAAGAGTATGAACCCCAATGCCCGCCAACACGCAATAGAGGTATTTAGCAAAAAGTTTGAAACGCTGCAACCTCTATCCTATTACAATAAGGACGAAGAAGGGCTTAACGAACTGCTGCGCTCGATGAAGTACGATGAACGGTCTTTACGTAAAGATCTGCTGATCGTACGTGATGAGGACAGCGATTTTATTACCGTAAGCTACGAATCTGAAAACCCGCAGCTATCTGCATTTATAGTTAATGTGCTTTGCAAGCAATTCATTAATTATTATACCACCACTATCAGGCAAAACGAAACAGATGCGGTTAACTACCTGGCCAATCTGTTAGAAGAAAAACGCAAGGCATTAAACACCAAAACCAGCCAGCTACAGGATTACAAGATCCAGAATGGCATCCTGAACCTGGATGAGCAGTCAAAATCTATTTTTGACCAGATAATGGTTTATAACGACCGCAAGCAGCAGGCCGAGCGCGACGTAGCATCTTACAATGGCGCCATAAAAATCATCGACAGCAAATTTGAACCCGGCGAACGTAAGTACATCGAGGCAAGTATGGTTAAGTACAACCAGGATGTGATCAATTCACAGGATCAGTTGCATATTCTTACAGACAGATATGTAAGAAGTAATTTTAACCCAAGATTAAAACCCGCTATTGATTCATTATCAAACAAGCTTACCGCCCAGATAAACCAAACATCTGATAAATATATTGTTAACCCACTGGTTGGTAAAGATGACCTTGTAAAACAAAAACTAACGCTTGAGGTAACCCGGGATCTGGCTAAATACAGTATCCGCGCTATTACCGGTGCCTTGAATGATCTTAACGCCAAGTTTAACCGCCTGGTGCCTTTTGATGCTACTGTTAAAACCTTTAATTTTGATATTGACATTGCCAGTAAAGAGTACCTGGATGTATTAAACAGATATAATCAAACCAACCTGCAGTCTACCTTTTCTATTAAACTGCGCCAGGTAGAACCGGCCACACCCGATGCCGCCGAGCCATCCAAAAAAATGCTGCTGATAATTCTGAGTGGTGTTATTGCATTTGCGTTTTGCGTTATCGTATTGTTTGGCATCTTCTTTTTTGATGATACCATTAAAGAACCGGCCGACCTGGTTAAGCGCACTGATTTACCGCTTTTAGGCCATCTTAATACCGTTATGGGTTCGCTGGACCTTCGTAAGCTATGGGATGTGGAACACCGTGATAAAATGCGCCTTTTTAAAGAACTTATCCGCTCGATACGTTTTGAAGTAGACCAGGAACTACGCGGCGAAAAAGTATTGGGCATTACCAGCCTGGCCAACCACGAAGGGAAAACCGTTCTGGCTATCAGCCTGGCATATTCTTATTCCATGATCAATAAAAAGGTATTGCTGATAGATGGTAATTTTGATAATCCAACCATCAGTAATACTGTACAGCCCAAGGTTTATTTAGAAAATTACTTTAAAAATAACCCCGATAATTACGAGCAGCTTAATAATACAACCAATGTTATGGGTAACCATGGCGGCGATGTTACGCTGCTGGAGATAAGCGACGAAAACTTTATCCGCAGTAAGTTTAATGAATTAAAGACAAAATACGACATCATTATCATTGAAACGCCGCCCTTATCGTCGCTCAATAAATCAAAAGAATGGTTATTGTTTGCCAATAAGGTGGTATCTGTTTACGAAGCCAATAAGGGTATTGCCAAATGGCAAAAAGATGATGTTAAATATCTAAAAAGCCTGAACGGAAAATTTGCCGGTTGGGTGCTTAATAAAACCGACCCTAAAAAAGACAGGTTTTAACAAAGCTACGGCTATGCTTACCCGCTGTAACCCTTTAATTATTGTGTAATGAGGATAAAACCGGCAGACAAACAAGACGACGTTTTTAAAGACCTTACCCCCCTTGAACAAAAAACACGCAAGGCCGCTATTGTACTGGCATTTGTTGGCGTGTTTTGCTGGGCAGTTAAAATATTATTTTTATAGGCCTTATGCTTAACAACCAGGCACATCATAACGGCTTTATTGTAAACTTTGCACGCAAACTTTTTGCAGGCAAGGTTTCTACCTTTAAAATGGTACTGCTGTTTTTGCCTGTGGCTATAATTATAGCTGTGGCAATTGCTATGGGCGGTATAATTGCGGCCGGTGGTTTGCTGGTGGTATTTGTTGGCATACCTATTATTTTAGCCATTGTGGCCTACCCTATTTTTGGCATTGCAGTGCTGATGGTGGTATCCTTTTTTTTAAATTATGTATCAGAATTTGTGCCGCCGGATACCCCCACCGGCATCATTCTGGATGGTATCACCTACCTGCTGATATTCGGTTTCCTGCTTAAATTTAAGTATGATAGGGATTGGGCCCACTTTAAAAACCCCATCAGCTATTTTATATTGGCCTGGCTGGCCTACAACTTTGTGGAAGTGGGCAACCCGGCGTCGCCATCAATATTAGCCTGGGTGTACACGGTACGTACCGTAGGCTTTATTATGCTGATGTACTTTATATTTGTTTATCAGGTACGTACCGTAGCACAAATCAAATTTCTGATAAAACTTTGGCTTGTAATGGCTTTCCTATCGGCCGTATCCGGTTTTCAGCAGGAAAACTTTGGGCTGTTCCCGTTCGAGAAGGCCTGGTACTACTCAGACCCGCTGCGGCTGAGTTTTTTATACATCAACGGGCACCTGCGCAAAGTATCTATCTACCCGGATCCGGTTACGTTTTCGTATAATATGGTTGTTGCAGCTGTATTATGCCTTTGCCTTATTTTTACTAAAATAAAAACTTATAAAAAGGTATTGCTCGGGCTGTCAATCCCGTTTTTCTTTTTGGTGATGCTTTACTCGGGCACCCGCGGGGCCTTTGTATTGCCGCCTGCTGCACTGGCATTACTGGCCGTAATGAATTTCAATAAAAAAATACTGCTGTTTGTAATTAGTGCCGGCATTGTATTAACCGGGTTAATATTTATGCCCACATCCAATCAGTTCATCAAACGTTTCCAAACGGCTTTCAGGCCATCAGATGATCCATCCTTTAACGTTCGTGCCGAAAACCAAAAACGTATTAAACCGTATATATTATCGCATCCCATAGGGGGTGGTTTAGGCTCTGTTGGTATTTGGGGGCGGCGTTTTGCACCCAACTCCTTCCTGGCAAAATTCCCGCCGGATAGTGGTTATGTACGCGTTGCTGTTGAGATGGGGTATATAGGTTTAATATTATTTTGTACCTTAATGTTTGTGATATTAAAAACGGGCATCAACAATTATTACCTTATTAAAAACCCCGAGTTGAAAATTTATTGCCTGGCGATGGTATTAATCATTTTTGTGTTTAATATTGGTAATTATCCGCAGCAGGCATTAGTACAGTATCCATCAAATATTTTGTTTTATCTTGCATGTGCATTATTAAGTGTTACTTTACGAATTGACCAGCAGGAACGGAAAGAACAAGCTGATAAACAAGCGGCTGAACTAACCGCCTGATATATTTAAGATACATGTCGCTAATAAGTGTAGTAAAATCAAATCCGCGTTTAAAAAAGTTTGTGCATTGGCTTATTGTGCAGCCGCGCAGGGCTGCACCAAGGCTTTGGGTTAAATGGTTTGTTAACCCGTTTATACACAAACGCGGCAAAGGTTCTATTGTAAAATTCAATTCAAGATTTGATATTTTCCCCTTTAACAAATTTGAGCTTGGCGCATACAGCGTGATAGAAGATTTTGCCGTGATCAATAATGGCGTGGGCGATGTTATCATCGGCCACCACACAGGTATCGGTTTAAGTAACGTGATGATAGGCCCGGTAACTTTGGGCAATTATGTGGTTATGGCACAGCACGTAGTGTTATCGGGGTTAAACCATGGGTTTGAGGATGTAACGATATCTACAAGGCTGCAAAAAGTGGTAACCAAACCAATTACCGTATGCGATGATGTATGGATAGGCGCTAACTCGGTTATTACCGCCGGGGTTACCATTGGCAAACATTCGGTAATTGGTGCAGGCAGCGTAGTTACCAAAGATATCCCCGAGTATTGCGTAGCAGTTGGTAACCCGGCAAAAATCATCAAAAAATATAATTTTGAAACCGGCAACTGGGACAGGGTTTAGCCGTATAACCAACATATGCCCGATTTAAAAAAATTCATAAATAAGCATACCATATCATTAGCCACCAGTGCGGCCATGCCCGTTATTGGCATGCTGGTACTTTCGTTAATGGCGCATAACCTGCCTGCGGTAGATTTTGGTAATTATATATTCCTGCTAATAACCATTCTGCTGGCCGATACCTTCAGAAACGGCTTTGTACAAACATCGCTTATTAAATTTTATGCGGGCACAAGCAAAAAAAAGGCGGTAGAAATAGCAGGATCTGCCTGGTTTGTAGGCTTAATGCAGGCAGGGGTATTTGTAGCTATAGACGGGATCATTTACCTGGTTTATCACAGCAAAAGCGCGGATGCAGAAACAACCATACAATGGTTTGGCATTATATATATGACCACCCTACCCGCAGCAATTGCTTCATACATTTTACAGGCCGAAGAAAAATTTGGCCGGATGCTTTTTTTGCAGGTGCTTAACCAGGGGCTTTTCCTGGCATTTATACTTACGCTGATCTTTACACACAAGTTAACATTCCAGACGGCGGTTTACGCGTATTTTTTAGGTGGGGCCATTACCTCGCTGCTCACTATTTTTAACGGATGGTCAAAAATCAGAACCATCAGGCATCGTACAAAAGAGAGCGTAAGCAAATTAGCCCATTTTGGAAAATTCAGCGTGGGTACGTCCATCAGTTCCTACCTGTTACGCAGCTCTGATACCTTTATTATAAAACTGATGTTTAACCCCGCCTTGCTGGCGGTATATTATATCCCCCAGCGTTTAATGGAAGTTTTTGAAATACCGATGCGTGCCGGTGTTGCTACCGCCATGCCCGAGCTGTCTGCAGCTGTGCACAAAAATAATGAGGAAGAAGTAGCCAGCATCATGAAACGCTATGCAGGCATGTTAACGGTTACCCTTATCCCCATTGCCATTGTTGCATTTTTACTGGCAGCGCCCGTTATAGAATTGCTTTTTGGTAAACAGTATCACGAAACAGAAGCGGTCAATATCTTCCGTTTGTTTATGTGCTATGTAATGCTGATGCCTGTTGACAGATTTTTTGGTGTTACGCTGGATATAATTAACAAACCTCATCTTAACATGCTGAAGGTAATTTTAATGCTGACAGTAAATGTAGCCGGGGATTTTATCGGTATCTGGATTTTTCACAGTTTATACGCTGTAGCCATAGCTTCGTTATTTACATTTTTTTCGGGAGCAGTTTTTGGTTACTGGGCTTTAAAAAAGCATCTTAAATTTACTATCAGAGATATTTTCAGCCTCGGCTATCAGGAACTGAAGAACGTAATTAACCATTTATTAGAAAAATCTAAAATAGACAAAGCAGAAGTTTAATTACTAAAACATTTTAATATGGGGTTTATCCTTTTTGTTATTTCTTTGATTTTCACGCTCATTTTTATATACCTGGGTGTTTATAGCCTGTACCTTTTTGTTTTTTCGGTTTTGGGCCGGTTGGTTAAACAGCGCACCCCACCTGCTGCAAGTGGCTTTAGTAAATTTGTGATCTATATCTGTGCCTATAAAGAGGACGCCATCATCCTTAATTCGGCTGCGCAGGCTTTAACTATTGATTACCCGCAGGATAAATTTCAGGTTTGTGTTATTGCCGATTCTATGCAGCCCCAAACTATCCAAAAGTTAAAAACGATGCCTTTACAGGTGGTAGAGGTGGTGTTTGAAAGCAGCACCAAATCTAAAGCCCTGCATGCTGCCATAGCTGCTACACATGATGATTTTGATGCAGCCGTGGTATTTGATATTGATAACATAGCCGCACCGGATTACCTGCACCAGATAAACAATTACCTGCACGATGGTAACCGGGTGATACAGGGCCATCGCATCGCTAAGAATACCGAAACACCCGTTGCCATACTGGATGCCATCAGCGAGGAAATAAATAACCATATCTTCCGTAAGGCACAACAGGTTTTTAAACTGTCGGCCGCCATTATAGGGTCGGGCATGGTGCTGGAGTTTAAACTGTTTAAAGATACCATGGCGCAGATAGATGCCGTGGGTGGTTTTGATAAAGAGATGGGCCTGGTGCTTACCCGCCAAAAGATACATGTGGCCTATGCCGATAAAGCATACGTTTATGATGAAAAAGTAAGCAACCCCGAAGTATTTAAAAAGCAACGCCGCCGCTGGTTATCTGCCCAGTTTAACTTGCTAAAAACATACGGTTTAACCGGCTTTAAAGAGTTATTTGCGAATGGCAACTTCGATTATTTTAACGAGATATACCAAACCGCCATCTTACCGCGTATATTAATGCTGGGGCTAATGCCGTTTATGCTTTTGGTATCACTATTAACACCCGGCATTGGCCCGGGATGGCAATTATGGCTTGCAGCAACGGCTTTATGCTATATTGGTATATTAGTTGCAGTACCAGCACAGTTCTTTAACAGTAAATTGCTGGGCGCCTTGCTTAAAATACCTTTGATATTCTTTGCAATGCTGGCCTTGCTGTTTAAACTGAAGGGCGCCAACAAAAAATTTATCCATACACCGCATAACCCGGATGCCAGTTAATTACATAATTAAAAAACAAATTGCGGGTATATGGTTATAAAGTGGGGAAATTGATACCCGCAAAAATATCAGATAATTAATAATATACCATACCGGGTTTATACATATGGAAGCAGGACTAAATAATACACAAGCAGATTACCCGCGTAACATAGCACTGCACCACCTTATTGCTAAAAAAGCGGGTGAAATGCCCGATAAAATTGCTATAAAATTCGGGCAGCGTACTTTAAGCTTTAAAACCGTTAATGATGCCGCCAGCAAGCTGGCAAGGCATTTACTTAGCTTCGATATAAAAACCGGCGATATTATTGGGCTGGCGGTTGACCGATCGCCGGAAATGATCATTTCTTTACTGGCTATTTTAAAAACCGGTGCAGCGTATATCCCGCTTGACCCGGAATACCCCAAAGACAGGATTGAATTTATGCTGGAAGATTCGGCAGCAAAAATCCTGATCACATCAAATAAATATAAAGGCCACTTTACATCAAACGCTACCGAGGTATTGCTGGAAGATGCCTGGGATAAAATTAACGGCTACCCTGCCGAAGAACCTGACACCGAAGTTACCGGCCAGGATCTGGCTTATGTATTGTTCACGTCGGGATCTACGGGTAAGCCAAAGGGCGTACAAATTAAGCATCATAACCTGGTTAACTTTTTGTTAAGCATGGCAAAAACACCCGGGATGACCGCTGATGATAAACTACTGGCGGTAACCACCATATCTTTTGACATAGCCGGCCTGGAGCTATTTTTGCCCTTGCTTACCGGTGCCCAGATAGTTTTAACGGATACAATTACGGCAAAAGACGGGCGCGCATTGCTTGAACTTGCTGTTAACGAGCAGATCTCTATCATGCAGGCCACCCCCTACACCTGGCGCATGATGCTGGAAATTGGCTGGGATCAAAAATTACCGCTAAAAGTTTTGTGCGGCGGCGAGGCCTTACCCAAAGATCTGATAAATAAACTTACCGCCCGCTGCAGCGAACTTTGGAATATGTACGGCCCTACCGAAACCACAGTATGGTCTACCGTTAAGCATATTAAGAACGATACAGATATTACCATTGGCAAACCTATTGATAATACACAGGTATATATTTTAAACGAGCAGTTGGCCGAGGTAGAAACCGGTGCCATCGGCGAGATTTTTATTGGCGGCGACGGCGTTGCCTTAGGCTATCTGAACAGGCCCGAATTAACCTCAGAACGTTTTGTTGATAATAAAATCACCGGCGTTGCGGGTGATAAAATTTATCGCACCGGCGATTTGGGCAAGATAACCCCCACCGGCGAGATACAGTGCCTGGGCCGGATAGATCACCAGGTAAAGGTACGCGGTTACCGGATAGAACTGGAAGAGATTGAGCATGCGCTATCCTGGCAGGAAAACGTTAAAGAAGCCGTTGTAGTGGCGCGTGAAGACCGTCCCGGCGACCCACGCCTGGTTGGTTACATTGTTTTATCATCAGGAGAAACTAAGGTTGCAGATTTTAATGCATTTACAGAAGCCTGGCAAAGGGCGCTGTTGGGCCAATTGCCTGAATATATGGTGCCTGATGATTTTGTGCTGATGGATGCCATACCTATTACGCCAAATGGTAAAATAGACAGAAAGGCTTTGCCGGCGCCGGATTACAGCCAGATAACCCGTACAGAAAACAATGAATATGTTGCCCCGCGCACAGCTAACGAAAAATTAGTAGCCGGTATCTGGCAGGAAATGATGGGCCTGGAGAATATTGGCATATATGATAACTTTTTCCAGCTGGGAGGCCGCTCGTTGGTTGCTGTAAGGATCATGGCCTGTTTAGAGCAGGAAACCGGCAAACGTTTGCCTTTGGCTACTTTGTTTGAGCACTCCACTGTAGAAAAGCTGGCTGCACGTTTAGAATTAAATGCAGAAGCCATTAGCTGGGAGTCGTTGGTGCCTATTAAACCCAAAGGCAGCAAAATGCCTTTGTACATTGTACATGGCGCCGGCTTAAACGTATTGCTGTTTAACGCCCTCGCCATGAATATGGATGAAGAACAGCCCGTATATGGCTTACAGGCCAAAGGGCTTAACGGGATAGACGAGCCGCTGGATGTGATGGAAGAAATTGCAGCAAATTACGTAGAAGAGATCATCAACCACGACCCGGTTGGCCCCTACGCCGTTGCAGGGTATTCGCTTGGCGGGATGATAGCTTACGAAATGGCTAAACAAATGCTGGCTATGGGCAAGGATGTTAAAATGCTGGCCATGTTTGATACCTATGCCGACCAAACACAGAAATATGATTCGTTATTAAAACGCATTGTAAAAAATGGATGGCTGCTTATTAAGCAAGTTGCTTATACCCCGGTGCTATTTGTGCAGGACCCCAAACGTACCATAGAATATAAAAGCCGCGAAGTTGGCCGCCGCATCCAAAAAGTATTTAAAAAGGTCTTTCCGGATAAGGTGAAGAAAAAAGAGGGCGCCTTGGCTTATACCGATGATATAAACGAACGCAGCCATGCTGCGCAAAAAAATTATTTATTAACTCCAGTAAATATTACTCTCGAACTTTTCCGGGCTCAAAAGAAAACCTTTTACATGGATGATTTTAAGCTTTTAGGCTGGAAACCTTATGCTCTTAAAGGTGTTAATGTACATGATATTCCCGGTGAGCATAACACTATTTTTGCCCCGCCTAATGATAAGCAATTTGCCAAAGTATTGCAGCAATGTTTAGATAGGGCCGTTAAATAACATAATGATTACAACACATTATTGCTATTACAGGCAATGATTTTTGCTTCAACAAAGCATGCTGTTATACAGGCAAAATATATTTTCACTAATATATTAATGTGCTAAAAGTTTTATAAATTCATAGCCATTTACCAACCTGTCTATGAATTACTTTCTAAATCTTTTCCGTTCACGCAAGGGGCAGATCATTGTATCTGTATCCTTAATATTGATCTCATTAGTTATATTTTTTGCCCGTCAGCACCATCGCAGCAAGCAGCAAACGGTTGATGTAGCATTCAGCAAATACATAGAATCGTACACCACAGGTGTAATTTCCAAACAAAGCACCATCCGCATTAAACTGGCCGGCGCAGTACAGGTTTCGCATGCGCAGAACGAACAGCTAAGTGAGGGTGTCTTTGATTTTTCACCGTCTATAAAAGGTAAAGCCTACTGGATAGACGACCGGACAATCGAGTTTCGACCGGCAGCAGCTTTAGATATCGACAAAAAGTATGAGGCCGACTTTAACTTAGGCAAGATTATTAAGACAGAAAGCGATCTTGAACATTTTAAATTCACTTTTCAAACCATAAAGCCGGATTTCAGCATCACTTTTGCAGGCCTGCAAAGCGCAAGTGCAACTTCTGGCGCGATCATGAAACTCACAGGCAGCATAGCCACTGCCGATGGCGAAGATCAGTCGGCAATTGAAAAACTGCTTGAAGTAAACTATAATACGCCGGTAAAGGTAAATTGGCAGCATAACCCTGTTGCCAAATCGCACCAGTTCACTATTACTAAAATAACGCGCACTAACACCGCCAACCCATTAACCATAAACTGGGATGGCGATAAGCTGGATATTGATAAAAAAGGCAGCCAGGAATTTCGCGTACCGGCCTTAGGCGAATTTAAGGTGCTGGATATCAAAGCCGTGCAGGACAACGACCAATACGTATCCGTGCAGTTTTCTGACCCTATTATGATTGGCCAGGATCTAAGCGGACTGATAGGCATCAACAACTCATCCGGCCTGGCCTACACCATAGACGGCAGCATAGTAAAAGTATATGCCCCGGAGCGTTTACAAGGCAATTTTAGCGTTTTTGTAAATGAGGGTGTAGCAGATATAAACCACCGTAAAATAAAAACGGCATTTACAGCCAACGTATTTTTTGAGAACCGCGAACCGGCGGTGACCATTCCGGGCAGGGGCGTTATCCTGCCTGATTCGGGCAAGCTGATGATGCCTTTTGAAGCCGTTAATTTAAGTGCGGTTGATGTAAGCATTATTAAAATTTACGAAAACAACGTACCCCAGTATTTCCAGAACAACGGTTTTGACGGTGGTTACGAACTTAGGCACGTTGGTAAACCAATAGTGCAGAAAACGATCCGTTTAGATGCGGATAAAGGGCTGAATTTGGCGAAAAAGAATCGTTTTATGCTGGATGTAGACCAGCTAATGCGCGCCGAACCCGGTGCCATTTACCGGGTTGTTATCGGTTTCAGAAAAGAGTATTCATTGTACAATTGCACAGCAGCTAAAGGTGTGTCTAAAAGTGATGATGATGGCGATGATTACGAAGGCGGCGACTATGCGGGTGATAATCTAAATAAGATAAACGATGAAGACGACGATTTTTGGCAGCGTTACGATAATTATTACCCCGAAGGCTATAACTGGCAGGAACGTAACGACCCATGCAGCGAATCGTACTTTAGCAAGCAGCGCTGGGCAACGCGTAACATCATTGCATCAAACATTGGCCTGATAGCAAAAAGGGGCAATGATAATAATATAACCATTGCGGTAACCAATATTCTGAGTGCCCAACCCATGGGCGGTGTTGACCTGGAACTGCTGGATTATCAGAAACAGGTGATCTTTAAAACCACTTCAGATGGAGACGGTATGGCAACATTCAGCCTGAAGCGTAAACCGTATTTACTGGTGGCTAAAAAAGGTAACGAGCGTGGCTATCTGAAGCTGGATGATGGCAGTTCCCTGCCTCTTTCGCGATTTAATGTAGGCGGCGAGCAGGTACAAAATGGCCTTAAAGGGTTCCTTTATGGCGAACGGGGCGTATGGCGGCCCGGAGATTCTATTTTTGTAACATTCATCCTGGAGGATAAACTTAAAACCTTACCGGCAGACCATCCGGTTGAATTTGAGTTATATAACCCCAACGGGCAGTTATACCGCCGTATTACCCGCACAAGCGCTGTTGATGGTTTCTACAGTTTCCATACCGCTACCGAAACCTCGTCGCCTACCGGTAACTGGAACGCCAGGGTTAAAGTTGGCGGTGCATCTTTCGAGAAAAAAATAAAGGTAGAAACCATTATGCCTAACCGCCTCAAACTAAAGCTTGATTTTGGGGGCGCCACTGAACTAACCAAAGGCGACGGGGCCAATGGCACACTTAGCGCACAATGGCTTTTTGGCGGCACAGCGCAAAATTTGAATGCCAAGGTTGATGCCTTCCTGTCCTCGCAAACCACCAGCTTTAAAGGTTATGAGGATTATAATTTTGACGACCCTACCCTGGCCTTCAATACCCAAACACAAACCGTTTTTGAAGGTAAGCTGAACGAGAACGGCATTGCATCTGTTAATACCAATATCAACGTTGAAAAGCAGGCACCGGGGCAATTGCGTGCCAATTTTGTGGTAAAGGTATTTGAACCCGGCGGCAATTTTAGTTTGCAGCAGGCCAATATGCCGTACAACGTTTATAGCGGCTATGTAGGCATCAAAACGCCTAAAGGAAGCGATTTGAGCGGCATGCTGGTAACGGATAAAAACCATGTAATAGAGATTGCAGATGTAGACACCAAAGGCCGGGGCTTTGCCGGCAGCCGTAATGTAGAACTGGAGCTTTACAAGATCCAATGGCGCTGGTGGTGGGATGAAACAGGTAACGAGTTGAGCAACTTTACGCAGGATCGTTATAATAAGCTTATTAAAACAGAAACGGTGCAGTTAGAGAACGGTAAAGGCAAATGGAACCTAAAAATTAACCAGGCAGACTGGGGCCGTTACCTCATCCGTATTAAAGACCCGCAAACCGGGCACTCTACAGGAAAGATCATTTATGCGGATTGGCCAAACTGGTCGGAAAGGTTGCAGAACACAGACCCCACCGAGGCGGCAATGCTTTCCTTTACATCAGACAAGCCGAGTTACAAGGTTGGCGAGGAGGCCACCTTAACCATCCCAACGGGCGGCGACGGACGCGCCCTAATTAGCTTTGAAAACGGCTCAAAAGTCCTAAAAACGACCTGGATTGACACCAAAAAAGGCGAAACCCGTTATAGCTTTAAGGTTGATGAAACCATGGCGCCAAACGTTTTTGTGAACGTTACCCTTTTACAGCGGCATGCACAAACAGTTAACGATTTGCCGATACGTATGTACGGCGCTATCCCGCTAAACGTTGATAACCCCGAAACCATCCTGAAACCGGTTATCAGTATGCCGGATAAGATCAGGCCCGAAACGCAGTCGGCTATTACCGTATCCGAGGCATCGGGTAAAGAAATGACCTATACCATTGCCATTGTAGATGAAGGCCTGCTGGATATTACCAATTACAAAACCCCCGATCCGCATGAGGCATTTTATGCCCGCGAGGCCCTGGGCGTTAAAACCTGGGATCTGTTCGATTATGTGATCGGTGCTTTTGGCGGCGGGTTAGAACGCATCCTCAGCATAGGTGGCGATGGCACGAATGGCACCAATAAAAATGTATCTGTTAATCGTTTTAAACCTGTAGTAAAATTCCTGGGGCCGTTCCACCTGGGTAGCGGAGATAAACAAACACATAAATTCACCTTACCCCAGTATGTAGGTTCGGTTAAGGCTATGGTGATTGCCGGCCACAACGGCGCTTATGGTATGGCAGAAAAAGCAGTAGCCGTTAAAAAACCGCTGATGATATTGGCTACGCTGCCGCGCGTGCTCGGTCCCTCAGAAAGTATCCAGCTACCGGTTACCGTTTTTGCGATGGAAAACAACATTAAAGCAGTAACCATACAGGTACAATCTAATGCATTCAGCAATTTAGGCGGCAACAATATTAAGGTTGTAAAATTTGCCAAACCGGGCGATCAACTGGTAACATTTGATTTAAATGTAAAGGATTTTGTGGGCGTAGGCAAAGTAAGGATAATTGCCAAAGCCGGCAGCGAAACCGCCGCTTATGACGTGGAATTAAATGTGCGTAACCCTAACCCGCCTGCAACCCGTATTTTTGAAAAAGAACTAAAACCCGGTGAACAATACGGTGCTGTTTATAATGCGATTGGGATAAACGGCACCAATAAAGCATCATTAGAAGTTTCGAGCATACCGCCGTTGAACTTGGCTAAACGCTTAGGTTACCTTATTTCTTACCCGCATGGCTGTGTAGAACAAACCACGTCTGCTGCGTTCCCACAACTGTATTTAAGCCAACTGCTTGACCTTACACCAAGACAAAAGGCCGAAGCTGAACGCAATATAAAACTGGCTGTAAACCGCTTAAATGGCTTCAGGGTGCAGGGCGGCGGCTTGAGCTATTGGCCCGATGGCGGGCAAGCCGACGAATGGGGAACCAACTATGGCGGGCATTTTATGCTGGCAGCACAAGCTATAGGTTACAGTTTACCATCGGGCTTTATAGATGATTGGAAAAAATTCCAAAAACAAAAAGCCGTTAACTGGTCGCCAGACCCGCGTACCAATATCCACGGGTATTATTACTATACGGATCTGATACAAGCCTATCGCTTATACCTGCTGGCCCTTTCCGGTTCGCCAGAATTGGGTGCCATGAACCGCTTGCGCGAATACCAGTATATAAGCATAGAAGCCCGCTGGCGTTTAGCAGCAGCTTACAAACTGGCCGGCCAGCCCGAAATTGGTTTACGCATGATTGCAGGTTTGCCAACCACCATTAAACCATATAGCAGTATGTACGGCACCTATGGGTCTGATCTGCGCGATGAGGCCATGATCCTGGAAACCCTTACTCTGCTTGGCCAGCAGCAAAAAGCATCGGGCATGGTACGTTCGGTGGCTGCCAAATTATCGCAGGATAGCTGGTATAGTACACAAACTACCGCCTATTCGCTTTTTGCCATAGCAGAATATTGTGGTGTAAATAAAAGCAGCAGCAAGTTATCATTCAATTACAATGTGGGTTCGGCAAAAGGAAGTATCAATTCGGCATCATACCTTTGGCAGCAGGTGCTGGCACCTAATGGCGGAAAGATAAACCTAAAAAACACCGGCACAAACAAGCTGTATATACGCCTGATACTGCAGGGGCAGCCATCATCGGGGCAGGATGTTAAAACATACATCAATCCGGATGTGATGCAGATGCGCATTGCTTATTTTACTTTAAGCGGCAAACCTGTTGATGTAACATCACTTAAACAAGGCAGCGATTTTGTGGCCCAGGTAACCATCAAAAATCCTGGCAAACGCGGCCGTTATGATAACCTGGCCTTAACACAGATTTTCCCATCCGGTTGGGAGATATTAAATAACCGGATGCTGAACAATGACGAAGCATTTAAATCATCACCATCCGATTATCGCGATATACGCGACGACCGGGTAAATACCTACTTTAGTTTGGCTGAAGGGAAAGAAGTTACCTATTATGTGATGCTGAATGCAGCCTACACAGGTAAATATTACCTGCCTGCCGCATATTGCGAGGCCATGTATAACCACGATATTAACGCATTGCTAAAAGGCCAGTGGGTGCAGGTGGTGAAGTAATTAATTTGATGTTATCATAAAAGCGAGAGATCTTGATTCATAATACATTCTTATGAATCAAGATCTCTCGCTTTTAAATTTAAATATGATGTACTGTATTATTTAGGTTTATTTAATAAACAGCAACTCCCTGAATTTTGGTAGCGGCCATAACGAATCATCTACCAGTTGCTCCAATTTATCTACATGATAACGGATAGGCTGAAAGTAACTTTTAACCTGCTCATCATAATCAATGGCGCGTTGGCGCAGGTCTTCTATCTTATTAGCCTTCTTTCGTTCATTAATCATTTGCTCCACATTGGTTTTAATAAAATTAACATGTGTTGCAATCTGGTTAATTATATCAAGCTGGGCTTCGTAAGTAGAAGCATCCAAACCAATATCTTTTAATCCCCTCACATTCTCTATCAACCGCGATTGGTAGGCTATAGCTGCCGGGATAATGATATTCATTACCAGTTCGCCAATTACGCGGGCTTCTATCTGTAGTTTTTTGTAAAAGCTATCCAGTAAAATTTCGTGGCGGGCATGGGCTTCGCGTTTAGTAAATACGCCTGTTTCTGCAAAAAGTATCTCTGCTTTTTCGGATATAAAGGCATCCAGCGCTTTAGGGGTAGTTTTAATATTGGCCAAACCACGGGCTTCAGCTTCTTTTTCCCAATCCTCACTGTAACCATTCCCTTCAAAACGTATATTTCTTGATTCTTTGATGTAACGTTTGATCACTGTCATCAGGGCTACATCCTTTTTTTCGCCCTTTTTAAGCAGCTTATCCACATCCATTTTGAATTTCTTAAGCTGATCGGCCATGATAAGATTAAGAATGGTCATCGGGCTGGCCGAATTTGCGGATGAACCCACAGCGCGCAATTCAAATTTATTACCGGTAAAGGCAAATGGCGAAGTGCGGTTACGGTCGGTATTATCCTTTAATATCTGTGGTATTTTGGGTATCCCCTGCCAAAGGGAGTTTTCTTCTTTTATTTTTTTACTCAGGCGCGAAGTATCTATTTCATCCAGCAGTTCGCTTAACTGGCTGCCCAAAAATATGGATATAATTGCCGGGGGGGCCTCGTTGGCACCCAGGCGGTGATCATTATTTACCGATGCGATAGATGCCCTTAACAGATCGGCATGATCATGCACAGCCTTAATGGTGTTCACAAAAAAGGTAAGGAACATCAGGTTATTTTTAGGCGTTTTGCCCGGCGATAACAGGTTTTTACCTGTATTGGTAATCAGCGACCAGTTATTGTGCTTGCCAGAGCCGTTAATACCCGCATAAGGTTTTTCGTGCAGCAGCACCTTAAAGTGGTGGCGTTGTGCTACACGGTCCATAATATCCATCAACAGCTGGTTATGGTCAATGGCCAGGTTTATTTCTTCGTATATAGGTGCGCACTCAAATTGCGATGGCGCCACCTCGTTATGCCGTGTTTTTAAAGGGATACCTAATTGCAGGGCCTCTGTTTCCATATCCTGCATAAAGGCATATACACGGCTTGGTATGGACCCAAAGTAATGATCCTCCAGCTGTTGGTTTTTGGCTGATATATGGCCGAATAAAGTACGGCCTGTAAGTGACAGATCCGGCCTGGCATTAAAAAGAGCCGTATCAACCAAAAAGTACTCCTGTTCGATACCTAACGATGCGTTCACCTTCTCAATACTTTTATCAAAATAGTGGCAAACATCAACAGCTGCCTTATCTAAAGCATTAAGCGCCTTTAGTAAAGGCACCTTATAATCCAGCGCCTCGCCGGTGTACGATACAAATACGGTAGGGATACAAAGTGTACGCCCTATAATAAATGCCGGCGAGGACGGATCCCACGCCGTGTAGCCGCGCGCCTCAAAAGTATTACGGATACCACCGCTGGGGAAGCTTGATGCATCAGGCTCCTGCTGTGCTAATGCATCGCCGCTAAAGCGTTCGATAGCCCCTCCATCTGCAGTAGGTTCAAAAAAAGCATCATGCTTTTCGGCAGTTGAACCCGTTAAGGGCTGAAACCAGTGAGTATAATGTGTAGCGCCTTTACCCATTGCCCATGATTTCATTGACGATGCTACCTGCTCGGCCATGTCTCGCGGTATGGGCACACCATTATCGATAGAATCTATAATTACTGTGTAAGCATCTTTTGAAAGAAACTCCTTCATTTTTTGTTTATCAAAAACATTTACTCCAAAATAGTCGGATATTTTTGATGAAGGGAGCTTAATATCCGGAATTTCCCGGTTTAACACCGCCCTTAAGGCCTGAAAACGTGTATTAGGCATGATATTAATGTTGGTTCAGCTCAAAATTATAAAATCATTTAAAATTAGTTGTGTTTTTACCCGGATTTATGTTTAAGTACAGCATATTCATTTGCGCTGCTATCTAAACCTTAAAAAAAGGCTATTCCTTATAAAAAATCTTAAAATAATTCATACTAACATCACAACTCATAAAAACATACTAAATATTCTACTTTTCTTACAAAAAATGATATTATTTTAACTTTTAAATTATCAATTACACATTTTTTAGTTAAAAAATTCTATTTAATTCATCAAAATATATAAAATTTTAATTAATTTTCATATTTTATATCTTTTTATTATTAAAACAGTTTGCTTTTATAAATTTTTATTTATTAATTAGTAAATAATTAATGAAACCTAATTAATAAAGCAAAAAAATCAAAATTATACATCTTGCATTATATTATTTTTAATAATTATATTATTAATTGATAAAAATCTTGGCATTATAGTGATATAGATAGAATTTTAGATATATCTTTTTTTTTAAAACGCAATCAAACAACAACTAATAAATTAATCACTAAATTTTAATCCCTTATCATGAAAAAAAGACTTTTACTTTTATCATTCTTTGCTGTTTCAGTTTTTGCAGCCAGTGCGCAGGACACTACCAAGGCAGATCCACCTTTAACCATCTCCGGTTCGGTAGATACTTATTACAAGTATGATTTTTCTGGTGTTAAAGTACCGGGTAACAATGGCGCTTTAACAGGCACATCAAACATCCAAACAAGTTTTGCCAACGAACAAAATTCAGTATCAATAGGTATGATAGATCTTGCCCTGAAGAAAAAAGTTGGTAAGGCTGCATTTGTAGGTGAATTAAGCTTTGGCCCGCGCGGTTCTTACCAATCGATAGTAACCGGCTCTAACGGCGAAACTTTTAATATTCAAAACCTATACGTTTCGTATGATGTAACTGATAAGTTTAACCTAACAGCGGGATACATGGCAACTTTTGTAGGCTATGAGGTGATATCGCCGGTTGGCAACTTTAACTATTCTACCTCATATCTTTTCACTAATGGCCCATTCCAGAATGCAGGCCTTAAAGCCACCTATGCATTTTCTGATAAGGTTAGCTTGATGGCAGGTATCTTTAATGATAACTGGAACACATACCTCTCTACGCATGACGTATCAACGTTTGGTGCACAATTATTTATTAGCCCGGTAAAAGGCTGGACAGCTTATTTGAATGTATTATCAGGCGCTTCGTCGGGTACAGAATTTGATTTAACAACTGCATACCAAATAACAGATATGTTTAAACTGGGGTTAAATGCTGCCGACTTTAAAACAGCAACTGGCGGCAACGGCTTTAGCGGTGTGGCACTTTACCCACAGGTTGTAGCAAGCAAAGCTGTATCATTTGGCTTAAGGGGCGAATACTTTAAATTGAAAAATGGCGGCCCTAACGTTAAAGCAATCACTTTAACATCAAATATTAAAGCCGGCCCTTTAACATTTATTCCCGAAGTAAGATTAGACAGCTGGAATACAGAAGCATTCCTTAAAAGCGACTTCACTCCAACCAAAAAAGCCTCACAATTTGTATTTGCTGCGGTTTACGCTTTCTAATAGTGTTAAACAATTCATTTTTCTTAAGCCATCCGTATAACTTACGGATGGCTTATCTTTATCCCATGAAAAAAATATTTTTTAGCCTGTTAGGTGTACTCTGCGCCCATATAGCATGGGCACAAAAAGATTCGTTGGCATTTGATGAAGGCAACAACTATATTTATTACCGGGTTATTGATAAACCGGCCCTATCTGCCGATACCTTATATAATAGAGCGTGGAATTTTGCAGTTAAATTTAACCCTGCCGTTAAACCGGGCAAAGGTAAAGCCGATAATACTTTAAATACCTCATCAAAACTAATTGTTTACAGCGGCATATCCTTAGTTAGGAAAGAAGGCGGAGAGATAGCTTACACCATCAATATTCAAACTAAAGATCAGAAATACCGTTACCGCATCAGCAATTTTATTTTTACGCCGTACCAGCGCAACCGCTTTGGCAATATGGTACCGGTGCCCGGCATCGAAATTCCCTTAGAAAAACTGGCCGCAAAGTATGGCAAAAAAGAAACCGAAAATTATCTAAATCAGATAGGTACATTTTGCGTTAACACTTCTGCCAGGCTAAAGCAAGCCATAGATAAGCAGCCTTTAACCCCAAAAACAGAGGCTGTAAAAAAGGTATCCACCGAAAACTGGTAACCGCAGTTAGCACAACACCTACCAAACAGAATATAATTTGCATTAAAACACTATTTACAATACAAAAATTGCATATAATTATATATTCAGTATAATATATTGTAAAAATTCAAATTTATACAATATATTATTTGGCAAATGCGTTAATTAGTAAAATAAAATTTCAACGCTATGCTTAACACAAAATTTAATTTATACAATCCCGATTGGATCGAGCTTGTATTTGCTGACAGAAACAAAAACTATGGCGCCTTTGAATTAAGGCAACATTATGGTGCCAGAATGGTAAAAGCTATGGGGATAGGGTTTGCTGCTGTAATTGCAGCTGCGCTATTGTATAACTTTTCGTTAAGAAAAGTTGTTGAAAACATCCCACCTATAATTATAGAGCATACCGTTGAAATGAATAAGCTTAAAATTGAAAAGCCTGTTGAACCCAAGCTGACTCAAAGTAAACCTCAGCCTCATGTAACAACTCAAAAATACACCTCATTTGTGGTCACCAGCAAACCGGTCACAGAAAATCCTCCCGTGGTTGATCATCTTGTTGAAGCAATAGGGCCGGCTAATGTTAAAGGCGATGATAAAGCTCCGGTTGATGATCCGGCACCGGCAAGCAACGGTACGGGCAATACTCCGGCACCCATAGTAGACAATACAGAGCACAGCACAGGAACGCTCGAAATTATGCCTGAGCCTGTTGGGGGAATGAATGCGTGGTCTAAATTTTTAAACCGCACTTTAAGGTTTCCGCCGTCAGCGCAGGATGCAGGTGTAAGTGGCCGTGTAATAGTGAGTTTTGTGATAGAAAAAGATGGGCGGTTAACAGATATTACCGTAGTAAAGGGCGCAGGCTATGGTATGGATGAAGAAGCTGCAAGAGTTTTAAAACTGGCTAAACCCTGGAAACCGGGCATTCAAAATGGCAGCCCTGTACGGGTAAGATATACCATACCCATGAATTTTCAATTAAGTGAATAAGTGATGAATAGAATTTCGTAAGAATTTATTTGTTTAGTTGTGTAATGGCGATGGGTGCAATCCATCGCCATTACACGTTTAAGGTGCGCTTATTTCTTGAATATAAACGTATAGGTTTGTCATTTACCAGTAGGTGTTACCGCCTTTAAACTCCTTTTTCCTTTCGTGCTTTAAGCTTTTTTCCTAATTTTGCGCATCCTTTCAACATAAACAACAATACATTGGAGAACCAGGAATTAACCACCGTTGAAACCGCCCGCGATCTGGGACTTTTACCCGAAGAATTTGAACGCATACAAGAGATATTAGGCCGTGTGCCCAATTTTACCGAGCTATCTATCTTTGCGGTAATGTGGAGCGAACATTGCTCTTACAAAAATTCCATCACCTGGCTTAAAACCCTGCCAAAAGACGGCCCCCGTATGTTGGCTAAAGCTGGTGAAGAAAATGCGGGACTGGTTGATCTTGGTGACGGCATTGGTTGCGCATTTAAGATAGAATCACATAACCACCCATCTGCATTAGAGCCCTACCAGGGCGCTGCAACTGGTGTTGGCGGTATTAACCGCGATATATTTACGATGGGTGCAAGGCCTATCGCCCAGATGAACTCACTCCGCTTTGGCGACCTCAATCTGGATAAAACCAAATGGCTGGTTAAAGGCGTTGTAAAAGGTATTAGCCATTATGGCAATGCCTTTGGTATCCCAACCGTAGGTGGCGAACTTTTTTTTGATGAGTGTTATAATATTAACCCATTGGTTAACGCATTCTCTGCAGGTATTGTAAAAGAAGGCGAAACCGTTTCTGCTACATCATACGGTGTGGGCAACCCGGTTTACATTGTAGGTTCGGCAACGGGTAAAGATGGTATCCACGGTGCGGCATTCGCATCAAAAGATATTACCGAAGATTCGGTTAATGATCTGCCGGCAGTGCAGGTTGGCGACCCTTTTCAGGAAAAGTTATTATTAGAAGCTACGCTTGAAGTAATAAAAACCGGCGCTGTTGTAGGCATGCAGGATATGGGGGCGGCAGGCATTATCTGCTCAAACTCAGAAATGAGCGCCAAAGGTGAACATGGTATGATCATCCATCTCGACCGTGTACCCATGCGCCAGGAGAATATGAAACCTTATGAGATCTTACTTTCCGAATCTCAGGAACGGATGCTGATTGTGGTTGAAAAAGGTAAAGAAGCTTTGGTTGAAGCTGTATTTGATAAATGGGATCTTAACTGTGCGATTATTGGTGAGGTTACCGATACGCAGCGCCTGGAATACTTTATGAATGGCGTTAAAGTGGCCGATGTGCCTGCTGATGACCTTGTTTTAGGCGGCGGCGCCCCGGTTTACGAACGCGAATATCGCGAGCCTGCCTACTTTGCAGAAAATCAGAAATTTAATATAGATAATGTTGCACAGCCTGCCAACTTAGTTGATGTGGCCGAGCACCTGATAGGCCATGCTAACCTGGCATCAAAACGTTGGGTAACCGACCAGTACGATTCAATGATCGGCACGGCTACCATGACCACCAATCGCCCAAGCGATGCGGCTGTTGTGGCTGTTAAAGATACGGATAAGGCAATTGTTTTAACCTGCGATTGTAATTCGCGCTATGTATATGCCGACCCTCAAAAAGGCACTGCAATTGCCGTTGCCGAAGCTGCACGTAATATTACCTGTGCAGGCGGCGAGCCGGTAGCCATTACCAATTGCTTAAACTTTGGTAACCCATACAAGCCGGAAGTTTACTGGCAGTTTGTAGGCGCCATTAAAGGTATGAGCGAAGCCTGTACAAAATTTGAAACCCCCGTTACAGGTGGTAATGTAAGTTTCTACAACCAATCATCAGATGAAGGGCCGGTATTCCCAACGCCAACTATTGGTATGCTGGGCGTAATGGATGACCTGGATAACCTGATGACCCTGGACTTTAAACAGCCCGGCGATCTGATCTATCTTATTGGTGAATCTGTTAATGATATTGCATCATCACAATACCTGGCATCTTACCACAAGATATTAGCAGCTCCGGCACCATATTTTGATCTGGATAAAGAATATGCGATGCACCAAGTAGTGAAGCAACTTATTAAGCATAAGGTTATCCAGTCGGCACATGATGTGGCTGATGGTGGTTTATATATTGCGCTGGTTGAATCGGCTATGCCGAACGGCCTGGGCTTTGATGTAGAAACGGATAGCAGTATCCGTAAAGATGCTTTTTTGTTTGGCGAAGCACAAGGTAGGGTAATTGTAAGTATCGCACCCAACGATCAGGAACGTTTTATAGAAATGATGGCTACCAGCGAAATTGAATTTAGCCTTTTAGGTTCTGTAAACGGTAGCGGCAACACCAATATAGACGACGAGTTATTTGGAAACATGACCGACATTAAAATGGTACATGACAATGTATTACACGTTATTTTAGGCGACGAATAATATGCTGAAGCTGAACAGGATACACCACATTGCTATCATTTGTTCGGATTACGGGCGGTCTAAACATTTTTATACCGAAATATTGGGTTTCAAAGTAATCCGCGAGGTTTACCGTGAAGCAAGAAAATCATACAAACTCGATCTGGAGGTTAACGGACTGTACCAGATCGAGCTTTTTTCGTTCCCCGGCCCACCACCTGCAAGGCCATCCCAACCCGAGGCCCTCGGCCTTCGTCATTTAGCATTTGAGGTAGATGACATAAAAGCGGCTGTATTGCATTTAAATAAATGCCATGTGGTTACCGAACCCATCCGCATAGATGAAACCACCGGCAAAAGCTTCACCTTTTTTACCGACCCAGACGACTTACCGCTGGAACTGTATGAGAATTAAGGCCTGATGAGTATCTTTATAGCAACATTACCTGATGAGCTATGAAAAGATCTGTTTTGCTGGTAACAATGTTATGGCCTGCCTTGGCGTTTGCCCAACAATCCGCATATACCATAAAAGGTGATGTTAGATCTTTTAAAAAAGGCGACAGGATCTTTCTCTCTTACAAAGAAAATGGCAAACAACATCTGGATTCTACCGTGGTTAAGAATGGCGCATTTACTTTTAAAGGTACAATCGCCGGCTTGGGTGTAGGCTACATCTGTAGAAATGACAACCCTGCATTTGCCAATTTTTTGTATGATTCTGCCACAATTTTTGTTCAGCCGGGTGATATTTTGGTTACCACAACTGATTCTTTACTGTACGCCAATGTTAGCGGTACAAAATTAAATCAGGATAACTCCGAACTCGAATCAGCACTAAGTGAATTATCAAAACAGCAAAGAATCAGTGCAAATAAATTTGATGAATTAACGCCGGAGCAGCAGGCCGATAATAAATTTACAGGCGCCCTGTTAGAAGAAGATAACAGGATATACCATGCGATGGAGCCTATCAAATTTGCCTTTATAAATGCCCATCCCAATTCGTACGTTAGTTTATTAACCTTAGAACGTATGGTGAACCGTTCGCCCCTTAAGTTAGTTGCAGGTGCTTTTGAAAATCTTTCGGCTGAAAATAAAACGAGCCCGTTAGGCAAAGCCATTGGCACTGCAATTAAGGCAGCAAAACGGTCACAAATAGGTGTTACCGCCCCGGCTTTTACGTTGTTAAGCGCTACGGGCAAGCAAGTGAGTTTGTCTGATTTTAAAGGGAAATACGTATTAGTAGATTTTTGGGCATCCTGGTGCGGCCCATGCAGAGATGAAAACCCTAACGTAGTTGCTGCTTATGAAAAGTACAACGCTCAAAACTTTACGGTATTAAGTATTTCTATTGATAATAAAAATGCGAAGGATGCCTGGTTACAGGCTATTAAACAAGATAAATTACCTTGGGCACAGGTAACAGATAACTACAAGCCCGCGGCAATGGTAAAAGATTTGTATGGGATAACCACCATCCCCGCAAACGTATTGATAGGCCCATCCGGAAAAATAGTTGCCAAAAACATCAAGGGTAACGAATTACACACTACCCTGAAAAGGATATTAGATAAATAAATCCCCCCATTTACCGTGCAAATATATCTGCCTGTTTATGCTGGCTGATAATAACTTCCCGGTACTTATTTAACAAGGCCGATTTGGAAATAAAACCTATAAATACACCATCTTTTACAACAGGTAACTGCCATACATCCAAGCCGTCAAACAACTCCATAACGCTGCTTACCGGCTGAGTATAATCAATTACAGCAGGTGGGGCAACCATAATATCAGCAACCGTATCTTCCTTACTTATTGTTTCGAACATATGCTTACGGATCTCATCCATCCAAACCACACCTTCCAGGGCTCCCTGGCTTGTAAGCACCGCAAAAATATTGGCCTGGCTGTTTGCTAATATGCTGTAAAAATCGCTTACAGGCATTTCCTTGCTTATCACCTTAAATTGATGGTTAATAATACTATCTAAAGTTATCTGGTTAAGCATGCCATAATCCTGGCCGGGGTGTATATTTTTTTCGTGGATCAATTCGTGCCAGTACATATTATGCTTGCTAAACATGCGCGATATGATGTATGACATGGCAGATACGATCATCAGCGGGATAAACAGCACATACCCGCCAGTTATCTCGGCTATTAAAAATATAGAAGTTAAAGGCGCGTGCAATACACCGCTTAATGCCCCCGCCATGCCTACCGCTATAAAGTTACTTGTACTTAAATGCACCAGCCCGGTTTGGTTTACCGCAAAGGCTACAAACAGGCCCAAAAACGCCCCTGTAAACATAGTTGGCGCAAAGGTACCACCATTCCCGCCCGAGCCTATGGTGATGCCTGCCGCAATTATCTTCATTAATATTAAGGCAGCAATAAATAGCAGCATAAGCCATGGGTTAGATAACCACTGGCTAAAAATGGTTTCTTCTTTAAGTACTTCCATATTTCCGTTCAGTATTTCCTGCAGGTAATGGTAGCCCTCGCCAAAAAGCGCAGGGAAAATCATCAGGATCAGCCCGAGGATCAAACCACCGCCAACAGCCCTTACATAACGGTTTTGCTTTAAAAATATCCCTTTCTCTAACTTTCCTGCTACTTTGGTAATGTAAACGGCGGTCCAGCCGCATAATACACCTAAAATAACATAAAACGGCAAAGCCGTCATTACCCATCCATCGGTAACCAGGTGAAACAGCTGGCGCGAGTATAAAACCTTAGCAACCACCACACCCGTTGCAGATGCTATAAGCAATGGAATAAAGGTTGGTATCGTTATCTCGCCTATCAATATTTCTAAAGCAAACAACACCCCGGCAATGGGGCTGTTAAATACGGCTGCAATACCTGCCGAAGCCCCTGCGGCTATCAATACCGTTTTTTCGTATGGGCTTAAATTAAAAAGCCTGCCAACATTTGAACCGATGGCTGCCCCCGTACAAACAATAGGTGCTTCCAGCCCCGATGAACCACCAAAACCAACAGTGAGCGAACTGGTTACCAAATGCGAATAAATATTATTAGAGCGGATGTTGGAGCGGTTCTTCTTAATATTGATCAGTATGTTGCCTATCCCCTTTTGTATCTTATCCCGGTTGATAAGATGCTGCCAGGCAACCGTTAACAAAATACCGAATGCGGGTAAAAACACGTAGATAATATGAAATGGCAAATGAGATGATATATTACGGCTCAGATCCTCCATTAAATGCACCAAAAACTTTAACGCTACCGCTGCAAGGCCGCCAATTAAGCCCACAAAAACGCTGCAATAGATCAGGAAATTACGCTGTGTATTTTTTTTTAAGCGCCAGCGCGTAATTTTATAACTGATAGAATTTAACATAGGAAAGAATGAAAAGTGGCAATGTAATAATTTTAACGCTTAAAATATTTGTAAGCAGTATATTTGCCCATGACTTCTCCGCAAAGATATGATCAACGGGGCGTATCTGCATCAAAAGATGATGTACATAATGCCATTAAAAACATTGATAAAGGGATCTTCCCAAAAGCATTCTGTAAAATAGTACCTGATATTTTAACAAACGACCCGGCATATTGCAATATTATGCATGCCGACGGCGCCGGTACAAAATCATCCCTGGCCTACACCTACTGGAAAGAAACCGGAGACATATCGGTATGGCGCGGTATTGCACAGGATGCTATTATCATGAACCTTGACGATCTGCTTTGCGTAGGCGCAACCGATAATATTCTGCTATCATCAACCATTGGCCGGAATAAAAACCTGATACCCGGCGAGGTGATAGCCGCTATTATCAACGGCACAGAAGAAATACTGGCCGAATTACGTGACGCTGGCATTGGCATCTACTCTACAGGTGGCGAAACTGCCGATGTGGGCGACCTGGTGCGCACCATTATTGTAGATTCGACCGTTACCTGCCGCATGAAGCGTGAAGATGTAATATCAAACGACCGCATTAAACCAGGCGATGTGATAGTAGGTTTAGCCTCATACGGCCAGGCCACTTACGAAAAGGAATACAACGGCGGTATGGGCTCAAACGGGCTTACATCTGCCCGCCACGATGTGTTCAATAAAACTATCGCCAATAAATACACCGAAAGCTTTGACCCTGCCGTTCCGCAGGACCTGATTTTTAGCGGCAGTAAAAACCTTACCGATAAAATTGACATTGGCAAAGGCGAAACAATTACCGCAGGCAAACTGGTGTTATCAGCAACACGTACTTATGCCCCTATTATTAAAGCTATATTAGATAAATATCGCAGCCAGATAAACGGCATGGTACATTGCAGCGGCGGTGCACAAACCAAGGTATTGCACTTTGTAGAAGATCTGCATATCATTAAGGATAACCTCTTCCCTATCCCGCCTTTGTTTAAGTTGATTCAGGAAGAATCTAACACCAGCTGGCAGGAAATGTACAAGGTATTCAATATGGGCCATCGTATGGAACTTTATGTAGCGCAGGATATAGCGGAAGATATTATTACCATATCAAAAAGCTTTAATGTAGATGCACAGATCATAGGCCGTGTAGAAGCTGCCGATAAAAAGCAGGTGACGGTAAAATCACCTTACGGCGAATTTGTCTATAATTAAAAAAAATATATTCAATAAAAAGAGGCTGTACGAATAAAATCATACAGCCTCTTCTTATGATACAGTATATACAAAAATGGGGGTGTTTCGAAATCGAAACACCCCCATTTTAATTTATAGTTACTTACTATTAGTTAAAGATATAACGTACACCTATCTGCGCCTGGAAGCGTGAGGCAATATTAATATCATTTCTGTATGATGACTGTAAAGGGACAGCGTTTGTAGCATCCAGGTAAGGGAATGCATAAGTTGGCCTGTTATCCGCATTTACACCCATGTAACGTAAAACCGGTGCAGCACCGTTGTTGAAACCGGTAAATGAAGTTTGGTATGTACCCCAGTTCCTGTTCAGCATGTTGGTGAAGTTAATTACGTCAAAAGTAAGCTGTAGGGTGTTTTTAGTTTTGCCTGCGCTAACATAAAAATCTTGTGCAATGTGCAGATCAAGCCTTTTATAAGTAGGTAAAATAGCACCGTTTCTTTCAGCGTATTTGCCTCTGTTAGCATTCAGATATTTATCCTGGCTAATAAAGTTATTTAACTGATTCCATAACTGGCCTGCAGTACGGGTATCGGTTGATCCGTTAGGAACAAGAACGATATCTGCCTGTGTTTTTGGAATGTACATTAAATCGTTATTAGCACCATCATTATTTAAATCACCGATAGCAGCATTGCTGTTACTTGCAACTGTATAAGATACAGCACCATTATTAGATGCTTCGAATACAAGGCCTATAGTAGTAGCTGCGTTTTTGAAGTATTGTTTACGGTAAGATAAGGTAGCAATAATACGGTTTGGCTGTACGTATGAGCTGTTAGACAAGTTATCGCCGTTAGGGTTACCGGCAACATACCTGGTGCTCCAGATGGTAGCCGCAGTTGATCCGCCGTCATTAACATCTTTTGATTTGGTATAAGTATAAGCTGCACTTGCCGCGAAACCATTTGTAAAGCTTTTTTGTAACTGGCCGGTAATAAAATAAGAGAAGCCTTTGCTGGTATTCCTCATATAGTACAAACCTGTAATATTAGGGTTTGCAGCTGTGGTAGGGTTTGTAGCAGTTGGGGCTGTTGTATTTTTTGAATTATAACGGATCTGACCTTCAGGGCCTGCAAGAGTGGTAAAACCATCAGAAACCACCAGGTTTTGATGATATATCGCCTGCAGATCTTTTGTGTAAGCACCTTCAATAGTACCAATAACACCACCAGGTAATTTTTGGTCGATAGCAAGGTTGGTCCTCCAGATCTTTGGATACCTTAAGTTAGGGTCTGCAACGTTCAATTCATAAGAATTATTAGCTGCGCCTGCTGTTGGGCGGTTTGCGTTAACATCCGGTTTAAATATTAACTGATCATTTTGTGCTGCAGTATTGGTAGCTGCGCCTTTAACAATGGTGTATGATCCAAACAGCAAGCCATTGTTGGATGCCTGGTTAGAGATCCATACAAAAGGAACCTGGCCGGTAAACAAACCGGTACCACCACGTATCTGAGTGGTTTGATCACCTTTAACATCCCAGTTAAACCCTAAACGCGGAGAGATCTGCACACGGTTTTTAGGTAATTTTGATACATCAACCTGTGTACCGCCCTGGAAAGTTAAAGCAGCTGCATTAGCATTTGGTGCCAATGAACTTGGGAATGCCGAATAATCAGCCCTTACACCATAAGTTAATTTAAAGTTATCAGTTACATTATATTTATCCTGTACATAAACGCTGTATAATGATGCCTTAATTTTTGCATAAGGGAAATCGTTACCCACTGCAGAATAGCGCAGTGTGTAAGCAGCAGCAGGCAAATCGTTCAGGAAATCTGAAGCTGAATTATAAGTGTACAAACCGTTATAGTTAGGCGCAAAACCGTTAACATAGCTTTGGATCTGGTTGCTTGTACCTATAGTAATTTCGTGCCTGCCTTTGTATATGGTAAAATCATCAGCAAATTGCCAGATGTTTGTGTTTAACAAGTTACCTGCGGTAAACAACTCCGAGCCGAAGCTGGTAGCCGTTGCTGTAGCACCTGTAGTAACCGCACCTGTTGCAGTAGTAACACCGTTACCAATATCAACCATAGGCACAGAACCATTACCCAAAAAGTTACGGAAATCTCTTAAAGCAGAGTATCCAACTGTTAACTTGTTAGACATGGTATTGCTGATACGGGTGTTTAACTCAACTATACCAATATTAAAGTTATTGTTGATAGTATAACCCGAACCAAGGAATGGCAATGTATTGATGCCCGGCGCACGAGTGGTACCAAAACCAACACCTGCGTTAGTAATACCTGAATTACTTGCCGGCTGGTCTCTGAATGATTTTAAATAAAAGTATTTAGCGCTTAAAGTATTGTTCTTATCAATATTCCAGTCTAATTTTACAGTTACTTTATCACTTGAGGTACGGTATTGATAACCTTCGTAAGCACCCGGGTCATAACCAAGGCCGATAAGTTTATTTTTGATAGCATCAAGCGTAGTAGCCTGCACATTTGAAACGTTAGCACCGCTTACACCTGTTTTGCCGGCAACCCATACAGAACTTGGTGGTTGTGTAACGCGTTCCTGCTCGCCAGATACAAATAAAAACAATTTGTTTTTGATGATCGGGCCGCCTACTGCAACACCGTTAGTATGGTAATTAACCGGGGTTGGGTTTAAGTTGGTTGGGCCAACATGGTAACCTTGTAATTTTGCACCACGTGCAAAATAATAAGCAGTACCCTTTACAGTATTTGTACCTGATTTTACTACAGTGTTAACACCTGCACCTGTAAAGTTACCCTGGCGCACATCATAAGGTGCAATATCAACCTGTATCTGGTCAATCGCATCTAATGATATTGGCTGTGAGTTGGTTTGGCCACCTAATGTACCTGATAAACCGAAAGAGTTGTTAAACAAAGCACCATCAACCGTAATATTGTTGTAAGTGCTGGCGCGGCCGCCAAAAGCCAAACCATTGGCAGACGGCGTTAGCTTTGTAAAATCCTGCAATGAGCGGCTAACTGTAGGTAAATTCTCAATTTGTGAACGGGTGATGGTTTCACGCGCACCAGTGCGCGATGAATTGATAACCTTGCCTTGTGTGCCTGTAACGGTAACCTCGCCTAAACTTGTGGTGTTGTCCAATAGTTTAGTCGAAATACGCTGATCCTGGCCAATAGATAAGGTAATGCCTTCCTGAATGTAATCTTTAAATCCAATAAAGCTTACTTTAAAAATGTACGGGCCACCAACCCTTAAGTTAGGGATGTTGTAACGGCCATCTGTACGTGTAACGGTTGAATACACCGTACCTGTTGGCTGGTGTGTAATCGTTACGGTTGCTCCTGGTATCCCGCCCTGGTTATCGGTAATCACACCGTTAACAGAAGCCGTAGTTACCCCCTGAGCGTTTACATTCCCTGCAAAAAAGAGTGTAAATCCGGTCAGTAATAATAAGAGTAAAAAGTTCCTCATACTTTGTTTTTTTAATTTAACTGTTAAATGATTTATCATTAAGTGAATTATGCAGCAAAGATAAGTAATAGTGTCAATCAGTATATTAAGTTAATGTTAATAATAATTATATACTTTTCAACACTTTACACCTTATTTAAACAATAATGAAATTTTGATGAATTTTGAGTGTAATATTCATATTACAAACTATGTTTTTATGAATAAACAGTGCTTTAACAACCTATGATGATTAGCATTTAAGTTCAATTACTAAATCATTCCGTGGTTTTTCTTTTCCAGTGCTTTTTAATTAGCTTTGGCATTCCAAAATCATAAAAGATACATACTATATGGATTACGATTTAATTGTTATTGGTTCGGGCCCGGGCGGCTATGTTGCCGCTATCCGCGCGTCGCAATTGGGTTTAAAAACCGCCATTGTTGAAAAAGAATCGCTTGGGGGCATTTGCCTTAACTGGGGTTGTATCCCTACAAAAGCCTTATTAAAAAGCGCCCAGGTGTTTGAATATTTAAACCACGCTGCCGATTACGGTATCAAAACCAGCGGCGGCGAAGTTGATTTTGAAGCTGTAATAAAAAGAAGCCGCGGCGTAGCCGATGGCATGAGCAAAGGCGTACAGTTCCTGATGAAGAAGAACAAGATCGAGGTAATTATGGGTTATGGTTCTTTAAAATCAAAAGGGACCGTATCTGTAAAAATCAGCGACGGCTCTACTAAAGATTTTACAGCAAAAAACATCATCCTGGCAACAGGAGGCCGCTCGCGCGAGTTACCGAATCTTAAACAGGATGGCAAGAAAGTTATAGGCTACCGCCAGGCTATGATCCTTCCCCAACAGCCAAAATCAATGGTTGTGGTAGGCTCAGGTGCCATCGGTATAGAGTTTGCTTATTTTTACAATGCTATTGGTACAAAAGTTACCGTAGTTGAGTTTTTAGATAATATTGTGCCATTAGAGGATGAGGAAGTATCAAAGGGTTTACTCCGCATCCTTAAAAAACAAGGTATCAACATCATGACGGGCTCAACCGTTGAATCGGTAGATACTAATGGCGAGGGCTGCCGTGTAAATGTTAAAACAGCATCAGGCAACCAGGTACTGGAAGCCGACGTTGTATTATCTGCTATAGGTATCTCTACCAATATTGAAGGCCTTGGATTAGAAGAGAACGGCGTAAAAACCGATAAAGGCAAAGTATTGGTAGATGATTTTTATAAAACCAATGTTGATGGCGTTTATGCCATCGGTGATATTGTTAAAGGCCAGGCATTGGCACACGTTGCATCTGCCGAAGGTATTATCTGCGTTGAAAAAATTGCAGGCCACCATCCCGAGCCGTTAAACTACAATAACATACCGGGCTGTACGTACTGCTCGCCAGAGGTGGCATCAGTTGGTTATACAGAAAAAGCGGCTAAGGAAGCCGGATACGAGCTTAAAATAGGCAAATTCCCATTCTCGGCATCAGGCAAGGCAAGTGCCGCAGGCGCTAAAGATGGTTTTGTAAAACTGATCTTCGATGCCAAATACGGCGAATTGCTTGGCGCACATATGCTGGGCTTTAACGTTACCGAGATGATAGCCGAAATAGTTACAGCACGTAAGCTGGAAACAACCGGCCACGAGATCATTAAATCGGTACACCCGCACCCTACCATGAGCGAGGCTGTTATGGAAGCTGCTGCCGATGCATACGGAGAAGTTATTCACTTGTAACACAATCCCATTAATAAAAAGAAAACCGCTCTGGATGATTCCAAAGCGGTTTTCTTTTTATAGCTAATTTTAATCAGGTGTTATTTCAGATATTGCTGATCTAAAAATACATACCTGCCCCTTAGCTGAGGGCTTTCCTTTTCAAGCACTGTTTTAACGTTTATATTAATAAAGCTTACAGGGCCGCCCTTCATATTAGCATCCCATTTTGGCAAGGCAGGGCCGTTGGGATTGCCTGTTTTTACAAAGTTGGCAAAATAGCTTTCCATAATGGCAGATACCTTGTAATCTTCGGGCGTCCAAGCATAAACGGTATTTGTTGCCAGGTTGCCCATGGCATATTCAATTTCTGATGCATGTGCTGCACCTGCATAGGGCTGAGGCTGTTTATTAGCTTCGGGTTTAGCATCAGCGTCGCCTTTAATAACACCACCAGCCAAACCTGCTTTGGCGTTACCCATTGCCGCTGTCATGGCCGGGCGTGGTTTAGAGAATAGGTATCTATACACAGGCTTGCCGCCGGTTAAAGCATGTGCATCGGCCCATTTCCACGTACTGTAGGATATAAACCTGTCGCTGGCCAGTTCTGTGGCAGATTTGATCACTTCTACCTCGCTATTACCCGGGTACAATTTTAAAACCTCGTCAGCTTTTTCGCCGTAAAGCATTTTAACCTGGCTTATATAATTTTCCGGGGTTGGCGTTTTACCGTACATCACGGCTTGGTAGGGTATCTCTGCCGAATTCCAACCAACTAAAAGTGGTACTTTAGCCTGTTCGCCGGCTAAAAAAGACGCTACCGGCTTTTTAGTCAAAAAGTAACCATCAATCGTTGCTACCTGCATAGTTGGTGTTCCGGGCTTGGCAGCTTCGTCCAACAACTTATCTGCAGATAGCATTCGTAAATCGGCCAATGTTGCGGCCCCTGCCCTTTCGGCAAACTTCAATCCGTTCTGCTCTCCGTCAACTAATGGTATTGCGGCTAAAGTAGGTTTTATCATAGCCCCGCTCTCGCCTATGGCCCCTGCAATAAGATTTTTTGATAATGGCGATACCATCTGTGCAGACACCGCAATCGACCCTGCCGATTCGCCGGCGATGGTAACCCGCTTCGGGTCGCCGCCAAATGCTGCTATATTTTTTTGCACCCAGCGCAGGGCGGCATTCTGATCCAGCAGCCCATAATTGCCAGAGGAATGGTGTGCCGATTCTTTAGTCAATTCCGGATGGGCCATGAACCCAAAAGCTCCTAAACGGTAATTAACCGTAATAGAAATTATTCCGCGCCTGGCCATGCTTTCCCCGTCATAACGCGGCTCCGATCCATCACCGGCAACAAAGCCGCCGCCATAAAAATAAACCAGCACAGGCAGCCTGGTTTTTGACGGCTTTGCAGGCAGCCAAACATTCAGGTACAGGCAATCTTCGCTCATACCCGGCGAACGAAAATTCATATCGCCAAAAACTTTTTTTTGCATAGGGTTATAGCCAAAAGCATTACACTTGCGTACACCCTTCCAGTTATTAACCGGCTGTGGTTCTTTCCAGCGCAGGGGCCCAATGGGTGGCTGGGCAAAAGGAATGCCTTTAAAACTGTTAACACCCGATTTTTCGGTAACGCTTTCTACCACGCCATTCTCAATTTTAACTTGCTTGCCGTTTTGCGCAAATACTGTTATAAAGGCAAAATTTGCCAACAGTATAAAAAATGTTATTCTTTTCATGAAATATGTTTTATAATTGGTTGATGTTTGGATAACGGAAATTACTAAAAAATATCTGTCAAACAAGTTATTGTGTCAATTAGACATAACAGGCATCTTTACATATCTGCATATAATGAAACCAGCCATCACCATAGAATATTGCCCTAAATGCAACTGGATGCTTAGGGCTGCCTACATGGCGCAAGAACTGTTAAGCACTTTTAACAACGATATTTATGGTGTTACCCTGCAGCCCAGCGAGACCCCGGGCAAGTATAATATCAGGATAAATGATGTGGTGTTGTTTGACCGTAAAGAACAGGGCCGGTTTCCGGAAATAAAGGAACTGAAACAACTGGTAAGGGATGTAGTAAACCCTGATAAAAGCCTGGGCCACGCTGACACGAATGTTACATAAATACTATGCCTGCATATTATGTAGTACAAATTTGTTTGTGTAATTTTGTGTACTATATTTATAGATGCTATCCAAAAAAACTAAATACGCAATAAAGGCGCTGGTTGTCATGGGCAAAAACATGGACAAGCCGCCCATGCAGATCTCCAAGATCGCCGAGCTTGAAAAAATACCCAAAAAATTTTTAGAACAGATCCTGCTCGATCTTAGGAACGCCGGCTATCTGTACAGCAAAAAAGGCGCGGGTGGTGGCTACAGCCTTAATAAGGACCCAAAAGAGATTTTTTTGGTTAGTATTATGCGCATTACCGATGGCCCCATCGCTATGGTGCCCTGCGCCAGTCTTAACTTTTATCACCGGTGCGATGAGTGCCATCAGGAGCATACATGCGGTATCCGCGATGTATTTATTGAGGTGCGGGATGCTTCTTTAAAGATCTTATCAGAAACAAGCATCCATGATATTATAACCCGCGAAACTACCCTTATCAGCAGCGATTAAGGCTGTACAGACCGGGCTGTTTAAGCTAACTCATCTTCTTCATTTAACTTTTCGGATATATTTCTGATAGATTTATCAAGCAATGATGCCGATTTATGCAAATACGGCTCTATCTGTTCGTAATCCTCCATTTTGCTTTCGCTATTTTTTAAAATATCCATTATGCCTAAAATATTGGTAAGGTATTTTCTAACCTCGTGCGAATTGATAAATGCCAATTCCTCCTTTTTAGCTAAATATAAAAGCCTTTCGTAATGCCTCTTTTGTTTTACAGCCCTATATATCAATGTAATGGTTATAATAACAAGGGCTGCTGTAATTACCAGCAGTATCAGCCACAGGCGTTCGCGCTTATAAGCTTCGGCCCGTTGCAGGTAAGAATTTTCGGTTTCATCTATTTTCATCTGCGATGAAATGTTACCTACCTTACTTATCCTTAAATTATTTTCTTTTAATTCCTGTAACGCAAGTTTATAATTAGCAGATGCCAGGCGCACATCACCTTGTTTTTCTGCTATCTGGGCAAGCATATCATACAAATGAAAACGAATTTCGGGGTGGTTATCGCCGTTACTGCTTTTTAATAATTTAGCAACCACAACCTTGGCCGAATCTAACTGCTTGTTCATAAAATAAGCATAGGCAAGTTGCTGGTCATCCAACTCGCTCGGTACATACTTTTTGTCTCTTTTTAAAGCCATTATCTGGCCTATAGCAGTTACATAATCCTGCTTAAGCAGTTTTAAATAATATGCCGTACGCAGCCTGTAGGTTTGTATTTTGTACGATTTATTACCTGCATCCAGTAGCCGCTGATGATATGCAAGTAACGAATCGTAATTTTTCATCCGGAAGTAATTCTCAGATTTATTGTAAAGTATTGTTGTAGATAGCGATGCACGGCTGGCAGCCGACTCGGCAGTTAATAACGATTGGGCCTGATTAAGGTAATTAATAGATTGATTGTAAAAACCTGATTTATAATACAAATCGGAGATATTAACATCCAGCAGCGTTTGCAGATGATTGTCATTTAACTGTAATGCCTCTTTTTGGGCCAGGCGGTAACTGTAAACAGCCCCCGTAAAATCACCTGCATCTGTTTGTATAAAACCAAGATGGCTTAAAAACTGATACAACAGGTAGCTACTGTTATTTTTACGTGCAATCTCTACAGCCTGCAACATGTGCAGTTCTGCATTTTTAAGATCCCGATTTTTATGCAGGCAAATACCTAAAATAAAATGCTGTAAAGCACCCTTATCAGGTAAGTTGTAAGCGGCTAACATCTTTATAAGCGTATCCGCAGTTTCCCTGCCTTTTCCCGGCCTTATATTTTGAACATACTTCTTTACAAATCTTATTAATCTTTTTTGCTGCTCGGGTCTGCCTTTTTGCTCAATAATACTGATAAGCGTATCGCGGTTAATACGAGATGGCTGCGCATGCAAAGCACAGGTTATTAAGATGAGAAAAGCTGTTGCGAAACAAAGCTTTTTGCGCATGCAGATGTTTTTCCTATAAATTTACACCTGGCAAGCGTAAAAACAAACAATTTTTAATAATAATTACATTTTAAACACCTGTTTATGAGCGCTTAACTGTGTAATTAACTATCAAATTTATCCAGCAATTTTAATAATGTTTCAAAGTCTTTAGGGTATGGTGCATGGATGGTCACGTCTTCGCCCGATGGTAGTTTGAAGCTTACCTCATAGGCATGTAAAGCAAAACGTTTCATGATGGGTAACTCTTCCTGATCTTTACCTAAGATATATTTGCGCTTAAGCTTTGATAAAAATACCGGTTGGCCTTTATACATTTCATCACCTGCTATAGAAGCCCGCTGAGTAGCCAGGTGTATGCGGATCTGGTGCATACGGCCGGTTACCGGGCGGCATTCTACCAGCGTATAATGCTTAAAATACTTTAACGACTGAAACCACGTTTCGGCACGTTTACCTTCCTGCCGGCTAATGGTTACGTTACCTTTACCTACATTAAGTATCGGCAGGTCTATCAGCAGGTTGTCAAAAACATGGGTGCCATCAATAACGGCATGATACACCTTTTTAACCCTCCGTTTCTCAAACTGTATAGATACGGTGCGATAAGCTTCGGGATTTTTGGCTATGATAAGCGCCCCCGAAGTTTCTTTATCCAGCCGGTGACAAATCTGCGCATCATCTGTATATTGTTTGGCCAGGCGCAACATATTTACTTCGCCACCTTCACGCTCATCCAGCGAACTGATAAACGGCGGTTTATTCACCACTATTACATCGTCGTCTTCAAATAATATCAGGTCGGCAAACTTAGGGAACTTCATAGCCGGCAAAAATACGGTTAATTATTTAATTGCAATATCGCCTTGTTTAAATCAACTTTTACAGGGATACACTTTAAAAAAGCAGCCCGCTTAGTGCTGTTTTATATAGCTTTTTTTGCATTAAAACAAAATACTATTTACCAATGTTGAATAGCTAATAATAACCAGATACTTAAATAAATACAACTATGAGCACCAAAAAAACACAGCCTGAAGAAAAGGGGTTCTTTGAAAAAATTAAAGAAACCATAGAAGAATTTTGGGATGGCACCAAAGAGACTGCCGAAGACCTGAAAGACAAAGCAGAAGATAAAATTGAAGATATTAAAGAAAATGCAGCGGCTAAAAAGGCTACAGCATCTAAAAAAATAACTACGGCTAAAAAATCAGCGGTTAAAAAGGTTGATACAACCAAAAATGCAGTTGCCAAAAAGATTGCCGATACCACCGATAAGGCAAAAAAAGAAGCGGCTGATGTAAAGGTCAAAGCAACCACAAAAGCAAAGGAAGTAACTGAAAAAGCAAAAGATACTACAGCCGAAGCTAAAAAAACTGCGGCAAATGTAAAGGCCAAAGCAACCACAAAAGCAAAGGAAGTAACTGATGATGCTAAAACTAAAGTAGCCGCAGTTAAAAAAGCTGCTGCGCCAAAAGTTGCTGCTGCTAAAACAACAGCGGCCAAAACAGCTGCTACAGCAAAAAGAAAAGTTACTGCAGCAAAATAAACCAAAAAAATCCCCCGTTAATTAAATACGGGGGATTTTTATAAAAAGGTATAGGATGGTAATACTAAACTTTAGCAGTTTTAACGGTTTTAATAATAACCGCGGCTACTTTGTACGGATCGGCAGCCGAGTTAGGGCGACGATCTTCTAAATAACCACTCCAGTTATGATCTACTGCGTATAAAGGAATACGGATTGAAGCACCACGATCAGATACACCGTAGCTAAAATCGGTAATTGAAGCAGTTTCGTGCTTACCGGTTAAGCGTTGATCGTTATCAGCACCATATACAGCAATACACTCAGCAACTGCCGGGCGGAATGCCTCACAAACTGCTTTAAATTTCTCTTCGCTGTTTGCAGTACGCAATAAAGTGTTAGAGAAGTTGGCGTGCATACCAGAACCATTCCAATCTAACTGGCCTAATGGTTTGCAATGCCAGTTAATGGCAACACCATAGCTTTCACCAATTCTTTCTAATAAATAACGTGCAACCCAAATCTGGTCACCGGCTTCTTTAGCGCCTTTGGCAAAGATCTGAAATTCCCACTGGCCTGCTGCTACCTCTGCGTTGATACCTTCAACATTTAAGCCTGCTTCTAAACAAGCATCCAGGTGCTCTTCAACAATATCGCGGCCATAAGCGTTTTTAGCGCCTACCGAGCAATAATACGGGCCTTGTGGTGCCGGGTAACCACCTTTAGGGAAGCCAAGCGGTTTATCAGTTTCAGGGTCCCAAAGGAAATACTCCTGCTCAAAGCCAAACCAAAAATCATTATCATCATCCTGGATAAGTGCACGGCCATTAGATTCATGTGGCTGGCCTTTAGAATCTAATACTTCGCACATAACAAGGTGTGCATCTTTACGCTGTGGATCCGGGCAAGTAAATACCGGCTTTAAAATACAATCTGATGAACCACCCGGTGCTTGCTCGGTTGATGAACCATCAAAGCTCCAGTTATCCAAATCTTCAACTTTACCGCTAAAAGATTTAACAATTTTTGTTTTACTACGCAGGCTTTGGGTTGGTTTGTAGCCATCAAGCCAGATGTACTCAAGTTTAGTTGCCATTTTAATGATTAATTTGTAATTTTTTAAGTTTAAATATCAGTTATTTATAAGATCAGTACTTAGTTTGCAGTGCGAATTTAAATTATTTTTATAAATTTCATAGTATTGTTAATAAATTTTATAAAAATTAACAATAAACCTCTTAAAAAATTTATAAATCCGTTAATTAAGCCGCACTTTACACAACATTACTATGCTTACATAATAATTTGCTTAAATCATAAATAATGGCATTAATTAAATGGGAACGACATGCTTTTATAGTGAAATTTAAGAAGATTATACACAGTAAATCATGTATGCTTTATTAAATACCACTAAATCTACTTTAAGGAAGCATCGCGGCATGCTAAAGCAGCAGAGCATCAGCATGTTAATTAAATTACAAGCTATAATCAATATATTTTATATAAATTTTACTAAAATTGCCTTCGGTATAATAGTATAAGCGGGCACCTGCAATGTTATTTTACATTGTAATTAGTGTAAACTTTATATCATTTAATTAGTTTAAGGCATATATATCCATCAAATAATTTATTTGAATGTATCTTTAGCATTCAATAATATCATGAATAACGGCAGTAATAGTTCAAACACAACAGTTGATGTAGTTTTAGTTGGCGCAGGCATTATGAGCGCTACACTTGGGGTAATGCTTAAACAGCTGCAGCCCGACCTGACCATAGAAATTTTTGAACGACTGGATACCGTTGCGGCAGAAAGTTCTGATGCCATGAACAATGCCGGTACAGGCCATTCTGCCTTTTGCGAATTAAATTATACCCCGCAACTTAAAGACGGCTCTATAGAAATTACCAAAGCCATTAAAATTGCCGAGCAGTTTGAAATTTCTAAAGAATTTTGGGCCTTTTTAGTTGAAGCAGGATATATAGATACGCCGCAAAGTTTCATCAGCAGAATACCGCATATGAGTTTTGTTTGGGGGGATGATAATGTAGATTACCTTAAAAAACGCCGCGATGCTTTAGTGCAGCACCATTTTTTTAAAGGTATGGAGTATTCTGAAGACCATGCCCAGCTAAAAAAATGGGTACCACTGGTAATGGATGGGCGTGATGAAGGGCATCATGTAGCTGCCACTTACATGGGTATTGGTACAGATGTTAACTTTGGTTCTTTAACGCGTAGCTTAATTAATAAGCTGCAGCAAAAACCGGGTGTTACCTTAAGCCTTAATCATGACGTTAACGATATCAAGCGCAACAAAGATAATACCTGGCAGGTTAAAGTAAGCGACAGGATAAGCGGCAACAAACGCAAATTAAATGCAAAATTCATATTTGTTGGTGCCGGCGGCGGCGCTTTGCCCCTGCTGCAAAAATCGGGCATACCAGAGAGCAAGGGCTTTGGCGGTTTCCCGGTAAGCGGGCAATGGCTGGTTTGTACCAACCCGGATGTGATTAAAAAACACGATGCCAAAGTGTATGGTAAAGCATCTGTTGGCTCGCCGCCAATGTCTGTACCGCATTTGGATACCCGAATGATCGATGGTAAAAGATCATTACTTTTTGGCCCCTATGCAGGTTTTTCAACCCGTTTCCTAAAAAAAGGCTCTTTGCTTGACTTATTTACTTCTATAAAATTCAATAATATACTGCCACTGCTGGCCGTTGGCCGCGATAACATGGCTTTAACTAAATACCTCATCAGCCAGGTATTACAATCACCCGCCGATAGGCTTAAGGCCTTGCAGGAGTATTTCCCGGCAGCTAAAGACCAGGACTGGACGCTGGATGTTGCAGGCCAGCGCGTGCAGATCATCAAAAAAGATGCTCAACGCACCGGCGTTTTAGAATTTGGCACCGAGGTAGTAACCAGTGCCGATGGCAGCATCTCTGCCCTTTTAGGTGCATCACCGGGGGCTTCAACGTCAGTACCTATCATGATCGATCTGATCAGCCGCTGCTTTAAAAACAAAGCCAAATCTCCGGAATGGCAGGCTGTTTTTACAAAGATGATCCCCTCTTACGGGCAATCGCTTGTAAAGGATGAGGCTTTGGCTGATGCTACAAGGGAGAGGACAAGTAAGGTTTTGGGATTAGATTGAAAAAACTTAGTTTAATATTTAGGCCGTAACAAATTGTTGCGGCTTTTTTATTAACATCATTTCTGGTTTAAAGATTGGACTGCAACCCTTCTCTAATTTTTTATATTTTTGCAACAAAGGCGGGCGGCTGATTTGGGCAGCCCAGGCATCTACCCTATTAAATGGATATATCAGTAGTAGTACCACTTTACGACGAGGTTGAATCGTTACCGGAGCTTACCTCGTGGATAAGCCGCGTTATGGCCGATAATAATTACACCTATGAGATTGTTTTGGTTGACGACGGCAGCAAAGATGGCTCCTGGGATATGATCGTTAAATTAAAAGAGAACAATCCTTTTATAAAAGGCTTTAAATTCAGGCGCAATTACGGTAAATCGGCTGCGCTCAATATTGGTTTTGAGGCTGCGAAAGGCGATGTGATCATAACCATGGATGCCGACCTGCAGGACAGCCCGGATGAGATACCCGGCCTATACCGCCGCATAACAGAAGATAAATACGACCTGGTATCGGGCTGGAAAGCAAAACGTTATGACCCCCTAACCAAAACTATACCTACAAAGTTTTTTAATGCGGCAACCCGCAAAATGAGCGGCATCAACAATTTGCATGATTTTAACTGCGGGCTTAAAGCCTATCGCAAAACCGTAGTAAAAAATATTGAGGTTTACGGCGAAATGCACCGCTATATCCCCGTAATAGCCAAATGGGCAGGCTTTACCAATATTGGCGAGCAGGTGGTAGAGCATCGCGCCCGTAAATACGGCAAAACCAAATTCGGGTGGACGCGTTTTATAAATGGCTTTTTAGATTTGCTGTCGATATTTTTTGTGGGGAAATTTGGCAAACGCCCCATGCATTTTTTTGGCGCTATGGGTACGCTTAGTTTTTTTGCAGGTATAGTTATTGCCATTTATCTTATTGCCGAAAAATTATATGATCTGGCACATCACGTTGTGCCAAGGCAACCTACAGATAATCCGTTGTTTTACTTTGCATTAGTAGCCATTTTGCTGGGATCGCAATTGTTTTTAACCGGCTTTGTTGCCGAACTGGTTTCGCGCAACTCGCACGACAGGAATAATTATCAAATAGAAGACACGATTTAGATGTACGGATGAGAAGATTTGCGAATTTGCAGATTCGTGCTCATTTTAACACATTGTATTATTACACTTAACAACTAAACAATTCATCTGCACATCTGCATACCCGCACATCTGCACATTTGAAAATATGTTTTTTTCCATCATCATACCTCTGTATAACCGCCCCCAGGAAATTGCCGAACTGCTGGCTACCTTAACCCTGCAAACCTACAAGCAGTTTGAAGTTTTGGTTATTGAGGATGGCTCTGTAGAACGTGCCGAAGATATTGTAAAGGGCTATGCAGATAAACTCAACATACGCTACTTTGAAAAAGCCAATGAAGGCCAGGGCTTTACGCGCAACTTCGGCTTTGAACGTGCCAAAGGCGATTATTTTGTGATATTTGATTCGGACTGCCTGATCCCTGCAGATTACCTGCAGATCGTACATGATTCGCTCGGTAAGAACTGGCTGGATGCCTATGGCGGGCCAGACGGCGCACATGAATCATTCACCCCTATCCAAAAAGCCATCAGCTACGCCATGACCTCGCCTTTCACTACAGGCGGCATCCGCGGAAATAAAAAAGGTATCGGTCAGTTTCATCCCCGCAGCTTTAATATGGGGGTATCCCGGGCTGTTTGGGAAAAGGCAGGGGGCTTTATCATCACTCGTTTAGGCGAGGATATTGAGTATAGCATCCGCATCCATTCACTGGGTTATAAAATAGGTTTGATACCAGAAGCCATTGTTTACCATAAACGCCGTACAGATTTTGTTAAGTTTTATAAACAGCTTCATTTTTTTGGTCGTGCACGCATCAACATTTACAAATTCTTCCCCTCGCAATTAAAGCTGGTGCATTTTTTCCCGGCATTTGCCACGCTGGGTATAGCATTTACTTTGGTTGCCAATGTTGCCCGGTTGCCTATAGCCATGCTATGTAACATTTTGTTAGGTGTTTACATTTTGTTAATATTTTTTCACGCGCTTATTAAGAATAAATCAGCAAAAATTGCATTTTTGAGCATTATAGCTGCCATAACGCAACTTACTGCCTACGGGTTGGGATTTATGCAGGATTTTTGGAAGCGTGTTGTGTTAAAAAGATCTTAAAAACGTAGTATGTATCACCCGTTCTCTGTTGCAGAAACCGTAAAGGCTGCATGGGATATTTTCAGAAAGAACTTTGTAACGATTATAGTTTACTCTGTTATTTCCTTTTTTTTACTGGGGGTACTTGGTCTTATCATCGGCTTTATTTATTCGCCCGAAGATTTTTGGGGGTCAATGATTGTAACCTTTATTTTGATCTGGTTGCAGGCATATACTACGCTTGGCCTTTATAAACTGATTTTTACTGTAATTGATAGCGAATACTACGACTTTGAATTTATACAGGTGATACCTAAAGCCAAAATGGTTTGGAGTTATCTGGCGGTAGTTTTCATATTTGCTTTTATAGTAACAAACTTAGGCATACTGGTAGATTATTTAGAAGAAAGCCCCAATATACAGTTTGCTATTGAATTGGTTGCCGGTATAGCCGGCCTGTTTCTTGCACTGCGTATTATGTTTTTCAATACTTTTATAGTAGATGACGCATCAGGCCCAATCGAATCATTAAAACAAAGCTTTGAGTTAACCCGCGGCTATCTTTTAAAGGTAGTTTTAATATTAGGTATCATCATATTGCTAATTGCATTACCTGCAAAACTATCACAAAACTATCCGGCGGTATCATTAACCATACTATTTACTTATCCCTTTGTAAATATCATCCTGGCGGTAACCTATCGTAAGCTTATTTACAGTCATCAGGATGTGGATGATGATTTTGCTGAAACTAATTAATTATGGGGTTAAAGGCAGCTTTAAGCAAGGTATTTGCATGGTATGTAAATAAACAGTTAGATACTATCAGGCAAAATGCTGTGGCGCTTCAGCAAAAAGTTTTTACCGATCTGATATTTGATGCCAAAAATACAGCTTTTGGTCTCGACCATAATTTTGCCAAAATAACATCCTACGAAGACTTTAAGAAACAGGTACCCATACGGGATTACGAACAGCTGCGCCCTTATATTGATCGCGTTGTAAACGGCGAGGCCAACGTAATGTGGCCGGGAAAACCTGCCTATCTGGCTAAAACATCCGGTACAACATCTGGTGTAAAATACATCCCCATCTCAAACGAGAGCATGCCCGAGCATATCAAAGCAGCCCGCAATGCCTTATTAAGCTACATTCATGAAACGGGCAAAGCCGATTTTGTAGATGGCAAGATGATATTTTTACAGGGCAGCCCAATTCTAAACGAAAAAAACGGTGTGCAAACCGGTCGCTTATCAGGTATCGTAGCGCATCATGTGCCGGGCTACTTGCAAAAAAACAGGCTTCCATCCTACCCGACTAACTGCATCGAAGACTGGGAAGAAAAGGTTGATGCCATTGTACAGGAAACCGCTCAAGAAGACCTACGCTTAATATCGGGCATACCGCCCTGGTGCCAGATGTATTTCGACAGGCTTTCGGCCGTATCCGGCGGTAAAAAAATTAAAGATATCTTCCCTAACTTCAAATTATACGTACACGGTGGCGTAAATTACGAGCCATACCGCGCCCGGATGGAAGAAAGTATTGGTTTTAAGATAGATAGTATTGAAACTTACCCGGCATCCGAAGGCTTTATTGCTTTTCAGGATTCGCAGAAGGAAAAAGGCTTGTTGCTGATGGTGGATGCCGGGATCTTCTATGAGTTCATCCCGTCAGACGAGTACTTTAATGACAACCCCACCCGCATCAATTTAAAAGATGTGGAACTGGATAAAAACTACGCGCTTATTATGAATACCAGCGCCGGTTTATGGGGATATAGTTTAGGTGACACGATTAAATTTGTATCTAAAAACCCCTATAAAATTATTGTTAGCGGCCGCGTTAAACATTACATCTCTGCCTTCGGCGAACATGTTATTGGCGAAGAAGTTGAGCAGGCATTAATGGGCGTAGCTGCCGAAGAGGGTGTTGAGGTAACAGAGTTTACCGTAGCCCCGCAGGTTGCCCCTGCTGCAGGCGAATTACCCTACCACGAGTGGTTTATAGAATTTGCAAAAGAGCCCAAAAACCTGGCAGCGTTTGCCTTAAAGGTAGATAAAGCACTACAGCAAAAAAATATTTACTATTTTGACTTGATTGAGGGTAACATATTGCAGCCTTTGATCGTCAGAAGTTTAAAAAAGGATACTTTTATAAACTATATGCGCAGCCAGGGTAAACTTGGCGGCCAAAACAAAGTGCCCCGTTTATCTAACGACAGAAAAATAGCGGATGAACTTGTAAATTATATTAATAAATAAACTCAAACGTAATTGCGGGGCACGAAGAAATCTCCGGTAGAAGAACAGGCGATACCAAGGTTTGCTACGCTCGCAATAACGTGTTATTACACATAATTGGATAATATTAAAAACATAGCCATTCTTGGCTCTACAGGCAGCATTGGCACACAAACGCTTGAGGTTATCAGAGATAACAAGCAGTTGTTTAAGGCTTTTTTGCTTACGGCGCACTCAAATGCCTACCTGCTTATAGAGCAGTGCCTGGAATTTGTACCGGCCTACGCCATAATTTGCGACGAAAGCAAACACCAGCAAGTTCAAGAATCGCTTGCCCATTTACCTGTAAAAGTTTTGGCCGGGCATGAAGCCATTAAGGAGATGGTTACCCATACCGATATTGATATTGTACTGACCGCCATGGTTGGTTTTGCCGGCCTGGAGCCTACTATCAATGCCATCAAAGCGGGTAAAGACATCGCGTTAGCCAATAAAGAAACTTTGGTTGTAGCCGGCGAGATCATAACCAGCCTTGCCAAAGCACATAACGTTAAGATATTACCTGTAGATAGCGAGCATTCGGCTATTTTCCAGTGCCTTACGGGCGAGCAGGATAATACTGTAGAAAAAATTATCCTTACAGCATCCGGCGGGCCGTTCCGTGGCAAAGACGCTGCTTACCTGGCCAATGTAACCCGCGAGCATGCCCTTAAGCATCCCAACTGGGTAATGGGTGCTAAGATCACCATTGATTCGGCTTCGCTGATGAATAAGGGCTTAGAAGTTATAGAGGCGAAATGGTTGTTTGATCTGCAGGCCGATCAGATAGATGTGATCGTTCATCCACAGTCTATTATACATTCGCTGGTACAGTTTCAGGATGGGTCGATAAAAGCACAAATGGGTTTGCCGGATATGAAGCTGCCTATACAATATGCGCTTACTTACCCCAACCGGGTTAAAACAAACTTTAAGCGCTTTAATTTTTTAGATTACCCTAACCTGACGTTTGAACAGCCGGATATGGATACCTTCAGGAACCTGAAACTGGCTTTTGAGGCATTGGAGCGTGGCGGTAATATGCCTTGTATAATCAATGCAGCCAACGAAGTAGCTGTAGCGGCGTTTCTAAAAAACGAGACAGGCTTTTTAGAAATGAGTGACGTAATTGAAACCTGCATGCAGAAAATTAGCTACATACCGGCCCCATCATTAAACGACTATTTGAATACTGATAAAGAAACACGCATATTTGCGCAAAATTTAATACAAAAAATGCCGTTAAAGGCAATACGATCTTAATACATAAATATAACGGATGAGCGTTTTGATAATGGCCGGCCAACTGATACTTGGTCTTTCAATTTTGGTGATACTACACGAGTTCGGGCATTTTATAGCCGCCCGCGCTTTCGGAATAAAGGTTGAGAAATTTTACTTGTTTTTTGATGCCTGGGGCGTAAGCCTTTTTAAATTTAACTATAAAGGTGTTGAATACGGTATTGGCTGGTTACCGCTTGGCGGCTATGTTAAAATTGCCGGGATGATAGACGAATCTATGGATACCGACCAGCTGGCAGGCCCTCCTCAGCCCTGGGAATTCAGGGCAAAACCGGCCTGGCAGCGCCTGATTGTGATGCTTGGCGGTATTATCGTAAACATTATAGTTGGTATATTTATATTTTGGGTGCTTACCATCCGCTATGGCGAAACTTACACGCCCAACGCCAATATACAATATGGTATAGTACCGGGTATCATCGGGCAAAAAATGGGGTTAAGGGCCGGCGATAAGATCAATGCGGTAAATGGCAGGCACATAGTACGTTACGAAGACCTGATCAGCTCAAAGGTATTGCTGGATAAAACCGTTTTAAACGTACAGCGCGACAACCAGAACCTGGATATTAAGGTACCTGCTACCATTCTTAATGACCTGTCTGACTATGGTATAGAAGAGTTTATAACCCCCAGGGTAAAATTCGCCATAGATACGGTGGCTGCTAAAAGCGGCGCCCAAAATGCAGGCTTAAAAAAAGGTGACAGTATTATTGCGGTAAACGGTGTTGTTACGCCCTACTTTGACCAGATGCAGGCCCAACTGCGCCAAAACAAAAACAAACAGGTAGAGCTTACGGTTAAGCATGACACTGCTGTACAGTTAGTTAAGGCACAAATTAACAAAGAAGGCGTGCTGGGCTTTAAGCCAAAAGTGGTGCTTCCAAAGCGGGAAACTATCAAATACAGCTTTTTTGCCTCTTTGCCGGTTGGCGCTACAAAGGCCTGGGGCATGTTTACGGATAATGCGAAGGGCATTGGCAAGATCTTTACAGGGCAGGTTAAGGCCCGTAAAGCCATATCAAGCCCTATAGGCATCGCTGTGATGTTTGGCAGCCATGTAGACTGGATCCGCTTTTGGAGCCTTGTGGGCTTCCTTTCGATGGTTTTAGCACTAACTAACCTGTTGCCCATCCCGGGGCTGGATGGTGGCCATACGGTATTTCTGCTTATAGAGATGATAAAGGGCAAACCATTAAGCGATAAGTTTTTAGAACGCGCCCAGATAGTAGGCTTTGTATTACTGATATCATTGATGGTATTTGCCTTTGGCAACGACATTGTAAAACAGGTGATGAAAAAATAATTTCGGAGGCAAGAACAGAAAATAAAAATAAAAAATCAACGGGCCGCTCCAGTTTTGGGGCGACTTTTTCACGACCAAATTTCACTTTTTTTCGCCCTTTTTTCGCCCTCCATTCGCCCTTTACTGGTTATTGTTTCACCCCGTTGCAATGGTGTCAGTATCACGCCACCATTTATCCCATATTTTTACTTTGCAATTTTTGTTTGGATAATTTCAGCCGACAAAAAATCAGGCCAAAAAAAGCCCGGCTGGTAAACAGACGGGCTTGAACTTTTTTATTTTATGAGCAATTAAACCGTTGGATCCGGATAGTCTTCGGCAGCCGCGGAATTTCTTCTTTCGATGTCCTGTAATGTAGGTTCTTTTTTAAGAATGGCAGCACCGATCAGGGCTACGATACAACCAAATATCAGCGTGCTGATGGCCGTAGCTATGGCACCGAAAATGGCACCGTACTTTGTACCCATTTCTAAAGTTTTATCAATCTGGTCCTGAGACATTCCTTTATCTTCCATAGCGGTTTGCTGGGCCTCCATTGCTTTGGTAAGCATTTCGGGGCTTAAAATACCCAGGTATATGTATATAAAGATGGCCAGCAGCAATCCACCAAACAGTGAATATCTAAAACCAGGGTTAAAGGCTTGCCCAAAAGTTATAAAACCACCCAATTGATCTTTATACTCTTTTTGTGCTAAAAAACAAAAGGCAATAAACGGGAGATAACCCACATACTTTGCAGGCGAATTCTGATCGATATTAAGCAACTGGAATGCATACGTTATCACGATAGATACGACTACATAGATCAATGCCCACTTTGTTGCAATGGCTGTAGGGTTTGGTGCTGTTTTTTCCATGATTGACGGGGATAGGTTTGAATTGATTTTATTTAAAGCTAAACAATATTTCTAAAACAGCCATATCAAAGGGCTTATTAATGGCGCTGTCGGCAACGGTGCTTTTTTCAGTATCGCCGGCTTCGGGGTTCTGGAAAAAGCAGATCATCGGGTAAAACAGCTCTTTTACCTCAGAGTCTTCGGGGATGGTTTTGGCCACTTTGGCTACCTCGCTTACCGGGCTTTCTACCAGCACCTGATGCGCTATAACCGGCTCGTAAATACGGTACTCATCCTGAAACTCATCCTCATCTACCAACAAAAATTCTTTCAGGTAATCTTCCAGTTCAGGGTCAATATCTTCGTCCTCGCATTCATTCAGGTATAAAAGCAGGTTCAGCAGTTCGGTACCGCGGTCAAGCGTTTGCTCCTCTATATCCTCCCATTCGGGGGTTTCCAGGTAATCGTCTTCCAGTTTCTTCACATCTTCGCTAAAAAAATTGATCATCAGCAGGTCAAAGAATACCTCGCGCAATTCTTCCAGTTGCGGGTGCTCGTCAAAAGCGGCATCAAGCAGGTCTACCTTGGTTAAAAAGTCACCGTCAGATGCGAATACGGTGTTGAATTGTCCGTTTAATGCAGCAGCATCAAAACTGCCATATTTAGTAAATGCCGTTAAAGCACCTGTAACGGCTAAACTTACTTTTAGGTCGGTCATGTGTATAATTTTTAGTTTTTAAAAATTTGGTTATTGTTACAGGTTAACAATACTTTGCCTTTTAAGTTCTGCCCGATAAACGGCGAGTTGTAACTTTTTGACCTGTTTACGGCCCTGCCATATTCCCAGCCGGCATCCATACCAAATACTACCAGGTTAGCCGGGGCGCCCTCGGCCAAAACAGCGGCATCCACTTTTAAAATTTTGCGCGGGTTTACCGATAGCTTTTCTACAATAAGGGCAGCAGGCAAGCCTAAGCCAACCAGCAAAGATAAAGCAGTTTGCAAGCCGATGATACCGTATTCGGCAACTTCAAACTCTACATCCTTAAACTCTATCTCGTGCGGGGTGTGTTGTGTTACAACGGCATCAATGGTACCATCCTGCAGCCCGGCCAAAAGCGCATCCACATCCTTTTGGGTGCGCAGCGGCGGTTTCACCTTGTAAAGGCTGTCGAAACCCATTAAGGCATCATCGGTAAGTACCAGGTTGTGCACGGCAACATCGCAGGTTACCTTGATGCCCTTGCGTTTAGCATCGCGTATCAGCTCTACCGCGTGTTGGGTAGATATGGTTGTAAAATGAATTTCAGAACCGGTGTCTTCGGCCAGGTAAAGGTCTCGGGCTATCATCAGCTCTTCGGCCAGCGCGGGGATGCCTTTCATGCCCAGCATGGTACTTACAATGCCTTCGTTAACCTTTGCCTTGCCGGCTATAGAGGTATCCTCGGGGTATGATATCACCTTTGCGCCAAAATTTTGCACATAAAGCATGGCGCGCTCCATCAGGCCGGCATCCTGCACCGGGTGGTTACCATCCGTAAAGGCTTTGGCGCCGCTTTTAAACATATCAAACATCTCGGCCATATCCTTACCCTCGCGGTTAGCAGAGATAGCGCCAAGCGGATAAATATCTACCAGGTTGCCTTTAGCGCGGTTAAGCAGGTACTCTACCTCGGCTTTGGAGTGTACCGGCGGCTGGGTGTTGGGCATTAATGCAATGCCCGTATAACCGCCTGCTGCCGCTGCCGCCGTACCGGTTTGCAGGTCCTCCTTAACTTCCAGGCCCAGTTCGCCAATGTTGCAGTTCAGGTCAAAAAAACCGGGGGCAACATACTGGCCGCCGGCATCTACAGATTTTACATCTGCATCTATGGCCTTTGCTATTTTGGTGATGATGCCTTTTTCAATTAAAATATCGGCAACCTTGTTATTAAAGGGCGAAGCGGGGTCTACAACAGTGGCGGATTTGATTAGCAAATTCATTAGCGCTGTTTTATGGTGCGGTTAGCTGATATCTGCCGGTTGCGAAACGCTTTTTTGATGTGTTTTATAAAACCTGATCAGCAGCGTTTCTACAGCCAGAAATATCAGGGCCAAAATTATACAAAGTTTCCATAATTGAAGCCCCGAATTTGCAGGGCCGGTAATACTTTCTGCATTTAATTTATCGCCGTTTAACAAGGTACTGTTTTTAGGGAACAGTTTTTCCAGCTGCGAAGCGGTTAAATAGCTCAGGTCGCTTTCGCTGCGGTTATCATTAAACGCCAGCACGGCTGCGGTGCTATCCTGCTTTTTCAGCTCGTAAATGCCCGTTTCTGCCAGCTGGCGGGGCAGGTAAAGCATGGTGCTCCCCTCCTGCTGCTTTACATCCGGTATAATGGTTTGGTTGCCTTTAACCAGTTTTACCAGCTGCTTTTCTGTAGCCTGCATCGGTACGGTCTCTATGGGCTGGTTATTGCCTGCAGTATAAAACAGCGGCTGGTCGTGCCCGCTCAACATGGCTATCCTTAACATCACGGGCACAAACAAAGCGTGTACCGGCAGGTTGCTAAAATCCTCGTTAAGCGGTACGGCGCAGGTATATACCTTGCCCCGGCCTGCGGTAGTGCCCTGCCATAAGGCATTGCCGTTTTGCAGTTTCATGAGGTATTCGCCGCTGCGCGTGCCGGCAGTAAGGTTATAATATTTTTTAATTACGGGCAGGTCCGGGTTTTGGGGGGATGCCTCAAATATGCTTTTAAAAACCTGGCTTTGCAGGTTAATGGCCGATACCTTGGCTGCTTCGGCTACCAGGCCCTGCGGGTAAGGTGCGCCAAGTGGCTGTAAAAAGGCCCGGTAACTGCTTATATCGGCCTCTGCCGGTAAAAACACCATTACCGTGCCGCCTTTGCCCGCATAGGTTTTTAAGGCCTGCGCCAAACCTGCCGACAGGCTTTTTATATCACTAAGCACCATAATAGGATAAGCGTTTAAACCGGCATAATCTACATTACCATCGGGCACCTGCTTTGGCGCAAAAAAAGCATCTGCGGCAAAAACCGCGCTTAAATATTTATTGGGTGTACCGCCATTGATCAATAACACCGGCAGCTGCCCGGTTACCTTAAAGGTAAAGTAAAACTGGTTATCAAAGGTTACGGGGTTATCCTGCAGCTGGATAACCGCCCGCTGCCAGCCGCCCTGCAGGCCCGAAAAGGATAGCGTATCCGTTTGTGCCGACCGGGCCTTTACCGTAAAGCTGCCTATGGCCTTTTGCCCGCCGTTGATAAGCAATTTTAGCGGCACCTTCTCTGCCGCCTTATCTGCATAGTTACGCAGCCGTACCACCATTCTTTCGTTCTCGCCGGGGCGATGAGTGGCGTTCAGCATCCATACAGAATCTACCGCCACATTGGGCAGCGTACCGGCCTTTAGCTGCACCAGGTTAACCGGGATGCCGGCATCCGGATTGCCCGGCCCGCCCTGTAGGTTCTGCTGAAAATCCGACAGGATATAAATGGCCTTTGATGCGCCCTGCTGCATGTTCAGCAGGCTTTGCTGCCTGGCCAGTATCTGTTTCAGCTCCCTGCTTTGTGCACTTATCTTCACGGCATCAACCGCATCGTTAAATTCGGTACGGTTAAGCAGGCGCTGATGCCTGCCCTCAAAATCCTGCGTAAGCAGCTGGAAACGATCGTTAATATTATAGGCGGCGGCAATTTGTTTGGCTTTTTGTTTGGCCTGGTCAAGCAGGCTGCCCTCGCGGTTTAGGGTTTGCATGGAGTAAGAGTTATCTACAAAAACACTTACCACCTGCTGCCTGCCTGCATTTACCTGGTTTTTACCGGGGATGTAGGGCCTTGCAAAAGCCAGCACCAAAAATAACAGGGCCAGCAGGCGCGCGGCCAGTATCAGCCGTTCTTTTAAATTACGGCGGCTGGCCTGCTGCTCCTGCACTTCTTTCAAAAACTGCACATTGCTGAAATATACCTTTTTATACCGCCTGAAATTAAACAGGTGGATAACCACAGGTATAGCCAGCGTTAATAGTGCAAATAAAAAAGCGGGATACAGAAAGTGCATTAGGCAAATGTGCAAATTATTGGGCAGATGCAACAGGTTTTAACAACACAATTTGCGCTTGTAATAACATTAATGTAGCTTTAGATAAACTTAACTGTAACCACAAAAACAATGAAACATCTTTCTTTAAAACTGGCTTTTGCTGCAGGGATGCTTACCTGTACCGGGGCGCTGGCACAAGATACGGCAGTATTTAACCGCATCCGCCGGGCCGAAATGAGCAGTTCGCAGATCCCGCAGATCGCGCATTACATCACCGATGTAGCCGGCGCAAGGCTTACGGCATCGCCGGGTTATAAGCGTGCTGCCACCTGGGCGGTAGAAACCATGACCAAGTGGGGCCTGGTAAACGCCAGGCTTGAACCTTGGGGAGATTTTGGTAAACAATGGGACCTGCAGGATTTTAGCATCATCATGAAAGCCCCTTACGTGCAAACCGTAATGGCCTACCCCAACCCCTGGAGTGCAAGCACCAACGGTTTACAGCAAGGGCAGGTTACTTTATTAACCCCTGCACAAACCATGGATACGGCCTATATTGCACAGCACCTGGCCGATTTTAAGGGGAAATTTATTTTAGTTGCGGGTGGCGGGGTTAGTAAAGATGTAAACTTTAAAGCACCGGCCAAACGCCTTACCGACGAAGAACTGGCCAATATGAAAGATACTTATATGGTTACGCATCAGCAAATAGAATCGTACGCGGGGTATTTTAAAATATTTGCTAAAGTAGATGCGCTGATCAAACAATCGGGTGCGCTGGCGGTCATCAACGGGTCGACATCTAACAATAACGGGACTGTTTTTGTGCAGGATATGGGCACACATAAACTCACCGCACCATCAGCTGTGCCTAAAATATCTATGGCTTACGAGGATGGGCAAAAGATAAAACGCCTTGTACAAGGCGGCCAGCCCGTTGAACTGGCCATTAACATTAACGCTAAAAGTTATACCGACGATATTAAAGGCTATAACGTGGTGGCCGAAATACCGGGTACCGACCCTAAACTAAAATCGCAGCTGGTAATGCTTGGCGGCCACCTGGATTCGTGGACGGCAGCTACCGGTGCTACTGATAATGGCGCAGGTTGTATTGTGATGCTGGAAGCTGTGCGCCTGCTGGATTCACTGGGCCTTAAACCAAAGCGCACCATTCGTATTGCCTTGTGGGGCGGCGAAGAACAAGGCGTTTACGGCTCTTACAATTATGCCAAAAACCATTTTATGGGCACCGATTATAAACTAAAGCCCGAGCAGGCAAAGGTATCTGCCTATTATAACCTGGATAACGGCACGGGCAAGATCCGCGGGATATTCACCCAAAGCAATACCGCCATTAAACCGATATTTGAAAAATGGTTTGCACCGTTTAATGATCTGGGGGCTAAAACCGTTACCCTGAGCAATACCGGTTCTACAGATCACCTTTCATTCGACTGGGCGGGAATCCCGGGCTTTCAGTTCATTCAGGACCCGATAGATTACGAAACCAAAACACACCACAGCAACCAGGATAATTACGACCACCTGCAGATAGATGACCTGAAACAGGCCGCTATCATTGTAGCATCCTTTGTGTATCAAACCAGCATCGAAAAAGAAATGATGCCGCGCAAACCCCTGGTTAAAGAGATTTTTGCTTTTGACGGATTATAATCTGCCAAAGCCTGAAAATATTAAAACGGCCTTTGCATATTTGCAGGGCCGTTTTAATTGATATGGATACGCCCATGCAAACCGAAATAAAAATACAATCCGAACCGCTTAACATACAAAACTGTATAGACCGGGTAATGGCACCCGACTGCGGAGGGATTGACATTTTTATTGGTACCGTACGCAATGCAACCAAAGGGCGGCCTGTATTAAAACTTGAGTTTGAGGCATACAAACCAATGGCTGTTAGTGAGATAAATAAGATAACCGATCGGGTTTTTGAGCGATGGCCGGTACAAAAGGTACTGGTGCACCACCGTACCGGGATATTGCAGGTGGGCGAAATACCGGTTATTATAGCCGTGGCTGCCGCCCACCGGGATGCCGCTTTCGAGGCCTGCCGCTACATCATCGATACGCTTAAGCAAACCGTACCTATCTGGAAAAAAGAGTTTTTTGAGGATGGTGAAGTTTGGGTGGCGGCGCATCCTTAATGCTGGTTAAGGCCCCACCGGCCCAGGCCGCCTTCTAAAGAGCAGGCCTTTACACCCGGCAATTTTTGCTGTAGCAGCTTCACAGCTTCCGCACTCCTTTTACCCGATGAACAATAAAATACGTACGTTTTATCCGGCTCAAATTCATCCAGGTTATCTGCCACTTCGTCCAGTTCAAAATGCATTCCGCCAATATGATATTCATCCCGCTCCTGGTCGGTGCGTACATCCACCAGGGTTAGGGTATTATTGGCCAGGCCGTTTTTGGTTTCGGCGGCGGTAATGGTAAGGACGGGGGCGGTTTGCTGCAGCGCGGTGATATGGGTTTTGGTTAACCCGCCAATTTTAATAACCCGGCTTTGCATATTTTGGGCATCAAACAACAGCAGCTTACCGGCAAGCAATTCGCCCGTGCCTGTAATATACTTTATTACCTCATTAGCCTGCATACAGCCAATTATCCCGGCCAGGGTGGGTATTACCCCGCCTATAACACAATCAGGCACCTGCGCGGCATCTGCATGCGGGTAAACGTCGCGGTAATTAGGCGATCTGCTGCCGTCATCATGCTTCATATTCCAAACGGCAACCTGGCCTTCATACTGGTAAATGGCGCCATAAATAACCGGCTTGCCTGCTAATACGGCTGCATCATTCAGCAAATAACGGGTTTCAAAATTATCTGTAGCATCAACTATAACATCATAATTATCAATAATTTGCATTACGTTGGCTGAAGTTATTTTAACAATATGCGGCACCGGTTTTATGCCGGGGTTTTGCTGCTGCAAACGCGCACAAGCCACCTCGGCCTTTAGCTTGCCGGCATCATCGCTGTGGTATAAGATCTGCCGGTGCAGGTTGCTGATAGATACGGTATCAAAATCGGCTATGCCCAGCGTGCCTATACCGCTTGCTGCCAGGTACTGGGCAGCGGGGCAGCCCAGCCCGCCTGCACCTGCAATCAGCACCCTGGCATGCTGCAATAGTTTTTGTGCCGCCTCGCCAAAACCGGGCAAGGCCATCTGGCAGCTGTATCGTAGTAGGTCAGGGTGCATGGGTACCGGCTATTTTTTGGTGAAGGATGCGTTTGATCCTGTCCAATTCTTCGGGGGTATTTACGTTGGCCAGGGCATCGGGGTTTGGTGCCTGCAACAGGGCCACATCGCTATTGATAAGCACCTTGCGCGGGCAGGAATACCCCTGAGCCAGATATTGAAGTAACACCGGATAAGCTTTTGGTTCATAAATAGTTATCAAAGGTTCTGGGAAGCCTTGGTCGGTACCCCGGTAAGCCGTGGCCATAGCCGCCGTGTTACGATTATCTGCCAGGTGCTGCAGTACACCGGCATCTGCCAAGGGCAGGTCGCAGGCAATAACCAGCCACGCCGCATCGGGCTGTTCGCGAAACGCCGAAAGGATGGCACCGTAAGGACCAAGCCCGGTAAAAGTATCGTGCAGGCTGCTATAACCGGCATCTACCTCGTTTTGCTGCGCGGCATCCCGGCAGGAAATGTACACCCCGGCGCAATGCTTGTTCAGCAGATCGGCCAGATGATAGCGCTGCTGCTTACCGTACCAGTTTACTGCGGCCTTATCATAACCCATGCGGGTGCTTTTACCACCGGCCAATACCAGCCCGTTCAAAACAGGCCGGGCTTGCTGTAACTGTGCCCGGAAGAAGCTGATGATGCCTGCAGTATCATCGTTTAGTTTTAATATGGGGATCTGCTGCCAGTTGGGCAGGGCTTGCTGTATAAAATCGGGCAAGCCGTCTGCATTGTCAGCTAACAAAAAAAGCTGCACATGGGTTAACTGTGCTACCCTTTTTTGCAGCGACGCCCGTTTATTGGTATCGATGATCACCACCTGCGCCTTTGCCTGCTGATGGTTGCCGTTAACCAGCACCAGATCCATCCCGGCAAAAAGTTCGCGCTGTGTAAACGGGGTAAGGGCCGCCTTAAAATTCAGCTGGGCGTGATTGATCTGATCGGTATATTCTAACGCGGCACCGCCGGCCAGCTTACCCGGCAGGCCTACCATATCGTCGTTATGCGAAGTATCGGCATAGGCACAGCGGTATTGTGCCGACAGGGCGGTAATCACCTGGTCTGCCAGGAATTTGATCACCGTACAGGGCCCGCCTAAAATAGCCCACTCGTTACGGGCAAAGTAGCCCATTGCCGGGCGCGTAATGGCCGGATGCTTTTTATGATCGTTTAAAGTCACGTTTACCTCCTGTTTTTGAGATGAGCCTGGTTTGTTTTATCACAATATCGTGGCTCATGGCCTTGCACATATCGTACACGGTAAGCGCCGCTATTGATGCCCCCACAAGGGCCTCCATTTCGATACCTGTTTTAGCGGTGACACTTGCCGTACATTCAATTACTACTTCATTCTGTGCCGATAAGGCAATGGTTACCTTGCAATTATCCATCCCCAGCGGGTGGCAAAGCGGTATCAGGTCGCCTGTTTTTTTAGCCGCCATAATGCCGGCAACAATAGCCGTTTGAAAAACCGAACCCTTTTTACTTTGCAGTTCGCCGCCTGCCAGGTGCTGCAAAACGGCATCGGGCAAAACCACAATGCTTTGGGCTGTGGCGGTGCGGTAAGTAACCTGCTTTTGAGCTACATCAACCATACCCGGGTTATTGTCCTTATCTAAATGAGTGAGTTGTTCCATCGTTGATCTTACTGCTTTAATATCATTTTACACCGGTTTAAACAGGTGTACCTTAAATACCTCGCCTTGTTTAAACTCATTTTTTGCTAAGGGCAGCTCCATAAAAGCATCGGTATCAGCTAAATTGGCAAAATCACCTGATCCGTTGCCCTCCACAGGCCGGGCCGATAATACGCCCTGGTCTGTAAAGGTAAGCTTAACCTGTAAAAAGTACTGTAACTGCGGCGTAAAGGTAAAGTTACCGGCCAGCTGCGCATATACCGGTGGTTGCGGCGGCAAGCCAAGCGTGGCATTCAGCCACGGCAAAAAATAGCGGTGCAGGCACATAAACGTAGCTACCGGGTTACCGGGGAAGGCAAACACCAGCACGCCATTTTGATGCCTGCCGAACCAAAAGGGCTTGCCCGGCCTTTGCTGCACTTTATGGAACAGCTTTTTCACCTCCAGATCTTCTAATGCCTGGGGGATATAATCAAACTTACCCATGCTGATGCCGCCGCTTAACAGGATCACATCATAATTTTGCAGGCAATGCCCGATCTGTTTTTTGGTAACCGCAGGGTCATCGGGGATATGCAGCATATCTGCAGGTAAGCCATGCCCGGTTAAAACAGCTTTGATAGTATAATTATTAGAGCGGCGGATCTGGTAGCCCGAAGGTTCGTCCGTAACATCCACCAGTTCATCGCCCGATGAGATGATCATCACCCGGGGATGCTTTTTAACCGGCAGCGCGGCTTCGCCAACAGATGCAGCTAAACTTATGATAGCCGGTGTTACTAACTGATCTTTAGCTGCTACGGTATCGCCCTGTTTTTTGTCTTTCCCCTTTGAATGAATATTCTGCCCCTGTTTCACATCAGCTACCAGCAGTTTAGCCACACCATTGTTGATATCAAGATCTTCATACCGGATGATCGTATCGAGCGTTGCAGACAGCGCCGCCCCCGTCATGATCTCGATACATTCACCGGTTGCGCCTATGTTTACAGGCTCCTCTCCCGCTGCCTGGGTTGCCTTTATGTGGTATGATGTAACACCCTGCTGTATTGCCTGGTATGTGATGGCAATACCATCCATGGTAACCCGGTTAAAGGGCGGCAAATCGCGGTCGGCCTTAATATCTGCAGCTAAAACACGGCCCAGGGCCTGTTCAAAAGGCAGGGTTTCGGTGCCGTAATCCTGTAGCCGGGCAAGTATAATCTGTTCGGCTTCTTCTACCGTTGTCATCTTTTTTATTGTTTTAACCACCTATAGTGGCCATAGATTCGTGTACGTTTGGATGCTGCATCCGGTTGCTTTCGGCCTGCCAGCCATCTTTTTGGCGGGTGTTGAAGGCAAGGCGCAGGGTTTGTTCCAGCCCGGTTGCCTGCATGCCCGAACGCATCAGATCTTTAATGTTTAACACGCCGTTATCATACAGGCAATTTTTTAAGGTGCCCTGCGGGGTAATGCGGATGCGGTTACATGTACCGCAAAACGTACGGGAATAGGCCGCAATAATGCCTACACCACCCTGATGACCCGGTATTTGATAATTGTAGGATGTGGAGTACTGCGCATCGGCTATTTTTTGTATTTGAGGGAACGCCTGCCTTATCTCGTCCAAAATCCTTACATAATCCCAAACCATGCCGCTGTAGTTGTGCCCGTCGCCATTAAAGGGCATCTCTTCTATAAAACGCACACTTACCGGTAGCTCCTTTGTCAATTCTACCAGCGGGATAATATCCTGTATGTTTTTGCCTGCCATTACCACGGTGTTTATCTTCACCTCCATATCGTGCTTTAAAAGCTGCTGCATGGTGGCCATTACTGCGGCAAATTCATCGCGGCGGGTAATGGCAAAAAACCGGTTGGCATCTAAAGTATCCAGGCTAAGGTTAACCGACCGTACCCCTATCCGCTTTAATTCGGCTACGTGGGGGGCGGTTAAAATGCCGTTGGTGGTAAGGGTAAGTTCTTTTAAACCATCCAGTTTTGACAGCGCCCTCAGCAGCTTCATCAGATCTTTACGCACAAAGGGCTCGCCGCCGGTTATCCTGATCTTTTCTATCCCCATTTTAACCAGCAGGGCGCAGCATTGCAGCATCTCTTCGTAGGTCATCAGCTCGGTGCGTGCCAGCCAGTTTAAACCCTCTTCGGGCATGCAGTAAAAGCAGCGCAGGTTGCAGCGGTCTGTTACGGCCAGGCGCAGGTAATTGATCTTTCTTCCGTGATTATCTAAAAGCAAAAGCGTTTGGGTTATGTTTAATAACAATGGCCGCTGGCCAAAGTTTGGTAAAGTTAATGATTGTAAAGTTTTAAATTGTAGTTTCACTGTATTAATGAACCGGGTGGACAGGCTTATTTTACGGTAAGCAAGGCCCGGAAATTTTTGGGGCAGCGCCCCGCCCGTAGTACCATCATGAAAAATTCAACAACAGCCATTGTGATACTTGCCGCAGGTGCATCGGCCAGGTTTGGTTCGCCTAAACAAAATTTGATGCATAACGGGCAAACACTTTTACAGCATGCCATAAAAAATGCTTTATGCCTAAGCGATAGTGTTATTGTTGTTTTAGGCGCCAACTACGATGCTATTGCACACACCGTATTAAACCAGCCGGTAACTATATTGCATAACCAAAACTGGCCTTTGGGGATGGCCTCGTCCATCAGCATGGCGGTGAAAGAGGCAGGGGCAGCTTACCCCGGCATTACCGCTATTTTATTTTTACTGTGCGACCAGCCTTTTGCCGATGCCGAATTGCTGGGCCAGCTAACCGATACGGCAAAAAATTCAGATAAAGGCATTGTTGCCTCGGCCTATAATCATACGCTGGGTGTGCCTGCTTTATTTAAACAGGCTTACTTTGCCCATCTGTTACGTTTAAAGGGCGAAGAGGGCGCTAAAAAGCTATTGATGCAACATGCGGATGATGTGGCCCGGGTGGCGTTCCCGCAGGGAAGCACCGATATTGATACCCGCATTGATTGGGAGAAATTCAATCAAAAATAAACATGTTGCTGCCACAAATGCCAGGCATCGCGGCAGCAACGTTTTATTGTGCGACTGTAAATTTATAGATAGACTGTGTTTTATATGTTTCGCCGGGCTTTAATACTGTCGACGGGAATGTAGGCTGGTTGGGTGAATCGGGATAGTGCTGCGTTTCCATGGCGAATGAAGTGCGGAAATCATCTTTTTTGCCGCCTTTCATCACATTTTGCGACTGCATGAAGTTACCGCTGTAAAACTGCATGGCAGGCTCTTCGGTAAATACCTGCATCCTGATACCGCTTTTATCGCCGGTAACCGTAGCAACCGGCGTGGTGATATCATGCTTGCTTAACACATAGTTATGATCATAGCCGTTGCCATCCTTTAACTGTACATTGTCGGCATTGACGCGCTCGCCAATAGTGGCGGGCTTGGTAAAATCAAACGGTGTACCCGCCACTGCTTCTACCTTGCCCGTTGGTATCAGGGTAGCATCTACCGGCGTGTAGTTATCGGCGGCTATCTGCACCAGGTGGTTAAGGATAGTACCGCTGCCTTCGCCATTCAGGTTAAAAAAGGCATGGTTGGTTAGGTTAATAACCGTAGTTTTATCGGTAGTGGCGGTGTAGCTTACCTTCATGGCGTTATCATCCGTTAGCCGGTAGGTTACCTTAACATCCAGGTTACCCGGAAAGCCGCCCTCCAGATCTTTAGCCAGGTAGCTTAATTCTAAGGTAGCGCTATCTGTTTGTTTGGCATCCCAAACTACATCCTCAAACGCCGGGCGGCCACCATGCAGCGTATTAGGCCCGTTATTGGTAACCAGGGTGTACTCCCTGCCATCCAGCGTAAATTTGCCCTTGGCAATGCGGTTGGCAAAACGGCCTATGGTTGCCCCGTAATAACGCTCTTTAGAGTTGATGAAACCATCCACATCATCAAAACCTAAAACAACATCTGTCAGCCTGCCGTTTTTATCCGGCACAAACAAGCTTACAATACGGCCGCCATAGTTGGTTACAGCCGCCTGCACGCCATTTTTATTCTTTAAAATATAAAGGTGCGTTTGCTTGCCGTTAATTGTTTTTTCAAAAGCTGCTGCTTTAGGCAGCTGCGGTGTTTGGGTGGTACTATCTGTCATGGTGGGGATTGTTTTTTTATCGGGCTGGTTACAGGCAGCAACAAATATGCCCGCCGCCAGCATAATCGCCAAATTTGGTTTTTTTAATGTATTTAGCATAATATTTTTGTAATTGGTTTTTTGCGATGCTACGGGCCACAGGCTTACAAAGCCAGGGCATCCGGGCCCAGCACAGCGCTATCACAAATATAGGTAGGCACAATGCCGGTGGCCTCTACACGGTTCTGATAATCTGTTGCCTGGGTATTGCCGGTTAATACCAAAACGGTATCCAGGCCAAATTTATTACCACCCATAATATCTGTTTGCAGGGTATCGCCTACCATCACGATCTGCTTTTTGCTGATGCTGCGATACTCGCGGATAAGATCATAAGCAAACATAAACATCTGCGAATCGGGCTTACCAAAACGGATAAATTTTTTACCCACAATGGTTTCTATCATCTGCGCCAAACCGCCAATAGCTATGCCTACATCGCTTTTTGATACCGGGTAGGCATAATCTGTATTGGCCACTATAGCCGGTATGGTGCGTTTGCGCAGCAGGTTTACGGTTTTGTTCAGGTCCTCAAACCAGTCAAACCCCTCATCGTCCATAAATATCAGGGCGTTCACCTTATCAATGTTATGGCTGTTTACCTCCCGTACAGGCAGCGTTTTAAGGCCGGCACTTTCTATGTAATGGGCAGATTCCTGTGTGCCTAAGTAGGCTACATAACCATCATCCACCTTAAGCTCCAGGTATTCTTTGGTTAGCTGGCCCGATGAGATGATCCTATCGGCCGTAACTGCATACAGCCCCTTATCATGATAGGATTGCGCCAGCTGTACGGGGCTGCGCGATGCATCGTTGGTAACAATATAATACTCTTTATTACAGGCTTTAAGGTACTCAAACGTACGCTCGATACCCGGCACCAGGCCGCTATGGGTTTTAAGTACGCCAAACGCATCAAAAAAAATAATTTCGTAACGGTCTATTATCGATTTAAAATCTTCAATACGTTTCATTGTTGGGTTATGGGGTTAGGTCAGATTAATTGGTTTAACGGCAAATTAATCAACCGCTTATTCTAAATTCAGTGCTTTAATAATTACTTCGGCATCAAAGTCGCGGTCTACCGATGGCAGGTAGATCTCCATCGCTTCGGCCTGCAGCTTTTTGGCATATTGTTCGCTAAAAAAGTACTTGCCATCCTTTATCACGTAATTAAGAATAAAGAAACGGTAAGCCTCTTTCAAAAACCTGATCTCGTCGGCCGTAACGGGGTTCACCTTGTGGTACTCTTTCAGGAAGGTGATAAACCTGTCTTCCATCATCGGCCCTATTACATAACTGAATACGGTGCGGTCGCCGGCATCAGATACCACGCGGCTAAAAAAGTAAAAATCAAGCAGGCGGTAGCTCATCCGGAACCAGTCGTAATCCCAGCGCGAATACAGGTCCAGATCGGGCGTTACCGAAAAGTTACCGATATTCCAGTCGATAAAAACGGGGATGATCTCGAACGAGCTCATGTTATAGCGCGACCGGTTCTTTAAAAACTGCTCGCAATGATACTTCAGCAGATCTACCTGCATGCGCGAGCCAAACTTGCGCTCGTCTTTTTCCAGCTGGCGCTGCAGGTCGTAAATATCGGTGCGCAGGGTTTTGGATGATTTGGGCAGCACATTTTTAATGCGCGAGCATGCTTTATGAAACTTGCCCAGCTGCGAGCCCAGCTTACGGATCATATCATCATCCAGCCGGCGCGGCAGCCTTTCCATCATCCTGGTGGGGTTGTAAAACACCACCCAGGCGTCGTTTTTTCCCTGCTTATACCGGTACACGTAAACCCGGTTATTTTTTAACAATGATTTTGACAGCAGGTTTTCGAACGGGTAAAGCAGGTTGTTAGACAGGGATTGAATAATGCGGTGATCCTCTTTAAAATGCTCGAACTTGCCAAAAAAAGAAAGTTTGGCAATAATGATGTCTTCGTCATCAAATGTAATGCGGTACACGTGATTGGTAGAAACCATCGCGCTGATATCCTCGATATCCCGGATGGTTTTAGATTTATCGTAATCTGCCCAGGCAGATCTTATAATGAGGTGAAAGTCCATGATTTTGTCTGGAACCGGGATTAGTTTATAATTGCATAGTTAACAAATCTTAATGTTTATTTAACCACAGAGCGAGCAGAGTTTTTTCACAGAGCTTACAGAGAATTATCGGTTGGCTAATTGCATAGTTACAAATCGTAATATTTATTTTAACCACAGAGTTAACAGAGTTTTTTCACAGAGCTCACAGAGAATTATCGGTTGGCTGTAATGAGCCGTTAATTATCCGTTTCACTCCATCTTTTACTCTAACAACATTAAAATTTATTAGCAGGCCTAATTTGTAGTTACCAAGTTTTAAATAGGTAAGCGTTTGCGCCATATGAATATCGTTGAGCGCTTCTACGCTTTTAATCTCGACAACAACTTTATTTTCTACCAATAAGTCAATCCTGTAACCGCACTCTAATTTTACTTCTTCAAAAATTAACGGCATTGGTTTTTCCTTTACTACAATCAAACCGTTCTTGATCAATTTATAATACAAACATTCTTTGTAAGCGCTTTCTAATAAACCCGGCCCAAGCGTTTTGTGCACTTCAATAGCAGCCCCAATAATTTGACTTGTTATTTCATTTTCAAACATTCATTCCCGGTGTTTCTCTGTGATTTTTTCTCTAAAAACTCTGTGGTTAAATCCCAAAAAACTATATGCTTTCAAAATAGCGCTTCAGTTCCCAGTCGCTTACGCTTTTGGCGTATTGACGGTGCTCCCACAGGCGGGTTTGGGTAAAGTGCTGCACAAAGCCTTCGCCAAACAACTCTTTGGCTATGGCAGAGTTTTGCATGGCTGTGGCGGCATCATACAGGTTGGCATGCAGGCTACCATTGGCTTTGTTCTGATAGCCATTGCCAACAGTTGGGGCTACATCCAGCTTCATTTTGTTTTTGATACCGTAAAGGCCCGATGCCAAAGCTGCCGCAATAGCCAGATATGGATTGGTATCCGAGCCGGGGATGCGGGTTTCTAACCGGGTATATGCTTTTGATGTATTAATAACACGCAATGCAGTGGTACGGTTATCTACACCCCAGGTAATGGTGGTGGGCGCCCAGGCGCCTTCTACCAGGCGTTTGTAACTGTTAATGGTTGGGGCATACATGGGCAGCAAATGCGGCATACAATAAAGCTGGCCGGCCAGGTACTGCTTATGCAGTTCGCTCATTTTGCTGGCATCGTTGCTATCATAAAACAGGTTATCGGTTTGGTCGCTGGTCCATAGGCTTTGGTGGATATGGCCGCTGCAGCCGGGCAGGTTTTGGTTCCACTTGGCCATAAAGGTGGCGGTTAGCCCATGTTGATAAGCAATCTCTTTAACGGCGGTTTTAAACAGCACGGCCTTATCGGCAGCATCCAGCGTTTCGGAATGGGTGATGGCGGCTTCGTACACACCGGGGCCCGTTTCGGTATGAATGCCCTCTACCGGGATATTAAACTGCGTAAGCAAATTAAACAGATCATAATAAAAGGCGCTGTTTTGCGAGGTGCGCAAGGTAGAATACCCAAACATCCCCGGCGACAAGGGCTCCATGTTGGCGAAGCCCTTTTGCTGTAAACTCTGCGGCGTCTCCTTAAAATTAAACCACTCAAACTCTTGCGCAAATTCGGCATGGTAGCCCATTGCGCTGCATTGTTTAACAATTTGTTTGAGCAGGCTGCGCGGGCATGCCGGCAAAGCATCGCCGTTAGGCCCGGTATAATCTGCTAAAAAAAACGGGATGTTATTTTCCCAGGGCACATTGCGCATGGTGGCCACATCAATATAGCATTGCTTATCCGGATAGCCGCTGTGCCAGCCGGTAAGTTCTACATGGTCATACGTAACATCGTTGCTGTCCCACCCAAAAACAACATCGCAAAACCCGTAACCATCCTGCAAGCCATCAATAAACTTTTTTGTGCTGATGACTTTGCCCCGCAATATGCCGTCGATATCGGCAAATGCGAATTTTACCTTTTGGATGTTATTCTCTTTAATATAGCTGATAACCTGTTCCGTATTCATTGCTGTGGATATAAAAAGCCAATTTAAGCAAGATAAATTATATGTAGCGGATAATATTTACCCTCCCCTGCCTGCATATAAACATACCCGCCAAATTACAGGCTTAATAATATTCGCTACCTTTAAATAATGACGGCTTTGTTATTTATTTACGGCACCCTTTTACAACCCGGCAACCCCTTTGCCAATTATTTAAACAGCAATTGCAGCTACGTATGTGCGGGTAAAATAAAGGGCCTGCTGTATGATATAGGCGAATACCCCGGGCTAATTATTAATACCCATGCGGAGGGCTTTGTGCTTGGCAGCGTGGTGAAGCTTCATCAGCCGGCAGAGGGCCTTAAAGTGATTGACGATTACGAGGGCGTTGGGCCGGAGCAGGACCAGCCGAATTTGTATCTACGCACCATACAAACTATTATAACAGCAAAAGGGCCGGCAGATGCCTGGGTTTATATTTACAACCTGCCTGTAGCCGGCTTGCCTGTTATTGCAAGCGGCAATTATCAAGAATTTGCTGCTCACAAAACAGCCCCCTGATTTTTTGCAGGGGGCTGTTTTTATTTTATGCTTCGAATTTATAACCTACCCCTTTTACGGTAGATACACAATCATCCCCCAGTTTTTCGCGCAGTTTACGCACGTGTACATCAATGGTACGGTTGGTAACTACTACCGAGTCTTCCCAGATGTTTTTCAGGATCACCTCGCGGGTGTAAACCTTGCCGGGCTTTGATGCCAGCAGGTAAAGTAATTCAAATTCTTTTTTGGCTAATACAACCTTAACACCTTTTTTATAAACCAGGTAAGCTTCGCGGTCTATCACCAAATCGCCAATTTCCAGTTTGTTATCGGTAACCTCTTCGGGCGGTGCGTTGCGGCGAAGGATGGCGTTGATACGGCTAACCAGTGCACGGGGCTTAATGGGTTTAGCTATGTAATCATCAGCGCCAACATTAAAGCCGGCAATTTCAGAATACTCTTCGCTGCGGGCGGTAAGGAATACCATAAAGGTATTTTTAAACTCGGGCATGGTACGCATAATGCGGCAGGCCTCTATGCCATCCATTTTTGGCATCATAATATCTAAAACGATCAGATCGGGCTGGGTTCTTTTAGCTTCTGCAACTGCTTCCTGGCCGTTGCGGGCCGAATATACCTGGTAACCTTCTTTCTTCAGATTATACTCTATCAGCTCTAAAATATCAGGTTCGTCGTCAACAATTAGTATCTTTTGTTTGCTGGTGCTCATGTATATTTAATTTTGCATAAATGTATAAGCTTAATTAAAGCTAATAGTTAACGCAATATTAACAAATTGTTAAATAACACCGTAAGTTAACCTATAATTGAGGTTATTTAAATGTTTTCTTTAAAAATTCTTCAAGATCGGCGCCGGTTACGTTTTTGGCAACAATATTTCCCTGCGGATCGATGATAAAATTAGACGGGATAGCCTCTATGTGGTAAAGGCGCTCGGTTGGCCCCTCAAAGCGCTGCAGGTCAGACGCATGCGCCCACGTTAAGCGGTCTTTCTTCACCGCTTCATCCCAATCTTTCTTCTCGGTATCCAACGAAATACCCAGGATGTTAAAGCCCTTATCCTTGTAAAGCGCATACTGTTTAACCACGTTAGGGTTTTCCTGCCGGCAAGGGCCGCACCATGATGCCCAAAAATCAAGCATTACGTATTTGCCTTTATAATCGGCCAGGTTTATCTGTTTACCGTTTATACTGTTAATGGTAAAACCGGGCGCTTTATGCCCAACAGAGATGGGCTTGATAACTGCCATTTGCTTTAAAAAGGTTTGCACGGCAGGATTATCCTTAAACTCATCTTTGATCTCATCGGCATACGCAACCATCTGCTGCTCGTATTTATATTGATCTAAAGATGTGGCGGCATAAAAACCGGCCAGCGATTTTTTATTTTCGTTTACAAATTTTAAAACTTCGGCGCTGTAATCGGCTATATTTTTCTGAAACTGCGGCATGTACACCTTCAGCAGCGAATCAGATTCTTTACCCAGCGCTGCAGACTTTGCAGTGTACTCGTCAGATAACTTACTATTCTTGCCGCCGTAAAGGTTACTTATCTTGTTAAATTCTTTAATCTTTTCGGATGTTTCCGAGCCGCTTACCTCATAATCATGGTTAGTGTTGGCAACATCGGTTTTAAAGGTGATCTCATCGCCGTTTTTGGCTACCAGATCATATATATTACCGGCAATACGTAACTTGTAGAGATTGGCATAAGGCGCCGGGTGTTTAAAGGTAAATTCGTTACTGCCGTTTATTTCGGTAGAATCTACAACGTTTACCTGCGAGCTGTCTGCAACCAGCAGATACACTTTTTTAAGGCTGCCGGGGTTTTCCAGCTTGCCCGATACGGTGAAAGTGGTAGCCTGCTTGCACGATGCAATCATCAAAACTGCCAAAAATGCCAGGCAGGTAACAATACGGTTCTTCATATATCTTATTTAGATTCTAATTCTTTTATTAAAAGCTTATTGGTTTTCTGCGGGTCTATTTTGCCTTTAGATAGCTTCATCACCTCGCCCATAAACAAGCCTAAAACGCCTTTCTTACCTTTTTGGTATTCTGTTACCTTATCGGGATACTTGGCCAGGGCCGCACGGATAAACCCATCCAGTTCGCTGCTATCGTCGCTTATCAGTAAGTTTAAGTCTTTAACCAATTGGTCGGCGGTTTTGCTATTTCCTTTCAACATTTCCGGAAATAATTTTTGCGCCGCCACAGAGTTGTTCACTTTACCCTCATCAACCAGTTTGATTAACCCGGCTAAATTTTGTGGCGATAATGCAAAATCAGTAATGCTGATGCCGTTATCATTAATATACGACCTAACAGCCCCCATCACCCAATTAGCAGCAGATTTATAGTTATCTGTATATTGTATTAACCCTTCAAAATAGTTAGCAAATTCTTTATCAGCTATAATTACACCCGCGTCATAATCAGACAGGCCAAGTTGGGTGGTATATTTTTCGAATAGCTGGTTGGGCAAGGCAGGCATATTACTGCGGATGTGCGCCAGCATCGCTTCTGTGATCTGCACAGGCAACAGGTCGGGCTCGGGGAAATAGCGGTAATCGTTCGCCATTTCTTTGGAGCGCAGCACAGATGTTTCGCCGGTATCGGCATTAAAATTAAGTGTGTTCTGGTCGATATGGCCGCCTGCTTCAATAACTTTTACCTGGCGGGCAAACTCATGCTCGATGGCGCGCTGCACATTGCGGATAGAATTCAGGTTTTTTACCTCGCAGCGGTTGCCGTACTTAGGCGCCCCTTTCAGGCGTACAGAGATATTGGCATCGCAGCGCATACTGCCCTCTTCCATATTACCATCGCAAATATCCAGGTAACGCAGCAACCGGCGAATCTCGGTGAGGAACTGGCCGGCCTCTTCGGCGCTACGCAGGTCGGGCTCGGATACGATCTCTATCAGTGGCACCCCTGCCCTGTTCAGGTCTATCAGCGAATAATGGTCGTGCTGGTCGTGCGAGCTTTTACCGGCATCATCCTCCATATGGATATGGTGAATGGCAATGGTTTTTGATGTACCATCGGCCAGTTTCACAGTTACACCGCCGCCCAGACATATGGGCTGCTGATCCTGCGTGGTTTGAAAACCCTTCGGCAGATCGGCATAAAAGTAGTTTTTACGGGCAAAGGTGTTGTTAAGATTGATCGTGCAATTACAGGCAAGGCCCATTTTAACCGCATACTCTATCATCCTTTTATTGATGCGCGGCAAAGTACCCGGGTGCCCCAATGAAACGGGGCTGACATGGTGATTAGGTGCGGCGCCAAATGCAGCCGAATCTGAAGAGAAAGCCTTACTTAATGTAGATAATTGCGCGTGTACCTCTAATCCAACAACCAACTCGTACTTATCGCCCACGCTGCTTTGTGAAACTGCCATAGATATATTCAGCTGTAATTCAGCATTGATGAAACCTGCCAAATATAGTATTATTAGTTATTTTATAGCACCCGATAACATCATTTTTAAAGCTTTGTTAACCTTTAAGCTTTAAGCTTTGGCAACTCTTTAAGCTTTGTCAACTTTTTAAAAGTTGACAAAGCAGACAAAGCTATTTATTATCGTCTATCATCATCGTGATGCCTGGTTTACCGTTAATTTCGGTAGCCGGTACAATTTTAAAGCTTCTGGAACTCTTTAAGCTTTGTCAACTTTTTAAAAGTTGACAAAGCATGACAAAGCTATTTATTATTATGGTATAAAGGTTTTGGCCTTTGCCAGTGCATTATCTATCCCGCTTAAATCGCTGCCGCCGGCGGTTGCAAAAAATGGCTGACCACCGCCACCGCCTTTAACCTCTTTAGCCAGTTCTTTAACGATGTTGCCTGCATGCAAACCTTTCTCTTTTACCAGGGCCTCATCTATCATCACTGTGATGCTTGGCTTGCCATTAATATCTGCAGCCAATACCAGGAATAAATTCGGCACAATATCTTTTAAATTGTAGGCCAGGTTTTTAATGGCATCAGCATTAGGTAACGCTACCTTTTGGGCGATGAAATTGATGCCGTTAATATTTTCGGCCGTTTTAGCCAATTCATCTTTTAAGCCTGATGATTTTTCCAATACCGATTTCTCGATCTCTTTTTTCAGGCGGTTATTTTCCTCTAATAAAGCCTCAATGCTTTTGGCCACATCTTTAGGGTTTTTAAGCAGATCTTTTACCTGTTGTACCAGTTTGGTTTGTTCGGTAATAAAATCTTCGGCAGCTGTACCGGTTATGGCCTCTATACGGCGCACACCTGCAGCTACTGCACTTTCTGCTATAATTTTAAAGTAACCGATTTGCCCAGTTGCCTTAACGTGCGTACCACCGCAAAGCTCTTTACTAAAGGAATCATCAAAGGTTATTACGCGTACATAGTCGCCATACTTTTCACCAAACAGGGCTGTAACGCCGCTTGAGATAGCTTCCTGGTAGGCAACCATCCGTTCTTCCTTTAGTTGGATATTCTCGCGGATCTTGCCGTTAACAATGGTTTCTATCTGCGCTATTTCTTCCTCGGTAACTTTTGCAAAATGCGAAAAATCGAACCTCAGGTAACCGGCATTCACCAATGATCCTTTTTGGTTTACGTGTGTGCCTAAAACCTGCTTCATGGCGGCATGCAGCAAGTGCGTAGCACTATGGTTGTTTTCTATACTGTTGCGTTTGGTTGCATCAACAATAGCGGTTAAAGCATCATCCGGCGTTGATGGTATCTTATCTGTAAAATGAACGATCAATCCATTCTCTTTTTTAGTATCGGTTACCTCTATGATCTCGCCATTAGGGAAAACCAATTCGCCGGTATCACCCACCTGGCCGCCACTTTCGGCATAAAAAGGTGTTTTATCCAGTACTATTTGGTATTGCTCTTTACCCTTAGCCGTTACCTTACGGTATTTAATGATATGAGCGATGCTTTCCGTTTCATCGTACCCGGTAAACTCTACGTTATCGTCATCTTTTAAAACTACCCAGTCGCCGGTATCAATAGCAGTAGCTGCACGTGAACGGGTCTTTTGTTCTTGGAGTGCTTTTTCAAAACCTTCCATATCGACGTCCCAACCCCGCTCTCTTGCCATCAATTCAGTTAAATCTATTGGAAATCCATATGTATCAGATAAAACAAAAGCAAACCCGCCTGGAATTGTCTTAGCCTTAGTATTTTCAACATGATCATGAACAACGTAAGCCATTGATTTCTCAGGATTTTCTAAATAGTCTTCAAATAAATAAATTCCATTACCTAAAGTTTTTAAAAAACTAACTTCCTCTTCTCTAATCACCTTCTGCACAAAATCCTTTTGATTGTATAATTCATCAAACACACCTTTAAATTGCTCGGCCAGTAAAGGCACCAACTCATTAAAAAATGGTTCTTTAAAATGTAAGGTTTGGTAGCTGTAACGTACCGCGCGGCGCAGTATCCTGCGGATAACGTAACCTGCTTTGTTGCTTGCCGGCAATTGTCCGTCGGCAATGGCAAAACTGATGGCACGGATATGATCTGACAGTACGCGCATGGCTACGGCATCAGCCCAATCGGCATCACCGGGTTTGGCAGCGCTGTTATACTTTTTACCGCTTTTCTCCGCAATAAATTGGATCATCGGCTGGAATACGTCGCTATCGTAGTTAGAACTTTTGCCTTGCAGTACACGCACCAAACGCTCAAAACCCATCCCGGTATCTACGTGCTTGGCAGGCAATGAGTGCAGCGAACCATCTTTGATACGGTTAAACTGCATGAATACGTTGTTCCAGATCTCGATCACCTGGTGGTGGTCGGCGTTGACCCAATCAGCGCCACTTTTTTCGGCACGCTCGTTATCCGGGCGGCTGTCAAAGTGGATCTCCGAACACGGTCCGCAGGGGCCGGTTTCGCCCATTTCCCAAAAGTTATCCTTTTTATTGCCGGGCAATATGTGTGCTTCATCTACATATTGTTTCCACAGATCGTAAGTTTCGGTATCTTTTTCCAAACCTTCCTTTTCGTCACCTTCAAAATAGGTTACGTAAAGGCGGTCCTTGTCCAACTTATACACTTCGGTCAGCAATTCCCAGCTCCAGGCAATGGCGTCTTTTTTAAAGTAGTCGCCAAAGCTCCAGTTACCCAGCATCTCAAACATGGTATGGTGATAGGTATCTATACCCACCTCCTCCAGATCGTTATGTTTACCGCTCACACGCAGACAACGCTGGGTATCGGCCACGCGTGGCGCTTTTGCGGGTGCTTCGCCCAAAAACACATCTTTAAACTGGTTCATCCCGGCGTTGGTAAACATCAGGGTTGGGTCGTTTTTTACAACAATAGGTGCGCTTGGCACAATAATGTGGCCTTTAGCAGCAAAAAAATCAAGAAAAGCCTGGCGTATTTCTTTAGCGGTCATAGTGTGCAAAGGTAAAAAATTGTATGAACCTGAATTAACAGAATTTAGGAATTAACAGAATAGGTTGCTAACAGTACAGGACCTTAAAAAAGGCCCTGTGCTGTTAGAATTATAAGATTGTTAAATCTGATCAATCCCGGTTATTTCTCTAACAATATTTTTTGATTGTTAAAGGCAAAGCCTGCATCTATCAATTCGCTAACCAAGGGCCAGTCGGCAGCTTTTTCAAAATTATTGTTGTAAACGCGGTTAACCGTAATATTTAATACGCTGCCATTTACGGTTGCGGCAGAACTAAACAAACCTGTTTTATTGGCTTTTTTAGTGTTCAACTCTTCTACTCCTTTTACTTTATAGCCCTGCGGAATGGTGATATTTAAGGTATATTTAAAACTACGCGCAGCAGGCATGTAAACGTCAATCGTGCGTTTACGGTCTTTTTCATCAAGCTGCATGAAGCTTCCGGTAAGCTTACCTGCGTCAATAATATAATTGTTGCCTGCTTTTTTAACCAAATTATTTAATACCACTGTTGAGGTATATTCAAACACCGGCTTATTGTTTTCGATAGCCGGATTCAGCACCTTGTAATCGCTGATCTGCAAAGGCTCCTGGTCAAACTGGCCCTTTGCTTCTTCCATAAAGCTTTTGCGAAGCTCTACCGGCGATTTGCCCATACCGCCCAAAAATGCATCGGCAGATTTTTTGGTATCCGGGTTTCTCGATAAGCGTTTGGCCAGTGGGTGGCCGTTCACCAGTTCCATTAAACCGTTATCGATATCCATTGCGCTTAACAGGTTTTTTTGATCGGCGTGGCGCATATACCCGGTTTGTTTAACCAGCCTTTGCACCTTTATCTTCTGCATATCGGCCAGTAATGAAACATTCAGCTGCTCGGTAATATTATTTTTATCGGCGCTTATTACAGGTATGGTTGTATCCATTTCATCAAATATATACTTGGTGCTGCTTTTACGTTTTGGCACCATGCTGATCGCTTTTTCGCCCTGAAACTTGGCCGGTATTTCATTAAAGTGCGTAAGGGCATCATCAAAGCACATATAAAGCGGTTTGCTGCCGTTACTAATGCGTATTAATGCGTCGAGATCAGAAAAATTGTAAACGTTATTTAAAGCACTGTTATCGCGCGAGCTAACCAGCAGCACCTCATGCGCAATATCCATATCCGTTAATATGCGGCTGATGTTAATGGTAGCTATTGTACCCTTTGCCTTGCGGTAATTCAGCATGCTCAGGTCCTCCAGGTCATCTTTACCATAATTGCCAAAAACGTGCAGTTTCCAGGCATCGTACAGTATCTTCATCGAACTATCGAGCGGCGCTGCCTTTAAATTCTTTTTGCTGTCAAAATAGTCTTTCATTCTTTCCTTGGGCGTGTCATCAATGGGATTATCCACCTCACTAAAAAATTTCTGAAAAAGCTCTTTGTTGGCTGTTAGGCCACCGGCCCTTGCTGCCGGGTTGTTATAAGTCATCATTTTTGATTTTGCCGCGCTGCTTATTTCGATATAAGGATACTGGCGGTACACCGAAACCCATTTTTGGCTTTGATACTTCGGCAGGTCCCTGGCACTCATTTTAAACACATGGTCGTTATTTGGCAGGGTGCTTTCTTCCAGCTGCGGGGCGCCGTTGGCAGCGATATAATAAACCGATGTTTTATCATTAAACTGAAAATACAGCGAATAATTAATTATCGGGTATTCGTCGGCCAGGGTATAGATCTGGTCGTTCTTTTTATAAGAATCTTCCATCGAATTTTCAGACAGATCGTTGTTACAGATATAGTAATCCAGGATATCGCCAACCTGCAGCCCCGAAACAGCTAATTTGCCTTTCTGATCTTTACCGGTATTTTTTAACAGCACTTCCTCGCTTGTATTAACGGTAGATTCCTGCCCGTTCGGCTTTATGATCTTAGCGCCGATATAGGTATTGTGCACATCGTTCATCTTCGCTATTAAAAACGACTGGCTTTTATCCAGCTTTTTTTGATACTCCAGGGTTGAGTAACGCTCTAATGCCGATTTATCGTTGATCTTCACTCGCTCGTGTAGGGTCGAGACCTTGGTTACCCTGTTAGCTACACCAGCTGTTATGATCATAAACTTAACCTTAAGGTTTGACGTACGCTGAAAAGTGTATGACTGCGCCAGTATCACCGCGCTTTCGTTAGCATATTTTGCCGGCACATCTTTAATACTAAATTCGGGCCCGGCGGCGCCCCAAACCAGTTTTTGTATCTCGGCGGCTTTTTCGTTGTACGTTTGGGCCCGTAATACGGTAATGGCTGTAATTAAAAAGAATAATAAGAGTAAAGGTTTTTTCATTCGGATATCGGTTTAATGGTAAGGGCGTCGTTATATGTTTTTATCAATTGCTCCATATCTGTATTCCATTGGGCAAATGCGTTTTTTGGCAAATGCGTATTTTTTATCAGGATGCTTTTTTTGTAAGTAACCTTGCCTGCTGCGGTACTGTACTGGATATGGAATTCATAGCCGGCATTTACAATATTTAAGGCTGCGGGCAACGATGCCGCCTTATAGCCCTGCGGCAGGGTAAGCTCAACCGAACGGCTAAGGTTTAAGCGATGGTCAAACCAATAATCGTGCTTCCTTTCGTCTGTTTTTATAACACCATCCATATACTCTTTAGTGTTATCCAGATCGATGTAATACGTTTTGCCGAAAGACGATATGCCGTTTTTGGTTTTAACGTTGTATGATACCGTCAGGTCCTTATCCGGGTTGCTTGTACCGGATAGTACCAGGTTGCTGATGCTGTAATCATTATTATCGCCGGCAAGGTATTTTATCATGGCGTCTTCTGTTCTTTCGCGCTTAATGCTGTTGATGCCTGTTAATATCTCCTCTTTATCTTCCCCTTTCCAGGTGTAGTTTACCGTGCCTGTTATAGCGCCATCTGCAATAGCCAGGTGTGCTGTTTGTATATTGGCATTTTGCCCGGCAAGTGCAACCGGCACCCTGGCCAGGCGGTATTTTTCGCCATCTTCTATCAATACCTGCCGGCCCTGTATGCGTTCGGCGTATTCGTCAAAACCCAGGTAACTTTCGGTAGCATCTAAAAAATAGGTTTTGGCTTTATAATTAAGCGCACAAATCATATGGTTATCTACAGCCAGCGATGGTGTTTGATAATCATAAGCAATATGTTTTGTGCCCAGCCAGCAAAGCCTTGCATCAAAACCTGCTGCGGTTAGCAATGCCTTGGTTAAATTAGCCATCCCTTTACAATCACCGTATTTTTTGCGTAAAACCTCATCAGCATTCTCGGGCCTGAAACCGGCCATACCATCTTCAAAAGCAATGTACCTGATGTTATCCTGCACGTAATAAAATATCGCTTTTACCTTATCAATATCGTTTGTAAGCCCGGCAGTAAGTTCATGTGCTTTTGTGGTAATAGCAGCCTGGTCGGCAACGGTATTTTTAATAAGGCTGTGATACCATTTGTACTGATCATCGAGCGTGTTAAAATAAGTAGCTGTAGTGCCCCCAACCGTGGCCGATTTGCAAAGCACCATCAAATGCGGATACAGATAAGTTGGGCCGGGGCTGTTCCCCTCATGCCTGGTAGCCGGCAGGTTTTTAATGGTGTAGGTAATTATATCGGCATCGTCGGCGCTAACGTATTGGGTATTTTTGGTGATATTAAAGCCGTTAAAATTATACTCTTTAAATTCCACCTTCATCCAGCGGGGCACCTTCAGTATAATTTGCTTTTGATTTACAGCATAAGGTTCAGAGAAGCCAATGCTGGTAAAGTAACGCGGGTCGTCAACCGTTTCATCAAATGAAACCACTGCAAGGCCGCCTTTTTTAGGGATGGTTACCGGGAAATAACAGATCTTTTGATCGGAGTAAAAAATATCATTGCTGCCATAGTAGTTATAAACCGGCTTAAAATCTGCGGGGGTGCGGCCATCTACCTTACACTCCACCTTATTTATGGCAATGTGGTTGTTATAACTTTCGGCAACGGGCACGTTTGCCATAAAATTATTAGCAATGTAAGTAGTGGTAAGCCTTTGCTTAATTTCTATAGCGGCAGTTTTTGCATTTTGTGCAAACTGGTAAGTTTCTACTGCGGAATTGATAGTTACTGCCGAATCGGCTGTATTACTAAAAGCTGTGTGAACACATAGTATGCCTATGGCAAACGTGAAAAGAGGTTTAGTCATCATTAATCAGGACACTAAAATAATATTATTTTTACGCTATCGAAATACAATTTTAAATTCGGATACGGCTTTAAAGTATCCTGATAAAAACTATCTACTAATTTTACATTTTAGACTGCTGCACTTGCACACTTAACCCCTAAAACTTTACATTTGCATATGCCTTACAAAGAACGAGAGATCAGCAAGATGTACTACACCATGGGGGAGGTTACGGCTATGTTTGGTGTTAACCATTCGCTGATACGTTTTTACGAGAAAGAATTTGATGTACTGCAGCCAAAAAAAAATAAAAAGGGCAACAGGTACTTCACCCCCGAAGACCTGGAGAATTTTAAGATCATTTTTCACCTGATAAATGACAAGGGCTACACTCTGCAGGGCGCTAAAGACCACCTGAAGAACAACATGGGCGACACCCGCGATAACCAGCGCGTGATCGACTCTTTAGAAAACCTGAAAAAATTCCTGCTGGAAGTTCGCGACGAGTTGTAATTATTCTATTTTTATTCCGTGGATAACCTTATCACCGGCGCGGATAAACATGATAGCTAAACACAAGGGCGAAATACCCGTTGTTGTGCTCTTACTCCCCTTTTTGGCCGGCATAAGCGGTGCGCTATACTTTTTAAATACTTCAAACAGCTTTGTTTTAGCTGCGCTGCTTATCCTAAGTTTATCATTTATCACCTTTAACCTGGCTTATACGCCCCTGCGCATCTATAAGGTGCGCTGGCTGGGCGGCTTGCTGATCTATCCTACACTCTGCCTGCTGGGATGGTTTATCACCACAGAGCATAACGAATTGAACAACACGGCACACTTTGCTAAACTGCCTGCCCGGCAATTAATAGCTGTGATTAGCTCAGAACCTGTTGTGAAGAACGATATGGTGCGCTTTACGGCCAATATTAAACAAAGTATCAATAACAAACAGATTCAAAACACCAATGGTACCCTGCTTATCACCATTAAGGACGAACTGGCTAAAAACCTGTTTTACGGCGAACAATTGCTGATCCCTGCCAGCTATACGCCTGCAAACCCACCCTTTAACCCCGGTGAATTTAATTATAAACAATACCTGGCCAATAAAAATGTGTATTACCAGGCATCCCTGTATCCTAACCAATACCGGGTAATAGCCGCCTGCAAGGGCAGCCCGGTAATTACTTATGCATTAAAACTAAGGCAAAACCTGGTAGAAAAACTCAAACGCAACCTGCACGATACCACGGCAATTGCCGTTGCATCTACCCTGATACTGGGCTACAAAGCCGACCTGAGCAACGATGTTTTGCAGGCTTATTCCAAAACAGGCACTATCCATATCCTGTCGGTATCGGGCGGGCATGTGGCTATTATTTATCTGCTGCTGGGCTGGGCGCTTACCTTTCTGAATACCTCGCATCGCGGCAGAATAATCAAGGCTGTTGTTATCATCACCCTGATATGGGCTTATGCTTTGCTTACCGGTTTTTCGCCCGCGGTTTGCCGTGCCGCGGTAATGATAAGCCTGCTTATCAGCGGTAAAACGTACAGCAGGTACATCAGCACCCTGAATTTACTGGCCACATCGGCATTTGCCTTGCTTTTATATAACCCGCTGTTACTGGCTGATGTGGGTTTCCAGCTTTCGTACCTTGCAGTTAGCGGCCTGGTTGTTTTCCAGCCGATAATTTATAGATGGTTTAACTTTAAAAATAAACTTGCTGATAAGATCTGGCTGGCCTGCTCGGTATCTGTTGCCGCCCAAGCCATCACTTTTCCGTTAAGCGCTTACTATTTTCACCAGTTCCCGGTTTATTTTTTGGTGAGCAACCTGCTGATAGCCATACCGGTTTTTATTATTATGTATAGCGGGTTATTGTTGCTGTTGCTGCCGCAGATGCCCTGGGTTTCGGCAGCGCTGGGGTACGTTCTGGAAAATACCATCCTGCTGATGAATAAGGCGCTTGGCTTGATAGAGCATTCGCCGTACGCCGCTATAAACAAGATCTGGTTAAGCAAGCCCGAATATTTGCTGCTGTGCGCGCTTATCATGTTGCTATTTTATTTTTTGCACACGCCAAAAAAATGGCTGGTAAAAGCCATGCTGATGTGCCTGCTGTTCTTCGGCATCAGTATCGGCCTTAAAAAGATCCGTGCCGATAACACCTCTTCCGTCACTTTTTTAAACCTGCGGAAACATACCGGCATTGTTTTTAAAAATGGCAGCCACGGCGTGGTATTAACCAACCTGCCCCAAACGGATAAGAATTTCCAATACTCGGTACAGCCCTGTTTGGATAGCAGCCGCATTACCGGTTACCAGGTTTATAATTTAGATAAGGATATTGATTTGCCGTGGTTTAAAAAGGTAAATAACCTGGTGCAATTTCAAAATAAAAAGCTGCTGCTGTTATACGATAAGGCGAAATTCAAGTCGATACCCCGGCAGGCAGGTATTGATTATGTGCTGATTAGTAATAACACCGGTTATGATAAAACGATGCTGCAAGGCAAAACCATTATTATAAATGCGGATAATACGGATAACTACATTCAGGACTTTTTAGCCGAAAACAAAAATGCAGCAGGAAATTATAAGATCTTAAAACGTAACAAATCTATCTGCATCGTATCTAACTGACGTAACTAACTTAAAAAATATATAAATAACTTGCACAAGAGTTAATTACACACTAAATTGTATCCATCAAATTAAAACTATGAAAATTAAATTATTTACTGTTGCCACGGGTTTAGCCCTAACGGCAACAGCTATCAGCGCCAGCGCACAAAAAGCTTATAAAGAAGGTGTTGCTGTGATCTCCATGAACGCAATGGGCCAGACTATCGAAGCAAAAAATTATTTCAGGACAGATTCGTCTGCTATCTCATTTAACTCGGGGCCTGCAGTAATAAAGGTTTTATCAGACACAAAAGGCACTTATATGGCCGTGTTGATTGATGTTGCTGTTGCTTCTATGAAAAAAGCGGCTATTGCCACACCTGCCGAAGTAGAAGAAGAGATGGGCAAGTTACCGGCGCTTACCTTTGCCCCCGGTACAGAAACCAAGGTTATTAATGGCTTTAACTGTAAAAAAGTAGTAGCTACCGACCCTAAAACAAGTAAAACTTATGATATCTGGGTAACTAACGATGTTTCTTTACCGCCAAATGCGGCTTCTAAAGTTTATGCTAAGGCAGGCGGCTTACCAATTCAGTATGTTACCTTCCAAAACGGGCAACCGTCTCAGGTTACCATAAAAAGTATAGCAGAGCAAAAAGTACCTGCAGGCACATTCGCTATCCCGGCTGATTTTGATAAGATCACGATGGATGACCTTAAATCTATGAGCGGCGGCGGTAACTAAGCCAAAGCTGTTATCATTATCTGAACTCCGAATTTTTAGAATTCAAGGAATTAACAGAATGCTGTGATCCTTGAATTCTAAAAATTCTTTGATCCGCTAAATTCGGGTTAAACTACTTCTGAAGACAGGTTGCTTACCCAATTCTTAAACAACCTTGTTTCCATGTCAACCGCTTTTTGGGCATGGCTTTCCCACTCCGGCGAAAATTTTTGCAGCTGATTGATCATCTCTTCCAAATGCCCCTCTTCTTCTAAAATGATAGATTTTACATTCACTTTGCTTTTGGCAGCATCCAGCGCATCCTGGTAAACAGGGTAAAGTTCATCGGCCCTTACTTCTATGGCATAAGTTACCAGCAGGTAAGCTGCAAAACGCAGGCCGGCACCGGTTAGGTTTAACTCCTTTTTAAGGTAGCGGCAAACATCAATATCCAGCTGGTTTAAATAATACTTGCTGTATGCGGGCGCTATTAGGTATTGTGCAGCATAGGTAGGTAACTCGCTGCCTGTTTTTTCTATTTGTTTTTTCAGATAAAAAGCATGGCGGTGTTCTTCGGCGGCATGCTTTAAAATAATGTAGGTAACGGTTGCCGGATCTTCACTTGCCGAGATCTTACGGGCGCCGGTATTCTCCATTAAAGATAGTGTGTTTAACCAGCGTGCATGTAAATGGTTATCGGCAATTATTTGGGGCAGTATAGTATGTAATTCCATGTGTTATAGTTCGTCAAGGGCTTGCCCTATGGTGGCGTAAATGTAGTCGAGTTCGGTATCAGTAATGCAATACGGGGGTAAAATGTAAATAATATTACCCAATGGCCTTAATATAACGCCTTTATCTAAAAAGTAATTATACAGCTTATCGCGCAGGCCGCTAAAATAGGAGGTGTTGTTACCTGTTTCCCATTCCAGCGCCAGGATAGTACCCGTTTGGCGGGTGGACCTTAAAGACCGGTGGCCTTTTACCTTATCGGCAAAGGTGGTATGCCGGGTAGCGATCCTGTTGATGTTTTGTTGGGTTGATGGCTCCAAAAACAGATCAAGGCTGGCCAGCGCGGCGGCACAGGCTACAGGGTTGGCCGTATAAGAATGTCCGTGAAAAAGCGTCTTCATCTTATCGTCGGACAGGAAGGCATCATAGATCTGCTGCGTACAGGTAGTTAACCCGAATGCCATGGTCCCCCCGGTAAGGCCTTTAGAAAAGCACATGATATCGGGCTGCGTTTGCACATGGTTACAGGCAAAGGCCTTGCCTGTGCGCCCGAACCCGGTAAAAACTTCGTCATCTATCAGCAATACGCCTTCAGCACGGCAATGGGCCATCAATTCATCCAGGTATCGGGCCTCATACATGATCATCCCTGCGGAACCCTGCACCAAAGGTTCGAAAATAAAAGAAGAGATTTGAGATTTGAGATTTGAGATCTGAGATTTTAAGGACTCAATATTGTCCGCATTCGGCAGATCAATAAATTCTACCTCAAACAGCAAACTATCAAATGCAGCCGTAAAAGCGCTGCGGCCACTTACCGACATGGCGCCGAAAGTATCGCCATGATATGCGTTTTTAAATGCAATGATCTTAGTACGCTGCTCGCCTTTGTTATGCCAGTACTGCAGGCACATTTTTATGGCCACCTCAATAGCGGTAGATCCGTTATCTGAATAAAAGGCTTTGGCCTGGTTTGCAGGTAAAATGGCCAAAAGCCGTTCGGCCAGTTCAACCGCGCCGGAGTGGGTAAAGCCTGCAAATATTGCGTGCTCTAACTGCAGTAGCTGTTCGGCCACTTTTTTGGCTATGTATGGATGCGCATGCCCGTGAATATTAACCCACCAGGATGATATGGCATCTATATATTTTGTACCATCTTCGGCATAAAGGCAGGCGCCCTCTCCCCTCACAATGGGTATGGGCGGCTGTGCCGTTTTCATCTGGGTATAAGGGTGCCAGATAACCTGCAGATCACGTTCTACTAAATTCATATACTTTTAATTAACAGGTCGGCAACGTACTGGTCTGTCGGGAAGGTAAATTCATCAACCGTCAGGTTGCTCAGTTTAACCCAGCGGAACGATTGTAAAACATCCCCCTCGCCGTCAAAATCAAACAAAACAGTTTTGGTGGTAAACCGCAGATCAGACACGGCCTTTACCAGGTAATAAACACTGATGATCTGCGAATCGTTAAAAGCCGACTTTACAAAAAAATCTGTGGTGTAAAAATGGCTTATTACTTCTACTTCCGTATTGCACTCTTCCACAAATTCGCGTTTAAGGCCCTCAATCAGCCCCTCGCCATACTCCAGCCCCCCGCCGGGGAACTTGGTAAAGCGAAAGCCATACTCCTGCTCGTCGCTTATCAATACCTCGTTACGGGCATTTATCAGCAGGCCATAAACACGTACATTAAAAAACTTTTTACTCATAGTGCTTTTTATTGCGCATTACTTTTTCCAGGGTCCACGGTATATCTTCGGTTTTACCTTCGCTGCGAATGGGGCAATTAGGCATACTGCAATAGTGGCAGCAATCGGGCAGGCATGGGTCTGTATGAATAAAAAACTCGGTTAAGATCCCGGCATTTTTATTCACCAGTTTCTCTACCAGTTTTACCTCTTCGTGCACGCGGTTAAGGTCAAAATAGTTGGGCAGGGTTAAATGGCAATCAATATGCAACTCGTTACCATACTTTTGGGCGCGCAGGTTATGAATATCTATCCACTCTTCGTGGCGATGCTCGCCTAAAACCTTTACTACATCGCTTACAATGCTAAAGTCGGTTTCGTCCATCAAACCCGCAACCGACCGGCGGATAAGCTTATAACCGGTAAATAATATATAACACCCAACTATAACAGACAGGGCGCTATCCAACCACAAGATCCTGGTGAAATAGATGAGCAGCAAGCCAACAACCAGTCCGCAGCTGGTAACGGTATCGGTAAGCAGGTGCCTGCCATCAGCTTCGATGGTGATAGAGGGCAGCGACTTGCCTTTTTTGATCATATAATAACCCAGCAAACCGTTAACCAGGCCGGTAGTACCAATAATAGCGGCACCCACCAACAGATCATGAATCACCTCCGGGTAAAATATACTGTAGGTTGATTTAACAACGATGATCATTCCGGCTATGGCAATAAGCGCCCCTTCTATAAAAACCGAAAAGTACTCCACCTTGCCATGGCCGTAAGGGTGGTTCTCGTCTCGCGGCTGCGATGCCAGGTAGATGCTGAAAAAAGCGAAAGAACTGGCCACCACATTTACAATGCTTTCGGCAGCATCAGTTAACACAAAGTTGGAATTGGTTAAAAAGTAGGCACCGAACTTCATTACCATCAGCGCTATGCCGGTAATAAGCGAGACCAGAATTATCCTTTTTTGTTCCTTCAAAACATCTGTTTTTAGCGAGGCCAAACTTACGGAATTTTAACTTTGCCGTTTAGTTAAAACTGTAACATGTTTGGTTTACAAAGGTTATGCAACACCGTAAAAACCTGTTTAGGCTGACCTGAACGCCTATTATCCGTTTATTGCAACTTTTATACCTTGTTTAATTAGCCATCGGTATAATCACCAGTAAACTAATTTTCTATATTTGCCGCAATAATAAAAACAACAATATGAGCGCATTAAGTAACAGGATAAACAACCTGTCAGAATCCCAAACCATTAAAATGGCAAAAATGGGCCGCGAATTGGCTGCTAAAGGTGTAGATGTAATAAGCCTTAGCTTTGGCGAGCCGGATTTTCATACGCCCGAACATATTAAGGAGGCTGCCAAAACAGCTATGGATAAGAATTTTACTTACTATACCCCTGTTGCCGGTTATCCTGATCTGCGCAAAGCTGTTGTAAAAAAACTGAAGGACGAAAACAACCTTGATTTTACGGATACGCAGATCGTAGTTTCTACAGGCGCCAAACAGGCCCTTGCCAACGCGGTGCTTTGCCTGGTTAACCCCGGCGAAGAGGTAATTATCCCCACCCCTTACTGGGTTTCGTATTCGGAGATTGTTAAACTGGCCGAGGGTGTGAGTGTTTTTATTGATACCACCGTTGAAACCAATTTTAAGATTACTGCCGCGCAGTTAGAGGCAGCCATTACCCCTAAAAGCAAATTATTTATGTTCTCGTCGCCATGTAACCCTACGGGCAGCGTTTACAGCCGGGAGGAACTGGCAAGCCTGGTAAAAGTATTTGAAAAATACCCGGACATTTATATCCTGAGCGATGAGATCTACGAACATATCAACTTTATTGGCGGGCACGAATCTATCGCGCAGTTTGAAAGTGTTAAAGACCGCGTGATCATCGTTAACGGATGGTCTAAAGCCTTTGCGATGACCGGCTGGAGAATTGGCTACACGGCATCAAACAGCGAAATTGCGGCTGCCTGCGATAAGATACAGGGGCAAATTACCTCCGCTACGTGCTCTATCACCCAAAAAGCGGGCGTTGCAGCCTATACAGGCGGTTTAGAATCGGTGCATCAGATGCGCGAGCAGTTCCAGAAACGCCGCGACCTGGTTTATGGCCTGCTGAAAGAAATTCCGGGTGTTACCGTGAACCTGCCCGATGGCGCATTTTACTTTTTCCCTAACGTAACTTCATTCTTTGGTAAAAGCTTTAATGGCAAAACCATTAATGATGCCGATGAATTAAGTATTTATTTGCTTGAAGAAGCACATGTGGCCACGGTTGGCGGCGATTCATTCGGTGATAAAAAATCTATCCGAATTTCTTACGCAGCTGCCGAAGATAAACTGGTAGAAGCCGTAAGCCGGATAAAAACGGCGCTGGCCAAGTTGGTATAGTTGTCTGAACCCGAATTTATTGAATTGATAGAAATAACAGAATAATTAATAAAAATTCCATTAACTCCTTAATTCCACAAATTCGGGTTCAGACTCAATAAAAAATCCCCTTGCCAAATTGGCAAGGGGATTTTTTTATTAAATAGATTCCTGGTAACAATTACAAACCGAAACCGTAGGCTAAACGTAAGCCAACTGCACCAAAGTTATTGCTCTGGCCAGAGTAGTTTTCGTAACGTACGCCAACATCCCAGGATTTGTTAGCCCAGCCAATACCCGGCGATGCTAATAACTTGGTGTTGGTATCAACATCAGGGCCGCCTTTAACTTCGCCAAAACCAGATGTTTCAAATGCAGCACCCACTTCACCGCTTAGATAAATATTTTGGCTTACAAACGCTTTAATACCAGCTTTAACCGGGATCATTCCGTAAGATTTGGTTTTGATGCCAGTGTTATCATACTCCTTACCAAAATAATTTAAGTAACCTGATGTTAAGGTAAGACCGATGTTATCGGCAACGCCAAATTGTAAGCGTGGCGTAATGCCAACACCAACATTAGATATATCATGCAAATTACCTGTAGGCAACAAACCTTCCACACCTATACCAAACCTAACGCCTTTACCGCTTGTAATAGTTTGTGCATTTACGTTGGTCCCGATAAATAAAGCTGCCGCAGTACAAGCAGCAGCTATAATTTTTGTCATTTTTTTCATTGTCGTTATATTTAATAATAAATACTAATTGTGATACAACGGGCTATAATCAAATACTTTGCCAATTGGCCGTTGTATGGTATTCGTCTGTTATCAACCCATGCCTTCATCTGCCGTTAAACCATTTTCAAATATCCTATCCGGCTGATAATCAAAACAATCCTGACTTTAAATACCGAATAGTCAATTTTTAATATTTTATTAATATTTAACATTTGTTAATAAAGGCATCCATTTTAATTATAGCTGTAAAGTGTACTGTTTATTATCATTTTGTAGCCTAATGGAATATTAAGCCATAAAAAAAGCCCCTTTTCAGGGGCTGTATAATGCTATGTTTCGGGGTCTACCTCCGGGTCGGGTTTATAATTCTTCTCCATTTCTGCGAGTTTGGCATCGCCATACGCAAATTTAGTGATGATATAATATAACACCGGCACTATAAATATAGCCAGCGATGTTGCTGCAAGCATCCCGCCAAACACCGTCCAGCCGATGGTTTGCCTTGCCTGGGCACCCGCGCCGGATGCGATCACCAGCGGCAATACGCCTAATATAAATGCCATCGAGGTCATTACGATAGGCCTTAAACGCAGCCTTACGGCCTCTAAGGTGGCTTTTTCCAGGTTCATGCCCCTATCCACACGCTCTTTGGCAAACTCTACGATCAGGATGGCGTTTTTGGCGGCCAAACCAATCAGGGTGATCAAACCAATCTGCGCATAAACGTTATTAGTTAAGCCGGGTTTAAACCACAGAAACAAAATAGCCCCAAAAGCGCCCAAAGGCACCGCCAATAACACCGAGAACGGCACCGACCAGCTCTCGTATAAGGCAGCCAGGAACAAAAACACAAAGCCGATAGACAAGGCAAATATGTAAATGGTTTTTGAGCCCGATAACAACTCCTCGCGGCTTAAGCCCGAAAACTCGTACCCGTATCCTTGCGGCAGCGTTTGCGCGGCCACCTCTTTTAAAGCTGTAATAGCGTCGCCGCTACTATAACCCGGTTTGGTACCTCCATTGATCTCTGCCGAACGGAACAGGTTATAATGCGATATTAATGGTGCATTCTCGATAACCTTGTAACTGGTTAGCGTACTTAGCGGCACCATGGCGCCTGCATCATTACGCACAAAGTACTGCCCAATGTTTTGGATGTTGGTGCGGTAATTGGTATCGGCCTGTGCCACCACCCTAAAATTACGGCCATAAACGGTAAAATCGTTTACGTAGGCACTACCCATATAGGTTTGCAGGGCGTTGTTCACGTCGGATATCTTTACGCCCAGCTTTTTGGCTTTCTCCCTGTCTATAGTTAACTGGTAGGCCGGTGTATGCGCACCAAAAAAGGTAAATGCCTTGGCAATTTCGGGGCGTTTATTAACAGCGGCCACAAAGGTATTTAACACCTTTTCAAAATTCTTGATATCGCCGCCGGCTTCTTTCTCCTGCAGAATGAACGAGAAACCACCCGTATTACCCAAACCCGGAATGGCCGGCGGAGAGATAACCACCACGCTGGCTTCTTTAAAGCGGGCCAGTTTGCCCTGCAGGGTTGCAATAACACCGTTTAGCTGGTCTTGTTTATCCTCGCGTTCATCCCAGGGTTTTAGCTGTACAAATATGGTGGCGCTATTACTTTTTGTAGCAAAGTTAACTGCGTTCAGTCCGCCTAATGCGGCATAGTGGTTAATAGCGGGTACGCTATCCAATACGGTCATCATTTCGTGCAATACCGCTACGGTACGTTCTGTTGAGGAGCCTTCCGGCAGATCGTAGGTAACATAGATACGGCCCTCATCCTCTAAAGGTAAGAAACCCGATGGCTTGGCCCTGAACAGCAGTACCGTACCTAAAATGATACAAACCAGTATAACGATAACGAATTTTGAATGCTTGATGCCTTTATCCACCGCGTTGCGGTAACGGCCGGTCACCCTGTCAAACCATTGGTTAAATTTGTAAAACAGCTTATTTAAACCGGTTGATTTTTCATCGATCTTGTGCGGGCGTAACAATATGGTACACAATGCCGGTGTAAGCGACAGGGCCACAAAAGCTGAGATCAGTACCGAAATAGCGATGGTAATGGCAAACTGCTGGTATAAACGCCCAACAATACCCGGCACAAAGCCTACCGGCACAAACACCGCCGCCAGGATAAGCGCGATGGCAATAACCGGTGCAGAGATATCGCGCATGGCATGCTCGGTAGCCTCCTTGGGCGACATGCCCTTCTCGTCCATATAATGCTGCACGGCCTCTACCACCACAATGGCGTCATCTACCACAATACCGATGGCCAGTACAAAACCAAACAGCGTAAGCGTATTAATAGTAAACCCTAAGGGGATAAAGAAAATAAATGTGCCCACAATAGATACCGGGATAGCCAGCACCGGGATAAGCGTAGTACGCCAGTTTTGCAGGAATAAGAATACCACCACAATTACCAGGAACAAAGCGATAACCAGGGTTTCGATCACCTCGTGCAGGGATACCTTTACCACCGTAACTGATTCAAACGGAACCACAAAATCAATATCCTTGGGGAATGATCTTTTAAGCTCGTTCATGGTGGCAACCACATTGTCGGCAGTTTCGATAGCATTACTGCCCGGCGCCTGGTATATCAGCAGGTAGGATGCCCTTTTACCATCAACAAAAGAGTTACCCGAGTAGTTGAACTTACCAAGTTCTACCCGTGCAATATCTTTTAAATGCACCACGGCACCTGTTTGCGGCATCGTTTTAACCACAATGTTCTCAAACTCCGATTTATCTGTTAAACGGCCTTTTACCAGTACCGAATACTCAAAGGTTTGCCCCTTCATTTGCGGGGTTGCACCAACCGTACCGGCGGCTACCTGCGCATTTTGTTCGGTTAAGGCTGCGGTAACATCCGCCGATGTCATGTTCAGGGCAGCCAGTTTATCGGGTTTCAGCCAAATACGCATACTAAAATCGTCGGCGCGTGTAAATACGTCGCCCACACCTTTGGTACGCAGTAAGGCATCCTTTATAAATACGTTGGTGTAGTTATCGGTAAAGGTAACATCGTGCGTGCCTTTGGGCGAATACATGGCCACCAGCATTAATATGCTTGGGTTACGTTTACGTACGATCATCCCTAAACGCTGCACCTCCTGCGGCAGGGTTGGCAGGGCAATGCCTACCCGGTTTTGAACATCAAGCGCGGCGTTGTTAATATCTGTACCCACTTCAAAGTTTACGGTCATGCTCATGGCGCCGTTACCTGTACTGTTACTTTGCAGGTAGGTCATGCCGGGGGTACCGTTCACCTGCACCTCTACGGGCGTGGCCACGGTTTGCTCAACCGTCAAGGCATCTGCACCGGTGTAGGTACCGGTTACCTGTACGGTAGGCGGTGTAATTTCGGGATATTGCCCAATCGGGAGGCTGGAGATAGCCAGCATCCCAACAATCAGTATAACCAGCGATATTACTATTGCGGTTACCGGGCGTTTTATGAAAGTATCTGCGATCATTATTGATATATCTTTTTGCTTAAATAAATCTGAGGCAAGCCTCATTTATAGCTGTAATAAAACCGGTATTATTTTGCCGGGGCAGCAGCACCACCCTTAGCATCCGGCGAACCTGCACCGGCCGGCGGGCCAAGCGTAATTTTACCGCCATCGCGCAAGCGCTGAAAACCTTCTGTAATCACTTTTTCGCCGGGTTTAATACCTTCCATTATCACCACGTTGCTTTGTATGCGCGGGCCTAATTTTACTTTACGCTGCTGTGCGGTGGTATCTTGCGATACGAATACAAAAAACTCGCCCATTTGCTCGGTTACGGCTTTGTACGGAATCTGCACACGGTCGCCCGAGTCATCGTTCAGCACCTGCAATACACAGCTCATGCCATCCTTCAATTCATCTTTACTGTTAGGGAACTGGATCCTTACCCGGATGGTACCGGTCTGGTCGTTCACGCCGCGGTCAATAGCAAACACCTTTCCGGGTTTGTTATAAGTTGTGCCATCGGCAGTTTGCAGTAAAAAGGTAGTATCGGTGCTTGCTTTCTGCAGCTTATAAAAACGGTTAATATCCTGCTCGTTAATAACCACATCAACGCCAATTGGGTTACCGCTTGATATGGTGTTTAGCAAAGTAGTACCGGGCGATACCTGTGCGCCCAGCTTAACCTGCGAAATACCAATGCGGCCCGTAAACGGCGCCCTGATGGTGGCATAAGAAAGATCTGTAGCGGCAGATGTAACACCTGCCTGTGCAACAGCAACCTGGCTGCGGCTGGTTTCAAAGGCTGCGGTGGCCTGGTCAACCGTTTGGCGGGCAACCGCATCATTTTTCAACAGCATGTTGTAACGGTCGATATCCTTTTGCGCCTTGCTTAAATTTGCCCTGGCACTTAGCAGGTTTGCTTTGGCCTGCTCATAAGCTGCCACATATTTGCGCCTGTCTATCTCATATAAGGGAGTACCTTTGGTAACCACATCCCCTTCCTTAAAAAATATCCCGGTAATAAAGCCGGCCACCTGGCTGCGCAGTTCCACCGAATTTAAAGCAGTAACCGTTCCCTGGTATTTATCATAATACAAAGCATCAGATTTTTTTGCCTCTACAACATTTACAGGGGTTGCCGGCGGGGCTGCATCTTGCTTTTTATCTTTGTTACCGCATGACGTTATGATGAGTAGGGCCATGGCAGCAATGCAGTAGGTATATCTATTTTTCATTATTATAAGTTGTCGTGTTTGTTGTTGCTATATTTTATCGGCTGTTATACTAAGGTTATTCGGGTTGCAGTGTACCTAATGATCTTTGCAGATCTATTTTGCTGGATAACAGCTGAAACAAGGCATTGTAATAGTTCAGTTCGGCGGTACGCAGGTCGGCTTGTGCTACAATTACATCCAGGTAGGTTTTAATCCCCTCGCGGTACTGCAGATCAACCACCTTATATACATCCTTTGCCAGCTGCACATTCTCGTTAAGCGTTTGCCAGTTATAGTAATTGCTTTTATAATTGGCAAGCGCCTGGCTGTATTCGGTATTAATAGCGTTGCGGCTGTTCACCAGGTCAAGGTCATTCCGCTGCACCTGCAAACGCGCCTTGGCCAGGTTTTGCAAACGCTTGCCCCCCGTAAATATCGGGATGGATAAAGACAAGCCCGCAAATGATGTTGGGTAAGAATTATCATACAGCTTAGAAAAATTATCGTTAAAATAAGCCAGGCTGTAACCGCCCACTGCCGATACCGATGGCAAAAAGCTCCATTTATAATAAGATACATTTACATTCAGCAGGTTTTTCTGCGTTTCCAGCAACCGGTATTCAATGCGGTTGGTATAGTTAAGCATCTGGTTGGTATCTATCAGCGCCTCGGTTTGTAAACGGGCAGAATCATATGCCAGCTGTATCCCTTTAGCCGGGTTTAAGCCCATTACCTGTTTTAGATAGGCCGATTTGCTTTTAATGGCTTCCTGCGTTTGCTTTTGCGATGCCAGTGAATTATTGAGGGCGATGGTAGCTTGTTTGTAATCGGTTTTATCAACCACACCTGCCTGGTAACGCGAGTAGGCATCCTTTAAACTGCGGCGCAGCCTTACAATATCCTCCTTTATAATATCCAGCTGGCGTTGCGATAACAATACATCATAAAAAGCTTTGCTTACATCGGTCACCACATCTATCTTGCTGCTTTCGGTATTTTGCCTGTAATATTGCCTTGAATACCTGGAAGCGCGCGATGCCTGCAAAACCTCATTATTATATAAAACCTGGCTTGCCTGCGCACCAATGGTTGATACATTATGCGCAATAGCTAAGTTTTGCTGTGTTGTACCGGTACCGGTGCCTGTACCCGTACCGGTGCCTGTGCCGCCTGTACCGGCAGCAATTTGGGCAGGCCTTTGAAAATAGTGCTGATACTGGCCGGTGGTACCAATTTGCGGCAACCAGGCCGACAGGCTGATCTTGATATCACGCTCGTTGATCTGCTCATCAATATTGGCCTGCCTTAAAAGCGGCTGATTGCGTAAAGCAAAATCAATACTTTGTTTTAAGGTAACTACAACAGCGGCTGTATCCGGGGTGGTTTGGGCAAATAGTACAAGCGGAGAAAAAAAGAGTATATTAGATACAAATAAATAGCGTAATTTTTTCATAAAAGCTGAGATGCGAACTTTAAAAACCAAAATCTGCCAGAAAAGTTCTGTAAATTTTGGGTATAATTAACAGGGAATGCGAATATGAGGGTAATTGATTTTATTAAAAATAAGACAACAGGAATTTTACCTAATTAGGAGATTTAGATGATAAATGGCACACTTTTTCAACATTTTATAACAAAATGTAAAATAGTGATAGCAATTAAATAAAAAATTTAATTAATTTGCCTGATGGAAGTATATTAACATACTATTAATGCGGTGTGTAAAAAAATTACATTCACCATGCAAGTTATAAGCTTATTCATGGTATTTTTACAAAAAATTTAAGCAGTGTTTATAAATGGTTAAAAAGTTACACGAGAAGATTGCTCAGTTCCAGGATGCAAATATGATCAGGGCACAGGGACTGTATCCTTTTTTCAGGCCAATAGAGTCTGGTCAGGATACTGAAGTTATCATAAATGGCAAGCGTGTTTTAATGTTTGGTTCAAACTCTTATTTAGGGCTTACAAACCATCCAAGAATAAAAGAAGCTACAAAAAAGGCGATCGACAAATACGGATCAGGCTGCGCCGGGTCGCGTTTCCTGAACGGCACGCTCGATATTCATATCGAGCTGGAAAACCGTTTGGCACAATATGTTGGTAAAGAGGCTGCTGTACTTTTCAGCACAGGTTTCCAGGTAAACCTGGGCGTTTTATCATGCATTACCGGCCGTAATGACTATTTGATACTGGACGAGTATGACCATGCCTCTATTATAGATGGCACGCGTTTATCTTTTTCTAAAGTTATTAAATATGCCCACAACGATATGGCAGACCTGGAGCGTAAACTGGCCATGCTGCCGGAAGAAGCCGTAAAGGTTATTGTTGTTGACGGGATCTTCAGCATGGAAGGTGACATTGTTAAATTACCTGAAATTGTTGAGCTTGCCGATAAATACGGCGTTAACATCATGGTTGATGATGCACACAGTTTAGGTGTTATCGGCCACAACGGTTCGGGCACTGCATCGCATTTTGGTTTAACCGGCAAGGTTGACCTGATCATGAGTACCTTTAGTAAATCACTGGCATCATTGGGCGGTTTTATTGCCAGCGATGCAGATACGATAGATTATATTAAACACCGCGCACGTTCATTAATGTTTAGCGCCAGTATGACACCGGGCTCTGTTGCCAGCGTAATTGCAGCCCTTGATATTATTGAGGAAGAGCCGGAACGCATCCAAAAACTTTGGGATAATACCAACTATGCTGTTAAATTACTAACAGACGAAGGCTTTGACCTGGGCTCTACAGAAAGCCCTATCCTGCCAATTTACATTCGCGATAACGCAAAAACATTCCAGGTTACCAACTATCTGCAAAATGCGGGTGTGTTTGTAAACCCGGTTGTATCCCCTGCCGTACCATCTGATTCATCTTTGCTTAGGTTCTCTTTAATGGCAACCCATACTTTTGAGCAAATTGACGAAGCTGTTGAAAAACTGATACAGGCCTTTAAGGTTGTTGGTGTAACTACCAATACAACCATTAAAGAAAACATATAAGCCCATAAAAATATAGCGGTACCACACCTGCATGGTACCGCTATTAACCTACCCCCCACAAATGAAAAAAATTTTACCGGTACAGTCAAAAAAAGAACTTGCATCTTTTATCGATTTCCCGCACGACCTGTATAAAAACGACCCCAACTACGTACCCGAATTATTTATTGCACAAAAGGACCTGTTAACTACACACCCTTTTCATAAACATTCGTCGCTGCAAACGTTTTTAGCTTACGACGGCGATAAAATTGTTGGCCGTATTGCTGCCATTTATAATACCAATCACAATACATTCAATAATGCCAATGATGGCTTTTTTGGTTTTTTTGATGTTATAAACGATCAGGAAACGGCTAATCTGCTTATTGATACTGCCACTAAATGGGTTAAGGAAAAAGGCGCAAAAAACATTATCGGCCCGGTAAATCCGTCAACCAATGAAACCTGCGGGCTGCTTGTAAAGGGTTTTGACAAGCCGCCTGTGGTAATGATGACCTACAACCCCGAGTACTACGTTACCCTGCTGGAGACTGCCGGCTTTAAAAAACAAACCGACCTGCTGGCCTGGTACTGGGATGGCGCAAACTATAACGACAAATCTCTTAAAATGCTGGATATGCTGCAGGAGCGTTTAAAACGCAACAGTAATGTAGTTATCCGTAAAATAAACCTGAAGAACTTTAAGCAGGAAGCCGATGCGCTGCGCGATGTATATAACAAGGCCTGGGATAAAAACCTGGGGTTCTTCCCGATGACCAACGAGGAATTTGACTATACCGCCAAAGACCTTAAAATGATACTCGACCCCGATTTTGCCCTGGTAGCAGAGCAGGATGGTAAGATTGTTGGCTTTGGTGTTGCCATACCGGATATTAACCAGATTCTTAAAACTATTAAAAAAGGCCGTTTACTGCCTACAGGCATCTTTAAATTATTACTCAACAAAAAGAAGATCACCGGTATCCGCATTATGCTTTTAGGTGTAATAGACGGCTATCGCAAATTGGGTATCGAGGCATCTTTATATGGCAGTATTATTAAGGAGTACAGGCGCAAAGGCTTAAAATACGCCGAAGCATCATGGACACTGGAAAATAACGACATGGTGAACCGTGCCATCGAAGCCATTGGCGGCGATCAGTATAAAACCTACAGGATCTACGAGAAGGCCATATAAAATCAGCCAATCTTCATTTACCTGTAATCTTTACAGAATTATAAATTTCCAACCAAAAATTTATATTCTTTTGCCACGCCGTTAAAGTATCCCCTATTGCTTTAATGGCACTGTAATATTAGTACACGTGAGCGATCACTACCCTATAAAAAGCAACAATAAACCAATACTATCACTAACCATTATGCGTTGTGGTAGCTGCATTATCCTTAAAAACTACAACTAAATGAAAATTAACATTAAACCTGCAGAAGGTAAATTAGGTATTTTAATACCCGGTTTAGGCGCAGTGGCTACTACACTTATTGCCGGTGTTGAAGCTGTAAAAAAAGGCATCTCTCAGCCTATAGGCTCATTAACACAAATGGGCAGCATCCGTTTAGGTAAACGCACGGAAGCCCGCCACCCCAAAATTAAAGATTTTGTACCCCTGGCCAATCTTAACGATGTTGTTTTTGGCGGCTGGGATGTGTATGAAGATAACGTTTACCAGGCAGCTGTAAATGCAAAAGTGCTGGAGCGCGACCTGTTAGATGCTGTTAAAGATGGTTTGGAAGCAATTGTACCGATGAAGGCAGCATTTGATAAAAACTATGCCAAAAACCTGGATGGTACCCACGTTAAAACCGGCACCCGTTTTGAACTTGCACAGCAGGTGATGGAAGATATTCAAAACTTCCAGAAAGATAACGGGCTCGACCGCGTTGTTTTAGTATGGTGCGGTTCTACCGAGGTTTACTTCGAGGGCTCAGAGATTCACCAAACACTTGCTGCTTTTGAGCAGGCCCTTAAAGATGATGATAAACGTATAGCGCCAAGCATGATCTATGCTTACGCTGCTTTAAAACTGGGCGTGCCATTCGCTAACGGCGCCCCTAACCTAACGGTTGATATCCCGGCCATGATAGAATTGGCTAAGATCACCAAAACCCCAATTGCAGGTAAAGATTTTAAAACAGGGCAAACTTTAATGAAAACCGTACTGGCACCAGGCCTTGCAGCCCGCTCGTTAGGTGTACACGGCTGGTTCTCTACTAATATTTTGGGTAACCGCGATGGCTTGGTATTAGATGATCCGGATAACTTTAAAACTAAAGAAGTTTCAAAACTGGGTGTATTAGAAGATATTTTACGCCCTGAAGATAACCCGGAACTTTATGGTGAGATCTTCCACAAGATCCGCATCAACTATTACCCTCCGCATGGCGATAATAAGGAAAGCTGGGACAACATCGACATTTTTGGCTGGTTAGGCTATAAAATGCAGATCAAGATCAACTTTCTTTGCCGCGACTCTATCCTGGCAGCACCTATCGCCTTAGATTTAGCTTTATTTTGCGATATGGCTAAACGCGCCAACATGAGCGGCATCCAGGAGTGGTTGTCCTTCTACCTTAAATCGCCGCAAACCGCGCCGGGTTTACATGCCGAGAATGACATCTTTAAACAGCTGATCAAACTTGAAAACACCCTACGCTACCTGATGGGCGAAGACCTGATCACCCACCTGGGCCTTGATTATTACGACGATATGTTTGCAGGTAACTAATAACATAAATAATAACTGATAAACCGGTTATTGCCTTATGGCGGTAACCGGTTTATTTATTATAAGGAAATTAGCTTTAAAATAACGATATTCGCGACCAAAACAAAAAGCCCTTCCCCGGGGGTTTATTTTTGTTTTAGTTGAATACTTAGCCGGTATTTTTTACGTAGATAGTAACAAATAATTTTTTATACCGTCTACTTAAAGGTTAAAATATGGCGGTATAAACCCGATCTTACGGCTGGATCAGGAACATTTTAAGCCGGACAAATATTAAAAAACATGAATGGCAACATTTGTTAAGGCGCAGGCATCTTCATTCATAGCATCCTTATTTGACTTTTTGACCACAATAGTCTGTAAGGAATTTTTTTATCTTTGGTACGTTACAGCAAGCTTAATCGGTACCATTGTTGGCGGCCTTACTAACTTTGCATTAGGCAGGGTTTGGGTATTTAAAAAGCGTAAAGAAAAAACCATCCCGGTGCAGGCCATCAAATATATGCTGGTTTGGGGAGGTAATTTGGCGCTAAATACAGGCGGTGTTTTTGTAGTTACCCACTTTTTAAAGCTGGATTACAAAATCTCGAAGGTACTGGTATCATTTATAGTGGGGATCACTTACAATTATTTCCTGCAAAAAAAGTTTGTTTTTGCATAATATCATCAGGTTAATGAATTTTAGATACACGTATAAGTTTTTATTTCTTATACTTTTTTTATTGATAAAGGTTGCTGTATCGGCACAAACCACTGTTGTAAGCGGCAAGGTTACCGATGGTGGTAATAAAAACGGCCTTCCCTTTGTTTCGGTATCTTTTGTGGGCAGTACCATTGGCGCCAGCACCGATAACCAGGGCAATTATACCATTCGCACCACACAGCCTTATAACAAGATCAAGGTAAGCTACCTGGGCTTTAAAGATGCTACTTATAATGTGTTGCCCGGCAAACAGCAGGTAATCAATATCCGGATGATACCCACCGCTACCTCCCTTAACGAGGTGAGCATCAAAACCACAAAAAAAACAAAGTATGTAAACGATAACCCCGCAGTGGCCCTGATACGCAAGGTTATCGAAAACCGGGACAAGAACCGCCCCGAGGCCTACAATTATGTGGAATATAAGGAGTACGATAAGATGCAGTTCTCGCTCAGTAATATATCTGATAAAGTGAAAGAGCGGAGGCTTTTCCGGAAGTACAAATTTATTTTCGAGAATAAGGACAGTACAACCTATGCAGGTAAAACTTTACTGCCCATCTATCTTAAAGAAAAACTTTCGCAGGTTTATTACCGTAAAGATCCGGAAGTTACCCGCAACGTCACCCTCGGAGAAAAATCGGTTGATTTTGGGCCGGGTTTTGATACCGAAGGTGTGGGCGAATATTTCAAACACCTGTATGCCAAAGTTGATATTTATGATAACAGCATATTGCTTTTGGGCCGCCAGTTTTTAAGCCCGATATCCAACAGCGCCCCAACCTTTTATAAATATTTTATTACAGACACCGTTACGCTTGATAACGGCAAAAAACTGGTGCAGTTAAGCTTTACGCCGCGCAATACCAACGATGTACTTTTTGAAGGCGAGATCTTTATCACGCTGGATGGTAACTACGCCGTGCAAAAAGATGCGCTCGATATCAACAAAAACATCAACGTAAACTTTGTGCGCAGCATGCACGTAGATCAGGATTTTGAACTAAACCCTGATGGCCGCTATCATTTAAGCCGCAGCAATACCTTTGCCGATTTTGGGATAACCGCTAAACGCAAAAGCGGCTTGTTTGGCAACAGGACGCTTATACGGCGTAACTATATGGTTAACCAGCCCCACCAGGATACCCTGTACAAAACCAGGCCCGAACTGGAGGATGAAGAGCTGCGCAACCGCCCGGATAGCTTTTGGGCCCAGAACCGCCCGGATACGCTTACCACAGCCGAATCTAAAGTTTATAAAAATATTGACAGCCTGGTACACATGCCATCCTTCAGGCGTACGGCAGATATTATCAATCTGCTTTTTGCCGGTTTTAAAAACTTCGGCAAGTTTGAGATAGGCCCTGCAAGTACCTTTTACAGTTTTAACCCGGTTGAGGGTTTAAGGCTGCGCGTGGGTGGCCGCACCACGGCCGACTTTAGTAAACGCATCTTCTTTGAATCTTATGGCGCATACGGTTTTAAAGACGAGCGCTGGAAGTATTTTTTTGCTACAACCTACTCCTTTAACAATAAAAGTATTTATAGGTTTCCGCAGCATTATATCCGTGCAAGCTTTCAGCGCGATACCAAAATACCCGGGCAGGAACTGGCCTTTATTCAGGAAGATAACTTTTTGTTATCCTTTAAACGTGGCAGAAACGATAAATATCTGTACAACGACTCGTACCGGATAGATTACGTAAGCGAATTTGAAAACCACTTTTCGTATAAACTGGGGCTAAAAAAGTTAACCCAAACGCCGGCCGGCAGCTTGTACCCGTTCATCAATACCGATAACAGCAACATATTTCAGCACTTAACCACTACCGAGGCCAGCGCAGGTGTACGTTACGCACCAAACGAACAGTATTACCAGGGTAAACTGTTCCGCACGCCCATCATCAACCAGTATCCTATCGTATCGTTAGATTTTACGATGGGCATCAAAAATGCACTGGGGGGCGAGTACGGTTATCAAAAACTTGATTTTCGGGGCGATAAACGCTTTTACATCGCGCCGTTCGGTTTCTCTGATGTGGTTATCGAGGCATCAAAAACATTTGGCCAGGTGCCCTATCCTTTATTGAACATACACCGCGCCAACCAAACCTTTGCCTACGTAATAGATTCTTATAACCTGATGAACTTTTTGGAGTTTGTGAGCGATCACTCCGTAAGTATCAATATCGATCAGCACTTCGGCGGTTTCTTTTTCAACAAGATCCCGTTGTTTAAAAAATTAAAATGGCGCGAAACCGCCTCCTTTAAGATGCTTTACGGCGGCTTAAGCGAGCGCAACACGCCATCTATTCACCCCAACCTGTATCAGTTCCCGGTTGATGAGAATGGCGCACCCATTACTTATGCCCTGGGCAAAACACCGTATATGGAAGGAAGTGTGGGTATCGAAAACATTTTTAAATTCATCAGGGTTGATGCGGTTAAAAGGTTTACATATCTGGACCATCCCGGCATTGCCGATTGGGGCATACGTGTAAAGATTAAGTTTGATTTTTAATATTTTTTTTAATTATTTTTATAATAAAATGGAACCACAAACATCAGTACGCACAAGCTTGCAGCTGGGGATATATAAAATTATCGACCCATTTGTTAAACTTCTGATCAAGGTGGGCTTAACGCCTAATGCCGTAACCTCCATCGGCTTCATCTTAAATGTTGGCGTAGCTGCTATATTCATTATTGGCGCAGAAGACGGTAACCGGGGCGACTTTACCTACATAGGCTGGGCGGGCGGATTAATATTGTTTGCCGGCCTGTTTGATATGCTTGACGGGCAGGTGGCCCGCCTGGGTAACATGAAATCTGTTTTTGGCGCCCTGTACGATTCTGTTTTAGACCGTTACAGCGAGCTGATCATGTTTCTGGGCATTTGCTACTACCTGGTTGCGCATCACTACTTTTTAAGTTCGATATTTGCTTTTATAGCCCTTATCGGCTCCATGATGGTAAGTTATGTACGCGCACGTGCCGAAGGCCTTGGCGTAGAGATTAAAGGCGGCCTGATGCAGCGCCCCGAACGTGTGATAACCATTGGCGTATTTGCCATTGCCTGCGGTATAGGCTCATCTTACCTGGGTGGCGATTACAAGCTGTTTATTCCAGGCTTCAGGTTCCATGTGTTCGAAACCATGTCTATCTTCACCTTCCCTATCGCCATACTGGCCGTGTTAACAAACTTAACAGCAGCAAAAAGGCTGATGGATGCCAAAAAAGCATTAGCCGAGAACGAAGAATGATCAAAACCCCGGTAAAGCTGATACTTGTATGTATGGTAATGTGTACCGGCCTTTGGTTTAACGCAGGAGCGCATCATTTAAAAAAGGCAAATACCGATACTACTAAAACACGCACTGATGCAAACGGAAAGATTTACCCCACACCGCCGCCAAATGCCATGCGTTTGTTTTACTTACAGCGGTCGCCCAATGTGAATGCGCTGGTGTATGATATTAATATTGATAAAGATACCGGCAAACCTGATGAAGATACGCCGGTACATGTTTATTGGCTAAGATATGCCGAAGGGCACGGCGAGCCCTCAGAGCTGACTTATATACAGCGCAAGTTTGCCTACGGGGTAAGCTCGGATGCGCTGGGGAATGACAGGTATGATATCAGAATTATGTCATACAAAAAATTTCCGCTTACTTTAATGAAGGCTGCCGACGGAAAATATCATATCTTCGCAACTATATCCAAAAAGCAGATGATCCTTCAGAATATATTTATTCAGATTGAAGGCGGCTCTTTATGGGCACCAAATATTATTTTTGTAGAAATGAAAGGTACAGACACCGTTACAGGTAAAGTAGTTACCGAACGTTTTAAACCTTAAGTGTTATGGCGAAAAATTTTGTTTCCAATTCACAGGAATCTGTGAGAATGTTTAAGAGCAGTTTCTTAGAGAGTTTATCAAAAGTGCACTACTTTGTGCCTATTATAATTTTTGTACCGGTTATTTTAGTTAGCAGTTACTTTGCTTACGAAAGGCAAATTGGCATAGTTAACTATATATGGCTTTTTTTGGCAGGCCTTTTTGTTTGGACGCTTACCGAATATATTATGCACCGCTTTGTATTCCACTTTGTGCCCAAAGCAAAATGGGCACTGCGCCTGCACTTTATCTTCCACGGTGTGCATCATGATTACCCCAGCGATGCCAAACGTTTGGTAATGCCGCCATCGGCAAGCATACCGCTGGCTACCGGCTTTTACTTTTTATTTAATGCCCTGCTGCCTGCAAACTACATTTTCGGCTTTTTCCCGGGCTTTATTTTAGGTTACCTGGTGTATGATATATCGCATTATGCCATCCATCACTTTAATTTTAAAGGCAATTTTTGGAAAAGGATCAAACAACACCATATGCTGCACCACTACCAGGACCCTACCAAAGGGTATGGTGTAAGTTCGCCGCTGTGGGACAAGATATTTAATTCAGATTTCATCAAGAAACAGAATGGCTAATGCTACCGGCGGCCAGGTGCAGGTAAATGTAAAAACAATAAGCATTGTTACTGCCGTATCTGTTGCATACCTCCTTATTTCTTTGTTACTGGTTGGCTTTAAAACAGATCAGCTGGTTTTACTGGGCATATTTAACATCCTGTTTTATGCTTCGGTAATTACGCGCAAATTCATTTTGGGCTTTTCTATCTTTATTATCTACTGGGTTATTTTTGATTATATGAAGGCATTCCCTAATTATAATTATAATGATGTAGCCGTTGGCAGCCTGTACAACGCCGAAAAAAGCCTTTTTGGGATAAATTTTAAAGGCAGCCTGCTTACCCCAAATGAGTACTTGCTGTTGCACAGCACCAACTGGCTGGATGCCATGGCCGGCTTATTTTATCTTTGCTGGATCCCTGTGCCCCTTGCCTTTGCCGCGTATTTATTCTTTAAAAATAAAAGGCAGTTCTTATATTTTTCGTTAACTTTTGTGCTGGTAAATATGCTGGGCTTTATTGTTTACTACGCCTACCCTGCCGCACCACCCTGGTACATTCAGTTCCACGGCTTTAACTTTCATCCTTTAACGCAGGGCAACACTGCGGGTTTGGCACGTTTTGATAAACTGTTTAATATTAACCTGTTCAAATCCATATACGCTAAAGGCTCTAATGTATTTGCGGCAATGCCTTCGCTGCATTCCTCTTACCCTGTTATTGTTTTGTATTATGGCATTAAAAACCGCCTGGGCATTATCAACTGGTTTTTTGGGATTGTAATGCTGGGGATTTGGTTTACAGCTGTTTATGCAAGCCATCATTATATTTTGGATGTACTGGCCGGTATTACCTGCGCATCACTGGGAATATTTTTCTTTAACCGGGTAAAAGCGGCATCAGCCGGGTTTAACCGGTTCATGAACAGTTACGAAAGCGTGATCAATTAAGCGCTGTTGAAGAATCCTTTTAGGGGCTCCCTTACCTTTTACCCGGCAATGAATAGTTAAGATATCTGCAAACGAACCCCATCATTTTAAAACATAACATAAGTGTTATAATGGGGCCATTCTGTATATTATTATATACTATTTTTGGTAGGTTGTAAACGTGGCATCCGTATTATTTTACAACTTAAGTAGTTATAAATCATTCGTTTTACGGTAATAACAATTGATTATTGTATCTTGCCCTCCCCAGGCATTAAAAATAAAAATAACGGGCATCAATTTTGAATAGTTTAACGTATAAATATTCAAGATTTGCAAGCAGATGAAAAAACTTATTATACTCTTCACATTTATATTAGCCGCCACAACATTTGCCGCTCATGCAGATGATATTGACAGGAGTAACATCGATAGCCTGAAACAAAAACTACAGCTTACCACCAACGATACGCTCAAAGGTATTATATACACCCAGATTGCAAGCGAGTACCTTAAATTTGATAGACAGCCCAACCGTAACCTAAAAGCATATTACCAAACAGAAGCTATACATTATACTTTACTGGCCCTGCACAACTACAGTTACTATGAAGATACCACAGGTATCCGGTCGAGTTTTGATGATTTATCGAGGGTTTACATTGCCCAAAGAAAATTCAGCGAAGCTAAATGGTTTACGCTGCAATCAAACAAAATATCCCGCCAGGTAAAGGATGTGCCTAACATCATTAGTTCATTAGTGAAGCTTGCTACCATTAAAATGGAGCTGAAAGACAACAAGTTAGCCATGCGCGATCTGAACGAGGCATTAAAGCTTGCTGTAGATAACCACATGCCTGCATTAGAAGCTATTGTACAGCAAAACTACGCTTATCTTTATAACCGGCTAAAAGATTACGTTAAGGGTGATATAGCCGAGAAAAGAGCCACAGAAATAAACGAAGGTATAGAACGCGACATAGATAAACCGGTGGTTATCACCTTTGATAACAGCACCGTAACACCCAAAAAAGTTACAGCGCCAAAAAAGCCAAAACTATTGGTTGCCGATAAAAAAATAATGAAAATAAGTTCTGCCAAAAAGCTGGCTTCATTATAAAATAATCATATACAGCATAATATAACGCCCTTTTAAGGGCGTTTTTTGTTATTAGATCTTTTGCCGATGCAATTGGGGTAATGGCATCAACATGGTTTAATAAACTATTAAATTTATGGGCTTGTTGATACCGTTTTAAACCATACTACGTTAAGAATGTCATACCTGGCGATATGAAAAAATACATTTTTGGCGGCCTGTTTTACCTTACAATAATCGCATTCAGCTCTTTTGCCTGGCTTAAGCAGGGAGATGATGCATCCTTTAATCAGGAATTTTTAGACCTGATAAACCAAACGCGTACCAAAGGCTGCAAATGCGGCGGTACCTGGTACCCGCCTGCGCCGCCCATTGTTTGGAACAACGACCTGGAAGAGGCAGCCAAAGACCACGCCAAGGATATGGCCCGCAAAAGCTATTTTAGCCACGAGAGTAAAGACGGCCGCACCATGAACACCCGCATTGTTACCGCCGGCTACCAGTTTAAAGGCTGGAAAAGCTTTATGATAGGCGAAAATATTGCCTTTGGGCAAACCAGCATCCCCGAAGTAATGGCCGGCTGGTTTAAAAGCGAAGGACACTGCCGCAACCTGATGAACCCTGGTTTTAAGGAAGTGGGCGTTGCCGAATATAACAAATATTGGGTGCAGGATTTTGGCGGACGTGTGCCGTTTACCGAAGAACAGCAAAAACTGATAAAAAGCGGCAAATACCGCCTGATACAAAAAGACCCCGGATCTTAATTATTCGGGGTTTTCTGTTTTTGGCTTTTCTACTTTGGGGCCGCGCAGGTGCAATACCAGTCCGTTCAAAAAGTTACGCAGCAATTGGTCTTTACAAGGCTGAAAGTTGGGGTGGTCTTCGCTCCGGAAGATGGCACTCAGTTCTGTTTTGGTAGTCCTGAAGTTGGCCAGTTTCAGTATCTCGATGATCTGGTCGTCGCGCAGCTGCAAAGCCACGCGAAGCTTTTTCATGATATCATTATTGCTCATACTGCAAATATAAATATAGTTTATTACTTATCCGCCCAGCCCATTAATTGCATTACGCGTGTAAACTCGTTATGCAAAGGCGCATGTATAACTATTTCTGCGCCCGTAACCGGATGCTTGAACCTCAGTTGCGAGGCATGCAGCAACATGGTTTCCATTTCCCAGGTTTCTTTAAAAAACTTGTTCTGCTTATTGCAGCCATGTGTCCGGTCGCCAATAATCGGGTGAAAAATGTGCGCAAAATGCTTGCGCAACTGGTGCATCCGGCCGGTTTCCGGTGCAGCCTCTACCAAAGAATATCTTGATGTAGGGTGCTGGCCAAAAGGTATATCCAGTTCGGCCCTTTGCAAAGTAACATAGCGGGTTAAAGCATCCTGCAAGGTGCCATTCTCTTTGCGCAAGGGATAATCTATCTCTTCGGCATCGGGCGTGTAGCCACGCAATATGGCCAAATATTTCTTCTTCACACGGTTTTCCATAAAGGCCTGCTGCATGGCAATCTCGGTGGGCTTATCAAAGGCAAAAAGCAACACACCACCTGTTTTACGGTCTATACGATGTGTGGGGTTAACTTTTTTATCTATCTGATCGCGCAGCATTTGTAAAGCAAATTCCGAAGCGTCAGCTGCTATGGATGAGCGGTGCACCAGCAGCCCATGAGGCTTGTTAATGGCAATAAGGTTTTCGTCCTGGTAAAGAATTTCGAGCATGGATAAGAGCTATATCTGATGTTCACACTAAGAATAATATGAACAAAGTTTATTTTTTTGTTAAGCGCTGTAAATCAGTTAATTGATTGATTAAAGTTGCTTATCACATTAAATAATTAAAAAAAACTAAAATTTTAACTAATTGATTATTAAGATGTTCATGGTGTTCACAGCGTTCATGCGGTAAACGTGAACACCTGCATAACCTTAGCTAATGGCAAACTGAAACTGCCCTGTAATTTGATTGCATACATGGCTATCGCCGAGTGCCAAAGGCAATGGGTCTATCACAAAAACGGGGCTTTCTTCATACCGCGAAGCCACACAAATGTGTGTATCGCCGGCGTGTTCGGCAAACATCTTTAGCGCCAGGTCCGGGCAGTTATTATCTTTTGATAAATGCGCCAACAAAACATGGCTCATGTAGTTTGGCTTATGCGCAATAAACATATCAAGTGCCTGTTTATTTGATAAGTGGCCTTTACCACCCCGGATACGCCTTTTTAGAAAATAGGGGTACCTGCCCTGTTCCATCATCTCCTCATCGTAATTTGCTTCCAAAAAAACAGCGTGGCATTGCGCAAAATGGCGGATCAGGTGCTCGCAGGGGGCGCCAATATCTGTAAAAACACCTATACGGGTATCACCGTTGCTTATCATAAAGCTATGCGGCTCTACGGCATCGTGGTGTTTGGGGAAAGGCATCACTTCCAGGCCGCCTATGCTAACCGCTTCGTAAGATCTTAAACTGATGCACAGTTCTTTCGGCACATCACCGCAATGGTGCGCTGTGCCATCGGTAATATAAACCGGCAGGTGATATTTCCTGGCCAGTACGCCCAGGCCGCGAATATGGTCTGAATGTTCATGCGATATAAAAATAGCTTTAACCTTTTGCATAGAAAGCCCCAGGCGGGCCATCCGCTTTTCGGTTTCGCGGCAGGATATGCCGGCATCTACCAAAATAGCTTCGCGCTCGTTACCAATGTAATAACAATTGCCGTTACTCCCCGAATTTAATGACGCTATAAACACCGGCATAAATGCAAAGTAAACCATTTTAACTAAATACTAAAAGATTTAGCGTGGCAATTTTAAAAGATTTGTTTGTTACAAAGCGTAATTACTTACCATACATTAAAATAATGCCCGCAGATATTCCCTATTATTGTATAGAAAAAACTTTTGTACAGATGCTGTCTGAACCCACCTACTTACCGGCCCGTATGGTTGCGCCCGAAATTGAGGCCCATTTTAAAAAGCACCAGTTAGCCGCGCAAAGCATCCCGGATAATAACGTAGCTACCGCGCCCGATAACCATATTATAGAAGCTGTTATCGATATCGCATTCTGGGCAAGCATGCGGCGAGAGGAAGGGCGCTCGCCAAATATTTCACTGGCATTGCTGCAGCCTTCGCAATCAGACAAGCCCCTTATCTTTGGCGAAAAATTACGCTTAACCACTCAAAACCTCATCAAACTGGCACCCGCGGTAGAGCAGCCTGGCATCCATTTGGGCGTTTGGCCTTACGGCGACGATTTGTTTATATGGGGAACCACCCACAGCGTACCCGCTATTTGTTTTGTTTTAGAGGTAGTAGAACCGGGCTTACTGGTTATTAAGCACCGCCGGGTAGATGGCTTTGGTAAGTTTGTTAACGTTGCCGTTTTACAGGGCGACCAGATCAAAGTACTGGACGAGGCTACCATGGGTGTATCAGACTGCCCGCAATTGCTCAGATCGCTTGCCAACATGCCGCTGCCATCTTACATGGGCGAATCTTTTAACGTGCTGGTGCAGCTGGCATCCTCTATACGCTTGCATAAGCGCGGCGGGCTGGTGTTTATTGTGCCTGCGGGTACCGAAAGCTGGCGAAGATCTATCGTACAGCCCATAAAATACCCGGTAGAGCCTGCCTATAACGCCATTGCCGAACTATTAAAACTTACCGATAAAGAGCGCAAAAAGCTGGAGTGGCAGGGATCCCTGTTAGAGGCTATTGACCTGATTGGCGGGTTTACCGCTGTAGACGGGGCCACCGTTATTACAGATAATTATGATTTGCTGGCTTTTGGCGCCAAGGCTGCCCGGGCAGAAAACAGCGGACCTGTTGGCCAGATCATCCTGACGGAGCCCGTGGCAGGCGGTAAAGCAACCAGAATGCACCCGGCCCAAAGCGGTGGAAGCAGGCACCTGGCAGCCGCCCAGTTTGTAAGCGATCAGCACGATGCCGTTGCCCTGGTAGCATCACAGGATGGGCAGTTTACGGTTTTTGCCTGGTCGGTAGACCTGAACATGGTACATGCCCACCGGATAGATGTGCTGCTGCTTTAAAAGATAATAAACAGCGAGCTGCGTTCTTTTGGCTGCAGGTTACTGCTGCGGTGGCCTTTGCCTATAGTATCTTCCATCAGCAAAACCTCTCCGGGTGCAAAAGTACGCTTATCTCCTGTTGAGGTTTCAATTTCTACGCCGCCATCCAGTAAAACAACATACTGGCGTGCAGGTGCATTATGCAGATCGTTATAGCCAGCAGGTACCTTTCTGAAAAGAATTTCCTTTACCTGTACTTTTTCTGACAAGTGTCCTATTGGCCCGCCGTTAGTTAACGGATAATGCAATTCATCAAAGCGGCTCTCCCCCTGCTCGTCGGCATATACCCGGGTTACTTTAAACGTTTCCATTCAAGGCTAAAATTCGTTCCCATTCGGGATGTAGTTTTAAATACCGTTGAACATAAGTGCATAATGGAACCAGTTTTAGCCCTTTTTGCTCGATATAAGCAAATGCCTTTTCAACCATTTCTGCAGCAACACCTTTGCCCTCCAATTCCTGTGGCACTTCGGTGTGCACCAGATATATCTTGTTATCTTTAAGCTTATAATCTATAAACGACCGGTGCCCATCAACCACAAATTCAAAGTTGTGGATGGCTTCATTGTTTACCAGTTCAATGTCTTCGTATTTCATGCTAATAAATTAAAGCCGGCACTTTACGCACCGGCAATAAATAATTTTAAACAAACACATGCTGGTTGGCCAGCACTATCTCGTTATGTGTAATCGTGTGCGGGCGACCTTTGTAAACTTTTAAAGTAACGTCAGCATTCATGCCTTGTAATATTGCCACACTTTCTTCTACCCTGCTTACCGGCACATGCGGGTCCGGGTCGCCGGTAGTTATCAGTACAGGCGTACCTGCAAAGTCACCTTTGTAATTACCCAGGTTTATTTCTTCACCAATCAGCCCGCCTGTAAAAGCTACTGCACCGCCATATTGTTTTGCATTGCGGGTGATATACTCTAAAGTTAAACATGCCCCCTGCGAAAATCCTGCAAAATAGATCTTATCAGCCGTAAAATCGTCTGCCAAAGCTTTTGCTACCACTTCATCAATTAATGCAATGGCAGAGCTTAAGGCCGGCTCATTCTCTTGTACAGGGGCTAAAAAACTATAAGGATACCAACTGCTATTTGTGGCCTGCGGCGCATAAATAGTCATCTCTTTTGTATTAAGCTGGCCGGCAAGCTGCATCATATCTGAAGCCGAAGCACCCCTGCCGTGCAGCATGATCAGGGCACCTTTTGCATTGGCGGCCGGTGCGCCGCCAATGCTGATCTGTTGATGATGTGTGTACATGCTTAATCTAATTTTGGTAATGATTTTTCTAATGCGCTGCGAAACCTTTCGTGCTGTGCAGGCAGCTTTAAATGCGTACCTAATTCTTCTACCGGTTCGTCAACACTAAAGCCAGGGTTATCTGTAGCTATTTCAAACAATACACCACCTGGTTCGCGAAAGTATAAGGAGTAAAAGTAATTACGATCTATCTTATCCGTAATATTTAAACCCAGGGCAGCTATCTTATCACGATATTCCATTAACACCTCTTCATTTTTAACCCTAAAAGCAACGTGGTGAACAGAACCACCGGCTACATGCCCGGCAACTTCGCCCTGTACTTCTACCAGATCTACAATATTAGCGTTATCAACAGCATCGGTTACAAAGCGGTAGCGGTTAACATGCTGTTCCAGTAAACGGTAACCAAATACATTAGTGAGCACATCGGCAGTTGGCTGCATTTTATTGGTTGTGATGGTTACGTTATGGAAACCCTTTGTAGCGTTATCTGCCTTAATGTCTTCCGTTTCCCATGGTAAACGGGTATCCGTAGTTTTTGAAGCTATCAACTCCAGTTTTAAACCGTCGGGGTCTAAAAAGGTAAGGTATTGCTCACCAAACTTTTCGGCTACTTTATTATAGGTAACGTTATGTTTCTCAAAACGGTTCAACCAAAAATCAAAGCTCCCTTCCGGTACCGAGTAGCCAATTTCTGTTGCCTGCCTTGCACCTCTCCTGCCCGTTTGGATGCCCTCCCAGGGGAAAAAGGTAAGGATGGTGCCCGGCGTACCCTGCTTATCACCATAATATAAATGATAAGTTTCCGGGTCGTCAAAATTCACGGTTTTTTTAACCATGCGCTGGCCTAATACTTTTGTATAAAAATCATAATTACGTTTGGCGTTGCCTGCAATTGCTGTAATGTGGTGTATGCCGTTAATTGTATTTTCCATGATATGTATGTTTTTATAGGTTATTATTTTATTCTATTAAAATTTAAGTGTGCCGAATAAACCTTTCTTATAATCTGCTATAGCCTCGTCGGTTTCCTGGGCGGTGTTCATTACAAAATTATCTTTAGCAGCAACCGGCTCATCAATAGGCTCCGCGCTCAGAAACAATATCTGGGCATCTTCATCCGCAGTCAGTACTATCTCTTCGTTATCTTTTTCAAAAACAATAAGGTTATACCTATCTACCGTTTCCTGGTTTACGGTAACGCTGCCTTTGGCAATGTAAAGCAAGGTCCAGTAGCCGGGGGTGGCTGTAAATTGTATCTGCCTGCATTTTTCAACTTCGCCTATAATGCTTATTACCGGAGTAATACTTTTTAAAGGCCCTGTTTGGCCATCATAAGTACCACTTGCTAACCTTAGGTTTACACCATCCTGCTGCATTACATTTGGCTGCTGCACCCGGGTAGCTGATTGATAAGCTGGCTCGTCCCATTTATTTGCTTTGGGTACATTGATCCATAGCTGTATCAACTCTTGCATGCCGCTGCTTTTTAACAATGCGGCAGTTGGGCCTTCGCTGTGTAAAATGCCTTTGCCTGCAAACATCCACTGTACATCACCAGCTTTAATGGTGCCGCTATGGCCTGCGCTGTCTTTATGATAACCCTCGCCCTGCAACTGAAAAGTAACCGGTGAAAAACCACGGTGGGGATGCGGGTGGATCCTTAACTCCTGCCCCGGCGTTATTTCTTTTGGCCCCATGTGGTGCAGCACAATAAAGGGGTTGGCGAATCTGAAATCCATATGTGGCAGGGGCTGCCTTACACTTTCGTGTTTGGTTATTTGCTTTTCGCGCCCTGCAAGTATGTGTTGGATCTTCTTTTTCATATCTCCCTGATTTGATATAACAAAGATAGCCCGTACACAAGCGCGGCCCAATAACATAGGTTAAGAGCAATACTTATGGCAGGTTAAGTAAAAAACTTAATGTAGATTAAGAGAAAGGCGTAAGCGACTGACTATGTAGCTATTAAATAGATGAATCGTTACTTAACGATCTGCGTATTCAGCATCTTACTTAAAAATTCGGGCGTAACACCTATATAAGATGCCACCTGTTTTTGCGGCAGGGTTTTAATAAGGGACGGATACAGCTGGCAGAAATTTGCATACCGCTCCATGGCAGAAAATATGGCATTATCTATTTGCCGGTGCTGAAATGTAGCGATAGCATTTTGCCCTATAATACGGTTAAAACGTTCAAAACCGGGTATTGTAAGGTTTAATTCCTCAAAGTCGGGCTTATTAAAAAACAGGTACTCGCTGTCTTCAATAGCATCAATATTAAGCCGGGCAGGCTCTGCTGTTACGTAGCTGCGCATATCAACTATCCACCAGCCTGCGGGCGCAAACTGCAGTACATGCTCGGTACCGTTTTTATCAACCGCATAACTGCGCAGGCAGCCAGAGGTCACAAAAACTATTCTCGAGCTGATGTCTCCCTCCTCTAATATAAACTGCTTGCGTTTAGCTTTTTTATGTTGTACAACAGATAACAGGTGCGCTTGCTCACTCTCGTCAAGCGTTACGTATTTAGCAATACTGTTAAGCAAAAGGCTGTTATCCATCGGTAACTTAAAATACAAATATGTTATAAAATGCAGTGCAATTATACCCTTTTAAACAGCGCTATACCGTTATGGCCGCCAAAGCCAAAGGTGTTACTTAAAGCCACATCCACTTTTTTGTAGATGGCTTCCTTAATAACAATATGCAAATTGGCAGGCACTTCCGGGTCAATAGTGTGTGTGTTGATAGTAGGCGGAATAATGCCATCTGTGATAGCTTTTACAGCGATGATAGATTCAATAGCGCCTGCTGCACCCAACAAATGCCCTGTCATTGATTTGGTAGCGCTGATGGATAGGTTTTGGTTATTACCAAACACCGCATTAATGGCTTTTGATTCGCTTAGGTCGCCAACCGGGGTTGAAGTAGCATGTGCATTCACATAATTTACATCTTCGGCATTCAGGCCGGCATCATGCAGGGCAAATTTCATCCCTTGTATAGCGCCTTTTCCTTCGGGATGGGTAGCCGTAATATGATAGGCATCAGATGTCATGGCGGCGCCGGCAACTTCGGCATATATTTTTGCGCCGCGGGCCACGGCATGTTCATACTCTTCTAAAACCAAAACACCGGCACCTTCACCCATTACAAAGCCATCACGCTCTACATCAAACGGGCGCGAAGCCTCATGCGGGGCGTGGTTACGGGTTGATAATGCCTTTAAAGCGTTGTAACCGCCTATAGACCCTTCGCTTATCGGCGCATCAGAGCCGCCGGTAATAATAATTTTGGCTTTACCCCAGCGGATATAATTAAGGGCATCCATTAAGGCCGTATTTGCAGATGCACAGGCAGATACCGCCGAAAAATTGATCCCCATAAAACCATATTTGATAGAAACCAGGCCCGATGCCATGTTCACCAGCGTTTTGGGGATAAAGAAGGGATTAAAATGAGGCACAAAGGAATTGGCAGCATAATCCCTTACCTGCTGCTCAAAGGTTTCGAAACCGCCCTGGGCAGATCCTAAGATCACGCCTACATCAAAAGGCGACATTTTATCCAGCTCGAAGCCGGAATCTTCTATAGCTTCTTTAGCAGCAACCATGGCGTACTGGCTATACAGGTCGCTGCGTTTTATTTCATTCCGATCCAGGTGATCGGCCATTTTAAAATCCTTCACCTCGGCGGCAAAATGTGTTTTAAAATGCTCGGCGTTAAAACGGGTTATATTGGCGGCGTTGCTGCGGCCGTTTACAATATTTGTCCAAAAACTTTTCAGATCGTTCCCGGCAGGCGATACAACCCCCATGCCTGTTATAACAACTCTTTTCATGCTTAATATCACTGCTAAAAACCGGCCAATTTTTTAACCATCAGGCGGGTGCAATTGTGGGCGCAAATGTAACTGAATATGGCATTAAAAACGCAATTGATGCGTAAACTTTTGCTTGTATTTAATGCTATGCCTATAAAATTGATAAATTTGCCCTCAATTTATAACAAAACTTAAAATGCAAGACCCATTTGACGTATTGGTGAATGGAATATTTTATTCTGTTTTCCCCGAAGAAGATAACGTTTATACCATATTTAAGGCAGGTAACGAATTTGGCAAGATAGAAAAAGACACCGATAATGTTTGGCTTAAACTAAACCCCGAAACCGAAATACCCATGTTTGATCACGATGCCGAAGTGGATGCCATTGGACAGGCTATTACCAACTATGTACCTGATGAAGAGGATGAGGAAGACGAAGAATTTGAATAGGATAACATCATAATTTATATATTAGCCTACCAATTTAACTATAATGAAAAGACGCTCATTTGTAAAAGGATCATTAATAGGCAGTGTTGCTGCCGCTGCCACCCCTATTGTTACGATGGCAAAGCCCCGTACAGCAAATACCGAATACTATGAATTAAGGGTTTACATCTTTAAGAATGAACAGCAACAAAAAACAACCGAAGATTTTTTTAGGGATATTTTTATACCAACTGTTAAAAAGCAGCTAAACGAACCCGTGGGCGTGTTTAAAGAACTTGCACCTAACGGCCAAACTAAGTTATACGTGCTTCTTCCTTACAGTGCATACGAGCGTTACGCCGGTTTAGCTGATTATTTAGAAAGTGATAAAGAATATTGGGCCAAAGGTGCCGCATTCCTTAACGCACCTGCTAACAACCCTGCATTTGAGCAATTGAACACTTCATTATTGCGCGCCTTTAAGCACATGCCGGTTAAAGCGCTGCCTGCAAAAGAAAAACGCGTGTTTGAATTACGCCAATATAAAAGCGCTACCGAAGCCGCCGGGAAAAAGAAAATTGAAATGTTTAATGATAAAGGAGAGGTAGATATATTTAAACGCCTTGGCTTTAAACCCGTATTTTTTGCCGAAACGATTTTTGGCGACGACAGGCCGAACTTAACCTACATGGTTACCTTTAAGGATATGGACGATAAAGCTGCGCATTGGAAAGCCTTTGGCAGCGACCCGGAATGGAAAAAGATAAGCGCCGTACCAGAGTATGCCGATGCCTTGCTGGTATCTAAAATAACATCAACCATGCTGGTGCCCACCGCTTATTCGGCTATATAATATTGATTTTTATTTAGGGATATTGCATACGTAACCCAGCATTTGCTGATGATTTTTAAAGCCTGCGCGCTCGTACACGCGTATGGCCGAATGGTTGTCTGCAAGCACATGCAGGAATGGGATGTTACCGTCATTCATAATGCGTCTTATCTGTTCGTTCAACAGCGCGGCGGCATAGCCTTTGCCCAGATGATCGGGATGGGTGCACACGGCGCTGATCTCGATATAAGGCGAAGGCTGCATACGCTGCCCTGCCATCGCTACCAGTTTATCATCTGTAAAGATGCCGGTATAATTACCAAACTCGATAGTACGATCTAAAAACGGCCCTGGAACGGTAAGTTGTGTTAACGCAAGCATTTCGGGCACGTGGCTATCATCCAGATCAATAATTTGCTGCCGGGTATCATTTGCCGGTACGGGGCCTTCATATATCATCTGTTTCATCTCAAAGCTCCTAAGAATCTGCCAGGATTGCGGAAACTTAATCTTTTGCGGGCTAAAAAGCACATATACGCCGCTTTCTGCTATCAGCTGTTCAAGCACAGCAAAATCTGCTTCGTCCAAATTTTTCAACCCGGCAAAAGGTGCCACATCCCGGCGGAAATGACTTACGCTGCCCTGCGCTACCGAAAGTTTCTGGCTGCCCGATATAAGGGCGTTATATATAGGGTTATCAAGTACGTGTGGCATATAGATGAATAGCCTGCAAACTTAAAATATAGCCGCAAATTAGCGGCATTTAAAGGTAAATTTTGCCGGATAATATTTGATTTTGCTGTTTTAATTAATCCTATCTTTAGCTAAATTAATTCCTGTCTTCTTTTGTATTTCTGCTGCAGTTACTGTAGTCATAATTTCAATACCGATCTGATCTTAATTAAGCTGATATAATGACTAACATACCACCGCCAGTAGGAAACATCATACAAACTGATACTTTAAAACCGGCAGATGATATTAACGGTAATGCCACAGCATTGAATAACCGGCACCTGCTAAAAATAGCAGAACTTGAAGCAGAACTGGCAAAAACACAAGCAGATCTTAACGCACTATCTGACGAGCAGGAAGCTATTTACCAGGAACTGCAAAGCGCCAACCTGGAACTTTTAGCCAGTAACGATGAAAAGCAGATCATCAACGAGGAACTGGAAACTTCTAAAGAAGAACTGCAAAGCATCAATGAGGAGATCATGTCTATCAACGAGGCTTTAAGTGACCGTAATGACGAATTAACTTACGCCAGAACATTTACCGACGGCATCATCAACACCATTGGCGACCCGCTGATCATCCTTGACGAAAACCTGCGCGTAAAACAGGCTACCAGCGGCTTCTATAAAAAATTTAAAGTTAATGAGGCCGAAACAGAAGGCCGCTATATTTATGACCTGGGTAACCAGCAATGGGATATACCGGCACTGCGTACCATGCTGGAGAGCATACTGCCCCAGCAAAAGGTGGTGCTTAACTACGAAGTAACCCATGTTTTCCCAACCATTGGCCGGAAGATAATGAACCTGAACGCCCGCCAGCTGGAAAAGATGAACGGCGAGCTGCTTATTCTTTTAGCCGTGATTGACATTACCGACAAACGCAAGATTGAAGAAGGGCTGGCAGAAGTAGAGAAGCTTTTTGCAGAAAGTAAGGAGCGTTTAAAACTTGCCGTTGTTGCCGCCGGGTTAGGCACCTGGGATTATAATACACTCACCGGCGAACTGATTTGTGACCTCCGCTGTAAAGAAATGTTTAGCCTTTCGGCAGCGGATAGCATTACCTATACCCAGTTTATTAACCTGATACATGTTGAGGACAGGCAAAAGGTTGACAGAGCGCTTAAACGCGCTTTAAGTGGTTTAGATAAAGGCGAATACGATCAGGAATTTCGTACCGCAGAAACGCAGAGCAAAAAAGTTAAATGGCTTAAATTTAAGGGCAAGGCTTATTTTGATGATTTGGGTGAGGCGTATCGTTTTGTGGGCACATCGCTGGATATTACTGTTCAAAAAATGCTGGATGATGCAACTATAGAACTGCTGAAGCAAAAAGACGATTTTATGAGTATTGCCAGCCATGAATTAAAAACACCCATTACAAGCCTTAACGCTTCGCTACAACTGCTGGATAAGATGAAGGCCGACCATGGCACACCCATGGTGACCAAACTTGTTGCCATGGCCAATAAAAGCATGCAAAGAGTAAGCACACTGATTGAGGACCTGCTGAACGTTAGTAAACTAAACCAAGGGCAATTACATCTCGAAAAAACAATTTTTTCTATCGATGAACTGATCAGCGGATGCTGTAACCATGTACGTGTGCAGGGAAATTATGAAATTAAAACAAGCGGACTCAAAAATCTGCAGGTTTATGCCGATGAAGGCCGGATAGATCAGATACTGGTTAACCTGGTTAATAACGCAGTTAAGTATGCACCGCTCTCTAAACAGATCATCATCCATGTTGAAAAAGCAGATGCAATGGTTAAAATATCGGTTATTGATAAAGGGCCTGGTATTGCGCCGGAGATGATCCCCCATTTGTTTGACAGGTATTACCGGGTTGATAAAAGCGGCACACAGTACTCCGGCCTGGGTTTAGGGCTATACATCTGTGCCGAGATCATCAAAAAACTGGGCGGCCAAATTGGGGTAGACAGCGAATTGGGTAAAGGTAGCAGCTTTTGGTTTACCTTACCATCGGCCAAATAAGCTCGTTACTTAAACAACATCTATTACAGCACGCCGCATCACTGTGTATCATTTTCACCCAATTGTATTTTGGTATTATATGGTTTGATAGCCGCCATCTGCCAATAGTATTTATAAAGCTGTTTTAAGGCTATTAATGCATTAATAAAGGGTAAAAATAGCTTATTGGCCATGTTTAATTACTTGTAATTTAGTAGGGTAAAAACCTAAACCTTATTACAATGCTAAAAGACAATTCAACTAACTTACCTAAGGGCTTTGTACGCTTAGGCGGTTCGGAAACAGAAATAGCCAGCAAACTTGGCCCGCTTGCCGGCCTTGCAGGTACCTGGCGCGGTAACCTGGGCTGGAACATGATAGCCGTACCATCAAACACCGGTACCGTTAAAGGCTTTAAACTGCTGATTCAAAATTATTCTGAAACCATCACCTTTACCCCTATCAGCGCACCTGTGCCAAACCGTGGCGGCGAGCAAATGCAATCTATCACCGGTTTAATGTATGACCTTACCATAACCGATAATGCTACCGAAGGTATTTTACACCTGGAGAATGGCATGTGGTTATATATGGCTGATGTGCAGAAACAACCTGATAAAGGCCAGGACCCTTTTAAGGCGGCAGCCGCCGCACCCGATCATTTTTACACCATTGTACGCCAGGCAAGCATCCCGCACGGCGATGTGGTTGTTGCCCTGGGCGATGCGGCAACATCTAACGGCATGCCGGCAATACCTCCGGTTCAGGGCCATCCGATAGATTTTGGCACCCCGCCTAATCTTGGTTATCTGGACCAATATACACATACCGGCTTCCCTTTAAATCAGTTTAACACGCAAGACCCCAACGCCTCTTTACGCAATGCTATTGCAGGCCAAAACATTGGCAACGTAACGGTAATATCTGTTGATACCCAGGTTACAGGCGGTGCTATCGTAAATATCCCTTTTGTACAGCAAACGGTAGACCCTACAAGGTTTGTATCTACTTACTGGATAGAAGATGTTACCCTGGCCGATGGTACGCAATTTAAACAGCTGCAATACTCGCAGCAGGCCGATCTGAATTTTATACCCAAGTTTCCGCCCCAAAAGTCAGGTACCATCATGTGGCCGCACATTAACGTAAATACCTTAAGGAAGCAATAATAAAGCTTGTAAAAACCAAAAGGGGATGCGTTACGCATCCCCTTTTGGTTTTTAATTCATGGCATCAAGCTGCATTACCACACTGGTGTGGTACGCGCTGATCTGGGGGTTGATGCCTACGTTCATCAAAAAATCGCCCGTGTAAACCAGGTTGTTATCCACCACCGGTTTGCTGCCGGGATAAAGATTGATCTCTTTAACCGAATACTTTTTCTGCGCATCGAGCCCCTTGAAGCGGATGGGAACTTTGGTACCCGCCCCATAACGGTTGTTAACCAAATAATTAAACACCACCGCTTTTGACCGGGCATCATTAACATACATCAGCGATGCTGCATCGTTAGTCCACGGGTTTTGCAGCCGGTACTGGTCGCCATGCCAGATCACATCTTTAACGCCGTCATAATTTGTTAAGGCCTGCCGGCAAAAGGCCAGTTCTTTTTCGCTCAGTTTGCTCACCACAATATCAAACCCTATTTTACCCATCATGGCAACATCCACCCTGAATTTTATAGGCTGCCTGCCCCAGTCTGTAACATGGTTTGAACTTGCAATAGCCGGGAAAAAGTAAGAGTACTCCCACTGTATAAAGATTCTTTCCAGCGGGTCGGTGTTATCGCTCGGCCAGTACTCTGTAAAATACTTCAGCGCGCCATAATCTACCCGGCCCCCACCGCCAGAGCATAGCATCAGCGGCACTTTTGGATATTTGGCACGTACACGATCTAAAACCTTATATAAGCCACGCACATAATCGGTGTACAGGTGCGATTGATCTTTTTTAAGATACTGCGAATGCGCATTATAAATAACGGCGTTACAATCCCATTTTATATAAGCCAGATCCGGGTTTTTAGTGAACAGGTTATCAACCACGCCAAACACAAAATCCTGCACTTTGGGGTTGGTAAGATCAAGCACCAGCTGATTACGGAAATATTTTTCGGGGCGGCCGCTTTCTTTAATTATCCAATCCGGGTGTGTTTTGTACAGATCGCTGGCCGGGTTAACCATCTCGGGTTCTATCCAGATCCCAAACTTAACCCCGTTGGCCTGTGCCTCTTTCACCAACCAACCGATGCCGTTAGGCAGTTTCAGTTTATTCTCCTGCCAGTCGCCCAGGCCTGCGTTATCGGCATTGCGTGGATGGCTGTTGCCAAACCAGCCGTCGTCCAGCAAAAACAAATCTGTACCCAGCTTTTTAGTATCCTTTAGCAGCTGCGCCAGTTTGGTTTCATTAAAATCAAAATAGGTAGCCTCCCAGTTGTTGAGCAGGGTTAACCTTTGCCCTTCGCCGTCAACAAGTTTATACTTACGCGCCCAGCGGTGCATATTGCGGCTGGCATCGCCGGTACCCCGGCTGCTGTAAGTATAAACTAAAGCAGGCGTTACAAACTCCTGCCCCGGCTTTAAATGATACTCGGCAGCCGCATTGTTGATGCCGGCGATAAGCCTGAGGTAGTTTGAAGGCTCGGGGCTCAATTCAAAATCTTCCCTAAAATTACCCGACCATTCCATTGCGCCCAGCAGCACTTTACCCTCGTCCTCGGTAGCAGGTTTATCCATCGATACCGTAAACATAGATGGCTGGTACAGGTTGGCACGCGTACCCAGTTTGCTATCGATAGTTTTAATGCCGTGGGTAAGCTTACTTTCTTCGGGCCGCATTTCTAAAGCCCAGTTGCCATGGTATTGCTTCAGCCAAAAACCATCTGCCTTAAGATTAAGGTTGGCAGATGCGAACTTGTTTAACGTTACCACCCCTTTCTCGTTATGGATAATTACCGACCATTGTTCGGTAACATCTTCCTTAAAAAAGGTTTTGTAGCAAAGTTTTACCTCAAACGGATAAGCGGGATCTTTTAAGATCACGGTAAGCAGGGAAACGTTATCATCAATCTTACTAACGTTGTGGCTGATGTAATGCAGATCGAGCGATTTACTGCCATCGGCATGGGTAACTGTAATGGCGGGCTCGGCCAGGTTAGCGCTGCCCGATGGTGTGTAAGCGTCATCCAGCACCCCCGAATCATCGTTCGGGTTATACATTTTTGCTATCTGTGCATATTCTTGGGCATCATTCAGTTTGGCGCCAAAGTACACCATCTTTAAATTTTTTTGCGCATCTGTTTGCAGCACCAGTGCATTGTGCTGTGTTTCTACCGGGATGGTCACGATCTGTGCCTTAACAAACAGGCCGGCCGCTACCAGGCAAATGGTTAGCAACCTGGTGAGGTATGTTTTTTTCAATTTAGTAGGCTTAAAGGATTATCAGGCTAAACCGCAAGGCGTTTAGTAAATTATTTGCAAAGTAATTATTTCTGTTCAGCATCTGCAACTGTGTTTTATCAATCTGTATACAGAAGCAATTTAATAATACGATATTATATTAATTATTAAATTTTAGAATATTATTGTATTATTTAGATGTCTAACCTATCTTTGAAAACCTTACCTATGATTGACAACCCTTTAACAAAACAGTTTTGAAAGAAAGTGTAATGCTGGTTAATACCGGCGGACAAATAACCGGCACTATGGATAAAATGGCCGTGCATCGCACCGGGGCGCTGCATCTGGCTTTTTCAATTTTTATATTTAATAGCAAAGGGCAACTGCTGCTGCAGCAACGTGCATTTAATAAATATCACTCTGGCGGCTTGTGGACCAACACCTGCTGTAGCCACCCTAAGTTAGGAGAAAACACTACCGCCGCCGCCCATCGCAGGCTGCAGGAAGAAATGGGCATGGCCTGCCAGCTTAAGGAAGTATTTAACTTTACCTATCGCCATGAATTTGAGAACGGCCTTATCGAACATGAATTTGACCGGGTGTTTATGGGTTACAGCGATGAGCAACCTGTGCCCAACCCACAGGAAGTTGCCGCCTGCAGGTATATAGACACGGCTACCCTGGCAAATGATATTGCAGCACAGCCGGAAATTTATACCCCCTGGCTAAGGATCTGCATTGGCAGGGTGCTGGAGCAGTATCAAAAAGAGCGCAAAACATTACAGGAACTATAACAAAGATGATAAAGTTTAACAGCGAAGACATCAGCGCGATGGAAAAATTCTATCGTATCAACGTTATCAATAGCCTGGCAGGTTACAAGGCATTACACTTGGCAGGCACGGCTAACCGGCAGGGTGTATCCAACCTGTGCCTGGTAAGTTCCGTATTCCACCTGGGGGCCAATCCGCCCCTTATAGGCATGGTAATGCGGCCGCAAAGAGCGCATAACGATACACTGCGCAACATTCAGTCTACCGGGCATTATACCCTTAACAATGTTTTGCCGGAATGGTATATGCAGGCACACCAAACCAGTGCAAGCTATGCCGCAGGCGAATCTGAATTTGACCTGTGCGGCTTTGAAAGATCATACACCGACGGCTTTAACGCGCCATTTGTAGCACAATCAACCATCAGGATAGGGCTTGAACTGCAGCAGGCCATCGATATAGAGATAAACGGTACAACCATAGTAATAGGGAAAATTGTTTACATACTGGCCGATGAGGATTTAATTGCCCCGGATGGCTTTGTAGACCCCGTAAAAGCTCAAACGATGACGGTAGCAGGGCTGGACAGTTATTACCTGCCGCAGCCTGTTGGCAGGCTGGCTTACGCAAAACCAGGCGTACCATCCGCGGAATTAACTGTTTAAAATAAATATTGATTGCCCGGCAAATGCTTATTAACAGCCTTAACAGCAAACAAGGTATAATCCGGTAAAAGTATTTAATTTTGAAGAACAGCGGCACAAGCATTAAGCCTTACAGATCATGAAATCATACCAGCTCATCCATCAGTTAATAAGCCTTGTTGAAAAACTTGAGGAAGAGAAAAATGAGAATGAACTATCGCTGAACGATTTTGCCGGTTACCTGCTTACACAGATAACCCAAACCACAGATGCCAACGCTGCAAACGACACCCGCTTCGGCGGGCAGGAAACCCCTTCGCATGATATTGCCTATCAGTTGGATAACAGTATAGGCAGGCTGTTTATTTACATGAGTCGTTACGCCAAATCATACATCAAAAAAGCATTGGAAGGTACCCCGCTGCAAACTGCCGAAGACTTTACCGGCCTTGCTATTTTGCTTACGCATGATAATTTATCAAAAAGCGAACTGATCAATTATAATCTGCAGGAAAAAACATCGGGTACAGAGGTGATCAGGCGTTTGATCGCTGCCGGCCTGGTAAAACAATGGGATAACCAAAAAGATAAGCGCGGCAAACAGATTGCGATTACAGATACAGGCAGGGAATTACTCTACAACGTTTTTACAGATATGAGCCATGTAGGTAAAATGATAACCGGTAATTTAACTGCATCCGAAAAATTTATGCTGCACTACCTGCTTCAAAAGCTGGAAGATTTTCATTATGACGTGCACCGCAATAAAACCATAGAGACCAAGGCCGACCTGCAGGCATTCCATAAAGAACCACAATGATAGCTTACCGCGGCATTTTGATTTGCCCCCCTGCAAACAAATGATTTGTTTAAACCGTTGCCACTACAACCAAACCTGGTGGTAATGAATAAAAATATCCTGCTGCTACCTTTTTTCCTGATCCTTTTATGGCCGGCGCAATTTTGTTTAGCGCAAAAAAACTACACTTTAAGCCAGATACCCGATCCTAAAATAAACGGCAACGGCTATGTAAGCAACCCCGATGAGGTTTTAAGCCTTACAGATGTTGAACTGCTTAACCAAACCATTGCACAGTTGGATGATACAACCAAAGTGCAGATAGCCGTTGTAGTGGTACGCAATTTTGACGAGCATGCCGAAGTGTTTGATTTTGCCCTGCAGCTATTTCGCAAATGGGGTATAGGCAAGGCCAACGCCAATAATGGTTTACTGCTTTTTGTAGCGACCGACCGGCGCGAGTACCGCTTTATAACCGGCTATGGCTTAGAGGGTTTGCTGCCGGATGTTACCTTGCAAAAAATAGGCGACAAGTTTTTGCTGCCTGCATTTAAACAAGCTGCTTACGGCGAAGGCATAACCAATGCGCTAAATACCATTGCCGAATATTTAGCACAAAAAAGCAACAAAAAAGAGCTTAACCAATTGCTGGATAAACGGGCACCCAGTTCAGAATCGGGCGCGGAAATTATCGGGATCTGTGCGCTTATTATTTTTGCCGGCGCAGCTGTGTTTCAAACCAGCAAAAAATACATGAAGCCCAAAGGCGCCAAAAAAACAAAAGTAAAAGCTAATAGCTATGATAAAGTAACCACTGTTGGATGCGTCGCTATTTTTATTATCCTGTTTGGCCTCGCATTTATCATCATTTTTATTGCAGGGCTTGATTGGGTTAAAACAATTTCCGCAGGTGCTATACCCTATATATTGTATAGTATAGTTGCAATACTTGTGCTTTTTAGATATTACAGCGTATTAAGTGATATCCGGGGGTTTTATAAAGATGATGAGAACCTGAGTGACGCCGTACAAAGGTTTAACCGGGTTGCCTGGTTATACACCATCGTATCGCCTTTAATGCTGATAGCGGTACTGATAGAAGTTATCCGCCGAAAAAGCATCATGAAGCGTTTTAAACCACTAACTGATACTAAAGGGCAACCCATGGCCAGGATAAACCGTGATGAAAACAGGGAAGGGAAGCCCTATATTTCTGCAGGGCAGCTTGCCGAAGAAAATGCAGGTGCCTATATGTATGATATCTGGGTGAGCGCCGACGGTAAAGAAACCAAGTTGATAACCAACGAAGGGAGCGCATTTGGCAGTTTTGATGAATGCCCGCGCTGCAAATTCAAAACCTTTTGCAAACCTAAAACAATTACAATATCTGCAGCCACTTATACCAAAGAAGGATCGGGTAAGGAAATACGCCGGTGCGAAAATTGCCAGTACGAAGAACTTATAAAAATGGTAGTATTGCCTATGCGTACCAAAAGTGCAGGATCATCAACCTCCGGCGGTAGCAGCAGTTCTTCTTCCGGTAGCAGTAGCTGGGGAGGCGGCAGCAGCGGTGGCGGCGGCGCCGGCGGCAAATGGTAATTGCCGGTCATCTTGTAAACCATTTTACCTGCCGTGCTTCGTCCAGATGAGCTTATTGGTGTTGTAACCGATAGACCGGGCTTTTGCCAGGTAGGCGCGTTTAATATTATCGGGGATACTTGTTGTTCTGGAAAGGATCCACAGATAATCGAGGTTGTTACCTGCCACCAATGCATACTGGTAATCCCGATCGATAGCAACCACATTATAACCCGCATAGAATGGCCCAAAGAAAGATACCTTTAGCCTGCCGGTGGTATCATCTTTTACAAATTTTGCTTTGCCAACGCTTTCCTTCCATTTGCCGCTTTTGTAATCGCGCCCGCGGTTAACCACCTCTATGGTACCGTCTTGTTTAGCAAAATAGCTGGCGGTAACGTTATCCAGCCCTTTTTCAAATTTAAAATCAAAGCGGGCAAGCTCGTACCACTTTCCCAAATACCGGGTTTTATCAAAAGGGCTTACGGCATTTGCACCTTTTGGGATAGATACGCATGAATTTAAGGCGATAGCAGTAATTGCTACACCCGCACCAACTGCCAGAGCCAATTGCAGGCGGGATAGTTTATAATGGTTATTCATACTTTATCAACAGCAATTACAGCCGCATGGTTTGCCGTTACAGGCTTTTACAAAGCTTTTTTAAGCGTCGGCATCACTTTGGTGCCTATCAATTCTATAGAACTCATTAGCTGAGTGTGCGTTAAGCCGGCATTATCCATCTGGAAGGTAAACCGGTCTACCCCACCTAATGCTTCGCTATGCCTTAACAGCTTTTCGGCAACCTGCTGCGGCCCGCCAACTACCAGTACGCCCTTCGGGGCAATCAGCGAATCGAACTGTGGCCTGGTTACCGGTGGCCAGCCCCGCTCCCGCCCCAGTTTTGTCCATAGTTCGGCATAACCGGGGTAATAATCTGCCACAGCCTGTTCATCAGTTGCAGCTACATAACCGGGCGAATGTAAACCTACTTTTAACTCTTCGGGTGCAAAACCGGCCCTTTTGCCTGCCTCGCGGTAAAGATCTATCAACGGGCGAAAACGATGCGTTTCGCCGCCTATAATGGCAACCATCAATGGTAAACCTAAAGCACCTGCCCTGGCGAACGACTCGGGCGTGCCGCCTACGCCCAACCAAACCGGTAATTTTTTTTGCAACGAACGCGGGTAAACCGGCTGGTTAGATAAAGGCGCCCTGAATTTACCACTCCAGGTTACAAATTCATTATCCCTGATGGTTAGCAGCAGATCGAGCTTCTCTTTAAACAGCGCATCGTAATCATTTAAATCAAACCCAAACAGCGGGTAAGCTTCAATAGACGAGCCGCGGCCCACCACCATCTCTGCCCGGCCTTTAGAAACCAGATCAAGCGTGGCAAAGTTTTGGTATGCCCTAACCGGGTCGGCAGCGCTTAAAACGGTAACTGCACTGGTTAAACGGATGCGGGTAGTTTTAGCAGCGGCAGCGGCCAGGATAACATGCGGCGCCGAATCTAAAAACTCTTTTTTATGATGCTCGCCTATCCCGAATACATCCAGCCCTGCCTTGTCGGCAAATTCAATCCTATCCAGCAATTGTGCCATAGCATCCACGCTGCTCAGGGCATTATTGGTACCATACATTGCCGAAGCAAAGCTGTCTACGCCTATTTCCATTATTAATTTTCCGTTTGGTGTTAACCAAAGTTCTGCATTTTAACCGATTTATCTATCTTAAAACAAAAAAGATGTTTAAACATTTACTTTTGGCAGACAAGATTGTCTTACCAGTAAACTTGTCGTAACCTATTAAAGGCAAAGCTATTTTTTTAATGTATTTAGATAGATGGTTAAGCCGTAGGGTGCAGATTTCCACTTCTTATCCAGTTCGGGCGGTACGGCTTCGGGGCTTTGCGTAAAATTACCGGCTATTATATCCATATCACCATCGCCGTCTATATCTGCTTTTTCAAGGGTCAGGCTTTTTAGCGGGATACCGCCTTTAAGGTTAAAAGGCTTAAAAGTATATTGAGCACTATTGGTGTTTTCTAAATAAACGAAAGACTCGTCTACCAGTGCACCCATATCCGGAAAAAAGGAACTTGCCGCCAGGTCGATGTCCCCGTCCTGGTCAAAGTCTTCGGCCAACACCCTTGTTACACCATATATGGGATAGAAAAATTTTTGAACGTAAGTACCGTTTCCCTGGTTTATATTTAACCTTATGCCGTGGTAGGGTTTTAAAATATCAGAGTAGTCTGCATTATCGCCATGCACGGTTATTATATCGGTCAGCCCATCGTGGTTATAATCGGTCAGTACCATATCTGTAGTACCATAGTTAGGCGGAAAACGTAAAACCTGTTTGCCTTTAAACTTTAGGTTTTCTGTTTGATAAAATATGTAAACACTCTCATCCCCCTGCGAAAACATGGCAATGATGTCTTTTTTACCATCGCCGTTCATATCCTGCACATAACACTTAATGGCCCCTGCCTGCCGAAGCAGCACATCCTTTTTGTATTTTAAGCCAGTTGCTTTTTTAAAGAGCGATAAGGCCCCTGTCTTATTACCAAATTCGCATACCACCATCTCGGGCACGCCATCGTTATTCAAATCATCTATAACGGTGTTTACTGGCCTGTGCAGAGATGCAACAACATTTGCAGCATCGCTTTTTGTTATCGCGCCTGTGCTTAGTTCTGTTGGGTACAACTTTCCTATTTGGGTAAAGTAAGTTTCATTCTTATAAAAACTAAAATTAACAACAGGGCTTTTGGTTGGTATAACATCAATAACGCCAATATGCGGCTGCCAGGTTAAAACCCTGTTATTGTAGTTTCCTATCCATAATTTTTTTGAACGGCTATCGTACTTTAAACCTGTTATTAATGATGGTAACTGTTCATCAACCTGCACATCCATCCTTTCAAACTGGGTTAGTTTACCATTCCTGGTTAAGCGTTTAGTATCTGTTGCAACAGAATCCGGCGCATTTTTTATGATATAGTTTTGTAACAGGTTCCATTGTTTATCTGATAGCAAAGGCTGATCAGGGATGATACCATTGCGTTTAACTATTTCACGCTCATCAGCTGATAAACCTGCTAAAGGGTCGTAATTAGGAAATATGATGCCCATTCTGCTTGCCATTACCGGCAATACATGCATTTTCCAGATGGTTTTTGTTAAGCTTCCCGGGTTAGGCAGCATATGGCAAATGGCACAGTAAGTTGTAAAAAGCGCCTTTCCGTCGTCTTTGATCTTAATACTTTTTTGAACAGTAAAAGAATTAAAGCCAATTAAGGCAACAACTATAAATAGGGATGCAAGTGTTAATTTTTTCAATTTGATCTTCACTTGCATCCCGATGCTTAATTAATTGACAGATTTTGGCCTGCTTGCTACCGATGTACCAAATGCAGTTGGCTTGCCGGCCATGGTAATTACCATTTCGCCGCCGGCGGCTACGCTGCTATGAGGCAAATAATTTAATATATAAGGTTTACCGTTTAAGGTGATACCTGCAATGTATTTATGAGCGCTGCTGTTGTTTTTAACCACTATATGGAATTTTTTGCCTGCGGGTAAGTTAATAGTGGCCTCGTTTATATGCGGGCTACCAAAAACATACATACCGTTTGCCGGGTTTACCGGGTAAAAGCCAAGTGAAGATAGCACATACCAGGCCGACATCTGGCCCACATCTTCGTTACCAATGATACCATCGGGCCTGGTAGTATAAAAGTTATCCATTATAAAACGCACCTTGTCGGCGGTTTTCCACGGCTGGCCTACGTAAGCGTACAGATAAGCGATGTGATGGCTCGGTTCGTTACCATGCGCATACTGGCCTATCAAGCCGGAGATATCCGGTGAATGTTCCTTACCCAGATCGCCCTGAACCACAAATAACGAATCGAGCTTTTTAGTAAAGGGTTGCTCGCCGCCCTGCAGGGCAATTAAGCCCTCTACATCATGCGGCACCAGCCAGGTGTACTGCCAGGCATTGCCCTCGGTAAAGTCATCCTGCTCGTGGCGCGATTCGAACGGGTTAAAAGGTGTCCGCCATTCTGTAGCCGATACCTTACCGCGCATAAAGTGGGTTTGCTTATCAAAATAATTCTGATAATTTTTAGCACGCTTGCTAAAATATTGGTAGTCTGCCGTTTTACCCATTTTTTTAGCCATCTGTGCCACACACCAGTCGTTAATGGAATACTCCAGGCCCATTGCTACGTTCTCCCGTGTGCTATCCGCAGGTATATAGCCCAGTTGTTTTACAAACTTAAGGCCGCGCACATCCTGCATCTGGGTGGTTTTAACCGCCTCGTAAGCCAGGTTGGCATCAAAACCCTTAAAACCCTTTAGGTAAGCATCTGCCACCACGGCAACAGCGCTGTTACCCACCATAGTGTTGGTTTCGTTTGCCATTAAGTGCCATACGGGCAATTTGCCCTGCTCTTTATAAATAGCCAACATGGTGTTGATCATATCCGGCACACGCCCGGGCTGCATAATGGTATATAAGGGGTTAGCCGAGCGGTAGGTATCCCACAAAGAAAAGGTGGTTAAATTATTGAATGCCGCTTTTTTGTGCACCTGCTTATCTGCACCCATATAATCGCCGTTTACATCATTAAAAATAGATGGCGCTATCATGGTATGATACATAGCCGTATAAAACTTTTTTAACTGCGCGGTAGAATCTGCTTTAATGGTAAGCTTATGCAATTCTCGGTTCCACTCGTTGTGTGCGTTAGCTGCAACTTTATCAAAATCCCAGCCGGGGATCTCGGCATTGATATTTAATAAGGCATTTGTAGTGCTCACCGGCGAAATGCCCACTTTTACCAATACCTTTTCGCCGGGTTTGCTGGCGAAGGATAGCACACCTTTTACCTTTTGGCCGGTAAGCGATACCCCTTTTTGCAGGGCGGTACTATCGTAAACCGCAAATTTGCTGATGGGTTTAGAAAATACAGCCGTAAAATAGATCTTTTGATCGCGGGCCCATCCTCTGGAATAACGGTACCCTTCGATAGTGGTGCTGTTAACCTGTTTAATATAGGTTTTAACCGGGATATCTGCTATGCCCTCGGCCAGGTCTATCATAATATTAGCCTGTTGAGCCTGGGGGAAGGTGTACTGGTGAAAGCCCACCCTTTTAGATGCCGTTAGCTGCACCTTGATGTTATACTTTTTTAGTTTTACGCTGTAATAGCCGGGTTTTATCACCTCGTCCTGCCGGCTAAAAAGCGAAAAGTAACCGGCCTGCGGGTTTTTAATATCACCTTTATTTACATTAATGGCACCGGTGGTAGGCATAAACGATACATCACCCAGATCGCCAATGCCGGTACCGCTTAAATGCGTATGCTGAAAGCCGATAATGGTAGAATCGGAAATATGATAGCCCGAGCACCAGTCCCAGCCCTTTGACAGCTGGGTTGGCCCCATTTGTACCGCACCAAAGGGCACATTAGCCCCCACAAACACATGCCCGTGGAAACCGGTGCCTATCAGCTGGTCTACATACTGGGTAAGATCTGTACTGCCTGCCTGCGCTTTTTTTGCCTTTTGTGCAAAAGCCGCCGAGGCTATTAAAACGAATGGTATAAGTAACCTGAATTTTTGCTTCATGGAATATAATTTGGTATCGTATTAACGAATATTTATCATTTTATAATTGTAAAAACTTTTCATATTACATCTTTTGAGGTACAGCTCATCATTAAACAGAATTAGGATAAAGTACCGGGCTGTGCGATTTCCTCCCTGCGGGAGGGTGCAGGGAGGGGTTTAGGCGACTAAGCTCACCTGTAAACCCCTCCCTGCTACTACACAGACCAACGCGCCCCTCCCCAAAGAGGGATTTAAACTGTCAATAGTTTCCTCATACAATAATAGGCTATCCTACTCAAAAGAGAAACCAAGGCGTAAGGGCCTGATGTCATATTATTTTACTTGTGCCCCAACCTCTGCCGCGCTGATGCCAGTACCGCTAATTAGCTTTATAGCCGTTAGCTTAAAATATTTTGCCTTAACGGCAGTTTTAAGCGGTATCAATTGCTCTACCGGGTTTGATCTGATATTAGAAAATTCGCCTTCGGCAACAGTTTGCCAGGTAGTGCCGTCATTGCTTACCGCCCAGCTGTAGCCGCTTATCAGTCCATTGGTTTGTTTATCCTGCCGGGGCAGATAGGTAAACGCTTTAATGGTTTGCGTAGTACCCAGGTCCACCACAAATTCTGACGAGTTTGTTTTATAGGCAAAGGTGCCGGCATCGTCATCTATTGCCTTTTTGGCATCATCGCCGGTTTGGCTGATGATGCTCCATTTACTTTTAACCAGGCCAAAGCTTTGTGTACTTACCTCGCTTGCCTTGTTGCTTCCGTCCAGGCTTATTGCTTTTACTTCGCCGCCATCTGCCAGCATAAATGGGTTGGTGTAGGCCGGTGAAGCAGATGTTGGCTGTGTACCATCCGTAGTATAACGGATGCTGCCAACCGGTGCTTCGGTGGTTAGTTCCACCTCTCCTGCCTTATTCCTTTTAATTACCGGCGCCACCAAATGTACCGGTTCTTTAAATAAGCCAAAATCGCTTATGGCAACTGCCACCGGCGATTTGGTAATTCTTACCCTTACTTTGCTTGTGGTGATATTATAAGGCAAACGCACTAACCTGTTTGCGCCAACGCTTGGCACTTCGGCAACCTCTTTCCAGGCACCATCTATCCAGGCATCAAAGGCGGCGCCTTCTAAACGCTGGCCCAGCTTAATATTTTCGCGCAGGCGGATCACGTTGAATGTTTTGGCCGAATGCAGGTCGGCCTCTAAAGTAGGTTTGGTTACGGCATCATTGGTAGCCCAGTAAGTATAGCGGCTGTTATCTGTTAAAAATGCGGTGCCGTACCTGGCGCTGTTATTGCCACGGATGTTAGATGCTTTGAACGTTGCACCTTTTGCCAGGTTAACGGCAAAGGTTTGTTTTAAGATGCCGCCAAACTGTTTCAGAATGTTTACATCCTCTGTGGTTATTAAACCATCTTTATCTGGCGACAGGCCCAGGTCTAAACAAGCGCCGCGGCCTACGCTTTTATAATAAAGATCTACGAGGTTATAGGCTGATCTTGTTTGCCCATCCTGCGACTGATGGTAGAACCACCCTCTTCTTAACGGCACATCGCATTCGGCAGGCATCCAGAATTTGCCGTTACGGGTACCTTCGGTGCCTTCATAATCTTTTACAAAACCATTGGCAGGCATTTTGCCTTCTTCGGGTGCGTGTGGTGTATAGGTTGCCCAGTAGGTTTCGCCTGCGTGGCCTTCTTCGTTACCTACCCAGCGCACATCAGGGCCAACATCGCCAAATATAGCTGCGCCCGGCTGCATTTTGCGGGTAATGGCCCAGGTAACAGGCCAGCCGTAATAGGTAGACCGGTCAATCTTGCGCACTTCGCGTGTGCCGCCATAGTAACCATCACCACCGTTGGCGCCGTCATGCCAGGACATAAACACCGGCCCGTAGTTGCTGTACAATTCTTTCAGCTGCTGGCGGTAAACTTTTGTAACATACTCCGGCTTACCGTAAAGGGCGTTGTTCCTGTCCCAGGGCGAGCAGTAAACCGCCATTTTCATGCCCAGTTTCTGGCAGGCCAGCTGGTATTCTTTCACAATATCCCCCTTCCCCTTTTTATAAGGACTTTTGCTGATATTATGACCGGTAGTTTTGGTTGGCCAAAGGCAAAACCCATCGTGGTGCTTGGCCACTACCACAATTCCTTTAAAGCCGCCGGCCTTAGCAGCTGCCACAATTTGCATAGCGCTAAAGCTTTTAGGGTTAAATATATCCGGGTTTTCATCTCCAAAGCCCCACTCTTTATCGGTATAAGTAGCCATGCTGAAATGCACAATACAGTACATATCGGTTTCCTGCCAGTTTAGCTGGCGCTGGCTGGGCAGCACGCCATAAGGCTTAAGTGCTGTTTGTGCCATCCCATTCAAAGCGGCGGCGGCAAAGGCAATTGCTATAAAATACTTTCTCATCATCTGTTAATGTTTAAACCAGGCTGCAGGCACCTCTGCCGGTTCACTGCCATTAATGCTGTACCTAAGCTTTAATGTATAACCGCCGCCGCCTTCAATAAAATCAAGCGCGAAGGGCTGCAGTCCTTTGCTTAAAGCTACCTGCCCGTTCTTTTCTATCGGGGCGTGGTTACCATCATTATCAACCACCATGCGGTCGGCTATTTTTACTATTCCGCCGTCATCGCAGTTCAGGTAAAAAGTATAGATGCCGGTAGCCGGTACATCAATATATCCGCGGTAAGTAATGGCAAAAGATGGTGCATTTACAGATGCAGGCACTGCGATGGCACTGGTTGTAAATATGCTATCGGCCTTTGCCTTGCTTATCAGGCTGCTTTGTTTAAAAAACGCTTTGTAATATACAGCAGCTAAACCGGGGGCAGCATTAGCTACTTTTAATGCCGGTGCGTACGCTTGTTTTTTGTAGTTAAGCGTGTAAATATCGCCGCGGGAGCCGATTGGTGTAAAAGCCGCCACTTTGATAGTTTGCGGTTTGGTGATGACCAGCCCCTGGCCCAATGGTTTGGATGTGGCCATCGGCAAGCTGCCATCCGTGGTGTAACGAATCTGCATTTCGGCCATCGGTTTTTTAATGCTTAGGGTATCCCGATCGATAAAAACACTTTCGGTTACCATATTCGGCAGATCGGGCAGGCGGTAACGAATTTTTAACTTATCAAGGCGTTTGTAGTGCGAATTAAGGCGTTTTAGGTACGAATTATAGTCGTCGGGGTTGCTTGTCCATAACCTTTCTGCCAGGGCGGTCATCCTGGGCATAAACATGTAATCAGCCCGGTTCTCTGACGGGATCATCTCCGACCAGATGTTTGCCTGCGCACCAATAATGGCTTTGGCTTCCTGCGCGTTCAGCTTGGCGGGTATTGGGTTAAAGTGATAAACTTTATCTATAGCGTACTGGTCTGGCTGGTAATCAAAATACAGCGGGTTGCCGGGCGTCATGATAACCGTATTGCCGTTCTTAGCTGCCTTAACCGGTGCATCGGGCACCCAGCCGCGCCAGTACATGATAATAGCGGTAGGGCTTATCCCGCCTTCTATCACCTCATCCCATCCTATCAGTTTACGGCCCTTTGAATTAAAGAATTTCTCCATCCGGTTGATGAAATAGCTGTGTAAGGCGGCCATATCCTTAATTTCATGCTGTTTCATAAAGTCTTTCACCGCGGCAGATCTCTCCCAGTCCGTACGGTCAACTTCATCGCCGCCAATGTGGATGTATTTTGAAGGGAAGATGTCCATAACCTCTGTAAATACATTTTCGGCAAACTCGTAGGTGCTTTCGTTAGCCGGGCATATAGGTTTAGAAAATAATTCACCAAACTTATTTTCGCCGTTGCAGGTAAGAAATGGGTACGAATTGATGGCCGCCATCATGTGGCCGGGCATATCAATCTCGGGGATAATATCTATATATTTTGTAGCGGCATAGGCCACCAGGTCTTTCAACTGCTGCTGCGTGTAAAAGCCGCCATACATGGTTTTACCGTTCCTTTTTACAATATGCTTCGGATCGATGATAAAATCGGGGTTGTCCTTAGCCTTTTTCATACAGGCCGAATCCTGGTTATTAAACGTACGCCAGGCACCTTCTGAAGTTAATTTAGGGTACTTTTTGATCTCTATACGCCAGCCCTGGTCATCAGTTAAATGCAGGTGAAATTTATTCATCTTGTAAAGCGCCATCACATCAATAAACTTGCGCAGGTAGCTGATAGAGAAGAAGTGGCGTGATACATCCAAATGCATCCCCCGCCAGGCATAAGCCGGCTGGTCGTTAATAGTTACTGCAGGCAGGGTTAACTGTTTTAACCGCGTACCGTTTCCCTCTATACCTGCAGGCAATAACTGCCTGATGGTTTCTACCGCGCGATAGGCCCCTGTTGGTGTTTTGGCAGCAATTATTAATTGTTTTGGTGTAATAGTTAGTTTATAACCCTCTTCGGCTGCGATGGATGCATCGTATTTTAACGCTATTACAGCAGACGTATTCCCCTGTTTTAATGCTACGCCCAGGCCCTGTTTAATCAGCTGGTTTAACTGTAATGCCTCGTTCGTAAACTTTCCGCTTGCATCGGCTATGCGTGTGGCCGCGGTAATTTTAAATGATCCGGCAGCAGGCGTAAGCGATGTTGGGTACGGGATGATCGGGTACCGTACATCCTGTGCGCCTGCGTTTTGCAGCCCGAAGAGACAGGCAGCCGATAGTACAAATAGCCTTTTTAAATGAGATAAACGCATCGTTAGTTTTTGATCTTTAATAGCTGTGAGTTACTTTTTGCTGTATTCCATCCGTCGATATCTACAGCCAGGTTTTTAAGGCCGGCTGCAGGGTATTCTATGATCACCTTTTTCTGCTCGCCGGGTAGCACAGATATATAATTGTTATCGTAAAATGCAGGTAAGATCCTTTCCTTAGTGCCGGCATCCACTAAGGATATCCTGTTAAAGAATGATACAACACTGTTGGGTTTATTGGTTAAAGTAACCTCGATTTTTCCGGGCTTGATGTACCGGGCTTGAGCAGTCAGGGCATCATCCTTCATTTTTTCTAAGCCCGAGTACTCGCCTTTGCTATCTGCTATCCAGTACAAATTGTCAGACAGTACCTTTTTATCGGTATCTAACAGCTGTAACGACAGAAAAGCGCCCTCTTTGGCAGCCATCTCATCCATCACATTTTTAACCGACAAGATCTTTTTAGTTGACGTGGGTACGATATCGCAAAACACCTGGGTTATCAGCTTTTCTTTACCGGCCATATCATAGGCCTTTATCACCAGCATCATGCTGCGGCTTGGCTTAAAGGTGTTGTTGGCGAGCGATACCATCCCGTTAATTGGGTTATACATTACGTGCAGGGCCTCGCCCCCGTTATGCAGGCCATAAAGGCAGGCGTTAGGGTCCAGGTAATAATCATACATCTGGCCGCGCATGGCGGTCCATGGGTTTTGGGTTTTCCAGATGATGAAACCGGTGTACCAATCCCACATGTGCGATGTAAAACCTTCGGCCAGGCCGCGGTATTGGTCGTAATTAACCAGTTGGGCCTTTCTGGCAAAATCTTCGGCGCCTTTTATCTTGCCATATTTGGCAACGCTGGTATCATACCCAATGTATTTATGATAATCCCAAACGCTGTCGACTTTGCTTTTGCGGGTATTTTCATCATAGTCGGGCGCCACCATGTTTTTTGCAGGGATAAACCTTTTTAAAGATTCATAATCGCTTACACCAACCGAACCTACTTCTGAATTGAACGGGTAAGTTTTAAAGTTCCAGAAAACAGATAGCGGCTGAATACCGTAAGGGCCGTCGCCGTTACCACCCAAAACATTGTTAGACATTTCTTCGGAGTTAGAGTAATCTACAAACCAGCGGGTATTATCCAGCCTCGGGAAGATATCTTCTTTTAATGCGATGAGGATATCCTCGGGCGGTGTGATCTCGTTACCTCCGCACCAGATAGCCAGCGATGCATGGTTACGTACCATTTTTATCTGATCTTCGGCCGAGCGCAGAAACAAGCCATGGTCATCCGGATATTTGCGGCGGGTCCACTGGTCGTCCAATTTCATTGGGTCTACCCAACGGCCGTTACAATCACCGGATCCCCACAGGTCCTGAAAAACCAGCATCCCGTACCTGTCGCAGGCATCATAAAATTCCGGGCGTTCTACCATCGCACCACCCCAGATCCTGATCAGGTTAAGGTTCATATCCCTATGAAAACGCACCTCGGCATCATAACGCAGGTCAGAAAGGCGCAGCATCGCGTCAGACAGGATCCAGTTACCACCTTTTATAAATATCTTTTGGCCGTTTACCGCAATTTGCCTGCTGCCGGTATGCTCGTTCCAACTGCTCTGTATTTCGCGCACGCCCACTTTTAATACTTTATGGTCTGACAGCTGCTTGCCGGCAATGGTAAACTTAACTTTTACATCGTATAAATTTTGCGGGCCATAGCCGTTTGGCCACCACAACTTCGGGTTTTGCAGCGCATGATCAGCCAGTTTTACCGTGGTTGTAGCATATGGCTTTAAGGTAACACTTTTAGATACCGTTGCACCCGCAATATCATAACTTACCACACCGGTTACACTTGCTGCGGTAGGGTTGTTCACTTCGGTTTCCATTTGGATGATGGCAGGCTTTTGCGGCCCTTCGGGCAACCTGGTACCGGGCACTACAGTAATTACATGCGTATCTGTTATACGTACCGCCCCTGTTTTTTGAATGGTAACCTTATCCCAGATCCCGGTATTACGGTCGCGTACGGGCTGGATCCAGTCCCAGCCTGCGGTATATTGCAGCCCTACATTGCGGGCAATAGTACCATCGCCGCCCTGGCCACCGTTGGCATTACCCAAAACATCCGGAGGATATACGATCACCGCCAGTTTATTATTACCTGTTTTGTTGAGGTAAGAAGTGATGTTGTAAGAAAACCTTAAAAACATGCCTTTTTGTGCAGATTTATTTAATTTATGGCCATTCAGGAATACATCACAGCTATAATTAACCCCCCTAAAATTCAGGTAAACCTGGCCGCCGTTTGCAGCCGGTGCCTCCTTAAAATCTTTAACAAACCAGTAGGTATAGTGCTTGGCCCCTGTTTTATAAATATCGGCGATCTTCTCGTTGTTCATCCCATAAAATGGATCGGGCACCTTTTTATTGTTTAACAATGTGGTTAGTACCGTACCGGGCACTGTTGCCGGCATCCATGCAGTACTATTATAGGATGCATCAGAAAGTTTTAAGCCGTCTTCCTTTACATCGGCTATTGCCGCGCATTTCCATCCTGTATTTAATTCGTAACTGCTTTGGGCTTTAGCTTTATTATTAAAGCTGTTTAAAGCCAGTAATACGGCAAGTGCAAATACTATTTTAGGCTTTACTGATGTGTACAAAAATTGCTGGGGCATTTTAATAATATAATAGTATGAAAAAATTAGTATTGAACTTTAAAAACAGCGGCCTGCGTTAAACCACTACCGGTTTGCAGGGCGGCAGGTATGGTGATGTTAACAGTGCCTTTATCAGCTTTCCATTTTACTTTTTTGCCAGAGCCTAATAAAACTACATTTTTTACCTTATTAATATCCTGCAGGTGCAAAGTGATACTTGCAGGCAGGGTTACCTGGTCTTTAGCCGAAGTTACAAACGCATAAATAGTATTGCCCTTATCTGCTTTTGTATAATAGATGTTATCTTCTGAGTAAGGGGCTACAGATGTAGAGTTGTAGATGCCTTCGCCGTTCACTTTTATCCAGCTGCCAATTTGCTGCAGGCGGCTGTAAGCTACCGGGTCCCAGTCGCCATCAGGACCGGGGCCGATATTCATGAGCAGGTTACCCCCACGCGATACGATCTTAATTAATAAGGTTACAATCTCATTTGCCGATTTGTACTTATCGCCCGGCACATAACTCCAGGAATTACCCATGGTGATACAGCTTTCCCAGGGATGATCTAACGGTTTATCAGGCACCTGCTGCTCGGGCGTGGTATAGTTTTCATACGGGCCGGCAACGGTGCGGTCTACCATAATTAAACCGGGTTGCTTTTTGCGGGCCATTTCGGCAATACGCGGCATATCTATATCCTGGTTAAAGGTAATGGCCTTTTGCCAGTCTACCGTAGTATCGATAGTGCTTTTAGGGCGTACCCAGCCACCATCCATCCATAATATATCTACCTTGCCATAATCGGTCATTAACTCCCCTATCTGGTTATAGGTAAAATCTTTAAACTTCTGCCATTGGTCGGGGTGTTTGGCAGGGTCGTAATTTACATTCCTGTCTTTCGGCGGGAAATACGGCCACCAGTAATTTTTAGAGTGCCAATCCGGTTTAGAGAAATAAGCCCCTATCATAAAATTCTCTTTAGAAAAAGCCTTAAAAATCTCTTTGGTAACGTTGGCCTTAGGGTTTGATGAGAATGGCGTTTTGGGGTCGGTAATTTTATAATCTGTTTGCTTGGTATCAAACATGCTAAACCCATCATGATGCTTGGTAGTAAATACCACATATTTCATTCCCGCATCTTTTGCAGCCTTTACCCACTTATCCGGGTCGAACTTTACGGGGTTAAAAGTAGTTTGCAAATTTTCATACGCTTTTACATAAGTATTGTAATCTGCACCGTAGGGGCCTTTGCGCTGTGTCCAGCCTTCATCCTCGGGGCAAATGCTCCAGCTTTCTACCACGCCCCACTCGCTATAAGTTCCCCAGTGCATAAACAGGCCAAATTTTAATTTTTGCCAGTTTTGAAGCTTCGTTTTTACTAATTCATCTGTAGGGGCTACATAATTTGCAGACATATTGTGTTCTTGCGCATAACAAGCCGCTACACACAATAAATTCAGGGTAAGGATGTACAGTTTTTTCATGTATCTATAATATAGTTTAAAAATAGGCCGTTTTAAGCTTAGTTGCTTTAAATAATGTATATTAATTCATTCAACAGGAACAGTTAAAGTGCAATAGCTTCTGTTAAAACATAGGAAAAGCAATTTTAATGCTTTTTACCAATAACTATTTAAAATATTTTAAAATCTTTTTATTTTCAAACATTTATTTTTAAAAGTTAATACAATTTTTTATTTTTATTAACATTATTATTACATTGCGATATAATTGGCCGCCAAACATTTAAATCTTGTTAAATTCAACAAGGAAGCCTTAAAGCCTGATTTAAATTATTTGCCAAACAAGAGATTTTATACAAACCAATTACTGCTTAAGTAATATAATTAATGAAACTACTATTTATTAAACCTTTAATTGATTAGAATGCCTATGGATTAAAAAAGCTTTACACTCCCATTTAAGAACAATACCAAATTAGTTCTTCTCAAAAAAACAAACTATTCTAAATTATACCCTATTCCTTAACAGGAAATTGGTATTTAATTAACGTATCTTAATTAACTCACTTAATTAATAACAGTATGGAAGATTTTAAACATCCTATGGGTGTAAGAGACAGATACAGATTTCCAAAGTCTGGATTGACAGTAAAATTGTCTCTTGTTTTATCATTAGCGGTAGGCATACAATCAGTAGCCGCAGCATATCCGCATAATAACGTATCAATCAATAAAAATAAATTAACTAACCAGGCGGTAATTACCGGTAAAGTAGTTGATGAAACAGGCGCACCGCTTCCCGGCGTTTCTGTTAGTATAAAAGGCACTAATACAGGTACAGTAACCAGCCCTAACGGTACATTTACCGTTAACGCGCCGGATAATGCCGTTTTGGTATTCTCGTTTATCGGTTACGAAAGGCAAGAAGTTGCCGTTGCCGGTAAAACCAGCATTACCGTTAGAATGACCCCATCAAGCAAAGGCTTAAACGAGGTTGTTGTAACTGCCTTGGGTATTAAAAAAGATGAAAAGAAATTAGGCTACTCGGTTACAACTGTAAAAGGCGATGCTTTAAACACTGCCAAAGAAACCAACGTAGCTTACTCATTACAAGGCCGCGTGGCTGGCTTAAGTGTTAGCGGTACCAATGGTGGCCCTGGTTCATCAGCACGTATCTTATTACGTGGTGTTACCAGTACAAGCACTACACAAGGCCCGTTATTTGTTATCAACGGCGTACCAATGGATAACACCCAAAGAGGCCAATCAGGCGAATGGGGTGGTGCTGATTACGGTGATGGTATCAGTAACATTAACCCGGATGATATCGAAACAATGACTGTACTTAAAGGCCAGTCTGCATCGGCGCTTTACGGTACACGTGCAGTTGGCGGTGTTATTTTGATCACAACTAAATCAGGTAAGAAAAACTCGGGCTTTGGTGTTGAATACAATACCAACTACCAGGCAGATCAGGTTATGGATAATACCAATTTCCAAAGCACTTACGGCCAGGGTATAAATGGTAACAAACCAACAACTGTTACAGATGCTTTAAATTCAGGAAATTTAGCATGGGGTGCAAAATTGGATGGTTCGCAGGTTATACAATTTGACGGCAAAAGCTACGCCTACTCAAAAACCAGCGATGATTACACCAAGTTTTACAAAACAGGTAACACTTTCACCAACACCGTTTCATTAACAGGTGGTAATGAAACAGGTTCGTTCCGTTTATCGTTATCAGATCTGAACAACCATGCCGTTACACCAAACAGCGGGTTAAACAGAAAAACCTTTAACTTTAACGGTACACAAACTGTTATCAAAAACCTGGATATCAACCTTACGGCTAACTACGTTTTAGATAACGCTAAAAACCGTTCAGGCTTAAGTGATGGCCCGGGCAACCCTAACAACGTACAATTCCTGGCGCCTAACGAAGCTCAAAGCATCTTAGCACCTGGTACTAAAGCAGATGGCAGCGGTAAAGAGCAAAGCTTTACTAATGACATTTATGTAACCAACCCATATTTTGCCGCCTATAATTTCATGACAAACACTTCAAGAGAGCGTTTGATCTCTTCGATCTCGGCAAAATACAGCATTACGCCATGGGCTTACGCACAAGGCCGTATTGGATATGACAAGATCCATGATAACCGTTTTATAGTAGAACCAACGGGTACAGCATACTATCCGGTTGGAAGTAATGGTAAAGTGGTTACCCAAACTACCCAAATTGGTGAGTTTAACGCAGATGTTTTATTAGGTGCTAAACATGATATTGTTAAAGACTTCTTAAATCTTGATCTGTCTGTCGGCGGTAACATCCGTAAAAGTACTTTCAGCGGTACACAAATCGAAGCAAATAATTTGATCGCACCATACTTTTACGATATTTCTAACGGTTTAACCAGAAACGCTACTAACGTACAACCAGCTAATTTACAGGTAAATTCAGCTTATTATACCGCTGATTTTGCGATTAAAAACTTCCTGGTTTTAAACACCAGCGGCCGTTATGATACTTACAGCAGTATCTCACAGGCTGTCGGCCGCGGTATCTTTACGCCGTCAGTATCTGCCAGCTTTATATTCTCTGACCTTGCACCTATCAGCGGTTTAGATTTTGGAAAACTGCGTGTATCTTATGCAGGTACCAGCAATGGCGCTGCACCATTTAACAACCAGGTTACCTATACTGTAAACAACTCTATAAACGGAGTAAGTGCTGCCGGTTTTGGCGGGCAATTAGCCAACGTATTGTTGAAACCATATACCCTGCGTGAATTAGAGGTAGGTACAACCATGAAGTTTTTCAATGATCGCTTCGGGTTTGACGTTGCTTACTTCCAAAGAAAATCTAAGGATGAGATCATCAACAGCTCTATCGATATCTCCAGCGGATTTACCAATGCGTACGTAGCAACAGCCTCTGTACAAAACAAAGGTATCGAGGTTGAACTACATGGTTCGCCGGTAAGAACAGGTGCATTTAACTGGACTTCATCTTTCAACTTCACATATGTTAATAACAAGGTATTAGCTACAGATGCGGTTAGTGGTAACATAGGTTTAGGTACTTACCGCCCAATGAATGCAACAACTGCATTCGTAATTGGCATGGCAGGCCCACAAATCATGGCAAACGATTACTTGCGTAACGCTCAGGGTCAAATTATTTATGATGCACAAGGTAATGCAAAAGCAGGCCCTCGTGTAGCATCAGGTAGTGTTATTCCTAAGTATTATGGTGGTTTTAATAATGATGTTACTTACAAGAATTTCAACTTTAGCTTCCTCATCGATTATCGCTACGGTAACAAAGTATTGTCAGCAACTAATTACTACAGTATCTTCCGTGGTTTAAACCAAATGACGCTTGCTGGTCGTGAAACTGGGGTTGTTGGTGCCGGTGTTAACGAAGCGGGCCAGCCTAATACTATAAATGTACCTGCACAAAACTACTACCAGAGTTTAGCTCGTAACATCTCTTCACTTAACGTATTAGATGGTAGCTTTATTAAATTGCGCCAAGTTACATTAGGTTACAGCATTCCAAAATCATATTTCACCAATTCACCAATCAATTCAATCACTGTTTCTTTAGTAGCACGTAACTTATGGACTATTATGAAACGCAGCGACAATATTGACCCTGAATCAAACTTTGCGCCGGGAATCAATTACGCAGGTATTGAAGGTACAAGCGTACCAGCCGTGCGTACTTATGGATTAAACGTGAACTTTAAATTTAAAAAATAACAAAGATGAAAAAACAACTCTTATATAGTTGCCTTATTGCAGGTGCTACCTTTATAGCAGGTTGTACTAAAAACTTTGATGCAATCAATACCGACCCTACCAAAGTTAGCGCGGGTGGCCTTAACCCTAATTTTTTAATGGCCCAGGCCCAGATAAAGTTCTCAAACTCTGGTTACGATCAGTTACTTTTTCAAAGTATGTGGCCGCAATCATTAGCCTCTACCTACGATTATTATGGTAACGGTGATAAATACGTTTATGCAGGTAGTGGCCGCGGTTATTTTGAGCGCACCTGGAATACCAGCTACGGCTCATCTACCTTAATTGATGAAATGAAAAGCCTGATAAAAGGTAACGCCAGCTATACTAACCTGGATAACTGCGGCACCATCTTACGCGTGTTAATTATACAGCGTATAACAGATGCTTACGGCGATGTTCCTTATTCGCAGGCAGGCCAGGCGAAAGCAGGGATCTTAAATCCTGTTTTCGATCCGCAGCAAAGCATTTATTCGGCTATGCTTAATGATCTTGACGTGGCAACAGCTGCTTTAGATGTATCTAAAGACAAACCGTCATCTGATCTTTTTTACAGTGGTGATATCAGCCAGTGGAAAAAATTAGGATATAGCCTGATGCTGAAAGTAGCGATGCGTTTAACAAAGGCTGACCCCGCAATGGCTCAAAAATATGCCGAAAAAGCTTTTGCAGCCGGTACCATGGCAAGCATTGCCGACAACGTAAAGGTAAAAGCCGATAACGCTAACGGTAATGGTAACAGTGATGTTGCTGCCTTATTAGTAAAAGACGATTTCAGGGAAGTAAGATGGTCAAATGTTTTGATCAGCTATATGCAATCAAGTGCTGATCCGCGTATCCCTGCCGTTGCCGAGATCTCTGCAGGAACCGGTAAAGCTGCTAATGAAAACCCTGTGGCAGGCATTAACACTGCCAGCTTGCAAATTGGTATGCCAAACGGTTATGACCAGTTAGGCGGTGCTACTGACATTTCAAAGGCACCTAACTACCCGGGCACTTCACCGGCAGATCCTGCTGTAACAGCCGATGCTGCTGCACCGGATGGCAAATACTCACGCCCGCGTGTTACAGTTTATGACGATCGTAGCCGCATTAACATGCTGTACACTTATGGCGAGTGCGAACTTTTGTTAGCTGAAGCCGCTGCAAGAGGCTGGAACACTGGTTCTGCTGCAACGCATTATGCTAATGCACTTGCTGCCGATATGCAGTCTCTTACACAATTTAGTACAGATGCTGCCATTCCGCAATCAAGCGTTACAGCATATGTAGCTGCACATCCTTTGTCTGCAACAACCGCAACTGCATTACAGCAGATCAATATGGAGTACTTTGTGGTAACATCAACAACATTTAACTTTAATGAATCATGGGCTAACTGGAGAAGATCTGGCTACCCTGTTTTAACACCTGTTAAATACATTGGTCAGTTTATAAATGGTTCTATCCCAAGAAGGATCCCATACCCACTTGGCTTACCATCAACCAACGCTGCTAATTATGCCGCTGCCGTATCACGCCAGGGTGCAGATGATTTTGCTACCCGTGTATGGTGGGATAAATAATATCACCTACTCAATAAAAAAGGAGGCTTCGGTCTCCTTTTTTATTGTTGTTTTATGCTAATACATTATCTTTATACTCCTCCTGATTATTTATTCGTAAGTATCAAAAAAACTTATGCAACTATTTGATAGATACTTTTTAAAAACAGCCTGCAAAGCTGTAGCTATATGCATTGCCGAAGCTTTTTTTGCCCCGGCCCTATCTATCGCACAACAACCCCTGTTTAAATTGCTGCCGGCTGCCCAAACCGATATAAAATTCAGTAATGATATTGTAGAGAAGGAATCGCTCAACGTGTTATCTTACGAATATTTTTACAATGGCGGCGGCGTTGCCACCGGCGACATTAATAACGACGGCCTGCCCGACCTGATGTTCACCGCGAACATGAAACCCAACAAGCTTTACCTTAACCTGGGTGGCTTAAAATTTAAAGACATTACAAAAGAGGCCTCCCCATTGATGGAAGGACGCCCCGATAGCTGGAAAACCGGCGTTACCATGGCCGATGTAAACGGCGACGGCCTGCTTGATATCTACGTATGCTACTCGGGCAAAACGGATAACGAAACACGCAGCAACCAGCTGTTCATAAATAAAGGGAATAATAAATTTACCGAAGAAGCAAAAGCTTACGGCCTTGCCGACCCCGGTTACAGCACACAAGCCGCCTTTTTTGATTATGATAATGATGGCGACCTGGATATGTTCCTGCTAAACCATAACATCAAAAAAATTGACAATATGGAACTGGCCCGCTACAAAAGCGAAACCGACCAGCTGGCCAGCAATAAATTATACCGCAACGATAACGGCCACTTTACCGATGTATCTGCCGAAGCGGGCATCATCCAAAACCCCTTAACTTTTGGGCTGGGTATTGCCGTTGCAGATATTAACCAGGATGGATGGCCCGATATATATGTTACCAACGATTATAACGAACCCGATTATATATACATAAATACCCATAACGGCAAATTTGCCGAGCGTTCTAAAGAAATGCTCAGGCATATGTCGCAATTTTCGATGGGTACGGATATCGCCGATTTTAATAATGACGGCCTGCCCGATATCCTGACGCTGGATATGATGCCCGAGGATAACCACAGGCAAAAATCGTTACAGCTGCAGGAAAACTACGAATCGTTTGCGCTGATGCAAAGCCAGGGCCTGTATAACCAGTATATGCGCAATATGCTGCAACTGAATAACGGCGACGGTACCTTTAGCGAGATAGCACAGCTGGCCGGTTTAGCTGATACCGACTGGAGCTGGTGCCCCCTTATTGCCGACCTGGACAACGACGGCTACAAAGACATTTTTATAAGCAACGGTTACCTGCGCGATTATACCAATAAAGATTTTTTACGCTACTGGGGCGATTATAAAATAAAAAAAGCCATGGCCGGCGAACCTTTCCTGCTGATGGATTTGATTGCAGCCATGCCATCAACTGCTTTGCCCAATTATGCCTTTAGCAATAACCACAATTTAACCTTTACCCAAAAACAGGCGGAATGGGGTTTAGATCAGCAAAGTATTTCCAACAGTGCAGTTTATGCGGATCTGGATAATGATGGCGACCTAGACCTGGTGGTGAACAATATTAATCAACCGGCATTTATTTACCAAAATACCGGCCGTGATAATAAGCGCGCATCATACCTTGCCCTAAAACTAAACGGGGCCGGTAAAAACACCAATGCCGTTGGTGCCAAAGTGTATGTTTATACCGCAGCTAATAAGCAATATCAGGAAGTTAACCCTAACCGCGGGTACCTTTCATGCGCGCCGCTCACCTTAAATTTTGGTTTGGGCGATGCCAGGGAAGTTGATTCTGTACGTGTGATCTGGCCCGATCAATCGGCCCAGCTCCTTACCAACATTAAAGCCAACCAACTGCTCAATATAAAATATAAGCCACAGCAAAAACTGTTTAGTTTGGCGGCAAAGCCGGTAAACCCGGTTTTTGAAAGTGCTGAACCTTTTATAGACCATAAAACGGAAGAAATTACGGTTAACGATTTTAAGCGCCAGCTGTTAATGCTGTTGATGTACTCGCGCACGGCGCCGGTAATTACCAAAGCCGATGTTAACGGGGATGGCCTGGAAGACCTTTTTGTAAGCGACGATAAAGATAGCCCGGGCAAAATATATCTGCAGCAGCAGGGCGGCAAGTATCAAACACAAAACATCATCCGTGGTAAAACAGAAAATGCCGGTACAGTTGCTGCCGCAGTATTTTTTGATGCCAACGGCGATGGTAAGCCCGATCTGTACATTGCAAAAGGCGGCTATGCAGATTATGAGCCTAATACGGCCGTGCTGCAGGATGAACTTTACCTGAATGAGGGTAACGGTCGTTTTGTGCTCTCTCCCGCTAATTTGCCGGTGCTGAACGCCAACAGCAAAGCATGCATAAAGCCATGCGACTTTGATGGCGATGGCGACCTGGACCTGTTTGTAGGCGGCAGGGTGATACCGGGCAGATACCCCGTTACGCCGGAAAGCTACCTGCTGGTAAATAATGGCAAAGGCGTGTTCAGCATTGCGCCGGTACCTTTCGGCAAGGCGGGGATGGTTACCGATGCCCAATGGATAGACCTGAACAATGATGGCCGTAAAGACCTGGTGCTGTGCGGTGAATTTATGCCAATAACCGTATGGATAAATACCAAAGAAGGCTTTACTGATAAAACCGCCGATTACTTTAGCACCCAGCCAAAGGGTTTTTGGTTTAAAATAGCTTTTGCAGATGTGAATGGCGATGGCAAACCCGACCTGATAGCGGGTAACCTGGGCCAGAATACCCAACTGCGTGCATCTGAAAAAGAACCGGCAGAAATGTATTTTGCCGATTTTGATAACAATGGCTCTATCGACCCCTTTTTTAATTTTTACACCCAGGGTAAAAACTACCCATTTGTAAGCCGAGATGAACTGAATGAACAGATCTATCCGATGCGCCGCAGGTTTTCATCGTACAAAGCTTATGCCGATGCTTCCATTACAGAAGTTTTTACGCCGCAGGAACTGGCTACAGCCACTAAACTGAGTGTAAACGAAACCCGCACAACACTTTTTATTAACCAAAACGGAAAGTTCACAGCATCTATACTCCCTGTAGAGGCACAGTTTGCCCCGGTTAGCCAGATATTGACGAATGATTTTGACCATGATGGTAAAACAGACCTGCTGCTATTAGGTAACCATGCAGATAACCGCCTTAAAATTGGCAGCATGGATGCCAATTACGGCTGCCTGCTAAAAGGCGACGGCAAAGGTGGTTTTACCTACGTAGATCAATCCGCATCCGGCTTATCTGTTACGGGTGATGTAAAATCTGCTTTAGAGGTACAAATAAACAAGGCAACTTATTTACTGATAGGCACAGCCACCGGGCCTTTAAAATTTTACAAAGAATGAGCATCCCGAAAAAACTGCTGATCATATTTTTGGTGATCGCTTGCCGTTATGGCATGGCACAAACACCCAAAAAGGCCTCGTACCCCGATTATCTGCAGCCCGACCATGCGGTTAATGCCGTAACTATGGTGATGGTGCACGATGTGGTAAGCCCGCCTGTGGCCGCCCGCTATTATGCCTACTGCATGCTTGGCGCATATGATGTAGTTGCAGCAAATAATAAAAAAGTGCCTGCCTTAAACAGCTTTATTAAAAGTTATAAGCCCGGTACAATTGCGGCGGCTAAAACCAAATACGACTATAAAATAGCGGCCTATTACAGCATCCTGGAAACGGCCAAACTGTTGCTGCCATCAGGCTTTATGCTAAAGGATGATGAGGACGCTTTCATCCAGTTATTACAAAAAACGGGGGTAGATCAAAATGTTATCAATAGCTCGGTAAAAGTTGCAGAAGATGCATCGGCAGCCATCGTTTTGTTTTCAAAGCAGGATCATTATAGCCAGTTAAGTGCGCTTAGGCGGTACACACCGCTAAAAGATGAGGGTAAATGGTACCCTACCCCGCCCATGTACATGGAAGCGGTAGAACCTAACTGGAAAACCATCCGCACGCTGGTGATAGATTCGGCCACGCAATATAAGCCGGGCACGCTGATACCTTTTAGTAAGGATACCACATCGGCATTTTATAAGCAGGTAAAAGATGTTTACCAGGCTTCAAAAAAATTAACGCCCGAGCAGATCAACCAGGCGCTTTTTTGGGATTGCAACCCTTTTGCAGTCACTACGTCCGGCCATATGGCTATCGGTTATAAAAAGATCAGTCCGGGTGGCCATTGGATGCACATTGCGGGCCTGGTTGCCAAACAGGCTAACCTTGGTTTTGATGAAACGGTTACAGTAATTACTTTAGAGGGCGTTACCCTGATGGATGCCTTTATCAGCTGCTGGGAAGAAAAATTCACCAGTAACCGCATCCGGCCCGAAACTTTCATCAACAAATACATAGATATAAAATGGCAGCCTATACTACAAACCCCGCCATTCCCGGAATATACCAGCGGCCACGCCGTTGTATCCAACGCATCTGCCGAATTGCTAACCTACCTTTTGGGTGATCATTTTGCTTATACAGACAATACCGAGATCCCCTTCGGCAGCAGCCAGCGCGATTTTAAATCTTTCAGGGAAGCCGCGGCAGAAGCATCCATGTCGCGTTTTTACGGTGGCATCCACTACATGCAAAGCATCGAAAATGGAAACATACAGGGCAAACAGGTTGCCGCCGGCATATTAAAAAAAATAAAAAAGGCAGGCATTGCCCCACTCTATAAAAAATAAACACCCCTTATATATTAAAACCAAGTTCTATTACACAAGCATGAAATACCTCTTCAAGAAAAAAGCATCCCTCCTATTTATCTTAAGTTTGTTATTAAGCAGCGCGGTTATGGCACAGCAAAGCTATAAAAACGAATCGCTGCCGATAGATACGCGCGTTAAAGATTTATTATCGAAGTTAACCCTTGCAGAAAAAGTATCCCTGTTAGGATATCGCAGCCAGGCTGTACCCAGGCTGGGCATACCGGCCTATAACTGGTGGAACGAGGGCTTGCACGGCGTAGCGCGCGCCGGCGAAGCAACCGTTTTTCCGCAGGCGATTGCTTTGGCTGCTACTTTTAACCAGGATTTGATCCGCTCGGTTTCTGATGTAATATCCACAGAGGCAAGGGCAAAATACAACCTGTCTACCGCTAAAGACCGCCATTTGCAATATATGGGCCTCACCTTCTGGACGCCTAACATCAACATCTTTCGCGACCCGAGATGGGGGCGCGGGCAGGAAACTTATGGCGAAGACCCCTACCTTACATCGCAGATAGGCACCGCATTTGTACATGGCCTGCAAGGCAGCGACCCTTTGCACATGAAAACGGCATCGGCAGCCAAACACTTTGTGGCACACAGCGGCCCCGAGGCAACCCGCGATTATTTTGACGCGATTGTAGATGAGAAAGACCTGCGCGAAACCTACATGTATGCTTTTCATAAACTGGTTGACGGTGGTGTGGAATCTATCATGACGGCCTATAACCGGGTAAACGGCATACCAAACTCGGTAAATAAACACCTGATACAGGATGTTTTAAGAAAAGAATGGGGCTTTAAAGGTCACGTAGTAACCGATTGCGGCGCTTTAGATGATGTTTTTTTAACCCATAAAACCATCCCTAATGCCACAGAAACCGCCGCCGCCGCTATAAAGGCAGGTATCGACCTGGATTGCTCATCTGTTTTGCAACGCGATGTGATCAACGCCATTCAGCAAAAACTGCTGACCGAAAAAGAAGTGGATATTGCTCTTGGTCGTTTATTAAAAACACAATTTAAGCTTGGCTTTTTTGATGACATCACCAAAAGCCCGTATTACACCTACCGGGCAGATAGCCTGCATACCCCGCAACACATTGCACTGGCCCGCAAGGCATCACAGCAAAGCATGGTATTGCTCAAAAACAGCAATAACCTTTTACCTTTAAAAGAAGAGAATTACCCGGCTATAATGGTGCTGGGGCCAAATGCTGCAAATTTAGATGCCATGCTGGGCAGCTACCACGGCGTAAGCAGCAAAGTAGTGAATTTTGTAGAAGGCATAACCGGCGCGGTAGACCCTGCTACAAGGGTTGAATACGATATGGGCTGCGATTATCGCGACACCACACACTTCGGCGGGATTTGGGGAGCAGGCAATGCCGACCTAACCATAGCGGTTTTAGGATTATCACCGGTACTGGAAGGTGAAGCGGGTGACGCATTCCTGGCAGAAAATGGCGGCGATAAAAAGAACCTGAGCCTGCCCGCCAGCGAAATTGCCTTTATGAAGGCCTTACGTAAAGGTGTAAAAAAACCTATTATAGCTGTCATCACTGCAGGCAGCGATGTTGATGTATCTGCCATAGCAGATTATGCGGATGCCATTATATATGCCTGGTACCCCGGCGAACAAGGGGGTAATGCCCTGGCCGATATTGTATTTGGCAAGGTAAACCCGTCCGGCCGTTTACCGCTTACTTTTTATAATTCGGTGAATGATTTGCCGCCTTACCAAAGCTACAGCATGAATAACCGCACCTACCGCTACTTTAAAGGGAAGGTGCAATATCCATTCGGTTTTGGCCTTAGCTACACCACCTTTGGTTACGAAGCTGTTACACTGCCACAAAAACAGTATGGCGCTAAAGATACCATTACCATTACCGCAGCTGTTAAAAATATAGGCATAATGGATGGCGACGAAATTGTACAGGCATACATCAAATACCCTACTGTAGACCGCATGCCGCTTAAAGAGCTAAAGGCATTTAAACGGGTATCGGTAGCCAAAGGCGGCTCTGAAACCATTACGCTGAAAGTACCTGTTACCGAGCTGCAAAAATGGGATCTGAAAAATAACCAATGGAAACTTTATCCGGGCACTTATCAATTGGTGCTGGGCAGTTCATCGGCTGATGAAAAAATTACCGCAAGGTTTCAGGTTAAATAAAACAGGTGTATAAATTGATTTTACAGGAAGGGTTTTGCTTGATTGCAAAGCCTTTTCCTGTTTATAATACTTAAGTTTGATAAGCACGCCTCAATTTTATATCAAATTTTACAAACCATAGTTAATATTAGCTGTACCATATAAAAACAATTATACATGAAACCAGTAAAAGCTTACGCAGCCCAGGCTGCCGATAAACCCCTTGCCCCTTTTTCTATAGAACGCCGCGAACCCGGCGCCGATGACGTAGAAATAAAGATATTATTTTGCGGTGTTTGCCACTCTGATATCCATACCGCGCGCGGCGAATGGGGCGGCACCATTTACCCGGTTGTGCCCGGCCACGAAATTGTAGGTAAAGTTACCCGCGTTGGCCAAAATGTAACCAAATTTAAAGAAGGCGACACCGTAGGTGTTGGTTGCTTTGTAGACTCGTGCATGCATTGCGCCAACTGCGAAAACGACCTGGAACAATATTGTAAGAACGGCAATACGCAAACTTATAATTCACAAAGCCAGGATAAGCAAACCATAACCCAGGGCGGTTATTCAAGCCATATTGTGGTAACCCAGCATTTTGTTTTGTCGGTATCTGATAAATTGCCGTTAGAAAAAGTGGCACCGCTGCTTTGTGCCGGTATCACCACCTATTCGCCGCTGCGCCACTGGGGTGTAAAGGCAGGCGATAAAGTGGCCGTTGTTGGTTTAGGCGGACTTGGGCACATGGCAGTTAAACTGGCCGCCTCTATGGGTGCCGAGGTGACCATGTTAAGCCGGTCTAAAAGTAAGGAAAAGGATGCCAGTGAACTGGGTGCGCATCATTTTAGGCTCACCACCGAAAAAGACACCATGACCGAACTGGCCGACAGCTTTAACTTTATCATCGATACGGTTTCTGCCCCGCATGATTATAATGAATACATGAACCTGTTAACTACCGATGGTGTAATGGTTTTACTGGGCGCCCCGCCCGAGCCTACATCTGTTGCAGCGTTTCCATTTATTTTCAATCGCCGCAGTTTGGTAGGGTCGTTAGTGGGCGGCATTAAAGAAACCCAGGAGATGCTGGATTACTGTGCCGAGCATAACATTACATCAGATGTGGAAGTGATCGGTATAGATAAGATCAACGAAGCCTATGAGCGCACGCTTGCCGGTGATGTGCACTACCGCTTTGTAATAGATATGGCTACGCTGTAAGATCCGGGCATCAGGTGGTAACAAAGTCGCGGTACGTATAGCACGTGCTGCGACTTTGTTTGTTTAGAACGGATTATCCGTGTTACCTTTGCACGATGGATTATTTCAAAAGGCTGCAGGATCTGCTTAAAACAGAACTGAATGAAGACCGCAGCCAGTACTTAAAACTAACCGAATCAAGTTCGGCGGCTGATCGCCGTACAAATGGCATTACCTGGTACCCGGTAGCCATCCGTGGTACCGAACTTGGCCGGGGCGATTATCTGACCGTAGAGTTGGAGCGCACCACGCATCAGGATCTTGGCCACCAATTCAGGTTCGGCTCCTCGGCTGCTATCTTCTCCAATCACGATCCAAAGAACGACCGCCTGGAAGGAACCGTAGCTTACCAGGGCGGCAACAAATTAAAATTAAGCCTATTAACAGATGAGTTGCCAGACTGGTGCCGCGACGGCAAATTAGGCGTAGACCTGCTATTTGATAATAACAGCTACGATGAAATGCAGAACGCGCTTAAACAGGCTGTGAGCATACAGGATACGCGTTTGGTACAGATACTCACGGGCGATACCGCTCCCGGTTTTGCTACTGAAGAAGTGCATTTGAATTTGCCGGGGTTGAACCTGTCACAGCAAAATGCGGTAAAGCAAATTGTTGCTGCGCAGGATCTGGCCATTGTGCATGGCCCGCCGGGCACGGGCAAAACCACCACGCTGGTGCAGGCTATTAAAGCCCTCATCCGCAATGGCGAAAAAAAGGTGCTGGTGGTGGCCCCAAGCAATACCGCTGTTGACCTGTTGAGCGAAAAACTGGCAGGCGAAGGTTTAAATGTGCTGCGCATAGGCAACCCGGCAAGGGTATCTGATAAACTGATGGCTTTAACGCTGGATAGTAAAATGGCTGATCATAGCCAAACCAAGGAGATAAAACGCCTCAAAAAAATGGCCTCGGAATTTAAGAACATGGCCCACAAGTATAAGCGCAATTTCGGCAAAGCCGAACGCGACCAGCGCAAGGCCCTGTTTGACGAGGCCCACAAAATAATGAAGGATGTTGACAAAACAGAGCAATTTATTATTGATGATGTGGTGGCCAAGGCGCAGGTAATCTCGGCCACGCTGGTTGGCGCCAATCACTACACCATCCGTAACCTTAAATTTAACACGGTAGTGATAGACGAGGCCGGGCAAGCGCTTGAACCTGCCTGCTGGATCCCGATACTGAAAGCGCAAAAAGTAGTTTTAGCCGGCGACCACTGCCAGCTATCGCCCACCATCAAATCTGCCGAGGCAGCGCGTAACGGCTTAAACACTACCCTGCTCGAAAAATGCATTAAACTGCATCCAGAAGCAGTAACCCTGCTTGATGTGCAGTACCGGATGAATGAGGCCATTATGGGCTATTCATCCAAAGTTTTTTATGATGATAAGTTGCGAGCGGATGCATCGGTAGCAGAGCAGGTTTTGTTTGAAGGTGCTGCGCCCTTTACATTTGTGGATACGGCAGGCTGCGCATTTGATGAAAAACCGGTTGGCACCAGTGTGGCCAACCCCGAGGAAGCCGCATTTTTATTTAAGCATTTAACCAGGCTTGCAGCCGAACTTAACAGCACTTTTACGGCCGGCGCATTCCCGTCTGTAGCGGTTATTTCGCCCTACCAGGAGCAGATCCGTTTATTGCGCGAGCAATTGGACAGCACGCCCCAACTACAGCCCTATGCCGGCAAAATAGCCGTAAATACGATCGATAGTTTTCAGGGGCAGGAGCGCGATGTGGTATATATCAGTATGGTGCGCAGTAACAGCGATGGCGGGATAGGTTTTTTGGCAGACATCCGCCGGATGAACGTAGCCATGACACGTGCGCGTAAAAAGCTGGTCATTATCGGCGATAGTTCTACACTGGCCATATTGCCTTTTTACACCGGCCTGATAAGTTACGCCGAAAAAATAAACGGTTACCAAAGCGCCTGGGAATTAATGGGAAATTAAGTAATGTAGTACTTTGTAATATGGGCGTTATCTAATAGGTTAGTAAGCACAAACCGTACATGCACCTTTATCAAAGGCCTGGCGCCCTTTGTAAAACCTTAAGTATTCTGTAACATTAATTGTGTATAATTTTAAGTATTCGGGATAAGATAATCCCAGCCCTTTAGTAATCCAAAGTATCGGAACAGGATGCTTGATTGTACCGTAATTTTTATTATTTAACTCTTCTTTATTTACCATGCAGGTTAACGCATTTTCTTTTTGATAGTTCAAAAGATTTTGCATCGAGTTGTTATAGCTTTCTATTACAAAATACTTTTTATACCCGGCTGAATAAAATACAGCAAAATCTTTGTACCTGTTTTTACGGAAATTAAGATAATATCGTAAGCGATGAGAGAATTTTGCTTCATCTCCCTTAACTAAATTTTCTGCCCACATTCCACCCTTTAAATAAATCCATTTATCAATAGTTAATGTAATTTCTTTACTATTTCTAACATAGGATTTGATACTATTTTGAGAAGGCGTGCCAGGTGCGAATATGATTAATAAAACAAAAATTATAAACGGAGCTACAAACAAGCCTAAACCAAAAAAATACGGACTTTGCTTTGACATGTTTAAACTTTTGAAGTTGTGCACAGGTAACCATCGCCATACTACCTGGCTACAAGATCAGTTATAAAATTATTGTATCTTTTATATCGTTAGGATTGATGCAATAATCTTAAATTTTTAGCGGCGTCTTCATCTCCCATACTTGCTGCTTCTTTCCAATATTTTTCGGCATCAGCTAACTTTTGTTGGTTTGCGCAACATATACCTAAATTAACAAGCGTATTAATATAAATATCTTTTTCAACCTGATCTTTATATTTTATAACCTCTAAAAAATGATTTTCGGCTCCTGAAAAGTCCTTTTCTTTCATTTTTTGGGTGCCTAAATTGTAATCATACCGGCCAGATTGCAAATCACTTTTAATATCCTGTACATTAGTTGTACTATTTTTATCAAACAACATAAAATAAAACAATCTACCAATAACAATAAGTACTATAACACTGGCAAATATTAAAATTATCCTTTTCATACAAATAGCAGTATTAACGTGATATATAATAAAGTTTTTTGGACATTTTCTAATCCTTTTGAGTTATCTGCTTCTGCAATTTCGCCGTTAACATCCTTTCCCTTTTTCAGGTAACTATATATTGTACTATTAAAAGCCCATAATAAAAAGAAGCCTACATGTATAAAAAGATACTTATTGATAAGGTATGCTAATATGTCAATATATAATCTAATGGTTGTAGCAGGCTCACTATCTGATGTAGCTGCAAAATGCACCCTTTGATCATTTCTTTGTAAAGCATAAAATGTAACTTTTTTATAACTGTTAATATCGCTTTTAGGCACTAACAATCTTGCAAGCGAAAGCCCTGAATATACCCTATCGGTAACTTGATCATTTTTTGTTTTATGCGGCGAATTCTGGTAAGGCTCTATATAATAATGCCTTATTAAACCAAATGCCCCCGCTGCACGCATAGTAATGTTGGTTTCTGTAAAAACTTTTAAATTGTTAGATACACTAATTGTGCTGACGATCAAAAACAAAAAATAAACAAGCCACATTATCACAAAACAGCTCAAAAATGTTTTAAAACTCATACTTGATCTTCGATAACTGTTATACTTTTTCTCGCTTCTCTTTAGATGTTTTTAATTCCTCAAGATAATCTTCCACATCTTTAGAAACTATAAAACGTGTTATGCCTTTGTAAGCATCAACAATAATATCCATTACCAAGCCACCCTTTTCGACTCCCTTTAGCGAAAATTCAGGTTTTGAAAAATAGTCTTTAACGTAGCCGGTTGTAGCCCCCCTTACCATACTCCTATGCTCTGTACTACTCATTGGTCTAAATTCCCGGCCCGTTTTACGGGTCACATTTTCTTCATTCATGTAAGTACCTGAATGATCTGAATAAAAATCGTTGGTATTTGTTGTGGTGATATTCGTGTTTCGTTCCGGAATTGCGCCCGGAGTAGCGTTGGATGTTCTATCAGATCTATACTCTTCTATTCCGCCTGTAGAACTATTTAAAACAGTACGTGATTGACGATCAGTAGTTTCAAATTGCCCCGTTCTGTCTCCAACTGCGTTCACTCCGGATCCTGTAGCTTCACCGGCACGCTTCGAGTTGTCATAGATCGATGAATTATCCGCCTCTTTTGATTGCTCGGTCTCTTTAAGGCGCTCTAAGTCAGTATCTTCACCTTCAACATACTTCTTTACCCCGGCCATTTCATACACTTGGTCCTTACCTTTATCTTTTACATAATCTAATGAAAAGTTAGTAGCAAACCCTATTTAAAATCAACAGCATTAGTAATTGGACATATCGCGTATTTCCATAATAACATTGCGTATGATTACTTAAATCTTGCCTTAAAATCACCTTTAGACATTACATAAGTTAAATACATAAAAGCATTGTATTGATATTGTTCGGGAGGCGTGTCGATATTTACATTACTGCCACCAGGGTTATCATTTGTAGCACGGAGCTCGGTAAGTGGCTTATCTGCGCCGCGCACACTAAATGCTAAAATAGGCTTATCCTTAGTACCATATTTGCTATTCGCAAGGTCATCCTTGTTTACTTTTAAATAAACCACATTATTGTCAATAGCACCAAAAAAGCCATTCGTAAGATCAAACATTGTTATTTGGAAGTATTTTTTGGTGTTACTATCCAATACCAACCTGTAGTATATTCTTGTTTTCTTACTTCCATCCCTGCCCATGTTTTTAGCTTGCATAGAAGTTGTGTAAGATTTTGTTACATAGATATCATCATTGGGCAAACTGCTTTTATCATATGCCGGCACCTGCACTATAACCTCGGTTGAATTTTTTAGGTAACCGTCAATGTATTTCGAAACATTATTCTTGTTTATAAAAAAATAATTATAACCGATTAATAACAAAGGCAATATTACTAAAGCACCAATTATATATCCGATAAATCCCCCCATATTTTTTAACCAGCTCATTGTCTTAGGTTCTTTGTGCTAGAAAATATTCCTTGTACAGTTGCATTGCTTTCTCCGGATTTGGATTTTGTTTGGATGGTAAAAGTAAAGCGATTGTTAAATCACTTAACACAGCATTCCAACTGTTATAATTCTAAATCTTTAAGAGTTTTCAATGCATGTTACAATTGAAAAGAACAATCATTTGTTTAACAGTATTTACCTATCGCTTAAAGTTAACTTATAGCCGCCATCTTTAATCAGTTTTTCAAATTCCTTTAGCTGCAAAAAAAAGCATTTAATTAATTTCCCCCTTTACTGTACATCTTGTGGAAATCAGCTTTACTTTTAACATAAGATAAGTAGTGCCACGCATTATAATGTAGCATGTACTTTTTAAACTCGGCCTCGCTACCATGAAAGGCTGCTTTATCTGTAGCATCACCAGCAACCATGCTGTAAAAGCTATTTGATACAGCAGGTGCATCAAAATAAATTATAGGGATAGGTTTGGCAGCAGTACCATATGAGGCATCTGCTAACTCTTTTTTATTTACAGTTGCAATAATATTTTCACCATCCGTATTTAAATTCCCATCTGCAAAAACTCCATATGCCTGATCGAAATACGGCTTGTTAAAAAAGTAATATATCGTAAAAAATTTTTGGCGCACTTCATCTTTAAAAAAAATAGTAGCCTGATGTATGAATGCAACATTGCCATCCATGAAGTAATTGGTTTTGGCTTTAACTTCAAAATATTTACTCGCGTATTTGAATTTTTTCAGCACTAAGTGAAGCGTATCACTATTTTGAATATAAGAATCTGCAACTTCCTGGCCTCTATTGATACTGGTATCGGGGTTATCCGTTTTATTCATTATCCAACGCCCCAAAAATCGCCCTCCAACTAATCCAACGGCAATTAAACTTACTGCAGATATTAATATCACTTTTTTCATTTTTAAGTTATTTTTGGCTGGCTGATACGCCTAAGCCCGTTTGCCGGTCTTGTTCACGTAATGTTTTCAAAGAGGCGTTAACTTCGTCTATAAGTTTTTTCTTATTTTCTTTAAAGCTTTTGTTAATGTAGTGGTTGGCAACGGAACCCGCCAGGCCAAAACCCAGCCCTACACCTAAGCCAATACCCATATTTTTAAACTCGCCTTTAAACGTGCTTTCCCCAAAAGCCGTAAACCTATCAGCTTGTTCATATGTAGCACCCTGATCCATAAGTTCTCTTATAATGGTGCGGTTTTGCTGTGTCATTGTTTCCACTACGTCTAAAGAACCCTTTCCGGCCCCGGCAACAGTGCCAACCGCATTATCCCTAGATGTATTTTTTACATCAGTTTTATAATCATCCTCTTCACTTCCACTTTCATTAGCTAAGGTTTCTGTATCGTTACCTTCAAAATATTCATAAGTACTAAATCCTACACCTATTGATGTACCCAACGGATCGGCAAGGCCGGTAAAACCACTTATGAACCCGGTTATTCCCTGTTGTTTATAATGTTCTATCAACTCATCGTTATTATTTGCTGCAAATTTTGTTGCAGCCAACTGTGCAATAGCCGAGTTTAAGAATGGCTGTATTAAACCGCCATTAGTGCATTTCAAATATGATTTTTGTACAATGGCTTTATTTTGATCAAAATTTACCTTATTATGCATATTAATCCATTTAGATCCTTTATCTAAAGAGCAATCACATGCATGGCTTTGTTTATACACACCTATCAGGGCAGCAACCGGCGCAGCAATAGCAAGCCCGGCTACTATAACACCTGTTGCAGTGCTTGTAGCCGCTGCTGCCATACCTGCCAATATTACACCAGCAGCGCCACCTGTACCTACTACCGCTGCAACTACTACTACTGCCGCTGCAACTACTAATATACCTATAGCTACGCCCATTAACATGCTGCCAAGGCCACTCCAAAATTTAGCCGGTGATTTACAAACAAAACTTACGCTGATTTTTTTATCGTCGATATTTAGCCAGATCGAAGTCTTTTTTCCGTGTACGGTTTTTAGGGACCGAGACAAACCTAAATTTTGCGGTTTTGAAACCGTCATTAATGTGCAGTTGATCTGTACGCCTGATGGAAGATAAGAACTACTCATAACTCAACCCTCCTTACTTTATAATCCACAATAAGCTCAATGTTATTTTTCACCTCTTCTACGATAGTCATTGTGGCTTCGTCGAGCAAATTTTCATCAAACCTGTAACTAACCCATGTGTTATGGTTATACGAGTAATTAGAAAACTTGTACCCTATCCTTGGTTTGTATCTAAGGTCATACACGCGCTCAAAATCTGCCAGATGTATATTATTTGCGTTTAAACTTGCGGCTTTGTTCACCTGTAATAAAACCGGCGATTCCTCGGTTATCATTTGTTTAACATCAAATTCAACCGGTAAATGATCAAACAATTGCGAATAATAAAGCTTACTGTAATCGTTATAAGAGAGTTGCTCGCTAACTAAATAGCGGTCAAAAAACAGATCAAAAAATGGGCGTACCTTAAAATCCTGTAAGATACTTTCTTCAGTCATTTGCGCCTCTGCATTGCTAATAAAAGTATCTATGTTAGCTTTCATCTCTGGCGACTTTATAAAACTGGTATTAGCATAAACATCTTTTTTAAAAGCAAGCCAATTTGCTTTTATTTCATCAATATTTACAATACTTTTTATCTTACCACTATGATTATCAATTAAAACAAGCGCATTGCTTTTGATGACATCAATCATACTCATTAATTTAAGGCTCTCCTGCAAATATTGTGGTTGTATAGTATTGATCTGATCTTTTAATTCAACCTGAACCAGTAATTGACCGTTGCTGATGATTTTTTTGACGTGATACTCCAGTTTTGTTTCGATGTGACTTTCAATTATACCATCTATCTTAATTACAACCAACTGTTCGCTTCTATACCTGGCTTCGTTTTCTTTAAAAACATTTTGTTCATTTAAGCTACTGGTTTTTTGCACGGTAAAATCATTCTGAGGCGCTTCTGCAACCTGTTTGTCAGAGCTTAGATCACCTTCAAAAAACTTAAATCTGTTCATATAAAATCAGTTATTAATGGTTAGGTAGATTAATTCACATCAACCTGTGGGCTGGTAATCGTTATTTTACTCGGTTCTAACTTAATTGTGCTATTACCGCACTGTAGGGTAATAGATTGCTTGGCAGTAATTAAGATCGACCCGCTATCGTTTTCTATCTCTATACCGTTACCGCCCGTTTCATGTACAATCTTTTTTAAAGCAGTTAAACCAATAAGGCCCTCATCGTTTTGCATTACCACGGCATTATCCCCTGTTTGGTGAACGATAGTTTTGGCAGCGGTTGATTGAATAGAGCCTTGTTTTTCGTGCACGTAAACGGTGTTTGCTGCAGAAGTAGCAAGTGTTAAGGCATGTGCACCATCATCAAAAGTTAAATTGCTCCCCCTGCGCGAATGCATGCCTTTGATATTACTGTTGGTAAAACCGCCGCTGTCTACATTATTGCTGTGATACACACTGCCTAATATTACGGGGCGGGCAATGTTGCCTTCTTCAAAATCTACAATTACCTGGTCGCCTTTTTCGGGCACTACCAAAAAGCCGCGGTTTTTACCCGTGTCGCCGTGGCCTGCATTCGGGCTCATCACCCGCAGCCACTCGGTTGGGTCGTTAGCGGTGCACTGCCATTTAAACTGCACCTTAACACGCCCCTGCTTTTTAGGGTCGTCATTATCAATAACCGTGGCCAGCTGCATATCGGCCATCGGCTTTTGTGCATTCTTTACCAGCAGCTTCTCGCTATCGGCAGATACGCCTTCAAAAGTGTTTTGATAATGGCCTACCCCATCTAACTGGTGGTAAACGGCGGTTACCAAAAACTTGCCAAAATCCTGCACCTCAAAACCTATCTGCCCGCGCATGCTGGTGCTGATGTTGACCACCTTGCCCAGGCTAACTTGCGGGTTATCGCCGTTGCCCATGATGCTCAACAATTCGGATACGATGGCCTTGTGTTCATCGTTCACAAACGTATCTATATCTTTTTGCGAGTTTACCCGCACATCAAGCGGCTCGTTATATTGCTTGCTGTACACCTGTTTAGAGGCCGATATGGCGTGCGACAGATCTGCCGAGCCATTACTGGCGCCTGATGGTTTTGCGCTCAGGAGCTGATCCTGCACCGAATTGTAGGAGAATTTTTGATAGGTAAGCGGCGAGATCTGCATGCCATACTGGATGCTGTGCAGATCGCGGCCGTAGATGAGGGTTATCTCTTCCAGCTTTGCCGGCTTGCCAAAATTCAGTTTGGTACCATCGTAATAAAACCATTCGTGATACTCTGCCGACAGGCGGTTGATAAATTCAAAATCACTTTCGCGGTATTGGATCAGGTAGTCGATCGGCGATGTATATGCCGGGGCTATGTTAAAGCTCAGATCATTTTGCGGGGCATCGGCCGTTGCCTGCTGCAAAATGGTTTTCAGGTCCTTATTCAGGTACGAGCCCAGGTCTGCCCCCCTGTCTATCAGGATACTCGGGCTAAAGCCGCTTATCACTATATCACCCTGAAAACCGTGGCTCTGGGCTATCTCTACCCTGGTGATCTTGCCGGTGAACTGATGATCGGCATCTTCTGTACGGCCAAACTGCACCGTAAGGTTTTTACCTATAAATTCTTTTGATTTCTCCAGTGTCACCTTGTTGGTGTTCTCTATCTGGTCGTGGTTAAAGCGCAGCTGAAAAGTATGGTGTTCGTTAAAACGCTGTTCCAGTGTAAAAGAAGAGAAATGCGCAATCGGCGTACCCTCTATGCTAATATCTACTTTTATCTTGCTATCCATATTGTTGTGGGCTTAGTTGTATTATTTTAACGGCCATGGCCTGTAGTAGCTTATCACTTTATAAGCACCTTTAACCTTGCCAAACACAAAACCGAAAGAAGTTTCTTTACCGTTATCTTCGGTATATTGCTTCTCCAGTTCATATAATATACTGCCTTTATCGGTAACATGCTTTAAGGTTATATAGTAATTTTCGGCAGTGGTTTTGTCAATTTCAGAAAGATCATCCTCGGTACTTGCAGGTATTAACCTTACGGCATCCTTGGTAAAAATATCATTATAATACCCGGTAAACTCGCTCTGGCTAATCAGGCCGCTATTGGCATCAACCGGTGCGCTTTTTAGTTCGTCGTTTGTCCATTGCGGTAATGTTTGCAACGGGAAACTGAACATTTGCGTAAGCTGTGCCTTATTATTAGCTTTTACAGCTGCTTTAAATTTGGCAAAAAACAGCCTGAACTGCTGCTCGTTATTCACTGTATCTGCTGCAACCGGGCTGGCGCTATCATTTGCAGGTTTAGCAGCAGCAGCCGTATCTGCTTTATTAGCACTTGTGGTATTGCCGTTACAGCCATATACTGCCGGCAGCAATAAGGCAATCAGTATCAACCAAATATGTTTTTTTAACTGCTTCATACATTAATTTCTGGGGATACTGATCAGAGCACGCTGCTCCATCCTTTTCAATATAACAGCCGCACCCAACTGGGTTGATACGGCATTCGCATCATACACCCCATCCTTTACGTATTTGCCTTTGGTGTAATGGTTAGAGTAGCTCCACAAGTAAGGCGTATGGATGCCTTTACGGTTATAACCAAAACCGTTATAGCCTTCCAGTTTTAATAATATGTATGACAGGCTCCAGTTGGTCACCTGGTCATACTTCATCAGCTTAAGGGCGTCTACCGCGCTCTCTTCAAAGGTGAACGGCGGCGCATGGCCAACTTTAGGGCGGTTGGCAGGCACATGTACGGTGTAACCGGTTAAAGGGTCGCCGTTATGTAAATGCCGTTTAAAACTAAAACTGCATTCCATATAATGTACGCAGGCAATAAAATACCATGGAATTGCCGAGCCGCCAAAAAAATTGGTCCCGGCAAAAATATCCCGGTTCAATCCAAACGGATCGTTGTTGGCAATATACTTTCCGGTTAACAGATCGTACTTTTGTATCCCATTTATCCCCAACGAAGGTTTGGGTAAACTAAAGGGCGTTAAAGGGGCGTTTAAAGAGCGAAAATCGGTGATTTCTGGCGCTCCGGATCCGGCAGAAGTTGTGTCGGCAGCAGTTCTTACCGTATCGGCAAGTGCAGGGAACCGGTTATAAAATGGTGTATAAGACGATTGAAATAATGGTTGGTTATTTAAAAGCAACGGACTGATGCCCCCCCCTTTAACCAGGTTAGATACCCCCTCATATCTGGACCGGTTCACAACAATTTTTTCGTCAATTACTTTATCTATCTCGGCTAATTTTTCTTTTTTAATCTCGCAGGTGTTAAAAAGCAATATGTATTCCATAGCTGTAGGGGCTACAGACTTAACTTTTTTACGAATGGTGGGTGAACCGTGCTTAACTATTCTTTTCTTTTTTTTCATGGGTAGATTAAAAAAGAAGCTGATCTGACTAAAAAAAACGGAGAAGATACTGTTCTATCTCCTCCGTATCTGATATTGCATTGCCTGGTTTATTTCGGCCAGTCGTTCTCATGCTCGGCGTTGCCGATCTTAAGCTTACGTGCCGATAGCACAAAGCTCAGGGTCATCGGTGCATTACCTACGATAGAGATACCCTCGTTGTATTGGATGATGTAACCGTCTTCAAAAGAAAGCTCCTTCATTTTAGCATCCTCTTCAGATTTTTTGAAGGTAACTGTTCCGCTTAACGGCTTGTATTGGTTATTTACCATTGATTCGATCACCGAGGTGTCTTCTGTTGATTCTACCTCAACCTGGATGGTACCACCGTATACACCTGATGACGGGCGCCCTTTAGCGTCAACATCCCTGCTCAAGGCATAACTGCACTGCAGCACATCAAACTCCTTAGAGCCTATGTTAATTCTTGCTTTAAAAGCCATATTCGTAAATTTTTTAGTGTAACAATCAAAGCTACCTTTTAGCCGTTAAAGCCAAACGCAACCCTGTTAATTAAAATAAGATAAACTTAGTTGGCGCGTCCCGGCCAGTCGTTAACATGTTCTGCGTTACCCAATTTAAGCTTCCGTGCAGATATGGTAAACTTGTAGGTCATTGGTGTATCACCAACAATGTTTAAACCTTCAGAATACTTTACAATGTAACCGTCCTCAAAAGACAGTTCTTTCATTTTAGCATCTTCTTCAGATTTTTTGACCAATAACGTACCTGTAACAGGCTTGTATTGATTGTTAACCATTGATTCAATAATTGATGTGTCTTCGGTTGATTCTATCTCTACATCGATAGTACCACCGTAAACACCTGATGACGGGCGTCCTTTTGAATCAACATCTCTGTTTAAGGCATACGAGCAATTAAGTACATCGTACTCTTTGCCCGAAAAATTTAATCTTGCTTTGAAAGCCATAACGATAAATTTTAAGGTTATTAATTAATAAAACCGACCATCGGTTTCTATTATTTAACTACAGATGAGCTCAAATATTGTTTCGAGAAATAATAAATAACTTATAATTATTTCATATCAGCTTGATACCAAAGCTATAAAGTTTCTTCATCCACTTCTGAGCGTACTGATTATCAAGGGAATATATGTGGCCGATAGCACTGGTGTGCACCGGCTTAATATTACATTTTTCTAATACCGACCTTTTAATAGATAAATAGGTAGCGCGCTGCGTTTGCTGCCAGTCGGCCCATGCTGCCTCGTCCAAAATAGATACGATACGGGCCGAGCGGCCACGAAAATCATTGCTGAACTTAGGCTGATTGGTCACAAAGATCTGATCGGGCATAAAGATCCGGTCAAAAAAACCTTTGATCTTAAAATTGATAGACTCTTTAAAAACAGGGCAAAAAACCACTATATGGCTTGCCCAGGTTAATTTAACTATTGCCGCGGCCAAATCGGGCTCAAGGCCTGTATTATTCCCGGGCAATTGCCTGTTGGGGTTAAATTTAAGATTGGCAATCACGATATCCTTTATAACCGCTTGCCCACCCTCTGCACCATGCCTATAAGCATTTATCAGCGCGTTTGTAGTTTCGCCTTTATTGATATCTGCATTAATAATTACAACCTGCTTCATTTTGCTAATGCAAAAGTAAGCAGTTATTACATTATATTAACAGCATGTGTTAAATTTGTGGTAACATTAAATTAAAAATGCCCCGTTTCACAACTACGGGGCATTTAATGCTATCAGTTATTACTGCTGTTTATATTCTGTATTCCAGGTTGCGCTGGCATCTTCGCCCTTGTGGCCATCTAACTTAACCACAAAGCTTTTTGCCGGGAAGTATGGCGTAATGTTGATATCCAGGTGGATCCTATCCTTCTGTACCTCATCACGCTCAAATTTGATGATCTTGAAACGCTCTATCAAACGATCAGGGCCCTGGATGTTATCCAAAAACTTAACTATTTGCGATCTCAGGTCCTGCTCTGTTTTAGAATTCCAGTTCTCAAATGCACGGCGGTTCAAAAAGTCGAACAATACCTTAGTGATATAGTCAAACACACGCACAACCGAATAGGTTTGTAAACCGATATTATCGCCATTGAAAAGCGTTTTGGCAGAGAATGCCATCACTTTACCATATTCGTTCACCATCGGCACCAGGCCAATGCGTTCCAGATGCGAGATCTCGCTTTTCTTCAGATCAAAACGCACACCGTCAACCTCGTTTACCGCACCATGTTTTTTACCGGCCGTAACCTGCGACATTAAGGTGTAGTACATTTTACCTGCCAATGCTGCCGAACCAGGTACATACAAGTTATCCTCTTCGCCAACCTCGGCAACTTTACCACGGCCAACCATCCAGTTACACGTCATGATAGTGTTTGATTTGAATGCATCACCACCGGTAAGGTTGGCAGATGTAAACAAGTCGATAACATCATCAGGCTGCTCTAAATCGGCAAAATCCGTAACCAGCATCACTTTGTTCTCAAAGGCAATTTTCGACCATTTTTCAATCACTTTGTTTGAACCCAGATAGCCCGGTACAACCAAAATAGAGTAATTCTTGCGCAGGTCTAACCTATCGTAATTCTGTTTAAGTTCGCTACCTACATAATCAATAAAGCGCGGGTTATCCAGTTCCTTTAACTGGTCAAGGCTCGCGTTCATGATCACCACGTTCTTCACCTTGTCAGATTCGGTGTTTTTATAAAAAAGCTGTAACGAGCGGTAGGCCTGCTCCAGCTCACGTGTGCTTTCTAAAGCATCGTGAATATTGGTGTTCAGGTTTTCTTCGGCCAATTGCAGCTTTTCGGTGCTTTTATCAACCATCTCGCTTACAGAGCCTCCTGTTTCCAGGGCTTCTATCCATTGGGTAAGCTTTTGCTTCAGTTCCTCGCGCTCCAGTTTCTTTTCATCATCCGATAAAAAGATCTGTTTACGTGCTTTACGCTCAGGGTTTAAATTCTGTAAGCCGTCTATTGTAGTTTCTAATAGATCAAACCCGCCAACCCTTGATAATTTCTCCAGGCTTTGGCTTAAATTAAGATCTTGCCCGGCGGCTTTTTCTGCTGGTTTAAAACCCTGCGCCGATGACGCTTCGTTGCCGGCTTGCTGGTTTGTTGTTGCCATAATATTTTATAACTGTTAAGTTGGTATCTTCAATTATTGTTCAAGCTCTTTCACAAAGTTTTTAAGTGCGCTGATAAATGCGGCCCTTGTTTCTTCGTTATCAAGTGTTGTTTTTAATGTTTTGTTGGTTTTAAGCTGCTTGATAATGTTCAGGTGCATTTCGCGCTCAATATTCAGCTTGCGCAGGTAATTACTTTGCTGTACAATTTTTTTAACGCTAAAATCGCCCAGGTTCTGAAACTTCAGGTTTTCTGTTAAGGTTGAACCATCCTGCTTCGCCAGCGATATACTTACATTTGGCTTATAATGCTCAAAAACCTCTTCAACCGTTTTTAAGCCTTCTACCTTCTCTGGCCGCAACGGCTCGTTATCAGTTAGCTTTTGAATAAATAATGTTTTATTGGGAGAGATCTCACCAAACGCTTCTGAGGTGTCGACTTTTGTCTCGTTTCCTCCTATTTCGTAATTAAACATAGGTATGGGGATAAGTGTAGATGCTTTAATTTAATACTATAATGTTGTTTTATAACAAATTGTTTTATTAAACAAGTTGTTATTTAATACTTTAACAATTAATTAATTGTCCAATCCAATTCGTCTGTGTCGCCTTTTTTATTGATGCTGATGGTTTGCCCCTTTTTTAATTCTCCGGATATAATATACCGTGATATAGGCCTTCTTAACCTGTTGCGGATAACCCCGGATAACTGCCTTGCACCATATTTGGGTGTAAAACCGCCTTTGGCCAGCATACTTTTTGCCTCATCGCTGATCATAAAGCTGATACCCATTTTTTCTAATGGTTCTATCAGGCTTTTAAGCTGAATATCAAAGATCCGTACCACGTCATCTTCGGATATCGGCTTAAACGGTACGATCTCTGACAAGCGGGCTAAAAATTCGGGCCGGAAATGTTTACCCATCACCTCCATTAATTCATTTGATGTTGGCAGATGGCCCTTGCCCAATTGCTCCTGCAGCCATTCGCTGCCGATATTTGAAGTGAACAGCACCAGCGAGTTAGAAAAATCTCCCTCTTTGCCCAGCCTGTCGTGCAGGTGCCCTTCATCCAGTATCTGTAAAAATATATCAAATACGGATGGGTGTGCTTTTTCTATCTCATCAAACAACAATACCGAATAGGGCTGCTGCCTTATTTTATTCACCAGCAAACCGCCTTCTTCATAACCCACATATCCGGGAGGGGCGCCGTAAAGTAATGCGGCAGAATGCTCTTCTTTAAACTCCGACATATCAAACCTTATCATAGCCTTTTCGTCGTTAAATAAAAAATCGGCTATGGATTTGGCCAGTTCTGTTTTACCGGTACCCGTAGGCCCCAGCAAAAAGAACGAACCAATGGGCTGCCCTTTTTTATTCAATCCGCTGCGAGATTCCAGTATGGCGTCAGAAACAGCTTTCAGCGCCTGGTTTTGGCCTATTACACGTTTGTTTAAAAAGCCTTCCATATTCAAAAGCCTCTCTTTTTCCTGCGCCTGTATCTTGCCCATCGGGATACCCGTTTTGTAAGATATAATGGCGGCAATATCCTGCTTGCTTACTTCACTGGTTTTATCTTTTGCCAAAGTTTCCAGCAACGGAAGGTTATGGTTAAAGTATGTTATGTACTCCTCCGCAGTTTCAAAGGCACTTACCTGTGTTTCATCTTCCAGCTTGCCTAAAAGCACAGCGCTGGTTTTATTTTGCATCAGGCTGTAAAGCCATTTGTACTCACCAACAGTTGTTTCGTCATCTGCTGCTTTTTGCAAATCGTTAAAATTTTCATTAAGCTCCGTAAGCGTCATGTCTGATGTATCGTTCATCAGCCTGATAGCGGCCATAGTGCGGTCCATCAAATCAAAGGCAGAATCGGGCAGTCGGCGGTCTTTCATATAGCGTTTGGCCAGCCTCACACAATCCTTTACGGCGTCGCTGCTTATTTTTAAACCGTGGTGCTCTTCATAATAAGGCACCAGTTTTTCCAGCATTTTTATTGCGGTATCTACATCCGGCTCATTTACCTGCAACACTTCAAACCGGCGGCTGAATGCCTGCTCGGGTTCGATTATTTTGCGGTATTCATCTATTGTTGTAGCGCCGATAACGGTTATTTCCCCTCGGGCCAGTTCAGGCTTCAGCAGGTTACCCACACCGCCGCCTATGGGGCCTTTATTATCTAACAGCGTATGAATTTCATCTATAAATAAAATAGCCTTATCAAACTGTTTAATTTCTTTCAGGATGTTTTTCAGGCGGTCTTCTATCTCGCCCTTGTAAGATGCCCCGGCAATAAGCGAACCAAGGTCAAGCTCAAACAAACTAACATTCAGCAAGGATTGCGGCACCTGGTTATTTACAATATCCAGGGCAAAGCCGTCTATCAGCGCGGTTTTACCTACACCCGCATCACCCGTAATAATTACATTGGGCTTGGTGCGGCGGCTTAATATCTCCATAATCATCCGCGTTTCTTTATCGCGGCCAATAATGGGGTCAATCTTTCCCTGACGGGCCAGATCCGTACGGTCTACACAATATTTAAACAATGCACCGGTAGACTTGCTTCCGCCTCCGTTATCGGCGCTGCCTGCTACGGGCGGGGCAATAGCATTCTGCATCCCCTCATCCTGTATATAAACATCCAGCAGCTCTTTCTCTTTTACCGGGAATGATTTTAGCTGGCCGGCATCAAAACCAACATTAGGTTTTGTTAGTGCAATCAGCACACATATAGGCGTAATGGCATCTAAACCAAGTTTAACGCGCACATTATCGGCCTCCTCAAAGGTTAGCTTAACGGCATCATTGCCCAGCATCTCGTCGGGCACGGTGATAGATTGCGGGTACTCTTCCATCCGCACGTCGGCCCAATCGCTGATGTAAGCCGCATCCTTATCAATAGAAGTAAGAAAATTCCTTAAACCCACCTCCTGGTGCATTAGCCCCTTTAACAGGTGTGCCGGGCCAAATTCTTTGTGATGGTACTCTTTGGCTAAAGACTGTGCAACCCTTACCCCTGTTTTTACCGAATCGCTTAAACTTATTACACTCATGTTGTTGTGTTGATTAGTTATTCCAGTTTGCCTGGGTTACGTAGTAATAAATTTGCCCGTTTGATACAAAATGCTGTTGCAGCAAGGCCTGCTGTTTGATTGTGTTACGGCATTTTATAAGATAATTGATGTATGCCTCAAACTGTGCCTGCGGCATTTTACCATCATCCTTAATATCTTTTACCCTAAACCTGCCTAAGTTTTTATTAGCTGGCACAATAAGGCCTATTGTTTTGGTGATGTAATCGCTTATCAGCATCTCACCGATGGTTGATTTAGGGAGATCTTTTAGCCCCATGTAGCTGCGCACGATATTGATGTAGTTTGAATATAACTTACTGCGGTAGTTACCCGCGTCCTGCTGCAGGTTTTCGCCTATCATCATCGATAAAATATCCTGCATCTGTTTGTACTCGGCATCATTCAGTATCACTAAATATTGCAGCTGATTTGGGTTTTGTGCTACATAATTTGCAGGTAAATTTGCCTGTAAAAAGTATTTGAACGCGTTGTGCGGCATGTCATCGCCCAGGCTATCGGGCACGGGGGCGGTAAACTGCGATGTTACCACCGGCTGCACATAGCGGTGTTCGCGGCCGGTAAGCCTAAAAACACTGTCTAAAGAATGTGTTTGGGTTTTAATATCTAATTGCGTTTCTGCCATCAGGCGCTTTACTGCCGCATCCATTGCCTGGTTGGTTTTTACCACACCTTTTGGCGGGAAGATCACGGCGCCTTGTATGATACTGTTTTTTGGATAATCGAGGTAAAAAGAAACCGTATCTGACAGCGATACATTAAACTGCTGCGTACTGGTAAGGCCTTCGCCAATTACCATCCGTTTCTTTTTATTATCGGCAAGCAACGTGGCCGATTGCGACACCAGCTTACGCGCCTGGATCACAAAATCGTTGTAAATTGGGTTATAATCGCTGTATAACTGTATGGCCAGCAAGCGTGCATCAGAGGCGGCCATCTGGTACGACAGATCTGTAAGATCATCTGCAGATGCATTGCCGGTACTGCCTATCAGCACAATCAGGTTAGTTTCGTTCTTATGATTTTTAAACATGTTTAATGCACTGCGCATACCATCAAACACGGGCTGGCTGTTTGGTGCAGGCGAGCAGGCAGAGGTAACGGAGGCTTGCTTATCCAGGAATTTAACTACCCGGCGGTAATCGGCATTAAAAACTTCGCGCTCTACACCGCCCGTGGTGCAATTGGTTTGGCCGCGGTAAACAACAGCAGCATAACTTAACTGGTTGCCTTTATCATACATATTGAATGTGTTTTCAAACGATTGTATAGTATTGGTTAAACCCGAGAAATAGTTGCGCATCGAGCTGCCGCCGTCTACAACAAAAACGATATTTATTTTATGCGTGTTTCTGCGGATGTTGAGGTAATCCTGATAAGAAAGGTGGCCGCCTTTAATATTGATAATGCTGTTGTGCGATTTGTCATAAACATCGGTTGCAACGCCAACCTGTAATTTACCGCTTTGGCTGTTAGTGCCCAATACCGGCAAGCTACGCAATAAAGGCTGATCCTGATCTATCAGCGGGTCAAAAACAAATGGGGTAGCCACGCCATTATAAGTTATGGCATTGTTGATAACGTTGGCGACAGAATCATCCGACTCGAAATTGCCATTAACTTTTGCCGAACCGATATACAGCCTGTTACCCCAGTTGTGCACGGCATCGGCAGGTAACCAGCCATAAATGCTGTGGGCGGCGCTGTCTGCAATCAGCTGCGCATCAGAACCAACTAAAACGGTTTTACCATCTGCAGATTTTTTATAAATATACAACAGCTGGTGCAGGGCCACCTTGGTTTTTTTATGCTCCAGTTCGGGCGAGTTATATACATACAGTGAATCTGATTTATCAAAATAAATACGCGGCATGGTTAGCGGCCCCTTGCCTGATGCTATGGCGATTGATTTTTCGGCATAACCGGTAGCAGGGCTTACGTAAGCCGATTGCCAGAGCAGCATTTTATCTACACTTATCCAGCCGTAACTCAGGGCGGCTTTTTTATTCGTAAGTTTACGCCCCTGCACTATGCCGGGCTGATATTTGATAAGTTTGATGTAACCGTTTTTTACTTCGCTAACATAAAAAGGCTCCATAAAGGCTATCTTTTTCATCACCAATGAGCCACCCGGTGCGGTGTAGGTATAGTTTTCTGCACGGTCGGAAAACACGATCCAGGGCAGGGATGATTTCTGGCCGTCATCGTGTATATTGGTTTTACTGTTTGGTTTTTCAAACGCTACCGGAAGGGTTTGGACTTTTTTGCCAAATGATACCGGCGACTGTGCACTGGCTGCCAGCGTTGTAAATATGGTTAAAACGTATAGGATGTTTTTCATGATCATAAGGGATAGACGGATTATTTAGTACGTTTAATAGCTGCGCCCGATGTTGAAGAATGCTGTTTAACGGTTAACAGGCTGGAGCAGGTAGATTTTGGCTTAAGCGTAACCTGGGCCTCATCAATACTTATACCGCCGCCAAAAGTAAGGCGCATGCAATACGAGTAAAAATCGGTTTGTTTTCTGTCTCCGTTCGTATCCAGGTTTACGGTTACCTTTTCATCGCCGCAAAAGTATTTATTAACCAGGTAGTAGTAATGGGTGTTAAAATCTGCCCCGTTGGCTATTGCCTGTAAATGCGCCCTGATATCATCTATCACCTTACGCTCCCCTTCGCCGGGGGCTACAATGGCGTTAACAGTAGAATCCGGATTAGTGATCCGGATCTTGTGATAAACCGGGTGGCTGCCATTATCTGCACTTAGCCTTACAAAATAAGTGCCCGGGTTATGATACGTATAAAGCGCGGTAGGGCCTTTAATATCCACCCGCCCCGTTTCGCCGAAAGACCATTCGTAGATGCGGGCATTTCCCTGTGCTTCAAGCCTTACCTCCTCGTTAACAATACCCTGTGTTGGGCCGTTAACGGTAAGCAGGGTATCTTTTAACAACTGTGCTATGGTATCTTTAACGTTAATAGGGAATTGCTGCTGCAGCTTGCCATCTACGGTTAGCCTTACAATGTAGGCCCCTGTTTTTTTGAAACGGTAAGCACCATTCTGCTTATCAGAACGGTCGCCGTTACCAAATTCCCAAAGCCAGCTTTTAGCATTGTCGGTATTGTCTGAATAAACCAGGTCTTCGTTAATGGCAATTTCATCCTTTAGTATCCTGGCGTTTACATTGCGCTTATCAAAAAGCGAGCTTTTGAATAAAAAAATAAGGCCGGCTAATAGCAGGATGCTTACCACTATATAAAGGAAAATATAGTTTTGCCTGTTTGTGTTAACCGGTCGGCCGCTGTTATAATCTTCTTGCATTGGTTTAAGGTGCTTGTTTAACGGATGGAATTTATTTTATCGGCCTGCAGCGCTCATGTTTTGCTGCAGTTGCCTGGTAGAAAGTTTACAATCATCTAAAAGTTTATTAATGCGGCTGATATCGCCGTAGTTCCCCCTAAGTTCGCGTTTATCATAAAACAGGCTTTCGGGCACTTTTGAGGCATATATAAAGCATTTGTAGCGGGTATCATAAGGCCTGCTGTTGTAGTAAGACCGTATGGCCGTAATAGAATTTTTTATATCATTCTCTAAAAACAGCGCCTGCACATCGGGGTTAAACTTTACTATGCGCGCATAGGTGGTATCAATTGCGGGCATTGCCTCGGCAACCATACCTTCAAAACGGTCTTCTTCTGCTATGCGCCTGGCAAACTCCGCCTTAGATATATTGCTGTTATTTTGATAATTATAAAACAGCGCGGTACATAACACCCCTGCCGTGAACAGGAATAATGCCATAAAGAATAAAAATTTTTCTCGTTTTTCTTTTATACTAAATTTCATCATAGCGGTTACCTCCCAAATCGTCCTTTAATTTTATTAACTGCCGAAGTGTTGGTTCTGTTACAGGATGCCAGCTGCGAGCGCAGGCTTTCGATCTGGAAACGGGTTGTGAACAACGAATCTTTAACATTTGCAGCAACAGATATATTATCACTAAGCTTTTTGTACAGTTCAAAGCTTTTTAAACCGGTTGAATTTTCTTGCAGCTTCCCCTGGATCTTAAGGTTTGCTTCCTGGATATCGTTTAACAGCAGGCTTTGATTGTTAAGTTCCTCCGAATTCATTTTTGTGAACTGCGATAACTGCTGCATTCGCTGTAAAATAATATCGAAGTTATTGTTGATATCGTTGCGGATGGCGATCATCCTGTCCGACTCTTTTACCCGCTGGTTAAGCAATACCACCTCGCGGTTAGTTGTTATAAAGAAAAAAAATACGATAAGTATGCTGAAAGCTACAACGAGTATAAAGTAGATAATAAAATTGATATAGGATCGGCGTAGATCGGTATTGTTAACTGGCTTCATTAATATGAATTAATAACGGTTTAGTAATAAATTCAACCCTCCAGCACATAAGGTGTTATTGAGGAAAACAACACCTTAACAGTTATTAATTCTTTGCACAACCAATAACTTTCAACCCACACGAATGTTTATACAACTATTTAAGAAAACTTTTGTTTACAATTAGGTTAAAATAAACTTACAGTTATAAATCATCCTTTAATATGCCGAGCCCGCTCTATAAAAAACCTTTCCGCCTTAACCAGATATTTCAGGGTCAAGATCTTGAAAAACAGGATGTTGGGGCATCAATTTCTCAATATATAGAATTGATCATATTTACCCGTTATGGCGAGCACCGATACAAACCCGACTTTGGCTGCGAGATATGGGACCTTGATTTTGAGCTGATCATCAGCGAAAGTATGTGGGAAGAAAAACTGCGGCAGTCGCTTTTAAGCTCTATTAAACAGCACGAACAGCGTATTTATGATGTACAGCTTGATGTGCGCATTAAAGAAGTTAACAAATTTTATCCGTTAAGAAACGTAAGCGAAATAAAAAAGAGGGTTGAAATTGTTGTGAGCGGCAAAATGCAGCAAACCGGCGAAAACTATACCTTCTCCACATCGTTATACCTAAGCCCTTTATCAGCCTGAGCATTATATGAGCAACATTTTTTTTAACACCAAAGAGGATATCCGTACGCGTATGCTGCGTAACGCAATGGATTATTGGGGTACTACCAATATCAACGATATCGACCCGATGGTGAAGCTGTTGATAGAAGCCCTAAGCACCGAGTTATTTAACGTATCAAACGATGTAAAAAATCTGGAGAACCGGGTTCTCAGCAAAATATCGCGCATATTGGCTTCAGATTATTTAACCTCGGCATTACCGGCACATGCCATATTAAAGGCGCAGCCCATAGAGGCAAAAGAGGTGATTAACCCAAACAATCATTTTATTTACAAAAGGCCAGCAACCAAAGAAAACACCAAAGCCGAAGAATTGCAGGTGTTTTTTTCGCCGGCGGGCGAACTCGAACTTTTCAACACAGCTATTCGCTATACCGCCAGCGGGCGCACTATTTACGAAACGGATGATGCAATGCACAAAAACACCTTGCTAACTGCACCGGCCAACCTTAACACCCAGGCAAACGTGCTTTGGCTGGGTTTAGATTGCGCGCCATCCCTGAATAATTTACAAAACCTCGCCCTGTTTTTTGAATGGCCGGAGTATTCTGCCAACAGCGACCTTTATAATTTATTATCTGTAGTAAAGTGCCACATGGGCAACAACGAGTTGCAAACGCAACCCGGCCTTGTTTATAAAGAAGACGCCGAAGCGGCTAACCGCCCTGTTTTTTACGAGCAAAATGTAATTAACCTGATAACCCGCGATGTTAAAAGTTATTATACCAACCGGTTTATATCCTTAACAGATACCGCATTGCAGGATATAAGCAGCCAAAAACAGCCTTACCCCGATGAATTTGCCGAGCAGTTTAGCAATAATGAGCTATCTGTGCTTAGGCCGTGCCTGTGGCTAAAGCTTACCTTCCCGGCGGCCATATCTGCCGCCGTGATAGATGAGCTGCAGGTATCGGTAAACTGTGTGCCGGTAATAAACAGAAGGCGGCACGAACAAAAATACAGGCTACGGGAGGTAAACAACATCATACCGATAAAGGTAGCGGCAAATGATCATTTTTTATCTGTAAAAGAACTGTTTGATGACCGCAGTATCTATTACAGCGAGATCCCATACACACAGGCAACCCAAAGTTTTGAGGGCAGCTATACCATACGCAACGGCGGGGCCGAACGTTTTGACCCGCGCAACGCACAGCAAATTATAGAATATTTATTTGAGTTGCTGCGCGATGAAAAGGCTGCCTTTGCCAGTTATGGCAGCGATTTTTTGAATAACATACTTAAAACGCTTGAGCAAAACCTGGCGCTTATCGAAAAAAAATCAAAGCTGGCAGAAAATAGCAGTGAACTGAATAATTATCTGATTGTAAAACCGGGTGCAAAGGCAAGCATGCTTTACCTGCAATACTGGACAACCCTTGCTGATAATGCCAACCACATCCGCCGCGGATCGCGCCTGCAACAGTTTGAGGCTATGAAGATAAAGGCAGAAAGTTTACGCCTGATGACCGGCAGCATTGGCGGCCGCAACAGTTTGGGCGCAACAGAACGCATACAAGCCTATAAATATGGCCTTACGACAAAAGACAGGATAGTTACCCAGGCCGACCTGGTGAGCTATTGCTTTTATGAGCTTGGCAATAAAATAACCAATGTAAAAATTGGCAAAGGCCTGATGGTATCTGCCAACCCAAAAGAAGGGTTTACCAAAACAGTGGATATTTTTTTAGAACCGGCCCCCAACCTGCAATTAGCCACCGATGACTGGGATACGTTGCTCACTTTACTAAAATCTAAAATTACAAGCCGTAGCGTTATCAATGCAAATTACAGGCTGTTTATAGGCGCTAATTAAACGCCAAGGTAGGTTGTAAAGCCCAGGCAGGCATTCTCGGCATCAAATCCCAATACCATTTTCTGGTCGTCGGGGCCAACAAGGTAGCTGGTATTAACCGTTGTAGATAAAGGTATAAAGTATGATAACAGCACATCAAGCGCCTCTGCAGAACGCGTGCCCGGTAAAAACGACAGCATTTGGGCGGCGGTAAGCGGCCCTATATTAATAATAAGCTCTTGTTCCTGCTCGTAAACCTGCCCTGCTATAAAGTTTACGCCTAATACGCCGGTACCCAGTTTGGTCTCTAAGGCCTTCATTTCCTGAGGTGGTGCTGTATTTGTGCATAACTGGTATTGCATATCAACATTAACTTTAAACATAATGCTGAGTATATTACTGATGAAAGGCAGATTATTGCGCTGCTCGTGTATCACCGGCAATACATGCATTAATATCAGCATCTGCCCGTTATCAAAGCACTTAAACTCCTGCCACTCTTTTAAAAATATGTTAACCAGCTCGTGATAGGTACTTTTTTTATCCAGCCGGCTTTCATACAGTTCAATAATGGTACGTGTGTGGTAAAGTTCGGCCTCTAAGGGTGCAAAAAAAGCGCGGGCCTGTTTTTCTTCTTCCCGGCGTATGGCAATATCCTTGATCATTGCCTGCTCGGTTATCATAACGCTTGATGCCGGGGGCTGGTGAAACAATCCCTCGGGCAGCATATCATACAAGCCTTCCCTGTTAACGTGTATAGCCAGCATTTGCCGGTTGCGGTATTCGGATGTATAATTACTTACCTCGCTTATATCTTTGGCGTAGGCGCGTTGCTGGGGGCCGGCAGGCAAAATAATAACATCGTCGGCACTTATAAGTCCCTGCTCAATCAATTCGGCGGCAAGTGTTACTGCTTTATAATCGGTATCAAGTTGATTAGGTTGTTTAAGTATCATTTTAGCTTTTTTACGATGCTTTATAAAACAATAACCCCAATTATTGGTAATTGATTAGACAAAGTTCAATTTTATTTTAAGAACTGTTTTTTGATACCGAACCTATAACTTTTATGGACGTTAAATCCTTTTTTATCCGCTACCTCCTCTTCCCGGTAATTTTTATGATTGCAACCGCAGTTATGACAATTATTAATAAGAAGAATAAGCTGCTAAACAACAAAAAACTTATCGTAATAATGCTGCTTACAGCCATTGTACTGGGCATACCCGGCTTACTGGGTTTTTTAGATATGCAGTTTATGCCATGGGGATATATTATTTGCCAGCTGTATTATTTAACAGCGGGTATAGTGTTTGTTTGGATGGCTGGCATTTATTACGAAACAGAATTGCTTGAGCGAAGAGGTTTCTTTTTTGTTTGCACCTTTATTTCGTGCCTACTGGGCATTTTTCTTTTTAAACTTGGGTTCGATTGGCTAAACAATCTGCATTACGGTTTATGGGCATCAACATCGGTATTTGTATTTTTATTGCCTATACTATTCTGGTGGGCTTACATCGCGTTTCTGAATATCCCGCTTGAGATTTATAAGGTGTGGCAATACCCCATGGTACCTGCAGATATCAGCATGGAACACCTTGATTTTAACCGGTTATTGGTATTAGAGGTTAACCTGTACAAAAACACAGAAGATGCCGAGCCTTTAAAGGTAAAGGCCAAAGCCCCGCGCAACATGAATTTTGGCCTTTGGTTCCAAAAATTTATTGATGATTATAATCTTAAATTTCCTGATAGCCCTATCCGGTACCAGCAGGGAAGCAGCCATACTTATAAATGGATCTTTTATATCAAGCCTTCGTTTTTTAAACAAAGGCAATTTATTGACCCCGACCTGGATATCGAACAAAACAATATTACAGAAACCTACGCCATATTTGCAAAACGCGTATCTGAAGTTGTGGCCGAACCCGACCGTATGGGTGATAAAGCAGTTTACTTATAACATCAAACAGGCAATACCATGTATATACCATTAAAATACAGATCTGTTAACTGGGTTGACGGGATGAAAATTTCCAGCGGCCATTTTGTACAAACAGATAATTTTATTCAGGATGTAATACGCGATAGTAATTCTATTATGCTTAACAGCAATAATTTTGGATTACTTGCACCATTCAACGGTGAAAAAAGCTCGCTTGATATACAAATAACCGAACGGGCTTCAAACCATATCCAGGTTAAAATAAGGCAATGCAATGCCATCACATCCGAAGGGTACCGCATCCGGATCTCGCCCGAAATGCTTGGGCAGGAACTGGAGTTTAACCATTATTTTAGCCAGGAACCGCTTACAGACGCTGTAGAAACCTTTTTTATTATTTTAACCGTTAACCCGCACGAGCGTATAGCCGTTGGCAGGCCCGATGCAGATGAAACCCCGGCAAGGTACCCGGAAGTAGATAGCTTTTATGGCATTACTATTTTACCGGCGGCACAAATAAGTGCTAAAAACAACCACTACCTTGAGGTGGGCAAACTAAACCGCAGTTCGGCAGGCATACAGCTGATAACAGATTATATCCCCCCCTGCGCCGCTATTTTGAGTCACCCGGACCTGATACGCTTTTATGAAACATTCAGCAATAATTTAAATGAATTTCAACTGCTGTCGTTCCGCATTATTGATAAGATTACCTCTAAGGACACCATATCGCCAATAGGCCGCAACGTAAAATTACTGTGTGATAAAATGCTTGATTATATAGCCCGCATCTATTTTTCGTACCGTAATGTTGCTTTTCAGCAACAGCCGCTGGTGCTGGTGGGCTATTTTTCTGAAATGGCACATATATTTTTCAGCACGGTTAAAAGCATAGCCGGCGCCGAACGCGAAGAATTATTAAAATACTTTTATGAATGGAAAGATGTAACCCCGGGTAATTTTGAAGAATTACTTGCCCGGCTGATAGAAGTGGTTTATAATCACCACGATATCCGGTCTGCCATGGTTACGGTCGACGAGTTTTTGAGAGTTATTATTGCTTTGTGGAATAAGTTAAGCACATTAGAATACATTGGCCAGCGTAAAGAGAACATTGTAGTGGCCGAGCAGCAAATTGTACAAACCGTGCAGGCCAAACGTACCTGGACCCTGTTGGATTAAGGTAATTTGTTGAATAGGCTCAACATTAATTGCATTAATACCAGCAGATAATTTTTAGCTACAAATTGCCTTATAGCTTTAAGTGATTGTGTAATATGGCTGTTAATGGTGGCTACAGACAGCCCGAAATTGCGGCTTGCTTCTTCATAGCTTTTACCTTCAAGCTTGCAGTAGGTAAAAATAAGCTTGCGCTGCGGCGACAACTGATTAATGGCATTTGTTAAAACCTGCCTGGCTTCTTTAGATTCCAGCAATTCATCTGAATGGAGATAGTACTCTGTAGCATTAATAATTAATTTCGCTGCTAAACGGGAATCTTTAGCAACTTTTCTAAAAAAATCGAACACCATATTATTGGTTATCTTATATAAAAATGCCGTAAAAGAATAATCCGGGTTTAACTCCTCCCGTTTTTGCCACACTTTTAAAAAAAGTTCCTGTATCAGTTCATCGGCAATGGCCTCATCTTTAACCATAGAGAACACTTTGCCATACAGGGGTTTAAAATAAGTATGATACAGGGTATTAAAAGCGCGTTCATCGCCATTGCGCAGCCTGTTTACCAGGGAATATAATTCTGCATCATCAATCAATAACATTAGTTTAAATCTGGAACCTATAAATTTATAAAATAACTCTATAACTGCCATTACTATTTCAAATTAGTAGCTGTTATGTTATAAATTTTCAGATTTCTTTAAAAAATGTATCTTTTTTAAAAAATCAATTCATTGTTTATTGGCTTTACTGCGTATTAGGTATATATAGTAGCTATTATGCCCAGTCAGCAAGAACTTTTTAAGCGTTTTATAGCCGGTAAATGCACCCCTGCAGAAATTCGCCTATTATTAGCGCAATTTTCGGAAGCAGAGAATGAATTGGTTTTAAAACAGATCATATTAAAATATTTAGAAGACACGGCTACAGGCGAGGCATTTGATTCAATTGATCTTGACCATAAGAAAGATGAATTGCTGAAACTCATAAAAGCACAAATAAAAAAACATCAAAAGCCCGTTTTATGGCCACGGATAGCCATTGCCGCTTCTATACTGCTATTCCTCTCTATCGGTACATACACCTTGTTTATGCGCCCGTTTACGGTACAACAGGCCGCACAAAACCAGTTAAATGATATACAGGCCGGCGGCAATAAAGCCCTGCTTACTTTGGCCAACGGGCAAAAAGTTGTTTTAACCGATGCCAGGAACGGCTTACTAAGCAATCAGAATGATGTAAGTATCATTAAAACAGCCGATGGCAGGGTGATGTACAAAAAAGACACGGTTACAGATAACCGGGTTGCCGCCTATAATACCATCACCACGCCAAGGGGCGGCCAATACCAGTTAACCCTTGCAGATGGCACAAAGGTTTGGTTAAATTCAGGGTCATCACTTAAATATCCGGCATATTTCACAGGCAGGGAGCGCTCGGTTGAACTTACAGGCGAAGCTTACTTTGAAGTTGCTCATAACCGGGCCATGCCATTCCGCGTAGCATCGGGTGTGCAAACCGTGCAGGTGCTGGGCACACATTTTAATATTAATGCCTATACAGATGAGCCTGCCTTAAAAACAACTTTATTAGAAGGCAGCGTAAGCATAACCAGTAACCACAGGCAAACCCTTTTAAAGCCCGGCCAGCAGGCAACGCTTGCTCATCAGAAATTTATAGTGAACGAAACAGATATCGATGACGCCGTTGCCTGGAAAAACGGGATGTTTCAGTTTAGTGATGAAAGCCTGGAAAGCATCATGCGCAAAATAGCGCGCTGGTATGATGTTGACATCGAATACACCAACGATGCCATAAAATCATTACCCTTAACCGGCGTAATTACGCATTATAGTAATATTACGAAGGTTTTGGGAATGCTGAAACGCACTAAACAGGTTGATTTTAAAATTGATGGCAGAAAAATAATCGTATCTAAATAACCCTGATAACTATTGATTAACCCCAAATAACAAACTGCTTATGGAAAAATAAAGACTTATCCCCTACTACGGTATCAGGCCAAAAAAATACCGGGGGCGTTTGCTGCACCCCCGGTTAGTTTACCTGTTTTCCTCACAGAAACCGTAATCAAATAGCGCTTTCAACATTATTTTCTTACTAAAACAGATTATCAAATGTATAAAAATTTTACACGATTTTTTTGTACGCCGCCGGGCTGCATCCATAAATTCCTGTTGATCATGAAACTTACAACCGTTTTACTTATTGCAGCCATATTACAGGTAAGCGCAGCAGGATTTGCACAAAAAATAACATTCGTTAAAAGTAACAGCACCCTAAAACAGTTATTTACCCAAATAAACAAGCAAACAGGCTACAGTGTGCTTTTATCGGGCACGGGTGTTAAAGGCAACCAAAATATTAACGCCAATTTTAAAAACACCCCGCTGGAAACAGTGCTAAAAACGGTAATTGGCAATCGGCCGGTAGAATATATTATCGAAGAACAAACTATCGTAATCAGGGATAAAGAACATAATATTGTTGCCGCGCCTGCGCCACGCAAGGCAAAAGATACCGCAATAGTTATTACAGGCCAGGTTTTAAGTACCGGTAATACGGGGCTGGCCGGCGCTACCATTAATGTAACAACAACCAATAAGGTAGCGTTTATTTTAACTACAAGTGCCGATGGTACCTTTAAGTTTTTGGCGGATAAGGGTAGCATATTAAACATTAGCTATATTGGTTTTGAAACTTATACCACCCGCATCAGCACCGGCAAGCTGGGCGGCATCATCCTCGTACCCAAATCAAATGAGTTAAAAGAAGTTAAAATTCAAATAGGTTATGGTACTACCACAAAGGCACTTAATACAGGCAGTGTGGCGGTAGTGAACAGCGTGGATATCGAGAAGCAACCTGTGGCCAATGTACTGCAGGCTTTACAGGGAATGGTGCCGGGCTTAACCGTTAGCCAAACAAGCGGCTTTGCCAGCGCCTCTTTTAATATAAAGCTGCGCGGGCAAAACTCTTTAACTACAAATAGTTATGGTGTAAATAATCTGAGCGAACCACTATACATTCTTGATGGTGTGCCAATTATATCGGCGGGCAACTCTTCAGATCTGAATGTGGGTATTAATAAAAATGGCTTTACCGGCCCTACGGAAGGCCAAAGCCCGCTATATGGCCTTAACCCGACTGATATTGAAAGCATTACCGTACTTAAAGATGCAGATGCCACAGCTATTTACGGCGCCAGGGGCGCAAACGGTGTTATTTTAATAACAACCAAAAAAGGCAAAGCCGGCCCTGCAACCGTTACGGCCAACGTTTACTCGGGTGTTAGTTTACAAACAAAAAAGCTAAAACTGATGAACACCCAACAATACCTTGAAATGCGCAAAAGGGCATTGGCAAATGATAATATCACCCCTGATGACTTTAATGCCTATGATCTTAGGGTATGGGATCAAAACAAATATACCGACTGGCAAAAAGAATTACTGGGTAACGCCAATACAACCGATGCCCAGTTAAGCCTGTCTGGAGGCGATATCCAAACCACTTACCGTGTAAGCGGCGGTTACAACCGCACCACACCACCTTTTAAGGGCGACTACCAGGAGCAACGTGCATCGGGCTCACTGGCACTTAACAACGTATCTTTTAATAACAAATTAACCACAACGGCCACACTTAACTTTTCATCTACCAATAGCAACCTACCGCAGGTAGATCTTACCAAGCTGATCTTTCTGGCGCCGAACGCGCCATCGTTAACAGATAGCCAGGGCAATTTAAACTTTACAGATTACAGCCTTGGCGGTTTACCTTATGAAGCTATAGGCTTAAAAAGGCCATATAGTGCCAGCACTAAAAACTTTATCGGCAACTTATCTTTAAAATACCAGATAATGGCCGGCCTGGCATTTAATACGTCGTTAGGTTACAATTTAAGCAAACAAAATCAGCTGCAAACCGCCCCTGCAGGGTCTTATGATCCGCGTTACAACCAGTTCTCGTTTTCCACATTTGGTAATAACGATAGCCAATCGTGGATCATCGAACCTAACTTAACCTACAATAAAAGCATCGGCAGGCATAACGTTACCGCCCTGCTGGGTTCAACCTTTCAGGATACGCGGATAGAAGGGAACCGCATTGATGCTACCGGTTATACCGATGATACCTTTTTAGAATCACTTGCCGGGGCATCCAACTACCGGGTTGTCACAAATTATACCGATACCCGCTTCCAGTCGGTTTTTGCCAGGATCAATTATAATTTCGACGAGAAGTACATCATTAACCTGAATGGCCGGCGCGACGGCTCTTCGCGATTTGGCAACAACCGTAAATTCGGAAATTTCGGCTCTGTTGGCGCTGCATGGATCTTCTCGAAAGAAGATTTTATGCAAGGCACATCGGGTTTTCTTTCATTCGGTAAAATAAGGGGATCTTACGGTTTGGTTGGCGGCGATAATTTAACCGATTACCAATACCTGTCGAGCTTTGTAAACGGCTCTTATCCTTATCAGGGCACCCCTGCTTATCAGTTAAGCAGGCTGGGCAACGACCTGTTTAGCTGGACCACAAACAAAAAGCTGGAGGCTGCCATCGCATTAGGCTTTTTAAACGGGCGCATCAATACCGAATTTTCGTGGTACCGCAACCGCTCCGGCAATCAACTGGTAAGTTACCCCTTATCATCAGTAACCGGGTTTACCGCCGTTATAGCCAACTTGCCGGCGCTGGTGCAAAACCAGGGATGGGAACTTACGCTGCAAAGCCAGAATTTCCGTACAAAAGATTTTAGCTGGGCTACCAGTTTCAACATTTCGCATAACCGCAATAAACTACTGGCGTTTCCGGGGCTTGCAACATCAAGCTATGCAGGCAAATATGCCATCGGGCGTTCAATCAACAGCGTGGGGATCTCAAAATACACCGGCGTAGATGCGGCCACCGGGCTATACACATTTGCAGATATCAACGGCGATGGATCTGTGGATCTGTATGGCGATACGGACCATGTTTTTGAGGATACCACCCCTGCTTTTTTTGGCGGAATAAACAACACCATCGGTTATCAAGATTTTCAGTTGAGTTTCTTATTTAACTTTACCAAACAAAAAAGCATTTTAAGGCTAAGTAATGTAGCAGCAGGCGGCATAAATGCCGGCCTTGGCAATCAGCTGATCCTGTCTGAACAACTAACGGGCAAGCCTGCTTTAGAAAATCTTACCACCAATATTTACCGTGCAGATCTTTTTGCCTATAATAACTCTGATGCTGTTTTTGTTGATGCATCTTACATCCGCCTGCAAAACTTATCATTTGCCTACAACCTGCCGCAGGGTGTAACTAAAAGGGCCGGGATAAAAAACATGAAGTTATATCTTCAGGGGCAAAATTTATTAACTGTTACCGGTTTTAAGGGTACAGATCCCGAATCGCCCCAGTCGTTTTCGCTCCCCCCAAGAAAAATAATCACCGCCGGTATCCAATTAACTTTTTAACATGAAAAAGATAACATTAATCATAACCGTATTGATGGTGGCAGCAACCATTTTTACCGGGTGCAAAAAATTTGTTGATATTGATACACCCAAAACAGAACTGCTTACCTCTGATGCATTTACCAAAGATAACTCGGCAACATCGGCAGTTTTGGGGATCTACGCCAACATGCTTAACGATCGTAGTTTTGTAAACAGCGGCATTACCATTTATGGCGGCCTTTCTGCCGATGAGCTGCTGCCGCAATCACAGGACCCACTACTAATGCAATTTCAGCAAAACCAATTGTTACCTGCAAACAGTAATGTAAACAGCATGTGGGCCGGCGCCTATCAAAACATGACGCAGATAAACACCTGCATTATCGGCCTGGAAGCCAGCACCAAACTTACGGCATCTATAAAAACACAACTACTGGGCGAGGCAAAATTTGCCCGGGCATTTACTAATTTTTACCTGGTGAATTTTTGGGGGAATGTGCCATTGGTAACCACAACCAGTTACACTAAAAATACCACCATTACCCAAAGCAAACCGGCTGATGTGTATGCTGCCATCATAGCCGATTTAAAGGAAGCACAATCTTTACTGAATGAAACATACCCTACAGATGGCCATGCAAGGCCAAACAAATGGGCTGCTACCGCATTGCTGGCAAGGGTTTATCTTTACACAAATGATTATGCTAATGCCGAAAAAGAAGCATCAGCAGTGATCGCATCCGGCACCTACGGCCCGCTGCCATCTCTAAACGATGCCTTTCTTAAAGATAGTAAAGAAGCTATCTGGCAGCTTTTACAAAATAATAATTATTCGGCTACTAATGAGGGGTACACATTCCAATCATCCGTGCCTTATGGTTATGTTGATTATTCGCTTACCAAAAACCTGATAAATAGCTTTGAAACCGGCGATAACCGTAAAACGGCCTGGATAAACAGCATCAGTTATAACAGCGAAACTTTTTATTACCCCTTTAAGTATAAGGACAGGGGCGATTATGATGCACCCGTTAAAGAAACCTATATTATGCTGCGTTTGGCCGAGCAGTACCTGATACGGGCAGAAGCCAGGGCGCAGTTAGATAAAACAGCTGATGCGCAGGCCGACCTTAACATCATTCGTGAACGTGCAGGCCTTTCAAACTTTACAGGCACCGGCAAAACTATATTACTGGCAGCTATAGCTACCGAGAACAGGCATGAATTTATGACAGAATGGGGGCACCGGTGGCTCGATCTGAAAAGGACCGGACAGGCGGATGCCGTACTTTCTGCCCAAAAAACAACCATGAAACCCTCTTCGGTATTGTACCCGATACCCCAAACAGAGATCAACTTAAATAATAAACTAATCCAGAACCCCGGTTACTAATCAATTACAAAATAATAAACCCACACGCAGTTTTAGGGCTGTGCGCGGGTTTGCTATTGCTAAATTTTTATACTGATGACCCCCATTTTAAAAATAGATAACCTATCGCACAGGTATAGTAAGGCCTGGGCAATCACCAATATCCAGCTGGAAATTAACCAAACAGGCATTTTGGGCTTGCTTGGCTCTAACGGGGCAGGCAAATCCACCACCATGAATATTATGTGCGGGGTATTGAACCAAACCGAAGGACGGGTTTTAATAGAGGGTGTAGATATGCGCACAAACCCCGAAGAAGCCAAAAAAAAGATCGGCTTTTTGCCACAGAACGCGCCACTGTATATGGACCTTACCGTTGATGAATATTTAAACCACTGCGCCTGGCTCAGGCTGATGGATAAAAACACCATCCCATCGGCATTGCAGGAAGTAAAAGAAAGATGCGGTATAAGCCATTTTAGCAACAGGCTTATCGGTAATTTATCGGGCGGTTACCGCCAGCGGGTAGGCATTGCCCAGGCTATTATTCACCGGCCACAGCTGGTAGTACTGGATGAACCGACCAACGGGCTCGATCCGAACCAAATAATTGAGGTTAGGGCGCTGATAAAAGAAATAGCGGTTGACAGGGCCGTTATATTTTCATCGCATATTTTATCAGAAGTGCAGGTGCTATGTAAGGATATTGTGATGATTGAGGGAGGCAAAATTGTTTTTACCGATACCATGGATGCCTTTAACAATTACATAAAACCCCACAGCGCATTGGTAACGATGGAAAACCCGCCTACAACGGCTGATCTGTTAAACATACCGGGCATTACCCAGGCAAACTTTTTAACAGATAACCAGGCCAGGGTATTCTTTAACGATCAGCAGCAGATCACCGAAAAGATCATTGAAATAAGCGTGCAAAAAGGTTGGCGACTCACCGAAATAACCCTCGATAAAACCTCCATCGACGAAATTTTTGCACAGCTTTCAAACAAAATACCCAAACAAAACTAAATGAAAACTACTATAAAAATTGCTAAGTTAGAGCTTAGTTTGCTGTTCTACTCCCCCATTGCCTGGTTTTTATCTGTGGTATTTATATTTCAGTGTGGGTTGCTTTACACCTCGCAGATAGAAACATTCCTTACCTATCAAAACATTGGGGGCGATATGCTCCACAATCTCAGTTTTTTAACCTCAAATGTTTTCGGCATGCGATCCGGCCTTTACGGCGATGTGCTTAACAAGGTTTACCTGTACCTGCCTTTATTAACCATGGGCCTCATCAGCCGTGAAATAAGCAGCGGCACTATCAAACTGCTGTATTCATCCCCGGTTAAGATCAGGCAGATCGTATTAGGCAAGTTTGCATCCTTAATGGTTTATAATTTATTGCTTGTTGCAGTGCTGGCAATATTTGTGCTTACAGCAACTTTCAACATAAAGCATGCAGATACCGGCTTGTTGCTGGCCGGGCTGCTGGCCATATATCTGTTGCTTTGCGCCTATGCCGCCATTGGTTTGTTTATGTCATGCCTCACATCTTACCAGATAGTTGCGGCTATAAGTACGCTGGTTGTTTTTGCTATTTTAGCTTACATCGGTAATGTTGGGCAAAACATGGCAGCATTCCGTAGCCTCAGCTATTTCCTGTCTATGAATGGCCGGGCCGAAAAGATCATTTACGGCTTAATAAATACCAAGGATGTTGCTTACTTTATCATAATAATTTGCTTGTTCCTGGCTTTTAGCATCATTAAACTGCATGCCGCACGCGAAACAAAAGCAGCAAACCGCATTATCGCCGGGCGTTACCTATTAGTTTTATTTTTAGGTATTGTAGCAGGTTATCTAACCTCTTTACCCGGTTTTATAGGTTATTATGACCCTACTGCCCATCAGTCGCAAACACTTACTCCAAGTACGCAAAAGGTTTTAAAAGACATTGGCGACGCCCCGCTGCAGATCACTTCCTACATTAACCTGCTCGATCAGCGGTTTGGAATGGGCGCCCCCTCCTTTCGTAATTACGAAAAAGAGCGCTGGGAGCCATATTTAAGGTTTAAACCCAATATTACTTTTAAATATGTGTATTACTACGATGAGCCAAGCGCCGACCAGCAGCTGCACCGCAATTACCCCGGTAAAACGCTAAAACAAATTGCCGAACAAAGCGCAAAGTCCTGGAAACTTGATATTAACGATTTTAAGTCGCCTCAGGAGATCCGTAAAATAATTGATCTGAAGCCCGAGCTTAACCGCTACGTCATGCAGCTTACTTATAAGGGCCGCAGCACCTTCCTGCGCCTGTTTGACGATCAGCTGCAATTCCCCTCAGAAACCGAAACCAGCGCTGCCTTAAAACGCCTTACCGTAAAACTGCCAAAAGTATTATTTGCACAAGGCGATTTTGAGCGCAGCATAAACAAACTCAGCGACAAGGACTATGGATCCTTTGTAAGCCAGATAGTTAACCGCAACGCTATGGTAAACCAGGGCTTCGATACCGATAGTATCAACCTGTCCAGACAAACCATTCCGCAGGATATTTCGGCCCTGGTAATTGCCGATCCAAAGATTGCCTTTAAACCTGCTGTATTAGCTAAGATCCATCAGTATATCAATAACGGGGGCAATTTACTGGTAGCTACAGAACCGGGTAAACAGGCCATTATCAACCCGCTTATCAATCCATTGGGAATCAGCCTGATGAATGGCATTATCATACAAAAAAGCAAGGATCTTGGCCCTGATGTGGTGATGGCTGCTTTAACCCCCAAGGCAGCAGGGTTATCGCAGTCGCTAAAATATGATTTGGATAAACAGGTAAAAATAAGCATGCCCGGTGCGGCAGGTTTAACCTATAGCAAAAATAGCTTATATAATATTGATAATCTGTTTGTTACGAATGAAAAAACATCGTGGGTGAGGGCAGATAAACTGATTCCCGACTCTGCCGAAATTGTTTTTGATGCCAAAAATGGCGATAAAAGAATACCGGTACCTACGGCGCTGGCGCTGACCAGGCAGATCAATGGTAAACAACAGCGCATTATGGTTGCAGGGGATGCAGACTTCCTGAGTTCGGCACAGATAAGTGGCTGGGAATCAGCTAACCGCGATTTTTATATGCCTTTAATGGGCTGGTTTACCTATGGCCAATTCCCCATTAACACGAACAGGCCGGCCTCTGAAGACAACCGCTTAAACATAACCGACAACGGCCTTATGTTACTGAAAATCATTTATTTAGGTATTTTACCCGGCCTGATTATACTATGCGGGGCAGGCTTTTTGATCAGCCGGAAAAGAAAATAAATTGAAAATCTTCTTCGTTCTTTATATCAGTTAATAGTTAAGCGCCTGCGTAGAAGACAGGTGCTTTTTTTATTAAAAATCAATTTAGGCAGGCTTTTTCAGCACAAAATGACGACCAAAAATCACCAAAAAACGCCCCTGAATCACCCTCGAAGTAACCATAAATTACCTTTCCGGAGCCCCCGGTCGCCGGCCTTAATTTTCGTTTTGTTTTAAACGGTTTATGATCATGTTTGCCACGGCCTGCACCGTTTGATGGATGATGTCTTCGCATGATCCCCCAAACACTTTCCGGAATTTTAGCTGCTCGCTTAAATAGTAAGCATGCACAAACATGGTGCCCACCGGCTTCTGTTCCGTTTCACTGCCGCCGGGGGTGGTAAGGCCGGTAACGGCCACATAAATATCCGCATCGATAATGCTCGGGAGCCGGCGGGCCATCTCGCGGGTCACCTCTTCAGATTCGGGGGTGAACTGTTCGATCAGGCTTTGCGGTACGCCTAATATGCTTTGCTTTAGCGTTGCATCGTAACAAACAATACTGCCCTTGAGGATCTTGCCCGACTCTGGCGCCAGGGCAAATTCAGAACAGAGCCAGCCTGCCGTGGCGCTTTCTGCAAAGGCGATGGTAAGCCCTTGTTTTGCAAGTAGTTTACTGCATTCCAATATACTTTTTTCTGCCATATATGGTTTACTTTCCGGTTTCTGAATGTGGTGCATCTACCGGTTTTGATTCCGGCGAGCCTTTTTGCCGCAGATAAATGGTTAACACAACGATAGACAGCACCGATAAAAACTCACTTTGCCAGTTCTGGAAGGTTTCGAACCAAAACCTTGGCTCTGCCAGATAGGCGCCAAGCCCCTCTGCCGGTTTCCCTTTGATCAGCTGCTCGCTGTTATGATCCAGCCAACTGCCGTAAAGGTGCATCCACCAGCTAAAAAAGAACAAGGCAAAAAATACGATAGCAAGCGAATTGCTGTAAAGCTTAAGCCACAGCCCGCCTTTACGCACCGGCCAGGGGGCATCTTTGGCTGCCCGGGGTTCGCGGTCTACCTCTTCTGCCTCATCCAGGCTTTTGGATTCTGCCGACCCTTGCTGGCGAAGCCCTACCGTAAGCACCACATATAAAGCCATTTGTAAAAATTCGCTCTGAAAGTTCTCGAACGTTGCCGATACAAAATGCCCCGTATGCAGATAGGCCCCAAACCCAATCTGCGGCGTATGCTCGTCTTTCAATTCCGTATTATACTCCTTCCAGCCGGTAAATGCCTGCGCGCAAAGCGCCAGTATAAATAATAGGATAAACACTATGCTTAACCCGTTGCGATAAAAGATGCCTTTCTTCATGATACGATAGCTGCCATGGCAATAACAGCTTGTTATACCTTGGCCAGGTTTTTAGTGGCCGGGCCTGTTAATACGCAGCCATCAATATTGTAACGGGCGCCATGGCAGGGGCAATCCCAGCTTTTTTCTTCGCTGTTCCAGTTTACAATACAGCCGGCGTGGGTGCATACCGGGTTAAGCGCATGCAGGGTGCCGGCATCATCGCGGTAGGCCGCAACCTTTTTGCCATTAACCTCTACCAGTTTACCGGTGCCCTTTGCCAAACTTTTCAGCGAATCGGTTTCCTCGATACCAAACCTGTCGGCCACAAAACGATAGGCCACATCAGCGTTTTCTTTTACAAATTCGGTAAAGCTGTCTACAGGTTTAACCCGGCCGGGACTAAACAATTTTTGGTATTTGCTCCCTTTGCCGCTTATCAGGCCGGCCAGTATCTGCCCGGCAACACTGCCCAGCATCATCCCGTTACCGTTGTAGCCTGTAGCGCAGTAAATGCCATCTGCCGCCAGCGGCATCTGCCCTATATATGGCAAGCCGTCTGCCGGTACATAGTACTGGCTTGACCACCGGTACGCTACTTCGGCCACCTCATAATACTTGCGGGTGTACTCCTCCAGGCCGGCAAAAGCCTTTTCGGCATCCTCATGTCCGGTTTTATGATCCAGGCCGCCAACCAGTAAAAGTTGTTCCCCTGCTATGCGGTGTGTCCTTACATAATGGTAGGGTTCCTGGCTATCGTAGATCAGTGCATCCGGGTAATTAGCATCCTTCAGCTTTACGGCCAGTACATAACTGCGGTAGGGCGCACACTCAAAATTTAAAACGTTAATGTTGGGCGGCAGGTGCGTAGCATAGGCCACGGCCTTCGCTTTGATCTTAATCTCCCCGCTTTCGGCCGTATGCGTATCGCCTGCTGTTGTGATACCGGTAATCAGCGTATCCTGCAAAATCACACCGCCTAAAGCAATAAAAGCCTTTTGTAAACCCTGCAGATAATTTAATGGCTGAAACTGCGCCTGCCCCTCCCAAAGCAGGGCCTTTTTAAACGGCACTGGTGTAGGCACCTCTGCTGTATAAGCAACCGGCACGCCCACCTTGGCGGCGCCCTGGAAAATATCATTCAGCATTTTGGCTTCTTCTTCGGTTTCGGCATACAGGTAACCGTTCTTCACCTCGTAATCGCAATCTATCTTCAGCTCCTCAATGTTTGTTTTGATCAGGTCAAAGCCATCCTGTATGGCTGCTGCAAACAATTGGGCACCTGCTTCGCCAAAGGCGCTTTCCGCCTCGCTGTAAGTGGTATCGGCAAAGGTGTTAATGTGGGCGCTGGTGCCGCCTGTAGTACCAAAACCAGGCGTATGTGCCTCTGCTATCAGGGTTTTCTTCCCTGCTTTTTGTAAAAGCAGCGCAGCGGTAAGGCCGGTTATTCCGCCGCCAACAATTAAAGCATCATAAACCGCGCCGGGGTCAAAAACACCCGCCTCATCCATTAATGTTAAGCCTGTTTGCCATGGGCTGTGCTGCGCACCATCCCTTAATACAGCTTGCTTTTTTGTGTTTGCCATATGTTAATTACAAAATCAGACCCTGATGTGTTTGATAAATTTTAATATTATTAAACAATATATTTTCCTACAAGTTAATATAACATACTAATAATAAAAATAAAGCATGAAAGCAGCCGTATTTCACAAACCAGGCGACATCCGTTATGATACCGTAGCAGACCCGCGCATCGAACAGGATACCGATGTTATTTTAAAAGTTACCTCTACCGCCATTTGCGGTTCAGACCTGCACATCCTTAGCGGCGGCGTGCCGCAAACCCACCCCATGGTAATGGGCCACGAGTTTATGGGGATTGTAGAAGAAGTGGGCAAAGGCGTAAGCAAATTAAAAAAGGGCGACCGCGTGGTGGTACCCTTCCCGATAGCCTGCGGGCATTGCTTTTTTTGCACCCACGGCTCGTCCCCGGCCTGCGAAAACTCCAACTATAAGCATTATGGCCCCAATGGCGATATGGCCGACCAGAAAGGCGCTGCCCTGTTTGGCTATACCGACCTGTATGGCGGTTACTCGGGCGGGCAGGCAGAGTATGTGCGGGTGCCTTATGCAGATATCAGCCCGCGCATCGTGCCCGATAATATGAGCGATGAACAGGTATTGTTCCTAACGGATATCTTCCCCACGGGCTGGTCGGCTATTGATTGGGCGCAGCTTAAGGGCGGCGAGGTGGTTGCCATATTCGGCTCGGGCCCGGTAGGGCTCATGGCGCAAAAAGCCGCCTGGTTAAACGGCGCGGGCCGGGTTATCGCTATCGACCCACTAAACTATCGCCTGGAAAAAGCAAGGGCGGTTAACAAAGTAGAAACACTTAACCCCGACGAAGTAGATGTGGTGGAAGCGATACGATCGATGACGGGCGGGCGGGGTGCCGATGTTTGTGTGGATGCCGTAGGCTTTGAGCCCGAACGCAACCTGGTGGATAAAGCCAAAGCACTGTTTAATTTTGAGGTGGGCAGTATGAAGATACTGGATATGGCCTTTAAGACGGTGCGCCGTATGGGTACCGTATCTATTATGGGTGTATATGGCTCTACCTATGATAATTTCCCGCTGCACCGCCTGTTTGATAAAGGCATTACGCTGAAAATGGGCCAGGCGCCCGTGCTGAATTATATAGACCACCTGATAGGCCTGGTTAAGGAAGAAAAAGTAGTGCTGGATGATATTATTACCCACACCCTGCCACTAAGCGAGGTAACGCACGGATACGACATTTTTGATAAAAAAGAAGAAGACTGCGTAAAGGTGGTGCTTAAGCCCTGGGAACAAACCAAGCCGACCGACAACACCAAACCGGTTGAAATTGAAAACTAAAACAAACTATACGATGGAAAATCAAAGAAAAACAGCACTGATAACAGGCGCCACTAATGGTATTGGCTATGAACTGGCCAGGCTTTTTGCTAAAGATAAGTATAACCTGATAATTGTTGCCCGCACGCAGGCCGAACTGGACAGCAAGGCGGCAGAGTTTAGGCAGATGGGTGTAGAAGTAACCGCCATTGCCAAAGATCTTTCTAAAATGGAAGAGGCACAAGCGCTTTGCAGCGAGGTTGCCCAGCAGGTTGATGTTTTGGTGAACGATGCCGGGCAGGGTGTTTACGGCCTATTTAAAGATACCGACCTGCAGCGCGAACTGGACATTATCCATTTAAATATCTGCGCCACCGTTATTTTAACCAAGCACTTTGTAAAACAAATGGCTGCCCGCGGCGAAGGTAAAATACTCAATTTAGGGTCGATTGCCGGCAAACTGCCCGGCCCTTGGCAGGCGGTGTACCATGCTACCAAAGCCTTTGTACTCTCTTTCACCACCGCAATCCGCGAAGAAATGAAGGATAGCGGTATTACCTTTACCGCCCTGGTACCCGGTGTTACAGATACCGACTTTTTTAACAAGGCCGGGATGAACGACAGCAAAATTGTACAGGATAAGGATGCCATGGCAAACCCTGCCGATGTGGCGCAGGACGGTTACGAGGCATTAATGGCCGGTGATGACCGGGTGATATCGGGCTTTAAGAACAAGGTACAGGTAAGCGCCGCCAACCTGATGCCCGACAGCGCCGTTGCCCATACCATGAATATGCAGCAGCAACCGGTAGATGAGCAGCCGAACAATTAAAGATCAACCCTAAAATAATAGCCGCCACAGCCTTGCGGCGCTTGCAGGCCGGCAACCGTACCGGCCTGCTTTAACAAACAGGCCGCTTATCTTATCCTATGCAGCAAGAAGATCTAAACCGCTTTGTGGAAGCACAAAAGGGCGATTACGAAACAGCCCTGGCAGAAATTAAGGCGGGTAAAAAACGCAGCCACTGGATGTGGTATATCTTTCCGCAGATGGCGGGGCTGGGATTTTCTGCCCTGTCCAAAAAATACGGTATCCGCGATCTGGGCGAGGCAAGGGCTTACCTGGCGCATCCCCTTCTGGGCCCCAGGCTGGTTGCCGTCAGCAGGCAGTTACTGCAGCTACCGGGTAATAACGCTACACAGATCTTCGGCTCGCCCGATGATCTTAAACTCCGCTCGTGCTTAACCTTATTTGCTTTGGCCTCCCCCGCCCATGAGGTTTTTAACCTGGTTTTAAGCAAATTCTTCGATGGTAAGAAAGACCCACACACGCTTGCGTTTTTAAAAGAGGCGGATAAATCCTAAAACCTTACTGCGGAGCAAATATTTAATCAAATAAATAAATTTTTACCTCAAACTATAATTTAACAAGCTTGTTTAGTTGAAGTTGCATCTATCATACACACGCACTTTAAGATCCAAGCAGACCCGCCGCAACATTTTATTAATTGCATTATTGATTACTAAATTCATAACGGATGTACACATTAGGTATCAACGCGGCCTTTCATGATTCGGCCGCCTGTATCGTCAAAAACGGCATTTTGCTTGCCGCCACAGAAGAAGAACGCTTTACACATTTTAAACACGGTAAACGGCCGGTACCCTTCTCTACCTGGGAGCTGCCCTTCCACGCTATTGATTACTGCCTAAAAGTTGCCGGCATCCATATTAACGAGGTAGACCATATTGCTTACTCGTTTGACCCCTACCTGCTTATTGGCGAGCAATATCGGGGTAAAGAAACTATCGAGATCCCCTTTGAGGAAGGCCGCTCGCACCTGAACGATGAATTTGCCAATCCCTGGGAGCCGCTGTTTTTATCATCCATTATAAACGCCCCCGGGCAGTTAAGGGATGGCTGGCCGCACCATTTGCAGCAGCGTTTTGCGGGCTGCAATATCGGCAGGGAAAAATGGCATTTTGTAGAGCACCACGTGGCACACGCGGCAAGCGCATTCAACTGCTCGCCCCATAAAAACGCCGCCGTGATGACGGTAGACGGGCGCGGCGAACTGGCCACTACCACCTACAGCATAGGCCAGGGCCAGCAGCTGCACCGGATAGGCCAGGTAAACATGCCGCATTCCTTAGGTTTATTGTATGAAGAAGTTACCACCCATCTTGGCTTTCTGCATTCCTCAGATGAATATAAGGTGATGGCGCTGGCATCCTACGGCAAACCCGAATTTGTAAATGATTTTAGGGAGATCATACACATTGGCAACAACGGCCAGTACACCATCAACAATCAAAACCTAACCGGGCGCTTTGGCCCCAAACGCCTGCGCCACGAGGAATTTACCAGCCATCATTTTAACATCGCCCACTCCCTGCAGCTGGTACTGGAAGAGGCCTTGCTGGAACTTACCGGCTGGCTGTACCAGGAAACCGGCGAACAAAACCTTTGCCTTGCCGGCGGCGTGGCGCTTAACTGCGTAGCGAATGCCCGCATCCGCGATAAGGGCTTTTTTAAAAACATTTGGGTGCAGCCGGCATCCGGTGATGACGGTACCGCCCTGGGCGCGGCGCTTTGGGTGGATGCGCAGCAACGTAAAAACGATGAAAAAGCCTTTGTGATGGACCATTGCTACTGGGGCCCGCAGTTTAGCGATGCCGAAATAGAGAAACAGCTGAAGCTTTGGAAAGTGCCCTACCGCAAGGCACACAACATTGCCGAAGAAACTGCCGACATACTGGCACAAGATAAGATCATAGGCTGGTACCAGGGCCGTATGGAGTTTGGGCCCCGCGCGCTGGGCAGCCGGTCTATCCTGGCATCGCCCATCAACCCGGCCATGCAGGCCCGCCTGAATGAAGTGAAGGACCGGGAGGACTTTAGGCCGGTTGCGCCCGTGGTGCTGCAGGAGAAAGCGCACGAGTGGTTTAACCAGGCCGAATACTCGCCCTTTATGCTTTTTATTTACGACGTGAAGGAGGATAAGGCCGATCAGATCCCCGCAGTAAGGCATACGGATGGTACCGCGCGCATCCAAACCATTAATGAGCAGCAGCATAAGGATTATTACGATCTGCTAAAGGCCTTTGAACGCAAAACGGGCGTACCTGTGCTGGTAAACACCTCTTTTAATACGCTGGGCAAACCCATAGTTTGTACCCCCAGGGATGCGGTGGAATGCTTTTGGTCATCGCCTTTTGATGCGCTGGTCATCGGTTCGTTTATTATTGAAAAAGAGATACAGAATGATAATCATATCTATAGTAGTGCCAACCTATCGGCGGCCCAAATTGTTAACGAATTGCCTTAACGCGCTGCTGCAACAAAAATTCGACAAATACAGCTATGAGATAATTGTGGTAAGCGATGGCCCCGATGCCGAAACCGAACAGCTGTTAAACAACTGGAAATGCTACGATCATCCGCAGATGCGTTACCTGCCGCTGCCTCAAAAAAAGGGGCCGGCAGCCGCGCGCAACTATGGCTGGCTGAATGCCAAAGGGCCCATAATTGCCTTTACAGATGATGATTGCCTGCCCGATGCGCACTGGCTGCAGCAACTGGTGGTCAATTGCAATATTAACGATGATGTTGCGCTTACCGGCCGGGTAATTGTGCCTATTGCCAAGCGCCCCACCGATTATGAGCAAAACACGGCGCACCTGCAAACGGCGGATTTTATTACCGCTAACTGTGCCTGCACCAAAAATGCCCTGATCAAGGCAGGGGGGTTTGATGAGCAGTTCAGTATGGCCTGGCGCGAAGACAGCGACCTGGAGTTTAAACTGCTGAATAATAATATCCCCATTAAAAAAGTAGCTACTGCTGTGGTTGTGCACCCCGTACGCGCAGCAGCATGGGGGGTAAGCATTAAAGAGCAAAAAAAAACGATGTTTAATGCATTGCTTTACAAAAAGTACCCGCGGCTTTACCGTAAAAAGATAAGCCATACCACACCGGTGCTTTACTATGGCATTATTGCCGGCTTTATAATACTGCTGGCCGGGCTGATTACCGGGCAGCCTGTTTTAAAAATAACCGGCGCTGCAGCCTGGCTGGGCTTAACCGGCTACTTTGTTGTTAAAAGGCTGTACACCACCAGGCTTTCGGTAAACCACGTTTGCGAAATGGTGGTTACTTCTTTTATTATCCCATTCCTGTCGGTGTTTTGGCAATGGTATGGTGCCGTAAAATACCGTGTATTATTTATATGAAGCTACAATGAAATTACCCGCACACCAGATCAAAAAGATAGCCGTATTCCGCGCCTTGCAGTTAGGCGATATGCTTTGCGCCGTACCGGCTTTTAAGGCTTTGCGCCACGCCTGCCCAAACGCACAGATAACCCTGATAGGGCTGCCCTGGGCCAAAACATTTACCGACAGATTCAGCGCTTATTTTGACGGCTTCGTAAGCTTCCCCGGGTACCCCGGGCTGCCCGAGCAGGAATTAGACCCGGCCGCATTCACGGCTTTTTTGGGCAATGTGCAGGCGATGCAGTTTGATCTGGCTATCCAGATGCAGGGTAATGGATCTGTAGTTAACCCGATGGTGGAACTATTTGGTGCCAAATTTACAGCCGGGTATGCTACCGAGGGCCATTATGCACCGGATAACGGGTTATTTATGCCCTACCCCGACTACGGGCACGAGATTGATCGCCATCTGGCCCTGATGGAGTTTCTGGGCATGCCATCACAGGGGAGCGACCTGGAGTATCCCTTAACCACGGCAGATTATGATGCGCTGGATGCCTTAAACCTGGGTATAGCGCCCCAAAGGTATATTTGCATCCACCCCGGATCCAGGGGCGGGTGGCGGCAATGGCCGGTTAAATACTTTGCCGCCCTTGCCGATTACTGTGTGGAGCAGGGGTACAAAGCCGTGCTTACCGGCACCCAGAATGAAGCCGGTATCATTGATGCGGTTATCGGGCATATGCGTTATGAGTGCATCAACGCGGCGGGTAAAACATCTATGGGCGCCGTGGGCGCGCTGATCAAAAATGCCGCCATGCTCATCTCTAACTGTACCGGCGTATCGCATATTGCCTCGGCGTTTAAAACACCCAGCATCGTGATCAGTATGGATGGCGAGCCGCAGCGCTGGGGGCCGCTCGATAAACGGGTGCACCGCACCATCAACTGGCTTCAATCGCCAGATTTTCATTCTGTTTTCCGGGAAACGGTAGAGCTGGTAAGCCTGGCGAGTTAAGCAGTTCATCAACCGCCCTAATAATATCATCGGCTGCAGGCATCAAAGCGGGCACGTTATAATGTGTTTTATTAACATAGGCAATCACCTCATTCTTGCTGCGCAGCTGCACGGGCACCGCAAATTCCAACACCCGGCATGGCACGCCCCAGGGGGTATGCTGGGGGTTGGTTTGGGCATACAAAACAACTACCGGCGTACCAACCGCAGCAGCAATATGTATGCTGCCGGTATTTACCGATAGCATTACCGGCGTATGTTTTACCAGGCAAATGTATTCGTGCAGGCTAAACATGCCGCCCAGTGATACGCTGCCGGCACCTGTTAAACCGGCAAGTTCATCTGTAAGTTGCCGCTCTGCCGGTGACCCGGTTATCAGGATCTGGAAACCCTTTTCTGTGATCAGTTTGCGGGCTGCTTCCGCCCATTGGGTTGTGGGGTAGGCGCGCTTTTTTTCGCTTACGCCGGGGTGCAATATCAACCACGGCCTGGTAACATCTATGCCGGCAGCAGTTAGCTTTTGGGCTACGGGCTGCCATGCGGTATCGCTAACCTGCAGCTGCAAGGCAGGGTTAGTTGTAAAAGCGCCCACTGCTGCAACCAGGTCCAGGTCGCGGCGCACCTGGTGCTTTATAAAACTGTACGGTTCCTGGTCGGGCAGCCAATCGGTTAATAAATGGTAGGGATTTTCGCGGCAATAAGCCAGTATTTTGGGGATGCCTGCCAGGTAGGCCAGCATAGCGGTTGGTAAAGGGTTTTGGCTGTACACGGTAAATATAACCGCGGCATCAAACTGCTTTTTTTTCAGGGCAGCCACCACTTCGTTAAACCCTTCGGCATCAGGCAGGGCGGCAGTTTTAACCCAGGGAAGATCATAAATAATGGCATCGTCAATTTCGGGCATGTGCCGGATAATGCCCTTTGCCATAGATGAGGTTAATACCGTTATCCTGGCGCCAAAGGTAGTTTTAAGCGCACGTATGGCCGGGCCGGTCATGATCAGGTCGCCCATGTTATCCGGCCGGATGCACAGTATGTTTTTACACCCCTGCCAGCTCATGTTTGTTGGTTAACAATAAACCTTCGGCGGCTTCGTCAATGGTTTTACATACCAGTGCTGGCCGGCGGTAAGGCCCGCTAACCCATTCGGTTTCGTTGCCATTATCAATTAATACCGTTTTGCAGCCGGCCCGGTTGCCCGCTTCGGCATCGTTCAGGATGTCGCCTATCATCCACGAATCTTTCAGGCTGATGGCATGGTCGGCGGCGGCCCTTAACAACATGCCCGGCAAGGGCTTGCGGCAATTGCAGGCAATATTATATCGGGGGATGATCCCTTCCGGGTGATGCGGGCAATAATAAAAGCCGTTTAATGTTAAACCGTTCCTCGTAAATAACTCTTCTATCCTGGCTGCAACTGCAAACAGTTCATGCTCGGGGAAATACCCCCTGGCAACACCCGACTGGTTGGAAATAATGATCAGCTTAAAACCTTCATCCTGCAGTTTTTTAAGGCCGGTAACGGTGTTGTTTTCCAGGGTTATTTTTGCGGGGTCGGTATTGTAGGGGATATCGGGTATCAGTGTACCATCCTTATCTAAAAATATTGCCTTGTTCATGATCAGGCTGCTTGCGAGCGGTTAGGGGTTATTTTGGCAACCGGCTGCATCATTTTATAAACCCTATTGATCTGTTGGGCCACCCTGGCCCAGGTAAAGTGCCGGTTAACGCGTTCAATTGCCTGCTTGCCCATTTCGTATAATCTATCGGGCGCATTAAGCAGATCGCTCACTGCATCTGCCAGTTGTGCCGGGTTATGCGGGTTAACCAGCACCCCTGTTTCGCCATCTTTAACGCTGTATTTAATTCCCCCCACGTTTGAGCCTATAACCGGTGTACCACATGCCATAGCTTCCAGCGGGGTAATGCCAAAAGGCTCGTACCAGGGCGTGGTAATAAATATATCTGATGCCGAATAGTAAAATTTTAGCCGGTTACGATCTTTGCGGCCGGCAAAAATTATTTTTTCGGCCACGCCGTGTTTGCGGGCAATATCCATTAAACGCGCATATTCGGGGCATTTATCCTCTTCCAGGTCTTCGCATTCGCCGCCAACAATCACCAGCCTTACCGGCTTGCTTTTTACATTTATTTGGGCCAGGGCCGCTATTACGTTATCAACCCCTTTGCGCGGCACCATGCGGCCAAGCTGCAGTATAATATGCTCATCCTGCGGCAGCCCCAGTACCCGCCTTGCAGCCTCTTTATCTACAGGGCTAAATTCACTGGCGCTAAAACCGCAGGGCACAATGGCTATTTTATCTTCGGGGGCATTGTAATATTCCATCAGGTCCTGCTTATCCTGCGGGCACTCGGCAATAATCATGCTGGCCTGGCGCACGGCAGCTTCCTCAATAGCCAAACGCGCCACCGGGAATTTATCGGCCCCGGCCTGGTGTATGCGCCTTACATGGCCCAACGCATGAAAAGTAACCGCAAACGGCACACCCAATTCCTTTTTAATACCCATAGCTACCAGGGCCGACATAAAGAAGTTGGCATGTACCAGCGTATAATTAATGCTATGCTTACGTATAAATTTAACCATATTATCCTTAAACTCATCCATATATTGCAGCAGGTCTTCTTTAACCACTGCTGCCTGCGGGCCGGCGTTAATATGAATAACCCTTACACCGCTAACCCAGTTTACCATACCGGCCAAAGCGGCGCTATCCCTGCGTGTAAATACATCTACCAGGTAACCCATAGTGGCCAGATGTTTAGCCAGCTGTGCCACATATACATTTTGCCCCCCGGTATCCACCCCGCCCAGGTTTGCCAGTGGCGAGGCATGTTCGCTTATTAACGCTATTTTTTTTGTTTGATATTTCATAATTATATAGTTTAAGCAGCGGCGGCCCTGGTTTTTGCGGTTACCTCATTCAGCAGGTTTTCCCAATCGCGGGTAAAACGTTGTATGCTAAAGCGCTGTAAAGCCACCTCCCTGCCCTTGCTGCCAATTTGCTGTGCCAACTGCGCGTTGCTGATCAAAAGCTTCATCTTATCTATCAGGTAGTCTACATCCGTATGGATAAAACCCGATACCCCGTTTTCAATCACCGCCGAAAGCTCGGTAGTGGCCAGGCCTACCACGGGGATGCCCATCATCATTGCTTCGCAAACGGCCAGGCCAAGGCTGGTATATCTTATCGGGTTAAAAAAGAAACGGTAACGGCTTTGAAATTGCGGCAATTGCGGGTGCAGCACCTCGCCCAGCCCCAGGCTGCCTGTGCCCATGCCTACCAGGTCAAGCGGTACGTGTTTGCGGGCGTACATAAAAATATCGTGGCCCAGCAAACGCCCGCGGGCCGGCAAATTATTGATCACCACAATGCCACGGTCCAGATCGCCGCGGTAATGCACTCCCGCATCCGTAACGCCATGCTCAATAACACGGGTTGGCGTTTGGTTGCTATCCCACATCAGGCGGTTAAAGTGGGTAACATGCACCAGTACTACGTTCTCATCAGCTACCACATGGCGGGTATCTGTAGGATGCTGCCGCGGCGGGTCGTGCTCTATATAAATGCGGGGTAATTCCCGTTGTTCGGCTGTCAGTATCTCATACTGATCGACCAGGTAATTGGTATTGGTTTGAAATATGATGCAATCAAACTCCTGGTATTTTACCTCGCCGGCGGGTATTTCAATCACATTATCACCAAAAGGGAAGGTTTCGCCCCGGCCGTAATAGCCTTCTGTTTTTTCGGGTTTGGTGGGTATATAAATATCGTAATTGCCCTGTGCTAAATAAAAAAGATAACTGCCATGGATATGCCAGGTAAACACCTTAAGTTTTTTTTGCATGTGATGTTGTTGGATTGATACTCTCTTTTTAACCAACAACAAAGCCAAACAACTATTAACTTATAAATAATATAATATCTTTATAAGATTTATAATTTCTTAGCGTTATTTACTGTCTTTTTTAAAAAATTCATAATAATTCCATGAAGTGGCACGGGTTAAACCGTTCGCTTATCACGACAACGGTGTCCACTTCTACTTACACCAATTCAACATAAATTATCCTATTTATTAATTTAATTCGTAATTAGCAAATAAATCAGAAGTAATTTTAACTGATAATATACCTATCCAACAAGCAAGGAGATGGTTATGCTCACCATATTATCCACTCATTCGGACCATACCACATTAATTATTAATTAATTTATTGCAAATCAATACTTTATATCCCGATGGAATTCACCCGGCCTGATCTAAGGCAATTAATGTGCATCAGCCATTTAGGGGCAGGGAGAACCAAAACTCGGCGCCTTTACCGGCATCGCTCTCCACCCCCATTTTACCATGATGTTTTTTAACAATATCCATAGCAATATATAAACCCAGTCCTAAGCCCTGATAGGTGTTTTTGGGCAGGGATTCTGAACGGTAAAAGCGGTCGAAGATCTTTTTCTGCTGTTCTTTCGGGATCCCTATACCATGGTCTTTTACTTTTATTACCACATCGGGGCCTTCGGTTGTTACCTTAACCGCAATATCGGGCCCATCCGGGGCATACTTAATGGCGTTACCGATAAGGTTGGTTAACACCTGGCTAATGCGGTCTTTATCGCCGTTAACAGGCGGTATAGGCTGGGTAACTAAACTGATATGATGCGTGGTGGCTGTTGCCTTAAAGGCATCTACTACATCCCTCACGGTTTCGTTAAGATCAAACAAACCAAAATGATAAAGCAGTTCGCCGGCCCTTATCCTGGTTACATTCAACATTTCGTCTATCAGGTTAAGCAGCCGGTCTGTTTGCTTGTTCATCCTGTCGAGCATTTCGTTATCCTTATCCCTGCCCTCTTTAAGGTGATAGAGCTGCATTAACTGCAAATATCCGCGAAGCGCCGTAATGGGTGTTTTAAGTTCATGCGCGGCCATGTGCACAAAATCCTCCTGCTGCTTGGTTTGGTTTATCCTTTCGGTAACATTGCGGTAGTTAAAAACAATGTGCCTGATGTTGGGATTTTTCAGCATGTTGTTTACACAGCCTTCTATCCACTGCCACTCGCCCTGTTTGTTTTTAAGGCGCTGCAAAAACGACATAGATTGCCCATCTTTTAACAGTATTTTTAAAAACCTGATGTTAAACGCCTTGATCTCATCGGGATGGATAAGGGCTGTAATGGGTGTACCCAGCAGTTCATGCGGCTGGTAACCTAATATTTGCTGCACCGATAAGCATACATAACTCATTACACCATCCTGGTTAGCCATTAAAAAGCCTTCGGCGCTTTTTTCTACTATCCCCCTAAAGGTTTCTTCGCTGGTGCGCGATTGCTTTTGTACCACTTCTATAACAGCGAACAGGGCTGTTATCATTAAAGCCTGGATGAGGAAAAAAACAATTAACAGGCTGAAAATACCACCCCCGTGCAACTGATGTTTGTGCCGGATAAATACCACTACGCACACGGCGGATACAATACTGGCCACTAAGGCCGAGCGGCTGCCGCCATAACACGCACTAAAAAAAATAACCCCGAAGTAGGCCAGGAACGGCGCATACATACTGAAGAAATTAAGCGGCACCATCACCACCCAGGTAGTGATAAGCGCTGCGGCTACCGGGATCACATACCTTAATAAAACGGGGCGCTTGCTTATTTTTTCTCTGTTCCAGGCATAGCGGAGTGCATAGCCCTTCAGCGTATCAAAAAGTAAGAGTTTAGCCATAAGCTACTACATTACGTTTAAAACCGGTGCCGGTGCCTTAGCCATTATATTGTACTTATGCGCTATAATTGCGGTATCATAACGTTTTATTCCTTTATGATCTATACTTGGGCGTGTGGTTATCTTCCCCTCCAGGTAAAGTTCGGTACCATCCTGCAAGCTCGCGGCGTTATCAACAACGCTTTCGGCGATCTGGATGAAATGATTTTCGGCATGCTTGCAAACAGCGCCCTGCCGGTTAATATTTTCTATCGTTATTAATTTAAGGCACAGGCATTTGTTACCGGCTATGGTTTTCCATTCGGGCCTGCCCTCTACCTGGCCTACCAGAATTACTTTGTTAACTCCCTGGTTTTGAAACATGGTATAATAAATAAGTGGATGTTTAAAAATTTTGTTCTGTTAGGGCCGCGCAGGAACCGGCATGCAGTATGGATTTGATGCTGCCTACAAGATCACTCAGATCAAAAGGTTTGGGTATGAATTTATCACAGCCATATTGCCCTAATGATAACAGCACCCTGGGATAAGCCGATAAAATAATTACGGGAAGCTGCCTGGTATCCGGGTTCTTTTTTACCTGGTGGCATATCTCGCCGCCGTTAACCCCTTTCAGGATATAATCTATCAGTAAAATATCGGGCACATAGGTTTGGATCATGCTATCCACCCCATCTGCCGCATCGGCCGTTTTCACTTCAAAACCTTCGTAAATAAGGGCTTCTTCCATTACATTAAGTACCGCCTCGTCATCATCAATCACTAAAACCCTTTTTTTGTCACTCATAGCTGTTAAAGGTTTTTAAGGTCGAAAAATATGCGTGTACGGTCTACCCCGTTGGCCATCTGAAAAGGCTCTTTAAAAATATTAAAGAAGGTATCATAAGCTTTGGGTAACCTTTTGATGCGCGGCGGCATTTTTACCGGTGTAAGCGTTATGCATACGTCGGCGTCGGGAGCATCGATACAGGTTGTTTTGGAATAGCAGTATCTAAATCCTTTTGAAATTACAAATTTCAAAAGGTCGGGCGTAACGGGAATTTTCATAGCTGTACTTATTTATAACAAAAGTACCTGCTATGTTTTTTTACAGTTGCGTATTTGTACAACCGCCCGGAATGTTTAAATACGTTATTTTTAATTATAAGATAATTATGCAGATTTATTGTAATATAACAAGCAACAATTAATTAACAATGCCATTGCTCATGGCAAAACGTACCAGCGCAGCGGTATTGCGCGAGCCTGTTTTATCGATAAGGGTCTGCCGCTGGCTTTCGATGGTCCTTTTACTGGTAAACAGTTTATCGGCAATTTCCTGGTTGGTATAGCCTTCGCTGATGAGGCCCAGCACTTCTACCTCTTTGGCAGAAAATTCGATATCCATGATCTGCTGCAGCGCGGCAGGATCAGGAATGGTTAGCAGGCGTTTTAAAAACTTGGTGGTAAGTTCTGAGCAGATGTAAAGGTTGTTGTGCAACACGTGCTTAACGGCAAAAACAAGTTCGTCGGCGCCTACGCTTTTAAGCAGATAGCCGCTTGCCCCGGCCTGAAACGCCTTGATCACATATTTTTCGTGATCGAGGGCGCTTAGAATAATGATCTTGCAATCCGGGTACTTCTCTTTAATCTGGTCGGTAAGGTCGAGCCCGCCCATTAAGGGCATATTCATATCGGCCAGTATCACATCGGCATGGGTGCCGCTTTCCAGCAGGGTTAAAACCTCGCATCCGTTTATTGCCGCACCTGCCACATTGATGCCGGCCTCTTTTTCTAACAGCGAAATGATACCGTTACGTACGATGTTATGATCTTCTGCCAATACAATATCTATCATGATATTAATTTTTTATTTAAAGTGAAAATCGTATCGGCTATTGATGTTTTTGCAGGAGTTAATGTTATTTTATAAATACCCTTCATCTTCGGGCCCTGTTTTACTGATCGAAATTAATAATTTCTTCAACCTGTCTACATGTACGGCCAGTTCTTCGGCCCTGCGCTGATAATCGCTTACCAGGGCGCTGCCTGCAACACCTTTATCGTTAAACGACATGTTGAGCAAAAGGTTACGGCGCTCTTCCAGCATCCTTACAGAGATCCAGATAGACTCCTCCATCTCTTCGCCCTGTTTTTCGAGCAAACTAAGCGCGGTATAAACGTGGCCGGTGTGGCACCGGTACCTTTTATGCACATCCTTTTCTATCTCCCACAGCCCGCCGCCACAATCCGGGCAGGTAAAGTTACTGTGGGTGCCCAGTTTCTGCATATCTTCTATATTGCTTACCAGGCGTTCGGTAATATCCGCTTCTATCTTTACATCCTCGGGGATATGCAAAGCATGATGCGGCTTGGAAAGCACATCTGCAATAATATACCCCATATCCTGTATCAGCACGCGATGATCTACATCTACATTATGAATAACGTTTAAAGGCATGTCATCGTATTCGGCTTCTGATGGTTCCTGCACAATGCATACGCCGCCGCTGCGCTTAATGGCCGACATGCCCGACGTGCCGTCGTCCAGCAGCCCGCTCAGAACAACCCCCGTTACCCTGGAATCATACGCCGCCGCCGCCGAACGGAAAAGCACATCGATAGACGGCCGCCAGCGGTTTTCATGCGGGCCGTGCAGCAAACGTACTTTGCCGGGTTTTAAAAACAGGTGCTGATCTGCCGGGGCCAGGTAAATGTGGCCGGCCTTTATCGTTTCGTTATTTTCTGCAACCTTGCAGGTATTGGCTGTTAATTTTTGCAGGTGCTGAACTATAACAGCAGCCTGCGAATGTTTTGACATATGTATCACAATAAAAACAGCCGCGGGTAAATCTGCCGGTAAATTACTTACCAGCTGGTTAACAGCCTTCAGGCCCCCTGCGGATGCCCCTATTACAACAATATTTTTCACCTCCATGTTTAACAAACAGTATTTTTATATTTCTTGTTTATGATTGAGCACTATTTTAACCAGGGTGCCTTTGCCCGGCGCCGAATCAACCGATAATTCGCCATTGTATAAACTGATGCGGTTTTTGATGCTGCGCAGCCCAGAGCCGCTTGCAGATTGTTCCTGCTGGGTATAATTAAAGCCATTGCCGTTATCCTGCACGCATATTTCTATGCGTTTACCGCCTTTTACGGTTATCCTTACCAGGCTTGCACCGGCATGTTTCATGCAATTGTTGATCAACTCCTGTATTACGCGGTACATGGTGGTTTCCAGCAGCATGTTTTCGCGGGCGTTAAAGCCTGTAACCTTTGCCTGGATGCGCATCCCCGGCGATGATAACCTTTTAACCAGTTCATCAAGGGTGGCGGGCAGGCCAAAATCAAGCAGGATGGATGGCGCCAGCTCAAAAGATATGTTACGGGTTTCTTCTATCGCCTGGTCTATCAGCGTGTTGATATCCAGATGCGCCTTGCCGTGGCCCAGGTCAAGCGCACTAAGCTTCATCTTGATGCCATACAATAACTGGCTAACGCTATCATGCAGGGCATCGCTGATGCGCCTGCGTTCGTTCTCTTCTGCATTTAATGTGGCCAGGGTTATGGCCCTTTGCTGATCCTGCTTTAAAAGCACCGTTTCTTCTTCTATCCGCTTTTTTTCGGTGATATCTATCATAATACCAACCAGCCGCCTGGTTTGCCCCGGCTCGCCTATTACGTGGCCCCTGATACTGGCATAGTGCAGCTGGCCGTCAGAATTGATCAAACGGCAAACAAAATCTATTTCTTTTTCGGAATTGATAGACTTACGGAAATGCTCGTCAACCATTTCGCGGTCATCAGGATGGATCAGGTTGAGAAAGGTACGGTAGCTGCCGTCAAACCCACCTTTGGGGATGGCGCAGATATCATAGTTAAACTCATCCAGATAAAATTTCATACTATCCAGGTCCAGCTCCCAGGTGCCTGCAGAAGAAGCTTCCAGAGAGAGTTCGAGCCTTTCTTTGGTTTCGGCCAAGTTTTTCTCGGCTGCTATACGTTCGGTAATATCCACAATGGCTATGTAGTATTTGGGCGGTGCGCCGCTAAACGAGTTAATGGCGGTACCCTCTACCTGGGTGTATAATTCGGCCCCGGCCTGTGATGTTATCTTAAGCTGGCAGCTTTGTTTGGCATGCGTGGCCTGCATATCCTTAAAAAAACGGTAAAAAACATCTGTAAACTCCGGGGCTATAAACTGGATCATCCGCTTGCCCAGTAAGCCAGCCTTGCCGCCTTCTATCAAATATGCGCCCGCGTTATTTACCTCTTCGATGATGCCGTAGCTGTTTAATATAAAGTACCCGATGGGTGCAAGGTTATAAATGCTTGCAAACTTAAGCTGCTGCAGTTCCAGTTCCTCATTGGCAACCTTCAGCTCATCATTTTGCATTTCCAGCTCTATCTGGTACACCTGCAATTCCTGAAAAAGAGCCTGCATATCCTGGTCGCCAAACACTTTCTTACGCTGGCCGATATCGGCAAGCATTTTTTCGGCCTTGCTCCTCAGGTCGTCTCCCAGGGCATCGTTTATATTATCCGTATTATTTTTCAAGGCCTTTCGTTTTCATAGCGAGTGTAACCAGTAATACGCTGCCGGCTTCATCATTTTTTAAAGGTATAGCGCTTATTGTACAATGGCCGGGGCTGCTGCCCGCCAAAACAAAGTCGGCACTTTTAACACCTGCCCCGCTCTTTGCTTTATTTAACAGTTTTAAAACGGGTTCTGTTTTAATGAATTGCTCCAGGTAAGGTATAAAGGGCTTACCCTGCAAATCCTCTTCAATTTTTAAAATTTCGCGAAACGTTTCATTAGCCCATAAAATATTATTATTTGCATCAATATGCGCCAGGGCATCCGGATAAAGCCGCGAGATGCTATCAAACTTCTGCTGTAAACCTTCTATCTTGTACTCCAGTTGCTTGTACCCGGTTATGAGTGTAAACGTAAGCACCGCGCCCGAAATAAAGTTATCAAGCGTACGGTAGGGCATTATCCTTACCTTGTACCATTCATCGGTTTTGGTTTTTACCTCTATCTCCTTATTGGCCAGGGTATCTATCACCTTACGTATCTCATTCTCGATGCCCGAGTTATCAAAATTAGAAACCACATGGTTAATAGGGCGCCCAACATCCGTAGGTATCAGGTTAAAAAGTTTGCGCACCTGCGGGGTATAGCGCAAAATATCAAGCTTATTATCTAAAAATATGGTGCCTATCTCGGTAGAATCGAGCAGGTTTTTCATATCGTTGTTGATCCGGGTGAGTTCTTCGGCTTTAGACTGGTACTGCATGTTTATGGTCATCAACTCCTCGTTAAGCGATTGCATCTCTTCTTTGGTCGTTAACGATTCTTCGTTGGTGCTTTGCAGTTCCTCGTTGGTGCTTTGCAATTCCTCGTTGGTAGATTTTAATTCTTCCAGTGATGTTTCCATCTGTTCGATAGTGCTGTTGAGCTGCTGCTTGGTGTAAACCAGTTCCTTCTCCAGTTCTTCAACAGCCACATTCGTTTTATCATCCCCGGCTTTTAGCTTGCCGCCTGCTTTTTTAAAGTACCCCTTATCTTCAAAAATAACAAGCACCAGGCCCTGCAGCCCGGTTTCTTCTAACAATATGGCCTTCAGATCAACTAACCTTATGGCATCCGCATCCTTCAGTTTAATATCGCTGATGGCAACCTCGCCCTTTTGGAGCCGCGCCTGATGGATGATATTACCTACAACATACCGCAGCTCCTCGCGCGCCATTTTATAAATATTCATCACCGCTTCGCCGTTTGGCAGCTCTAAAAACTTGCCGGTTTTGCCATTGCTGTAAAGGATATCCCCTTTTTCGTTCACCAATACGGATGAGGGCGTAAAGTTTTCCAGCAGTATGCGGTTAAACGTATCCGCTACCGATCGCTTGCTGATCTGTTTTTCCATATCATCTATCTTCATGGTGTTTAAAGGGTATTGCTTGGCTACATGAAAAGGAAAATCTATCATCCTGCCCACCTGCGCACTCCCCTCCTTGCGCTCGTAGATCTTCCACTTAGGGTCAACAGATATAAACATTTCTGTAAAACCGCCAATCGTTTCTGCAGGCCCCATAAACATAATACCGCCGGCATTAAGGGAGTAATGAAAAATAGGGATGATCTTTTTTTGCAGCTCGGTGGTCAGGTATATCATCACGTTACGGCAGCAAAGCAGGTCCAGCCGTGTAAAGGGCGCATCCTTGATCAGGTTATGCTGGGCAAAAACAATCATCTCGCGCAACTCCTTTTTAACCTGAAAGGTGTTATCCTTTTTAATAAAAAACTTATCTATACGGGCGGCGGATACATCTGCTACGATATTATCAAAATAAACACCGTTACGGGCATGCTCTATGGCCTCGGCATCCAGGTCGGTAGCAAACAGCTGCAGTTTGGGCCACTCGCCTTTATCCATATCTTCCAGGCACTCTATCAGCAGCATAGCGACAGAATAGGCTTCCTCGCCGGTAGAACAGCCCGCTATCCACACCCGGAATGGCTCGTTACCTGCCTTATTAACCATCAACGCGCAAAGCTTTGGCTTTAATGATTCAAAAGCGGGGGCATCCCTAAAAAATTTGGTTACGCCGATAAGCAATTCATTAAAAAGCACCTCTATCTCCAGCGGGTTCTCCCTTAAAAAATTTACATAGGCGGCATAATCGGGTACCTGATGATAAGCAATGCGCCGGTCTATACGGCGGGTGATGGTGCTTTTTTTATAAAGTGAAAAATCATGCCCGGTTTGCGAGCGCAGCAGCATCAGTATCTTTTGTATGGAATTGGTATTTTGTATGGCTATACGCACCTGCTCAGATGCTTCTTCGGCAAGTACCGGGTGGTTAAGATACTGGATAAGCTTTAGGGGCATTTCTTCGGGCGATAGTACATAATCAACCAGGTTGGTACTAATAGCAGCCATGGGCATGCTGTTATACTGCGCGCTATCCGGATCCTGCGCCATAGCCATACCCAGCTTTTCTTTGATCATCCTGATACCGGTTTCCCCGTCAGATCCCATCCCCGAAAGGATAACGCCCACTGCCTTGTTCCACTGGTCGTCTGCCAGGCTTTGTAAAAAGTAATCTATAGGCTGCCGGTAACCATTCGGCTTTGCCGGGGTAAGCAGCAGAAGCTTGCGGTTATGGATGCCCATATCCTTATTTGGCGGGATGATGTACACATGGTCCGGCTCAACCGGCATGCCATCCTGTGCTTCCATAACCGGCATAGGCGTGTAATTTTGAAACAGCTCGGCTACCTGCCCCTTATGATGCGGATCCAGGTGAAGGATGATGATAAAGGCCATCCCGCTATCTGCGGGCAAATGGTTAAAAAACTTCTCGAACGATGGAAATGAACCCGCCGACCCGCCGATGCCCACAATAGGAAAACCCTTTATCTTACTCTCCCTTGATGTACTTATCTCGTTTTTTTTATTTATATTTTTTAATTCCTTTTTAGGTTTTGACGGTCTTTCTGACATGATTTTTGTTTGCAAAGAAATATAAATGTAGAAAATACTTTCCGCCCAAACGCAAAAAAGCCTCCGGTTAATGTTAACCAAAGGCTCGTTTATTGTTTATCACCCTATAAATACACACATTTGCGGCCAAAAAACATTTTGTAACACAAACAGTTTAAACCTGTTAAAAAAACAGTATCAACATGTTACGCCGCCATAGCCTTATACAATACCGATAATTTTTCTACCACGTAATCTATCTCGTGGGCCGTGTTGAATTTACTGAACGAAAAGCGGATATTGTTACGGGAGGTATCTGCCCCGATGGCCTCTAAAACATGCGATGCCGAACCTGTTGAGCAGGCGCTGCCACCGGATACCGAAATGTGATGCTGATCCAGATAATTAAGCAGGTTGCCTGATGCATAGCTAAAAGGCAGGCTTACATTTAATACCGTATAAAGGCTTTTACCGGCAATGGCCGAATTACCGTTGAAACGCACATCGGCTATTTGCTGCTGTAGTTTGGCGATCATCCTGTTTTTTAAGTTTTGGATGTGTGCCCGGTGCGCATCCAGATCCTGATAAGCAACTTCCAGCGCCCTGGCCAGGCCAATAATGCCGTGGATGTTTTCGGTACCGGCGCGCAGCTTGCGCTCTTGCGAGCCGCCGTGCAGTAAGGGCGTTAATTGCACACCATCCCGGCAGTATATAAAGCCAACACCTTTTGGCCCGTGAAACTTATGTGCCGATGCTGCTATAAAATCTACATTTAGTTTTGCCAGATCGTGCCTGTAGTGGCCCATGGTTTGTACCGTATCTGAATGGAAAAGTGCGCCCCTGCTTTTACAGAGATCCCCAATCAGCTCAATATTGTTAAGATTACCTATCTCGTTATTGGCATGCATCACCGATACTAACGAGGGGCCGTTTTGCCGCAGCAATTCCTCCAGATGGCCGGTATCCAGGTTGCCACGGCTATCGGTATTTATAAAACTCAGCTTTATTTCGCCATTGTTTTGTAATGCCTTTAGCGTATGCAATACGGCATGATGCTCAAACGGTGTGGTGATAACATGCTTAATGTGATGAGCGTAAACGGCAGACAGGATGGCCATGTTATCTGCCTCGGTACCGCCGCTGGTAAAAACAATTTCGTTTGGCGATGCATGCAGCAAACCGGCAATGGTAGCACGCGCGCCCTCTACAGCGTTTTTAACCTCGCGGCCATGCTGGTGATGAGATGACGGGTTGCCATAAAAATCAAGCAGGTAAGGGGTAATGGCTTTAAAAACTTCGTTGTCTAATTGGGTGGTGGCGGCGTTGTCCAGGTAAATCCTCATGATGTCTTAATTTTTAATGTTACAGGTTGTTTTAGTAACTTATCTCAAAAAAAAGAAGACATAAGAGCAAAGCTGTTTCAGCTTTCTGTTTTATAATCATCTTATCTTTCTCCATTTAATCTGGAGCAGGAATTAGCACCTTTTACAAGCTAAAAGCCGGTACAGGTTGCTAAGACGTCGTAGGGCCTTTCCCTCTGTCTTTCTGGATAAGTTATTAAAAGAACTATTTGATGCAAATATATCATAAAATCTATTAATCCCATAGATTTTATATTTTTTATTTGATCTGTGTTCTTTCCGATCATAAAGGCATTGCCGGGCACCAACATTCACACCTGCTGGTGCCCGGTTTTATTTATTTTAACGACCTGATCCAAGTAGCTATTTTGCGGGCATCCTGCACGGGTACCTGCGGCATAGGCGGCATGGGGGTAGCGTAATCCGGCCAATGCTCGGGCTTAGGATTTTTTATCAGTTGCATAATTTCGTTGATGCTGTATTTGCGTTTGGCAATATCCTTAAACGCCGGGCCAACCTGTTTAATATTAGGATTGTGGCAGGCCGAACAAGTGTTTTTTAGCAGTAAGGGCTTAACATCGTCATAAGTTGGCACTTTGGTTAGCAGCGCATTAGCCGCCTTTGCAGCTGCAGCGGGCTTTAAGGCTTTAACGGCTGTTTTTGAATTTTTGATGCTCAGGTCCTTTAAAGCCAGCTTTTTCCCTTCGGGGATATTATTTAAGGTGTAATAGGCTGTTGGGTGCACCAGGTTAAAATAGTTTTCCTGGTCGCGCACACCGTCGAGCGTTATGGTATGAATAAAGTGTTTGCGCAGGTTGCTCACAACTATACGTGCCTTTAAGCCATCATCAGATACCTTTACCCCGGTAACATTACACTTAAGGCTGCCTACCGGCGGGCTGCCGTAAACGCCGTGGTACTTATACGTAAAGCTTTCTACCGAGTAAGATGCCAGATCTTCGGCTACCTTTTTATCAACCGGTTTGGTAAACTCGATCTCGAAGCCATCCGGCATAGCCCGTATAGCCCGCATCTCAAAAGGGATATGGTTATTCCAGATCAAACGCTGCAGGCCCATGGTAGCCTCGCCTGCCGAACCCCAGCCCCGGTTGGTTTCGCCTGCCGCCAGCGAGCCATCCGGCAGCCAGGCCAAACGCACAATACCGGATTGAAAACCGCTTCTGAACGCCCATGCGGCGCCCTGGTACTCGCCGTTGATCTTTTCCAGAAAAATACGGTCGACCATGCTTTGCCCCTGGTCGCAAACCAGCAGCTGCCCGGCAAAGGGCCCAAAAACACCTTCCGGTATCTTCACGATCTCGGAGTTAGAGATACCCAGGATACCATGCGGCAGCCAAACGGCAGGCAGCTGCAATTCGGGGATCTCTTTTTTAGCATCCACTTCTGTACGGTACTTTTCGTTAACTATGTTTTGCGGTTTAAACGGCTGCCCGTCCTTATCAAACTCTATACGCGGGTTGTTGGTGGCAAAAAACTTTTCGGGTGTAAGCTTTAACGGGGAGTTGGGCAGGTTAGTCCAAACCAAGCTGGCCGGGTGGCCCATAAAACCGCCTTTTTTAACAGGCATAATACTGCCAGAGCCTACCCAGTCGCCCTGGTTATCACTGTACCAAAGCTCGCCATCTATCATACTGATGCCGCAGGGCGAACGGAAACCGGCCGCCCAGGGGGTTACTACGCCTTTGTCGGTAATGTTAAGCGCCCAGCCGCGGTAAGGCACAAAGCTTTTTGGGTGCCACCAATCCGGCGGGAAACCTAGATTAAGCGTTACAAAAAACGAACCGTCGGGCGCTATTTTGGGCCCAAAGCTGTACTCGTGGTAATTACCTGATAAAGGCCAGGCATATACGGTTTCAAAAACATCGGCTTTGCCATCCATATTGGTATCAACCAGTTTGGTCAGTTCGCCGCGCTGCACCACGTATAAAGCACCATCCTTGTAGGCAGCGCCCAATACTTCGTGCAGCCCCGATGCAAACTTGCGGAAGAATGGCCGCTGGCTGGTAGGGTTCTCTACCATAAAAATATCGCCACGGCGGGTAGTAACAGCAAGCGTACCGTTAGGAAGTGTACACAAGCCCCCTACTTCCAGAATGGTACCTTCGGGCGCGGGCACCTTCATTATCTTAAAAAAATCGTCTTCCTTAGGCGATTCGGCCTGGGCAAACACCTGGTGGCCTGCACCTATTATTAAAAATATAACGCTTACAAAAAGCAAGGTCCTTTTCATTATCTGTGTATCTAAAATATCCATAACCGCATCTTAAAAAATAATAGAATAGGTTAATTTTTGTTTAACGGGAACAATCAGCTCCTGCATGCCGCCAATACTGCGTATCATCGGTTTGGCTTCAACGCTATCATCCATGCTGATGTAATATTGATCATCTACCAGGTATAACCCGGCTTTCAGCATTTGGATGGTATTGCCCTGTGCCAAGCGTAAAAACAACCCGGTAACGGGCGTTTGCAGGGTTACCTGGCGCTGCAGGCCTTTACCGCCCGGCAGCACGGTGCTTGCATCATTTACCGGTGCACCATACAACAAATACTTAAACGCCGGGCGCCCCTCGCTATCCAGTACATAGCCTTTAGGCTTGTAACCTGTGCCGGTGGTATCTGCAGGCCAGGCGGCGTTATTATCCGGCAGTTTATACAGGGCAGGCGCCGGTTTGCCAAAGTACTGTACAGACCCGGCCGGCCGCGAGGAGCCGTCGCCCCTGTCATGCCACATCGGGGTAGCATCCAGAAAACCGCCGCGCCATAACTGTACGATCATCCCTTGATCCAGATCATAGGTGTAATGCAGCTGCTCGGGGCTGCCAACCCCAACACCATGCGTAACGCGGATACCGCCCGGCAGATCAGTAAAGCTGCGCAGAATGGTATTTTCTGATGCATTGATCAGAATGGGGTCAACCGCGTCGTTTGAGCTTACGTTGGCATCGGTCAGTAAATATTCGCGCACACCGGGCCCGGTAACGGTTAACCCTAAGGCTGTTTTGGCCCAGTCGACATTTTTGGTATAAAAGATCTCGAACGGCAGGTTGCCGGCAGGTAATGTAACCGTACCTGTGCCTGCAAAGCCCTGGGTATTAACCGCCGTTAAGCCGTTTACCTTTAGCGCACCCTTACCACCCGGAACGCTTAATTTAAAAGTGTATTCACCCGGCTGGCCAATATTGATCATCCCGGTGTACCGCAGTGCAAACTCATTATCAAGCTTAACCTCGTTTGATGTTAATATTGGCGGCGTGCCCTGTGCAACTGGTTTTAACTTTGCATAATCAGGTTCGGATGAAAAATTGCCTTTGTAAACCGTATATTTTAGTTGTGATACGGTTGGGTGCGGCTTATCAAAACTGGTATAAAAGATGTTTTTAAAAGCCACGGCACCGTGGTCGCCCTGTAAACGGAGCGGGCCAAGTGCGCTTTCTTTACTATCATAAGCACCGCGCGTAGGGCCGGATAGCTCTGCATTTTCCTGTATCAGGATACCATTCAGCCATAGGTAAAGTATTTTGGCATTGGCCGTTTTAAGGCCTTTATCATCAAACCGGGGCGCCTGAAAAGATATTTTGATGTGCTGCCATAAGCCCGGGGCCCGGCTTACATTTTGGCGGGGCGCCTTGCCTTCATAACCTTTTTGCCCTTCGGGCCTGGTTTCGTCCCAGCGTTCGTAAATGCCGCCGTTATCGCTTGCCCTGGGGTTTACGGTGCCCCAGCTATCCAGCAGCTGCACCTCGTAACGGCCCTGCAGATAAATGCCCGAGTTAGCCCCCTTTGCCATCATATAATCCATCTCTATATCAATATCCCCATGCTGCAGGTTAAAGAACAGATCGCGGCCGGGATTTTTTTCATCGAAACGGTTAAGCAGGATACCGCTGCCCTTAACTGCGGTAAGGCTGTTCACCTTATCCAGATCGGCTTGCGGGTTACCCGTAACTTCCCAGTTTTTGGGTGGCGCTGCAAAAGCCGACAGATCATTTAAAGCAATTTGGCTTTTGAGAGCCTGCGCTTGCAAATCATTTAGGCTTAATACACCTGCAAGGGATAGGGCAAGATAAAGCTTGTTATAAAAAGTATTATTCATCGCTATTAGTTATACAGAAAAAAGCCCCTCCGTTACGGAGAGGGCTTTTGGTAAATATACCTGATAATATTTAGTAACCAGGGTTTTGTGTTAAATTTGGATTCAGCCCTCTTTCGTACTGAGGGATAGGGTACAATTCATGCCCGGTAGGGATATCAATATTGTAAACATCCTTAATAAATGCTGTGGCAACACCTGCCCGGCGCAGATCGTAAAAAGTAGAATACTCGCCGCTAAGTTCGTGCCTGTATTCATGATAGATCATTTGCAAAGGGTCTGTTATCACTTTGCCTTCGCTCATGTACACCGCCGGTGCGCTGCCGCCAAAACCACGGTCTCTAACCGTTTTTAAGGTAGCTAAAGCACCTGCAACATCGCCTGTTCTGGCCTGGCATTCTGCCTTGCTCAACAAAATTTCGCCATAACGCAGCAGGATCTGGTTTTGCGCACCAAAAATGGTAGAGTTACCCGAGTTACCGTTAAGCGTTGGGTCGCGCCACATTTTTTCGCAGTAATAGCCGCTTCTGGGTATCGTGTTGTCAGATCCTACCCAGGGGCGCGCTACCGTGCCGCAGGTATTAATGATCTTACCGTCGGTACCGGTGTATTTAGCCTTAACAGCAGCATCTGTGCTGGCAAAACCTGCAATTACCAGCGGGTACGACTGGATGCCCCCCCTATCAATAATGGCAGGACTTGGATTGATATCGCCGGGGCCGATAATGGTTGCCACCTTGCGAAGATCGCCTGACTGGAAACCATCATACAGGCCTTTATTGCCATAATCATATCCAAAGTTAGATACTTCTTCGGGCATGCCGAAAGATCCTATCCAGGCTACTTCGTTACCTGCACCCCAGCTTTGGGTACCGGCCACAATAAACTGAACCTCGAAAACAGATTCGGCGTTATTCTCGTTGTTATACTCGTGTATATCAATAAATTTTGGCAACAAGCTGTATTTACCGTTAAGCTGGTTAAAGCTTGCTAATGCATCGGCATACTTTTTCTGCCACATTTGTGCAGCACCTAAATAGCCCAGCGCCGCTCCTTTTGAAGCACGGCCAACCTCTTTTGCTTCGTACTCCTCTTTCCACGGTAATAAGTTTACCGCAGTTTTAAGGTCAGATTCTACCTGGGCAAAAACTTCGTCCTGTGTGTTTCTCGGCTTTAAACCGTCATTAGCGCCGTTTGATAATTCTAACGGTACGCCACCAAAGCTGGCGCCCAGATAGTAGTAGGTCATTCCGCGTAAAAAGTACACTTCGCCTGTAAGGCGGTTGGCCAAGGCCTCGTCTAACACGCCCTTTTCGCGCATAGTTTTCAAGATCTCGATAGCAGAGTTTGCACGTGCTATACCAATATAAGCGCGCTGCCAAAACACCTGGATACCGCCAAAAGTGGTTGGGATGGCATAGGTGTTGTAAAACCTGTCGTTACCCCAATTAAAAAAATCATGCGATTGAAAGTTGGCATAATACCAAAGCGATTTTTTTAACAGATCGGCATTTTGATAGGTATCATATATGGCATTTACGATGGCAATACCATCGGCCGGTTTATTAAATAAGGCCTGTGCAGTAGGGTTAGATGAATCTGTTTGATCCAGGAAACCCTTTTTGCAACTGAAAGGAATCAATACTATCAGTCCTACTGTTAGTATGTATAAATATATTTTCTTTTTCATTATTCGTTTCTGTTACTGTAATATCATCTAAAATGTCACATTTAAACCCACTGTGTAAAATCTTGATGACGGATAAGTACCAACATCAACACCTGATGCCGTAGGGCCGCTTCTTTGAACACTGCTGTTGTTAGGATCTGTACCTGTAGGCTGGCCAATTTCCGGATCAAGCCCGGTGTATTTGGTAATCGTGAACAGGTTTTGTGCAGACAGATAAAGCCTTACCCTGCTTAAAGTAAGTTTTTTTGCCATAACGGATGGCAGCGTATAACCCAATGTAACGTTACGCAAACGCAGGTAGCTGCCGTTTTCTACATAGATGCTTGATGCCACGTTATTAGCGCTTACATCATCATTATAGTTAACCCTTGCATAGCGGTTAGACGGGTTTGTTGGCGACCAGTGGTTTTGATAATAATCTACACTTACATTTTGTATCCCTACAAAGCCCGGTGCCTGGAAACTCTCTAAGTTACGCGCCTGATAATTAAATATTTTATTACCGTAGCTGCCGTAAAAGAAAGCATTAAAATCAAATGCCTTGTAAGCCAGATCGAGGTTAATACCGCCGTAGAATTTAGGGATAGGGCTGCCTAAGCTTGTGCGGTCATCGGCAGTTATCTGCCCGTCGCCGGTTATATCCTTAAACTTACGGTCGCCGGGCTGTGTTGGCTGGGCGGCATTACCCTGGTAATGCCCATCCGGTGCTTTAGCATCCAATGCGTTTATCTCGGCTTGTGTTTGGAATATCCCTACACTTTGGTAGCCGTAAAATTCGCCAACCGGCTGGCCTATGTTTGTACGGCTAAACTCCTGCCAGCCATTTGCCGGGGTAGTTAAATTAGCCAGGTTGCTTATAAAATTGGTGTTTTTTGTAATGCTTAAAAGCTTATTATTAACTGTGGTTAAGTTTAAACCCAAGCCATAAGTAAAGCCGTTTGAAGTATGCCTGTAGTTTAGCGCTATTTCTATACCCTGGTTTCTGATGCTACCTGCATTCTGAGCAGACCTTTGCACACCTGATTGTGAAGCTGTTGGAACCTCTAATAAAAAGTCTTTTGAATCTTTCCTGTAATAATCAAGCGTTAGGGTTAAATCGCCATTTAAAAATGCCGCGTCTAAACCAATATCTGTTTGCCTTGAGGTTTCCCAGGTTAGGCCCCGGTTATCCAGGTTAAGATAGGCTAAACCACCCTGATACACCCCACCAAACGGGTAACCCACATTTGTACCTGAAGTAGCCGGGCCGCCAGAACTGTACCTGGCAAGGTATTGAAACGCAGGGATACCCGCCTGGTTACCAACCTCGCCGTAGCCTGCACGGAATTTCAGATCGGAAAGGAAGCTAACATCCTTTAAAAACGGCTCCTGCTTGGCCCGCCAGGCAATTGAACCCGAAGGGAACACCCCATATTGCTTGCCTTCATAAAATTTAGACGAGCCATCGCGCCTTACGGTAGCGGTTAACAGATACTTATCCTTAAATTTATAGTTTAACCGGCCAAATTGCGATGCAAGCGTTGTGATTACCTGCCCGCCATAGGCAACCAGGTTTTTAACCGCACTTAGATCTCTGATCACATCGCTTGGTAAATCATTACCGTTGCCACCTATATTACGAAATGTTGTGCTTTGCTGCGAAACACCGCCAACAAAATCTATGGCGTGATCGCCAAAGGTTTTTGAATACGACAGGGTGTTTTCCCAAAGCCATTCGTACGTATTATTGGCGCTTTGCGAATAGGTATTTAAAATATTGGGGCTTGCCACGCCGTACTGATCTAATGAGCGGGTATCAGATGGTGTAAAGAAATAGCCCGAATAGTCGCTGGCGTTGATACCCAGGTTTGTTTTGATCTTTAAGCCGGCAAGCAAGGTTGCTTCTAAAGATGTGGTGCCTAAAAAGTAGTTTGATAAATTTTTAGCGTCCTGTGTTTCTATGGTATAAAGCGGATTGCCCCAGCTTCTGGTATAAGTATTTACCGGATCATAAAAACCATAATTGCCATTTTCATCCTTGGCTTTATTGGTAAGCTTATTACCGCCAATGGTTGGTATCAGTTCGCTTAAGGTAGCCAGTGCACCTGTACCAAAAGGGTTGTTGCTGTTTTGCCTTGAATATTTGGCGCTTGATGATGACCTAAGCCATTTGGTGGGGTTGTAATCTATATTCATCCCCAGGTTGATCCTTTTGAAATAAGAACCCAGTACAACGCCTTTCTGATCAAAATAGCCTGCAGAAAATGCCGACTGTACTTTTTCGCTTCCGCCGCGGATAGCCAGGTTATAATTTTGCCTTAAACCGGTGCGGTACACCTCGTCCTGCCAGTTTACGTTTTGCAGGGACGATGGGTTTGCCCACTCGGGCAACCTGTCAAATCCGGGGGTTTGGTTTGCAAGCGTGGCCCATTGCTCGGCATTTAATACCTTGTATTTTTTAGGCTCGGTTTGCACAGATGCATAGGCATCAAGCGATACCTCTACGCCATCTTTTCTGCCTTTTTTGGTGGTAATGATAACCACACCATTTGCTGCACGCACACCATATATTGCCGTGGCAGAAGCATCTTTTAAGATATCCATCGATGCAATATCATTTGGGTTGATATTGTTAAGGCCGCCGGTTATAGGGTAACCATCCACCACATACAAAGGGTCGTTATTGCTTAAGCTACCAACGCCACGTATCAATACGGTAACGCCGCTGCCGGGGGCACCGTCATTATTAGTAACCTGCACGCCCGATGAACGGCCCTGCAAGGCCTGATCTAACGCGGTAACAGGTACTTTAGCAACCTGGTCTGCAGTTACAGAACTTACGGCGCCCGTAAGATCTTTACGTTTGGAGGTACCGTAACCTACTACTACAACTTCGTTTAAATTACTTACGTTGGCGGTTAGCTTAATGTTGTAAACACTGCCGGCGCCTACTTCAACCTCCTGGCTGTTGTAGCCTATTATACTTACAACAAGGGTAGCGTTTTGCGGTACTGCTAATTTAAAAGCACCCTTTACATCGGTCATCACACCAATGGTGGTACCTTTTACGGCAACAGTAGCGCCCGGCACAACCCCTTCTGCAGAGGTAACCGTCCCCATGATCTGCCTTGTTTGGGCATAACCGGACAAGCTTATCAAAAGGGATAAGCTCAACCCAATCAGCACCACAAAATGTTTAATTTGTAGTTTTCTCATCATACTTTATATTTAGTTTAATTGGTTTTTGAGTCAATCAGGCTTATGCATTCAGGATCTGCTGATTTATTCGAAATAAAAGTATGTTACTGTAATTATATAGAGTACCACAAATGTTAATGTTTATACCACAAATGTTAACCTATATTAATTAATTGATTATCAATTAATTAACTAATAATTGCGCAGACCAGATAAAAATATTTAGTACCCTGACACAGCAGGCACCGGTAAAAGCGGGTATAATAACCACTGCAAGCTGTTTAGATAAAACAAAAAAGGGGGTGATTTATACGGCAGAACTCAACTGTTCCTTTTTACTTTCGCGGGATTTGTTAACATATTCTGATGGCAGCATACCGTACTCTTCCTTAAAAACCTTCGAAAAATAGGTAGGGTTGTTAAAGCCTACCTCGTAAGCAACGCTGGCAATGCTTAACTGGCTTTTTTGAAGTAATTGCGCAGCCCTTTTTAAACGCACGGTACGGATACAATCTACAGGGGTTTTGCCGGTAAGCGTAAGCAATTTTTTGTATAACGATACCCGGCTCAGGTTAAGCTGCCTGCTCAATTCTTCTACAGAAAAATTTACTTTAGTGATGTTTAATTCTATACATTCAAAAGCATTTTTTAAAAACTTTTCGTCTTCCGATACCACATGAATATCCTCTGCCTTTACCTCTATTTGTTTTTGATAGGTGGTTTTAAGGGTTTGCTGCATTCGCAACGAGTTGTGGATCTTAGAGAGCAGTATCTCGAAATTAAATGGTTTTAAGATATAATCGTTTGCGCCGCTATCTATGCCGGCCAGCTGGTCTTGCTCGGTGGTAAGGGCCGTTAATAAAATAACCGGGATATGAGCGGTGCGCGCATCATTCTTTATTTTTTTACAAAGCTCGATGCCGTTCATTTCGGGCATACTGATATCACTTACAATCAGCCTTGGGTGCATAGACAGCGCCTTTTGCCAGCCGTCCTTCCCGTTAACAGCCTCGATGATATGGAAACTGTTTTTTAGGTTATCCTTTAAATAAAACCGCAGATCGTCATTATCTTCAATCAGCAAAATAGTGGTCTTTTTTTCTGCGCCCGGCAGGCTTTGCAATATATTCTGCGCAACAGGGGCGGGTGCATCAGGCGCTGTACCGGTTACCGGCTCAGGCGCTTGCACCGCGCACTGTAGCTCAACCGGCAGGGTAACTGTAAAACAACTGCCATAATTGGGCTCGCTTTCCAGTTCAATAGCACCGCCCTGCATCTTCACAAATTCCTTGGTGATAGAAAGGCCAATACCGCTACCCTGATTTAAAAGGCTTTCGGGCATGTCATCCTGAAAAAAGCGGTCGAACACCTTACCCTGGTTCTCTACGGCGATACCAATCCCCGTATCTATTACTTTTATAATAAGGCTGTTTACATCCGCATGGTTATGGCTTTGCAATAAACTCAGCATTACACTTATCTGCCCGCCGGATGGTGTAAACTTAAAAGCGTTAGAGAGCAGGTTAAACAAAATCCGCTCAACCTTATCCTGATCGAAATTGGTAACATACGATTGTACATCGCTTTCTATTAAAAACTCTATTTGCTTTTGATGGGCAACATCCATAAACGAGGCCGAAACTTCTTTTATAAACTTAACAATATCCCCTTGTTTTAAACTAAGCTTCAATTCGTTGTACTCCATTTTTCTGAAATCCAGCAACTGGTTCACCAGGTTAAGCAGCCTTTTACCATTCCTTTTAATGGTAACCAGCTGGCTGTGCTGGTCGGGCTTATCAACGGTTTTAATTAAGTTATCAATGGGCGATAAGATCAATGAAAGCGGCGTACGAAACTCGTGGCTTACATTGGTAAAAAACTTGATCTTCATCAAATCAAGCTGGTGCATCCGCTGGGCTTCTTCGCGCTCCCTTGCTATTTTACGCTCAACCTCTGTAGCGGCCTGGGTGGTTTCAAACTCGCGCTTTAATTTTTGAATGCCGCGGTGGCGCATGTAAAACAGCCCGCCAATCAGCAAAACAAAATAGCTGATGTAAGCAAAAGTTGATTTAAAGAAAGGCGGCAACACCGTTATATTTAATGAAATTTGCCCTTCGTTTAGCTCGCCTGCGCCCTGCAAGCGTACCTTAAAGGTGTAATTGCCGCCATCCAAATTAGTATAAGTAGCCTTGCGGTCATTCCCGGCAGTTATCCATCCTTTGTCAAACCCTTCAAGCTTATATTCAAGTTTTGTTTTATCGGGGTTAAAATAGTCGCAGGCTGCAAATTCAATATCAAAAACGTTTTGGTTATGCTGTAAAGTAATATCCTTTGTTTCTGAAAGGGCCCTGGTTAAAATAACCCTGCCGTTTACAGTATCGCCTGCGGTAACGCTTTTATTAAACAATTTAAGATCGGTAAATAACAGGTTGGGCCTGGGTTTGGAGTTGTTTAAAGTTTGAGGATCAAAGATATTGAAGCCATTTATTCCGCCAAATACCAATTCGCCGCTTTTTAAGCGCATTGCGGCATACAAATTAAATGCCCTGCCCTGCAGCCCGTCCAGTTCATTATAGTTATTAACTTCTAATTTGTATTTGCCGCCAGCTTCGGTAAGCTTGATGCTTGCCAGGCCATTGGTTGTGCTTACCCACATCAGCCCGGCATTATCCTCAATAATGTTAGATACATTGTTGGCATGTAAATTCACACCCTCTTCCAGGTTCAGGAATTTATTGGTTTTGGTATTTAATATGCTCAACCCGTCTTTAGTACCTATCCATATCAGCCCTCTCCTGTCTTGCGTAATGGTATTTACATCGTTGCCTACCAGGCTGTTCAGGTTTTTAGGTTCTGATAGATAATTCTTTATTTTTCCCGATGATTTCAGGATAACATCCACCCCCCTGTCTCTGCCTATCCATTTGTTTTGCTGCCTGTCCTCGTAAATAACGGCGGTATAATCAGAAACTCCCGGATTTTTAGGGTGCCGGAAGCTATTTGTTTTGGGGTTAAAAACGTTTAAGCCGCCCGCAAAGGTACCTACCCAAAGCTCGCCGGCGGCATCCTCTATCATGGTGTAAACCCGGTCGTCCGTTAAGCTGCCGGGGTCGTTATTATTATGGCGGTAATGTTTAAATGTTTTGCCGTCGTAGCAATCCAGGCCGCCAAAGTAAGTACCTATCCAAAGCTTTTTTTGTTTATCAATGTACAACCGGATGATGATATCGTTCGACAGGCTATTTGGATCTTTGGGGTTGTGCTTAAACTGCGTGTAGGTATTTGCCGCCCTGTTAAAATACACCAGCCCGCTGCCGTTGGTGCCTATCCATAAATTTTGCTTATCATCCTCCTCAAAACTGTTTATATCGCCGTAAGGCAGGCTTTTAGGATCGTTGGTAAGATGCTTATAAAGCGGGAACTGCATAATATCCCGGTGATAATAGTTTACGCCCTGCTTAAAGGTACCGGCCCAGATGATCCCGGTGTTATCTTTATACAGATACAGGCTGTTACCGCTTAAAGATTTAGCGTCATCGGCACGGCTTAATATGTAATGCACCTGGTTGGTAACCGGGTCAATTACGTTGATGCCGCCATGGTCTGACCCTACCCAGATCTTATCATCATCTGTTTGAATGATGCTGGTGATCATGTTTGAATTAAGCCTGCCCGCCGGCGTATCCTTGCTGTAATGGATAAGCTTACCGGTTTGTGTTTTATAGCAGTAAACGCCGATAGGCCCCGCATCAGAACACACCCACAGGTTTTGCTTGTTATCCATTATCATCACAAAATTCCGGGGTTTGTTGTCAAGCGCGCGGGCAAGGCCGTCAAACCGGGTTAATATTTTGTTGGTTTTGGTATCTAACTGCTCAATAATACCATCGCTGTAAATAAGCCATAAGCAATTAGCCTGCGAAGCTACAACATGGATAATATGGTTTGCATGTAAAACAGCCGGCGACTTTGCCGATGTATTATAAAAAGATGTTTGCTGCTTTTTGGGATCGTAGCGGTAAAGGCCTTTTTTGCTGGTTACAAACCAAAATTCGCCCTGCCTGTCTTTTTCTACCCGGGTAACAGGCCCTGCCGGAATTTTATACTGCGATAGTGCTGCGGCAATGTTATTAGAGAATTGCTCGGTAGATGGATCATAGATACTGATATTGCTGTGTGTAAAGATCCATAATTTTTTACCGGGCCCTTCGGCAATACGCATAACGTGGTTCTCGGCAAGCGAATTAGGGTCCTTAACATCGCGTTTAAATACTTTGATCTTGTTGCCATCGTAACGGTTGAGGCCGGATGTGGTACCAAACCACATAAAGCCTTTATCGTCTTTATAAATACAGTTCACCTGATTATCAGACAGGCCGCCGGTGATATCTAAATGAGAAAACTGGTAACTGTTATTTTGCGCATATAAATATGCCGGCATGGCAAAAAGCCATATACATAAAACATATATTTTAAAACGCATTGCTATAATTGGTGAACAGAAAATTATGAAAAAAAAATTAACTGTTCATTAAAGATAATAATAAATGCCACCAATACCTCAACTGCTCGCAAAATAAACAGAGCGCCCCCTTTGCAGAAAGCGCTATATTTAAGCCGCCAACAACACCTAACAATTTGTTTTAAAGCAATTTAAACCGCGTTAACCTTTACAGCTGCTGCCTGCTTGATTTTTTTTGACCGCATATAGAAATTAAGCCCGGTAAAACCGATGATCAAAATTATGGGGATGACCAGCGTAAGCCGAAGCACTTCGGGCCCGGCCAAACTTTTAGCGGTATTAATAGCCTCGGCTGAAGCCAGTTTACCCGCAGGCAAATGTTTTAGTACCAGGCCATCATAATATTTGCCCATAAAAATACTGTAAACAGATACCGCAAACATCCCGGCGCCGCCCATCAGGTTTAAACCCAGCGCGCCCGACCGTGGAATGTACTCGGCTACAAAGCCTATCATGGTAGGCCAAAAATAGCATACCCCCACACCAAATATAAATGCCGCAAAAAATATGGAATTACCCGTTAAGGTACTTAACAGATACAAGCCCACTGCTGCAACAATGGCAGACATCAGCAGAACGCCCTGCGGCGAAAACCGGTGCACAATTGGCCCTGCAAAACCGCGCCCTATTACCATAACACCGGTTGTAAGGGTAAGTATCAGGATGGGGTTGCCCGTTACGTTCTTTAAAAGCACATCTATCCATTGCCCGGTAAACAGCTCTGTAACGGCTGTACCAAACATGCAGATGAACATAAAAATAAATAATGGGGATAACGTTGCTTTGTACATATCGGCAGTTGAGTAACCCGATGCAACACGTTCTGTAACCGGGAAATCAAGCGTGTAGAACAGGTAACCGTATATCAGTGTTGGTATTATCATTACGGCAACCTGTACCTGCCAGCCTATGTTAATATAATTTAAAGCCAGCACCAGCAAGGTACCAATTACAATACCGCCCGGAAACCACAGGTGAAAGTGGTTAAGTTTGGTTGTTTTATTACCTGTAAATAAGGATGCCACCAGCGGGTTGCAGGCGGCCTCTACGGTGCCGTTTGCAATACCGATAAGCAGGGTAGAGATAAACAGCGTCCAGTAACCGGTTGCAAAAACGGTTAGGCAGATCCCCGCTAAATGAAATACGAATGCCATTACCAGCAGCTTTTTCATGCCGATAATATCTACCACAAAACCACCTATCACAATTGCCAGCGGGAACCCCCAAAATGCGGCGGCCGTAATAACACTCAGTTGCTCGGTTGTTAAACTAAAATCTGTGCCCAGTTTATTCATTATCCCGGCACGTATGCCAAATGATAGTGCAGTTACCAGCAACGCCAGGCAGCTTGCCCAAAAAAGTTTGTTGCGCTCAATCGTGATCATCGTTAATCAGGTTTAAAATGGTTTATAATACGGCAGGCAGCGGCCCGCCCAAATTGGTTGCCTAAAATAGTGTTTATCCTGTAATTTATTGGCTATCAATAACTAATTTATCATCAATTATACCTTATTGCTTTTTATCGCCCAGGTTGATGGTTTCGGGCCTTGTATAAATTTCTTTAACCAGGCTGCGCGGGTTATGTGTCCATAACCATTCGCTCCAAACCATAAACCATACCCATTGCGGCTGGTACTTTAGTATAATGGGCTTGGGCAGCTCCCCAACTTCGGTTAGTGCAATAGGTTTACCCTTGGCCAAGGCCAGCAATTCGTTATAATCCTTTTGCTCATAATCTGCATTATAGATATCCGTACCCAAAATATCCACATACCGGGCGCCGGGATAAAAATATTTATAGGCATAAGCCTCATCCTCGGGCAAGTCGCGCGGGCCGTTTGCTCCCCATACCCATATCAGATTATTCAGTTTATGGTAATTGGTATAACGGTCATACATCATACGCCACAATTTCGAGATACCGTTCTCGCCCCTTTTATTTCCCCACCAAAACCAAACACCGTTCATTTCATGATATGGCCGCCACAACACAGGCACCTTAGCATCCTGCAGCTGCTTTAGCCATACGGCCACCTGGTCTATCTGTTTAAGCCACCTTTTATTCAATTCGGTATGAGGTGTTACCAGCTCATTCCATTGCTCATCGGTAAGCTTGGCCTGCACGCTTTCTTTCCAGCCATAGGGCGGGTTATCTGTAGGCCTGCCCTGGTGCCACATCAGGCAAATTATGCTGCCTTCTTTATACCTTTTTATGGCTTCGTTCACAATTTCCTGGCCTCTGTCGCGGGTGCCGCTCCAAATAAAGTCGCTCCCGAAGAGGGCGGGCTGTTTGCCTGTAATGGCCTTTACGCTATCTAAATGCCTGTTAGGATAATGAGGATAAGTGTGCTGGCCAGATATGATCTGTTTGCCCTTAATACTGTAAATATAAGATAACAGCTGCCTTACTTCGGGCGAGGCATTAGGGTTAACCGGTGCAAACTGCTGCTGTGCATAGCCGCATATACTTAATAATATTAAAATCGGCAGGATGAAATTTTTCATGCTTTTTACTAATTATTTGATTGCTTTTTTATTTAACACATGATCCGCAGCCATCACCAAAAAAAGGTAATCTGTAGTGCCGCCGCCCAGCACATACTCGCCCTGCTGCCATAGATACGGCCAGTTTAACAGCTCCGGAAAATCGGGCCGGATCAACGCTGTGCCCGAAGTGATACCACCGGGGATGTAAGAAAGATCGGCACGGTTAAAGCCGTAGGCGGTAGTCATTGATTTTGCCCCTACACCCGATGCAAAGGATGAAGTATTAGCACCCGGATGGCAGCCCAATATAAAATTGATGGCATGCAGCATATATTCATCCGTAAAAATACCGGGGAAACTGGCATATAAAAAATATTGCCTGTAGCCAAAGTTTTGTATGCCCCAGCCAGCCCCCCAGATGCTTGGCTCATAAGGCACACCATAAGGTGTTTTGCTGCCCTGCTGCTGTATTTTTGCATAAAGCTTTTTAACCGCACCGGTAATCGTATCGCGGTAAGCGGGGTTGTTTACCAGGCCCATGGTACGGCTAACCAGCCAGCCGGTATGCTCTATATTGCTTGCAATACCCGGTGCATTGGCAAGCAAAAAAGCTGCATATATGCTATCTTTTGTGGTGATGAGTAACTCGGTAGCCAGTGCAACTTTTTGCATGGGGTTTACGCCTGCGTTATTTTGCCATATCTGTTTGGCAATTTGCAGGCATTGTACCGAAAGGGTATCGTTATAACCTATCATCACCCGGCTGGCAGCTGCCAATGCGGCTGCGGTTTGTAAGCTGCGCGATGGATTATCCTCGGTAAACACCCAGCGGTCATCTGCCGGGGCTGGCTGGTTTAATACCGGGGTGGTATTAATGGCTCCGGTAATGTATGGTTTGTTATCGGTAATATTTGCGGCATCGCCCAACAGCACGTACTGCCTGATGGAAGGCTCGATAATACCGCGGTAAAACCTGCCCATGGCCTGGTAACCCCCGGTTATAGATAACAAGCCGTGCTCTATCTGCTGCAAGATATCAGGCTTTCCGTCCGGCTGCTGTATCTCTACTACATGATTATTCTGATCGATGGTGGTATTATCGTACCTGATGCCGAAAGCTTCATAAGCCAGCGTAAGGCCGTGCACCGTCTCTGCCTGCGATTCTACCCTCAGATCAAAATCACCGGCATCGTGCCAAGCCCCACGGTTAAGAAAAGGCACGTTATCGCCGGGTTTAAATTTGGTGAGGGTGCTATGGCCAGAGATATACCCGTCGAAATGGTTAGAATCAACCGGCGCCATACGGGCATCATCCATGTGGCATAAGCCATGCCATACCCGGTATTTATCGTTAATGCGCATATGGCACATCTGGGCAGGCATAAAATAAGCTAATGTTGGCTGCCAAACGTCGTTTTTAAAAACAGCCGTACTTATCTGGAACGGCGCTGTTTGGTATGCGCCGTATTTGACCACATACATTCCCGGGCTGGTAATGCGGCTAAAATCAAACTGCAGGTAGTGATACCTTAAAAAATCGCCCCATTCTGCAGGCGCCGCAGTTAATACCGCTTGCATCCCCCCGTTTTCGGCTACACGCATTAAAGATACCGCCGGCCGTTTTTTATCTTTACGGTCAAGTTCTATCACGGCTATTTTTTGCTGGGCCGGGTGGTACCCTACCTGTGATACCTGCACCACCGGGGCAGATTGCCAGCCATCTACAGCGTGCGGTGTTACCAGCCACTCTATGGCATTTTTTGCAGCCCCTTTCGCAATTAAAGAGCGTACCACAAACCAGCCGTTATTATGCTTTGCCCGCCCATCCAGCAGTTGCAGGTTACTGTCCTTTAAATTTTCGATGATCATCCGCTGGTCATCACTTTCCGGCGCAACGGTTAGCTTTTTGCCGGTGGCTAAAGGCATTACTTCGTTTTCGCCATAAGGGCTTTTGTACATCTGCCCGTTAGCCTGCGGCGTAAAAATACCAAACTGCTTATCCATGTAATAGGATCTGCCGTACAGGATACCCGGAAAAAGTTCTATATTAAAGCCTACCCTGCCTACCCACTCATCAGGCAGGGGCTTATCCAGATCAATAATTATTTTAAAGGATTTACCTGCCGGCAACACCCGGATGTGGTATGCAAATTTAAGATCGGGATATATGATGGGGTTAAACCCCTTCCGGTCAATCTCGGGATTCGGATATTCCATCCGCACGCTTACTTCGCCCCTGGCCTTATCTATCACCCGCTTGCCTACCTTAGGGATGGGCGACCACTGCCCCGGCGTCGGCTCCAGCCGCAGATCGCCGTTGGTGGCCACACGCTGCCCGTTCTGGATAATGCCTACCCCTCCCTGATGCCCCTCGGGGTAAAAATCATGCGCAAGCATAACGTTTACACCCTGGTACTCCAGGTATTCCAGCTTATTTAAAACCATTTGCCCGGCAGCCTTTTTACCCTGTGCCTTTACCTGTGTTATCTGCGCAGCCATTACCGCCAAAAAAATAAGGGCGTTGGCCAACAGCTTTTTATTATAAAAATTCATCATAGTTTGTGTTTAAATTTACTACCTGTTAAACCGTACCCTTGCCGACCGGTTACCCTGCAGATCTATGGCTTGCAAGTATAAACCGGCACCCGGTTTAAAGCCCCGGATAGTAATTGCAGTTTTGGTTAGCGGCGTAAAAGCGACCCGTTTATTACCGCTGTAAATATCATAGCCCATCAACGCATTATCATCGGCTGCTTTGTTCCAGCTCAATACAGCCACGCCATTTTTGATGCTTTTTTTAAGCCTTGACGGAGCAGCAGGCGGGGTGCTATCCGGATGAAGCCGGGCCACGCAATTTATTAATGCACGCAGGTTATGATAGGTCCCTTTCCATATCTGCCCTTTTAATGCTGTTTTATACTGCGGCTGTTTATCAATCCCGCCCTGGTACCAGTCGCCATGCTCCTGGTCTATCAGGTAAGTTTTAACATAGGCCCACAATTGTAAAAACTTGCTGTAATACTGATGCCCGTCCTTAGGGTAATAATGGCTCATGATCAGTAGTGTGTTTAAACCCTCTGCCTGCGCCCACCAGTTTTTGGTATCGGCCAAAATGCTGATACCCGGTTTATCCTTAAAGTAAAAGCCCTCGTCATAAAAACCGCCAACCTGGTTATCCCATCCGTTATCCAAAGCATGGTCTACCATTCTTTTACCCAGCTGTAAAATAGCCGCGTTGTTTTTTATCCCCAATACATGCGATGCCTCCAGCATCAGGTAGGCGGTCTCTACATCATGCCCGAAAGAAACATGATCGATACTTTTGTACCTGGCAATGGCCGTTGCTGAAGAATCTTTTAATGATACGGGCGTCCAATTCGGCTGAAAAAAAAGTTGCAGATAGCCTTTGGGGTTAATAATAGTTTGCGTTAGCAGGGTTAGCATCTCCTGCAATCGCGCCCGCAATAATTCATCCGGCCAAACCTGGTACAGCTCGGTAAATGCTTCTAACAAATGGATGGATGTATTTTGGTCTTTATATCCCAGTTCTGCATTGGGGCTGATACCTGCCGGCCTGTTTACAGGCGTACCATCGCGCTCCATATGTTGAAAGTAGCCCTTATGGATAGGGTCGTGACTATGCTGTTCTAACCAGATAAACTCCCGTTTAGCCAGGTTTAAAGCGCTTGTATCGCCAGATTGCTGGTAGTAAGCGGCCAGGGCATACAAGGCAAATGCATTACCATAAGCCTCTTTTTGGGCAAAGTTACTTTGCTTTACCTTACCCTGCCTGTCGGTATAGGTATAAAAACCGCCGTATTGCTTATCCCACAAAACATCGCGCAGAAAAAAATAGCCGTGTTTTGCCCCATAAGCATAATATTTTACATCCGGAAAAAGCTGCGCCGCCTTGGCGTTGCTCCAGATATGCCGGGCCTGGGTAACAATCATTTTGTCCTGATTGCCTACCGGTTTAAAATTATAACTGAACGTGCTTAAAAATCCACCATCCATTGTATCAATAGCGCGAGGGTACCATTGCTTTAAAAGCTTATTCACCATAGAGGCGCGCATTTCTGCAGCAAGTGCATTACGCCCCTGCCCGTAAGCCGTATTAAGGCCGCATAACATTACACTAAAAAGGCTGAAGATGCTTAACCGGCGGCACAACCCAGCGGCACAAAAATAATAACGCCATTTTAGCCGGCCTGTAAAAAAAATATAAGAGTTCGTCATAGGTTAATACCGGCACATTTAAAAATGGGCCTGAAATTTAAAATCAAAAAAGAAATGATCCGGGATCTGTTGGTTTAATAACTTTTGTAAAGCTATTAACCGCCTTGCCAGCCCTATAACACAGATGTTAAAATTTATAGAACAAATGTTAACAAAGCGTATTTGAAGGTTTATCCAACAAAACGCCACCCGCATAATCTTACAAAAAACCCGGAATGCATATGATGCATCCGGGTTAAATAATTGTTAAAAACCTGGAGGAATATAAATTATTACAGAATGTTTGCCCTTACAGTTATACCATACATGCGGGGGTTACCCAGGTGCGATGCGCCAAAATCATAGGCATAATCTATATAACGCTTATCTGCCAGGTTGCTGCCCCATACAAATGCATCAAAACGGGTAGTGCTTAAACCCAACCGCGCATTAAAGGTACTGTAAGCGCCCTGCCCAATGTTATTTGCCAGATCATAGTATTGTTTACCCAGGTAACGCCATTCGCCGCGGGCTATGAGTTTGGTATGTGTGTTATTACCCAACAAATACCCGTACTGTGCAGCCAGCATGGATGTAACATCCGGCGTGTAAACCTGCCGGTTACCGTTAAGATTAAGTATTGACCCCTGGTTGGGTACTTGTAAATTACCATAGCGGGCATGGGTATAACCAAAATTATAAAATAAATTAAGCCCTTTAAACAGGCTGGCGGCCAGCTCTGCCTCGGCGCCGTAACTGTTTAACCTGCCTGCATTTTTGGTAACTACAATGGCAGCCGGCAATATTAAGGTTGGCACCTGCGCATTATTAACCCTAACGTAAAATAAGGATAGGTTAAGCGTTAAACGGTTATTAAATAAGGTATTTTTAGAACCGGCTTCGTAGCTGTTGCTGTATTCGGGCTTGTAGGAAAAGAGAGGTGGCTGCGATGGATCTGAACCCAACTGACTGATGCCCCCCGCCCGGAAACCACGGCTGTAAGTAACATACAAATTATTATTGGGGCTGATATGATAAGCCAAGCTTAGTTTTGGCGTTATAGCCTTAAAATTGGCAGTTGATGAGGTATCTGCCTGCGTAGTTATCGCGTCGGCGCCATCTGGCTGAAATTCGCCTTTTACGGTTGCCTTTTTGTGCTCGTAATCATAACGTAAGCCTGCTGTTATATCCCATTGAGGGGTTATCACATACACTATCTGCCCAAAAACCGCGGCGCCGTAGTTTCGTTCGGTATTGGTGTTGATGCTGGTAAAATCTGTTATCGGCGAGCCAACAGCCGCTGCATCGGCCCCAAAATGAGTACCCACTTTGCTTGGGCTGTATCTGTAAAACCCGTAAACGCCGGCCGTCCATTTCCAGTTAGCCGCAGATGCCGGGGCCGCAAACCTGAATTCCTGCGTGCCTACTTTTACCTGGTTAAACTTGGGGCCATAATTATTGATCACCGATACGGCATCCAGCGGAGAAAAATCGCCGTCGATAGGCGTTGTGTAGTAACGGTAATTTTGCTGATAAGTGCTGCTGGATATAAAGTTAAAATTACGCCCTGTATAGTTTGCAGATAACGAAGCATTAAAAATATTATCTACCATTTTAGTGGTAGCATTCTGGTTTACCTTAAACGGTATGGAAAGCGCATCTGCAGGCGAACCGCTTAATGCAAACGGGCCATAATTACGGTTGGCATAATTTTTTATATTTAAAGTAAGCGCGAATGACTGCGATGCCAGGTACTTTAAATAATAATTACCGGTAAAAGAATGCTGCTTATCCAGCTTACTGTTATTAAATAAGTTGGTGTAAAACCCGTTAAAGCCATCATACAAACCTGCAGCACCTAAAAACAATTTATTTTTTACCAAAGGCACACGAATACCCAGGCTGTACCGCTGCTGGCCATAGCTGCCATAGCTTGCTTCTGCAAAACCGGTAAGGGTGTTTGCAGGTTGTTTGGTTAATACATTGATTACCCCGCCCATAGCATTACGGCCGTAAAGCGTACCTTGCGGCCCACGTAAAACCTCTATACGGTCTACATCAAACAACTGTGGGATATAGGTATCCAGGCCGAACTGGTTCACCCCGTCAATATAGGTGGCAACGGCAGGATCATAAGAAGTGGTTGCTATGCCCCTAATGCCTGTAACATTACGATTATCGCCAGGGTTGGCCGAATAAAGGTTAGGCACAATTGCAGTAATATCTTTAAGGTTACGGATATTATAATCCTGCACCTGTTTAGCTGACAGTACCGTGATGCTAAACGGAACCTGCGCGGCATCTTCCTCGCGTTTTTGCGCGGTAACCACTACTTCGTCCAGCCGTTTATTTGTTTCGGTAAGATAAATGCTAACCGAACCGTTACCCTTAACCGTTATATTTTGATTGACAGCTGCATAACCAAGGCCTGTTACATGCAATACGTAAGTGCCGGCAGGCACATTATAAAAAACAAAATCACCCTGTAAATTGGCAGATGTGGCATAACCGGTATTAAGCAGGCTTGCATTAGCACCCGGCACAGGCTGTTGAGCGGCATTTTTAACCGTACCCGATAACCTGGAGCGCGACTGCGCAAAAACAGATGCAGAGATACACAGCATCAATACCAAACCTAACAGTTTCTTAAACCTTATACGGCTGCACAATATCATAGAAAGTAATTTTTGGGGGATAATTAAATTTGCAAAAATAAGCTATTAACATAAAAACAACCTATACTTTTCGGGCTTATTGTTTGCTGATTATATCATTTGCCTGGGATATGACCATAATATTTTTCACATCAGTTAAACACAACAGTAGTTACCGACCGGGGCTTTAGCACCACGGGCCTGCTTAGTTTAGTTACCGCAGACGGTCTCAGATCCTCGCCCGTCGCAGCTGTGGTGGTGTATGTACGATAGTTTTTAACCGGTTTAAAGTTTTTTAGCTGCGGCACAAAAGCGCGGCTGCTGTTGGTATAATTTATAAGCACCATTACCAGCTTATCTTTACCGCCGGTAAAGGCAGCTATCATCACGTCCTGCAGGGCCTTTAGTTCGTTTATCCCGTCGTTACGGCCGGTAAGCAGTCTTTTCATGCCGGGGCGCACAAACAAACTGTAATTACCCATGGCCCAAAGGTTTTTGGTGATGGTAAACTCGCCATCGGTATGTTTATCATTTGGTTTTAAGGCGATAAGGTAATAACGCGTATCCCATTCGGCATCACCGGGCTCGTAGCTGTTCCATAACTGCCAGGCAGCAGCATTGCCAACGGTAAGGTCCTGGTTTATTATTTTTGCCAAAAACAGGGCGCAGTCCATCCCGCTGCGCTTTTCTTTACTGCCTTCCCTAAAACCATCGCCCAGCATAGAATATTCCGACTGCCAGTACTCAACCCCGTACTTACGCGCGGTATCTGCCAGGTGGCGCCTTACCGCTACCATGCTGCTATCGCCATAATCGGTAAAATAGCTATGGCCTGCAATAACTTTTGGCACTTGTTTAAGTTTATTTAAACTGTATTTGCTGCTATCGGTAAAAAACTGCTGTATTTGTTTAGATGCTACGGATTTACCACCATACAAATAAGTAAGCATCCCGGCTTCGGTTGTCAGTATCCTGGTGGTCAGTTTTTTGTTTTGCAGGGATGCATCAACCGCAGTAACAACCCGGTTGATCTCGGCATTCGTCCACGGGCTGCCCTCCTGGCTGGCCTGGCCCGGTTTGTTATACCAATCCCACTGCGGTTCGTTCACGGGGCTTATATAATCAAAGTGCAGGCCTTGTTTATCAAAGTACGCTACCACATCTGCCAGGAAGCTGGCATAAGCGTTATAAGCATCGGGCTTTAAATTAGCCTTGTAATCTTTAACGGTTTTAAAACCCAGGCCGTTTTGCGTAAACTGCACCGGCGGCGTGTTTGCAAAAGCAATAAGGTTTTCTACACCATAGGCTTTGGCTTTGCGCAAAAACCATTGGTAACCAGCCTGCCTGGCCCAATCGTAAGTACCATCGGGTTTTAAAAAGCATTCCACCCGTTTTCTAAAATCCTTTATCCCGCTGCTGTCGCCCTGCTCGGCTGTGCCGCCGCCAATATTAAACCGCCAGGCCGAAAGGCCTATACCTTTAGGGCTGCCATCGGTATTTCTTTGTTTGCTGAATAACAATTCTGCAATTTTTTCGCGTTTGGCATCCGGCCAGTTCTTGCCGATACCTTCAGAGAACCAGCAGCCGGATGCGCCAATATTATGAATGGTTTGCGCCATACTATGTGCATCAACAGTAATTATAAGCGGTTTTACACGGTTTTGGCTGTATGCTGATAGACTGAGTATCAGTAGTGCTGTAAAAAAAAATGCCGGCCTTGTGCTTATAAAGCATCTGTAATATTGCATAACGCTAAAACTAAAACAAAAAAAGCGGACTGCAAAAGCAGCCCGCCCAAACTTGAATCTATCACATCTTTATTACACATATCGCCTTCACAGTTAACCACGCTGTAAAAACAATTCCTTATTTATTTGGCAGTAAAACTGTACGTTTTGCCCGCATAGCTTTTAAAACTGTAGCTAATATTGTTACTTACTGTAACTGCTTTTACACTTGCAGCAGCAGTTTTAAGCGCATTAGGCACCCTGATCTTACAATCCCCGCCGGATACCGACCTGATGGAAAGCTTTACTATTTTACTATCCTGCCATTCCATATTTGTTATTACAAAATTGCCCCTGGCACATAAACCCTTTACCCGGCCCGTAGCCCATTCTTTTGGCAGGGCGGGGAGCAATTGTATCTCTTCTGTTTGGCTTTGCAGCAGCATTTCGGCCACACCGGCGGTGTAGCCAAAGTTACCATCTATCTGGAATGGCGGGTGGGCGCAAAACAGGTTGGCATAAATACCGCCGCCCTCGTTATAATCAATGCCGGCGCCGCCTACCAGGCTTATAAAATTTTTAAGAATGGTATAAGCATGCCCCCCATCCAGCAGGCGGGCCCAAAAGTTCATCTTCCACGCCATGGACCAGCCGGTTGAGGCATCCCCGCGCGCAAGCAGGCTAACTTTTGCCGCCTGCGCCAGTGCAGGTGTTTTAAGTACGCTTATTTGCTTGCCCGGGTGCAGGGCAAACAGGTGCGATGCATGTCTGTGCGTATCTTTTGGGTCGTCGCGGTCGGTTTCCCACTCCTGCAACTGTCCCCATTTACCAATCTTTGGCTTTAACAAATGTTCTTTTAAGGATGCAACATGCTCCCGATAAGCTTTATCCACACCTAAAACATTAGCAGCAGCTATGTAATTGGTAAACAGATCATAAACAATTTCCTGGTCATAAGTAACCCCATCCTCGGTAGGCCCATGCTCTGGCGACCATCCCTTTGGCGACACTAAAGTGCCATCCGGCCGGCGTTTTAAATGATCGTCCCAAAATTCGGTTATCTCTTTTAAAATGGGGTAAGCAAAGCTTTTTAAGTAGGCTTTATCTTTGGTGAACGCATAATGCTCCCAAATCCCCTGTGCGTACCAGGCGCTGCCGGGCGTGTTCCACAAAAAGCTCGATCCGCCAAAAATATTATTCTCGGTTTTTACCGTCCACCCGCGGGTACCGGGATATTCTTTAGCAGTGCTTTCTGTTTTCACCTTGCGCATGCTGTTTATGTAATCGAGATACGGGATATGGCATTCCGAAAGATTGGTCGGTTCGGCCGGCCAGTAATTCATCTGTATGTTAATGTTGGAGTGATAATCGCTACGCCACGGCGGGTTGTTGCTGTTATTCCATAACCCTTGCAGGTTTGCAGGCAAGCCCCCCTTGCGCGATGAACTGATAAGCAGGTAACGCCCGTATTGAAACAACAAAGCCTCCAGTTGCGGGTCTGTTGTTTTTTTATAGTTAATAACACGCCGATAAGTTGGTACAAGCGTATCAGCTGCATTTGCAGTGCCCAGGCTTAACGATACACGACCAAACAAACCGGTATAATCGGCCACATGCGCTGCCCGTAATTGCGCGTAGGTTTTGGCTGATGCCAGCGCTATTGCTTTCTGCACTTTTAAGGCAGGGTTTTCACCCTTCCAGTTGCGCTCCCGCTTGTTGGTGTAGTCTGTAGCGGCAGCCAGTAAAATGGTAAAGCCGTTTGCCTTGCTTATACTCAGCTGCGAACCGCCTTTACCGTCTGGTTCTGCAGCAACAGAGCCGCCATCCACAAGCACTTTAACAATAGCATTGTAGACCATGCCGTTATCCAGCCTGCCGTTTATTTGCAGCGTTGCCTTATTGCCTGTTATAACCGCCTGGTGCGCATCGCTCAACTGTAGTGTAGCCGAGTAAGCGTCCGCTTTATCCGCTGTATAATGCAGCGCCATCACCTTATCCGGAAAGCTGCAAAAATACTGTCGGCTGTAATGGATATTACCTGCCGTATAGCCGATGTTCATCACCGATGTGCTTAAATCCAGTTCGCGGCGGTAGTTTTTTGTAAGAGTATCCGGATCCTTAAATTTGATGTAAAGATCGCCGAAGGCCTGGTACGCGCCGGTCTCGGTTTCGTTACCTGTCCACAAGCTTATTTCGTTAAACTGGATATGCTCCTGCCCTACACCGCCGAATACCATGCCACCTATGCGCCCATTACCAATGGGGTAGGCATCGGTCATCCAGTTTTTAGCGGGTTTATCGTCCCACAGCTTTAAGGTTTGCGCGGCTGTATTTTGTACCCAAAGCAAGCTTGCAGCACCAATCATACAGATGACTGTATAACGCAACAAAAAACTCTTTTTCATACCGGTTATTGAACAGACCTGTCTAAATGCACATAACCGCCATCAACATAAACAATCTGGCCTGTAGTGTGGCTGGATACCGGCGATAGCAAAAATATTGCCGCGTTAGCAATTTCTTCGGCCGTTGTCATACGTTTGCCCAAGGGGATATTTTTGGTGATGGATGCAAGTTTTTCTTCCGGGTTATCAAGGGTTTGTATCCAGCGCTCGTATAAAGGGGTATAGCATTCTGCCACGGCCACGGCATTAACACGCACGTTATGCGGCAATAACTCAACCGCCCATTCCCTTGTTAAAGCATTGCGGCCACCGTTTGATGCTGCGTAGGCAGATGTGCCGCCCTGCCCTGTATCTGCCACCTTTGAAGTGATATTAAGGATGCTTCCCTGCGATTTGATCAGCTCGGGCAAGGCATAATGTGCTACCAGGTAATAATGCACCAGGTTTTTGTGCAGCGACTGCATAAATTTTTCGTAACTACCATTCTGCAAACCAACGCCATCATTTTCGCCGGCATTGTTCACCAGGCCGTCTATCCTGCCGAATTGCTGTATCACCTTTTCTACTGCCGCACGGCAGGCCTCAGGGTCAGATAGTTCTGCCTGGATATGATACGCCTTACCGCCAAACGCTTCAATCTCTTCTGCCGTTTTTATATTTTCGGCCTCGGTACGGCTTATAATAACCGGGATAGCGCCTTCTTTTGCTAAAAGCACTGTTATACCTTTGCCAATACCACGCGCACCGCCGGTAACAATAATTACTTTATCCTTTATCTGTAGATCCATAAAATTGGTTTTTACGGCTTTGTACCGTTATAATTGGTTTTATATTAGTAAGATGGTTTACAAATTAAGGCTTTGTAAAAAGGTAAATATTTTATCCTTTTATCAAAATATTATGCGATTTTGTATTTAAACAAAAAAATACAAGTCTTTTGTGGCTTTTATATTGAATTTATGTAAATTCAATGACCCAATTAATTTTTTCATGAAGCCCCAATTATTAAAAGTATCAACAGACCTGGTACACTCATTTAGTGCCAGGCGGGATATTAAACCCAATATAAACAATCACTGGCATTATCACCCCGAAGTAGAACTGGTTTTTTTTAAAAAAGGTAATGGCACCCAATTCATCGGCGATTGCATCAGCCAGTTCAATACCGGTGATATTGTGCTTGTAGGATCAAACCTGCCCCATTACTGGCAATTTGACGATAGCTATTTTGATGCCCAAACCGATACCACGGCTGATGTGAGCGTGATACACTTTAACGAGAATTTTTGGGGAGAGCATTTTCTTGAGCTTCCGGAGAACCAGCCGATCAGGAACATGCTGAAGCAATCAAAACGAGGGATCCAGATAACCGGGGATCATCTTAAAGCAGTAGGCAACCTGATAGAAAAAATAATTTTTGCCGAAGGCCCCCGCAAGATCATATTGCTGATGGAGGTATTACTGGCCATTGCTGATAGTGCCGATACCAGGATGCTGGCATCCATGGGCTTTCAGCATAATTTTCAGGAATCGGAGAAAGACCGAATCAACGCCATCTACAACTACTCCATCCTAAACTTTAAGAAGAAGATAACGCTGGAAGAAATTGCGGCTATTGCCAATATCAGCCCCAATTCGTTTTGCAAATTCTTTAAATCGCGCAGTAAAAAAACGTATTCGAGGTTTATTAACGAGATCCGGGTGGGTAACGCCTGCAAGCTGCTTATCAATAACCAGCTGAATGTAAAAGAGGTATGCTATGAAAGCGGCTTTTACAATTTTGCCAGTTTCCATAAATACTTTAGGGAAATAACCGGTAAAAGCCCCCTAAGTTATCAGAAAACTTATATCAAAAAATAGATCAGGGGGTTACCACAAATACAATTAAGCTGCGTGGCCCGTGCGCGCCTAATACCAAAGATTGTTCGATATCCGCCGTTTTAGATGGCCCGGCTATAAAGGCAGCAAAACCATTATCGGTACCCTGGGTACGCAGGTAAGCGGCATGCATATCCGGTACAATATCCGCAGCATTTACAACCAATGCCAGGTGCTGGCAAATAAAAGGCAGTACACGGGTACCCATCTGGGTTTCGGTTACCCATAGGGCGCTGTTCTCGGCTACGCCAAATTCGGCAGGTAATATGGCCAGCTCTACATTTTCCAGTTCGTGAGGCATAGCATCGGTGTAATCTGCAGCATTACCGGCAACATCAAACAAAGCGGGGATGGTTGTAAGTACGCGCGAACCGGGTATAAAATTCAAATGGCCCCTTACCTCATCCAATTTATTGATGATAATTACCTTACCGCCAACATTAGCTGCCACCATTTTAAAAGTATCTATAACATTAGCGTTGGCCTGCCCTTTATTTTCCCATACCTGCATATCGGGTAGGCTGCTTACCGGCGGCTGGCTTTTACGTACGTCTGCTAATATTTTATCTCTGGAGGTCATGTTGATTTCGGATTTCGGATTTATTCAGGCTGCTTTATTCTAACTTCGGATCGGTGTATTTTAAAAAATTGAGATTACTTTTCATCTGCACGTTTGCATATCTGCTCATCCGCACATTTACTTCCTGTGCTCGCTATACCACTCCCCAAAAGATTGCTTTGGCGGCTTGGGCATATCGCGTTGCTTATACCAGGGGTTTAAGCTATTATTAACTGCAAATGGCGCATATTTCATCACTACCCTGCCGGCTTTACCCGCAATACGGTACGCCGACGGATTTGACAGGGTAAAGGCCATAGCCTGCATAGCCAGGGTTTTCTTTTTATCGCCGTAACCTTCCTTAATAATTACCTGCCGCCATTTGTATAACTGATCGTGAATATCAATTTTTACCGGGCAAACATTTGAGCATGATCCGCATAGCGTTGATGCAAAAGGCAGATCGGCATATTGCTTCATATCCAGGTTTGGCGCCAAAATAGACCCGATAGGCCCGGCAACGGCAGTATGATAGCTGTGGCCGCCGCTGCGCCTGTAAACCGGGCAGGTATTCATACAAGCCCCGCAACGGATGCATTTTAAAGAATTCCTGAAATCCTCGCGGCCTAACTGAATGCTGCGGCCGTTATCTACTAAGATCAGGTGCATCTGTTGCCCTGGCCTCGGCTTTTTAAAATGGCTGGAATATGTGGTAATAGGTTGCCCTGTGGCACTGCGTGTAAGCAACCGCAAAAATACACCCAGGTGCTTACGCTGCGGTATCAGCTTTTCGATACCCATGCTGGCAATGTGCACATCGGCCAAGTGGGCGCCCATATCGGCATTGCCTTCATTGGTGCATACCACAAACTCGCCGGTTTCTGCTACGGCAAAGTTTACGCCCGTTAGCGCGGCTTTACGCGTTAAAAAAGTGCTGCGTAAGTGGGTGCGGGCGGTTTCGGTAAGGATCTGGGGGTCGTCTTCGCCTTTTTTACTCCCCAGATGCTCATGAAATATTTCGCCTATTTCTTCCTTTTTTTTATGGATGCAAGGTAATACAATATGGCTTGGCGGCTCGTTGGCCAGCTGTACAATTCGCTCGCCCAGGTCAGAGTCTATCACGCCGATACCCTGCTCTTCCAGGTAATGGTTAAGGTGGCACTCCTCGGTAAGCATCGATTTGCTTTTAACCATTTGGGTGATGCCATGTTCCTGTAAAATGGCATGCACTATTTGGTTATGTTCTTTAGCATCCGCCGCCCAATGTACAGTTACACCGTTAGCGATGGCCTGCTTTTCAAACTGTTCCAGGTAGTTTGCCAGATCAGACAGTACATTTAGCTTTATCTGCGACGCCGTTTCGCGCAGTTCTTCCCAATCGGGGATCTGGTGCGATGCCTTATCCCGCTTCTGCCTAACCCACCAAAGGGTTTCATCGTGCCAGTCTACCCGCTCTTCGTCCTTATTAAAAACTTCGGCAAGATCTGCGTGGTGTTTCATACAACTTCCTCCTTTACACCATTCAATATTTCGGCAATATGAATCACCTTTACGCTGCTATTCTTTCTATGCAGGATGCCTTCCATATGCATCAAACAGGAAAGATCGGCAGCGGTAATATATTCGGCACCATTCTGTTCATGATCGGCCACCCTATCCTTGCCCATTTTTACCGATACGGCTTCTTCGGCCACGCAAAAAGTACCACCGAAGCCGCAGCACTCATCCGGCCTGGTAAGCGGCACAAGCTCCACGCCTTCTACCATCCCCAGCAAAGCAGCCGGTTTTGAAAATGGCGCGGCGGTAAGTTCAGTCATCTGTGCCAGTTTAAGGCCGCGCTGCCCGTGGCAGCTTTGGTGCAGGCCTACCCGGTGCGGAAATTTCGCGTCCAATTTTTTAACCTTTAATACATCCGTTAAAAATTCGGTAAGCTCGTATATTTTTTTGCGCATGCCCAGGGCAACGCCATTATTTTTTTTGGTATGCAAATGCTCTTTTAAATGCAGCGCGCAACTGCCCGATGGGGTAACTATATAATCGTAGCCCGCAAAGTTATCTACAAATAAGCTATTGCAGCCTTCGGTTAAATGTTCGTACCCGGAGTTTGCCATGGGCTGCCCGCAGCACGTTTGCCGCGCGGGGTAACCAACTGCTATACCCTGCTTCTCCAATAACTCTAAAGTGGCTATGGCAGCATTGGGGTAAAACTGGTCTACATAACAGGGGATAAAAAGGCCTACTTTCATATTTTAGTCAGCTAAATAGTTGCTGCAACTGGTTGGCGTAAATTAAAAACTATGCCTCAGTTAACTGTACTTAACTGTATGCTGCAGTTTAAGCTTTTGACCATGCCACTACGTTTTGTTTTGATGTGCCCAGGCCATCTATACCCAGTTCAACCACATCGCCCGGCTTTAAATAAACAGGCGGTTTAAAACCCAGGCCCACACCGGCAGGCGTACCTGTAGAGATCACATCGCCCGGCAGCAGGGTCATAAACTGGCTTACATAAGCTATCAGGTAAGGCACTTTAAAAATAAAGTTCGCGGTTGTACCATCCTGCATTTTTTGGCCGTTAACGGTTAACCAAAGGCGCAGGTTATCTACATCTGCAATTTCATCCGGTGTTGCTAAAAATGGGCCCATTGGTGCAAAGGTGTCGCAGCCTTTGCCTTTATCCCAGGTACCGTTGCGCTCCAGCTGAAACTCGCGCTCAGACACATCATTATGCAATACGTAACCTGCTATATAATCACTGGCGTCTGCCTCTTCTATGTATGATGCTTTTTTACCTATCACCACGGCCAGCTCTACTTCCCAATCCGTTTTCACAGAATTTTTAGGGATGATGATATCGTCATTTGGCCCAACAAGCGATGTGGTGCTTTTCATGAAAATGATAGGCTCGGTTGGTAGCGGCGCATTGGTTTCTTTAGCATGGTCGGCATAGTTAAGGCCGATACATACAATTTTTGAAGGCCTTGCCACAGGGCTGCCCAAACGCGTACCATCCGGTATAACGGTTAATTCGCTGCGGTGCTTTGCTACATAAGCTGCCAGTTCGGCAAGGCCACCGTTCTCAAAAAACTTTTCGTCGTAATCTTTACCGTACGAAGAAGTATCATAATTTACGCCATCAATTTGTACACCTGTGCGTTCTTCGCCTGTATTGCCGTATCGTATAAGTTTCATTTAAGTATTGTTGTGGTTTTTCTTAATTATTTAATGTGATGAAGCCGCCGTCTATCGGGTAATCAATCCCTGTGATAAAACCGGCCTCGTCCGAGCAGAGGTATAATGCCAGATGCGCCACCTCATCGGGTTTACCCATGCGGCCGACAGGCTGGCTTTTAGATAACTTTTCAAATATCTCTGCCTGGTTATCGGGATAGTTTTTAGCAATAAAACCATCTACAAAAGGCGTGTGCACCCTTGCCGGCGAAATACTGTTACAGCGGATGTTGCTGGCCAGGTAATCGCGGGCTACAGATAAGGTCATGGCGTAAATTGCACCTTTGCTCATAGAATAGGCAAACCTATCTGTAATACCTACATGCGCCGCTATTGAGGCCATGTTTAAAATAACGCCTTTACCTGCAGCCTTCATTAAAGGCACGGCAGCAAAAAGGCAATTATAAGCACCTTTTACATTTACGCTGAATACCCTGTCCAGGTCGGCTTCGGATGTATTTTCCAGATTGCCTACATGCGCTATACCTGCGTTATTCACCAATATATCTACCGTACCTATGGTTTTAAAAACCTGCAATATCGCCTGCTGGTCGGTTACGTTAGCCGCATGCACCTGGCCGTTGCCGCCAGCGCTTTTAATTTCGGCAATAACTGCGGTAGCAGCATCGGCATTCAGTTCAATAATATGAATGGTAGCGCCTTGTTTGGCAAAAAGCAATGCAATAGCCTTGCCTATACCGCTGCCGCCGCCGGTTATAACCGCTGTTTTATTTATTAAGCTTAACATCCCTTAGTTTATATTTATAATGAAACCCCTCTTTTCCAGGGGATAAAATCATCCTGCCCCAATTGTACCGCTTTCGGCTTTATATCGCCATTAGCCACATCTATTACATAGTTTAACAAGCGGATGGCTGCCTGCTCAATACTCTCTTCGCCTTCTATGACGGTGCCGCAGTTAAAATCTATAATATCCGGCATCTTGTTAAACAATTTGGTATTGGTTGATAGTTTAACCACCGGGGTAACCGGGTTGCCGGTAGGCGTGCCCAGGCCTGTGGTAAATAAAACGATGTTTGCACCTGCTGCAACTTCGGCCGTGGTGCTTTCCACATCGCTGCCGGGGGTGCATAACAGGTTTAAACCGGGTGCCGTTACTTTTTCGGGATAATCAAGCACGGCTGTAACCGGCGATGTACCGCCTTTTTTTGCAGCACCTGCAGATTTAATGGCATCGGTTATCAAGCCATCCCTGATGTTGCCCGGCGACGGGTTGGCGTAAAAGCCAGATCCATCTGCCTCTGCTTTGGCATTATAAGTGGTCATCAGATCCATAAATTTCAGCGCCGTGCCTTCATCCACACAACGGTCACTCAGTTCCTGCTCTACGCCGCAAAGTTCGGGAAATTCGGCCAGGATCACGCTGCCGCCCATGGCCACCAGCATATCAGACAGGTAACCCAGAACCGGGTTAGCCGATATGCCCGAAAAACCATCAGAGCCGCCACACTCCAAACCTATACAAAGCTTACTGATGGATGCCGGCTGCCTTTGCTGCTTGTTCACTTCTATCAGCCCTGCAAAGGTTTGTTTCAGCGCTTCGTGCAGCAGCCTGCTTTCGGTACCCAGCTTCTGTTGCTCTAATATAATAAGGGGTTTGGTAAACCCCCGGTCGCGCTTTTGGATCTCGTTTTGCAAAATGCTTGCCTGCGCATGCTGGCAGCCCAGGCTCAATATGGTTGCACCTGCTACATTCGGGTGTGTAATATACCCGGCAAGCAAGCCGCAAAGCGCATCAGAATCTGTTTTGGTGCCGCCACAGCCCATATCGTGGGTAAGAAATTTGATACCATCAATATTAGGGAATAACTTACTTGATACACCGGCTTCCGGGGTCATCTGCAGGTCGGCAGAAAGGATCTCCTCTACCGATTTGCCGGTCTGCAGCATATTCACCAATTGGTCAACTTCGTTCTCGTAGCTTCTGGGCTTGGCAAAACCTAGTTTACCTAATAAGGCATCCTTTAATACGTTAATGTTCCGGTTCTCGCAAAAAACCAGTGGTATCACCAGCCAGTAATTTGCCGTACCTACCGATCCATCTGCCCGGTGGTAGCCCATAAAGGTTTTGCCGGCGTAGCCGGTAGTATCCGGCCGGCTCCAGTCGGTTTTACGGTTGCCCAGTTTAAAACCATCGGCGGCGTGTTTAATGTTTTCTGTGGTGATGGCTCCGCCCTGCGGTACAGGCTGGCTGGCTTTGCCTACCAGTACGCCATACATATAGATCTCGTCGCCGGTGTTTAAAGCGTTTATGGTAAATTTATGTTTACCGGCTACATTATCAACCAATACAATATGCTGGCCCTGATGATCTATAACAGTTCCTTTTGGCAGGTCGGTTAGTGCTACCAGCACATTATCAAACCCGTGAATTTGCAAAAAGGTACGCTTAACTTCTTCTACCATATTTTTACTCTGCAGATCGGTATCTGCTAATTTGTTTTATTATATACTAAATTTTGCCCGCATAGTTTTTGTTATAAAACTTAAATGATTGCGGATCATAAACAGGCATGGTTGTTTTTAACAGACTAAGCTTAAACCAAAGGCTTAAATATATTAATCAATTCTTAATAATTATTGAATACTTGCTTTGTACAGACTGCTTATTTAAATTTTATTTATTGGTATTACAAAGGAAACGTACCGCCGCCAACAATACTTTTGCGTTATTGGCTAATTATTATGCGATATTGTAATTAAGAATATATGCTATATCATCTGCAGGCATAAAACACATAATATTATGTTATTATCATCCATAAATTTACGGCAAGGCAACCCTTTTTAATTAATTATAAGCTACAAATACCATCTTAAAAGGCAAGATATGTAGTTGGAATGTTAAAAATTGTAAAATTACCCACACGCCTTTTGCATGGCATTCATTAGTTACTATATTTATCTGATAGACGCTATTGATAGAACTATTTTGGCCTCAAAAGCGTTATCTTATCAAATCACAATTTGAACATGAAATACACCGGTCGGCATTTGTGGTTGAGGGCGATACTTACTGTTTTACTGTTGGGTGGCTATGTTGTGGCAAATGCCCAGCTATCGGCATCTATGCCTTATAAAACCAACTACCGCGATTCTTTACTACATGTATCACCATTAGATAACGGAGAGCATCGTTTAGATTTTGCACTGCCCGTAACCACCGGTATTTTTGATGATGAGAACGATAACTCCCTGCAAAAAACCATTTCGTTAAACCTGGGTAAATCGCAGGAGCGCAAACAGTTAATGAGTTATTTAAAACAGCTGGAACTGGGTAATAATATAGCCGAGAATGAAAAGAACAACAAGGCGTTATACCGTTTTGCCAATTTATTTGCCCGGCTAAAGCTATATCCGCTGGCCATGAAATGTTTTTTTAAAACCATACAGCGCGAGAATCAAAAAGCCCGAAACAACACCGGCCAAACAGACAATAACGACATGGCGATGGATGAACTGGCCATCAGTAATAAAGATGATTCGTTAGTTAATGCGCAGGCCGAGCATATAAAAAAGGGCAAAAGCAAACACACCAACTATAACCGGATCGCCGCTACATTTAACGATCATAAACAAACGGTTGCCTATGCCCTGCTTTTTCATGTAAAGCAGCCGGTATCCGGCAAATCAAAAGTGTTTGTATTTAGCAATACCGGGCATACTTTTATTACGCTGATAAAATATAATGCCGACTCTACCTATGTTTCCTGCTCTTTCGGGTTTTATCCAAAAAAAGAAAAAATTCTGTTTGCCACCCCGTGGGATCCGGCGTCGGAGGGGGAGCTTAAAGATGACGCTACCCACCAGTGGGATGAGGTAGTGGGTAAATTCATATCCAAAAAGAGTTTTGAAAAAATATTGGCCCTTACCAAAAAATATAACGAACTGGATTACCACCTAAGCAATAACAACTGTACAGATTTTTGCCTGCAGGCAGCCAGCATGGCCGGTTTAAACATTAGTAACACCAAAGCAAAATGGCCATTAGGCTATGGCAGTAACCCCGGTACAACAGGCCAAAGCCTTTTAGATGGCACCTATAAAAATACCGATCAGCAACCGGCTGCAAATGTTTTCCGTGGTTTAAATATCCAGCCAGAAACCGTTAAATAATTACCTGCCTGCCGCCCAAAAAATAGCATTGCTAAATAAACGGGTATAAGCCGGATTATTAAAAAGGCCGGGCGAATGCCCCATAAAAATATAAATGTTTCGCGCTTTGTAATGTTGGTTGGTCCAGATCACCGGGTGATCGCCCATTTTTATTTTGCCCTGCGGCTGGTAGCCAGATTCGTTTACACTGGCTAAAACATGCACATTTGGCCGCGGGCTTTTATTGTAGGTGTACCATTCCTCCTGCTTAATAAGGAATGATAAAGGTACGCACTTCATCACCGGGTGGTGCTTATCCTCTACTTGTACCGTGCCTTTGGCAAATGTGGCTATATAATCCTTCCACCTGATGCCGCCCATAAACTCCGAGAACCAGTTCCACATCGGGTAGCCGTCAAACTCGCCCAGTAGCGTTGCGTGGTGAAAGCCTATCCAGCCGCCCCGGCCCTCATTAATATATTTCTCAAACGCGTTTACAGCCTTTTCTTTCCAGGCATAAGGCGCATAATCCAGCTGAATAAACAGCTGGTATTTATTTAGAAATGCATCGTCAATATTATCTGTATTTTGAATATAATCTACAGTAAAACCCTTTTGCCCGGCCAGTTTATTTAACCATGCACAGGCACGTTTGGAATATGCTATATGATGACCGCCATTTTCATAAAGGACCAGTACCCTAAACGGCGGCAACTTTTTTGCAAAAGCGGCAAAGCCAATGCCAAGCATCAATAAAAGCAGTATCACTTTCTTCATCCTAAAAGTTAAAATATCCCCAGGAATTTTTTGCGCTTTTTCCTGATGGGTTTAGCTTTAATGATGGCCGAATCTACCGTGGCCTTTATGGCCCGGTTGGCAGCCGCCTTTTTTGCGGCCATAATTTTCCTGTTAACCCGCATTACGCTATCATAATTATAGGGCCTGGCCATAAATGGCGGCTTAAAATAGTCGGCCTGGTTTACATAAACTGCCTTTACATTACCCGGCTGTTTAACATTAAACCAGGCATACAAAAACAGGCCGGCAAATATTATCCCGGCCAATACAATCACAGTAAGTGCCTTTTTGGGGATAAACACCAGTTTGTTATTGCGCTCATAAATACCTTTAGCTTCGTTAAAATTAGCGCCCGTTTCGTTAGCGTAATGCTTTAAGGCTAATAATTGCTGCTCTTTTTTAAGCTCGTCCTGCTGGTACTGTTTTACCATTCCTGCAAGGCGCTCGTTCTCTGCCTGTATGGCTGCGGTGCTTACCCTGCCATCTGCAGACAGGCTGCCGTTGATAATAGCCTCGTGCAGTTCCATGCCGCTTTTAAAACGGGCATCGGGTGTTTTTTGCAGGCATTTATCAATTACATCCAGCAGCCATTGCGGTACCTGCAGTTCTTGTGTTTGCTTCAGCGTTGTCCAGCTATCCGGTAAACTTTTCTTTCTTGCTTCGCGCAGATCCGGAACGGGCGCTTCCATGTGGGCCAGCATAATGGCATTGCGGCCGGTTTCGCCATTGCCTGTAAGCGGGAAGGGTACCTGCCCGGTTAGTAACTCGTAAAGAATGATGCCATAGCTGTACACATCTGTTTGCAGATACATGGCGCCATCGTGCTGCTCGGGCGCCATAAATTCTATAGCCCCGGCATGGCGAATGCTGCTTCTGCGCTCTTCTTCGCTCATGATGGCCAGGCCAAAATCCAGCAGTACATAATTACCCGTGTGGATATTATATTTTACATTATTACTTTTAATATCCCCATGTTTTACACCCACCTTATGGCAATGCGCCAGGGCGCTTGCCAGCTGATCGGCCACGCGGATGGCCTCTTTCAGCATAAAGATCTTTTCGTGCGGGGGCTGCAATAGTTCGCAAAGATCAGGGCCTTCTATATACTCCATCTCAATGTAGGGAAGCGAACCGCTCTCGGTAATGCCCGAGCTTAAGATCTTTACCACATTGGGGTTAGGCTCTTCGTTTACCTTTTGCAGTTTGGCAACTTCGTTACTAAAGTTGCGGAAGTTTTTATCATCCTCGCTTTCGGAATGGATAGGTGTTGGCAGCAGCTTTACAGCCGTAAGCACAGGCCCCATACGGCGGCCCTTATATACCGACCCCTGCCCGCCGGTGCGCAGCGCACCCAAATTTTCCAAACCCTCCGTTATCGTAAAAACCTTACTCATTTGCTGCCGGTTGATAACTAAATTCTAATACTGCCGATTCGCCCAGGATGATCTGGTCGCCTTCCTGTAACTGGTGGCCTATATGGGTTGATGTCAATTTAATGATCTCCTCGCTTTTTTCCGACCGGATCTTGATCTTATTACGTGGGGGTACACCCCCATCATCTGCATACAGCATAAACCTGCCTGCATCATTATTCCACTCGATACGGGCATGCTGGCGGCTTACATACTTATTGCTTTCATTTTGGCTATCTGTAGGGAATGCAATATGGTTGGTACGGAAAAAACCATCATCGCCCTGTGCCTTTTTATCTCTCCCGATATGGATCTTTTCGCTTTCTGATGACAGCTTATATTCTTTTTGATCGGTTTCGCCGCTTAAAGCCCTGATGTAGGCCGTGGCGCTTTGCTTAATAAAGTTCTTGCTGGTTTTAATAAAAAAGGCCGCATCCAGCTTGTTTGACCGGATCGCTTCCGGCGGAAATTCTTCGTTCAATACCACCTCCATCTGCCAGCTTTCGGGCAGATTTACGGCGTAGTCGTCGGCAATGCGCTGCACTTCATCCTTAAAAACCCCGGGTTCTTCCGTATAAACAGCAGCCTCGTACATCGGGATATCAGATGCAGGGGCGTTTAAATAAAGATTAAGGCCTTTGATATTCCCCCCTTCGCCCCCCTCGGCTTTTTGCAGTTCCTGTTTGATGAATTGCAGCAATTCATAGCGGATGCTTTTTACATCTGCGGGCCGATCTTCCTTATCGCTTTTAAATAAATTGAACATTATATTATACTATGCTATTATTATTCAACCAAAAAAAACATTTTATATTATGCTAAACCCAAGCCTTATTCGCTTGTTTGCCCGTTAATACTTTTAATATATCCCTTCTCTTTCAGGAATGGTATAACATGGCTGGCAGCAAGCCTTACCGCATCTGATGAGCCCTTGGTAGACTCTATCCGCACACAAACCACCATATTTCCGCCCCCATTCGCCTTTGGCGCAAAAAAAACGTACCAGCCATCATTGATTTGCTGTTTTTTCCAGATCCGCTCGGGCGTGCCGGTTTTACCGGCCACTGCAAGGCCCAGTATCCACTCTTTTGGAGCACTTTGTTCTATCATATATTGCCGAAGCAGATCTGCATACTTCGGATCATTGGTTAACCTGATACCCGGTTTAACACTGGTTACCGAATCGGCCAGTTTTAGCACGTACCTGTTTGGCAAAATAGTGCCGCCATTGGCAATACCTGCCGCCATACGTGCCACAGATGCCGGTGTGGCTATCAGTTCGCCCTGCCCCCATGCCATACCCGAGATTCCCTTGGCACGGGTTTTACGGATATTATCGGGGTTATATTTTGGCTTGGTATTAAATTCTGTTTTGCGCCAAAACTCCCGCCATTTTTCTTCCTGTTTGGCGTTCTCTTTATCGCGCCCATAATAATAACCGCCTACGCCATGCAAAAACATACCTGTTTTTAAGTAAACGGTTGCCATATCTTCCTGCAAATGCTGCTGATTGGCCAGTTTAATAAAATACACGTTGTTTGATTTGGCCACGGCACGCTCCAGTGTGATCAGCCCGGTTTCATCAGGCTCCAGCCCTTTGGTGCGAATGCGTTCGTAACTTGCCACGTTGTACTTTACATCTGCAGCCGCCAAACCCAATTTATTAAACGATGCGATAGAAGTAGCCAGCTTTGCCGTTGAACCCGGCTGTGTAGCCAGCGTAAAACCCAGATCCTGCGTGGTCATCCATTGCGAAAGCTGGTTTTGCTCGTAGTAGCTCATGGTTAGTTTTTCCCAATCGTGCACCGGGGGCAGCGGATAAACGGCCGAGGTGAGCACATCCCCTGTATTGGATTCCATTACTACTACCGATACGCGGTTATCCAGCAACGAGGTATCTGCGGCCATAGAATTTTGGATGCTGGTTTGCAGGCCGGCATCCATCGTTAGCTTTACATCGCGGTTACGGTTCTTAAAAGCTTCTACCTCTTTACTGTTAATACCGGCGATAAGCAAGGGGGCTATAGCGCTGTAATCTTTTTTTACCACCGTCATTTCCTTTACGCCACGTGCCAGAAAGCGGTCTTCCTGGTAGCGGTTTGCGGTAACGTTGTACTTTTCTGTAGGCATTTTAAAGCCGCGCAGTTCGGCCGCGTGTTCGTATTCGGCAAAGTAACCGTTGGGGCTGCCGTTAAAAACACCGGTATTGGCGTCGCCCGTCCAAAAAAACATTTGCGCATCAAAGGGGTAATACCTGTCCAGCCGCTTATGCATAGCCGAATCAATATTATAGTCCTGCGCGCCGGCAATTACCAGTTTGCGATGTTGTTTTTTGACGATATCGGGCTTGCTGGTTGCCAGTACCACGCCATCGCGATCGTAGATATTACCGGCTTCTAAACGGTTCATTAATATAGCAATACGCGGGTTATAGCTAAACATACGTGCGCCGCTTTTGTCGGCAACTAAAGCGGGTTGCACCACCCATTTTTTGTTATTGAACAGGTAGCGCGATACGTTTACCGTTAGCAGCGTAACACCTACAAAAGCCGCTATCAAAGCAGGCACCAGGTTTTTATCCTGCTGGCGCGACAAGTAGTTCATTTGCACCGGTGTACCCCTTACCAACGATGCCGACAGCAGGAACCCCGAGGCCAGCAAATTAGCGACCAAAGACGACCCGCCATAACTTTGAAACGGCAGTGAAACGCCCGAAAGCGGCAATGCCCCGGTAGAGCCGCCTGCGATAAGCATAAATTGTACAAATGTTGATACCCCGATGCCGGCGCAGAGATAAAACAGAAATGGTGTGCCTGTTCGCCGGCCTATCAGGATAGAACGGTGCAGGTAAACCAGGAAAAGCAGAAAGATACACACGATCCCCGTCCACCCGAATTCTTCGCCCATGGAGGGCAGGATCATATCCGTATGCGCCTCGGGGATGGTTTTGGCAAAGCCCTCGCCTACGCCCTGGCCGCTTACGCCGCCACTGCTCATGGCCCAAAGGCCGTTGGCTACCTGGTCGCCGCCATATACTTCATTGTTCCAGGCATCCTGCCAGATGGCTTTACGGTCTACCAGCCGTTGTACCGGGCCGGGGAACAGCTTACCTAAATACGGGATCTGATCAATAGTTAAAAAAGCCGCCATAATGATGAGTACCATCATAGCCGACTCGCTGAGTTGCCTGCGCTTGAACAGCATAAAAAGAGCCGCAATAGCCGCAGTTATCAATGCCGATAGCCAAACGTTTTTGACCACCCATGATACGATGACGTAGAGCACCACCGCCCCTGCCATAAACATAAAATCGCCGCGGCAGAAGGAGAACAGCACGATAAACGTGAAACATATTACCATAGCCGGGCCCAGATCGCCCAGCAGCAGAAATAGCAGCAAGGTTACTAAAATGGCTATCAAAGCAAAAGAGAAGAACGACCAGCGTTTACTCCAGCTGGTATATTCGCTGATGAGTTTTTCGTTTGCGGCAAAAAAGCCCGCAAGGAAAAGGATCACCAAGTATTTTACAATTTCGCTGGGTTGAAAGCCGAAAAGGTTCACTTTAACACCGCTGCCTTCGGGGCCGGTGCCAAACTTAATGGTTAGGGCCAGCAGGGTTGCCGCCAATACCACCCAGGGCCAGCCGTTGGCCGCGTTGCGGTTATTTTTAAATACCAGCATGCGGTAGATCCACGAATCGGGCGTAAAGCGGCGCAGCTTTAATTGCAGCATTACCAGCATAGCTACCATACCAATACCCAGGTAAACCAGCATATCTTTAGCTAAAAATCTGTCGCGCAATGGGTCCTGCAAGCTCAACAGCGTTAAAAAAGACAGCCCCGCCAATATCATTACCACCGGTAAGATCAACTGATCTGACGTGCTGAACTTCCACGACAGCAGAATGTGCACCAACAGGAACACGCCGATGAAGCAGCCGGATATCATAAGGAACCATTTGTTAAATTCTGCCGGGGTGCGGATGATGAGTGATCTCTCTTTTTTCAGGATGTTAAAATCCCGGGTAGAAAACAACCTGATGGTATGCGGAGCCTGGCTAAAATTTAAACTTACATCATCATCCAGATTTTGTACCCCCTGCGATGCACCAAACTGATAACCGGGCTGCAGCGGCAATAATTTAAAGGCCTTCCCTTCGGGCAGGTTCTTAAATTCGGCAATACCCTGCTGATTGGTGCGGGCATAGGCCGTAAGTGTTTGCAGGCGTTTATGCCCGGCACTATCCGGCAGGTAAACTTTTTTGAAACCGTTGCCGCTTTCTGTAACGGGTTTCAGTTCGTCCAGTTCCTCGTCTGTAAATATACTATCCTGCGGCAGTATCATATCCATACGTACCAGCACCCCGGCAACCGGTTCCTTTTTATTGGTAACCACGCTACTGATGCTGTATTCGCCCATGGCCAGGTCGGTTATATTAGGCACACTAACCGGGCTGCTGCGCTCGCTTACAAACAAGGTGGAATCCTGGCCGGCATAGCCCAATAATGAGCGCGAGGCACTTACGCGCGCCTTAAAAGATTCGCCGCCTTTTTCAAAGGCTTCATCAGCAGCAATAAAATATTTGCGTTTATTCAGCTCGCCTATGTTATCAATTTTTTCGCCGGTGCCTATGTTTCCGGCAACGGTTTGGGTTATCAGGTTGATATCGCGCTTATCCTCAAAATAGTAGCCTTTGGTGAGCAGGGTTTTCAATTGCCCGGCAGGGTCCTTATCATTCAGGTTGATCATGGTGCCATCCTGCAGGCGCTTATCCACATCGGCAAAACGGATCTGCAGCACCGAGTACAGCCTGAAAAATAAAAACACGAACAGAACGCTGATCAGCAGCAGGAAAACACGTTCCTTCCAGCGGGTTTCAACAGGTATCTTATCTGGCTCCATTTGGCTTGGCGGGGGTTGATATTCTGGTATCTGCATGCAGGCGGGTAGCCAAGAAATCGGCTGTTACCGGCTTGCCTGCAGGCAGGTTATATGCCCTTTGGATAGGCAGCTTACAGTTGATAAATTGCGTATTTTTGAGCAACAAACTGTTATTTTGCAGATCGATAGCCACATCAAAATCTTTAAACGTTATATTATTTAGCCCCACTACCTTGCTATCCGTACCCGGTGATAATGCCGGGCCATGATAGGCGGTATCGCGCTGTAAAACAAGGCTGCCCTTTATGCGGATATACAACGTATCCTGATCGATATGCAGGGTATCTGTTAATATTACAGGGCTTTTAAAGGAGGTATCTGATAAAACAAGCGTATCGCCCTTAAAGGCATCAATGGCATCCTGTAATTTTACCTCATCTGCATTACGCAGTTTTTGGGCTGATGATGAGGCTGATGCAACCGGCTTCCCTCCCGATCGCTTTGACAGATACAGCCAGATGCTGGTGGCCAAAAACACCAGGCATAATATGCCCAATATCGGGGTTAGTAAGTTACTTTTTTGTTGAGCCATCGGTGGTTCATCTTGTGGTGTGCGTTCGGTTTTGGTTTGCGGGCGCACAGGCGTTATCCCGTCGTCGTGTTCATCATTCCTTTTTACCGGGGCTGATGCCGGCATGGTAGCCTGTGGTTTATGCTGCTGCTTATCGTTTTTAACCAATACCACGGTTACATTATCCCGGCCGCCGTTATCATTAGCGGTGTTGATCAGTTGGATGGCCTTTTCGGGCAAGGGAATATCCTGGGTAATAATATCCAGAATGCCGCTTTTATCTACCATATCTGTTAAGCCATCGCTGCAAAGCAGCAGCATATCACCCGGTAAAAATGGCGACTGCCCCGTTTCTATAAAGCTTTCGTCGGTATCTATCTGGCTGGTAAAGCCCAGCGCCTTATTGATCTCGTTACGTTTAGGGTGGTTCATGGCGGCGGTTTCGGTCAGCCTGCCGCTATCCTCTAAAAAGCCCACAAACGAATGGTCTTTAGAAATCTTTACCAGTGTACTATCGCGCAGCAGATACAAACGGGTATCGCCCACATGGGCATAAAAAAACTGGTTATTCTCTATATCCACCAAAGCCATGGTAGCTACACAGGCCATGCTTTCCAGCTCTTTATCGCTTTGCTTTTTAGCAGAGATCTGTTCACTGGCCAGTTTAAAGGCATCTATCATCCCGGGGATGATCTCGCCCTGCAGGCCGCTTAAACGATCAATAAAAACATCTTTGGCTATGGCCGCTGCCACTTCGCCGCCGTTATAGCCGCCCACCCCATCAATTACGGCGGCAAGTACCATGCGGTTACCCATCACCTTTTGGGTAATAAAGGTATCCTCGTTATTGGTACGTACCTTGCCTGTATCGGTTAATCCAACATAGTTTTCAGCCATTGCGTTTACCGGATTTTTTAATATCAATAAAATGAGTTATCAGCAGGCAAAAACCAATCCCTAATAACCCGATAGATAAGATCTGCGACATACCCTTTATGCTTTAAACAGGTTTAAACCAATAATACCATTCAGCAACATGCGCGAGTTTATGGGCAGCTCTACCCATTTTGGTGCGTTAATGTCGCTGCGCTCTATCACCACCTCATTCAGTGTGGTTATTTCGCCGAATGATGCCAGGTAAAACTTACCATCGGCCTTGTTATATTTGATCTGTAAATGCGGTGCGTTCACCCAATCGCTTGGGATGGTGAAGATGTTTGACCCCTCGCGCGTTTCTTCGCTGCCCGATATAATGATCTCTTCATCCTTCATCAGATACTCCACCTTTTTACCCGCAAATTGCTGATCGGGGATGATGGTTTCCAGCCTGGCTATCTGGCTTTGCACTTTGGCAGCCTTTTCTTCCTGCGGCTCCAGTTCCTCTTCGTAAGGGATCTCAAAATACCCTTCGCTATAGTAAGTAAAGCCTTTTAAAGCTTCCTGGCTTACATCAAAGGTTTGGGCGATACCTGTTTGGCGGGGGATGAACGTTACCCGTAAGTTTTGCTCCTTTTGATTATTATCGGGCAGTAGCTTACCTATAAAACCTTTATCGCCGCGGGCATAATCCGGATGCGATACCAAACGGAACACCCATTTAGAACCCGAGGGCTTTACGGTTTTGCCTGCTGCGCGATACTCTTTCAGTATCTCGTAAAACTTGGTAACCGTTTCCTGCACTATCAGCCCGAAGATGCCTTGTTTATCGGCCACAAACTCCCGGTAATCTTCGGCATTAAAGCTGATGATGAACTCGTGGTAAAATACCACCCGGTCGGCAAAGGACAGGTCTTTGATAGAACCGCGAAACTTATCTACAATGTAACTGTAAACCGTATCGGGCGTTAAGGCTTTGGCCTTAGCCTTTTCGGTGCTTTCGTTGGTTAAAAACCAATCCTGTATGCCTATGCGCTGCCAAAAATTTGGTGTAGAAGCCATTTATTTTTAATTCTAAACTCTAAATACGAAATTCTAATCTGTAAATTCTAAATACGAAACTCTAAAACTAAACTCTAAATACGAATCCCTAAGCTTTAATACTGATCTCTAAACTCTAAACACTGATCTCTAACTACTGTGTGGTAGTTATGGTGTCGGGCTCTGTTTTTAGGGTATCGGGGGCCGGTTTGGGTATCACCACCGGCTTTTTAACAACTGTGTCTTTTGTTACCGGGGTGCTATCTGCCGCCGCGTCATCAGCCGGATATTTGGCGCCAAAATTAACGCCGGTATCTGCCTTGTTGCTATTGCTGTTTTGCAACGAATCCTGATTTACAGGTTTTGTCGGCGATTCTTTTTTTAACAATGTGGAGTAAACCGAAAAGCCCATAAACAGCACCAGCAGCGTCATCACCGTATAATAATAAGGTTTTGACAGCGATACGCGCGACCCATCCTCCGCCGGCTGTTCTGCAAATATTTGCTTTGGCGGCAGGCTGCTTTGCTGGTATTGCATCAGTTGGTTGTGCAGGCGTTCGTTCTCGCTGCGCAGGGCGGCATTGCTTAAACCACCGGCAATATCAAAACTATCCGAGGCGGTAATACTGCCCCTTACAATGGCATCATGCAGCTGCGTGCCGTTGCTAAACCTATCCTTAGGTGCCTTTTGCAGGCATTTTTCTATCAGCTTTAACACCCATTGCGGTACCTGCATCTCGTGGCCCTGTTTCTCGGCATCCCAGGCGGCGGGTAAAGCCTTGCGGCGGGCATTCAGCAAATCGGGCACGGGGGTTTCTATATGGGCCAGCATCACCGCGTTACGGCCTGCATCGCCGCCGCCATGCAGCGGGAACGGCACCTCGCCGGTTAACAGTTCATACAAAATGATACCGTAGCTGTAAATATCGGTCTCCATCAATATCTTACCCTCGTGCTGCTCGGGCGCCATAAATTCTATAGCCCCGGCATGGCGGATGCTGGTACGGCGCTGCTCTTCGCTCATGATGGCCAGCCCAAAATCAAGCAGTACATAATTGCCGGTGTGGATATTATATTTTACGTTATTGCTTTTCACATCGCCATGCTTTACGCCAACCTTATGGCAGTGTGCCAGGGCGCTTGCCAGTTGGTCGGCCACGCGGATAACCTCTTTCAGCATAAAGATCTTTTCGTAAGGCGGTTTCAGCAGTTCGCAAAGGTCGGGTCCCTCGATGTATTCCATCTCGATATAAGGGAACGAGCCGCTATCGGTAATACCCGAGCTTAAGATCTTCACCACGTTAGGATTGGGCTGCTCGTTCACCTTTTGAAGCTTGGTTACCTCATTCCTGAAATTGCGGAAATTCCTGTCATCCTCGCTTTCGGTATGTATGGGGGTTGGCAGCAGTTTTATTGCGGTATATACCGGCCCCATACGGCGGCCTTTATATACCGAGCCCTGGCCGCCGGTGCTCATGGCGCCTAAGTTTTGAAGTCCCTCTGTTATTGTAAATACTTTACTCATTTGTAGCTATCGTGCCGAATTATATAAACAGCATTTTACAGACTAAAGTACACTTAATATGCTTGTTTGTTGTAGGTATTTTTTAAGATACGTATAAATTTTCCACAAAAAAGCCCGCTATCCTTGCGGACGCGGGCCTGATGAGCCTGGATCTGTTATACCAAGGGCGCATATGCCGCTGTGCGGATCACATCTGCAAAAACCTTGTACGAATACATTCTTGATTGATGATCGAAAATATGCGAGGTAGCCATGATCTCGTTCACGCCGGTTTGTGCCACAAATGAATTCAGTTCGGTTTTGATCTTATCCGGCCCACCGACGAACGAGTAGGCCAGCATCTGCATTACGGCTTCTTCTTCAAATACGTTCCAAACATTATCCATGGTTTTAACAGGTGGCGGCAGCAACTGCCTTTTACCCGTTACCACACCCATAAAAAACTGTTTTACAGATGTTGCCAGGTATTCGGCCTCGCTATCGGTTTCGGCGGCAACCACATTAACGCAAACCATCACATAGGGCTCTTTTAAATATTCGGACGGTTTAAAATTATCCCGGTAGATCTTAATAGCTTCCATAAAATAAGTGGGCGCAAAATGGCTGGCAAAGGCATAAGGTAAACCCATTGCCGCGGCAACCTTAGCACTATCCGTACTGGAGCCCAGCACCCATATCGGTATCTCCAGCCCTTCGCCGGGGATGGCCCTTACTTTGCTGCCTGCGTTCTCTGCCGAAAAATAAGTTTGCAGCTTTACAATATCCCGTGGGAAGTTGTGTGCTGCGTTAAAATTCTCGCCACGGATAGCCAGGGCGGTTACCTGATCGGTGCCCGGTGCCCGGCCAAGGCCAAGGTCTATCCTGCCGGGGTATAGTGATGCCAGCGTACCAAACTGCTCGGCAACTATCAGCGGGGCATGGTTGGGCAGCATAATACCGCCCGAGCCTACCCGGATCTTTGAAGTGCCACCGGCTATGTAACCAATTAGTACAGCTGTTGCAGAACTGGCAACCCCAGCCATGCTATGATGCTCGGCAAACCAGTAACGGGTGTAACCTACCTTTTCGGCAAGCTGCGCTACATCCATGCTTTTTTTGAAGGTATCGGCGGGTGTGGTGCCCTGCACAACGGTGGCCAGGTCTAATACCGAATATTTCAGATCTGTTAATTTATTATCGCTCATAAGTATCAATGTTAACATCTGTTTTTGGCGGATGTTATTCAAATTTACGGCGAATACAGCGCTGTTGGGTTGATATTGATGTTATATGACGTTGTGGTCACAAAATCAGACAAGGGTGACAAAAGAACATTTACAAAGCGCCGATTTTACTCACCCGGTCATTGCTTCGCCCGACCACCCTCTCTTCGCCTGCGGCGGAAAGAGGGATTAAAAGATTATTTTTTTCTTTACCCTCTTTGCGCTTGCGCAGAGAGGGTCGGCCAGCGAAGCGAAGTCGGGGTGAGTTAACTTATAAACAAGCGCGCTTTTTCCCCTCATTTTAATATCTTAGCGCAACAGAACAAGGATATGCTTGATAGCCCAGAGGGTAAATATATATTAGACAGGTTGCGTAACGAACTCCCTGCAAAGTTCCACTATCATAATATTACTCATACCCTTGATGTTTACCACTCGGCGGCAGCAATTGCGTTACAGGAAAATATAGATGAAGAAGCAACCAAATTACTGTTAGTTGCGGCGCTGTACCACGACAGCGGGTACCTGAAAAGTATTAAAGACCATGAGCCGGCCTCGTGCGATGTTGCGCGGGAAGCCTTGCCCGGGTTTGGATACAGCCAAGCGGATATAACCCAGATCTGCACACTGATAATGGCCACCCAATTACCCCAGCAACCTAAGAGCCTGCTTGAACAGATCATTTGTGATGCCGACCTGGATTACCTGGGCCGCGAAGATTTTATAGCTACCGGCAATAACCTGTTTAAAGAAATGCAAGCGTTGGATACCATACGCACTGTTGAGGAATGGGACAAGATGCAGATTGCTTTTCTGCAAAGCCATCATTATTTTACAGCCACATCGTTGAAAAATAAGGCTCCGAAAAAAGCAGAAAATTTAAGAGATTTACAAACCAAAATTGCTATCGCCGAAATGAATACAGCGCCAACCGCACGATCTATCCTGACAGACACATTTTACACCATTGCGGGCATTCTGTTTTGCGGGTTTGCCCTAAAAAGTTTTCTGATACCCAATGCTTTTTTTGATGGCGGCGTAACGGGTATCTCATTACTGATACACGAGCTTTATCATGTTAACATTGCCTACGTTATTATTTTAGCCAACATACCGTTTATTATTATGGGTGCCCTGCAGGTAAACAAAACCTTCGCCCTGCGGACTATGATGGCCATTATTGGTTTGGCATTATGCCTGCTGTACCTGCCCTATCCGGATAAGATCACCTCAGATAAACTGCTTGTATCTATTTTTGGCGGTGTATTCATGGGTACGGGCATAGGTTTGGCTATACGCGGCGGTTGTGCGCTTGATGGTATAGAGGTACTGGCGCTTTACACCGGTAAACGTATCAGCTTTACCATCAGCGAGATCATTTTGGGTATCAACATCGTGATCTTCCTGATAGCTGCCTTAGAGGTTGGCTTCATCACCTCGCTGTATTCTATCATTACCTACTACACGGCATCGCGCATGATCAATTTTGTGATAGAAGGTTTAGAGGAATACACCGGTGTAACCATTATATCCGGCCAAAACGTGCTAATCAAGGAAATGCTGGTTAAGCAGCTTGGCCGCGGCATAACCGTTTACAAAGGCGAACGTGGCTTTTTAAAAGAGAGCTTTGATGTTAGCCACCCGGTTGATATTGTATTTACCGTAGTTACGCGATTGGAATTAAGACGCCTGCGCAACATGGTGCATGAGATTGACCCCAAAGCCTTCATCTTTACCAGTATTATTAAAGAAGCTGCCGGCGGTGTACTTAAACGCCGGGCAAGGCACTAAGGGAGATATAAATGCGAAACGCTAAATTCTAAATCAGAGCGCTAATTGCAGGCATCCAAAATACCTTTTATTTTATTGTAGAGACGCGATACTTCGCGTCTCCCACATGACGCGATACTTTGCGTCTCTCACATGCAAATCCCGGTATATCAAAAAAAAGACGCGAAGTATCGCGTCTCTACGGTTTAAATCCGAAATCGTTCATCCAAAATCATATTGTAAGTACCTTTTATTTTATCGTAGAGACGCGAAGTATCGCGTCTCCACATGCAAATCCCGGTATATCAAAAAAAGACGCGAAGTATCGCGTCTCTACGGTTTTAATCCGAAATCGTGCATCCGAAATCATATTGTAAGTACCTTTTATTTTTACGTAGGGACGCAATGCTTCGCGTTTCTAAATGCAAATCCCGGTTTATTTAAAAAAGACGCGAAGTATCGCGTCTCTACAATGTTTAAAATCAATTTATGCGATCACTTCGTAGGTAATTACGGGCTTTAGCTTGTTTTTGAGGGTAAACTCACCGTTTTCTTTACACTGGAAGGATTCTTTTGCCTGGTGGTAAACATCTTCGGTGATAATGATCTGGCCGGCGGTGGCTATGCCCTGCAGGCGCTGCGCCAGGTTTACCGAGTCGCCTATTACGGTATAATCCAAACGTTTTAGGGATGCCGAGCCGATATTGCCGGATACCATTTCGCCGCTGTTGATGCCTACCGAGATCTGCGGTTTGAATTTTTTGCCGTTGCCTGCATCAATCTCCGGCTCGTCTGATAAATGTGCTTTAACAGACAATGCCGCATCTATCGCCCTGTCCAGATGAAACTCGCCGCGAAACACCGCCATAATAGCATCGCCCATAAACTTATCTACATGGCCGCCCTGGGCTATAATTTCTTTTACGATCTTATCAAACAAGCCGTTCAGCAGGTTTACTACCGTGTTGGCCGGCACATGCTCTGTAATGGCGGTAAAGCCGCAAACATCTACAAACATCACGGTTGCTTGCAACAGTTCGTTCTTTAACAGGCTGCCTTCAAACTCCTTGTGCGTCATAAAATTCAGCACGTTCTCGTCTACATACATCTTCAGAATGTTGTTCTCTTTGATGGCCTTAAGGGTTTCCTGCAATTGCCTAACGTAGGTAATGGTTTTTTGCATGGTCAGTTCCAGGTCCTCAAAATCAACCGGTTTCATCACAAAATCATAGGCGCCGCGGTTCATGGCGGTACGGATGTTTTGCATATCGCCATAGGCAGATACCACCACGGCCTTAACCATAGGGTTAGCCGCGGGCAGGTGCGTAAGCAGGGTAAGCCCATCCATCACGGGCATGTTAATGTCCGACAGGATAATATCCAGATCGGGGTGCTCCTTAATGCGTTGCAAGGCTTCTTCCCCGTTCTGCGCAAAAACAAACTCGTACTCGTTCTCTCGTATCTTACGGCGGAATTTTTGTTTTACCAGTACTTCCAGGTCCGCTTCATCATCCACTACCAGTATCTTAGCCATTGTATGCTATAAAGTTTTAAGTTTTTCTTTCAGTAAGTTAAAATCAAGCGGCTTGGTCAAAAAATCATCTGCGCCTTTATCCATCGCCTGCTTGTAATTCTCGTCGTCGCCATAGGCGGTTATCATCATCACTACGGGTGGCGGCGGCGTAGGGAAATCCTCGCGGATGTGAGTTAAAAGTTCTATCCCGCTCATCCCCGGCATGTTAATATCCGACAGGATCAGCACCACTTCCGAATGTTTATCCTTAAGATAGTTTAACGCCTCTTCGCCCGATTGTGCAAAATCAAATTCAACCTCGTGGTTTTTAATCTCTTTACGGAAACGCTGTAAAAAAAGCGGCTGAACGTCTGCTTCGTCGTCTACAACTAATATTTTCATGCGAAAATAATTATTGATTTAGTGAATTAATAAATTATTTATTGGTATGCTGTGCATCAGGCTAAAGGCAGCGTAATAATAAATGCGGTGCCCTCGCCCTCCTTACTATCTATATTGATACTGCCTTTATGGGCTTTTACAATAATATCATAACTTAAGGATAAACCCAGCCCCGTACCCTCGCCTGCCGGTTTGGTAGTAAAAAAAGGCTGCATAATTTTATCTTTTATGGCATCGGGGATACCGCTGCCATTATCGCGCACTATAATTTCCACCTGTTTGCCAATTACCCTGGTAGCTACCTCTACCCTCGGTTTAAAATCGGGGCCTAATGTTTTTTGCTTTTGATGCACGGCATAAAAGGCATTGGTAAACATATTGAGCAGCACCCTGCCCACATCCTGCGAAACAATGTTGATGAGCGGCAGGCTTTGATCAAAGTTTGTAACCAGATCGGCATTGAATGATTTATCCTTGGCCCTTAAACCGTGATAGGCCAGGCGAAAATACTCGTCGGCTATGGTATTTAAGTTTGCGGGCTCTTTGATATTGCTGCTGGCGCGGCTATGCTGCAGCATGCCTTTTACAATACCATCGGCGCGTTTGCCGTGATGACGGATCTTTTCGAGGTTTTGTTTAATATCGTTAGCTATGGCGGTGGCTTCTTCCAGATCGCCCTTGGCCATTTCTTCTTCCATTTCCTCTATCAGCTCCATACTTACCTCAGAGAAATTGTTGACAAAGTTAAGCGGATTCTGGATCTCATGGGCAATACCTGCGGTCAGCTCGCCCAAGGATGCAAGTTTTTCCTGTTGAATAAGCTGCGCCTGCGTGGCCTGCAGTTCTTTTACGGTTTCCTGTAATGCGTTGCGCTGTTTGGTGATCTCGGCAGTGCGTTCGGCAACCATTAATTCCAGTTCGTCCTTACGCTCGTTAATACGCTTTAGTTCGGCCTGCTGCTTTTTGGAGGTGGCCAGCCTGATAAAAATGTAACCGAAAGCAACAAAATAGGCGCTTTGGAAAAAATCATCATACTTATCATAAAAGCTTTCGTCTATCAGGGATATCAATTCAACAGTTACGGCAACTGCCACTAACGGATAGTGGGCTTTAAGCAAGATGCCGAATGATTTAAAATCGGGTTGGTTTTGCAGGTAATATAACACACCGGCAAGTGCCAAAGCTGCCGCTATACCGTGGATCTCATCATTTTTTACCGCTTTGGCAAATAACAAAAACATGGCAACAGCCCCCCAGCCTATCAGGTTTAGGGGTAAATTCCATTTTTGATAAAGTGCTGTAAACTTTAACGACCGGCGGAGCCGCATTGCCAGAGCAAAAACTGCGATATAGGTAAAAACAAACATGCTTTTATATTTAATTAAAAACCAAGATACCTTTTAAAATTTAAAGAAAAATGCCACCACCTGCAGTACGATATTAGCATACACACCCGCCAGCACATCATCCATCATTACACCGGTACCGCCCGGGAAAGCCTCCATTTTACGGATACCCAACGGCTTCACAATATCAAAAAAGCGGAACAGCACCAAACCTATCAGCAGGTAATACAAATGCGGCGGGATAAACAACATGGTTACCAGCATGCCGGCAACCTCATCTATCACCACGCGGTAACTATCTTTGCCCCAAAAGGGCTCTACCTTGTCGCCCGCATAAATGCCCAGCAGGGTGATGATAACCGTTACCGCTACCAGGCACCAAGGGTTTTGCAAGGCAGGCTGCTGCCATAACAGCCATACGAACGGGCACGTAACAATGGCAGCAAGTGTGCCGCCGCCCTTTATGTACCCAATACCGAAGATAGATGCGATAAGTTTCACTTTATAATTAGTAATTTGGTGAATTATTGGTTGAGTGATTTCCGGATGCTTTTAATTTACTTAGCTTTTATCCAATACACCTTCGGCATCCTCGGCAACTTCTGGTTTAATAATATTCTTTTTAGGCACATTAAATAAAAGCGAGGTTATTACCGGGATCAAAAACACGGCTACAGTAAATACCGATACGGCAATATCCGCCGTTTCGCTTTCCATAAATTTAGATACGGCAGATTCAGGATCGAAATGTACAAACAGCGAAGCCGTTAATTTGATACCCAGTACACCTATCACCACAAAAGCAACGGTTTCTAAAAAGGTAAATTTCTCCATCAGCTTTACAAAGGCCTGCGCCACAAAACGCATGGCCAGTATCCCGATGAATACCCCTGTATAGATCAAAAACACGTGATCGGTAAAGGCTACGGCTGCAAATACGTTGTCTATAGAAAAGGCAAGGTCCATCAATTCTACCAAAGCCACGGTAGCCCAAAAGTTACCCATTAGCCCAACGGTTGATTTATACAGCCAGTTTTTATTCTTATCTACAGATTCTTCCTCGCCGCCATCTGCATCTTTTTTGGCCAGCTTGCCCTTAAAATAATCAAAAGCCAGGTATAGCAGATATAAACCGCCCAAAGGTTTTAACCACCAGATCTTCACCAGCCAGGCGGCTAAAAATAAACATAAACCACGCAATACATAAGCGCCGATGATACCGTAACGCAAGGCACGGGCACGCTGCTGTTTAGGCAGATCGATAACCATGGTAGCCAGTACGGCGGCATTATCTACCGACAAAAGGCTTTCTATTACGATAAGGTTTAAAATTATCAGCAAACCTGCCTTAATATCCGGGCCAAGTAGGGTGTGTATCAGATCCATTGTGTGCGTTAGTTTAAAGTATATCGGTATTCAACATGGTTTTTAAAATATTAGCCTGAACGTCAAATGCGTTCATGTGGGCTAAAAAGTTTACATCTGCTATTTTTTTATAATCCTCGGCCAGCAGGGCCGTAATATTTTGCGGCAGGGTGGTTTTTGTTAACCCGGCCTTGCCTGTTAGCTGTACGTTCTTGTCGCGCAGTTCGCGTATCATGCGCTCGCGCTTACTTACAGTGTTGTTCAGGTCCAGGTCGCCCAGTTTGGCTATATCGCAAAATAGCAAAACATTATTTAGCGGCGAAAACAGGAAGTACTTATTTACGTCTGCAAAGCGGTAAACTTCCAGCACAATATCGTTAGCCCTTACGCCACAGTAAAACGCTATCTTAAAATCGTACTTGCAAAGGCTGCCCATCAGCTTACGCTGTATGGTAGCATATTCGTTAGAGTACACATCTGCCGGGCTGTAGGTAAGCAATTCGTAAACCAGCTCGGTAGTGATACTATAAAAGTAATCTGCCGAAAAATGCGCACTAAACTTATTGATATTTCCTGCAAACGGATACTCCGAAGAATTATCTGACAGTACCTGGAACAGTTTACGTAACGACTGGCTCATTTTAAGCGCCTGCCGCTGTTTATCGTTCGCGTAGTTTTGCTCGGTATAGGCCGACCCCTCCATCTGTTCTATCAGCTGATTGTTCAGCGCTACCTCATCAAGCAGCAGATCGGCAACAGCCTCATTGTTCTTCTTGATCTTTTTTAGCAGGTCAATCAGGCTTTGTGTAAACTGGAGATGAAACATCTCCAGCTGGTTAATATCAAGATCGGGATTGGTTTGAAAAAGCTGATGCAGCACCTGGGTACGCAGGTAAATCTTATAAATTACGTCGTTATTAAAAAAAACGGAAAGCAGCTGTAACTTGCTGATAACCCTTGTAGACGCATTTAATATATTTAGCCTGTTTTCATCCATACGTTAATTAACGCGTATTGGTCACATTCTTTTTCAACTCCGTTTCTAAAGTTTGCAACTCGGTATTAAGCGTTTTCCTGTTTTGTGTACCCTCGTCATGGATGCGTTTAACCTCGGTTAACGTTTCTATTAACGATTGTGTGGTACGTTTTAAAGTATCCAAAGATACCACAGTTTTCTCATTCTCGCGCGCTACTTCAATACTGTTTTGCTTAAGCAATTCGGCATTTTTTTGCAGGATGGTGTTCGTGGTATCAGAAACTTTCTTCTGCATCTCTACATTAGCCTTCTGCCTGTTCAACGCCACGGCAATGGTTAACTGGTTCTTCCAAACAGGGATAGTGGTAGATACGATAGACTGCGCCTTTTCTGCAATAGTGGTATTGTTATTTTGCACCACGCGGATCTGCGCCAGCGATTGCAGCATAATAAAACGCACCACTTTTAGATCGGCCAGGCGTTTATCCAGGCGGTTCACGTAATCGCGCAGGTCGGCTATCTCATAATCCTGGTAGGCAGACGGGTTGCCATCCATCACTGCCAGTTGCTCGTTAAGTTCTGTATATTTTAACTGGCCGGCAATGATCAGTTCTTCCATCTGGTGGATGTAGGTAACATTGCTATCAAACATGGTTTGTAACGATGCATTATCCTTAATGGAATTAACGCGGCCAGCCTTTATTTTGTTAACGATCTTATCTACGTTGTTTACCACCAGATCATACTTGGCAAACATCTTTTTGGTATCCATTACCAAGGTACGCAGCAAGGGAATACGCGACAAGATCCTTACAAAAGAGTTTTGCTCCAGCTCGTCTACGTCAATATAATTCAATTCGTGCAGCAGATCGGTGATCAGGGTACCCACCTCGCCAGAATCAAACGTACGTACCGACGACAAAAAGGTGTTGCTGTAACGCTCCATCCCCTGCTGCAGATCAGCCCCATAATTGAGGATAGAGTTTACATCAGCCGGATTCAGGTCTTTGCCCTTTTCGCTGAATTTTTTTATTTCTTCGGGCGTAATATTGGTCAGGTCAACATTACCGTCTTTATCTAATTTAACCGGGGTGTTAGTGCTTGCTGCTGCGGGTGCCGGTGTAAAGTCAGGCAGTCCGGCGCCCTCGTTGGTTAGGTTTTCCATATATTTTAATTAAATATAATGTTTTTAACATTGCTATGTAGAGGCGCGATACTTCGCGTCTCCTTTAAAACGGTAACAAAATATCGTTTATCTATTAATAAGACGCGAAGTATCGCGTCATGGATAAAGACGCGAAGTATCGCGTCTCTACGTATTATAAATAATTGCGCATTACGGTGTTTACGGTTTCTTCCAGTTTACGGTCTTTGGTGGGTTCGCCAATAGCATTGAACTTCCATTCACCGTTTTTATGGTAAAAGATGCCCATCACCATAGATACGTGGCCCTTAAAGTCTGATCCGTTTGCGATATCATAAGTAGCAAAGATCTCGTTAACGTGTTTTGGGGTGCCCTCGTAAATACGGATAGATGCGAAAGGAATAGTACCAAAATCCTGGCCTTTAAAACTATTCAGCACAAAGGCTACATGCTTAACTGCCGGGTTAAGGCTGCCAAAATCCAGCGTTATTACTTCGTTATCCAGGCCGTCGTCGCCGCCCATATCACCGGTAAGGTCGTCACCGCTGTGGCGCACGGCCTGGTCTTTAGATTTTAAGTTACCAAAGTAAACCACATCTATCAGTTTCTTATTCTCATCAAACAAGGCGCAGCTGGCGTCAAGGTCAACCGCTTCTTTGCTGCTGCCAAAGCCAAACAAACCTTTCTTTTCTATAGCGCCCCAGTTGATACCTACGCAAACGTTTTGCAGTTTACTGCCGTTGGTTTTTTCGAGGCTGATGCGCTGCCCCTTTTGAAGATTGATTGCCATGATTTAATTTTGTTTATGTTGAGTTGTCCATAGTCGATGGTCAATAGTCCATAGATTGATTTTACTATGAACCATGGACTATTGACCATCGACTGTCTTAGTTATATTTATTTAAATAATCCTGCAGGCCGCCTTTCATGCCTGCGCCTACTGCCTCAAATTTCCATTTATTGTCGCGCTTATAAATGCGGCCAAACTCTACGGCTGTTTCTATCGAGAAATCCTCCTCCAGTTCATATTTCAGGATATCTGTATTGGTGGCAGCATCAAATATGCGCACAAAGGAATTACGCACCTGCCCAAAATTCTGGCGGCGACTCTCGGCCTCGTGTATGGTTACTACTACGCAGATCTCGGTTACGCGCGGGTCAATTTTAGTCAGGTCTATCTTAATTTGCTCGTCATCGCCATCGCCTGCACCGGTAAGGTTATCGCCGGTATGCTCAACCGCTTCATCAGGTGATTTTAAATTGTTGTAAAAAACAAAATGTTCGTCGCTCAGGATCTTTTTGTTATCACCCATAATAAAAATAGATGCATCCAGATCAAAAGCCGCCCCGGTTGATGATGTATTGGTATCCCAGCCTAAGCCTATGGTAAATTTAGGCGCGTCGATAGCTTCGCGCTGCCCTTTTTGAAGATTAATTGCCATTATATTTTAAATTTATAAATGTTAAAAAGTTTAGCCTTTCCCTGCCCTCTCCAAAAAAAGAAGGCTATAAAAGCATCATTAATTTCTCCCTACATTCTCTCTAAAGCTGTAGGTTCAAATAATTGTTTCCTGATAAAATTCAAATTCAGTTCATAAGCCTCAATCGTATGGTACCCGTTACCCAACGCCATGTTATAAAGCAACTCTACAAAATGGGCGGTTTGGTTTTGGATAAATATGCTAAAGCCATCAAAACTATAGTTTAATATGTATTTTACAATGCGGGTATTGATGCAGAAATCGCTGGCTTTAATAATGCTATCCAGATCGAAGATAGATTTTACCCGGTGATAATTCAGGTGGTTCTCTATATTCGGGTGGATGTTTTTATTGATCAGTTCTGCAAAATAAAGCATGTGGATGTCGTTATCCAATCCGTAGGCATCCACCATTTTCATGATCATGCGCTCGTGGCTGCCCGTTATACGGATATCATCTAAAAACAGCAGCGTTTTGCCGGTTAAAAAATCCTTATCAATATGAAACTGGTCGTTCCCTATCAGGTTCATGCGCTGCTCGGCATTCAGTTCGCCGTAATCTTCTTTATAGGTAATGGTGCGGTGTACTTTGGTTTCCTGCACCACCGGTAAGCCTTGTTCTGCCAGCCAATTATTCAGGCGGTAAACAAACCAGGTTTTCATGGCGAAGGTTGCCGTTGGGATGAATGAATATGGGCTGGAAATAACCACTATCTGGTTGGTTACAGGGTTATCTGCCAGATGATCATTTATAAAACCATTGGCCAGGGCAATACCAAAACGCTTGGACACAGTGCCGTTGCCAAACTTAAAACGGCTGTAATCATCCGCATCAAACCCAAAATTATCATCCTGATGAATGTGATGTAAGGAATAAGTGGTAGCTGCCATGGTTAATTTAAAAGGCTTAAAATAGTGTTTTGGTTGGAGTTGATGAGCAGGGAGCTCATACCCAATGCATCGGCGGGTATGATATCGTTCTTAGGGTTATCGCCAATATGGATAATGCTTTTCAGCGGCAAATCCTTCCCTCCGTTACATATATCTATATTGTTTAACATAGCCTTAAAAAATTCGGGATTGGGTTTCGACAGGCCCGCCTCATCAGAGTATAGCTGAAAATCGAAATAGTTATCAAGCCCGTAAATCGCTAATACCTTTCGTAATGTTTTCCCGGTGATGTATCCTGTGTTGCTCAACAAACTAAAAGTTGCTCCGCTTTTTAATTTTAGACGCTGCAGCGCATCAATTGTTACATCACTGTACATCTGCGGCGGGTATTTAAACAGCAACTCTTCCATCTGCAGATGTAACGCCGGGTAATCTACCTCATCAATATCCAGCCGGCTACCATTCATGAGGCTGATCACTATCAGGTACATTTCATCCGCATCAATATTTTTGCCCGTTTTTTCGTTAACGGCGTTGCACATCAGATCCACCTGCCTGAAGATACCGGCAACTTCATCTACTGACTTGCCTGTTTCATTAAAGTTTTGATGAAAGAAATGAGCGCGCTGAACTTTAAATTGCGGGTGCGACCTGATCAGTGTAAGCCACAGGTCAAAAGAATAGTGCTGGTAGTAAGGCATCAAGGGTACAAGTGAGATAGCGGGGACTAAAATCGCCATCCAAACTCAACCAATATAGGCTTTTTATACTGATGCCCTTTAAAAAATAACGTAATATTTATGTTAAGGTTTATTGTGCCATCTGCGCCGCACGGTAGGCCATAATAGCCCGCACAATTGTTTGCACGATCTGCTGCTGGCCTTCTTCAGAATTTAAGTAGATTTCTTCCTCGGGGTTGTTAATAAATCCTGTTTCTATCAATACGGCGGGCATAGCGCTATTCGCCAGTACGTAAAGGCTTTGCTCGCGCACACCGATAGACGGGCGGCCATCTGTTTCGGTAAACTCCTGGTTTAAATATTCGCCGAAATGCACACTTTGCTTGCGGTACTTTTTGGTAAAGGCATCCAGTATAATGGCGTTGGCCGGGTCCGTAGCGTCAAGGGCCTCATACCTGGTCTGGTCTTTCTCTATCAGGATAGAGGCGTTCTCGCGCATGGCTTCCAGTTGTTCGCCTGCCCTTTTTAAACCGTAAACCAGCAGCATTACCCCGCTTTGCTTATGCGCACGGTAGGCGGTGCCTTCGGCAGATGAGTTGCAATGGATAGATATAAACAGGTTACCCTGCGATTTATTGGCAATATCCGACCGCCGCCTTAACTCGATAAAGGTATCATCAGACCGCGTCATGATGGTATTCAGATCCGGGATCTGAGCTTTAATGGCGTCCTGCAGTTTTTGGGCAATGGAAAGTGTAACGTTTTTTTCGAAGGACGACAAGCCGCGTGCACCGGCGTCCTTACCGCCGTGGCCGGCATCAATAATAACGGTTTTTAACTTAAAGCCACTGGCTTTAATGGTATCGGCTGCCGGTGTAAAAGAACACAGCAATCCGTAAAAAACTATGGTTATGGCCGAAAATATCAGCCTTAAATATTTATTGCTCATTTATATCATTAGGGAACGCTAATTTAACTATCCGTGTATTAGCTTACAACAATAATTTTTGCGTTTAATTGTTTTGACGAATTTTACCCGCTAAGGATTAAACACGTAAAAAGCAATTTAATTGCAATCAGTTAACCTTGGCTGCCTGTTTTTTGCTGCATTTTGGGCAAAGCCCCGATGCATATAAGGTGAAGCTTTGCGCCTCGAACCCGGATGGCAAATTTAGCCTGGGCATATTTAATTCGTTAAGGCAATACACATTTTTGCAAGCCGTACAGTTAAAATGCAGGTGTTCATCGTGGTGGTGGTTTTCCTGGCAATTGGAATGGCAAACAGCATAATTGGCCGTGCCGTTTAAATCAAATACCTTATGAATGATCCCTTTTTCCTCAAAAACATTCAGGATGCGGTAAAGCGTAACCCGGTCAATATCATTCATTACGCTCTCCAGGTCGGGCTGCGATGTAGCCGTATTTTTTGAATACATCATAGACAGCACCCTTAACCGCGGCCCTGTTTTTTTAAGATTATGCTTTTGCAGCATATCTTCAAACTGGTAATTATTTTTTATTTGTGCCATTTCAAATCCAGCTAAAATCAACTCAGGTTAAGCAGCTTTTTGGTTTTCATGCGGGTGTGGGTGCGCATGTTTAATATGAAAAAAGCTATCACCGGCTTTACAGGTACCGGCATATTTATAATTTACAAAATGCGCCGAGGCAATGGTAAAACCGCCAAGCGGTACAATAACAGCCTCTGCCCAACCCGTTATAAACAGGTGCCCTATGATAATAGTTAAAAACCCGGCTATTAATAATGCCAGCGGCAAAATGCGGTGATGCTCTTTAAAATACGCGTTACCTATGGCCGAAATACCTACTACAAGGGCAATGATGATCATGACCCATTCTACCCAGGGGTTGGCTAAAAAACCAAGGCCAACCAGGGGCAGGCTGGTAAAAAATACCGGTACAGCCGCACAGTGTATAGCGCACAACGTAGACGCTGTCATCCCTACGTTATCCAGCTTTATTGCTTTTAACCTTGTAAACATGCTGCAAAGATAGTTACAAATGCAACAATATTGTATTTAGAAATGTTTGTGATTTGTAAAGAAGATATTAAGCACATCGGGTGGCCTTAACCCAAAACACTATTTTTTGATCATCAGGTAAGCTTCCTTCGCCTCTACTCTTTCAATCACTTCAAATTTCTTCCCGGCCAGTTCATTGTAATTTTTAAAAAAGCTTTCTAATTGGTCTACAATATCTCCGGGCAGTTGTAGCAACGATCTTACTTCCTTAAAAAGCTCAGAAACTTCGGGCACGGCCAGGTAGCGGTCGTTACGCATGGTGCTGCCGTCGCGTTCGGTTTGGTTGGCCTTCATGGCGCCAATAATCCGGCAATCCATACAGCAGCCTGCAAAAGTTGCTATCTCTGATAGCACGATCACATCCAGCGGGTCGCCGTCGCCGCCTATGGTGCCGGGTATAAATCCAAAATCAAACGGGAACACCATGCCTGCCGGCAACACTTTGTTTAGTTTAAAGCATTTTAGTTTGGGTTCGTAATCATACTTAAGGCCGCTGCCTTTAGGGGTTTCAATTATTACGGTGATCGGTTCCATGTATGTATTGATCAAATGTGTTACGCTATTTTCCCTTTATTATCCCAGTGGTCTTTAACTACTTCGCCATTGGGGCCAAACTTTAACCTGCGTGCAAAATGCTCGCCTCTGATTTTGCCGTTTTCATCCCGTTTGCCCATAAACAACAATATGGGCCGCCCGCCGGCATCTGTTTTAAAGGCAATATCATACCGTTTAAAAGTAGTTTCTATCAAGCGCGACGGCTCATATAACTTGTTTAACACCTTCAATAGCTCTGCTCCTAATACCATGTTGTTTAAACATGGCGGACAACCGCTGGTTTTAATTTTTAATTAAATAAAGTTTTACAAGTTTACATTAACTTCATCAAATCCATTTATAATATGCTCTGTCTACATGATCCCGGCCCGAATCCAAAAAATCTGTCTGCCTGGTTTAAGCACGGTGCAGGAATTATTGTATTTTTAACCGCCAACTAAACAAATTATGAAATACCTGCTGCTGTTAATGCTACTGCCTGTTTTTGCACAGGCGCAAACCCGGCCATCACATCAAAACCTGTTTGATACCATTGCCTTTATTCCGGATCATACTACCGAACGGCTGGAACAGTTTAAAAAGCAGGCCATTACCAAAGGCGGCACCATCTTTTTAGGCAACAGCATCACCGAAATGGGCAACTGGGCAAAATTGCTGAATGATACCACCGTGTTAAACCGCGGCATTGGCGGCGATATTACCTATGGGGTGCTTAACAGACTGGATGATATTATTACCCGGCAACCCAAAAGGCTGTTTATTTTACTGGGGATAAACGATATTGGCAAAGACATCCCCGATTCTGTTATCGCTTACAACTACTTCAGGATCATCCGCCGGATAAAGGCGGGCAGCCCGGGTACGCAGATCTTTGTACAAAGCATCCTGCCCATCAACCCAACCATCAAAAACTTCCCACAACATTATGATAAGGCCGAACACATCCCCCGGGTAAACATTATGCTAAAAGCAAAGGCGGCCAGCCTGGGTTATACTTATATTAATTTGCACCCGTTGTTTCTGGATAAGCAGAACCGCCTGAATGCCAAATACACCTTTGAGGGCCTGCACCTAAAACCCGAAGCTTATGTGGTTTGGATTGCCTACCTTAAAAAAATGAAATACCTGTAATAACATGACTAAAACTAAAATTGCCATACTTGGCGCCGGGTTTATATCTGATATCCACGTAGAATCTTACCAGCGCTTTATCCCCGAGGCCGAGATCGTGGCTGTTTATGCCCGTAATGCCGGTAAAGCCAAAGCCTTTGCAGATAAGCACCACATCCCCGCTTATTTTGATGATGTAGATCAACTGCTGGCCCAAACCGATTGCGAGATAATAGATATTTGCCTGCCCAATTACCTGCACGCGGTAAACACCATTAAAGCAGCCAATGCAGGTAAACATATTATTATCGAAAAACCTCTGGCGGTTACTTTAGAGGAAGCCGACGAGATGATTGCTACCTGCAAAGCAAAAAATGTAAAGCTGATGTATGCCGAAGAACTTTGCTTTGCGCCCAAATACGAGCGCGCCAGGCAGGTGGTAAAAGAAGGCGCCGTTGGCGAAGTGTACATGCTTAAACAGGCCGAAAAACACTCGGGCCCGCATACCGATTGGTTTTATGATATTAACCTTGCCGGTGGCGGCGTACTGATGGATATGGGCTGCCACGCCATGGGCTGGTTTAGGTGGATGCTGGGTAACGCTAAAGTTAAAAGTGTTTACGCCACGATGAACACCGTTTTACATACCGGGCGCACCAAAGGCGAAGACAATGCCGTAGTGATAGTTGAGTTTGAGAATGGCGTTACCTGCGTGGCCGAAGATAGCTGGGCCAAACATGGCGGTATGGACGACCGCTGCGAGATCTACGGTAAAGGCGGCGTGATCTATGCCGATTTGTTTATGGGTAATTCGGCTTTAACATACAGCAGGGAAGGCTATGGCTATGCGATGGAAAAGGCCGACACATCTGCCGGCTGGAGCTTTACCATATTTGAGGAAGTATATAACCAGGGCTACCCGCACGAACTGAAACATTTTGTGGAATGCGTACGCGAAGACAAAACCCCGCTGGTAACCGGCGAGGACGGCCGCGCCGTGCTGGAGATGCTATATGCCGCCTATGCATCTGCCGGGCAGGGTAAAAAGATCAGCCTGCCATTCCACGCCAAAGTAGATAAACCGATTGACCTGTGGCTGAATGCCCAACAAGATTAGATCATGAAAATAGCGATATACGATACTTACGACGACATGTCTAAGGCAGCAGCCGAACTGGTTGCCAAACAACTGGCCGAAAAACCGGCCTCTGTTTTATGTTTCCCCTCCGGCGATTCGCCGACAGGTACTTTAAAGTATCTGGTAGAATGGGCTAACGAAGGGAAAATAGACCTGAGCCAAAGTTTTATTATAGGGTTAGACGAATGGATTGGAATGGACGAGAACGACCAGGGCAGCTGCAAATATTACCTTAAACATACCTTTTTTGATCAGCTGAACACTAAATTAACCCATGTTACCCTGTTTGATGCCAAAGCTGCCGACCTGGATGCCGAATGCGAACGGATGAACAGTTTCATCAGCAGCAAGGGCGGTTTAGACCTGATGATGGTAGGCATCGGTATGAACGGCCACTTAGGGCTGAATGAACCCGGCACACCGTTTGACCTGTACGCCCACCGCTCGGAGTTAGACCCTATTACTGTGCAGGTAGGCCAAAAATATTTTACGCAAGAAACCCCGCTAACCGAGGGTATTACGCTTGGCTTAAAGCATTTGGCAGAGGCCGGCAAGGCCGTACTGATCGCATCGGGCGTAAAAAAGGCCGATATCATCCACGAAAGCTTGCAGGGTACCGTAAGTACAGAAGTACCGGCCTCCATCCTGCAAAGGTTATCCAATGCTTTGGTATTGCTGGATAAAGATGCCGCATCAGAACTGGAGCACGCATCCTGATATGGATAGCAAGTTAACGCAAATACAGCAGGCATTGCAAAATGCCCCAACCTTGCTGGCCCAAAAAAAGGTTGCCGCCGGGTTTGATGGCTTTATAGATTCTATTGTAAAGGTGGTTAACTATAAAACCGATGGTGCAGGTACTGTTTTTTTTAAAACCATTAATGAATTTGGCAGCTACATCAGCAGCAAAGGCGGATCTGGCTTTAGCCTGGAGAGTGAAGAACTGGTACAAAAACTTGGCGGCAATATGCCCATTATGGCAAATGCCCTGGCAGGGATGGGGGTTGGCGTAAATTGCGTGGGCGCTTTTGGTGTGCCTGCCATAGCCCCTGCTTTTACCGGGATGCATGCTAATTGCATGCTGCACAGCTACACTAATCCCGGCTTTACAACGGCTATGGAATTTGCCGATGGCAAGATCATGCTGGCGCAGATGACCGACCTGAACCACGCCGACTGGCATACCATCAGGCAAACCGTTGGCCCGGATAAATTGAAAGCAGTTTTCACTGCTGCCGATCTTATTTGCCTGGTTAACTGGAGCGAGCTTGACCATAGCAACAGCATGTGGCAGGGTTTGCTGGATGATATTTTAAGAGGCCAGGCAGCTACCCCAAAGCAATTCTTTTTTGATCTTTCCGATTGTTCTAAACGCAGCAAAGAAGCTATCACATCAGCCATAAAATTAATTGCGCAATTTGGCGCCCACGGGCAGGTAACTTTAAGCCTTAACCGCAACGAGGCAAACATCCTGTATCAAACTTTGGCAAATGATGAGCCATTGGCAGATATACAGGCCATTGGTAACAAGCTGTTTGCCGGATTAAAGGTGGATACGCTTATCATTCATCACTCCAAAATATCCATTGCCTGGGATAACAGCGGCACCTGCACCGCCTTACCGGCTTACATTGCCCAACCCTTGATAGCTACCGGTGCCGGTGATAATTTTAATGCCGGATATTGCTTAGGCAAATTATTGGGGCTTGATGCAGAAGCCTCGCTCATCATAGCCAATACTACCTCAAATATTTACATGCGTACCGGCCAAAGCCCCAATATACCCGCTTTAGTAGCCCGCTTTGGCAACTAAGCATTCTGGTGCAGAGATCTGGTATGCCGGCGTAGTAAATACCGGATGAGTAAAGCCTGTAATTTACTTTTACCGATAAATTATTGCATCTTTAGAATACCAATTATTATAAACTTCATGTCAGCATATTTTTCTGAGACGCATTCGGGCACCGCCGCCGCGAATACTTTTGATGCTATTGTTATCGGTTCGGGCATCAGCGGCGGCTGGGCTGCCAAAGAGCTTTGCGAGCAGGGGCTTAAAACCCTTGTTTTAGAGCGTGGCCGTGATGTTAAGCACCTTAAAGATTACCCAACAGCCACCACCCCGCCATGGGAATTTCCCTACCGTGGGCGCATGAGCCTGAAACATAATAAAGAGAACCCGCTGATAACCAAAGCCGCAGGCTACGGCGATGATTGCGACCATTTCTTTGTAAAAGATGCCGACCACCCCTATGTGCAGGAAAAACCTTTCGACTGGATCCGCGGGTATCAGGTTGGCGGTAAATCGCTTACCTGGGGCCGCGCCACCCAACGCTGGAGCGAGTTTGAATTTACCGCGCCCGAGCGTTTTGGCTATGGCATCGGCTGGCCCATTGGGTATAAGGATGTTGCCCCCTGGTATTCGCATGTAGAAAAATTTATAGGCATCTGCGGCAGCAAAGATGGCTTAGAGGCCATGCCCGATGGCGAGTTTCTGCCACCCTTTGATATGAACATGCCCCTGCAGCACATCAAACAATCGCTGAAAGATAATTATACCGACCGCCACCTGGTACACGCCCGCTGGGCACACCTTACCGATCCGCAGCAGATCCATCTGGACCAGGGCCGCGGTAAGTGCCAGGCACGTAACATGTGCATGCGCGGCTGCCCCTTTGGCGGGTACTTTAGCTCGGTAAGTTCTACCCTGCCCTGGGCCGCAAAAACCGGCAACCTTACTATCCGCCCCCATTCGGTTGTGCATTCTGTTATTTATGATGAAAAGCTGGGCAAAGCCAGCGGTGTACGCATTATTGATGCCAATACCAAAGAGGTGATCGAGTATTATGCCAAAGTGATTTTTATGAATGCTTCAGCTTTAAATACCAACCTGATACTGCTCAACTCCAAATCTGCCCGTTTCCCTAATGGTTTGGGTAACGATAGCGGCTTGCTGGGTAAATACATCGCATTCCATAATTACCGGGCATCGGTATCGGGCACATTAGATGGTTATCTGGACAAGTACTACTTTGGCCGCAACCCTACCGACCTGATACTGGTGAACTACCGCAACCTGCATCAGCGCGATACCGATTACTTTGGCGGCTACACCACTTTTATGAACGCCTACCGCGATCAGCACCCCAACGATACCGAACAGGGCCAGGTTGGGGCGCAGTATAAAGACGACCTGTGCGAACCCGGCGGCTGGCATGTATTTGCCTACCTGCAGGGCGAAACCGTACCCGTAGAGCGTAACCATGTACGCCTCAGCGAAACCGAAAAAGACCAGTGGGGAATCCCGCTGTTGATTACATCTGTAGAATACCACCCAAATGATGACATGATGACCGAGGATTTTTTGAACGAAACTGCAGCCATGCTGCAAAAAGCTGGTGTAAAAAACATCAGCAAGTACAACAATAAGCAGGCTCCGGGGTTAGATATTCATGAGATGGGTGGCGTGCGCATGGGTAAAGATCCTAAAACATCCTTACTGAATGCCAACAACCAGCTACATGCCTGCAAAAACGTTTTTGTAACGGATGGCGCCTGCATGACCAGCACCGGTAACCAAAGCCCGTCTATATTGTATATGGCGCTTACCGCAAGGGCGGCAACCTTTGCCGTTAAAGAGATAAAAAAAGGAAACTTGTAATTACCTGCATGAAAAAAATTAGTTTAATACTACTGGCAGCTATCGCAATAAGCGCCTGCAAAGGCAAAAGGCCGGCAAACTACCAGGATAGCGCCTCTGCCGCATCGGCAAAAAAAGGCGAGTGGATAAATCTTTTGGCCGATAGCACCATGGCCGGATGGCATACCTACGGTAAAGGCCCGGTAGGTGCTGCATGGCATTTAAAGGATGGCGAACTGCACCTGGATGCATCTAAAAAAGCCGATTGGCAAAGCGCAGGCGGCGGCGATATTGTTACTGATGAAGAATACGAAAACTTCGACCTGAAAGTGGAGTGGAAGATCTCTCGTGCCGGTAACAGCGGTATTATGTTTTACGTGCATGAGGATACCACCCAGTATAAATACCCATGGCAAACCGGCCCCGAAACACAAATTGCAGATAATAAAGAGAACGAGGATGGTAAACTAATTAAACATCGCGCGGGCGATTTGTACGACCTGATGTCGATAGATAAGGAGATCGTTAACAAAGCCGGTTCGTGGAATAAAACCGAAGTGATTGCCAACAAAGGCCAGCTTACGATACTGGTAAACCACGAAGTGGTATTAAAAACCACCCTATGGGACGCTAACTGGAAAAAGCTGATAGCGGGCAGTAAGTTTAAAGAATTCCCCGGTTTTGGTACCTACAAAAAAGGCCGCATTGCCCTGCAAGACCACGGCGCGGATGTATGGTTTAAAAAGGTTGAAATAAAAAAGCTATAGGATGATCGGGCTAATGGTTCGAAAGGCTCACCATGACAAGCTAAAACACTATGTCAGTCTGAGCTTGTCGAAGACTTGTACGCTCGGTTAATGGTTCGACAGGCTCACCAGGACACACTCCTTAATGTCAGTCTGAGCTTTGTCGAAGACTTGTACGCTAGCCTAATGGTTCGACAGGCTCACCATGACATCTGCATTATGTCAGTCTGAACCTGTCGAAGACTTGTACGCTCGGTTAATAGTTAGACAGGCTCACCAGTACACACTCCTGAATGTCAGTCTGAGCTTGTCGAAGACTTAGCAAGCGGGTTAATGGTTCGACAAACTCAACATAACCATGCCTGCCTGTAATGGCATGCTGCAAACCTACATCGTTTCTATGGCATTGGGGTTTTTGGGCTGCCAGATGACATAGTAATAAACAAGGCAAAACACCCCCATCATAAACGGAATAATGGCCAGATGTTTATACGTAACAGGCCCATAAACATGCAAGGTATCGTAGCCCATAAACTCGCTGATCATCCAGTAGGAGTTGGCACTTATCCAAAAGGTAATGGCCAGGTTGTGGCAAAGTTCTGATACCATCTCGCGGGTACGGTAAGCTATCATTACAGAAATTGCCAGTGTAGGGATGATCATTACCAGGCCGAGGGGTTTCCAGAACAGGCACCAGCCAATATCTTTAAAAAGCCAGAAAACGATATGCAGGTTTTCCATCCTGCGGTATTTTATGGGAATACTGTATTGTGACATGGTACTGCTAAAATAATAAAAAAAAGTTAGCTGTACACAAGGGCTATTTCAGCCAATCGTACCAATTTTTTATCCGGTATTCATAAGCTAAAACTTCGGGGATATTTACGCTGCTTATCATCTTCCACTCCTTTAATTCAGGCAAAAATTGTGGTTCCGGCAGCCCGGCTTTGACAGCAGCCAAGGTGTAAAATTCAGCTTTTGGCGGGTGGTGCGGTGTACAAGCGTTTAAGGTATAACCGAATGCATCCTGGTGAAGCACAGCGCGGGTTAGGCTTACACAATCATCCTGGTGAATCATGTTTACAGAGGCCAATCCGTTGGGGATGTCCTTTTTACCGGCAAAAAATCTGCCGGGCTCGCGGCCCGGGCCAATCAATCCGCCAAAACGGATGATGGTTGTTTTAAAGGCGGTTTGCTGCCTGAAAAGTTCTTCGGCCTGTGCCAGTATTATCGCTGATGGCGTATCAGACGCAGTATCATCATTTTCGGTTAACTCTTTATTCCGATCAGCATAAACCCCGGTAGAACTTATGAGCACTACTTTTGTAACGCCGTGCCCTATAATAGCCGTAACCGCGTTTCGTAACTTGGGCACATATTCCGCCCCTGCTCCCGACCGGCTTTTGGGAGGAATAGCAATAACCAACACATCGCAATTGAAAAAAGCGGGGGCGTAATTAGCATTATCCGTTGATAAATCTATTAGGAACGGATTGACACCTTCTGCCTGAAGGGTATCCAGTTTATTTGGTGAGGTGGTAGAACCATTTACTTTTATACCGCCGGCAACCAGCGTTTTTGCCAGCGCCAGTCCAAACCATCCGCAACCTAAAATACTAACCGTCATACAAAGGCGAAGATAAGGAGCACTAACCAAACGCTAAAACAAAAACCAATGTTATATTTGTGCATGGATACGCCTCAAACTTTACCTGTTTTAACGGATACCGAGCTACGTGTGCTGGGTTCGCTGATGGAAAAAAGCAAAACCACACCCGATTATTACCCCATGACGCTTAACGGACTTACTGCCGCCTGCAATCAGAAAACAGCCCGTAAACCCGTGGTAGAATACGATGAGAATACCGTAATGCTGGCTTTGGATACCTTGAAACGTAAAGGGTTAATATCTACCGCTACCGGCGGCAGCAGCAGGGCTACCAAATATAAGCACAACTTTGGCATCGTGTTCCCGGTGGTACCGGCAGAGGTGGCGGTGATATGTTTACTGCTATTACGCGGGCCGCAAACGCCGGGCGAGATCAACACTAACTCGGGCAGGTTGTATGAATTTGACGACCTGGATGAAGTACATGCTATGCTGGAGAAACTGGCTACCGATGAAACACCGTTTGTAACTCAGCTGCCTAAACGCCCCGGCCAAAAAGAAGTACGCTACCGGCACCTGCTGGGCGGCACCATTGTAGAAGACGACACACAGGACGAGCCCACCCGCCGTGCCCATACATCTGAGCTGGAAGAGCGACTGAGCAAAGTAGAAACCGAACTGGCCGAACTGAAAGAAGCCTTTGATAAGCTGATGAAAGAACTTAGCTAAGGTGCCGGCCCTCGCTGCCCTCCCCTAATATACGTTCTATGCGCTTATCGGGCACAAGCCACATCAAGGCTACAACGGCATACAGGGCAAAAGCCACCCATGAATACACAAAGGCAACGGCAATGGCCGCAGCATAAATACCGGTAGATATTTTACCCTTGGTATCACTACCCACGGCCCTTGCTAATACAGAATGCTCGCCGTGGTGCTTAATAAGCGTTTGCGCCAGGATCCAGTAAGCTATCGAACTCATAATCAGTATCACCCCGTAACAAATTACCGGGAGCCGGGCAAAGTGGTTCTCGCCCATCCATGCGGTAACAAAAGGCACCAATGATAACCAAAACAGCAGGAATAAATTAGCCCATAAAATGGCGCCGTTTACAGATTTGGCCGCATGCATCATATGGTGATGATTGTTCCAGTAGATCCCTACATAAATAAAACTAAGCACATAGCTTAAAAACACCGGCCCCAGGTGGCGCAGGGCCTCCCAGCCGGCATCATGCGGCACCTTAAGTTCCAGCACCATTATGGTGATGATGATTGCCAAAACCCCGTCGCTAAAAGCTTCTAAACGTCCTTTACCCATTGTGTATGTTAATTATTTTTAATGGCCGGCTCCTTATTTGCCTGCAATGCCTTATAGCGTTTCATGGCTTCTACAAAATAGTAGTCGGCATAGGTAAGCGGTACGTCTACCTCTGTACCTGCCGGGAAATGCCCCACGCTGTGCTTTAACAAAAACCCGCCGTTTGTACCGGGGGCCGATTTATATTGCGGCGATGACAGCGTTTTTAAAATGCTTGCTGCCGTATTAAAATAAGTTTGTGCTTGAGCCTTATCTGCATACGTGCAAAGTTCTAACAATGCCGAGGCTATAATAGCCGCTGCGGATGCATCACGAGGCGCATCCGGAATATTGGGTGCATTAAAATCCCAGTAGGGTATTTTATCGGCGGGCAGGTTAGGGTTGTTCAATATAAATCCGGCAATGTTATTGGCCTGGTTTAAATACTTTTTATCCCCCGTTTCGCGGTACATTACCGTAAAGCCATAAAGCCCCCAGGCCTGCCCCCTTGCCCATGCCGATGAATCTGCAAAGCCCTGTGCGGTTTTCTGCTGCTGCACAGCGCCGGTTTCGGGGTTGTAATTCACCACGTGGTATGAACTGTGATCCGGGCGGTAATGGTTTTTGATCGTATTATCGGCATGTGTAACTGCAATTTTATAATAGCTGAAGTCGCCGGTTGCTTTGGTAGCCCAAAAAAGCAATTCCAGGTTCATCATATTATCGATGATCACCAGATAATCTGACGGTTTGGAATCCCATGACCTGATGGTACCGGTTGTTGGGTTAAAACGCGTAGCCAGCGATTTGGCGCTGTTTAGCAACACCGCCCTGTATGCTGCCAATGGCGCCAACCGGTTAGCCGTGCCAAAGCTGCAATACATCATAAAGCCCAAATCATGCGTATGGGTGTTATACTGCTCTTTAGCCAGTAGCTTAAGCATGCGTGCGGCCTCCTGCATCAATGCCTTATCGCGGGTTTCCTGGTAAATATTTAATAAGGTGCCCGGGTAAAAACCGCTGCACCACCATCCAGAGTTACTGGTTTCGAGCTTACCCGTTGCCGGATAAAATGTTTTGGGGAACTCATCAGCCTTTAATTCACCTGCAAACATTTTGTACTGTGCACCGGCATCTGCCATGTTTTTATTGATAATGGCCAGCAAGGCAGGCTGTAGCTTAAATTTATTTTTTTGCTGCGCGATGCCGGGCAAGGCTATTGTTATCAGCAATAAAGCAGCACAGATAAGAGGCTTCAGGTTCATTCAGATCAAATTTACCGGGGTTAACTCAGGCTATCCACCGAAATATTAAAAATATCTTTCAAAGCTTTTTTTGCCGCATAATAACCGCACATCCCATGCACACCGCCCCCCGGCGGCGTTGACGACGAACAAATATACAAACCCTTATGCGATGTTTGATAAGGCGAATAGCGCAGCACCGGCCGGGTAAATAACTGCCCGATATCGATCACCCCGCCGTTAATATCGCCGCCGATGTAGTTGGGGTTATATTCTTCCATCTGCCCGGTATCCATGGTATGCTTCGCTAAAATCACATCCTTAAAACCCGGTGCATAACGCTCAATCTGTTTCTCGATATTCTCGGTCATGTTCTTTTTAGAGCCGTTGGGCACATGGCAATAAGCCCAGGCAGTGTGTTTCCCTTCCGGGGCGCGGGTAGGGTCGTACAGGCTTTGCTGGGCAAGCAATACATAAGGTTTATCGGGATGCCTGCCATTCCAGGTTTGCTGCTCGGCATCACGGATCTCGTTGAGCGTGTTACCCAAATGCACGGTCCCTGCTTTTCGGCAGGCCGCATCTGTAAAGGGGATCTGTTCGCTTAAGGCCCAGTCTACTTTGTAAACGCCCATGCCATAACGATAACGTTCCAGCTGCCATTTATAAACCGATGAGAATTTATGCCCCGCAATCTGTAATAATTGTTTGGGTGTCACATCAAATAAAACTGCATGTGCCGATGGTAGCTGCGCTAACGATGTGATATAATTATCTGTTTGGATCTTGCCGCCTAAGTGCCGGAAATACCCCGCCAGGGCATGAGCGATCTGATCAGAGCCGCCCCTGGGTATAGGCCAGCCCTGCAAATGCCCGGCGGCCATCAGCACCAGCGCTATGGCCGATGTAGCTACATTGGTTATGGGCTGCATGGCATGCGCCGCCATACCGGCTATTAAGGCCTTTGCCTGCTTGGTTTTAAACCGGCCGGCCAGCATGGTTGCCGGTTTTATGGCATCCAATCCAAAGCTTGCCAATGCCAGCGGATGCCTTGGAAAATGCAGCGGGCCCAATACATCGGCAGCTATCAAAGGCCAGTTTTTAGTAACCGACTGCATCAGGCTGCGGTAGGCTTGCTCATCGGCACCCAGGTATTGGGCTGTTTCATCAATACTGCGGCACAACATAGCTGTGTGGGCATGCTCTAAGGGGTGCGCGGCATCAACATCTGGGTAAATATATTTCAGGCCATGATCGGCCAGCGGCAGGGTTTTCAAAAACGGCGAAGCCGCGGCCAAAGGATGAATAGCCGAGCAGATATCGTGTTTAAAACCTGGCAACGTTAATTCGGCCGAGCGCAGGCCGCCGCCAATTTCGCCTTTACCTTCTATGATTAGTACATCGAGGCCATTTTGCTGCATTAATATGGCCGCAGCCAGCCCGTTTGGGCCCGAGCCTACAATTATTGCATCAAAATCGCGCTTATCAAGAGCCATAATATGTATTAGAAATCCGAATAATCTGTAGGATATAAAAATATAATATCCCCTTTGGATACATTATGCTGAAACTCCTTACGGCCAGATAAGTCTTTCCATTGTGCATCATTACCAAAAGCATCCCAATGTTTATCCCTGTCTGCCTTATCGTTAAATGTGGTCAGGTACATCAGGTTGGGCATCCTGTCACCAGCAATAACGCTGCCATAAAATACCGGGTTAAAGCCCAGCCTGTCAAACAGGTCGGTTTCGCCGCTGTTAAACATGCGCACTTTATTGTAGTGCAGCTGTTCGGTGGCACTTTCATAACTGCGCAATTCATATACACGTTTTGCCCTGTCGCCGCTTAGTTTAGGTAAAACAGGTTTTAGCCGGGTTACAAAAGCCTTAAGCAAGGTACTTTCTACCCGGGTGTAAGGCGCATCGTTATAAGCCGCATTTACATAATCTGCGCTGCTTTTTGCAGTATTGTTTAGCTTTTTAACCCGCTCATCTATTATTTGCACGTCATCCCATTTCTTATAGGCCGTAAATACGTAGATCTTTCTGTCGGCGGTATCTGCAGTAACAGGCTTAAATACCCCTATGTTAAAAATATTATTTTGATGTAAAAAAGGCAGATACGTTTTTTTAAGATAATCGTCTATCAAGCCCTCCTGCTTTTGGGTTTTATAATGATAGACCTTAATTTGATAGTAATAACTATCTGCAGATTGTGCTTTTGTTACTAAGCCAAAGCACCAGATAGCAAGCGTTAATGTTATGCTGTAAATAAACTTTTTATAGAATGGCATACCCAACTAATTTATCGAAAAAAAAAAAATTTAAATAACTGTAATAATTTGCTTTAACAAAACTACAAACAAAAAAAGCCTGCCACCCGGGCAGACTTTTAGTACACGTATTTTATATTATTTCAATTCCCTAACCCAAATGTTACGGAAACTGATCGGTTCGCTTTTATCGCCATGCGCCTGCAGTTTAATAGGTGCAGGGCCATGCGCCATGCGGTAAGCCGCTGTGCCGATATACTGGGTAGGGCCTAACAGTTCTACGTTATTCTCTACCAGTACGCCGTTAAACAAAACGGTTACACGCGCCGGGGTTTTTACTTTATCGCCGTCAAACGTTGGGGCTGTCCAGATCACGTCATAAACATTCCATGTGCCCGGTGGCCTGGTTGGGTTAGCCAAGGGGATAAATTGTTTGTAGATACTGCCCGCCATACCGTTAACGTAGGTTTTATTATTGTATGAATCTAAAACCTGCAATTCGTAACCCAGATCACCTTTACCTATAGATGCCAGGAAAATGCCGCTGTTGCCGCGCGCCTGGCCGGTACCTGTAATGTTTGCCGGCACTTTCCATTCAATATGCAACTGGTAGCTGCCAAAAGATTTTTTAGTTTCGATATTACCCGATGCTTTGTTCACCGTAAATGCATCGCCCTTTACGGTCCATTTTGCATCGCCGCCGCTGGTTACATCCTTCCATTCGCTCAGGCCGGTTTTGCCGTCAAACAAAACCACCGCATCAGACGGGGCATCGCCTGCCGTTTTTGCTGCCGTTACCACTGCCGGTACAGGCTCCCACTTTTCGGTATCTTCCGGTTTGCCGGTTTGCTGTGCATTTGCCATATAAAAGCCTCCGGATAGCAAAGCGGTTAAAATTAATTTATGTTTCATTTTTGGTTTAATTGGTTGGCTTAATTATAAGTACAGTTTGGTTTTAAGGTAGGCGCTGCTTTTGGCAATGCTTTTATAAGGATCTATATTGGTAAAGTTCTCCTGCTCTACAATGTAGTGCTTAATGCCTGCCAGCCTGGCCTGGCCCAGTATGTTTTTAAAGTCGATAGCGCCGGTACCTATCTCGGTATTCAGATCATGGTTTAACTTATCCATATCCTTAATATGCACCATCGCAAAACGGCCGGGGTGTTTTTTAAAGATCTCTACCGGGTTTTTACCGGCACGCAATACCCAGTACAGGTCCATTTCCATGGCTACCAGTTTAGGGTCGGTATATTTAAGAATGGTATCGTAAAAGGTGGTGCCTTCTACCTCGTGCCATTCAAAATTGTGGTTGTGGTAACCCAGCTTTAAGCCATGCGTTTTGCAGATGGCGGCAGCTTTATTCAGTTTATCGGCAATGGATCTAAAATCGGCTGCGGTTTTGATCAGGTCGTGGTTTAAAGATGGTACCACAATGTAAGTTTGGCCAATAATTTTTGCAGCCTCGATATAGCTGTTAAAGGCATCCATACTGCCGCTGGTAAAGTACTCGTCCATACCGTAATGGCCGCTGGGGGTTTTTAAGCCGTTTGCCTTTAGCAGGGCGCTAAACTCTTTTGCACTTAAGCCCCAAAAACCGTTTTGTTTAGAGTAGCCGTAGGTTTCTACCTCTTTGTAACCGGCTTTGGCCACTTTTGCTATAACGCCTTTAACATCCTTAGGCAGTTCATCGCGTAAGCTGTATAATTGTAACCCTATGCCGTTTACACTTTTTGCCGAAAGCAATTGCGGTGCCAGCATCATACCTGCGGATACCAGGCCCGCCTGTGTTAAAAATGTTCTTCTGCTTGTCATTTATTTTTTATTGGTTGATGTATGTATTGGTATAGACCCATTGCCGGGCCAATAGTTTAAACATCGCAAATATGTACCGCTTTGCGCAGCGATGCCAGCTTATCTTTTTGCTTCGGGATAAACTCCTGCGCTACAAAGCCTTTATGCCCTACTTCTATCACGGCGCGCATAATGGCCGGGTAGTAAAGCTCCTGGGTTTCGTCTATCTCGTTGCGGCCCGGTACGCCACCGGTGTGGTAATGCGCAATATAAGGGTGAAACTCGCGGATAGTGCGGATCACGTCGCCTTCATCTATCTGCATGTGGTAGATATCGTAAAGCAGCTTAAAATTTTCTGATCCCAGCCTTTTGCAAAGCTCGGCGCCCCATGCAGTGTGGTCGCACTGGTAATCTTTATGGTCTATTTTGCTGTTTAGTAATTCCATCACCAAAACAACATTGTGCTGCTCGGCCAGTTTTACCATTGGCTTTAAACCCTCCACGCAGTTTTTCCATCCCTCTTCATCGGTTTTACCGCGGCGGCTCCCGCTAAAGCAAATGAGGTTTTTATAACCTGCCTTAGCCACTTTAGGGATCATATCCGCGTACTGCTTATGCAGCTGCTCATGAAAGCGGGTATCGCCGAAACCATCTGTAAGGTTTATTTCGGCGCCGTTGCACATAGATGAGGTAAGCCCGTATTTTTTAAGGGTAGGCCAATCCTGCGGGCCAACCAGGTCTATCCCCGTAATCCCTATCTCTTTGGCAGCCCTGCACAGGTTCTCTACCGATATATCGCCGTAGCACCAGCGGCATACCGCGTGGTTGATGTTCCCTTTGAGTTTATCGCTCATTTGTTCTTTTTCTTCGGATTTGAAGGAGGACAGCATCCCCGATGCGCCAATTGCCGCAGAACCTGCAAGCAAACTTTTAATAGCCGATCTTCTGTTTGTGTTTGCCATGTAATTAAACTTCTACCCTCCCTGTTCCCGGTTCTTCAATATCCAGGCCCGGTTTGGTTTGAATTTGATTGGTATCTTTAAAAAATATGATAAATACTAAAAACACAAATGCTGCTATGGCTGCAGGTATTAACCAAACACTTGTCCAGTTGTGGGATGTTTCTGACACCTTAAACTTATCTACAATAGGGCCTGATATGTACGAGCCGATAAGCATCCCTACACCATATGTTGCTAAAGTGATAAAGCCCTGTGCCGCGCTTTTAAATTTTTCACCGGCAAGGTTATCGGTATAGATCTGGCCGGTTACAAAGAAGAAATCGTAACAAATACCATGCATCACAATACCGGCTATCAGCATCCAGTAGTTTGCACCGGTATCGCCGTAGGCAAAAAAGATGTACCTTAATACCCAGGCAAGCATGCCTACTGCCAGCATTTTTTTAACGCCCAGGCGCACAAAAAACAACGGCATCAGCGCCATAAACAAAAATTCGGATACCTGGCCTAACGACTGAACACCCGCTGCAGCCTTCATACCAACCTCGTTTAAAAACGGATTAGTAAAGTTATAATAAAATGCAAGGGGAATACAGATAGCAACAGACGCCAGAAAAAAGGTAAGGTATGATCTGTTTTTTAATAGGCCTAATGAATCTAAACCTAATATATCGCCCAGATTTGTTTTCTGTCCTTTTTTTGCTGGAGGGGTAGCCGGTAGAGTAAAGCTTAATAAACCCAAAATTAACGATGCAATTGCCGCCATTTTAAAGGTTAATACCAACGAATTACTTTGCTCCCAGCCTAACCAGCCGATTACCAAACCCGCAATGATCCATCCTAAAGTACCAAATACCCTGATTGGCGGAAACTCTTTACTTGGGTTTGCCATTTGTTTAAATGAAACCGAGTTTACCAACGCAAGTGTAGGCATATACACAATCATGTAAGCAAATATGATAGGGAAAAATCCCTCGAAATTAGGTACCGTTGTAATATAGTACAGCAACGCCGCGCCGGTTAAATGTAAAATACCTAATACTTTTTGTGCCGAAAAAAACCTGTCGGCAATTAGCCCGATAATGAACGGTGCAATAATAGCCCCCCAGGATTGTGTTGCGTAAGCGTTACCGTTTTGTACGCCGGTTGCGCTTAGTGTTTTGGTAAGATACGTCCCCATGGTTACAAACCATGCCCCCCAGATAAAAAACTCCAGGAACATCATGGTAGATAACTTAACGCGTGTTGTTACGGTCATATTTATAAATAATTGGTTTTGGTTAATTGGTTGGCTTGGTTGTTATTTTACGGTTAAAATATATTTTACCATTTCTTTTGCATCAGCAACGGGCAGGTCGGGGTGTGCGGTCATACCTACGGTGCCCCAGTTGCCGCTGCCGCCTTTAATTACTTTTTCGGCCAGCATATCAATGTCCGATTCTTTGTATTTTTTAGCAATATCAACCAGCGCAGGGCCAATTACCTTGCTTTGTGCGTTATGGCAGGTATTGCAATCGCTGGCAGCCATCAGGGCTTCGCCTTTGTTATCTGGTGTGCCGGCAGCTTTGGTGGTACCAATGTTATTTACGGCAGTATCCTGCGCTGCATCTGAATTATGAGCAACGGCATTCTGATCTGCCGACTTTGCGCTGTCGGCTTCGCTGCCGCCGGCCGGTTGTGATTTATCGGCGCCGCCGCAGGCTGCCATTGCTAAACTTATAGCTAATATTACGAATATCTTTTTCATGAGCGTTGTGTTTTAGAGCGTTTTATTATTGTTGTTATTTATAGTCCTATTAGTGATCTGTTGAAGGCATCATCGCTGCCCGATGCTGCAAAATCATCAAAGGCACGGCCTGTAACCCTGATGATATGGTCTTTAATGAATTGTGCACCTTCGCGGGCGCCATCTTCTGAATTTTTTAAAGCACACTCCCATTCCAGCACTGCCCAGCCCTTAAAATCGTATTGGGTAAGTTTGCTAAAGATGGCTTTAAAATCTACCTGCCCGTCGCCCAGCGAGCGGAAACGGCCTGCGCGATCGATCCAGTCGGCATAGCCGCCGTAAACCCCCTGCCTGCCGGTAGGGTTAAACTCGGCATCCTTTACGTGGAACATTTTAATGCGTTCGTGGTAAATATCGATGTATTCCAGGTAATCCATCGCCTGTAATACAAAGTGCGACGGATCATATAACAGGTTGGCGCGCTTATGGTTGTTAACTTTGCTTAAAAACCGCTCGTAGCTAACCCCGTCGTGCAGGTCTTCGCCGGGATGGATCTCGTAACAAAGGTCGATGCCGTGCTCGTCAAATACGTTCAAAATAGGTTTCCAGCGCTTGGCCAGTTCGTCAAAGGCAGCATCAACCAGGCCCGCGGGGCGCTGCGGCCATGGGTAAACCATGCCCCATATCAGCGCACCGCTAAAAGTAACGTGCGCATTTAGCCCCAGGTTTTGCGATGCTTTGGCAGCTGCGTTTAACTGCGATACCGCCCATTTTTGCCTTTCGGCGGGGTTGTTTTTAACCTGTACGGGTGCAAAGGCATCAAACAGGCTATCATAAGCGGGGTTTACGGCTACCAGCTGCCCCTGCAAGTGGGTAGATAGTTCGGTAATTTCTAAACCGGCCTCGTTCACAATCCCTTTTATCTCGTCGGCATAGGTTTTGCTATCGGCTGCCTTTTGCAGGTCGATAAAGCGCAGATCATTGGTTGGCAGCTGCACACCCTTATAACCCAGGCCTGCCGCCCATTGGCAAATAGACCTCAGATCGTTGAATGGCGCTTCGTCACCAATAAACTGGGCTAAAAATATGGCCGGTCCTTTAATGGTATTCATGTTTAGATGGTATATTTTGTCCATTTTTCGTTGCTGGCGTTTGATGCCACAACATTATTTATAAAAGCCATGCCCCGGATGCCATCATCGATCGACGGAAAATCAAGCCATTCGGGTTTTGCTTCCTTGCCTTCTATTTTAGCGCTAAGTGCCAGTGCAAAATTGCGGTACAGGTTGCCAAAGGCTTCCAGGTAACCCTCGGGGTGCCCTCCCGGTGTGCGGCAGTTATGGGTAGCGTAGCTGGACAATCTATCGGTGTAGTTACTGCCTGCCCTCAGGGTTTCGGCCGGTTTATCCAGCCATTTTATGGTTAGGGTATTTGGCTCCATCTGCTGCCATTCCAGGCTGCCGTTCTCGCCATAAACACGAATTTTGAGTGCGTTCTCTTCGCCGGCTGCAATCTGCGATGCCATCAGCGTACCGGTAGCGCCTTCTTCAAAGCGTAACAGCACGGCGCCGTCATCATCCAGCATGCGGCCGTCAACCACGATGTTGAGCGATGCGTTAAGCTCGGTAATTTTTAAGCCCGATACATATTCGGCCAGGTGCGCAGCGTGTGTGCCGATATCGCCCATACAACCGCTTTTGCCCGATTTTTTAGGATCCGTACGCCAGGATGCCTGTGCATTGCCCTCCCGCTCGGACAGGCGGCTTAACCAGCCCTGTATATATTCTACATAGATCTTTCTGACCTTACCCAGTTTGCCGCTTTTTACCAGCTGCCTGGCCTCCTTTATCATGGGGTAACCCGCATAAGTATGGGTAAGCAGCAGCATCAGGCCGGTTTCTTCTACCTTGGCTTTTAGCTGCTGTGCTTCTTCAAGCGTAAAGGTTACGGGTTTTTCTACCACTACGTTAAAACCATTCTCTAAGGCCTGCATTGCCGGGGCAAAGTGGGCAAAGTTTGGCGTAACAATGGTTACAAAGTCCATACGTTCATCAGCCAGCTTTTGGGCCTCGGCTTTAAACATTTCATCGTAGGTGTTGTAAATCCTGTCTTCAGGAAGGTAAAGCATGCGTCCGCTTTCCTGTGCTACATCCGGGTGCATACTTAAGGCACCGCAAACCAGCTCTATCTGGCCGTCCATGTTGGCCGCAATACGGTGGATGGCACCTATAAATGCATCCTTGCCGCCGCCAATCATGCCCATGCGCAATTTTCTGTTACTCATAATATGTAGATAAACTTTTAAAATCCGGTAACTACCGGATCCCCGCGCACTAAGCGCAGAGGTTTTAAAAGTATAAAATTTAGATTTAAAAGTAAAGCCCTTCCGCGGGTTGCGGAAAGGGCTTATTTATAATGTTCTATGAAAGTGCCCAGGCCCTGTCGCCTTTTTTGTAAGGGTAGTTACCATCATATTTACCCGGTACAGGTAAATAGCGCAGCGCTTTTGTAGCGCCAACTTCTGATGTAAAGAAACCCAGCAGGGTTAATTGTTTGATCATCGTGAAGTAATGGTTAGGGTCCTCGGGTTTCTTTGTTTTAGAATACTCTTTTGCTTCCTTATCCAGATCTGTCAGGATCTCGGTACGCTGTTTGGCGTCGGCTTCCATAAAGTTCTTTTTAAACTTTTTGTTGGTTGCCTCATCTAACTGGCCCACACCCTTTTTAAAGATCTTCTGGTCATCGGCGGTGTAGCAATCGCGCACCATGATGGCCATAAAGCCGCCAACGTTTGCTGCCTTAGCGCCGGGGGTTTTGGTTTCCGGTAAGATGGTTTCGCCCACTTCGTTTAAAAAGGCGGTGGTTTCTTTAGCAAACAGGTCATCGGTATTTACCGAGCTGCCAGATTTACAGCCTGATATAAAGAACTCGGCTCCTATTACCGTTCCTCCCAGTATCAAACCTACCCTGCTTATTGCGTCTCTTCTATTCATTTTATTTTGAATTATGATGGAATGAATTAGTGATTAATATTTTCTGTATTCGCGTTTAACAAACTGGTTCACCTCGTCAAAGTTGGTCACCTTCATGGCGTTGTTATCCCAAAGCAGTTTAACGCCTTCGGGGCCTTTACGCTCAATATCATGGCCGCGCACGGCAAGGTTTGCCATTAATAAAGCCTCGGTTAACGGGCCTGCGGTTTCAAACGGAGAGCTTACTTCCATTTTACCGTAACCCGCCAGGCAGGCTTCTACCCACTGTTTGTAGTGGCCGTTGGCCTGGTCCTTAACCCGCGCCAGGGTCTTTTTAACATTAACTTCTTTGGTTCGTGATGTTGGCAGCAATAACGGCGATTCGCTGTAAGTGCTGGCCATCATTTTACCTTTTGTACCGATGAAGAGGGTACCGTTGCCATCGTCGCCGAATTTCTCGTCGGGGCCCAGCTCCTCGGGGCGCTCGGGCTGTATGCCGCCGTCCATCCAGTGTACAGTAATATCGCCTTTGGTTTTGCCGGTTTTAGGGAAGGTAAGCGTAATATGGCTTGATGGCGGGCAGCTTTCGGGGAAACGGCCGCGTTTAAATTCATCTACATATACGGTGCCCACACTTGCCTGCACATCTTTAACATACTGTAAGCCCAGCACACGGAAGGGCGCCTCTACCAGGTGGCAGCCCATATCGCCTAAAGCGCCGGTACCGTAATCCCACCATCCGCGCCAGTTAAACGGCACCAGTTTATTTACATAATCTTTAAAGGGCGCAGTACCCAGCCAAAGGTTCCAGTCCAGTTCTTTAGGGATCTCGGCCTTGGTAGCTGGCCATTGAATACCCTGCGGCCAAACGGGGCGGTTTGTCCAGGCGTAAACGGTATGCACATCGCCAATAAGGCCGGCGTTATACCATTCGGCCAACTGGCGGGTACCATCGTTAGATGCACCCTGGTTGCCCATTTGTGTTACTACTTTGTATTTTTTTGCTGCGGCAGTAAGCTCGCGCGCTTCCCAGATATCGTGCGTTAAGGGCTTTTGCACATAAACGTGCTTGCCCATTTGCATGGCTGCCATGGTGGCAACAAAGTGGGTATGGTCCGGCGTGGAAACAGAAACCGCATCAATGCTTTTTCCTTCCTTATCCAGCATCTCGCGCCAGTCTTTATAAAACTTCGCCTTCGGGAAAGCTTTTACCGAGTTTGCCGCGCGGCGGTCGTCAACATCACACAGAAAGGCAATGTTGGCCTTGCCGCTTTTGGCAAAGTTTGCAATATCGCTTTGCCCTTTGCCGCCGGCGCCTATGCCTGCAACATTAAGCATATCGCTTGGTGCTATAAAGCCTTTGCCGCCCAGTACATGCCGCGGTAAGATCATAAAGCCTGCGGCAGCCAAAGCGCCCGACTTGATAAAATTACGCCTTGAGGGGCTGGTGTTCGAGGTTTCTTGTTCTTCAGTCATTGTAATTACAATTTCAATACTGTTAAATATTACCTTTTTTCAATTCCTGTACCGCAAAGTTAGCCGCACGTGCTGTAAGCGCCATGTAGGTAAGCGATGGGTTTTGGCAGGCAGCCGATGTCATGGCTGCACCATCTGTAACAAATACGTTTTTGGCATCCCAAACCTGGTTGTTGCCGTTCAGTACAGATGTTTTTGGATCGCGGCCCATACGCGCCGTACCCATTTCGTGGATACCACGGCCCAATACCGGCTCTGAGGTGTAGGTTTGTACATCCTTAACGCCTGCGTTCTCCAGCATTTCTTTGGCATCGTTCATCATATCGATACGCATCTTGCGCTCGTTATCCTTACACTCTGCATCAATGGCCAGGATGGGTAATCCCCACTTATCCTTTTTATTTTTATCCAGGCTGATCTTGTTCTCGTGGTAAGGCAATGTTTCGCCGAAACCGCCCATACCAAAACCCCATGATCCTGGTTCTGTTAAAGCATCTTTAAAATCACCGCCTATGTTCAGCTCGGCAATATCGCGGCTCCAGCCTGCGCGGCTGCCGCCACCCTGGTATCCAAACCCACGGATGTAATCGCGTTTTTCGCCGTTTAAGTTACGGTAACGCGGTATGTAAATACCGTTTGCCCTGCGGCCAAAGGTGTATTTATCTTCAAAGCCTTCTATACGGCCGCCGGCGCCAACACCTAAGTGGTGGTCCATCAGGTTGTGGCCAAGCTCGCCGCTGCTGCTGCCCAGGCCGCCTTCCCATACATCGGTGGCCGAATTCATTAACACCCAGGCGCTGTTTAAGGCCGATGCATTAACAAAAACTATTTTAGCATAATACTCATAGGTTTTGTTGGTTTCGGCATCCAAAACCTCTACCCCTTTTGCCTTTTTGGTGTTTTTATCGTAAAGGATCTTGGTAACGATAGACCACGGGCGAAGCGTTAGGTTGCCGGTTTTCATGGCGGCAGGCAACGTGGCCGACTGCGTACTGAAATAGGCACCAAACGGACAGCCTAACCAGCACTTGTTACGGTACTGGCAATTGGTACGGTTGTTATGCGGCACGGTAATATTGGCGGTACGGCCAATAATAAAATGCCTGGCATCCTTATAAAATTCTTTATAACGTTTTTGTACATCTTTTTCTACCACGTTCATCTCCATTGGCGGCATAAAATCGCCATCCGGCAGGATAGGTACCCCATCGCGGTTACCAGAGATACCGGCAAACTTTTCTGCATAACCATACCAGTCGTGCAGATCCTTATACCGGATAGGCCAGTCTACAGCTATGCCATCTTTAGCATTGGCTTCAAAATCGGTATCGTGCCAGCGGTAAGATTGCCTGCCCCACATTAACGAACGGCCACCTACGTGGTAACCCCTAAACCAGTCGAAACGTTTAATTTCGGTGTAAGGGCTTTCCTTTTCGTTGGTCCAGTAATCAAGGTTGGTTTCATTTAAAGGGTAATCGCGTTTTAAAACCGGGTAATCGTCGATCATTTTTTGCGTGCGGCCGCCCCTGTGTTCAAATTCCCACGGGCCCTTATTGGCGTTCACATAATCTTTGATGTGCTCGATATTTTTACCGCGCTCCAACATAATGGTTTTTAAGCCCTTCTCGGTCAGTTCTTTAGCAGCCCAGCCGCCCGAAATCCCTGAACCAATGACTATAGCGTCATAAGTGTTTGTAGACATAAAAGTATAGCGTTAAGTATTATTACGTAATTGGTTGTTCCGTCTAATGTATGAATAAAAATTATTTTACAAATCTTTTCATTGTGTTTTTTTTACACAATCACCCCTGTTACCCCCTGAAGAAGGAATAGAAGCTTAAAACTCCCTTTAAGGGGCTACCCCTTTTTCTTCTCGCTTAAGTAATGGTCTACCGCGCGGGCGGTAAAGGCCATGTAGGTAAGCGATGGGTTTTGGCAGCTGGTAGATGTCATGCTCGCCCCGTCGGTAACGTAAACGTTTTTGCAGGCGTGCAGGCGGTGCCATTTATCCAGCATAGATGTTTTGGGATCTTTCCCCATACGCACGCCGCCCATTTCGTGAATATCAAGCCCGGGCGCCCTGTGGTCGCTGGATACTTTGATATTGGTAAAACCTGCAGACGTGAACATTTCGGTCATCTGTTCGATGTAGTCCTGCTTCATCTTCGCATCGTTATCGTCATAATCAACCGAGATCCTGAGCTGAGGGATGCCCCAGGGGTCTTTAAGTGATTTATCCAGGGCAACGTAGCTTTCTTTTTTAGGGATGGTTTCGCCCATCATGTGCGAGCCCACCTGCCAGCCGCCCAGATCTTTCTTAACCAGGTTATCTTTTAATTGCTGCCCGATACCGTCGCTGCTGCGCTGCCCCGAACGGTATGCACTAAAGCCTGCTGCGTATCCGCGTAAAAAGTTGGTTTCCTGTTTATAAACGTTGCGGAAACGCGGGATATACCCCCCGCCTGCCGGGTTGCGTCCATCGGTTGTCCATTCCTTTGCGCCGTCATAATCGGCATTGATATGGGCCGAATAATTATGAAAGGCCACATATTTACCCAGCGTACCGCTATCATTACCCAACCCATCCGGGAAACGGTTTGATTTTGAGTTAAGCAATATCAGATTGCTGTTTAGGGCCGCTGCATTCACAAAAATAACGTCGGCATAGTATTCTATCGCCTCTTTGGTGTTGGCATCTATCACCCTTACGCCGGTTGCCCTGCCTTTTTTATCATCATAGATGATAGATTCGACAACCGAGTGCGGCCTTAACGTGCAATGGCCCGAGCGCAGCGCCCAGGGTATGGTAGATGAGTTGGCGCTGAAGTAGCCGCCAAAGGGGCAGCCGCGCTGGCAAAGCGTACGCTCCTGGCACTGGCCCCTGCCCTGGTCTAAATGGATCTGGTTGGGTTTGGACAGGTGCGCACAACGCGCGCTGATAACATGCCTGTTTTTATAGGTTTTTTTAACGTGATTGCTAAAATAGGTTTCTACCGCATTTAAGGGGAAGGCCGGTAAAAATTCACCGTCGGGCAGTTCGGCAATACCATCCCGGTTGCCGGAGATGCCTGCAAATTTTTCTACATAACTGTACCAGGGTGCAATATCTGCATACCGGATGGGCCAGTCTACCGCGAAACCATCCCGGGCAGGTCCTTCAAAGTCAAAATCGCTCCAGCGCTGGGTTTGGCGCGCCCATAACAGGGATTTGCCCCCCGTTTGGTACCCGCGGATCCAATCGAAAGGTTTTTCCTGCACGTAGGGGTGCTCGGCATCCTTCACAAAAAAGTGCGCGGCATCTTCGCCAAAGGCATAGCAGCGGTTCACAATGGGGTTTGCCTTCTGCACCGCATCGGGTATTACGCCATGATGCGGAAACTCCCAGGGGTATAAATTGGTAGTTGGGTAATCTTTTAAGTGCTTTACATCGCGCCCGCGCTCTAAAACCAGGGTTTTAAGGCCTTTATCGGTAAACTCCTTTGCAGCCCAGCCGCCACTCATGCCAGATCCTATCACAATGGCATCAAACGTACGGTCCTTTACACTATCGATATTTAAATTTGCCATTATACTGCTGCAGTTTTTTTAACAGGGAAGTATGCATTATACCGCCCGGGCACCAATTCATACACTACCTGCTTCGTCATAAAATATTTGGATGTGGTGTAGCCAAACACGGTTTGGTCTTTCACCATTTTATAAAAAGCGGTAAGCTTGGTATCGTCCTTATACTTGTCGTTCATACTGTTCTGATCTACCGTGGCTACAAAGGCAGCACGTTCTTTGGCGCTGCCATCGTTAAATGATTTACCCAGGGCTTTTTTAGCGGCATCGGCAAAATCACCTAAACCTGTTATAAAATCCTGCTGTGCTTCCTGGCCGTAGCAGTCGTCTATCATTTTAAAAACAAACAGGTTGATCCCTAATTCTGCCGCGCCGGGGGTATCTGTTTTGGGCAAAATGGTTTCTGTAAGGTTGTTCACCAGGGTTTCCTGTGCGGCATCTATCTTAAGCTTTTTTAGCTGTACAACTGGTTTCCCTTTATCATTTAGGCAAGATGGCAAAACTGCCGCGCTGCCTAAAATAAGGGCCATGTTGCGGATAGCCGCACGCCGGTTGATATTTAAGTTCAATATATTATTGGTTATAGTGTATAAAATACATTATGAGGACGTAAGGTAGGGTTTACCTGTTAATATCCCCATTTTTTCATGGTTTGTAAATCAATTTTTACACAATCTATCGGGTCCAGCCCCTGGTATGATTCCTGCTCGATGATAAGATACACCGTGCCGCCGGTTTTTTTAGCTGCCTTTAACACCTCTTTAACCGGCAAAACGCCGCGGCCCAGTATGGTGCTTTCGTAACCGGTACCTTCGGTTTTATCAGCGCTTTTTATCTCGTCCTTTACGTGCATGGATACAAAGCGGCCGGGGTATTTATTAATGATGGATATAGCATCGTTCTCGCGCCCGTACATGTTACCAATATCCAGCTGCTGCGATACCTTGTTAGGGTCGGTGTTTTGCATAATGTAATCAAACAGGCGCATATCACCTACCATGGTGGTAAATTCAAAATCGTGGTTGTGGTAGCCAAATTTCATATCAAATTTCTGGCAAAGCTCGCCGCTTTTATTAAACTGGTCCATGGTACGTTTCAGCAGGTCGGTATCGTGGCGCACCTTATCATCCAGCCAGGGGCTGATCACAAATTTTTGCCCCATGTAGGCGGCATCTTCCACGGTATGTTTCCAAACATCGGTAAAATCATTGGTGGCAGCATCCCAGTGCGCGGGTGTCATCACGGTGTGACCGCTTGGCATCTGCAGGCCCAGATCGTCCAGGCGTTTTTTAAATTCTTTGGCCGTCCAGCCGTAAAATTTACGGTCTATGTAGTTGGCGTGCTCTACATGCTTGTAACCCATATCGGCCAGTTTTTTAAGCGTGCCGGCGGGGTCGGTTTTCATGGCATCGCGTACAGAGTATAACTGGATACCTACCCGCTGGATGCGGGCGGGCGATGCAAAAATATCATTTGGCATAAAGGCCGCTGCTGTTGCTGCAATGGCGCTGTTTTTAAGGAAGCTTCTGCGGGATGATGTCATCTTTTTTTGAGATTTAGTTGAGATTAATTTTTACTTATCGGGAATGCCGGAAACAACAAACCGGTGTTGCTTACCAGGGCAATGTGCTTACTATCCGGCGACCACGACGGCGTATTGATGGTACCCTGACCGCCGTACAGATAGGCCACCACTTTTACAGGGCCGCCACCTACCGGCATTACCCGGATATAAACATGCTTATAAAAGGGATGATCGCCGGGGGCAACCTCGCTTTTTAAAAAGGTAATGAATACGATCCATTTGCCATCGGGCGATACATGCGGAAACCAGTTGTTGTTATCATCATCGGTAACCTGGGTTTGGTGGCTGCCATCGGCATCCATCCGCCAGATCTGCATCAGGCCGCTGCGTACCGAATTAAAGTAGATATGTTTGCCATCGGGGGTGTATTCGGGGCCATCGTCCAGCCCGGGGGTACTGGTTAAACGCTCTTCTGCCCCGCCTGCAACGGGCACGCGGTAAACATCATACTCCTGATTACGCTCGCCGCAAAACACCAGGTATTTACCATCCGGCGACCAGCCATGCATGTACGATGCTCCTTTACCCGTTTGGGTAACCCTGCGCGGTTCGCCACCGGTAACGGGCAGCACATAGCCAATTGATGGGCCGCCATTTTTATTATCGCTGATGGTTAGCCACCTGCCGTCGAAAGAGATCACATGATCGTTATTGTTGCCTGTGGCCGACCCGGTGTTTAATACGGATGGTGTGCTGGTTGCCAAATTAAACTTATATAGCAGGCCCTCGCTGTTGTAAATAAGCGATTTGTTGTCGGTTGTCCAGTTGGGGGCTTGTAAAGATTTGGGCGACTGGTAAACAATGCGGCTGTTTTGGGTTGCCATGTCCAGCACCTCTATATTGCTGCCGATGTATTTTTTGTAGGCAACCAGGCCGGCGGGGGCAGGCACCACAATACGCACGTTGCTGAATACTGCCTTTTCTACCACATCCGGGTTGTGCGAGCATACAAATATGCCCACATAAACTTCGTCGCCCAGGTTAAGGTCTATCTTTTCTTCGGGCCCGAAAACATCACCCTTGCGGGCAACAGCCATGGTATAGGATGTGCCCTTTCGTTCTAAGCGGATCACCTCTGCGGCGGTTATGGCGGCTCTTTTTTCGCGGGTGCTGTCGCCATCCGCTACGCGGTACTGCAGCGATGTTAACCCATCGCCATGCACCACCGCACTTATATGTGCCGAATTTGCGTTTAATGTTTTACGCACCATTAAGCCCAACTTACGGTGCGCCTCGGTACCTTTACCTATAAAGGCCGCATGGGTAAGCAGTATAAAATCGCCTTTTATCTTTTTCCACACCAGGTGAAACTCATCCTGCCCAAACCACATATTGGTGCCCGCGCCTGCCACCGTGTACTGCTGCAGCTTTGCATCATACCCCACACTGCCCCGGTGCTTTAACAGCCCAATATCGTTGTTGCCATCAAAAATACCGGCCGGCCCTGTTTGGGCAAAACCGGCAGCGGCAAGTACAGCACTTGCCAGCAAGCCAATAAACAGGCAGATAATTTTTTTATACATTAAAGTATAGTTAATTACAATTGGTTGTTAAAGTTAGATAATCATTTGTAAAAATCACAGTTTAAAAACCGCTTTTCACCAAAAAAGGGATGCTTTCGCATCCCTTTTTTGGTGGCCATAGTTTACTATGTTAAAATAGTATCATGGTTTGTTAAATAATATCTGTGGCAAATATCTGCTTGCCAGTTGTAGGGCAAAATACAGGTTCGGCCACTGCCTTAACCGGTACAGGCTTAATATAATCCTTATAAAATTGCTTTTTAGAATCGTGGTAATGGCTTACGGCGCCTATCATGTGCATAAACTTGATATAGTACCAGGCGCTGTCTACCTGGTGCGGCTTAAAGCCCGACCGTGCGCTTTTTGGGTACAGGTGGTGGTTGTTATGCCATTCGCCTGCTACAATACCCGGCCAAAGCTGGTTGATAGACATATCCTTAAAGTTATGATCTACCCCTTCGCGGCGCTTGTCTTCGCCTTTACCGTGGCCTTCGTAGTTAAAGGTACGCACACCTACCGCCCAAAAACCGGCAGCGCCAAATAAGGCACAGGCCACGCCAATACCGCCAAGCAAATAAAACACGGTAAACCAGAATGCCCAGTTGGCTACAACGCCCAATATCATGTGGAAAGGGTTGGCTATTGAACCCCATTTTTTATACTGCGCGTAAGTGTTACAGGTAACACCGGTATGTTTCATTAAAGTGATGCAGCGGTTAAAGCCTTTTTCATCCAAATTACGGTTTACCGGCTGATGATTGGCATCTGCCAAAAAACAGTACAGAAAACCACCCTGCGCGTTGTATGGGTCGCCGGGGGTATCAGATAAGGCGTGATGCACGTGGTGCGATATGGCATAGATCTCTTCGGGGATGATCTTGAGGGTAAGGTTCTGGGTTACAAAACGCCAGAAATTGTTGCGGAATTTGAAAGCCCCGTGGGTGCAGTACCGGTGATACCAGATGGTACCGTGGGTGCCCATCACCATCATGCTGTAAACAAAGGCGATAACCAGGCCGGTAACAGAAAAATACTTAAATAAAAACAGGAATAAAAAAGGTGCCAGGAACAATACCATTGCCCAGCTCATAAAAGACAGCCAGTTTTTTTTATCCTTAAATACGTTTAGCCTCGAAAAAAATTCAGCGAAGATCTGCTTTGGGGTTGGCTTGGAGAGTTCGCCGTTAGCATCCTTCCACCCGTAAGATGGTTCTTGCAGCACAGTGTGTATAAATGCCATTCGTATCTTTTTTAGTTTAAATTAATTGGGGGTTTAACGGAAATTTACGGAATAAAGATACACATCAGTTTTTAAATTTCACTAAATAACTTAAAGTATAATTAAAAGCTACCCTTAAATACGTTTAGCAATTGCAGCGTTAGCCCGGCAATTGCTGCGCTCTGTGCAAGTGTAAAAAAGCAGTTTTTCTGTTCGCAAATAGCGATTTTTTAAAACCCATGGCTATTAAAAGCTGTTTCAGATCTTAAAAGCAGGATTATACCGGCAACAGGTGTAGCAGTTTATAATTATAGGTTTTTACCTATCTTTATATTATGGTCAACATCAATAAGGATTACCCCTCCAAACGAGGTTTTATTGTATATGTGCTGCTTGCCGTTTTAATTGTTATCGAGATCAGCTACTTTTTTAACGGCCTTTATCTATCCGGCATACTTTGCCTGGGCCTAACCGGCGTTATCGTATTCCCGATAGTTTTTAACACGCATTATACTATTTATACCGATGGCACACTGAGCATAAAATGCGGCTTTTTTGTTAACCTGGCCATACCTGTAGCAGATATTAAAAAGATTGCCCCAACCAACAGCATCCTGAGCGCGCCAGCCTTATCTTTAGACCGGCTGGAACTGTTTTACGGCCAACACGATTCGGTAGTGATATCACCCGTAAATAAGGATGATTTTATTGCCGAACTTCAAAACATAAACCCGGCAATCGGGTATATTCCTAAAGCCGTTTAATATATTCATCTACCAAAATGTTAAAACGTTATCTACTTTTTTTTGCCGGGCTGCTTTTTTTAAACCATGCCTTTGCACAAGAAACCGTTAAGAAAAAATATAAGCTGCTGGCATCGGTAAAAGAAATTTACAGCGTACTTAAAAGCGATGGCATTACCCGGCAGGGGCCCTACCAGGCTTTATACAATGGCAAAACCGTTGTTGCCACCGGCGAATTTAATAACGACAGGCAGGTTGGCCTTTGGCAGTTTTATAACGAGAAGGGCGTAGTGGTGCAAACCTATAATTACACGCTTAAAAAATTATATTTTGAGGCCAGAGAAGATACTACATCGCATTTAAGGTATTTTATTGACCAGGTGATAGATACGGCCGCAATTACCAAACCCGTTAAAATTGGCGGTATTTATTATGGCTACCTGCCCTATTTAAAACTGTTTAAGATACCCAACGACCTGGCGCAGATTGACAGGCGGTTTATAACGGCTATTGTAGAATTACTGGTAAGCCCCGGTGGCAGGCTGGCTGATTATAAGGTAACCCTACTTAGCAACCCGATGGGCGCAACTATCAGGGTGGTGAACATGAACCTAAAGCTGCCCAACCCGGACGACCTGATGTTTACCCCCGCAACCCTTAACGGCCAGCCGATAGCCTGCCGTATTATGATGAGATGCTATGTAAGCGACGACGGGCACCTGGATTTTGATTAGAAAAAAAGCATGTCATTTCGATAAACACGGGGTGGATAATGCAATAGTGTGAGGAGAAATCTGTTACGCTTGGTAAGCATGATGTACAAGATTTCTCTTTCGCGCCACTGCACATGCCCCGGCATGCGTTATCGAAATGACATTCTTTTAAGTATTTATATTATTTAAAGATTAGTGATCGTGATGACCATCCGGGCCGTGTGCGTGGCCGTGCGATAATTCTTCGGGGGTTGCAGGGCGCACGTTCAGGATCTCGCCTTTAAAGTGCAATTCCTGGCCGGCCATCGGGTGGTTCAGGTCAACAATAACCGAATCCTCTGTTAATGATACCACCTGGCCCTGAAAACGGTTGCCATTGTTATCCTGCAAAGGTAAAACCTCGCCTATCTGCGGCAGATCCTGCCCCTGGAACATTTCTTTAGGCAGGTTAGCTACCGCTTCTTCATCAAACTCGCCGTAACCTTCTGCAGCAGAGATCCTGAAATCGTAGGTATCGCCTGTTGACAGGGTGCTTAATTCTTCTTCAAATTTTGGTATCATCTGGCCTGCACCAAACAAAAAGGTTAGTGGCTGCTCTTGCGTGGCGCTTTCCTGTAAGCCTTCTGTTCCGTCTTCTTTGTTAACATACAGATCGTATGTTAACGATACTACGTGCTGTGGTTGAATTTTCATCAGTATAATTTGTTTTTTTAAGGAGATGAAGCTATCATGAGCCGTTTTACAAATTCCGGTTTGCGAGCCTTAGCTCATGATGGTTTCATCTAATGTTGTTTTTAAGGCTTGGAACTCCGTCCTGGTTTTTAAACCGGGTTATCTCAATACCTGTTTATTTGTATAAGGAATTAATTATTTATTTGTTTTAATGCATCTGCTATATTGTAAGCCGGCAAACCACAGGTTTTATCCCGGCATACAAATATGCGCGTTTGGTTGTTAAACCTTTGTGCCAGCAAAGGTAAACTTCCATCTTTACCGCCCAATATTATTTTATTGGGAATATAATGTAGTTCCATTTCCATCCGCTTTGCTTCGGCATCGTTACCTGTAATAGCTACCTCGTAAGTGCCAAAAACTTCATCAAGCAGTAAAACACACCAATTGGAGTAGGCTGTGGCATATTTGGCCAGGTGCGGCAGCAGGTTACGCAGCAATTGCCCCGATACCTCCAGGTAGCCCTCATTATCAAAAAACAGGCCCAGTTTTTTTAAATTACGTGCCATTACCGAGTTTGACGCCGGGATCACCCCATCCATAATTTCACATTTACGGGCGATCAGCATCTCATCGTTATCTGCAGTGTAAAAAAAGATCCCCCCCTCCTGATCATAATAGTGGGCCAGGGTATAATCGGCCAGCTTTTGGGCCTGTATCAGCCACACTTCATCAAAAGTCACTTCGTAAAGGGCTATAAAAGCCTCAATAATATTGGCATAATCATCCAGGAAGGAGGCCTCTCCCCAGCCCTCTCCGAAGGAGAGGGAGGTGTTGGTTTTATAAACACGGCTTATCCTGGCACCAGAGATAAGGTTATTGTTTATAAATTCAGCATTCTTCAAAGCAAGTTCTAAATATTGGGGATCATTAAAAGTGCGGTAGGCTTCGCACAGGCCTTTTAGCATCAGGCCGTTCCATGATGCCAGGATCTTATTATCCAGGCCGGGGCGTACGCGGTTGCTGCGGGCATTTAAAACCTTTTGGCGGGATGCGTTTATGCGGCTCACCAGTTCCTCCACGGTTAGCCCTAATTTTTCTGCCAGTTCGGCATCCTCTTCGCGGCGATAGAAAACGTTGGAATGCTCCTCTTCCCAGTTGCCATCTTCGGTAACGTGGTAGTAAATATTAAATATATCGGCTTCATCGCCCAGTATCTCCTCAATTTCGGCTTTGGTAAAGATATAGAATTTACCCTCCTTACCCTCGCTGTCGGCATCCAACGCCGAGTAAAAACCGTAACCCGGCGATGTTAATTCGCGGCTAACAAAGGTGATGATCTCGTCAACTACAGTTTTATAAAGCGGGTTGGGGTTCCAGGTGTAAGCCTCGGCATACAGGCTCACCAGTTGGCCGTTATCATAAAGCATTTTCTCGAAGTGCGGCACATGCCAAACACCATCAACCGCGTAACGGGCAAAGCCGCCACCAATATGATCATAAATACCACCGAAAGCCATTTTTTTGAGGGTAAGCTTTACATTCTTTGCAACCTCTTCATCCTTCATCAGGTGGGCATAACGCATTAAAAACAAGGAGTTAGTTGGCATCGGGAATTTTGGTGCACCGCCAAAGCCCCCCTCTACCGGGTCGATATACTTGCGCCAGGTAGTCAGGATGGTTTGCAGATCCGCTTTGGTGTAAGCAGGCTGCTCTTTTACAAAAGCAACTGATTCATATTGTTTGATGCCCTCGGTTAAGCGTACGGCATAATCCTCGGCTTCATCGGGTTTGGTTTTATAAAAATCGGCCAGGTTAAGCAGCAGCGATGCCCAATCGTTCTTGCGGAAATAGGTACCGCCGTAAATAGGCCGCTGATCGGGCAGGCAAATGCAGTTGAGCGGCCAGCCGCCGCGGCCACTCATCAGTTGAATGGCACTCATATAGATCTGGTCTACGTCCGGGCGCTCTTCCCTATCCACCTTAATGCACACAAAGTACTCGTTCATTACCCCGGCTACGGCCTCGTCCTCAAAGCTCTCGTGCTCCATTACGTGGCACCAGTGGCAAGCAGAGTAACCTATACTCACCAGTATCAGTTTATTCTCGTCCTTAGCTTTTTGCAGCGCTTCGGGCCCCCAGGGGAACCAGTTAACCGGGTTGTTGGCATGCTGTAATAAATAGGGCGAGGTAGAGTTGGCCAGTTTGTTCATGTTGGTGGTAGATGTATTATAACAACACTTAATTAGGTGTTTGTTTTTGACAAAACAAATATAGCAGCCTCATGTAAACATATCGCTTGGCAAAATTTGATTTTGAAGCAATTCCGTTATATTTGACCAGCAACATAAACATCACAGTGAGTTTTTTTAAAAATATCTTTAAACAAAAAGAGGCACCTATAACTTCTTACGAAACCTTTTGGGACTGGTTTAGACAACACGAAAACACATTTTATAAAGTTGTAAAAGAGCAGGGTAATATCGAAAAAGTTTTTTTTGATAAATTATCTGTTAAACTTAAGGAACTTAAGGATGGCTATTTTTATTTAACAGGTATGTTGAATGACGAAACCGTTGAATTGGTTTTTACTGCTGACGGAGCCATTGAGAATATTGTTTTTGTAGAAGAATTAGTATCCTCCGCACCAAAAATTGATAATTGGGTGTTCACGGCTTTAAAACCTGCCCTCTCGATAGATAATGTTAGTATTAAAATGAACAATTACATGTTCACTAAAAACAATATTAATTTTTATGCTGAAGAAAATGAGAACTTTCCGGATGAAATAAATATCAATATTGTACATGATGATTTGGATGAAGCCAATAGAGAAGCAATCGTCCATGGCTCGTATATATTTTTAGATAACTTTTTGGGGGAGTTGAACTTTGCAACCACTATTGATAATATAAGTTTTGTTGACAAAAACAAAGCCTCAGCTGACCTAATTCCTATAGAAAAATTAAAAGATTTCTTGATTTGGCGGCAGAAAGAGTTCGTTGAAAAATATGATTCATCAAATCGCAATACTCAGGAGGATAATTATTCTCTATTAGAAGGCACACTAGTTAATGGAAATAAATTGCTTGCTGCAATAAATACAGGCCTCTTAAAATGGGATAGTAAGGCTTCTCATCCCTGGATAGCAACTATTGAAATAAAGTATAACGGTTTATCAACAAACGGCATGCCTGATAATAAAACTTCTGTTTTACTTAATGGCATTGAAGATGAAATACTTAATGATTTAGAGGATATTAAAGGTTATTTAAATATTGGCCGACAAACATCTGAAGGCGTTCGGGAAATACATTTTGCCTGTAAAGACTTTAGGCTTCCATCAAAAACATTCCATAAAATCAAACAAAAGTATTCATCTCAGTCACCTATAAGTTATCGAATATATAAAGACAAATATTGGCGATCATTTAATCAGTTCATTAATTGAGTCCATACAATAACACCAAACTCAGGGCTGCCAAAACCATTATGCTGCTGGCGGCCATTTACAATATTTTTTGGGGGATAGTGATCTCGGCCTGGCCGCAAATTATTTTGTTCGGCAACCCGCCTTTAAATATCCTAATTATCATTTAGGCAAGCTGTAAGTAACCTTACCGTCTTTATCTAAAAAGTTAAGTTTTGCTACACCGTTAGAATCTACAAGGAGTTGTAACCTCGGCTTGCCCATGCGGTCGGCTAATGTTACCATTGCCGTTTTCTCCTCATTTTTCCCCACAAAAACACGTTGTGCAACAGCTTTTATGCCCGGTTGCGGTTCCATCAGTTTCTTTAACAAAGCATCTTTTTGGGCACTTGCCGGCAGCGCCTGTGCTTTTTTATACCCTGCCCGCCATTCCCAAAAAGGCGGGGACGTTTGCCAGTCGTCGATATGCAAACCGGTGGTTTGTTCCCCGTTATCATCGGCATACTGCATGTAAAGTACCTGGTTTTGATTATACTGATCGAACGATAGATGACCAGTGGCCGAATAACGCCCGGTAGAATCCTTATGGCCCATAAATACCAAGCCACCGTTTTCGGTACCCTCGTCATTAAAAAAGATCAGTCCGGGGCGCGTACCTCCGGGAATTGGCGGGGTTAAGCCCTTGCCATAGGCCAATACCTCGGGCGAGCGGCTTTTATTAGAAATAACCATTCTTAAGGCCCCGGTTTTCTCCACTATGTTGATGCGTTCGGCAGAGATTTCTTCAAAACGGGCTACCTTACTTTTTTGGGTGAAAGCAAATGATACCGCTGCAACTAAAAGCGTTGTTAAAATACCCGCGTACCATTTTAGGAATGACAGGTCCTTCTGCATTTTTACTATTTGTTGTTCCATCATTACGATCTCCTTTTTCAGGCCTCAATAAGGCTGTTATTAATTGTAAACTTGGCCTAAGGTAGATAATAATCTATCGCATCAACGCCATTCGATCTCAAAAACCTATTTTTACCGGTACCTATGAACACCAAACTCCGGGCCGCCAAAACCATTATGTTGCTGGCGGCCATTTACAATATTTTTTGGGGGATAGTGATCTCTGCCTGGCCGCAAATTATTTTGTTCGGCAATCCTCCTACCGATTTCCTGCTCATCATTTTGCGTTGCGTGGGGATGCTGGTTGGGGTTTATGGCATCGCTTATTATTTTGCCTCGAAAGATCCGGTTGCCTACTGGCCGCTGATACTGGTTGGCTTTATCGGCAAGGTGTTGGGGCCGATCGGTTCGGTATATTACATTTGGCTGGGCAAGCTGGCCCCAGCCTTCTTTTGGGTAAACGTTTGGAACGATATGATCTGGCTGCTGCCCTTCGGGTGGATAATTTATCAGGCCTTAAAAAACGGTTGTAAGATCGTTTTTTTTGATCATTTCATCTTTTTGTAAAAGTAGGTCAAAAACCAACAAAATCAGATACATACAGGGCGTTTCGGGGGCGTTTTAATCCGTTTAAAAGTCGTTTTTTGGCGCTCAGATCCGGTCCAAAATTTGCTTTTTAAGCAATACAGGATTTCATCAGATTTGCCTTGTAGTTAACAAGATTGGATGGTGGAAAATTTCAGTTACCAATTTATTTAGCTTTCCGGTGCAAAACACTAATTTCGCGGTACAAGAAAAGAGGAACAGGATTTGGATTATTTAGAGGGGTTAAATCCCGAGCAAAAGGCAGCCGTATTACAAACCAAGGGGCCGGTAATGATCATTGCCGGTGCGGGATCCGGTAAAACACGTGTGATCACCTTTAGGGTGGCACACCTTATTCGCAGTGGTGTGGATAGCTTTAATATACTGGTACTTACCTTTACCAACAAGGCCGCCCGCGAGATGCGCGAACGGATCAACCATATTTGCGGCCCCGAAGCCAAAAACATCTGGATGGGTACCTTCCACTCGGTGTTTGCCAAGCTTTTACGGGTGGAGGCCAACCGCATCGGCTACCCCAGCAATTTTACTATTTACGATACCGACGACAGTAAAAGCGTACTGCGCGCCATCCTCAAAGAAATGCAGCTGGATGATAAGCTTTATAGCGTAAATTTTGTGCTAAACCGCATATCTGCAGCCAAAAACAACCTGGTTGGCTGGCAGGAATATCAAAATAACGAACAGATACAAGCCGATGATTTTAGCAGCGGCCGCGGCATGCTGGGCAAGATCTATGAAACCTACGCACAGCGCTGTTACCGCGCCGGCGCTATGGATTTTGATGATTTGCTATTCAAAACCAACGAGTTATTAAAACTCCATGCCGATGTATTGAACAAGTATCAGCAGAAGTTTAAATACCTGATGGTGGATGAGTATCAGGATACCAACTTTTCGCAGTACCTGATCGTGAAACGCCTTGCCGCCGTTAACGAGAACATTTGTGTGGTGGGCGATGATGCACAAAGTATCTACGCCTTCCGCGGGGCCAATATCCAGAACATCCTCAACTTTGAGAAGGACTACCCCGACCTGCACATATTTAAGCTGGAGCAGAACTATCGCTCCACCCAAAACATTGTAAATGTGGCCAATAGCATTATTGCCAACAACAAAGAACAGCTTAAAAAGAACGTTTTTTCTGAAAAAGAGACAGGCGATAAAATAAAGGTAATGCGCGCTTTCAGCGATAATGAGGAAGGCAAGCTGGTGGCTGATGCCATTATGTTCCAGCGCAGTTCAAACGGCCTTAAGTGGCACGATTTCGCGATATTATACCGTACCAATGCCCAGTCCCGCTCGATGGAGGAGGCCTTGCGCAAGAACGGTATCCCTTATAAAATATATGGCGGCTTGTCCTTTTATCAGCGTAAAGAGATCAAGGACTTGATAGCCTACTTCCGCCTTACCTTTAACCCTAATGATGAGGAAGCGCTTAAACGGGTTATTAATTACCCAAAACGCGGCATTGGCGATACTACGGTTGACCGGATCATTGTGGCTGCAGACAAAAACAACATTACGCCTTTTGAGGTGATATTAGAGGCAAACCGCTATGTAGACAAAACCCCGGCATCCTTAAATGCCTTTGCTGCCATGATCCAGAGCTTCCAGGTGATCACTAAAAACCAGAGCGCTTACGAGGCTGCCCTGCATATTGCACAGCACTCGGGCCTGCTTAAGGATCTTTACGAGGATAAATCTGTAGAAGGGCTTAACCGGTATGAAAACATCCAGGAACTGTTGAACGGGATCAAAGAGTTTTCTGAACGGGAGGATATTGAGGAAAAAGGACTGGATATTTTTATGCAGGATGTGGCCCTTTTAACCAATGATGATAAGGATAAAAACAAGGATGCCGATACGGTATCGTTAATGACCATTCACTCCTCTAAAGGGCTGGAATTTCCCCAAGTGCATATTGTGGGGCTGGAAGAGAACCTGTTCCCTTCGCAAATGTCGCTTAACTCGCGCAGCGACCTGGAAGAAGAGCGCCGCTTGTTCTACGTAGCCATTACCCGCGCCGAGTATAAATTAACCATCAGCTACGCTACATCGCGCTTTAAATTCGGCACGCTCATCAACTGCGAGCCAAGCCGTTTTTTAGATGAGATAGACGCCAAGTACCTGGAGCTTGATTTTACGGCCAAACCGGCGCCGTCTGCGGGCTCGTCCTTTGATGATGAACGCAGTGCCTGGACCCGTAAAAACGATACTTATTCTAAACCAAAAGCAGCTACTGCGCCACCGGTTAAAACCACATCTATACTGGCTAAAGCGCACGTACCATCTGCCGGTTTTAAACCTTCGGATACCGCTAACCTGCAGGTTGGCATGCAGGTTGAACACGAACGTTTTGGTTTTGGCAAGGTGCTTACCTTAGAAGGTAGCAAGCCCGATATTAAGGCGACCATATTTTTTAAGGAGATAGGGCAAAAACAACTGCTGCTTAAATTTGCCAAACTGAGTATAATCAGTGGGGTAGAATGACGCACTATTCCCGATTTATGTAGAGTAAATTCCACATAATTATATATATAAGCATTAACTATGCGTTAAATACGCACAATAAGCATATATTTAATATATGGCACAAGGTTTGGACAATAGTTAATACCCTTTTCCCCTAATTAACTATTATGTACATGATGAGCGATACCATCAAAAAGAAAACAAACAAATCTGCAGGCAAAAACATACGTACTTTACGCCATGAGCGTGGCTGGAGCCAGGAAGACGTTGCCAACCGGTTGGGTATATCTATCCCGGCCTTTTCAAAGATCGAAACAGGCGTTACAGATATAAATTTATCCAGACTGGAGCAAATTGCCAATATCTTTGAAGTAAGCGTTGTTAATCTTTTATCGCTTGAATATACCGAAGAGCCAAGCACACAAGATGTAAGCCTGAGCATCATCCAGAAAAAACTGGTTGACAGGGAAGTTGAGATCAGCAACTTACAGCGCAAGGTTATTTTATTGTATGAAGAACTGTTAAGCAAAAGCGGCGTTGCCATGTAAGTTTGGCTGTACACTGTTCATTATACGCAACACATCACATTTTTTTTAAAGATCGGTAATTATAAAGATCAATTGATTTTAGTGCAATTAAATTAAACCTTGATTAATTAATTGCATCAAATGACAAAAAATCTTATTAATTACCATTTTTTTGTTTAAAATTTTGATGGCATGTGTTTTACATCGCGTTTGGTTTTAAAATTGTACAGCATTTGTACAACTAAAAACTATCTATGTCTAACTACATGATATCTATTTCAAATGCCGACCAACTAAAAGTTGGGACCATACATGACAGGCGCAGCAAGTTAAAAGTAAAAGCATTTGATTTATTCAGGTCGCGGGTAAAACAACGCGAGGGGGAAGTAAGGTTTTTTGTTACCGCCGGTAATGAGACCCTGGCATTTGAAACCGAGGGCTACAAAAGGCACAGGCAGCTGTTAATTCTGCAAATGATATCAAGATATTGTATGTATTTAGGGTTGATGGAAGCGCAGATACACAGCACGTATCCGGGCTTATAAGTATTATTTAAAATACGTTTTTGCCCGAGTCGTTCAGCATATCGCTCATTTCGATGATCTTTTGATCAATATCAGATACGCATTTATCCATCATATTAATACATTCTTTTTCATCTACAAGGCCTTCCTTTTCCAGGTTCATTAACCCGCGTAAGGTAGCAATTGGTCCGCGGATCTGGTGCGACAGGTAGGATGAGTATTCAGAAAGCTTTTTATTCTTGATCTGCAGATCTTTAGTGCGTTCATCAATGATCTCTTCCAGATGATGATTAACCCTGTCCAGGTTATCCTTCTGCCGTGATACCTCCTCGTTCAGTTCAGTAAGTTTGGTATTGGTTATTGTTTTACGCTTTACATTACTTACCAGTAAAACTATAACAACCGATAAAAGGCCAGCTACAACGGTAACGGCCCAAAACTTTATCCGGTCGTTCTGCTGCCGCTGGATGGTCAGTTCGTTCTCACGCTGCCTGGCCTGCTGCTTAAACTGCTCCTGCATCATATTGATCTGGGTAGACTCATTTGAAGTGTAAATGGTACTATCCTGCCTAAAGATCGTCTGCAGATAATATAATGCCCGTTCGTAATTTTTGCGCTTAGATTCTAACTGGTAAATGGTATAATTATAATCCGATTCCAGCTTTTCATCCTTCACCGCTTTAGAGTAAGCCTGCCCTTCCCGTACAATTCTTTCGGCCTCGTCAAAACGCCTTTGCGCTATATATAATGATGCCAGCGTAAGGTTTGTGCTGGCAACCGGTTTATTAAGATCCATTTCTTTAGCTGCCTTATTTGCCGCCAGCAAAAGGTTTTCGGCCTTATCAAACTGGTTCAGGTTAAAATATATTACCCCCCTGTTTTGCAGTGCCTGGATCAGGTTAACCGTATCCTTGATAGACATAAAGATGCTATTCCCTTTATCGTAATAGGTAAGTGCCTGGTAAAAGCTTTTTTTGCGATAGTAAACGTTGCCGATATTAAGATACGACGAGCCTATCAGCTGTTTATCATTCAGCTTTTGCGCAATAGCCAATGATTTTTTAAGGTACTCTAACGAACTTGCATAATTATTATCCAGATACAGGTTACCAATATTATTATAAACCTTAGCCTCGTTCCTCAGATCCTTAATTTTTGAAAATACTGATAAGGCCTGCAAATAATCATGTATGGCAGCACTGGCCATATTTAAATAATAGTTTCCTATACCCCTTACGCGGTAAGCTTCGCCCACACCTTTTTCATAGCCTGCTTTTTCTGCAATAGCCAGGGCCTTATTGGCAAAGGCGATGGTTTGATCGGGGCTTGTTAAACGGTTATCATAGGCTTGCTTATTTAGCTTTACCACCTCATTGCTATCTTGTTGGCCAACCTGGGCATTGGCCTTGATGCAAATAGCATTGGTAAATAAAAATAAAATAAAAAGCGTAAAAATTTTATTCATCAATGCTTCATACGTTATAATAAAGTGAAAGTTATGAAATAATTGTAACATTACTTCAATAGAATAAATTTAATGTAAGCAGCATCCTGAAATTTTTTTTTCAACATTGCCTGATAATTAAAAAACATAATTATATTTGTGATGTTAAATTATTGACTGTTAATAAGTTATAGAGTTAAAAATATATTATTGATAAAAACAATAATCGGAAAAATATGATTATACTATTAACCAATAGTTACAGTAAATGCACTAAACTATTATTAATAGTCGAATAATTAAAATTTACTTATAGTATAAATAAAAAATGAGTTATTGATTGTGAAAATATGAGAAAAAACATAATAGCATACCTGGTTTTGTTAGGCGGATTACTGCTTACATCGTGTGTTAAACAGCAAAGCGCACGCATTACGCTGGATGTATTTTTAAAAGCAACAACCGGTGCCCGAAAAGACATCGGAACAGCAGATTAATTGATCAATAAACCTTAAAACAGAATACTTAAAACGCATAATATGAAAAAGTTAATTATAGCAGCAGCATTGATCTTAGCAACAGGTGTGTTACCATCTTACACTAAACAGATCACCGTAAAGCCAACCGAAATAACCATTGCCCAAAGCCCGGTATCTATCAGAAAAGATGTAGGCACAGCCGATTAGTTAATTAACAATTAAAATACGTTGGATATATAAAATAAATTTTATGAAAAAGATAGTTTTCGCAGTAGCCGTCATCTTAACAACCGCAGCTTTACCATCCTATACCAAACAAGCTAACGTTAAGCCCATCGCCATTAATTCTGTTGACCCAAGCCTGGCACTTGTAAAAAAAGATATAGGTACCGCCGACTAATTATTCTGAAGCATAATTCCAATTAAAAAAACCCCTGACTAAAATACTAACACATGAAAAAATCAATTGTAGCAGCAGCCATATTAATAGCAAGCACAGGCATTTTAAGTACATCGTGTACCAAAGAAAAAACACTTGCCCCAACAGCAACTTTTGAAAAAAGCACTACCGCCAACAAAAAAGATGTAGGCACAGCTGATTAAGAACAACCAGATAACAACTATCAATAAAATACACCAACACAAATAATACACCCTAAAATATAACCATCATGAAAAAATTCATCATAGCAGCAGTATTAATTTTAAGCACAGGCGCATTATCTACAACTAACGCTTCTGCTTTATCTAACAAAAAAGATGTGGGCACTGCCGATGCTAAGAACAAAAAGGATGTAGGTACTGCCGACAATAAAAAAGATGTAGGCACCGCTGATAACAAAAAAGATGTAGGTACCGCAGACAACAAAAAGGACGTAGGCACTGCCGACTAATCAATCTCAGGAATAAGTAAGAACAAAACATATAAATACACAATATAATCCCACACCCTCAACATATAACGATCATGAAAAAATTCATCATAGCAGCAGCATTAATTTTAAGCACAGGCGCATTATCTACAGCTAACGCTTCTGTTTTATCTAACAAAAAAGATGTAGGCACTGCCGATGCTAAAAACAAAAAGGATGTAGGTACTGCCGACAATAAAAAAGACGTAGGCACCGCTGATAACAAAAAAGATGTAGGTACCGCAGACAACAAAAAAGACGTAGGCACTGCCGACTAATCAATCTCAGGAATAAGTAAGAACAAAACATATAAATACACAATATAATCTCACACCCTCAACATATAACGATCATGAAAAAATTCATCATAGCAGCAGCATTAATTTTAAGCACAGGCGCATTATCTACAGCTAACGCTTCTGTTTTATCTAACAAAAAAGATGTAGGCACTGCCGATGCTAGAAACAAAAAGGATGTAGGTACTGCCGACAATAAAAAAGACGTAGGTACTGCTGATAACAAAAAAGATGTAGGTACCGCAGACAACAAAAAAGACGTAGGCACTGCCGACTAATTAATACACAACCTGCATATCAAATTAATTACAGCAAAAAAAATGAAAAAAGTAATCATAGCAGCAGCCTTAATATTAACATCAGCAGTAGCAGCATTTTCGCTAACTACCAAAGCAGGCAACAAAACCGAGCAAAACAAGTTGCAGGAAGACAGCATAACCGTTTCTGTTAAAAATGCAAACGCTCCAAAATCTGATATTGCCACCGCCGATTAATTGTTGATCAGCCTAAAAATCATATAGAAAAAATGCCCCGTTAATATCAACGAGGCATTTATGGCCGGGAATGCCGGATTTAAAGTTTTATAATGCCGGTTTTACTGCCGTTTTAAATTTGGTACAATTATCAAGTTTATACATTAAGGTATAACCGGCGGCAGTATCAGTTTGCTGGCGACCATCCTTAACTACTTTAAATGGTTTTTGCGCAAGTTGCTGGGCCGATAGCTGGAATACAACACCAAGCGTATCTGTTGTACCTTCCTGCATAAATTTCCATACGGCTTTAATATCATTACCATTCAACACCCCCTCTAAAGTCCCCTTACGTGCATCTTTTTCTTTGGGGATCCATTGCATTTCGCCGCTTACCTTACCAGCTTTAATTACTAAATGCACTGCTGGTTACTGGTGCCTTCAGTGTGTATAAAGCAATACTCCATGTTTTGTGCCGGTGCATTCCATGTAGCTGATGCTTCTGCAGAGGTATCGCCTGCTGTAGTTTTTGTAGTGTCGGCACCCTTGTTTCCACTGCCGGCGCATGATGCCAGGGCAAGCGTACAGATACTTAATATGGTATATGGTTTCATAATGATATTTATTGTTTATGACACATAAACGTTCCAGTTGCTAAAAAGTTCGGATACCGGTTACAGGCATCCGGCCACAAGGATAAATTATGTAACGATACTGATACATTTAAAAGCCGGATAAGGTGATCCCGAGAATATAATTTTCAAAAACATGTAGCTGCACGTAGCTGATTGCGTTGATAAAAGATCAAAACAATAAACCTTAAAACAAATTGTATAATGCGGTTTTGATACTATAAACTGCATTTAGCTGAAATAAACATGGTTACTGCCTTACAGCCATCATTTAACTTGCTTTAACTGGTTTACATTCTCTAATTAGCCAGCTATTAAAAACCACCTCATTAAAGGCTTAAGGTACATTTCATCCGGCTGTGTGAAGTGGCCACGTGCAAAAAATCAGCCTTGGCACAATTTGTTAGTTAAGTATAAATACATATATTGCCAGCGTATTTAAAATCCCCTGTTCTGTCAGCAACGGCTCATCTAACAGGGAATGAAACAAAACATTATTAATACAGTTACAATTAAAACTTAAAACAACTAAACATGGCAGCTTCAGGAATCACCGCGTATTCAGTAAAAACAAAAACTAAAAATGTTCCAATGATCGATCCTGTTATCGACATTAAATCTGGCAGATACATTGCTACAGGCAAAGATGCAGAAGGTAATAAAATGGCTGCTATCATGGGCAAAGCTACTGCAGAAGAGCATATCAAAGCTGGTAATGCTAAAAAAGGATCTGGCTGGTAATTTATATTTCATCCAATAAAAAAACCTGCTTTAACAAGGCAGGTTTTTTTATGCGCCAACATTTAGTCCGGCTTATTTTTTCCAATCTTTATAGGGATATACAGATAAGCTGGCGTTAGTGTAGCGGCCATCGTGGCTTACCTCAAGGGTAACCCAATCCGGTTTTTCAAATGCTTCGTCTTCCTTATCTAATTCTATTTCGGCCACAATAAGCCCGGTATTATCCCCCGTAAAAACATCTACTTCCCACAAATGCCCGGCATGGTTAATATGATAACGCAGCTTCTCGACAACCGCATCCGCAAAGTTTTTTAGTATCTCTTCCCCTTCTGCTACCGGTATGGCATATTCATATTCGCTGCGGCTTATACCTGTTGCTGCACCCTTAAGGGTAAGGTATGCAGCAGTACCGGTAACCCGTATGCGTACAGTTCGCTGCTCTTCGCTTAAAATATAACCTTGCTTATAGGGTTTACCCGGCGGCTTGTTCAGCTGGCCCCATTTAGCATCATCCACTAAAAATTTTCTTTCTATCTCGGTTGGCATACAGGCTTGTTTGTAGCGGGTAAATTACAATAATAGTTTTTATAAAAACACGTTTATACGGTACATTTAAACCGTATTTTGATTTTGGCGTAAACGTTAACAAATGTTAAAACAAAATCCTGCCAACATGCAGTAAAGCTAAATGTTTATATTAGCCACGCTACTTTAATTATTTCAATGAGCCTTAAAAAAATCGCGCTGTCGCTGCTAATGGTTACCTGCTTTGTTGCGCCTGCACTGGCACAAAGAGACACGGTTAGCCTGAATACCATCATCACCAAAACAAGCAAGTTTGCTTACAGCTACCCGATAGAAAAAGTTTACCTGCATTTAGATAAGCCCTATTACAGTGCCGGCGATACCATTTGGTTTAAAGCATATATAACTGCCGATAGGCACCAGCCCAGCACACTAAGCAATATTGTGTATGTTGATATAGCCACCAATCAGGATTCGATGGTAAAGGTTGTAAAGCTGCCTGTTACCAATGGTGTAGCAAACGGCAACATTATTCTTACCCCGGATGTGTATAAGCAGGGCAATTACCATTTAAGGGGCTACACCGCCTACATGCGCAACTTTGATAACGATTACTTTTATCATAAAAATATAGCCATAGGCAACGCTATACAAAGTGTGGTTAACACAAACATTGCCTTTAAAACAGCCGATGCCGCCGGTAAGCAAAAAATAACTGCTACCATTAGCTACAAACAACCCGGCGAACCCGCGCTGGCCAATAAGCGTGTTAATTGGAGCATTACAACGCCCGCCGGGGACGAAATAAGCAAAGGAAAAAGCACAACCGACCAAAACGGATTGATAAATGTTGTTTTGAATGAAAATGCATCCGCTTCTTTAAAAAATGCAACGCTAACAACATCTATTGAGTTGGGTAACCGCCGGGAATCGTTAAATAAATTTGCGCTTAATGCAGCAGTTGCCGAACGCGATGTGCAGTTTTTCCCCGAAGGTGGCGAACTTACACTGGGTGTACGTTCAAAGGTTGCCTTTAAGGCAGTAAATAATAACGGGCTTGGCATTAATGTAAAAGGCACTATAACAGATAATACCGGCACTGTTGTGGCCACGCTGGAATCGCAGCACCTGGGTATGGGTATATTTGCCTTGATGCCGCAGGATGGCAAAACTTACAAAGCTATCATTACCTTTGCCGATGGTATTAATGCCACTTATGATATGCCACGCATAAAACCGGCAGGCATTACTATGGCTGTATATAATAGCGCTGCAGATAGTATCAGCATTAAACTATCTGCAAACGAACCTTACTTTAAAGCCAACCAGGGTAAGGCCTATTATATAGTTGTGCAAAACGGCGGTGCTATATATTTTGCGGCGCAAACCGTTTTACAAACGCCCGTTTACAGCGCGGCTATCCCTAAAAGCAAATTCCCGACCGGTATTATGCAGCTAACGCTTTTTAGCGAACGCGGCATCGCCTTAAGCGAGCGTATTATATTTATCAAGCATAACGATATGCTGAACCTCACCCTCACACCCGATCGTAAAATATATAACACCAGGCAAAAGGTAAAACTATCTGTACTGGCCAAAAACAAAACACTGCCTGTTACCGGCGAATTTTCAGTATCGGTTGTTGATGAAGATAAGGTACCCTCTGATGAAAATGCCGAAAACACCATTTTTTCGAACCTTTTACTTACATCAGAGATTAAGGGCTATATAGAGAAAGCCAATTACTATTTTACAGGTAAAGATCAAAACGCTGATGCTAACCTTGATATTTTGATGCTTACGCAAGGTTATCGCCGCATTTCCTACCGTAATATTTTAACAGGTAAATTCCCGCAAATACAATTATTCCCAGAGCAATCCGGCCTGGAGGTAACGGGTATGCTGCGCAATAATACAGGTATGCCTGTTGCAAAAGGCAATCTGAGGATGCAGATAGCAGGTAAAAACCAGCTATTTGAAACCGTAACAGATATGACCGGCAATTTCAAATTCTCTAAACTTAACTTCCCGGATTCGGCGCAGATCGTTTTAAATGCACGCAATAACGTAAACAGCAGAAACCTGATGATATCTGTAGAAGGCGATAGCTACCAGCCGCCTACTAAAAACCCATACGTAACAGACGAAGTTACCGATATTGACAGCACCATTAAACCATTGCTGCTTAACACCAAAAGGCAATATGATAATCTGCATATCTTAAAAGAGGTAGTGATCAAAGCCACATCATTAGTAAGAAAGCCAAGTCATAGCGACTATGGTTCATTATCCGGCTTACCCATGATGGCCGACCAGGCAGTGCCGGGCGAAAGGTTTAAGGATTGCCCTAATCTATATACCTGCCTTCCATCTATGCTATTAGGTATAAGTGCTGAAAATAACACACTCTTTTTTTCAAAGAATGTATCCAATCCTAACCGAAAGCCGATACAAATTTTTATAAATGGCAGGCCAATGGATTACTCTTACCTAAACACCTTTAGGGGTGCCGATGTAGAGAATATTGAGGTATTTAGAAATGACGGGCTTAGTAGCATTAATAAAAACTACGATTCGGACGGGATTATATCCATCATCACCAAAAAAATAGAAGGTACAAAAATATCATTAGCCCAACTGCAGGAAATGCTGCCTAAAGGTAACCTGCTTACTTATAATGCCCAGGGATACGGTGTTACACGCGAGTTTTATTCCCCACGCTACGATCCGCTAAAACAAGGTGCTTTTGGCGGCGACCTGCGCAGTACAATTTACTGGAGCCCCAAGGTTAAAACGGATAAAACCACCGGTGCAACTTTTATGGAATATTTTAACGCGGATGGTAAGGGCACCTATCGTGCAACTATCGAGGGTATGGATGCCGACGGTAACCTGGGCCGTTATATTATACGTTATACTGTAAAATAATGGGCATTTGCATATACCATTATTAATTGCCACATTTAGGTAACCTAAAAAACCTAAACGTATGGATGCATCATTAATTAACTGGCCCGCTGTATTGGTAGCGGCCTTATCCGGCTTTGCTGTTGGTGGCATTTGGTATTCAAACAGCCTGTTTGGAAAAGCCTGGATGGCAGATAGCAAGCTTACTGCAGCAGAAATAAAAAAAGGTAACAAAGCCAAAATTTTTGGTTTTACCTTTTTATTTGCCTTGATTATGGCAGCCAATCTGGCTGCTTTTTTAGCAGAACCTAAAACCGACCTTGCCTGGGGAGCCACTGCGGGTTTCCTTGCGGGGATATGGGCGTTTGGTGCAATAGCAACACATAGTTTGTTTGAGCTGAAAGGCTGGCGTTATATTTTCATTAACGGCGGATACAGCGTAGTAGCGCTAACCATTATGGGCGCCATATTAGGTGCCTGGCGATAATATATCCCTCTTGCTTATATCTGCATCCGATTTGAAATTGTTATTACGCAGTTAGCCTATATGACATTGGAATGAACCATTGTACCGAACAATACAGTTTACTTAGCGTTACTTTAATTCATATCATCAGAAAAGGTAATTATGAGCAACGAAACAAAAACATTTCAAAAAACATTTAGCATAGGCGGCGACCTGGAAGTAAACCGTTTAGGTTACGGCGCCATGCGCATTACGGGCAAAGGTATTTGGGGCCCGCCAAAAGATCACGATGAAGCCATCCGTGTATTAAAACGCGCGGTTGAACTGGGTGTTAATTTTATTGACACAGCCGACAGTTATGGCCCCTACATTTCTGAAGAACTGATAGCTGAAGCGCTTTACCCCTATCCTGCCGACCTGATCATAGGTACAAAGGGCGGCCTGCTGCGTACCGGGCCAGATCAATGGCCTGTTAATGCAAGTGCGGCGCACTTAAAAGAAGCCCTGGAAGGCAGCCTTAAACGTTTAAAGCAAGACCAGATAGACCTGTATCAATTACACCGTATTGACCCCAACATACCGGCCAAACAAACATTTGAATTTTTAAAGCAAGCCCAGGCCGATGGTAAAATAAGGCACATCGGCTTATCAGAAGTTGATATGGACGATATTAAAAAAGCACAGGATTATTTTGAGGTGGTATCTGTACAAAATATGTACAGCGTGGATAACCGTAAATGGGAAGGCGTTTTAAACTACTGCGAGGATAACGACATTGCATTCATTCCCTGGTATCCGCTAAATGCAGGCAATGTGGCCGCGCAGGAAAAGCTGAAACATATTGCCGAAAAACATAGCGCAACTGTTCATCAGGTAGCATTAAGCTGGTTGCTTAATCACTCAAAAAACATATTGCTGATACCGGGCACATCAAGCGTAGCCCACCTGGAAGAAAATATAAAAACCGCCGGCATTACGCTGGATGACGTGGATATGAACGAACTGGATGGCATATCGCCGCCGGTTGGTTAGCCTAAACAAAAAGGATGCTGTTTAAATTCAGCATCCTTTTTTGCTAATATGTATTTTTGCCCTGATGAAAAGTAAAGAAGAGATCCTGAACAGTTATTATGCGCATGGTGCAGACGGCATGCCCGAAATTAACGCCGATAGTTTGCTTAAAGCGATGGAAGAATACCGCCGGCAGGCAGAAGAAGCTGCTTTTAATGCCGCCCGCTTACAAAATAATAATCAGCCTGCCTTTGTAACCTTTGCAGATTACCAGGCAAGCCTGCAAGCCCAAATTAAGCAATTCCCTAAAAAGGATACCGTACAATTAGTTGCCGACAGCATTGTAGAACAGTTTTTGCCGGATGACCCAACCCAGCATACGTTTGAATTTAGCTTTAAAATAGATGGCACCAACCATACCGCACGCTACAAAAGAAACCCGCAAGGCCAATGGGAGTATGCCGGTAAAAATTAAGTTAAAAATCAAAAGTAAAAAACTATTCACCTGGCTTTGTTATGGTCAAAAAATCGCATAGCGATTTTTAAATTTTAACTTAAACTTGTGCTACTTTAAAAGGCTTTACATCAACTGTTTCCCATATTTTTTGGGTAATGTAGGGTTCGCCCTGTTTCCAGGCTTCCAGGGCTTCTTCGCTTTCAAACTGAAGCACCATAACAGATCCGATCATCTTACCCTCGTCATTCAGTACGGCACCACCTAAAATATAGTTACCGCTCTCCTTTAGTACTTTAGCGCCATCCAGATGATGCTGGCGCACATTCATACGGCGTTCAAAGGCTCCTTCGTCGGTATAATCATAACCGGTTACAATATATTGGTTCATTTATGTAGTTGTTTATATTGCTAATTAACAAATAACAGCAAGTTCTGTTTAACGTACATATTATTAAAACAAAATACACTTGCAGTAGCGTAATAAGTGTATAATTTACAATATTTGTTTCCCCAAACAAAACCAATTATGAAGGCACATCTGCAACAGGAATATATAAAGCATTACGGTAAAGAAGCATCGGCAACCTATTTTTCTCCCGGCCGTGTAAATTTAATTGGCGAGCATATTGATTATAATGGCGGCCTGGTAATGCCATGTGCTATTACTTTTGGTTCATATCTGCTGGTATCGCCAAATAACGATCAGGTTTTCCGTTTTAAAAGTCTTAATTTTTCTGAACAGGCCGAAGTACCTTTGCAGGCCGAACACAAAAAAATAGGCGAAGTTTGGTACAATTATCCTGTCGGTGTGATCACTCATTTCATTAACGATGGCAAAAACCTGCAAGGGCTTGATATGCTTTTTTATGGCGATATCCCCATCGGATCGGGCTTATCTTCCTCAGCATCTATAGAAGTGGTTACCGCCTTTGCTTTAAATGATCTGTTTAACGCAGGTTACAGTAAGCTTGACCTGGTTAAGCTATCGCAATCGGTAGAAAACAAATTTATAGGTGTTAATTGTGGCATTATGGACCAGTTTGCCGTTGCGTTCGGCGAAAAAGATAAGGCCCTGATGCTGAATTGCGATACGCTGGATTACCAGGCGGTTGACAGCAACCTGGGCAATTACCTGTTAGCAATTATCAACACCAACAAACCCCGCAAACTGGCCGAATCTAAATACAATGAACGTGTACAGGAATGCCAGACTGCCCTTGCCGCCTTAAAGCAGCAACTGGATATTAATTACCTGTGCGATATTGACACCGAAACTTTTGAGCAACACAAGCATCTGATAACAGACGCTACAGTACAAGCCCGCGCTGCCCATGTGGTAGCAGAGAACGACCGTGTAAAACTGGCTGCCAAAGCATTAAGCAATAATAACCTGGCCGAGTTTGGCCGCCTGATGTATGCCTCGCACCAATCCTTACGCGAATTGTATGAGGTAAGCGGCGTGGAACTGGATACCGTGGTAGATTATAGCAAAACCAACCCTAACGTTGCCGGAGCACGTATGACAGGCGCAGGCTTTGGCGGATGCGCCATCGCTTTGGTTAAAAAAGAAGCTTTTGATACATTCAGCGAAGAGGTTACAGCCTATTATAGCAACAAAATTGGCTACGCGCCATCTGTGTATGCATCGCTCATTGGCGATGGCGTAGGCATGCTGAATGAAGTAATGAGTGGGGAATAGCAATAGCGAGTGGTTAAAACAATAACCATTGATATATTTACTGCCTAATGATCACCAAATGCGCAAACTGAAACTTGACGAACTGAACCGTGCCACTGTAGCTGAATTTAAGGCACAGGATAAATTGCCTGTGGCTGTAGTGTTAGATAATGTGCGCAGTATGCATAACATCGGTTCTATCTTCCGCACGGCAGATGGGTTTGCGGTAGAGCAGGTATGCCTTTGCGGTATTACAGCACAGCCCCCGCACCGCGAGATAGAGAAAACTGCATTGGGGGCAACGCAATCCGTTAACTGGCTATATTACAAAACCCCCCTGCAGGCAGTAGAGGCCCTGCGCACTGATGGCTACAAAATAATTGCCATTGAACAAGCCGAGAACAGCACCATGCTCAATACCTTCGCCCCTGCCCATAACGAAAAATATGCATTGATATTCGGCAATGAGGTAAACGGCGTAAGCGACGACGTAATGCAAGCTATTGATCTCTGTATAGAGATTCCCCAATTTGGCACCAAGCATTCATTCAATATTGTGGTATCAGCGGGAATTGTTCTGTGGGATTTTTTCTCTAAGATAGTTAACGGGGAATAGTCCATAGTCCATAGTCCATAGTCCATAGTCCGAATTTTATGGATTATGAAAAGTTTGCTATTTTGCAGCTACCATCAACTATTATGTACAAACTATGAACCAGCCCAGCCCACTTGCCAAAAAACTGCTTATGAAGCCCGGCCAGCACTGGCTGATCAGCAACGCCCCGGAGGATTACCTGGCAACCCTGGAACCATTACCTGAACGTACAAGCTTATCTTACAGCCCGCAAGGTACCTTTAACGGGATACAGGTGTTTGTAAAAAACAGTGCAGAACTGGCCGCAGCGCTGGTGCTGTTAAAACCTGTTTTAGCAGATGAAACCGTGTTATGGGTAATTTATCCTAAGAAAAGCTCGGGCATCAATACCGACCTGGAAATGATGAGCGGCTGGGATGTGGCCAAGCCTTACGGCCTTCGCCCCGTGGCCTCTGCTGCGATCAATAATATCTGGACCACCCTGCGCTTCCGTCCACAGCACCTTGTTAAACATTCTGACGCCGGTAAGGAAGCCATCCGAAAAGAAAACGATTATTCCGCTTATATCAACGTAGATAAAAAACAAATTACCCTGCCTGCTTATTTGCATAAAGCACTGATGCAGCAACCCGTTGCTATGGCTAATTATGATAAATTGGCCTGGTCTCACCGTAAGGAATACGTGGTTTGGATATTAAGCGCCAAACAGGAGCAAACCCGCGCCAACCGCATTGCCAAAATGGTAGTAATGCTGTTAGCAGGCAAAAAGAACCCGTCGGATAAATAGCTATTTAAAACTTTTTAATCTATTGCTCCACACTTACTACAAAATCAAAGTATCCCTGGTTGTTAGTATAGTCAACATCATTTACAGCAAATTGTAAAACGCCATCGGCAGGCATTACAAAGGCACGGCTATCTTAAAAATCGCTCAATAGCTCCACCTTTTTGTGGTTGTATTCTTCCTGCGAGATCAGGCCGCTTTCGAATAATGTTTTAAGCCTTTTTAGTTTTTCGGTAAGCTCATCCTTTTTAGGTTCTTCTACCGGGGCAACAGGCGCAACGGGCGGCGGTGCCGATGCAGCAACAGGTTGTTGTGGTGCGGCAACAGGCTGATATGCTACCTGCGCAGCATGGTCGATGTTTAAGGCACCCGATTCGGCACGCTTTTCTTCCAATTCGCGCAGGCGGCGGGCTTCGCGTTCGGCCTCTTTACGCTCCTGTGCATATTGGTAAAGCTTACGGGCCTGTACCTTTGGCAGGTAATCTACCCCCATTTCGGTACCTATGGTAGTTTTAGCGCTAAATACGGCACCAATGATCTCTTCCTTGGTAAAAACATCTACAATATCCTTCCATACAAAATCAACAAATTTTATGGACAGGCCCAAGTTTGCCGGCGTAAAAAACAGAATGCGTTTGTTGGTTAGCGCAATACAATCCGGAAAAAGGTTTACGATGGGCTTTTTTTGTACCGCTATGTATAAAATCTCCTCGCCGGTTGTAAGCAGGTCAACCAAACGGCTGTACACTTTTTCAACTGCTTTCGGGTCTTGCTCGTCGCGTAAGAATTTGTCTATCATGATATTGATGTGTTCTTGAACAGGCAAAAATAATAATATTTATTTAGCCTCAACTAAATCTATCTTTTTAAGCTTTGGGATGAGGCCTAAGCAATAAGTAAATTACAACCCCTGATATCCGAATTATCAAAGCGGCCAATCACCTCAAAAGAGTTATCTGCAAAAACCTTACCCAGATCTTGCGTGGCGATGAACGAGCAGGAATTGATATTGGCCAGATCGATAATATTAATCCCGCCGGTTTTGCCTGTATCTACCAAAGTAAACGGATCATTGGTATCGCGGGTAATGATCTTCATCCAGGGCGGGCAGTTAAAAATGCCCTCTCCTTTAGAGTATGCCTGCGATAAAAGCTCGGTCATCCCGTATTCGGAGTGGATAGCGCTTACACCAAAGCCGCTGCAAAGTACAGCATGCAATTCCTCGCGAATCATTTCTTTACGGCGGCCCTTCATCCCTCCTGTTTCCATCACGATCAATCCAGGAAAATCTATCTGGTAAGTATCCACAAAATCTAACAGGGCAAAGGTTACCCCAATGAGTAAAGTGGGCTTGCCGGCCTGCTTTTGCTGCTGCAGTTTGGCGTAAAGTTCCTGATGGTTGTACAGGTAAAAACCGCTTTCCTCATCGCCCGATTTGAGGATCAGATCCTGCGCCATATAGATCAAAGATGACCCCTCGCGCTCCAAGTAGGCAGGCAGCAAGGCCAGCACCGTATAATCCTTTATATCGCCGTAAAATAAACCAAATGCTCTACGAAAACTTTCTTCGTACCAGATTACATCAGTTACATGATGACGGCTGGTAATCATTCCCGTGGTGCCCGAACTGGTAAAAACCGTTTCATCGGCACCGGCAGAACTCACTACTTTGTGATTTTTAAAGAATTCCACCGGCAAAAAGGGGATCTGACCAACCTGCCTTACTTCGTCCGGGTCGAGTTTTAATCCGCCGATAAAAGTTTTATAAACCCCGCAGTTTTGCGCCTGATAATGAAATACCTGTAAGGCAATCTCATCAAAATCATCCTGGCTGGTTATGGCGAATACCTGCTGTTTATCCGGCTTTATCATACTGCAGCAAAGATAATGCGAATTTGCAGATGTGCACAGGTGTGAATATGCAGATGAATGTAATAATTGCAGACCCCGCCTGATGCATGTTAGTTTTCTACAACAAATAATAAGAAACGGAGTTATACAATCAATAATTTACAACATACATCAACTATGAAAACATTAAAATTTTTAAGTCTCCCGCTGTTACTGAGCGCTTTTTTTATACTGGCATCTGCCAAACCTGCCGATGATAAAGGCACTGCTAAAATTAACGATGCAACCAAGGTGATCAAAGCGTTTAGCCAGATGAAGGAAAGCATCCCGCACGAATTGATTGCCGAATACGAGGGGATAGTTATCATCCCCAAACTGATCAACGCAGGCTTTGGCATTGGCGGCAAACGCGGCCAGGGCGTTGCTATGGTTAAACTGGCTAACGGCAAATGGAGCGACCCGGTTTTTATTACGCTTACCGGCGGCAGCATTGGTTTCCAGATCGGTGTACAATCGGTTGATATGGTATTGGTGTTTCGCAATAAGGGCGTTTTAGCCAAGGTAGAAAGCGGCGACTTTACCATAGGCGGCGATGTATCGGCAGCAGCAGGCCCGGTTGGCCGCAGCAGTACCGCCAGCACCGATTATAAATTACAGGCCGAGGTTTACTCTTACTCGCGCAGCAAAGGTTTATTTGCCGGTATCAGCATTAATGGCTCTAACCTGGCTATCAACAAAAGCGCTAACGAAGCCTACTACGGCGAAGCTACCGCATCTGCAGATATCTTTGCCAGATCATCAGACAAAACTGCAGCCGTTACTGCTTTAAAAGCTACTTTGAACGCTTTATAATTATAGGATAAAAAATTTATAAAATGGCCCAACCAGATAATGGTTGGGCCATTTTTGTTATTAAACAGAACGCTTAATGTATTTGGGGTAGAAGTTATAAACTTCGACGACTGGAGAATATATGCTGCCGCGAGATTAGCGCAGCGTATCTCGTGGCATAGCACAAGGCAAGCTTTCAGCTTGCGTCAGCATGACTATATTACCTCATCCCTTCTCAAACGCCCTTTTTACTAACCAGCCCGACAATGCCGACATCCCGCCTGCTAAACCGCCTATTAACGCGGTTACGGCCAGCAGCGAACCCCAGTTGGGTAAATGGAAAACATGCGCCACGCGGATAGCCAGGATATGCTCATTAGGGAAACTTTTTAATAACGCCAACGCTATCCATGCTAAAGAGATGCCGCAGAAACCCGACCAAAATGCCCAGCTTGATCTTTTGCCGAAGATGAGTGCGGCACCAAAGGCCATGATGCAGCCTACCCACCAGGGGAACAGGTAACCGCAAATAAACGAGAGTAGTAATATAACCGGGAATAACATAGATTTATTTGCTTAAGGTTAATGTTCTTTTTATTCGGGTGGAGTTTTGGGTTGCCGATTGCAGGAACAGCAATTCTTTCAGCTTACCATCTTGCCAGGTTTTAAGCATGTCATCATAAAAGAAGCTGCCGGGGTTGCCAGATTGCCCGCCCGGGATAATGCCATACCCTTTAACCTGCGGCCCCAATTGCACCACCATTCGCCAGGATGGGCCATGCCCGTCAATCAATGCATTTACGGTTGAGCCGCTGCCGCCGCTGGCAAAATTACCTGAGCCTAAGCCAGGCACATTGCCCAGGTGCTTTACCTCAAAAGGTTTTACATTGCCCCATCGCCATGCCTTGCCCATATTGCCTTGCTCTTTTATCAACTCATTAATAGCAGCAGTAAACGAAGCCAGGATAATATCTGAAGCAGCTTCTTTAACAGGTGTATTTTTGTTATCAAACCAAACGGAGTTTGGCTCCTTCATAAGCAGGGCTTCGGTCCTGTCTGCAGTTGGGTAGTACAATAATTTATCCTTATCCTCAAAACTATCGCGCCAGGTAAAGTTGTAAAACTTATCCCACCATGTACTAAAAATGCTTGCCCCTAAAGATTTTACGCCATAAAACCTATCCCATTTCTTAAGCGTATCTAATGCAGCCAGTTGCGCATCATCCAGTTTACTGGCATCCAGATACTTCAGCATCGTTGGCAAAATATCCTGCGCACGGATGCTGTAATAATCCATTTGTAAAACGCGCATGCTATCTGCGGTTGCCTTGCTCATGGCGGCAAGGCGGTCATTTATCCGTTTGCCCCGTTCATAGCCGGCAAATTTCCAGTTAATATAGTAGGGATAGGTTTGATCTGTTGAAGATTGATTAGCCGAGCTTACAAAACCACGCGGCGGGTTTTTAACTGTAGGGTTTTGTTCGTAAGGGATCCAGCCCTGCCAGTCGTTCGCAGGGTTGCTTCCATCCATTATAAATTTACCCTGATCCTTATATTTTAGCGGAAGCTTACCGTTTGGTGTGATGGCAATATCGTTATCTGCAGATGCAAAAATAAAGTTTTGGGCAGGTGCGGTGTAGTACCTTAATGCCTGGCGATAATCGGTGTAGTTTTTTGCCCGGTTAAGCAGGTAAAAGGTTTTAAACTCGTCGCTCTCATCATGCGCTATCCATCGCAGTGCATTGCCTACCGGCACGTTTATACGGCCTTTTTTTGCCATAGCGGCATTGTCATAAACAACAGGGCCATGGTGGGTGTATAATACGGTATCTGTAACCGCCTCTTGGCCTAATATCTTAATGGTTTCTATCTTACGCTCAACCTTGTTCCATTTGTTGTTATACCAATACTCGTTACGGTTGGCATCTTTAAATTTTATCTGGTACCAATCTAAAATATCGGCATCTACATTGGTTACGCCCCAGCTTACTTTTTGGTTGTAGCCAATAACAATACATGGCGCGCCGGGCAGGGTAACGCCATATACATTTACACCCGGGGCTGTCATCTGCATTTGGTACCAGATAGATGGCAGCGTAAGGTTCAGGTGCGGGTCGTTTGCTAAAATAGGGTAGCCGGATGCTGTTTTAGTGCCACTTACCGCCCAGTTGTTACTACCTATCCCTTCTACCCTATCTTTATTTTTCATGCCTGCTAACATCTGTGCTTTAAATGCTGCAGGTGGTTGTGGCACAGGCAAGGGTTTAAAATCCCATTTTGTTCCTGCCGGGATGATAGGGTCCTCGTGCATCGGGTAATCCGGAAACAGTTCATTCGTAACCTTTGCACCAAACTTATCCAATACATTGGTCATGGCTAATTCATTGCTTCCCCCTGCCAGGGTTTCGCTCATCAGCTTTAACAGATACGCCGAATTAATAGGCTTCCATTCCTCGGGGGCATAATTAAGCAGCTTAAATTCTATTGGGTAGCCACCCGGCTTTAATTGCTTAATGTAGGCATTAACTCCGTCACTATAAGCAGTAATTACCTTGCTCATTACCGGGTCCTTTATTATTCCCTGTAGGGTATGCTGTGCCCCCAAGGTCATCCCCATGCGGCGATGATAACGATCTACCTCTAAAGCTTTTGGCCCAACCACTTCAGATAGGCGACCTGCTGCACTGCGTGTTTGAATATCCATTTGCCACAGGCGGGCCTTAGCAGTTAAGTACCCCTGTACATAATACAGGTCGTGGTCGTTATCTGCAAAAATGTGGGGCACCATATTCTCATCAAACTTAACAGTTACCTTGCCTTGCAGGCCCTGCAGCTTAAAGTCTTCCTCGGGAATAATGTTCTTACTTTCGGCATTTTGCCAGAAACCGGTTGATGGGTTCAGAAATTCGCCCAACGGGGGGATATCGCCAAACTTGGTTTGCAGCGCCCAGATAAGGGCCAGGGTAATTACAGCAGATAGAACGGCCTTAAATACTTTCATGTAAACATTTAGTGATTAATGAATTAGTGATTGGGTAATTTGCCTTAAATCAGGCTTATCATCGTACTAATAATATTTTAGCAAGTTACATAAAACCCAACTTAAAGATTTGACAACTTTTAAAAAGTTGTCAAACCAAACTGCTTCTATAAGCTTAAAAGTTGCCTGATCTACACTCAAAGATTTGACAACTTTTTAAAAGTTGTCAAATTAAACTACTTCTATAAGTTTAAAAGTTGCCAGAGCTACACTCAAAGATTTGACAACTTTTAAAAAGTTGTCAAATTAAACTGCTTCAATAAGTTTAAAAGTTGCCAGAGCTACACCCAAAGATTTGACAACTTTTAAAAAGTTGTCAAATCTAAAAACGCTTAAATTTTCCAATCTAAACGCTTCTAAAACGCCACCGTATCGCGCTTTTTACGGACCCTGCGCTTTTTATAATGCCGCTTGGGTTTGAGCGCCTTTTTTTCTACCCTGTTGGTTTTTGCTTCTTTCCTGAAATTCCATGGCGGGGTTGGGTTAGCCTCCTGCCACAGGCCCAGCCGGCTTTGCCGGGCGTGCTGCTCCAGCATAGCCAGTTCCATACTTTTAGAGTAGGCGCGGTATTGCCAGGCATAACCTTGTTTTACCAGTTCGTGGTTTACAATGGTGCCGTTCTCTAATTCCACTTCGCCTACGGTACGGCCATAACGATCGTGCTGATTACCTGTTAGCTTCACTTTTTTGCCAAAGCACAGGTTTGAGGTGAACTGTTTTGCCGCCTGCCCAAATGCCTGGCTTTTCTCAGGCGCATCTACCTCGGCAAGGCGCACCGTGATACTTTGGTTATCGGGCGATAGCAGCACCAGTGTATCTCCGTCTTTTACACCTACAACTTTATAAAGGGTTTCGCTTCTGTTACAACCAATAGAAGATGCCAGCAGGATTAAATAAAACAGAAAGGACTTTTTGAGCATAGCGCTAAGATATCAATTTGCCGTTTTACCACACATTGCAAAAAAGGAAACTGCATAGAAATACATGATCAACTGATCTGTCACCACGACTTGAAAACTCGCGACAGCGTTAATCTGATCTCGGGGGTTTGCAACCTGCACCATTACCAGGTGAGCCTGCACAGGCTTATGAAATAACCGCGCATCTCAAAAATAAAGCTGATATTTGTGAGTTGATATTATAAAGAAATAAAAATGGGGAAATTTACCGTACCGGATAAAGTGCTGTTTGTATGTACAGGTAGCAAATGCGCAAAAAGAGGCGGCAAAGATTTATATAAAACAGCTAAAAAATACGCCAAATTTGGCAAGGAGGAAATAGAAGTGATCCGTATAGAATGTACAGACCGATGCGATTGGGCACCGGTCTGTACAATGTCTCCGGGGAATACCTGGTTAAAAGAGTATTCGGAGAAGGATGTTTTAAAGCTTTTATTAGCTAAGGACTAAGCTTCGCTGTCGTATTTTATTTTACCAACGTGCTTGTCAATTTCCCAGCGGCCGGTACCTTCTTCGCCAATAACTTCAAACAATTCCAGCGCGCGGCGTGCTTTATATTCTTCTTCACGCTGCTCTTTCAGGAACCAGTTTAAAAACTCGTTGGTTACGTAATCCTGCTCTTTTAAGCATTGCGCGTAAATATTTTTTATAGATTGGGTTACACTTACTTCCTGGTCAAGCGCATCTTCAAACACCTCGCGAAACGAGTTGTACTCTTGTTTGATGCCGCTAACGTCCGGAGAAATGGCGTTACCGCCCATATCTAAAATGTATTTGTAAAACTTTAGCTGATGCTCTCTCTCTTCTTCCGCTTGTTTAAAAAAGTAATCTGATGAAAAGTCAAAGCCATTACGGTTACACCATGATGCCATTGCTAAATATACAGATGATGAATAAGCTTCTTTTTTAACTTGCTGATTTAAAAGTGTCTCTACTTGTGCAGAGATCAGGCTTCTGATACGGATAAGATCTTTCATGATAATATTATTTTAGAACTATTTAAACAGGGCAACAAGCGTGCCGACTTAAATAATTATACAATAATACTGCTATAAATGGCTTACAGTTAAAATATTAACAATATGAATTCAGTCTAAATTACTATACTGCAATACGATACAGCCTGTCCTGCAAAATCTGGTTTAGTTGCAGCATAACAAAGGTGCCTTCCAGTATCTCTTTCAGGGCGATGATCTGTAAAAGGGTAAGGATATAAGTATGGTCGCAGGCGCAGATAAAGATGATCTCTACGTCGGGATCTTTAGTGGTTTCTAACAGTTTGGCTTCGATATCCACATTGTAAACCGCTTTTTTAAGCTTTAACAAACAACGATAATCAAACCTGGCAACTTTGCCGGCAAAATCAACATACCAGCAACGCTCGGCATCGCTTTGATATACAGCACCTTTTTTGGTAGCAAATACATCTACCCAGGTATTAGTTTGTGGAGTTGTTAGTGTTGTAACCATATCAATATCACAAAGAAACGCACTATTTGTAATTAATCCAAATAATGTTAATAATTTATTTATAATGATTATTGACAAGGCAAAATATACCTTTACAATATGAATATTAAAGCCTGCATATTTGATCTGGACGGTGTTATTGTAGATACAGCTGTTTACCATTATAAGGCCTGGAAGCGCCTGGCTAATGAAATGGGTTTTGATTTTACCGAGCACCAAAACGAACAGCTGAAAGGCGTTAGCCGCATGGCATCGCTTAACCTGATACTGGGATGGGGTAACATCAATAATAAAACTACCGAAGAGAAGGAGTTACTGGCCACACAAAAGAACGAATGGTACACCGAAATGATCGGTAAAATGACACCTGCCGAGATCTTGCCCGGCGCGCGTGAATTTGTGCAGGCCTGCCGCAATGCCGGGTTAAAAACCGCTATAGGGTCTGCCAGTAAGAACACCCCTACCATATTAGAAAAATTGCAGCTGGTAAATTTATTTGATGCCGTTGTAGATGGCAACAGCGTAAGCATTCCAAAACCCAACCCTGAAGTATTTTTAAAAGGCGCAGAAGCCGTAGGCGCCAAACCGGCTGCCTGTGTGGTATTTGAAGATGCCATTGCCGGAATAGAAGCTGCTGTAAACGGTGGCATGAAAGCTATAGGTATCGGTTCGGCAGATACTTTAACCCAGGCAAACTTTGTGGTAAGCGGTTTGGATAAAATGACATTAGCGATGCTGGAAGAATTATAAAATGAGATTGCGCGCCCTGCTCCTTTGCCTGCTATCTTCGGCAGCGGCCTTTGCCCAAAAGCCGGTGAAAAATATTGAGTTAAGGCATCTCACCAAAAGCTATTATGTATGCGTATCCTATGGTTATCCGCCGGATAGCGATGAGCCTTTTCCGGCAAATAGCTTAGTGGTGGTGACTAATAAGGGAATTATTTTAGTAAATACGCCCTGGGGCGAGGAGCAAACCCAACAATTGGTAGATAGCGTTAAGCACCGCTTTAACAAAAAAATAATTTTTTGTGTAGCCACCCACTTTCATGACGACTGCGTGGCCGGGTTTAATGTATTAAAAAAGCAGGGCGCCAAAACTTATAGCAGCAAACACACCTATGCCCTGGCTAAAAAAGAAAATAACGAGTTGCCGCAGTACACCTTTGCACACGATACCACATTTAATATTGCCGGCGTAAGCCTGCAAACCTATTACCCCGGCGCAGGCCATACGCGGGATAACATTGTGGTTTGGCTGCCGCAGGCACATGTGCTTTTTGGCGGCTGCCTGGTTAAAAGTTTAGATGCCAGTACCAAAGGCTTTACCGGCGATGCCGACCTGAAACACTGGCCCCTGGCTATCCAGAATGTTGCACGTAAATTCCCAGCTGCGCAATACGTTATCCCCGGGCATCAGGGCTGGCAGGGGGGTATAAATCAACTCGGCCATACCCGGCAGTTAATTCTCAAAGTCGATTGATCATTACAGTTTAGCTTTAGTTTTAACAATTTGCTTTATCGCTGTGGCAACAAAAGCCTGTTGCTCATTACTTAGGGTAGTTATTTTACTATCGCCGTTAAACGCGTAAGTAATGTGGCCCTTTTTATCCTCTTCGGCTTTAAACTCGCGGCCATTTTGTTCAAACTCCAGATACCCGCCATCTGAGATGTGCTCGATGCCGGCTCCATCTTTTGTAAACACTATCTGGCCAGAGTATTTGATCTTTTGCGATTCGCTGTCTGTTCTGTTTACAATGGTGGTTGTTTTGCCTCCTTTGCAGCCAAATGTCCCCATAAGCATTACTAATGCTATGGTAAATAAACCTACTTTTTTATTGCGCTGTTTCATATCTTTTTAAATTGAAAACAAAGTTAAACAATACATAGTACAATGCAATGCATAGTAGTATATTTTTTACAATATATTTTACAAGCACTTAGTTTAAACTCATTCAAAACAAAAAAGGCATATTAGGCAGTAATTTGGCTAATATTTGCTATACTTAGGTTTATAAACCAATAAGCGCTATGTGTAAACGGAAGTTGCTGCTGTTACCACTTTTTCTGTTCCCGCTGGTGATTATCTTAACGCAGTGCTTAAGTACTAAAAAAGAAATTACCGACCCACGCGGCGCGGCTTACGCGGGGGCTAAAACTTGTATCAGCTGCCACAGCAGTATTGCCGGCTCCTACCTGCATACAGCGCATAATATCGCCTCTTCACCTGCATCAGCACAAAGTATCCACGGCAGCTTTTCGCCGGGGTTTAACAGTGTAATTTATAACAACCACACCAAATTGTTAATGACCACTGCCGATAGCGGTTATTACCAAACCAATTTTGTGAACGGCCAAAAGGTAGAAAGTGCCCGGATAGATATTGCCATGGGTGGCGTTAAAGGCGAAACTTATTTGTATTGGAAACAGAACGAACTATTTCAGCTCCCTGTATCTTTTGATAACACCAATAACCGCTGGATAGTAAGCCCGGGTTACGATACCACCATTGCCAGTTTCGACAGGATGATCAACATCCGCTGCATGGAATGCCACGCTTCGTACGCCAAGACAGAACAGGGACTAGTACCTAGCTTTGGCGGTAACGCTATTGGCTTTGACAAGGCATCGGTAATACTGGGTATTGATTGCGAACGCTGCCACGGGAGCGCTAAACAGCATGCAGATTTCCAAACGGCTAACCCCACAGTTAAAACCGCAAAATACATTATCCGGATAAGTAAATTAACCCGCGGGCAAAAAACAGATCTTTGCGGCACCTGCCATTCGGGCACGCAAACTATTAATTCAAAATCGATTTTTGGTTTTACGCCGGGCGATAAACTTACCGATTACAAAAAACACGAACCCAACGCCGGGCCCTTAGACCTTGCCCATATGGATGTACACGGCGACCAACTGGACATGCTTAAAACCAGCAAATGCTACATCAGCAGCAAAATGGATTGCAATACCTGCCATAATACCCACCGGAATGAACGCGGCAGTGCACAGTTATTTGCCCGGCGCTGTCAAAGCTGCCATAGCAGTACCGGCCATAATATTGTTTGTAAAATGGCTAATCAGCTTGATGCCAAAATATTGCAGGCCAAATGCATATCCTGCCACATGCCAGCCTTACCATCCAAAGCAATTGTAAATCAGCAAAAACCGGTGATGATACATACCCACCATATTGGCATATACCCTGATGAGATCGCCAGGTTAACCGAATATCTGAAAAAGAAATAAACTTTAACCTGCTATTTTTTGATGTGATTCTCTAACACAATAAACGGCTGATGCTCATCCCAGGCCGGTGCAAAATTTGGCTGGAATAAAAAGCCGCTTGCATAGTTGCCCAGTATAATATCCGGCTTGCCATCTTTATTCACATCGTTTACATCCATATTCATCCAGCGGCCGTATTGGCTAACCGGTACCGCGTGCGGTTTAAATTGCATGGGTTTATCCTGCTCAAAATATATAAACTCCTCGGCGGGGTTATTCTTCATATCGGCAAAAAAGGCAATGGCAGCAATATCCGGGTCGCCATCCTGATCAAAATCAGCAGCGATGGCTTTGGTTGCGCCGTTTATAGGGTAAAACCAGGTTTGTTTAAAATGATAGTTGCCTGTGTTTTTATAAATATACAACCCATGATAAGGCTTCAGGATGCGCGAATCCCTAAAATTATAGCCGCAGGTATAGATCAGTTCGGCGTTACCGTCATGATCCAGATCAGCCAGCTGGAAACTTGTAGAACCATACACCGGCGGGAAACGCAGCAACTGCCGGCTGGTAAAGTCTCCCTTTTTGTTGTTTAAAAACAGCACCAGGCCTTCATCAATGGCGCCAAACAGCACCATCAGGTCCGGGTAACCGTCCTTATTAAAATCCTGCGATACGGCCTGCACCGCCCCCGGCCTGTCTGTTATGGTAAACTGCTTTGCGGCTTTACCGCCGGCATCTAACTTAATTAAATAAACACCCCCCTTTTTATATCCCTGGCCCAAAACAATCAAATCCTTTTGCCCATCCTTATCCATATCAACACTAAGGGTTTGTACCGGCCGGGGCAGGTCAATAGCCACTTCGCCGGTTGTAAGTTTGGCCTGGCCTAGGTTGGCACCATATATTTTACCGTTCGCAAAATCAACAGGATCTATCCGGCCGATGCAGGATAACAGCACGTTGGGCTTACCGCCTGCATCCGTACCAAAGTTTGCATTTACTGCCGCCGATGGCAAGCCGGTAACCTTGCTTACATTAAGCTGCTTATCCCACTCGGTAAGGGTGTTGGCTACCAGGTCGCTGGTGTAAATATTCCCGGTTGCCGGGTTAGCGGCTACCAGTGTGGTAAAGGCAATATCTATTGTTTGGGCAGATTTTTTAAGCGTGAACCCTGCCCAGTCTGCCTGTAGTTCAACAGGGTGCCTGGCCGGTAGCAGGGTATCGGGCGCAATTTTGTTGTAGTAATCAACTATGGCCTGCCAGTGTACAATAGAGATACCGGCTGTATCTTTGGGCTCTTTATAAAATGATGGGCCGTAGGTACCGATGCCCAGGTAAGCTGCCATATCCGGCAGGATATGCATGCGCCATACATTTTTAGTTAGCGCACCGGCAGGCACAAGCGAATGGCATTTGGTACAATGCAATTTTACCAGGTGTTCGCCATCGGCTATCACGTTACCGGTTAGCTGGTAATTTGCCGCGCTTTTACTTTTACAGCCATCCAATGCCGTGCTTAATGATAATAAGGCAACTCCCGATAATAAAAAAGAAGAAAATATAAAGGTGCGCTTTAGTTTCATAACCTATAGATAACTCCGGATATTAGTTTTGCAGTTTTAGCGTATTCCAGATAAATTCACCAATCCGGCGGCCTTGTTTAGCGCCCTGGTCTACACTGTTTTTGTAATGAATGCCCCCGTAAAACCTGCTGATGGAGGTTTCGTCTGCCGCTTTAAGGAATGATTTAAAATGGCGCTGCATGCCAATATAGCGCAGATCGCTGGTATCGTCGTACTCAAAATCATCGCCAAAAAGATGAGTTAGTATCACCGCCGAGGCGCCGCTGATATCGCTGTGGCCGCTTGGGTACTCGGGGAATGGCGGTGTTTGCAAATAGGGCAGCCAGGTATGGTCTATCTTATCATTTATCACCGTAACGGGGCGAATGTATTCTGTAGTGTATTTAACCTGCCAGCCGCATATAAAGGCATCATACAGGGCAATAGATGTTAAGGCGTAGGCCTGCGCTGTTTTTACCGCATCGGCCTTGGTTTTTTTGCAGGCAATGGCCGTAATGCCAATCCAATGGCCGCCGGGGGTTATCTTTTTATTTACAAACATCATGTGCCCGTTATGCTGGATCACAAAGGGGTTATCATCCCAAAATTTGGCAATGGTTATCTGCTCGGGTGTTAGCTTTTTACTTTGCTCGTACACCTCCAGGTTTTGCTTAAAATATTCGCTGTTTTTATCTTCGCTGTAGGCGGGCGGCGGCGGCAATGCAAAATCCGACGACGATTTAACAACAAAGGTTTCCATCGTACCCCAGCAAAACTCCACACCATCTAAATAATCTGGGGCGGTTGGGTGCCATTTGCCGTTATCGCTGCTCCCCAAAAAACGGGGCTTACCCCTTGTTTTGGCATAATTATCAAACTTTGCACGGGCCAGTACGCCCTTCCCTACCTGCTCTCCAAAAGCTACAGAACGCGCAAAGGTAGAATCGTCCAGGTTATCCTTATACATGGCAAATACTTTGTCCTCATACCTTTTTAAGGTATCTACAGAAAAAGTAACTTTATGTGCAACTGTAAAAAATGCCTTGGTAGCCGCCAGCGCATAATTATACATTAACCCTTTTTTAGGTACGGGCATCGTTTTAAAACCATTTAGCTGGCTAACTATCGATCTGTATCTCGGGTCCTGAAAACGCATAGCCTCATAGGCAGCAAGCGAAGTGTACCCATAAATACGGCTTGCCACCGGGGGGCTAAATACATCGTAAATTATTACCTGGGTTAACTGGTCTACATTTTGATGCAATACATCGGCATCACTTTTAAGCGCTGCCTTTTGCTTTTGCTTACAGCTTATGGCCAGCAAACAAAATATAAGTGCAGTTAAAACCTTAAAGTTTCTCATGGTTATCGGCTAATAAAAATCAGTTTAAAGGTATATTCCTGGTGTGGCCGGTATTATCTGTAACGGTAACCGATGCCATTGTAGCATCAATATTAAAAAATCTGCCCGATTGCGACAAAAAAGATTCACCATTATAAAATTCCTTTTTACCGGTTTTGCCGGTTTTATATTTGATAGTTGCAAACATATCCAGCGGTTGCAGGGCTACGGTACGCACCTGTTTTTTAAGTTCAAAAACCTTCATGGCGCCTTTAAACTGTGTGGCAGCCACCAGGTAGCTACCCCCGGCGCCGCGCAGCTTCACCAGCGCCTTGCCGTTGCCCGGGATGTAAATACCGCTTTGCATAATGGTAAGCGGTTTAAAGCCGCCCTTACCATCGCCTTTTAGTAACAGCCCGTTAAAGGCATCATAACGGCCGGTGGTAACCTCGGTGCCGTAGTCGTTGCCATTCAGTGCTACATCCAGGTTGCCATCGGCATTAAAATCATCTATCAGAATACCCGATAACTGCGAGATCTGCGCCTGTACGGGTAAGGGCATCAGCGTAAATTTACCTTTGCCATCGTTACGTAAATAGCAGGACCGAAGCTCGTTTGCTTTAAGCCGGAGGGCGCCCTTGCGCATTTCGGGCGTTATCACGCTATCCATTGTTGCTACTGCGTATGATTTATAATTCTGAAACTTAACGCGCAGGCTGATGATCTGCTTCACCATATCGTCGCGTGTGTTTGCCGGGTATTCCCGCATAGCCCCTTTCTGGTCTTTTAAAAACACCGACGGGATAGCATCATAGCTGTCATTCGTATCAAAATCCTTTGCGGTAATGTACACCGGGTATTCATCTGTAGCTTTGTAAAAAGTATTCAGGCCGGTGTTGCCAACAATATAATCTATATCGCCGTCGTGGTCAAAATCGCCGCCTGCAATGGTGTTCCACCAGCCCAGTTTATCGGCTATGCCGGTATTGGCGGTAGCGTTTTTAAATACACCGTGGTCGTTCTTCATAAAAGTTACCGGCATCCATTCGCCGGTAATAACCAGGTCGGGCCAGCCATCGTTATCATAATCTGTAAAGGATGCATCGCAAACCAGCCCCAGGTTATGCAACCCTTTGGCTACGGTTGGTGTAACATCTGTAAACTTAAGCAGCCCTTTTTTACTGTCATTCCTTAATATAAAGCTCGATACGGGTTTGGGGTAGTTCCAGGGGTCTACCCTGCCGGATACAAACAGATCCAGCGTGCCATCCTTATTATAATCAACCGCTTTTACACATAATTTACTGGTAAAGTTTGCAGGCAGGGCGTTAGGCTGCAGTGTAAAGTTACCCTTGCCATCATTAACGTAAACCCTGTCCTGGTAGGATGCGGAGCCCGATGCGTCTTCGTAACCGCCGCTGGCTGCATACAGGTCAAGGTCGCCATCGCCGTCGGCATCAAACAATAAAAGGCCTTCATCTTTAAATTTACCGGTTAAGCTTGCGGCTGCAGGTAACAGGCTGCGTTGTGTAAACTTGCCGTTTGCCTGCTGCAATAATAGTTGCGCAGGGTATTTAGCGGTACCGCCTACCACCATATCATCAAACCCGTTACCGTCAACATCACCCACGGCAACAGCCGGTGCGTATTCTGATAATTTATGCGGGATAAGCTTTTGGATGTTAAAATCGGCAAAATCAATATCATTATGCTTATAGGTGATGCCTTTGGCTGCGGTAACTTCGCTAAACATAGCCGCGTTATTTACAGTCGGGGTACCGAATGTGTAATTATCCACGGCATGGGCTATATCAACCTTCAGCACCTGGTCGGCCTTTACGTGGTTAAGCTTTTGCTGCCTGCCGTTTTGCCACCTGATGATAACAGAATCTACAAGCGTAATTTTGCCCAGCCCAAAATGGGCAATGTTTTGTATGGTAGAAAGATACCCGCGAAAGGGCGTATTTTCATAAACCTGGTGCTGGCCATGGTTATAATAAATATCGGCCCAGGCGCCAATGCCATCTTTATTTTGCGGGCCGCCCTTAAACTGTATCTGTAAAAAATGGTTATTTTGTTCATCGTGGCGGCGGGCGGTATTTTTATATAAAAAAGGTTCGTCGTCAATGTTATTGATCACCATATCCATAGCGCCGTCGTTATCCAGATCCGCGTAGGCCGCCCCGTTAGAAAATGATGCCACATCCATCCCCCAGCTTTTGGTAACATCCTCAAACTGCAGGTTACCGCCGTTATGGAAGGCATAGTTAGGGATCTTTACGATAGGGATCTGCTGCAGGATCTGCTGCTTGGTGGCAATAGAATAGGCATCGTTACGAAAGGCGATAAAATCATGATCGGTAACATCGCGCGGATAGCCGTTGGTAACCACAATATCCCGGTAACCATCGTTATCAAAATCTGTTATCATAGGCCCCCAGCTCCAGTCTGTTTGGGCTACACCGCTTAAAAAAGCGGTTTCACTGTATATAGGCACCCCTACCGAATCGTTTTGCCCTAAACGCGGGCCCTGGTTTATCTGTAAAGTGTTATGATTGTATTGGTACTGATAGCCATAAGTATCAAAATTTAGGTATAGCTGATAGGCGTTGGCCGGCATAAACATCTTTTTACGATAGTTATCCTCCGGGTCCATATCCAGCTCAAAAACATCGGCAAGGCCGTCATTATTAATATCCTGCACATCCTGCCCCATGGCGCTGGTAGCGGTATGCTTAAAGTACTCCTGCGACCGGTCGGTAAATGTGCCGTCGTGGTTATTGATGTAAAGGATATTGCTGGGTAAAAAATCGTTGGTTACGTAAATGTCTTTCCAGCCATCCCGGTTAAAATCGGCGATGCTTGCTGCGTGGCCGTAACCTTCTATCGTTATACCGGCTTGTTTGGATACGTTTTGGTAAACGCCGTGCTTTAAAGCGGGATTATAATCGTTACGGTACAGCCTGCCGGTATTGCGCGCGGTACCATCTTTTATAAGCGGCCTGAAAGCGCTTGTATTATCTGTTGACTGCGCCTCGTTAACAGTGAGGTACATATCCAGGTCGCCATCGTTATCATAATCAAAAAACGAGGCCATGGTAGAGTGCACATTTATATCGAGGCCGTATGCTTTGGAAGCTTCCTTAAATACAGGCACGCCATCTTTTACTCCCTGGTTTATATAAAGCAGGTTTAAGCGCTTAACCGAATCATTAAGCAAAGTGTTACACACGTAAATATCCTTTAAACCATCGTTATTGATATCTACAACGGCAACGCCACGCCCCCAGCCGCCTTTACCGCCAACACCGGCCTTTTGGGTAACATCCGCAAATTTAAAATCGCCTTTATTGAGGTATAAACGATTAGGTACCGCATTCCCTATAAAATAAATATCCTGCAGGCCATCGTTATTAAAATCGCCTATGCCTACACCGCCGCCGTTATAAATATTCAGTTTATCAAGCGGGTTGATGCTATCGTTCTCTACAATCTCGTTATTAAACTTGATACCCGAGTGTGATGATGGAACCAGCTGAAAAAGGGTAGCTTTTTTACATGAAAATACAAGCGGGAACAGAACAAAAAACAACAGGTATTTAAAGGGCTTCATGCAACGATATTAAGAAATATATTCATAAAAAAAGAGGGGAAGACAGCTCACCTCCCCCTCTTTTAACAGTACAATGCGGATTAATAACCGGGGTTTTGTTTCAGCGCCCCTTTGGTTAGATCTATCTGGATCTGCGGTATTGGATAAAACTCGTTGCGGCCGCTGGTAAACTTGGCAGCTTTAATTACCGCCGAAGTAAATTTATCGCCTACGTCACGAGTGTTTTTAAGGTACTTTTCAATCTCGGTACCCATAAAGCCATTCCCGGCAGGCCCGCCGTTGATACCATCCCAGCGAGATAGGTCAAAATAGCGGTGGCCTTCCATACCCAATTCAAGCTTGCGCTCAAAATAAACGGCTTTACGTGCATAGGCCTGGCCATTGGCTGCAAACTGCCCGTTATATGGGCTAATTTTATAATTAGCCGCAAACTGGTTGTTATCTACAATCGGCTTGGTTGCATCGTTACCTGTGTAACCGGTTAATTTACCCTTTACCCAGCCGCTTTGGTTTGCTGCACGGTTGCGTATCTGGTTCACATAACCTTCGGCTGCGCCCAGGTCATTTGCTTCAACAGCACATTCGGCAGCCCATAAAAGCACATCGGCGTACCTGATGGCATTATAGCTGTTTGCTGTTGACTGGTTGGCAGCCCAGCCGCCGTAAGCATCTGAAGTGGTTGATTGCGCCGCCTTGTAATAAACATTTTTAATAGGCAGATAAGGGCCTCCGTTGGGCTGATCGCGCGCCCAGGCAGCACCGGGGCAAATACCCCAGTCTAAATAAGGGATACCACGGCGGCCAACAGACCAATCTAACCGCGGGTCAACCGTTTCATCGCCCGGCAGATAGGTAGCATCATCAGCCTTAACCCCCTGGTCGTTTTTGATGTAATCGTTCTGGTAGGTATCCATTAACGGTAAGCCGTTGGCATCTACTTTAAACGAGTTTACAAAATCAAACGTAGGCTGGAAGAAACCGCAGCAGCCTGCAGGCCCGCCAGACGGGAAATTCAATACGTTACCTGCGTTACCATTCAAGCCGTTTGCACCATCTTTTACTGATGTTTGCACTACAAACACCCCCTCAGATCCGTTTTTGGTTGACGGGTTAAAGTTGTTGGCATAGTTTACCAGCTGGTATTTAGCGCCCGAGCTTGTTTTACCATTCGCGATGATATCCTTTAAAATGGTATAAGCATCCGCATATTTATGATCGTACATTAATGTTTTTGACAAAAATGATAATGCAGCCCATTTATTTGCACGGCCAATCTGCGGCTGGGTTTCTGGCAGCGCATCAGCGGCAGCCTTAAAATCAGCTTCTATTTTATCCCAGATGGGGCCGGGATTGGCTAAATTGTAGTTATTGGCCAGATAGGTTACGGTTTCATCGGCATAAGGGACGTTCTTCCATAACTTTGCAGCCTCAAAATGGAAAAACCCACGCAAAAAACGCGCTTCTGCAACAAACTGCTTTTGCTGATCATCGGTGATAGAGCCATCTTTAACTGTTGGTAAAATACGCAGTACATCGTTTGCGCGCTGCACACCCGCATAGCAAACCCGCCACTTAGAATCCAGGTACTCGTTGCTGCCGGTAGAGTTAAAGGCCTCTAATGTAGCGGCATCGGGCTGATCGCCGGGGTTTGACCCTTTAAAGGCATCGCCGCCTACTACACTGCCGTAGATCCAGTTGTCTGTACCGGAGCGCCATGGGTCGCCTTTTTGGCCGTCGTAAACACCGTCTACAACCGAGTAGGCACCTATCAATACCGCATCAACACCAGTCCTGGTGGCAACGGCTTCGGGTGATAACGCGCCAACAGGCGGCTGATCAAGATAATTCTTACAAGAGTATGAGGAGGCTAACAGCACTACTGCAGCCGGTATAATTATTTTTAATTTGAGATTTTTCATAACTATTATTCTTTTTACGTAGTTAGTTATCGTTAAAATGATAAGTTAACACCCAAAATAAACCTGCGTTCGTTATTTGGATAGTTACCTAAATCAACACCCACACTGTTCTGGTCTATTGATTGTAACTCAGGGTCTGCACCGGTATATTTAGTTATTGTAAATAAGTTGGTACCCTGTACATACACGTGTAGTTTATCAACCCCAACGCTTTTTAACATAGATGGAGCGAAAGTATAACCAACCTGCACCGAACGAAGCTTAAGGAACGATCCGTTCTCTACGTAATAAGAGTTGATGGCATCTGTTGTACTAAAGTTGTTTGCGTTTTCGGCAATGGGTGTTTTAGCCCTGGCATTCTGCGCAGGTGTTTTTGCGGGGTCCCAGGCGTTGTATAACAGATCGCGGCTTTTGTTACCGGTTTGCGAACCGTAAAAGTTTGTCCAGTATTTAATAGAGTTATAAACATCGTTACCCTGCGAGCCGTAAAATACAGCCGCAATATCAAACCCTTTGTATGCGGCATTTAAGTTTACACCGTAAGTAAAATCGGGGTTGGGGTTGCCGATAAAGGTACGGTCGGCATCGGTTATGCGCCCGTCGCCATTAATATCGGCATAACGGAAACGGCCCGGTGCTGCTGCTGTTTGATACTCGATAGCACCAAAAGGCCCGGCCGGTACCGATGCATTCAGCGCATCTATCTCTGCCTGGGTATTCCAGTAACCCTGCACTTTATACCCATAGAACTGGCCTATGCTGCCGCCAACATCGTTTTTAACCACCTGGCCGTTACGCACACCTACTGCAGTAAAGCTTGCACCCAGGTTATTGATGCGGTTTCTAACCGTAGTGATATTTGCGCCAATGTTATAGGTTAACCCGCCTGATTTACCACGATAGGTAGCGCTGATATCAAACCCCTTGTTTTCTACCGCACCTACGTTAATGGTTGGCGGCGTAGAGGGCGAACCACCCACGGTTGCTGCCAACGGAACCTGCACCAGTAAGCCATCCACATTTTTCTTGTAGTACTCCACCGTCAGATCGATGTGGTTAAACAAGGATGCATCAAAGCCTACGTTAAATACTTTATCCCGCTCCCAGGTGGTAACCAGGTTAGCGGTTGAGTTGTTGAAGAAACCGGCAATAACTGAATTGATAGAACCATCAATTGGGTAAGATGCGCCGCCGGCACTGGTGCCGAAGGTAGAATAAGCCGTATTACGCCTTACGTTGCCGTTAAAGCCCGAAGTACCGTAACTGCCGCGGATCTTCAGATCGTTTATCCAGGTAACATCCTTCAGGAAATCTTCCTGCGATGCACGCCAGGCCAGTGATATGGATGGAAACGTGCCCCATTTTTGGCCGGTATAAAATACCGAACTACCATCGCGGCGGATGGTGGCGCCTAAAATGTATTTATCGTTAAATACATAATCTAAGCGACCGAAAAATGATAATACTTTGTTAAGGTTACCATAGCCACTGTTAGAGGTGGTTGTACTTGGCTTACCCTGCGAAATGCTGGCAAAGAAAGGATCCAGCGAGAAAAGGTTGTTGGTAGATGCGTTTATAGAACGCTGGCTATAGCTTCTTGCCTCAAAACCGCCCAGCAAATTGATACTGTGCTTACCAAAAACCTGTTTGTAATTTACCGTGTTGCTCCAGTTATAGTTGGTTTCGTATAACGAACCTTCGTTGTACTGGTTATTACCGCCGTGTGCTTCGCCGCTGTCATACTGGCGGTAGCCGATGTTGTAATAGTACCTGTTTGCGATATCTGCACTGAAAGCGGTACGCGCGGTTAAATGTTTTAAGAAATCAACCTCGCCAAATGCTGTGCCCTGTAAACCCCAAAGGTTGGTGTTGTTGGTTTTTTGGCGCTCTTGTATGCCTACCGGGTTAAGTGCGTTACCCAGATCGGCAGTACCGGCATAAGTGCCGCCTAAATTGCCGGCTACGTCACGCACGGGGATGATAGGAAGCGTACGGTAGGTTTCTGAGATCGGGTTACCTTCGTTTTGGTTACCGCCATTACCCAAGCCACCGCCGCCATTTGGCGACTGCACATAGAAAAAGCTGAAATTTTCGCCAACGCGTACGTGGTCCTTCACACTAAATGAGGTGTTAACACGCGCCTGGTACCGCTTAAAATAGGTATTGATCAAAGTACCCTGCTGGTTGGTATAACCCAACGACATGAAGTAGGAATTTTTATCGCTTGCGCCGCTTGCGCTTATTGTGTGCTGCTGTATCGGTGCCGATTTAAACACCTCGTGATACCAATCGGTACCCTGCCCTTTTACAAACTTCTGGATCAGGTAATCCAAGGCGGGGTCGTTATCTAAATGGTAGTTTGGTAAAAAGTTAGCGGCATCTGCCTGGTTAAAATAACCTTTTGCACCCGCGCCGTTTTGATAACCATAATCATATATCTTACCGTTATTGCCTTTTATTAAAGGGTTGTCCGGCGCAACTTTGTTAAGCAACTGCTCATACTCATCTGCATTTAAGGTATTAAATACATTGCCCTGCAGCGGCTGGGTGGTACCATAAAAGGCATCATAAGAAATTTGCGTTTTGCCCTGCTTGCCTTTTTTGGTGGTTACCACAACCACACCGTTACCACCGCTTACACCATAAATGGCTGCGGCGCCGGCATCCTTCAATACCGAGATCGACTCGATATCGTTGGGGTTTACGTTTGACATGTTGGTAGATTGCAAACCATCTATTACATACAAAGGCTGCGAGTTGCCAAAGTTGCTGGTACCACGAATAAATACCTGTGCAGCTGCACCCGGCGCACCCTGTGTTACTACATTAACACCAGCTGCCTGGCCCTGCAATAAACTTTCTGAACTTACCGATGGCACGGATTTGGCAGCTGCAATATTTACAGTTGCAACCGAACCGGAAATATCCTTTTTACGCTGAGTGGTGTAGCCGGTAACCACTACTTCGTTCAGCGCATTGCTGCCGGCCTGTAAAACCACGCTGATGGTTTCGGCGGTACCCACTGTAACTTCCTGTGATTTGTAACCCAGGTAAGAAATTACCAGCACATCGCCGGCGCTTAAGTTAAGGGTAAATTGCCCGTTAACATCTGTTTGCGTACCAATAGTAGAGCCTTTTACACGCACGGTGGCCCCTACTACGGGCAGCTTGTCGTCGCTGCCGGTAACCCGGCCGGTGTGTTTTGTTTGGGCCGTAACTACCAATGAAGATACCATGCAGCATAGTAGCAGGCACAGCACTCTTCCTTTAAGGAGTAAACTTTTAAACATGAGATTTGAGATTTAGTTGATTAATATATTTGATTTTAAGATCGTATATATTGAGGATGGCCGTAATGCTGGTGAGATAACATGGGCAACCACCTCAAAAAAAAGATTTTGTGTTATGGCGCCCCCCTGGCCGGGCTGTACATATCGGTATGCAGTAATTGTAAAAGTTTTATCATATAGTTACACTATGCTGTTAAAATTTTCCATTCTGTTAACGCCGCAACGTGCCTGCTAAAGGCTCATTAGGGGTAGTTGTCCGTTAAGTTTGGTTTGCCTTTTGTTTAGAAAAAAGGTTTATAATTGGTATGCCCTAATATAAATAGAGTGTACAGGTTACACAAGGCGTATAAAAGAATTAGGAATTATTTATTTTTCAGGAATAAATCGCATACAAAACATGCCATTTATCTATATTTATTAAATTAATGTTAATAGTTTAACATTAACGATAAGAAATTAGCAATCTTAAATCTTTTAAGCAACCTGCTTTTTTTGAGGAAATGATGTAGTAATTTCGCAATTATGATAAAGTTTTACCGCTGATTTAAAAATCGCCCTGGCAGATAGCCCTGGATCTGAACCCTTGATTTTTTAACTACAGTTTTTAAATACGGCTGGCAATCCGCAGCAAATTTTTGTTCCTTAAAATGCGTGTATTTACACCAACCTGTTAATGGTTTGTATGCTGTTTGTATAAACTAATGTGCCTTAGTACAGCTACTAAAGCACATTAGTTTAAGTTTTGTATAAAATAAATTTAAGTTTTTTTGCGGGTTAGGGCTTTCAATTTATTTTGCCCACTGCACTTTAGCTGCCTTTACATCGGCGGAGCTTGTGCCTACCTGGATAATAAATTCGCCCGGCTCCCAATCGTATTTTAGCTGGCTGTTATAAAATTTAAGCTTATCCGGTGTGATCGAAAAAACAACATCTTTCTGCTCGCCTTTTTGCAGGCTGATCTTACTAAAACCTTTTAACTCCTTAACCGGGCGGCTGATGCTTGCGGCAGGATCTGTCAGGTATAATTGTACCACCTCTTCGCCTGCATAAGGCCCGTTATTGGTAACGGTAACGGTTGCCGTTAACGTTTCGTTACCCTTAAGGCTTGTTTTATTTAACTTAAGGTTACTATAACTGAATTTAGTATAGCTTAAACCATAGCCAAAAGGATATAAAGGATCGTTGCTGATATCTAAATAGTTGGATTTGAACTTGGTTGGGCCGCCGGTGTAAGGGCGGCCGGTATTTAAGTGATTATAATATAAAGGGATCTGCCCAACACTACGCGGGAAGGTGGTGGTTAATTTACCCGATGGATTGTAGTTACCAAACAACACCTCGGCAATGGCGTTACCTGCCTCGGTACCCGGCGCCCATACATCTAATATAGCGGCGGCGTGCGTATCTTCCCAGGTTAGGGTAAGCGGGCGGCCGTTAAACAATACAATTATAATGGGTTTGCCCAATTTGGCCAACGCTTTCAACATCAGTTGCTGGCTTTCGGGGATGCTAATATCTGCCCGGCTTGATGATTCACCGCTCATGCTTTGCGATTCGCCCACCACGGCTACAATAATATCTGATTTTTTTGCCGCCTTAACTGCATCCTCTATCATATCATCAGGCGATTGTTTATCTAACGATACCATGCCGGGGCCAAAGTTAAGGCGTTTCATAAAGGTGGTATCATCCGTAATATTACTGCCTTTGGCATAATTTATTTTTACATTATCGCCAACAATGTGTTTAATACCCTCGGCCACGCTTACTGATTTTTCCCACTCGCCGCCAATTACCCAGGTACCCAGCATATCCCTTTTATTATCGGCCAGCGGGCCAACCAGGGCTATGCTTCCGCCCGATTTTTTAAGCGGCAGTATCTGGTTGGCATTTTTCAGCAGCACAAAAGAATGCTCGGCAGTAACGCGGGCGGCCTTGCGGTTTGCCTCGGTCATGATCTCGGTCTTCTCGCGCTGCGGATCCAGGGATTTATAAGGGTTATCAAACAGCCCCAGTTTATATTTTGCCTCCAGTATGCGGCGGCAGGCCTGGTCAATATCTGCCTGGGTTATCTTGCCTTGCTGTAACGATCTTTTTAAGGTGGTTAAAAAACCTTCGCCAACCATATCCATATCCAAACCGGCTTTTAACGCCAGGGCAGATACCGTTTGCAGGTTGCCCATACCATGCTCGGTAGTTTCATTCAGCGCGGTGTAATCAGATACCACAAAGCCCTTAAAGCCCCATTGCTTGCGCAGCAGATCGGTAAGCAGCCATTTATTGGTAGTGGCCGGCACACCATCTACCACGTTGAACGAACTCATAAAACTGCCTGCGCCGGCATCCAGCGCGGCCTTGTAGGGCGGCAGGTAATAGTTATACATGGCAACTTTACTCATATCAACCGTGTTGTATTCGCGGCCTGCTTCGGCAGCGCCGTAAAGTGCAAAGTGTTTTACACAGGCCATAACTGCGTCGGCATTTTTCATATTGCTACCCTGGTAGCCCCTCACCATGGCTGCAGCCACTTTGCCGCCCAGGTAGGGATCTTCCCCGCTGCCTTCAGATATACGGCCCCAGCGGGCATCGCGCGCAATATCAACCATAGGCGAAAACACCCAGTTTAAACCTTCGGCGGTAGCTTCTTTAGCCGCAATGTGTGCGGCATGCTCCACAATGGCCATATCCCACGTTGCCGACATGCCCAAAGGGATAGGGAAAATAGTGCGGTGCCCGTGTATCACATCCAGCCCAAATATCAGCGGGATGTGCAAACGGCTGCCTTTTACAGCAGCTTCCTGCATTTTGCGTACGTTATCTGTACCGTATAAACCAAATATACCGCCTATCGTTCCTTTTTTAACCCCATCGCTGATGCCGTTATTGGTTACCGAACCGGTGATGGCCATACCGCCTGTTACCAGGTTTAATTGGCCTATTTTTTCGTCAACGGTCATTTTTTTCATCAAGCCGCTAACAAAGGCATTCATTTTTGCAGTTTCGGCCGTTTGCTGGGCTAATGCCCTGTTAACCGGCAGGCAGAGCATAAGCGCTGCGCCGAATATCACGATAGGCCTGCCCGGGAAGTATTTTTTCATTTTAAACAGAGATTTTTAGATTGAAAAATATATAAACACACAGTTAAGGTTAATTTTAGCAATATTAAATTACTGTAAAACTTATTAGCTATAATTGGTTTTTAAAAACGCTTACTGCATGGTGTAATTGGTACACAATTGTAAATATTAAATTCAAACAATCAAAGTAATTTTATCAATAGCATAATGTTAACAAAGCAGCAACTGGAACAATACTGTGTAGAGGCAACCCAAACCTACCTTAATCATATCTCTATAGATTGTGTGGTGTTTGGTTTTCATGAAGGGCAAATGAAAGTTTTGATGCTTAAGGCCAATATGGAAGAGGCCTGGTACCTGCCCGGCGGCTTTGTACTTAAACAGGAGCCTATTGATAACGCGGCAGACCGCATCCTGAAGGAACGTACCGGCATAGACGAGATATTTTTACAGCAATTCCACGTTTTTGGCCACCCGGACCGCTCCAAGATCCATAACGAGATGTACAAGGGCATGCTGCCGGACGAGCTGAACTTTTTTAATAAGCGATTTATATCTATAGGTTATTATGCTTTAGTTGATTTTTTTAACGTTAACCCGGCGCCGGATGATTTTTCGGAAATTTGTACCTGGCGCGATCTTAACGACCTGCCGGAATTTGAGCTGGACCATGAACTGATCTTTAAAACCGCCTTAGATACCCTGCGCCTGCAACTTAACTACCAGCCTATTGGTTATAACCTGATGCCGAAGGAATTTACCATGCCCGAGCTGCAGAAACTTTATGAAACCATACTGGATAAAAAGCTGGACCGCCGCAACTTTCAGCGCCGTATGCTGGGCTTTGGCATTTTAAACAAGCTGGAAACCACCCGAAAAGGCGGTGCCCACAAAGCCCCCTACCTCTACTCGTTCGACCTGGAGAATTACCAGGCAGCGTTAAAACAGGGGTTAAAAAGCGGCTGGTAAACTGCTTTAGTTGTATTTATGTTAACTTTTAACCTAAAATGGCGTGGGCGGGCAAAATTTGCTATCTTATGCCCTTATCTATCTATTATCGCATAAAGCAGTATGAAATACAGGGGCACCATTGTTGATTCGTTATTGATTATTTTAGGGATCCTGTCTGCCGGGATGGGTTTAAAGGGTTTTTTACTGCCCAGCCATTTTATTGACGGCGGCGTAACCGGTATCTCCATTTTAGTTGCCGATGCTACCAAGCTGCCCCTATCGGTGCTGATTTTTGTGATAAACGTACCTTTCCTGATACTGGGCTACCGCAAGCTGGGCGGGGTGTTTGCCTTTAAAAGTGCGGCAGCCATTGCAGGTTTATCTTTAGTGCTTGCCTTTATGCATTTCCCGGATGTTACGCCGGACAAACTGCTAACCGCGGTATTTGGCGGCGTATTTATAGGCGCAGGGATAGGCATGGCCATCCGTGGCGGCGCCGTGCTTGACGGTACCGAGATAGCAGCCCTGCTGGTAAGCAAAAAAACACAGGTAGTAAGGGTAAGCGATGTAATACTGATACTTAACGTGGTGATATTTGGCGCTGCGGTGTTTCAGTTAGGTGTCGAGAAGGCTTTATACTCTATCCTTACCTACCTGTCGGCATCAAAAATGATAGATTTTATTTTGAACGGGCTGGAACAATATACCGGCATGACGGTGGTATCTACCAAAGGCGAACAGATAAGGATTGCCATTACGCAAAAACTTGGGCGCGGCGTTACTGTTTACCAGGGCAAAAGCGGTTACGGTAAAGACGGCCATATCAACGCCCCGCGAGAGATCATATTTACAGTTGCCACCCGCCTGGAAGTACCCCTGTTAAAGAAAGAGATCTTACGGATAGACCCCGCAGCATTTATTGTACAGCAAAGTGTTGATGACACTACCGGCGGCTTGCTAAAGCGGAAGAAAAGCCACTAACCCCCAGCTTATTTTTTAACGTGGCTATGTACCCATGCCGCATTTTTACCAAGCAGCGTTTTAGTGTACACGGCCAGGTAATCAAAGGTTTGCCCGTCTTTTTCAAGCGTTACAAAAACATCAACGCTTTTGCCGGTATCGTAATCGTTAAGTTCATATAACAGCTCTACCGTTTTATCGGCTGCTTTAAATACCTGTTCATCTGTATGCATTTGATAAAGGTATCGTATTAATACTGTAAATAGCAGTAAATCAGTTTATTTAATATTTGTGGTATGGGCATAAAAATAAACCGGACAAACCGGCTTAATCAAACAGCCCCTTCTCCTTGCCGATGAATTGCGGGCGGCGGATGTGCATGTTTAATTTCTGGTTCAGCTTATCAACAACGTAATCACACAACTCGGGCGAGTAGCGCTCATCGTGCTGGTGCATAAAAAACCATACGGATTGCAGGCCCTGCGCCTGCCAATCGGCAATGCGGTCTATCCATTCATCGCAGCGGGCATAATCGGTGGGGTGCAGCCCGTTGCCTACAAAGCGGATAAAGGCATGCGGTGTAGGCAGCATCATGTGCAGGCAATCCCGGCGGCCGGTAGCATCCGTAAGCACCGCCCCTATATTCAGCCGCTTAAACAGGTTAAAAACCGCTTCCCGGTTTTCGGGCACGGCAAACCAGTCTTTATGGCGCAGCTCTACATAAACAGGTACATCTGTTGGCAGCTGTTCCAGGTAAGCGGTAAGTTCGGGCAGGCTTTTGGGCGTAAAATTATCACTCAGCTGCAAAAACAAGGGCCCCAGCTTATCGCCGAAGGCCATGATACCCTCATAATAAGTGGTAGTTATCTCCTCTGCATTTTTTAACCTGCGGATATGGCTGATACTTTGCGAAAACTTTGGGCAGAATTTAAAATCGGGGTTGCTATCGGCCTTTTGTTTCCACTTGGCAATGGTATCCGGGCCGTAAACCTGGTAAAAGGTGGCGTTTAGCTCTATACAATCGAAATGCTTAACATACTCATCTAAAAAGTTGGCATCCTTGGTTTTTGGCGGATAGATCTGCCCTATCCACTCCTTTCGCCCCCATTTGGCGCAGCCCACATGCACCTGCAAAGTTTTACTTTTATCAGCAGCGGCAAGGGTGGCTTTGGTAAAGGCAGGATCGGGCGGCAGGGTAAAATCTACCAGGGGCAATTCATGTTCGGTTACGCGGCCAAATTCCATATCAACAAATTAGGGCAGCAAGATAAGATGTATTGCCGGCATATAAAACCAAAAACAGTATCCGGAATTAAATTTAGAGTAACAAAACTGCCGGTATTAGCCCAACACATCAGCCCTGAACTTTGGTGCTACCCTTTTTTTGGAGGCCTGCTCATAAGCATAAGCTAACTTTATCAATTCTCCCTCGCCCCATGCCGGGCCAAAAAACGACAAGCCCATCGGCAGGTCGTGCCAGGCGCCCATAGGCACCGTAATATGCGGGTAACCCGCCATTGCCGCCGGCGACGAAAACGAAAAACCATTATCATAATCGCCGTTGATCAGATCTATGCATCCGGCAAAGCCGTTGGTTGGGCCGGCAATGGCATCCAGCCGGTTATCTTTTAAGATACGGTTGATAGCCTGGCGTGTTATGCCGGTAGTTTTACTCAGGGCATCCAGGTATTCTTGGCTGTTCAGGTTGCCTTTGGCCTGGGCCAGTTCCAGTATCTCCTGTTTAAAAAAGGGCATGGCCCGGTCTTCCTGCTGTTGGTTAAAGGCAATCACATCGGCCAGGGTTTTCATTTTTGAATTGGCTTTGCCCAGGTACCGGTTTACGCCATCCTTAAACTCGTACAGCAAAACCGTAAACTCGGCGCCGCCAATATCCTTTAGCTGCTTAAACAGTTCTATCTCTACTATTTCGGCGCCCTGCTTTTTCAACACGGCTATGGCATCATCCAATAGTTTTTTTGTAGCGGCTTTGGGGTTATCCATTTTTTCGATGCCGATGCGTTTGCCTTTAAGGCCGTTGGCATCCAGGTATCGGGTATAATCTTTTTGGGGTTTGCTGCCAATAGTATCCATATCGGCGGCATCGGCGCCGGCTAACAGGCCCAGCATAATGGCGGCATCCTTTACGGTACGCGCCATGGGCCCGGCGGTATCCTGTGTTTTTGAGATAGGGATAATGCCCGACCGGCTCCAGAGGCCTACCGTGGGTTTAATGCCCACCAAACCATTTACCGATGCCGGCGATACAATAGAGCCGTCTGTTTCGGTACCGATGGCTATGGCGCATAAATTGGCTGCCGCCGCGCTGCCCGATCCCGCGCTGGATCCGCTTGGGTTTCTGTTGAGCACGTAGGGGCATCTGGTTTGCAGGCCGCGGCTGCTCCAGGCGCTGGTAGCATGCGTAGAACGAAAGTTTGCCCATTCGCTCAGGTTGGTTTTGCCTAATATTACCGCGCCGGCCTGGCGCAGTTGATGCACAATAAAGGCATCCTGTTTGGCAAAATTATCGGCAATGGCCAAAGCCCCGGCGGTGGTATGCATATTGTCGCCGGTATCGATATTATCTTTTATCAGCACGGGGATGCCGTGCAGCGGCCCGCGAAGCTTTTTTGCCTTGCGTTCCTTATCCATATTATCGGCCATATCCAATGCACTCTTATTCAGTTCTATAACCGAGTTAAGCCTGGGGCCATTCTTATCGATGGCATCTATCCGTTTTAAATACAACTCGGTGATGGAGCGCGAGGTATGGCTGCCATCCTGCATCATTTTTTGCAGGCTATCTATAGTAGCCTCATTCAGTTCAAAATCATCCACAAAGGCATCTGTACCGTTGCTGCCTTGTGCTGCAGGCGGTTGTTTACAGGATGCGCCCACCAGGGCAGAAAACGTTAGCCCGGCTATCGAACCCGTTTTTAAAAAGTTTCTTCTTTCCATAATTAGGAATGGTGCTGTTGATCATCACAATTAACAAAATAAATAGCTGATTTGAAAGCTAATCGGTAAAGAACATGGGCTTGCCGGGTGTAGGGATCACCAGGTTGTCGTTATAATCGGGCAGTAATTTGTACAAAACCTCCGGCGGCATTTTGCCTACATCCATAAATGCCCAGCTTTTGCCCATATCGTTACTAATGGCCAGCAGGTAAGACCGGCTCACATAATGCCCGTTAAACATTTTAAGGATGATGGTTTCGGGCAGCAGGCAATGGATCTGGGTCCCTGCCTTGTAAAACTTTCCCGGCGAACCTACCGAACCGCTAAACTGAATGATGCCTTGCTTTTTCAGCCCTTCGATCCGTTCGCTTATCAGTTTCTGCATTTCATCGCGCCCGCCCGATAGGGCTACCAGCTTTGGATAGGTAAGATCTGTAACCGTTTTAAAATCTCCGTTAAAAGATGCCGAGGCAAAGCGCTGGGCCTGTTTTTTAACCAGCGCGGTATCTTGCGCACAGGTAATACAGGGTAATGTTAAAAGTAATAATGCCAGGCAGGTTAGCCTTATTGCAACAGGTAAATTCATTTTTCACATTCAAATTGCGGCGCCCCGGCCGGCTATGCCAAGGTGGGTAAGCAAATAGCACCCCACCGGCAATTATTTTATACTACCCCGTTTTACAAGGTTACCGGCGGTGTGGGCCGGGGTATTATTAAACTATTATTAAAGTTAGGGAATATGGTTTTAATATAGCTGATGGTTTGCTGGTTAAGATCAAGAAACGTCCAGCTTTTGCCTTTATCCTTACTTACAGCCAGCAAGTTACTTTTGGCGGCTATACGGCCTTTTCCTGTTTTCATGATAATTGTTTCGGGCAGCAGGCAATGGATCTCGGTGCCTGCTTTGTAAAATTTGCCCGGCGACCCTATCGTTACCTTTTCAAACGCAAAGCCCTGTGCTTTCATCTGCCCTATGCCGGTGGTCATCATTTGCAGCAGTTTTTCTTTACCGCCGCCTATTTCAACAGCTTTGGGGTAGGTATGGGCAATTACGGTTTTAAAATCGCTGTTCATCAAAGCCTTTGCAATTACACTGGCCTGGCGTTTTACGGCAGCGGTATCCTGCGCAAAAAGCGATGCGGGCAATACAAGCAGCAATACTATTTTAAAAAGTTTGGTCATCATGGTTTTCCGTTTCTTTTATTTTTTAAGTATCAGGTTGGGCAACTTGTTGTTGCCGTCAACCTTTTGGGTGTGTTTAATGCCCAATATACTGCTTACCAGGTTAAATACCGAAACATTTTCAAAAGCGGGGATGGTAAGGCCCTGTTTAAATGCCGGCCCCCAGGCATAAAAGCTGGCGTGCATATCTTTCACCACGCTTGGGTCGTACCCGTGCCAGCCGGGGTTAATTTTTTTACTGTTCCACAGGTTAAATACTTTAGGGGGGCGCGGTATCAGTAATATATCGCCAATGCGGTTGTGCCAATCGTCGGTTACGCCGTAATGCAGGTGTGCCGGTACGTTCGTTTTCAGGTACACATCGTAGCCGTCGGCTTCTTTTTTAAGCGCCTGGTAGGTACCGGCAATATCCTGCTTGTTCTTGGCATAAAGCTCTACCAGTATCCCGTCGCCGGATATGACAAACTTAGCCGTATCAATTGCCGCGGGGATGCCTATCGGGTTTTTATTGTCAACGCGGGTCATCCCATGGTCTGATACAAAAATAAAGTTAACATTCTTAAGCCCGGTGGCTTTAACCGCCTGCTGCAATTCGTTCACCGCCGAATCTACAAAATGCACTTCGCGCTCCACCTCCGGCGACTCGGGCCCGTTCAGATGAGCGGCGTGGTCTACCTGCGGGAAGTAAAAGGTAATAAGGTGCGGGCGTTCTGCAGGGGGCAGGTTCAGCCAGTCTGTCACGGCTTTTATCCGGCTGCCGATAGCTATCTTCTCGTTATATACATAATAATAGGTGGGGCGGATGCCTTTTATTTCGGCCTCTGATGCCACCCAGTAAAAACTTGCCGAAAGCATTTTTTGCTGCTCGGCCAGCACCCAAAGCGGCGAACCGCCGTACCAGCTTCCGTCGGCCACCTTAAGCTTGTTACTCATCGAGTACTTATCCTTCCGGCCACGGTCATAAAAGGTGTTGTTTACCAGGCCCGAATGCGATGGGTACAAGCCGCTTGTAATGGCATAATGATTAGGGAAGGTAACCGAAGGGTAAGACGGGATCATGGATGATGCACTAACCCCCTGGCTGCCCAGGCTTAAAAGATGGCCGGCATTGTACCTTTTAGCAAAATCATACCTAAAACCATCGGCAGATATCAGGATGACATAGGGCTTTTTTTGCTGTTGCGGGCTATTGCGCCGGCCAGGAATTATTTTTTGAACGGTATCCTGGCAAAAGCTGTTTAATACTACGGCAAAAAGCAGCAGCAGGGCTATATTATATTTTTTCATGTAATGAGTTGGCGGCTAAATGTAAGTATTTAACATGAAGTTAAGGTTATGATATTAGGTAGGGGTTGCGCATACCCAACGGATTAATAAGATTGAATATTGTTGTTTTTTAACATTGTTTGATGCTTTTTTTACATAATTGCGCAATACTGCCGCCAGATGCTTACACTTGTTTTGTATGAGGAGGATGATGGCTTTATTATTGCTGCTTGGGTTTGTACTGAACACCGCAGCATTTGCGCAAACGGCTGTAGATAAAAATGGCGCGTTAACCATAGCAGGCGGCAAAATTGTAAACAAGAACGGCGTACCGCCACAGCTTAGGGGCATTAGTTTATCGTGGAGCTTGTGGGCCGGGCAAAAGTATTACAACCCTGCCGTAGTAAACTGGCTGGCTACAGATTTTAAGGCAACCATCATCCGTGCATCGATGGGCGTGCAGCCTTATGGTGGCTACCTGCAGCAGCCTGATCTGCAAAAGCAACTGATAGTAAGTGTGGTTGATGAAGCCATTAAACAGGGTATTTATGTGCTGATAGACTGGCACGACCATAACGGGCACCTGCATATACCGCAATCAAAAGCGTTTTTTGCCGAAATGGCCAAAAAGTATAAAGGAGTACCAAACGTGATCTACGAGATCTGGAACGAGCCCGAGCGCATTAGCTGGGATACCGTAAAGAACTACGCCATGCAGATCATCCCCGAGATACGCAAATACGACCCGGATAACCTGATCATTGTGGGCAGCCCCAAATGGGACCAGGATGTGGATGTGGCGGCGGCCAGCCCCATAAAGGGATTTAAAAATATTGCCTACTCTTTTCATTTTTACGCTACCGAACCCAGCCACCAGGATGGTTTACGGGCCAAAGCCGACAAAGCCATTAAAATGGGGCTGCCGCTGATGGTAACCGAATGGGGCGTTGGCGAAGCCAGCGGCGACGGCTACTTTGATATGGAAAAGAATAAAAAGTGGATGGCCTGGGTAGAGCAAAATAAACTGAGCTGGGTAAACTGGAATGTTACCGATAAGCGCGAAACTACTGCTTTACTGCAAGCCGGCGCCCCTGCTGCCGGCGGCTGGCTTATTAACCAGCTTACACCGGCAGGCTTTTACATACGCGAACAACTGCGCCTGTTAAACAAGTAAAATTATAGTTATATGATTGGCCCTGTGTGTAAAACACCTATATTTAGGGATGTTAGCATGCCGTATATTTACTTTGCTTATACTTACACTTGCCCTGCAAGCCTGTAATACCCCAAAAAGAAAAATTTATACCAGCGAATGCGCAGCCGGCATCCGGTTTAAAAAGGTAAGTTTTGCCAACCTTGCAGATAGCATTAAATACTACGATAAGCAGTATGTAGAAGTATCTGGCAAGTACCTGGAGGGTAAAAATCAATCGGCCCTGGTAAACGACAGCACCTACACGGGCCGCAGCAACCAATCGTTATGGGTTAATTTTACGCAGGATTGCCCTTTATACCTGCTGGGCAAACGTACCGGCCTTTTTGAAACCGAAGACGGTGAATATAATAAAATAAGCGACCGGCACATGACCCTTCGCGGCCGTATCAACCTGGAAAAAAAAGGCCACAACCAGGCTTACATGGCCACCATTAACGAGGTAAGCTACCTGGAGCTGGATTAATATGCCAATCCTAAAAACATTAGCAATACTGCGCGGTTTATTATAAAAAACCAATGCTATGGCTAACGTAAATAATGATAACGAACTTTTTGATGATACGAACAAGGCATCATCTGCTGATACGAACGACGGCCTTAAAGGCTCTAACACCATCAAAGACCCTGACGAATGGACAACCGGCGACGAGCCGATGACCGGCGCGCAGCAATCTTATCTTAAAACCCTGTCTGATGAAGCCGGCGAGGCGTTTGATGATTCGCTTACCAAGGCCGATGCCTCAAAAAAAATAGACGAATTGCAGCATAAAACCGGCCGCGGATTAGATAACGGGCTTAACCGTTAAAGCGCGGCGGTGCTACCGGCAGTTAAATTTGCAGCTTTAAACCATCGTAAGCCAGTTCGATACCGGCGGGCAGCTCTTTGCTGATATCGGCATGTTTGCCCAGGCGGTGGCTGATATGGGTAAGATAGGTTTTTTGGGCGCCTGTTTCGCGGGCGAACGCAATGGCTTCATCAAGGGTAAAGTGCGAAATGTGCTTTTCTTTTTGCAGCGCGTTGATCACCAGGATTTTTGTCCCGCGGATCTTGTCTATCTCTGCACCGGCTACCGTTTTGGCATCGGTGATGTAGGTAAAATCGTTGATGCGATAGCCTTTTACCGGCAATTTGTAATGCATCACCTCGATAGGTATAAATGGCACATCGCCAATAGCAAACGGCTGGTTACCCACGGTGTGCAACGTTATCTGCGGGATGCCGGGGTAGCCCTCGCGTGCAAAGATGTATGGAAACTCGCGGCGCAGGGCCAGTTGTACGCGTTCGTCGGCATACACATCTACAGGACCCTGCTGCTTATAATTAAACGCGCGGATATCGTCCATCCCGGCCACATGGTCTTTATGTTCGTGGGTAAAAGCAATGGCATCCAGGTGCATTACTTTTTCGCGCAGCATCTGGTACCTAAAATCGGGCCCGGCATCAATGGCAATAACCTTGCCGCCGCCCTCAACCAAAACAGACGTGCGCAGGCGCTTGTCGTGCCCATCTGCCGATTGGCAAACCGGGCAGGTACACGCTATTACAGGCACACCCTGCGAAGTTCCGGTTCCTAAAAAAGTAATGGTCACAGCTGCAGTGTTGTTTGTTTTAGCTGGTGCAAAAATGCAGCCTGTTTATCGTCCAATAAGTTATAATCTATTTCAAGCGTTCGTGCCAGTTCGGCTATGGCCGCAATTTTACTTTCCAGGTTGGCAAACTTGTTCACTACAATTATGCGGCTGTTCAGCAGCATACAGGCCCCGGTTTTAAAGTTCCCCTTCTCATACCGCACCCGGTAGCCGCTTGTTTTCAGCAGCATTTCCAGTTTTTCTAAAGTATGATTGGTAATGGTAAGCATGTTTTCAAAAATAGTAACATTTACCATTATGGCGGTTAAATACTTGTAAATAGATGCACGGCTCAACTTCTTAAAATTGTTTACAAAGTTTATTACGGCATGCTGCAACATTTAATAATTTACTATCTTGGTTGCAGTAAATCTCCTTAATAAATTAACCTGTTATACCCATTATGAGCCAAAAAGCCGAACGGTTCCTGTCGCTGGATGTTTTCCGCGGGCTAACCATTTGTTTTATGATCATTGTAAACACGCCCGGCAGCGGCGCCACCCCCTTTGCCCCGCTTGAACATGCCGCCTGGTTTGGCTTTACCCCTACCGACCTGGTGTTCCCGTCGTTTTTATTTGCGGTGGGCAATGCCATGAGCTTTACCATGCAAAAGTTTGCCGATGCCGGCACCGGCACCTTTATATACAAGGTGTTAAAACGCGGCTTGCTGATCTGTTTGATCGGTTACCTGATGTCGTGGTTCCCGTTTTTTAACCATACGGATGCCGGTTGGGTATTCAGGCCTGTAGAAAATACACGCATTTTGGGTGTGCTGCAGCGCATAGGCCTGTGCTATATATTTGCTTCATTCATCGTATATTTTGTACGCTCCAAAACAGCGGTGATCATAATAAGCACACTGCTTTTAATAGGCTACCAGGTGTTGCTGCTGCTATTTGGCGACCCTGCCGCGCCTTACGGTATGCTCACCAATGCGGGCACCTATCTGGATAAATTTGTAATGGGCGACAGCCACCTGTACCACGGTGAGGGCGTTGCCTTTGACCCCGAGGGGATCCTGAGCACCCTGCCTGCCATCGTAAATGTTATAGTGGGGTACTACGCCGGTAAATTCATTCAGCAAAAAGGTAAAGGGTACGAAACCATTGCCCGCCTGGCGCTGATGGGTTGTGTATTCATCTTCATCGCCCTTACCTGGAACATAAGTTTCCCGATAGGTAAAAAGCTATGGAGCAGCCCCTTCACCTTATTAACTACAGGTATTGATATGGTGATGATAGCCGCCCTTATTTACGCCGTAGAAGTGCGCGCCTGGAACAAATACAACTGGACATCCTTTTTCACCACCGTTGGTAAAAACCCGCTGGCCATCTACATCCTGTCGGAAGTGCTGATCATCACGTGCTGGATGATCAGGATCGGCGACAAAAACCTGGCTGGCTGGATAAACGATGTATTTTATCAAAAAATAGCGCCGGGGGCGCTGGGTTCGCTGCTGTTTGCGGTAAGCTATATGCTGCTTTGCTGGTGCGTAGGCAAGGTGCTGGATAACCGGAAAATTTATATCAGGGTATAAGCATTGGCTTGATATTTGAACCCTTTGTGCAAAACCGGTTAACCATGCCTGAAGGGCCCAGCATAGTCATTTTAAAAGAAAAAGTACAGCAGTTTACAGGCAAAAAGGTAATAGCTGCCGGCTGCAACAACGGCGCGCTGGATGCAGGGCTGCTGATCAATAAAACCATTACCGGCTTTAAAAGCTGGGGCAAGCATTTTTTGATCTGTTTCCCAAAGTTCACCATCCGCATTCATTTGATGATGTTTGGCACCTATCGCATTAATACCCATACCGAAAAACCGCCCCGCCTGCACCTGCAATTTGCCGATGGCGAACTAAACTTTTATGCCTGCCAGCTACAACTGATAACAGAGCCGCTGAACAAGGTGTACGACTGGAAAGCAGATATTATGAGCGATAAATGGGACACTAAGCATGCCATTAAAAAGATGAAGGCCGAGCCCGCTTTACTGGCCTGCGATGCGCTCATGAACCAGCAGATCTTTTCGGGAGTGGGGAATATCATTAAAAACGAGGTGCTGTTCCGCACGTGCATCCACCCGGAAAGTTTGGTTGCGGCCATCCCTCCAAAAAAGATGAAAGAACTGATAGCCAAAGCCATTAACTATAGTTTTGAATTTTTAGAACAGAAAAAGAAGGGCACCCTGAAAAAACACTGGCAGGCTTACCATAAAAAAGAATGCCCCCGCAACCACGTGCCTTTTATGGTGGAAGATACCGGCAGATCTCGCCGGGCAAGCTTTTACTGCGAATTATGCCAGATAAAGTACTGAGGTGGCGGCAATGCGCTTTGCGCTTGCTGTAAACTTATTCTGTTTTGCATTGTTGAATAAGCATAAATATCAAAACCATGAAAACGATAACTATAGCAGGTAACCCCGAATCGCTGACCGCCATTATGGTACCCCGCGAAACAGACTACCACGACCACGAAACCATCCGCATCGAATCATCAGACGGCAGCCCCACGGTAGAGAAAACCATCTTCCGCGTGGTAGACGGCGGCGAAGATAAATGGGAATTGCAGTTTGAATAAGCCACTTATCGGCAGGAGCTTGCCGAAGACTTATACGTCTAACTAATGGTTCGACAGGCTGATCACTACCCCAGTATCTCTGCGATCTCGTCAAAACCTTTTTCGCGGGCCAGGTCTGCGGGGAGTTTGCCCCCTTCCATGCGGATATCTACCTGCGCACCTTTTTCCAGCAACAGGATCAACAACTCCAGGTTACCATTCTGTGCGGCAGAATGCAGTGGCGTGGTACCGGCAGATTGCTTTACATTTACATCGGCGCCGTTCTCTATCAGCATGGTAGCCGTGCTGGTAAAATTGCCTGCAGCTGCCGAATGCAGCGGGTAAACGTTGTAGCCGTTATCGCTGGGGCGGTTTACATCGGCGCCCTTTAAAACCAGGTAACGGGCAATATCATACCGGCCAAAATAACAGGCCAGGCCCAGTGCCGTAAAGCCGTCTTCGGTGTAAAAATCTATCCTTTCGGGGTGGGTGGTAATCAGGTAGGCAATATCATCAAAGCGCCCTGCGGCGGCAGCCTCAAATAAGTTTAGCTGGCCGGCATATTTAAGTATAACAGCGGTTGCCGCAGGCTTATTATAATAGCAGGAAAGCATCAGCGGCGATACATTGAGGCTTGTTTTTGCTTTGGCCAGCCCGGGCTCGCGGGCAAGTAAAGCTTCTAAAGCTGCCGTATCAGCATTGGCAATAAATTGTTCCAGGTTCTCCAAGCTCATTTACTCCAATATTACTAAAAAATTAAAAAATATCTGTTTAATCTAATAACTTTATATTTGCAATCAAACGCTCAATTTACAGGATGCCGATTAAAGGAAACCAGTTCAGATCAAATAGCTTTAAAGAAGAGAACGAGCCGCGCAAACCGGGTTCAAAAAACAATGCGGGTGGCGAAAGGCCGGGAAGGGAAAGAATATCAAAGCCGATTGCAGAACGCCTGCCCGTGTTTGACCTGCGCGACGGCCGCGCCATCAAGATCATCGGCCTGTTTTTTTTGGTGCTATCCGTATTTTTCCTCATCGCCTTTACCTCCTATATTTTTACCTGGCAGCAAGATCAGAGCTACGTATCTAAGGCAAACGGCGGCTGGGGCAACCTGTTTAAAACCAGTAAAGAACTTTTAGAGAACGGTGTTAACAGCCCCATGGTTGATAACTGGCTGGGCAAGTTTGGCGCGCTGCTATCCAATCAGTTTATATTTGAGTGGTTTGGTGTGGCATCTTTTCTGTTTGTATTTGTATTTTTCATCATCGGGTACCGGCTGCTGTTTAAGATCAGGCTTTTTTCGGTAAGTAAAATGCTGGCCTATACTTTTTTTGCCATCATATTCACCTCAGTTACCATTGGTTTTTTTCATGCCTTTATTATTGATTATCCCCATTTTTTAGAAGGCAACTTCGGCTTTTGGACCAACCGCTTGTTAGCGGCACAGGTGGGCCAGTCGGGCACCGGTTTTATCCTGATATTTTTGGCCTTAACGGTACTCATCATCGCTTATAACATCGATTTTAAATTACCGCAGCGCAAAGATAAAGCCACCCCGCTAACCCCGGCAGATGGCGAGGCATCGCCAGAACCGGTAGAACTGGTGGACGAAGAGATTTCTTTACCGGTAGAGTGGCCCCGTAACGGCGGCAACCGGGTTAAAGATATGCTGGCAGCACAGGGCGCAGCCGCCGAGCCCCTGAAGCAGGAACCTTTGCAGCAAATGCCGCTGCAACAGCAACCGCTGCAGCAAACCCCGGTTTATCATGAACCGGTGGTTTTAAAACCCGAGGTAAGCCACGAGCCGCAGGAGGAAACAGAGATCCCGCTGACCATTGATGTAGAGCGCCCGATGCCTATCCTCAACATCGAAAAAAGTGACGACGACAAGGCCAAAAGCCTGGTAGAGCAGTTTGGCATGTATGACCATAAGCTGGACCTCGCATCCTACAAATACCCCGGCATAGATCTTTTAGAGAACTACGGCGCGGCCAAAATAGCCGTAAATTCAGAAGAGCTGGAAGCCAACAAAAACAAAATTGTTGAAACGCTTAACCACTACAACATCGAGATAGATAAGATAAAAGCCACCATAGGCCCAACGGTTACCCTGTACGAGATCATCCCGGCGCCGGGCGTGCGCATCTCCAAGATCAAAAACCTGGAGGACGACATCGCCCTGAGCCTTGCCGCTTTGGGCATCCGTATTATTGCGCCGATGCCGGGCAAGGGCACCATCGGTATAGAGGTACCCAACCAAAATCCCGAAATGGTTTCCATGCGCTCTATCCTGGCTACCGAAAAATGGCAGAACAATACCATGGACCTGCCCATCGCCCTGGGCAAAACCATATCTAACGAGGTATTTATTGCCGATTTGGCCAAGATGCCCCACTTACTGGTGGCGGGTGCTACCGGCCAGGGTAAATCTGTCGGTATCAACTCCATACTGGTATCCCTGTTGTATAAAAAACACCCTGCCGAGCTTAAGTTTGTACTGGTTGACCCTAAAAAGGTGGAGCTTACCCTCTTCCGCAAGATAGAAAGGCACTTTTTGGCCAAACTGCCCGATGAGGCGGACGCCATTATCACCGATACCAAAAAAGTGGTGAACACGCTTAATTCGCTTTGTATAGAGATGGACCAGCGCTACGACCTGCTGAAGGATGCCCAGGTGCGTAACTTAAAAGAATACAACACCAAGTTTGTAAACCGCAAAATAAGCGACCCCGAAAAACACCGCTACCTGCCATTCATCGTACTGGTGATTGATGAGTTTGCCGATTTGATGATGACCGCCGGTAAAGAGGTGGAGCAGCCCATTGCGCGTATTGCCCAGCTGGCCCGTGCGGTAGGCATCCACCTGGTTATTGCAACGCAAAGGCCATCGGTTAATGTAATTACGGGTACCATCAAGGCCAATTTCCCGGCCCGTTTGGCTTTCCGGGTGTTATCCAAGATCGATTCGCGCACCATTCTGGATGCCGGCGGCGCCGATCAGCTAATTGGGCGCGGCGATATGCTGCTCTCTACCGGCAGCGACCTCATCCGTTTACAGTGTGCCTTTGTAGATACCCCCGAAGTAGAGCGTATATCTGATTTTATTGGCAACCAGCGCGGTTACCCATCGGCCATGTTCCTGCCCGAATATGTGGGCGAAGGCGAAGCAGGCAGCAGCGCTAAAGAATACGACCCGGACGACCGCGACCCGATGTTTGAGGATGCCGCGCGGCTCATCGTGCTGCATCAGCAAGGCTCTACCTCGCTCATCCAGCGTAAAATGAAGCTGGGTTACAACCGTGCAGGCCGCATCATCGACCAGCTGGAAGCGGCAGGTATTGTAGGCCCGTTTGAAGGCAGCAAGGCCCGCGATGTGCTTTACCCGGATGAATACAGCCTGGAGCGCTACCTGGAAGAACTGCAAAAACCACGCGATTAAACCAATTTAGTTTGCATCACTCTAAACCATTACAAGCCGTAATGGTTAAATGCCTGTAAGCTTTAAAATGTACAACCACCCATGAAAAGATTTTTTTTATACCTGATAATATCTGCCATAGCCGCCACCCCGGCCTTTGCCCAAAAGGATGCGGATGCAAAGCTTATTTTAAATAAATTAAGCAAGCAGTACCGCACCTATGATGCGGTTAAAACCGATTTTACGCTAACCATTGATAACCAGCAGGCCAACATCAAAGAAACCCAAACCGGCACGCTGCTATCGCGCTCAAAAAGCAACAAATACAAGGTTACACTGTATGCGCCCGGCAAAAAAACGGTAACGCAGGATATCATCAGCGATGGTAAAAACCAATGGACCTACCTTAAGGATGCCAACGAGGTGCAGTTGAGCGCGGCAGATAACAGCGAGGAAGCATTTAACCCCGCAAAGATATTTACCATGTACGAAACCGGCTATAAGTATATTTATACCGGCCAGCAAAAATTAGCAGGTAAAACCTACCAGGTGATAGACCTGACGCCCGAAGACGGCAAAAAAACTTTTTTTAAGGTACGCCTGATGATAGATAAAACTAAAAATCAACTGTATAGCGCGCAGATATTTGATAAAAATGGCAGTAAATATACCTACGCCCTGCGCAGTTTTACGCCTAATTACAAAGTAACCGATGCGGCCTTTACTTTTGATAAAAAAGCATACCCGGGTGTAGAGGTGGTAGACTTGAGATAAAAACTTAAGTTTTGTGATCCGGATAAATTACATATCGGCAGCGCGTGTACGGCTGCGTTTGATGTAGTTACGAAAATCGAGCACGATACCGGCAAAAAAGTAAAAGATAAGCGGGAAACCAACCGCCAGGAACGAGGAGTAGATAAAAAACAGCCTGATCTTGGCGATAGAGATATTAAAACGCTCGCCAAGGTAAGTGCATACCCCAAAAGAGTAGCGCTCAAAAAAGGTGATTATCCGTTGTAACATATCAATTGGGTTTTAGTATTTTAATTCCAACGCTGCATTGCAGGCATTTTTTATGGTTACAGTAACTATTTTTCAGTTCGAGCAGGGCCTGAGATTCAAACGCTGTTTTAGTATTTACCCCTAAGTTAGCAAAATCTGTGATAATATTATTCTGCTCTGCCGGAATATTTTCCAGCAATTTTAATGCCCGGCTTACAAAGTGCTGCAATTTAAGGTGCCTGCCATAGCTAAACAGAAACAGCGCTACCGTATTAAGCAGTATGGTATCTACAGAAGCAGGCCCCAAACTTTTGGCTGCCGGTTTAGATTGTGTATCAAAACGGTAATGTGTTTCCCAATAATTGCACACCTTAATATTGCTGAACAGGCTGCGCAGCTCCTTCACTTCGGGCACTTCCAGTATTTTAGAGAACAGGTGGTTAGCCTGCACTATCAGCGCCGCAAACTGTGCCAGCCTGATAGTTGGGAAGTTTTGGGGCCGCATCCGCAGAAATTTCCATAAGTGGTTCTCTATGGGCTGCAGGCTGTATTTTTTAGCCAGGTAATCGTATTCCTTTTTTAAGCTGCGCGGATAATCATCCTGCAGGTTATCGGTTAAAAAGCCCGCCTGCCCAAATATCAGCGCCTCTATCTGCATGGCGTTATTTTTGTTTTTGGCCAGGATGCTTTGCGGTAACGATCTGGCCATTAGCTCAAACGGCAGCGCGTTGGTTTTAAAGCCGAAGTTGGCTGCCAGGAACTGGTAAAAGGTTTCCTCCCAGTCGCCCCGGTTTACATGAAGGGCAGCAATTACCGCTTCCGATCGTTTTTCCAATCGCTCTACCAGGATCCTTGTCAGCCAGTTTTGCATGGTCAGCCCGTCAACGGTGGCAATAGATGCTTCGCAGGGGATAATGGTTTGGTTGCCGAATACCAGATTATGGTAGCGGTTATATAGCTCTGCCGAGATGCGGTCATGCAGTTCCAGCGTGGGTACACGTTTACCATCGGTGCGCATCAGCGGCTCATCATCGCGGTAAACCACATGCAGTATCACATTGTCGTAAGCATTATCGGTAGTGTGGCCGTGTTTGTACCAGTCGGACGAGGAGATATGCAACTCGGCACTGCCTGCCCAGGTAGTTTCGCCGATACGGATGCGTGCATTTTGGAAATCGGCGCCGGCATGGCTGTTATGCAACCCGGCAGACAGCACCTCCAGCTCCTCACCTTCGGTGGTACGCAGGTTTATCCGGTTAAACAGGCGAAACTTCCAGATGTAGTGCAAAAAGTCTTCGGTGAAAAGCATCAGGCAAGATAATTAAATCAGAACCGGGATGAAACAGTTTTTTTTGACGGAATGATTTTGTGCCTTTAGCCTATCCGCTATTAATGGTAGAAGTTTTCAACTTCTACCTAAAACCGGGGCTGATGTCAGTCTTGTCGAGGACTTAGCAAAGCTCTTCACTGGTCGAAGTTTTCAACTTCGTCCTAAAACCAGGCAAGCATTCTGCTTGCGTAAGTTGAAAGCCTTCACTGGTCGAAGTTTTCAACTTCGTCCTAAAACCAGGCAAGCATTCTGCTTGCGTAAGCTGAAAGCTTACAGAATTTTAGGTCCAGGTTACGCTACGCTAAACCTGTACCAGTGCAAGAGGGGCATGCAAGAAATTAACGAAGAAGGATTCCTTATATCTCTATATCTGCAGACGAAATATTTTTTATCCTTATCTTGCGCCAAAACCCCAGATCTGATGAACACAACTGCCATTCCCGAACCGCAAACCAACCAAAGCCGTGTATGGTCGATCGTCGGTGGCTCGTTGGGCAACCTGGTAGAGTGGTACGACTGGTATGTATATTCGGCCTTCTCGCTTTACTTTGCGGGCTCTTTTTTCCCTAAGGGCAACCTTACCGCGCAATTGCTGAATACGGCAGGCATCTTTGCCATCGGCTTTTTAATGCGCCCCATAGGCGGCTGGCTGATGGGTACCTTTGCCGATAAGCACGGGCGTAAAAAGGCGCTCACTTTTTCGGTTTTGCTGATGAGTGCCGGGTCGTTATTGATAGCCATTACGCCGGGTTACAAGCAAATTGGCATTGCGGCGCCTATCCTGCTGGTGCTGGCAAGGGTTATCCAGGGCATCAGCGTTGGCGGCGAGTACGGCACCAGCGCCACCTACCTGAGTGAAATGGCCACCAAAAAAGATCGCGGCTTTTATTCCAGCTTTCAATACGTTACCCTTATTATGGGGCAGCTGCTTGCACTGGGCGTGCTGATATTGCTGCAACGCATCTTCCTGACCGAGGCGCAGCTGCATTCCTGGGGCTGGCGCATCCCTTTCGGCATCGGCGCCATGCTGGCGGTTATTGTAATGTATTTAAGGCGCAGTTTGCAGGAATCTGTAACCATTGATAAGAAACATATCAGCGCACGCGGCTCTCTCAAAGCACTGGCCGAACACCCTAAGGCCATATTTACCGTGATAGGCCTTACCATTGGCGGCACCGTGGCATTTTATACTTTTACTACCTACATGCAAAAGTTTTTGGTAAACACCAACGGTTTTACCAAAAACGAGGCGACGCTGATATCCAGTTTAACGCTGATTATTTTTATGCTGATACAGCCGCTTTATGGCTGGGTATCTGACCGTGTGGGCCGTAAGCCCATGCTGAAAACTTTTGGCATACTGGGTACGCTTACCACCATCCCTATCCTTACTTACCTGAGCCAAACCCACAACTTTTGGGTAGCTTTCGGGCTGATCATGCTTGCCTTACTGATTGTGAGCAACTATACCGCCATCAACGCCGTAGTAAAGGCCGAACTGTTCCCGGCGCATATCCGTGCTTTGGGGGTTGGGTTTCCGTATGCCATTGCGGTATCTATCTTCGGGGGCTCGGCCGAGTATATTGCCCTGATGTTTAAAGGCTACGGCCACGAAGAATGGTTTTACTGGTACGTTACCGGCTGCATCGTGGTATCGCTGGTGGTTTATACCAGCATGATAGATACGAAGAAACATTCAAAAATAGAACACGATTAAAAGATTTTAAGATGGGCAGGATTCAGGATTTGCAGTGGTGTCAAATTTGAAGTCGTGTACATCAATAGGAGAATAACGGGAAACATTCAAAAATAGAACACGATTAAAAGATTGTAAGATGGGCAGGATTTAGGATTTGCAGTGGTATTTTAGGGATTTTTATCGGCTTTTTATTTTGTGATTTTTCGGGGACGTTTTTTGGTGATTTAAGGGCGTTTTTTGGTCGTTTCAGGGTCGCTGAAAGTGGCGTTTTTTGCGGTAAAAAGCGCATCTATTTTGATACTAACCCGGATATGACATTGATGCTTAAAGCCACTATTGCAGTGTTAAATGCAAAGGCGATAAGCCCGTGCCCCCAGGCCAAACGGCGGATCTGTTTGGAGGAGATCTCCACATCAGATACCTGAAAAGTCATGCCGATAACGAAAGAAAAATACACAAAGTCCAGATAATCAGGGTCTTTTTCATCCCCCGGGAATTCAAGGCCGCCAACGGATGTTTTTTTATCGCCTACCGTGTTATAATACAGATGGGCATACCGCATGGTGAACACGGAATGTACTAACCACCAGGATATTACCACCGCCGACATAGCCAGTACAACCGCCCCTGCAACCGCATCTTCCGACTGGTTTTTGGTTGATTTTAACAGCAGAAATATGGCCAGCAAGCTTACCAGCGATGCCACCATTACAAACAAAAATATAGTGAACCGGCTGCTATCCTGCAAGCTGGCAATCTTACGGATCTCTTTTGGATGTGCCCACAAAATGGTAATCCAATCGAGCACAATAATACTGGATGCAATTGATATCCAGGTAATTAACGTAACTGCCGGCACCGATGGATTGTGCCGGGCAAAAAAGAAAGTTACCGCCCCTATCAGCAACGATATGTAGAGCCTGTAGTGGGCATCCAGCCGGAGCAGCAGGTTCTTTCTGGGTTCGGTTACGTTTTTCAATGGGTTGACAGATAATGATTTATAAAAATAAAGGTAAGCTATCAAATATACATTTGGCCTGCGGAATGTTATGCATCAACCAAAAACTATATTTAATCTTCTTCTACAATTTCGGCTACGCGGCCTACCTGCCCGTCTTCCAGCCGCACTTTTATGCCGCGGGAATGATAGGAAGCGCTGGTTAACAGATCTTTAACTATGCCCCGGGTTAATTTGCCGCTGCGCTGATCTTTTTTTAGGATAATGTCTACTTCCAGTCCGGGGTATATTTCTGCTCTGTTACGTCCGTGCATGATCTATTTGGATTATACCGATTTGAATAAACTATTTTACCAGCCAGCTGATGGCATCCTCAACCTTCTTAAAATCAAAGCTTTGGATAATCTTATCCATCGCATTGGTTATTTGCTCATTCTGCAGGTTACCTATACTGCCTTCGTGTGTATGGCTAACCGTTTTTTCGGGGTTAAAGTTACCTGCCTCAATATCCAATCCTATTTGTTTATAGGCATCACGAAAAGGCGTGCCATTCAATACAGCTTTGTTAACTTCCTCTACACTAAACAGATAAGTATATTTAGGGTCATCCAGTATGTTTTTGTTTACGCTGATGTTTTGCAGCATAAAGGTTGCCATTTGCAGGCAGTCTATCAGATCGGTAAACGCCGGGAAAAGTAATTCCTTCAACAATTGCAGCTCGCGGTGATAGCCCGATGGCAGGTTGGTGGTCATCAGTGCCACATCATTTGGCAAGGCCTGCAGGCGGTTGCATTTACCGCGCATAATTTCCCAAACATCGGGGTTTTTTTTGTGCGGCATAATGCTGCTGCCGGTGGTCAGGTTTTCTGGGTAGCTTACAAAGGCAAAGTTCTGGCTTAGGTAAAGGCACTGATCCATAGCCATTTTGGCTAAAGTTGCCGCTATGGATGACAGCGCCTGGGCAATAATACGCTCGGTTTTACCGCGGCCCATTTGGGCATAAACCACATTATGATTAAGGCTCTCAAAACCAAGCAGTTCGGTAGTCATGGTACGATTTAGCGGGAACGAAGAGCCATACCCGGCAGCCGAGCCTAATGGGTTTTTATTAGTAATCTTCCAGGCGGCTAAAACCATTTCCAGGTCGTCTGCCAACCCTTCAGCGTAGGCGCCAAACCATAAACCGAATGACGACGGCATCGCTACCTGCAAGTGCGTATAGCCGGGCAAAAGCACCTCTTTATGCTCTTCACTTAGCTGTATCAGCTGCCTAAAAAGCGTATCTGTTTCGGTAACTACCTGCTGTAACTGGTGGCGAAAAAATAATTTCAAGTCGACCAGAACCTGGTCATTGCGTGATCTGCCGCTATGAATTTTTTTACCGGCCTCGCCTATGCGCCGGGTAAGCAGCATCTCTACCTGCGAGTGCACATCTTCCACATCAGGTTCTATCTCAAAGTTATCATGCTCTATTTCAAGGTACAAGGCTTTCAATTCCTGCTGCACAAGCATCAGGTCGGCAGCATCCATCAGGCCTATAGATTCCAGCATCCGGGTGTGGGCAAGCGACCCCAGCACATCAAAAGCCGCCATTTGCCTGTCCAGTTCGCGGTCGCGGCCAACGGTAAAATTTTCTACCAGCTTATCAACGTTAGTGGTTTTCTGCCATAATTTTGCCATGCACAAATATAGAATTAAATGCGTTTTGTCTTGAACCGTGATTTAAAAACAGGCCTTGTAGTTTTTTTCAATTCCCTCCTTGAGGAGGGGCGCGAAGAATAGTGCGTTGGCCGGGAGGGGTTTTTCCGCTTAAGATGCAGCAGAAACACTCCCTAACCCTCCCGAGGGAGGGAATTATTTAATTTTTCCTAAACTATCTTACTCAGCATTTGAATATACAGCTCTATCCCTTCGCCTATTTCATCTACGTAAATAAACTCATCGGCCATGTGTGAGCGGGCCGAATCGCCGGGGCCAATTTTAATGCTGGAGATATCCAGCAGGGACTGATCTGATGTGGTAGGCGACCCATACGTTTTACGGCCAAGCGATATACCCGCCTGTACAAAGGGGTGATTTTTATCTATGGATGATGGTTTTAAGCGGATGCTACGTGGTTTTACATCGCAGCTTACATGCCTGCGAATGATCTCCAGCACCTCTTCATTCCTGTAGGCATCGGTTACCCTTACATCAACCGTAAAGGTGCAGGTTGCCGGTACTACATTATGCTGCGAACCGGCGTTGATAATGGTTACCGACATTTTTATCGGCCCAAAAACTTCCGATTCTTTAGGGAATTGGTAACTGCGGAACCATTCTATATCTGCCAGCGCCTTATAAATAGCGTTATCGCCTTCTTCGCGGGCGGCGTGGCCTGCGCGGCCGTGTGCGGTGCAATCCAGTACCATCAGGCCGCGCTCTGCTATGGCAAGGTCCATCAGGGTAGGTTCGCCAACGATGCCAAAATCCAGCCGGCCAAGTTCGGGGATAATTAGTTCCAGGCCATTTACGCCCGAGATCTCCTCTTCAGCCGTAGCGGCCAGGCAAAAATTATATTTCAGGTTTTCCTGGTCGTGATAATATAAAAATACCGCTATCAGTGATACCAGGCAGCCGCCTGCATCGTTACTGCCCAGGCCGTATAGCTTGCCGTCTTCTATTTTGGCATCGTATGGGTCGCGGGTGTAGCCGCTGTTGGGTTTAACGGTATCGTGGTGCGAGTTGAGCAGGATAGTTGGCTTTGCGGCATCAAAATGCCTGTTCCACGCCCAGATATTGTTGAGTTTGCGGTTGATTTGAACACCATGCTGCTGCAAAAACTGCGCAATCAGGTCGGCAGTACGGTCTTCTTCTTTACTGAAAGATTGTATTGAGATAAGCTGCTGCAAAAGCTGTAAAGCCAGTTGCGGCAATGCGGTTATATCGGCCATGTATGATCAGAATTTGTTCACCAAGTAGTGAACGGCAAAAGTAATGCTTTTGGTTTAAGGTAACAATTACCTTACAAAAACTATCCATACTACCGCATAAACAACACCGGATGCCCCCAGCCGAATGAATTATATGATATACTTAAATCTTTCTATAACCGGTATTTTAAATAACAATTATCCCCATTATTCCAGCATCAATGGTTCATCGTCATCATCCAAACTCAGCTGTATCACATCGTTACCTGCAATACCTTCTATATTTCCCTTAATACCGGCGGCATTTAATAACACCTTATCCAGTTGTTTCTCGCGAGATTTCCATAACCGCTCCATCGCATCACGTTCTTTAACAATAGACAGGCGCATACTCATATACCCCTCGCGGATAGCCTTCCACTGTTCAGAAAACTCGCTGCTGGTTAAATAATCATACAGCAGGTGCATTTTATCGCCCTTATTATCCTGGGCCTTTGCCATATTGGCCAGCTTGATAACACCATCGCGCAGGATGTACGATACTGCCTTTAATTCATCAAAGTTACAGATCCAAACACCATCCTTTTCGCCGAAGCAATCCATCCCTTTAGGATAGCACTGGGTTACAATAACGGCCACATCTACCCCCTGGGCACGCATATCTTTTTTAAGCTTATCTATCCAGTCGCCGCCAAAAGCGGTGGTGCGCTTACTTTCATAAATAATACGGCCACACTCCTGGCCAAACTGGTTGCGCACGGTTTGCACACAATCTGCCCCGCGCACGCCCTTGCCTACCTCGCTGATCACATCAAACGGGAAATAGCTGCGCAGCTGTTCTTCCAGTATTAGCTCCTGCACTTCGCCCTGCAGCTGCATAGAGCCCTGTTCGGCCTTGCGCTTCATTTCTTCTGCAAGCTTTTTCTGGTCATCCAGCTGCTTTTCAAGCTCTTTAACCTTTAGCTGGTACTCGGTATCTTTAATGCTGTGCTTCTCGGTTTCCTGTTTGCGGATCTGTTCACTCAGCTCGGCGCGCTGCTCCTGTAGCTTGCGCTGCAGGGCAACCTCCATTTCCTCTTCCTTTTGTTTTAAGGCTTGCTCGCGCTGCATGTACTCCAGTTCTTTCTGGCGCGATTCCTTCAGTTTTTCGGCGCTGGCGTTTACCGAATTTTGCAGCATCAGCAGCTGGTTCTCAAAGTCTGACGAGATGGATTTACGCAGGTTCTCTTCCAGCGTTTGCTGCAGGGCCTTCTTTTCGCCGGCCAGGCGCTGCTCAAACGCGGCCTGCTGCTGCTTTTCGCGGCTGGTAAACTCTGCCTCTTTTTTCTGAAACTCTTCTTCTTTCTGGCGGGTATAATCCTGCATCTTCAGCCTCAGCTGCTTTTTATATTCCTCGGCCATTACTTCCTCAATAGGGAAGCCATGTCCGCAGCTGGGGCATTTAACTTCTGTAGCCATAATTTAAAATGAACATCAAAGATAGGGGGAATTTTATTTGATCGGCAATTTAACCACACACAACCTTGGGCAGATCTAAATTTATTGCAGCCATAATTACCGTAATTAATTACAAACTACTCTTTTTTTAAAAAGCCGTTTAATGCAGCCTGGGTAAATGCTGATAATACCAGTTCCCCGCTGATGGCTGCGCGCTGTGTAAGCAGCTCATCCCAATCGCCGGTGCCTTCCCATAGTATTTGTTTAAGGCCTGTAAGGGCCTGGGGATGGTAAGAGGCAAGCTTTTGGGTTAGGGCCAACAAACCCTCATCAAGTGCCTTAATATCCGTGTAAACCTCGTTATACAAGCCTTTATCCATTGCCCATTGCGCTGTTTGAAAATCTACCGCGCGTATAGTAAGCTGCGAAAAGGCAGGCAAGCCTATTTTACGGATAACGGCGGGCGATATGACAAACGGGCCTATGCCTATTGCCAGTTCGCTTAATTTGATGGATGCCGCCTGCGTAGCTAAAACATAATCGGCCCCGGCGGCAAGGCCCACACCACCACCAACAGCTTTGCCCTGCACCCGCGCTATAATAATTTTGGTTGATTTGCGGCAGGCATTGATAACGTTGGCAAAACCCGAAAAGAACTTTGCGCCGGCCTGCTTATCTTTTATTTGCAGCAATTCATCAAAGCTGGCGCCGGCACAAAAAGTACGTTCGCCGGCACTTTGCAGTACAATAACTTTGGTTTGGGGGTTGCTGCCTGCCTGGTTAATATTATCGGTAAGGGCCTGCAGCAAATGTGCCGGGAGTGAATTTTGGGCCGGGTGATAAAAACTTATGGTTGCAACACCATCTGCGGTATTGCATGTTACGTTTCCGTTGGTGCTATCGGTTATCATGTAATGGGTATGTGTGCGATGGCAATATCCGCAAATTTACCGGGTATGCAAATTTACGGCACCGCAAAAATACAAACGAATTTAAGCTACCGGCAATTCAAAGTAAAAGGTGGATCCCTTGCCCGGCTCGCTTTCTACCCCTATAGATCCGTTATGTTTTTTAATGATCTCGTGCGAGATATAGAGGCCCATACCCAGCCCGCTGGTCATGTTCTTTTTGTCCTCTACCCGGTAAAAGCGCTCAAAAATACGGCTTTGCTGGTCTTTAGACAGGCCTATACCATAATCTATAACAGATACCCTTACCCGGTTATCGTGCTGTGCGGCCTTTATAACCACGTTTTTATTGGTTTGCGAATATTTTACGGCATTGTTTATCAGGTTCATTAAAACCTGTTCCAGCCGCTCGGCATTGCCTTTTACGGTAAAATCGCCCAAAATCTCTTTTTCGAACGTGTAGGATGCGTAAATGTGCTCGGCATTCTCTACACATTGGTGTACCAGGTAAGTAACGCTTACATTTTCCAGGTTATACTCCAGCTTACCGGCCTTTATTTTGCTTACATCCAAAAGATCGTTGATCAGCCCCTGCAGTTTATTAATAGATATACCTGCCTTGGCAATGTATTGTTTAATAACGGGCGGCAACTCTTCTTTTTTGTATCCATCAATCAGCTGCAGATAACCTTTAAGGCTGGTGAGCGGGGTTTTAAGTTCGTGGCTGGCAATGCCTATAAACTCATCCTTGCGGTCTATTTCGCGCTTCTGGTCTTCAATATCGGTGGCGGTGCCTACCCAAAAAATAATTTCGCCGTCATCGTTTCTCAGGGGCCTTGAACGGTTAAGGTGCCAGCGGTAAACACCATCGTGCCTGCGGTAACGGTTCTCTACCTCAAACATCTCCCCGGTTTTTAACGATTGGTAGAACTTTTCGGCAGTTAGCTGCATATCGTCCGGATGCACTAATTTTTTCCAGTCAAACTCCTGGGTGGCACCAAAATCAAGGCCGGTATAATCATACCAGCGCTGGTTATGCGAGTTTACCCTGCCATCGGGCAAATTGGTCCAGGTCATCTGCACAATATTGTTATTAAGCAGTTTAAAATGCTCGCGGCTGATAGTAAGGTCATGCGTACGCTCCTTTACGGTAGCTTCTAAAGAATCATTCAGTTTTTCGGTAGTGCTGCGCGCCTCTTCCAGCTGTTCGTTCTTAACCTGCAATTGCCTTTCGGTTTCTTTTAACACGCTCAGGTCGGTAATAATGATGCTTAACGCTGTGCCGCTATCCAGCTCGATAGCGTTGCAGGAGAACAGGCAGTGCATATCTTTCCCTTCCCCATCTTTCAGTATTATTTCCTGGCGGCAATCGTTGCTCCAGCTGCTGTTAACAATATGGGCCAACAGATCCTGCGATACATCGGGCACAAAGCTGCTTAAGGGTTTGCCTATCGCTTTCTCCAGGGGCACATCGGCCATGGTTGCAAAGCGGGTATTGCAGTACAATATAATACCATCCCGGTTTATGGTAACGGCCCCTTCGCTCATCCGTTCAATAAAAACGCGGTAGGTTTGGTCGGCTGTTTTAAGGGTATAAAGCTGGTGTCCTTCGGTATCTTTCACCACCAATGCATCAACCTGGCCGGTGCGGATGGCGTTGATAGTGTCCTGCGCTTCTTCCAGTTGAAGGCGCAGTTCCAGAATTTCGTCCGAAAGTTTATCGTTCTGCTCCATAAATTAACTGTTTGCTGCCAGGCCAAGCCCCTTTAAAACTCTTTGGGTATCGCTCATATCGCCTATTAGCCTGCGTTGCGGATAGGGCGATTTCTTTATCATCAAAGGTACTGCAATTACATCCTCGCCTTCGGCAAGTTTTGGCTGCTGATGTATATCTATGATCTCGAGCTCGTAGTTGCCGGCTAAAAAATTCTCACAAATTGCTTTAATATTCTCTACCGCACGAATGGAGTTTGGGGATGCCCCCGTAATAAAAAGGCGTAAGATATAAGGCCCAGCCGAATTATTACCCTCATCTACATTAAAATCCTCCTGCTCGTAGGCCATAACTTATCTATTACAATTAAGCAGGGCGAATGTTTAAGCCTACTAATACCTTTTCTTCGTTAGACAGATCGCCAATTATTTTACGGATCGGCTCGGGCACTTTACGCACCAAAGTAGGTATGGCCAGTATCTGGTCGCCTTCGGCCAGCTGCGGCTGCTCCAGCAGGTCAATAACTTCTATGCGGTACTGGCCCTTTAAGTGTTCTTCGCAATATCTTTTAAGGTTACTTAGTGCTGTAACGCTTTTGGGTGTTTTACCTGCTATGTATAACCTCAGTTCCCATTTTTTATCAACTTTTACCATTATTTTTTGCGGGATGTTTTAGGTGCTTCTTTAGTTTCGCCTCTCCTCATCCTCGTCACTTCTGCACGGTTTTTTTCTAATATTTGCTTTTTAAGCTCTTCTTCCAGGTAAACCTTGTTCAACTCTTCTTCTACTGATTCGAATTCGCTGTTCAGGCTGGCAATTTTAGCCTCCAGTACCTGGCGTTTGCGCAGTATTTCCCTGTCTTTACGCACAAATGCGCTGCTGCGGATGGCTTCGCCGGTTTTTTCCAGCAGCAACTGCTGTTCGCGGGCAGATCCTGTTAAAATACCGTCGGGGCCAAGGTAAACGTCTATCAGGTTAAGCCCGTTATCGGTTATCACAAATTCGCGCACCTGGTTAGAGTGTTTCATCCCTCGGGATTTCATCACATACAGGCCACGGTTACGCTCGCCGTTAAATTCAATATCGCGCACCAGGATCCAGGCATCTACCAGGGATGATACACCTTCGTCTGTTTGCTCGCTTACAATGGTGTTTAATGATAATGCAGTAAACATTACCGAGATCTGCTCCTCCTGCAAAAAGTCTATCATCCGCACCAGCATGTTCTTTACCTCGCTAACCGAACCGATGTTGATAAAGTTGGTTATAGGGTCAACAATAACTACGCTGGGCTTATATTTTTTGATGCATTTGTGCATAGCCACCAGGTGCATTTCCAGCCCGTAAAGGTTTGGCCTTGATGCATTAAAGTACAACAGGCCGCTATCTACATGCTTTTGCAGGTTGATGCCGATAGATGACATGTTGCGGATGATCTGGCTGGGCGATTCTTCCATCGCAAAATAAACGCACATTTCTTTACGGTTACAGGCTTCGTTAGCAAATGATGCCGCTAAACTGGTTTTACCCGTACCTGCCGTGCCTGATACCAGCACACTACCGCCCTGAAACAGCCCTTGCCCGCCAAGCATTCCATCCAAAGCCTTTACCCCTGTTGATATACGCTTGTTAGATACCTTATTGGCCATTTTGAGCGAGGTTACCGGTAAAACTGAGATCCCGTCCTGATCGATAAGAAAAGGATATTCGTTAGTGCCATGTACCGTGCCCCGGTATTTAACAACGCGTAACCTGCGGGTAGTTATCTGGTTTACAACGCGGTTATCTAAAAGTATCACACAATCTGATACGTATTCTTCCAGCCCCTGGCGGGTTAACGAGCCATCGCCGCGTTCGCCGGTTATAATGGCTGTTACGCCTTTTTCTTTCAGCCAGCTAAACAGCCGGCGTAATTCGGTACGCAAAACGGCCAGGTTATCCAGGCCCGAAAAAAGATTCTCCAGCGTATCCAGCACTACACGTTTGGCGCCAATACTGTCAATAGCGTATCCCAGGCGTATAAACAAACCTTCCAGGTCGTACTCGCCGGTTTCTTCTATCTCGCTGCGGTCTATATGAATATGGTCTATCCTTAGTTTTTTCTCATCCTGCAGCTTTTTAAGATCAAAGCCCAGGGATGCTACATTCATGGCCAGTTCATCAGATTTTTCTTCGAATGCCACAAATACGCCGGGTTCATTGTATTGTATAGCGCCGCGTACAATAAATTCTATCGACATTAAGGTTTTGCCGGATCCGGCTTCGCCACATATTAATGTAGGCCTGCCTTTTGGCAAACCGCCTTCTGTAATTTCATCAAGCCCCGTAATACCTGTTAAAACTTTGGCTAAAGTACTGTAAGATTTAGGCCCAATTTTTTTTTGAGATTTACTCATGCATCAACGTTTTTCAATTAGTTTCATAAAAGTATAAAATATACCTTAACAAGCAACATAATTACTTATTACCAAAGTAATTATTCCAATAAGTTGTATATTTATCTTGTCTTTTGGTTAACTTTTCAGCACTATAATTGTTTGATTTATAATAACTTCTTTACAAAAGAACCGGCAAATACCGGCATTATTATAAAGGATAAATTAACATTGTTATGATTTATACGTATAAAACATCAGGATTAGTTTTAATCTCGGGCAGATAAATTAATATTGCAGAATAATAATGCAGGTAAATACTATCAGGCTATTTATTAACGGTTTTTTTATAGATGATTTTGCTTAAAAATGGAAAGCGGCAGTCTCCTGGATTCACAAACTGAAAATATTTTCAAAACCATCATTGAACAGTCGCCATCGCCGGTTGGCCTGTATGTTGGGCGCAATATGGTGATTGCCCTGGCAAATGATGCCGTTTTAAAGGTGTGGGACAGGGACAGATCTGTTATTGGCAAAACATTTCGCGAGGCCCTGCCCGAACTGGAAGGGCAGCCCTTTTTTGATATTTTAGATGAGGTGTATGTAACAGGCATTGCCTATAAAGCCTACGCCGAACGTGTGGCCCTACTGGTAGGCGGCCGCATACAAACCTTTTACTTTAACTTTATTTACCAGCCCATAAAAAACAATAAGGGCGAAGTATGGGCGATATTAAATACCGCAGAGGATGTTACCGAACTGGTGCTTACCCGGCAAAAACTGGCCGAAGCTGAAGAACGATCGCGCTTTGCGCTTGATTCGGCACAGCTTGGGGCCTGGGATATGGACCCTACAAACGAAAAAGTGAGCTGGGACGAACGCTGTAACCGCCTGCATGGCTTTAAAGAAGGGCAGGTTACCAGTTTCAGCGATGCGTTAAAAAATATTCACCCGGACGACCTGGATAATGTTACGCAAAAGGTGCAAATTGCTTTAAACCCCGATGGCGATGGTTATTACGATGAGGTTTTTAGGATCATAAACCCTGCCACACATGAAATTAGCTGGTTGCACAGTAAAGGGAAAGCCTACTTTAATGAAGCCGGCAAATGCATACGCTTTGCAGGCACCACCCAGGATATAACCGGGGAAGTACATAACAAGGAAGAGCAACGCAAACTGATAACCCTGATCGATAATACATCCGATTTTATTGGCCTGAGCGACCTGAATGGCAACCTTACCTACGTAAACACCGTTGGCCGTAAAATGATAGGCCTTGATGATGATGCCCCCCTATTACACAGCCTGGATTTTATAATGCCCCAGGAAGCCGGGAGGCTCGAAATTGTTAAAAAAGCATTGATTGAAACCGGCCACTGGAGCGGCGAGTTTTTATATAAGAATTTTAAAACCGGGCAGGCTATACCGGTTTATGCCAAATCTATGGTAACCTATGGCCCGGGCGGCAAGCCGCAGGGCAGGGCTACCATAGCCCGCGATCTGCGCAGCGAGATAGCAAGCAGGCAGGCACTCATCAACAGCGAGCACCTGCTGCAAAATATTACCAGCGCATCCCCAACGGCTTTGTGGATGGCTGACGAACAGGGCTTGCTGACCTATGCCAACAAAACCTGGACCGACTGGACCGGCCAGCCCAACGATCAGATCTTGGGTACAGGGTGGCTGAAATGCATCCTGGATGAAGACCGCGACCGCGCCGCCGCCAAGTTTTTAGCAGACCTGAAGGCGCAGCAGCCCTACAAGGTTGATTTCAGGATCCGCCGTAAGGATGGAGAGGTACGCTGGTGTATTGCTACCGGTAACCCGCAGTATAACCAGCAGGGTAAGTTTATGGGCTACATTGGCGCCTGCACAGATGTTACCGAAAAAACCATTACCGATATTGAGCTTCAACTAAAAAACAGCGAGCTTAACGACCAGATAAAGCAATTTGAATTTGTTACCGATTTTATGCCGGTACAGCTATGGACGGCCAAACCAACCGGCGAACTGGATTATGTAAACCAGCAAACGCTTGATTTTTTTGGCTTACCGATGGAAGAGATCATTGGGGAGGTATGGCCCAACAACCTGCACCCCGATGACAGGCCCGGCTGCATTGCCGCATGGACAGAAGCCCTGGCAACAGGCAGCCTGTATCAGTATGAATTTAGGCTGAAAGATAAAACAGGGGCATATAAATGGCACCTTACACGCGCCATGCCCTTCACTTTAGATGGCGGTATCGTACGCTGGTTTGGCACCAATACCGATATTGACGAGCAAAAACAAATGCAGCGCCAAAAAGATGAGTTTTTGGGTATTGCCAGCCACGAATTAAAAACCCCCGTTACCAGTATAAAAGCCTATGCACAGGTACTTGGCGCCATGTTAAGTAAAGAGGGCGAAGATAAAAAGGCAGCCATGGTGATGAAAATGGATGCCCAGCTTAACCGCCTTACCAATTTAATAGGCGATTTACTTGATGTAACCAAAATAAATTCCGGGCGCATACTTTTTAATAAGGTTTGGTTTGATTTTAACCAGGCCATTATGGATAATGTGCAAGATCTGCAGCACACCACCAACAAACATATTTTGGTGATGGATTTTAAAGAAACCGGTAAGATCTACTCGGATAAAGAACGGATTGGCCAGGTAATAACCAACCTGATCACCAACGCTATCAAGTATTCGCCGCATGCCAACCGCATCGTCATCAGTACCGAAAAAGAAGATGATATGGTTACCGTTTGTGTAGAAGATTTTGGGATAGGTATTGCCGAAGATAAAAAGGATAAAGTATTTGAACAGTTTTACCGCGTTAGTGGCAACAAGCAACATACATTCCCCGGTTTGGGGCTTGGGTTGTACATCTCTAACGAGATCATCAGGCGCGAAGGCGGTAAAATGTGGGTAAACAGCATTGAGGGAAAAGGGTCTACTTTTTGCTTTTCGTTACCTGTTAAATCAGGCGAATAAACGTAAACAGACAAAATTCAGATCAGTTTAAACCAATGCCCGGTTTTGCATTCAAAATTACATAGCAGAGATGAACGAGAAAGCAAAAAAAATTATGATAGCTGATGACGACCCCGGGATTGTAGATGCCGTGGAGATGCTGCTTGAATTTGAAGGGTACCATGTAACCAGCACTGTAGACGGATCTACCGTGCTGGATATGAAGGACGAACTGCCCGACCTGCTGCTGCTTGATATCTGGATGAGCGGAGAAGACGGCCGGGATATTTGCCGCCAGTTAAAAGCTACCCCATCCACGCAAAACATCCCTATTATCATGATATCTGCCAGCCGCGATATCCGCGCATCAGCCATGGCAGCAGGTGCAGATGATTTTTTGGCCAAACCTTTTGAAATGGATGCGCTTATAGAAAAAATTGAAAAGCTTACCCATTAATAAGCACGGAGTTTTAAGATTAAATTCTTATTGCTCAACATAATTAAACCGTATCAATCAGGCTTTTCTCCAGCTTTCCCGTCGCCGGGCAGGGGCGCCTTATCCTCTGCTCTCCAGGGCTCGTAATTTAGGCCTGGGGTAAGCCAGTACAATAACGCCACCCGCGAATAGCGGTAGTTAAACGGCGACAGCAAAAACACTACAGCCATTAATACACCCACATAAAGCCAGGGCGAGTTAGACCCGGTTAAAATGTGTGTGCCTACAGCAAAAGTTACCATTTCGGCTACGTTAAAGGTATAGCTTACAAACATGGCTACATACCAGTATCCCGGTTCGCGTTCATAGTGCAGGTTGCAGTGCGAGCATCGTTCATGCATTCTTTGCGCACTAAAGCCGTAGGTTGGGGTGCTGTATATATCGCCACGGCGGCAACGCGGGCATTTGGCTTTTATAAACGCCTCTAAAACAGGTACTTTTTTGGCGGATTTGTTATTTGCTGGTGTCATTAGGCTACTGGGTTTTTGCGGAAATCCTCGGGGGTAAGTCCGGTATATTTTTTAAAAAATTTGGTAAAATAAGAGTTGTCGGCAAAGTTTAGCTTACCGGCAATCTCACTGATATTCATATCCAGGTTTATCAGCAGGCGTTTGGCCTCTAATATTACCCGGTTACGAATCACCTCCCCTGCCGGTATGCCCAGCATATCATTACACAAGGCATTTAAATGATTGGGCGTAATGTATAGCAGCGCGGCATAATCTTTTGGCAGCTTAAGCGTAGCAAAGTTTTTATCGGTAAGCTTCCTGAAACTTTGCAGCAGCGTGTAGTTGTAAGCAGGCGCTACGGTTTGGTTTGCCTGCTTGCCTTGCCTGGCTACCAGTATAAATAGCTGCAGCATCAGCGTACGGATCATATCTATACCCATGCGCCCGGGTAGCAGGCTTTCGGTAAGCAGTTGTTCAAAAAGCTGTGTTATCTGTCCGTGCGCAACTGCGGGCAGGTTTATCACTTCATCATCTGCATTACCGCTAAAAAAGGGCAGGCTTTCCAGGTAATCTGGCCGCAGCAAGAACGACTGGAACAGCTCTGCAGAAAAATTAATAATGTAACCATCTACCGGGCCTTCAAACTCCCAGCGGTGTACCTGCCCCGGTATCATAAAGTAAATTTGATAGGGCTTTACCGCGAAGGATTTAAAATCGATAGCGTGCTTGCCGGCACCTTGCGTAAATAGTACCACATGGTAAAAGGTATGCTTATGCGGCAGGCTCAGGTTTTGATGCTTTTGCAAATAGGGCGCAAAACGGCTAATGAGCAGATCATCGTGCTGATGGCCAGCCAATGAACAGATATCATAAACCGGAAACGCTTTTTTCATGCCTCAAAGATACTTAACAAATAAGCCATACAATGGTGTGGAATATGGGTGTTATGGTACTTTTTACTGATTGACAAAAACATTAATACCTGCAAAGGAAATTTTTTGTGCGCTTTGCGGTTAAAAAACTAAAAGGTAATTTCACCCCCATGCAAAAGCCCGATAGCCTTATTTTTGATATGGACGGTACCCTTTGGGATGCCGTTGACACCTATGCACACTCCTGGAATGTTGTATTTGCCGAACTTGGGATAGATAAAACCATCACCCGCGATGTTTTGGCTGACATGGTAGGTATGGAAGGCAAAAAAGTGATCGAAATTTTGATGCCTGAATTTGACCACGACAAGCGCGTAGAGATCTACGCCCTGGTAAACGGGCGCAGGCATAACCTCATTAGCGAAAAGGGCGGCATTTTATACGACGGTGTAAAAGAGGGATTAAAAATACTGGCAGATAAATACCCGCTTTTTATATTAAGCAACTGCGCAAAAGGCATCATTCGCCAGTTTATAGACTGGGCCGGCATTGATGACCTGATTAAGGACGAACTGGCGCATGGCGTAAACTTTATGCCCAAAAACCACAATATTAAACTGCTGATGGATAAGCACGGACTAAAGAACCCGGTTTATGTGGGCGACACTGCAGGCGATGGCGAACAAAGCCGCTTGGCAGGCATTCCTTTTGTTTTTATAAGCTACGGCTTTGGCACCACAACAGATTACGACCTGAAATTTGATGATTTTACATCGCTTGTTAACTATTTTGCAAACTTATAGCATACAAATACGTTAGCCTTACATAAAAAATTACCATCATGAGAAGAGGCCGTGTTTTAACAATTGTTTTTTTGGTTTTAGCCGTTGCAATTATAGGTATTGTTTACTACCGTTATTACTTTGTTTTTGGGGAAGGCACAAAGGCCGGCACCATGAACTATTTTGTTAAAAAGGGTTACATGTTTAAAACCTACGAGGGCCGCTTGATACAAAGCGGTATTCGCAGCCAAACGCAGGGTAATATTTCATCAAACGAATTTATGTTTTCTGTAACGGATGAAAAGGTGGCCGATAAACTTAATCGCAGCGCGGGCGCCATGCTGGAGTTACACTATAAAGAATACCTGCATACCCTGCCCTGGCGCGGGGTTAGCAATTTTGTGGTTGACAGCGTAATGACTACCACACCGGTTACCCCTACCGCACCATAAGCAGCCAAATACTTAACATTAACACAACGCTATATTTAAACTAATTTAACAATAAGCCACACAAAGTAAACTTATTGTTAAATTAGTTATTACTAACTGCTTATTTGGCCAATATTGTACATTTTAGCATCAGAATTACCTGATCCTGCACATGCTACGATACGCTAAACACCAACGCACTCTTAAACAAAACCTCGGCCTGGCATCATCAACCGCTTTTGCGGCCGGGATTATTAATGTTGCCGGGCTGGTATCCTTTTTCGCCTTTACATCAAGCATCAGCGGGCACATGGCCAACCTGGCCAAAAACCTGGTAAGCCAGAATTTTTATGAAATAACCGTATTCGCCATCTGGATGCTGCTGTTTTTTTTAGGCGCCTTTGTTTCCAGCTTTACCGTAAAATCTTTCGCTAAAAAAAACCAATATAAGGCGCATGCGTTCCCGGTTGTGCTGGAGATGATCATACTGCTGTGTGTGGCCATATACGGGCATAATTTTTACAAAGAGACCAAGCTGGAACGCGAGGTTGTAATAAGCCTTACCATTTTTGCTATGGGCCTGCAAACCGGCCTGGTATCTATTGTATCTGGCGGGTTAATCAAATCTACCAGCTTGGCCAGCCTGTTTACAGATCTGGGCAGCGAAGTTGCAGAGTATTATTACCTGGGCACCAAAAAAGATAAGATGATCCGCAACCGTATCTACGTGCGAATGACGGTACTGGCCTTCTATTTTATAGGCGGCCTGGCTGGGGGATTCTTTTTTAATAAGTACGAGTTCGGCGTATTTTATTTTGTACCCGTAATACTGCTCATGGTGCTGTTGTGAAGTGATTGATGCCCCCCTGTTGTATGCTATAACTTAAAACAAGGGATCTGCCTTACCGGAATTTTGTACCAGTATCTTACTTAAATTATATTGTCTTTCGGTTTCATCGTCGCCTTTGATCAGGCCTTTTTTAAATAAGCCTTCCAACACCTGCCTAACCTCCTGCAAAAGTATTGCATGGTCTGTTTTAGGCTCCAGCGAATCCAGCTTTTCGGCAACCTGCGGCGCAGTGGCATATTCCAGGTAAGCAAGTGCAAAAATCACGTTGTCCTGCAAGGAAGCCCCCGCATCATACTTGTGCGGTACATGCAGGGGCTTATAGTTTTTAAAAAAATCCTGATCCGGGCTATCCATATTATGCTACCTGTTTAGATGAGTCGCGCAGGGCCTTAATGGCATCGTGTGCTATTTTTAATCCGCTTAAGTGGTTGTTAAGCAGTGTTACCACCTTTTCATCCTCCCATATCAATTCCTTATCATCCAGTGCCTTGCGGTAAGATCCTTTAGCTACATCTTCGCCATATTCGCAATCTGCCAGTACCGAATGGTTATCTTTTTTGGCAAAGGCCGATTTTACATCCATCCAGGCATGGTAAACCTTGCCAGAAAGCGTTGTACCATCGGCAGGTGAGCCGCCCAGTACATGTATATAATCGTTCAGTTGGTTTATATAGCCTTTGCTTTGGTCAATATAACCGTCAAATACGGTTTTTAACGCGGCGTCTTCCGTACCTTCAACCGCTTTTTGGTAGCCTGCAATACGGTCGTTATTTATTTTTATCAAATCGTTCAGTGCCGAGATCTGGTGCTGTATATGTTGTAATGTTCCCATGTTGGTAGATATTTGTTGATAGCTAAACAGGGTGCCGGAGTTAAATGTTTTAAGTTTATAGAAAATACAACCCAGCTGAGTAGGTTGCGCCAAATTGTTATTAACTATATAACTCCTGTTCTTCGGTATAATACGTTTTACGCGATTTTTCATCAATGAGGATAGGCGCACCGTTTGGGCTCTGCTTTTTACCGGCATTATGTATCAGCATAAAATCGCGGATCTCGCCGGCAATAATATCGGGGTTAGCTTTGATGATCTCTTTTTCGGCATTTTTTAAAACATCGTGTATGGATCTTACCAGGTCTTTTACTTTATCCGCAGGGATCTTGTTGCCGGCAGAGAACGGAGAGATCCGGGCATCCCAAAGTATCTCATCTGCGTAAGCATTGCCAATACCACGGATGATCTTCTGATCTAACAATACCGCTTTAATACTGGTTTTCTTTTTAGCCAGGATACTTTTTAAATATGCCTCACCTGCATCTTTTGATAAAGCATCAGGGGCGTCTTTAACCTCCGGGTTAAGCATAGGAGCGGCAATCCCCTGAAAATCGGTTAGCACCAGGCCGGTATCATCCGTAAATAAAATTTCGATAATGGGATATTTCTGCTCGCTTTTGCCTTCAAACAAAAACAGCTTGCCATGCAGCATCAGGTGCAAACCAAGTACATCGCCCTTGCCAAATTTAAAAAACAACTCCTTGCCATCGCGGTAAACCAAACTTAGCTTTTGCCCTTGCAGCGTATCTTGCAACTGCTGATGGCTAACATTCAGTTTCGGGGCTTTGTGCACGGTTATTTGTTTAACGGTTTTACCGCTTAGTTTTTTATCCAGGTTATGGCTAAATACTTGCAGATCGGGCAATTCGGGCATGGTTTTATTTTTAGGTTTGCTAATTTAAGCTACACGGTAAATAAAACAATAAGCTTTGTTAAAAGTTGTCAACCAAAGCAGGTTTTATAACGTATTGTTATAAAGGGTCTATTTAATCAATACCAAATGCCACATATAGCAGCCGTAACTAAAATAAACCTGCCGGATAAAACCGGCCAGCAAGCCGTAAAAGAGCAGGCTTATGCTATGTTCTCTAAAAATTTTGCGCAGGCCGGCAGGCTGATGCCCGCCTTTGATAATACCGGTATTGTTACCCGTAATTTTGTAAAGCCCTTAAGTTATTATGCCCAGGCCACAACTTTTAAACAACGAAACGACGAGTATATTAAACTATCGCTGCAACACGCGGTAACGGCTGTTGAAGCGGTTATTGCAAAAGCCGATATTAATAAAAATGATATTACCGATCTGATATTCATCTCTACCACAGGCCTGGCAACACCCAGTATAGATGCCCTGATCATTAACCAGATGGAGCTGAACCCGCACATTAACCGGATGCCGGTTTGGGGCCTGGGATGCGCAGGCGGTGTATCAGGCATGGCCAAGGCAAATATGGCAGCACAGGCAAACCCCAATGCTGTGGTGCTGCTGGTTGCAGTTGAACTTTGCTCGCTCACGCTGATCAAAAGCGATTACAGTAAAAGCAATTTCATCGGTTCCAGCTTATTTTCGGATGGTGTGGCAGCGTGTATAGTTAAGGGAGATCAGCATCAATTACCCAAACAGCAGATCAACATCAAAGCAACAAGCAGTAAACTTTACTATAACTCGCTGGATGTAATGGGCTGGGATTTTAAGGAAGATGGTTTTAAAGTGGTGTTCTCTAAAGATATCCCTGCATTTATTCATCAGCATATTGGTAAGGATATAGAAGCTTTTTTGGGGAAACAGGGTTTGAAGTTGGGCGATATCAAAAATTTTATTTTTCACCCCGGTGGTAAAAAGGTACTAGATGCCTACGCCGATGCCCTGAATATAGCGGGCGACTTTTTACAAAACACCCGCGAGGTGATGAACGATAACGGTAACATGAGCAGCGTTACGGTGTTGTATGTTTTGGAGCGGTTTATGGAAACAGGCTTTACCGACGGCTACGGCCTGATGCTGGCTATGGGCCCCGGCTTTAGCAGCGAAATGGTTTTACTTGATCTAAAAAACTAACCGATGATATTTATTGTATTTATCCTTTTTTTGATATTTCAGCGCCTGGCCGAGTTGTATGTATCATCCAAAAACGAAAAATGGCTGCTTAAGAACGCCGCAGTTGAATACGGCAAAGCGCATTATCCCTTTATGGTAGCGATGCATACGCTCTTTATCATCGCTGTTATTGCCGAATACATCTGCAGAGATGGCAGTGTTATAAATTATGCGCTTATCATCCTCTTTTTTTTATTGATCGTGCTCAAAGTAATCGTAATAGCTACCTTAGGGCATTACTGGAACACCAAAATTTACAAAGTGCCCGGCACCCGTCCCGTTGCAGCGGGGATCTACAAATACATTAAACACCCCAATTATATCATCGTGATCTGCGAGATAGCGATCATTCCGCTGGCTTTTGGTTTATACTATACCGCTATAGTATTCAGTTTGCTAAACGCCTGGATGCTATACGTACGGATCAAGAAAGAGAATGAGGTTTTGGCGCTGTAATGATGTTTTAAATATTTTGTATATTTGAACATGGTAAGGACAATTGTTAAACCTGGTAATCAAAGCATTTTAATACAGGTGCCTAAAGATTTTATTGGCAAGCAGGTAGAAATTATTGCCTTTACTATTGATGAGGCAGAAGCCAAAACGATTAACAACGTAAACATACAAACTCATTTTGCAAGCGAGGCTATTTTAGCTAAAGACTGGCTAAATGAAGAGGAAGATATTGCATGGCAAAATTTGTAAAAGGCGACGTTGTTGTAATTCCCTTTCCATTTTCAGATCTATCAGGTTCTAAAAGAAGGCCTGCTTTAGTTTTGGCTGATTTGCCCGGCGATGATATCATACTCTGCCAGATCACAAGTCAACAATATTCTGATACATTTTCTGTACCGCTTACTTCTTCAGATTTCGATACGGGTAGCTTACCTGTAAAATCCAATATTCGGCCAGCCAGAATATTTACTGCTGATAAAAACATCATCATAAAAAAAAGCGGGGCTATCAAAAAATCTGTTGCCTTAAACGTCACTCAAATACTTATTAAACTTATTTCTTAATGGGGGATATTATAATCTGTACTCTTTTTCAATATTAACCCTTAAATTAACCAGTAAGCAAAAAATTCGATATGTTTGTGTAACAAAGCAACCCGGGTGCTATCCAAAACAAACAAACTAAACAGAATGAAACTAAAATTAATTACAGCAGTGGCAGCAACCGTAGTGTTATCTGCTTTTACAATTGCGTCTACAACAGAGAAAGATGTGGTAGGCTCATGGAAAATTGACAGCACTTCTATCGATAAAACTGTTAAAAAGATTATTGCCAAGGCTGTTGAAGCCAACCCGGATTCGGAAGATGCTATAAACGGCCAAAAAGACATGATCGTATCTATAGTGCAGGGCATCAGGCTTAACATCAATGCCGACCATACCTATGCATCGGTTACCCCACAGGGCAGCAAACCCGGTAAATGGGCTTTAACCAACAACGGCCACACGCTTCAGTTTACCAAAGAGGATGGCACCATCCGTAAAGATAGTGTGCTGGAGTCATCTGCAACCCGCCTTAAATTGATTAACCGCGACCTGGCAGATACCATACTGTATGTGCATCCGTAGTTAAATAATTAAATAAAAATGTACTAAAAAGCCCTGCAGTTCAGTATCGCTCTGCAGGGCTTTTTAGTACATTTTGTTATTGCTGCCCCAGTAACGGTGCAAACTTGGCAAGGTAATCTTTTACCTGTGCCTGCAGTTTGTTGGCCAGGGTTGTTTGGCTGGCTGTTTTGGAATAGTCGGCCATGGTATTTAATACCTGCATGCCTATTTGCACGTCGCGGGTGTTTACCCGGCTGGGGTTATCTTTAAGCAGGTAATAGTTATAATCCAGCTGATCTACCAAAAACTTATCAATGTTCTCTATAAACTTATTGCCCAGTTTGTTATCGCTTAACTGGTAAGCTATTTGCGCCAGGTACATCTTACGCGCGGCAACATCAATGTACGGGTACAGGTCTTCGGGCAGTTCATCATCAAATTTGTGCAGCACCTTTAAGGCCATATCCGGGTGTCCTTCTTTAACCAGGCTTTCGGCCAGGTCTAAAAATGTGGTGGTAAGCACCGGGTAAAACATATTGGTCGATTCATGATCCAGGAATTTAGCGGTTTTGAATTTACCGTATTTAAACTTGTTCATCATGTTATTGTACATCACCAGGCTATTAGTTTTACTTAGCTGATCGTGGTTAGCGGTATCGGGCTTTAACGGCAGCAGGCGGTAAGTAAAACCTTCTTTATATAAATAAGGCTGTAAACCTATCAGGTTGCTGTTGCCAATAGTGGTGGTAAAGCAAATGGGCCTTTTCCAGTTGTTATGCGCCAGAATATCCAGCAGGGCAAGGTTATCCTTGGTTACATAGTTTGAAGTGTATTTCCACTCCACCGTATTAGCCAACTGCCCCTTTTGTGCCGGTGTGATCACGTTATTCTTCATCACGTCATCGGCATTAACCGTTATTTTAAAGTTTTTGGTAGGTAAATAGTTTACACTTTCGCCGCTTTGGTTTTGCCCCTGTATGTTTTTATCGTCCGAGGTTAAAAAATCAAAAACATCCTTTAATTCAACGGGCCCCTCAATTTTCGAATCGTTAAAATAGATCACATCCCTCACCCCATCCTTATACTTATCATAAGGCATGGTAATGGGTAACGGGGCCGATTGGTTCATCTTCTTCTGCATCTGCCGGATGTACCAGTCGCCGCTAAACAGGCTCAGGTTTACAATGCGCACATCCGGACGAATGCCCTCCACTTCCTGATCATACCATAACGAGTAAGTATCATTATCGCCATAGGTAAATAAAATAGCATTTTGCGGGCAGGATATCAGGTAATTATAAGCCATATCGTGCGGCGTCATTTTAGTAGACCGATCATGACCCGGCCATTCTTTAAAGGCCATTAGCACCGGGGCCGCCAGCAGGCATATACCGGTAGCTATATAAGCTGACGTACGGGCATTAACCTTTTTGCTGATGCCGTCGGCAATAGCTATCACGGCCAAACCTATCCAGATGGCAAAGGCATAAAACGACCCCACGTAAGAGTAATCCCTCTCCCGTGGCTGCACTGATGGCTGGTTAACGTATAATACAACAGCCAGCCCGGTAAAAAACCATAGCAGCGCAATAATCAGCGCGTCGCGTTTTTTGTTTTGGAAATGATAGATCATGCCTATCATCCCTAAAATAAACGGCAGCGCATAAAGCGGGGTGTAAGTTGGGCTGTTCACTACAGCTTTTGGCAGGTGCCTGCCGCCATCCAGGATGCCGCTGGTCCAGTTGCCATCTACACCCTCGGTGCTTTGCTGCCCGTCCTGATCATTATACCGGCCTACAAAATTCCATAAAAAATAACGGAAATACATCTGGTAGATCTGCCAGCTGGCCATCCACTTTATATTATCGGCAAAGGTTGGTGCCTGCCCTTCGGGTATTTGCAGCCAGCCCCGGTAAAAACCCACGTCGCTGCCATCGGTACTGTACATACGCGGCAAAATGGTGGTATGATCGTACTGATAGGTTGACCGCTGGCCGGCAACCTCATATTTTTTTTCGCCTTTGCGGTAAATGGTGCTGCCCTCTGTTTGGCCGGTTATCTGCGCATCAAAGTACGGGCCGGTAAGCAGGGGGTTTTCGCCATATTGAATGCGGTTTAAGTAACCATAAAGGATAAAGGCATTATCCGGGTGCGAGTTATTTAAATTGGTGTTTGCCGTTGCCCTGATAGGGATATACGCAAACGAACCATACCCAAAGTAAATGAAAGCTATACACAAAAATACCAGGTTTAACGCAGGCTTTTTAGCACGGATGCTGTAAATAATACCGCCCACAATGCAGCATATCAATATTAAAAAGAATACTAACGCACCGCTGCCAAAGCCCAGGCCAAGCGTATTTACAAAAAACAGATCAAAAAATGCAGCAAATTTTATGGTATAACCCCTGATGCCGTACTGCACAAACCCCAGTATCACGATACTGATAAGGAAAGCAACCAGGGCGCTTTTAGTGGTAATATTTTTATACCTGCGAAAGTAATATACCAGCGCTATGGCCGGTATGGTAAGCAAGTTTAACAGGTGGATGCCGATAGAAAGCCCCATTACATAGGCAATAAATACTATCCATTTATCTGCGCCCGGCTCATCTGCATGGGCATCCCATTTAAGTATGGCCCAAAATACCACAGCAATACACAGCTGCGATAAGGCAAACACAATGGTTTCTACAGCCGAGAACCAAAAGGTATCGGTATAGGTAAAGGCAAGTGCGCCAACCAGGCCGGCACCCATTATTACCATGGTTTGGGCATTGCCAAAAGTTTTTTCGCGGCCGGCAAGCAGTTTTTTGGCTATGGCCGTTATCGTCCAAAACAGGAACATCACGGCGGCGGCACTGGCAATTGCCGCCATAGAATTGGTATAATAAGGCACCTTGGTATTATCGCCCAACGAGAGCAGCGAAAACACCTTGCCCAGCATAGCAAACAGCGGATAACCCGGCTGGTGCGATACCTGCAGCCGGTAGGCGCAGGAAATAAATTCGCCGCAATCCCAAAAACTTACAGATGGCTCTAAGGTTAAAATATAGGTTGCTGACGCGATTAAAAAGCAAAGCCAGCCAAAAAGATTATTAATTTTATTGTATTGCATCCCCATAAGGTGTAAGTAAACCCGGCAAATATCACTATTTTTTGCAGTATGGCGATACAGTACCTTACAGGTTTAGCTAAATTTTAACAGATTTTAACCGTTAAGCTTTTATGCAGCAATATTTTAATAGTTGCTTAAATTTTAATGTTACAATAAATTACGCTTATTTTGCTGCGTATGCAAAAAATCTTTACAAAGCCTGCAGGTAAATTTATTTTATTACTGTGTATAATAACGCTAACTGTTAAGGTTGGTAAAGCACAATCTGTTTATTTACCGCATTCATACCAGTTCTATCAAAAATTCAATGCCGATGTTTATTCAAAAAGCACCCGCATGCATACTTCGCTGCGCCCTTTTTTGATAGATAGCACGCTAAATAAGCGTTATAATCAATTGATGAACGTGGGTGTTGACAGTACCCGCAAAAACTGGTTTTTACGCAAATTATTTAACGAGCACCTGATAGATGTTAAAACTAAAGAATATACCTTTTACGGCGACCTGCTTTTAGAAAATACCTTTGGGCACGATTTTGAGGATAAAACAGACCAAAAAGAAAAATTTAAACCCATCGGTTTCGGGCCCAGCTCTAAAATAGGCTTAAATACGCGTGGCTTTCAGTTTGGGGGCACGGTGGGTACCAAATTTTCTTTCTACACCAGCGGTTATGAAAACCAGGCGGCTTTCCCTGATTATTATACTGACTATGTTAACCAGATTGCCTTTGTACCCGGCCAGGCTTATGACAGGGCACCGGGCAAAAGCTACCGCGACTACTCTTATGCCACGGCCATTTTATCATACACGCCAACAAATTATTTAAATGTTACCTTAGGGCAGGACAAAACTTTTATCGGCGATGGTTACCGGTCTTTACTATTGTCAGATTTTTCGGCACCGGCGCCACTGCTAAGGGTAACAGCCAACCTGGGCAACGTGCAGTATATGGCCATGTGGACTTACATGCAAGATATTAACCAGCCCAAATTTGATAGTTTTGGCAGCAACCGCCGCAAGTGGGCCCTGTTCCACTATTTAGATTGGAATGTAACCAACAGCCTGTCGTTAGGATTTTTTAACGCCTACATTGTCCCCGAGGCTGATGCGCAGGGCAACCGCCGCGGTTTTGACGTTAATTTTATTAACCCTGTGCTTTTTGTAAGCAGCTTTGGCCCTTCATCGCAGCCGGGCAACGCTTTGGTTGGTTTTACCGGCAAGTATAAAATATTTAACAAAACCGCCCTTTACGGCCAGTTACTGATTGACCGATTTAAAGCAAGTAACTTTTTTGAAAGCAATAACACCGATAATACCAATGGCTACCAGTTGGGGATAAGGGGGGCAGATATATTTGGTGTAAAGAATTTTAACTATTTATTAGAGTATAATACCGTTAAGCCCTACACTTACAGCAACCCCGCCTCTATCAGCGCCTACACCTATTACAGCCAGCCGCTTGGCGACCCATTCGGCGCTAATTTTAGGGAACTGAATGGTATTTTAAACTATACCACCGGCCGGTTTGATTTTCAGGGCCAGTTAATGTACGCCAAATACGGGTTGGATGTTGCCGGCGAAAACAACGGTAAAGATGTAACCAAACCATTTGTACCTACGCAAAACAGCACTAAGGTAGGTCAGGGTATTAATACCAATCTGTACTATGCAGAAGGTACGGTATCCTTCCTGATCAACCCCCAATATAATATGCGTTTAGAATTGAGCGGCCTTTACCGCCAGGAAAAAAATGCCCTCAGCGATAAAAAAACTGCGCTGATAAGCTTTGGTCTGCGCAGCAGCTTCAGAAACCTGTATCACGATTTTTAATAACCGGAAAATATTACCTGCAGCGCAGTTTTGTTGTTTACACCTACATCTGCCCTAAAACACACAAAGCCCTCCGGTTACGAAGGGCTTTGTGTTATACTGATATTTAATAATTACCACCTGCCGTGGCCTCTGCCATGCCCGTGGCCCCATCCGCGGCCTCTGCCCCAGCCGCGTTCCCTGTAAACCACCTGGCGATAAACCGGGCGCTCGTAATAGCGTTCCCTGTAAACCGGGCGGGCATACACCCTGCGTACTACAACCGGCCTGTCGTAATAAACTACACGGTTGTAATCATCATCATAATATGGCCTTTCCACATATCTTACCGGGGTGCCAATATGTACACCTATCCCTACTCTAACTTGTGCCTTTGCAAACTGTGCACCCAGTGTTAATACTAATGCTATAATGGCAATTTTAATCGTTTTCATGGTAATGAATTTTAGATACAATTATTGTTTCATTTGTATCTATGACCGTACCGGCCTGCCATGGTTTAATTAAAGTTTACTCTTTTTTGGAATATCAGCTTTCATATAGCCGCAATCTGCTACGTAAAACATTCATTTCCTGCTGCATATCTTCCAGCCTTTGCAGTAAATTATTTATGGTGGCCACGCCCGGTTCGTTTATTTCCAGGTCGTTGTGCAGGCGCACCAGCCGCTCCAGCTTTTGTATCTCATCTACAGGTATGCAGCTGGTTTTATTAACCTGGGTTACTTTTACCAGGCCTGCTTCGGCCAGGTAATCAACAAAATGGTATGCCACGTTGTGGTACACGCAAAAATCGTTTACGGTTATTAAATTTTCGGTTCTCATAGGTTTTATGATTTAGCCAGTTCTTCAAATAACTCTTTTTGTTTAGGGGTAAGGCTGGCAGGCAGCTGTATATTATAGGTAAGATACAGATCGCCAAACTGCCCGTCTTTTTTATACAAAGGCGCCCCCTTACCCTTTAGCTTTACCTTGGTACCCGGTTGCGTACCGGCAGCCACTTTTAGTTTTACCTTACCTGTTAGGGTATCTGCCGTGATCTCGCCGCCCAGCACAGCTGTATATAAGTTTACATCAATTGTACGGTACAGGTCGCTCCCCACCCGTTTAAAATCCGGGTTTTCGGGGATATTGAAGGTAATGTACAGATCGCCCGCCGGTGCCCCGTTACTGCCCGCACCGCCATGCCCGGTAATTTTAATGGTTTGGCCGTTCTCTATCCCCGCGGGGATGGTAAGGCGAATATTTTTACCGTTAACGGTAATGGTTTGTTTCTTTGATTCGAGCGTATCGCGCAGTTCTAACTGCAGCGTAGCGTTCAAATCCTGCCCGCGGTACCTGGCCGACTGCCGGCCGCTATTACCCCCTGCAGGGCCGCCGCCAAACATGGAGTTAAAAAAGTCGGAAAAATCGCCCCCCATGCCGCCAAAATCAAACCCACTTTGGCTTTGCCCGCCGCCGTAGCTGCGTTGCTGGCCCTGCTGCCTTGTTTGCTGCTCGTAAGCCTCGCCATGCTGCCAGTTTTCGCCATACTTATCGTATTTTTTGCGCTTATCGGGGTCGCTTAAAACTTCGTTAGCCTCGTTAACCTGTTTAAACTGTTTTTCGGCTTCCGGGTCGTTGGGGTTTACATCGGGGTGGTACTTGCGGGCCTGCTTTCTGTAAGCGCTTTTAATTTCTTTATCAGTAGCGGTTTTACTTATGCCCAATATCTTATAATAATCAATAAATGCCATAGCTTAAATAGATGTATAGTTAAAACCACTTAACAGTGGCTAAGTTTTAGGTAATGCCAGGTTTGTAAAAAACAGGTGTAATGTATGGTAAATATCAGCATCGGGCACTGTTGCCTGCTTGTTTTTACAACTTATGCCCTGCATGCACATTGGTGATGCGTGTGCAGATAGGCAATAGTGGCCCTGCAAAGCTCCTGAAGTGTTGCCACATCAATATCCGACAGTTTTTTGATGTAGATGCAGGCTTTGTTCATTTTAAATTTGCCCAGGTTGTTTAACAGATGTTGATGCTCTTGAGCAGGCGAATAAACATAAAGCGAGAATGCCGCTTTGCGGGGCGAAAAACCGATCAGCGGGGCATCGCCTTCGTGCCCGCTTGCATATTTATAGTGATAACTTCCAAAGCCAACAATAGTTGGCCCCCACATTCTGGGCTCAAAACCCGACCATTCCGTCATCAACTCAATTAAACGAAAACTATCCGCCTTTTTTTGCGCGTTGTCTGCATAAGCATCAATAAAATCAGATACGTTAATTACGGTTTCGGTTGTTTTATTTTTTGCCATCAATTGCTACGCCTGCTTATACACTTATTAAAGATAGGCAAAGCTAAAGATACTGCCAAGCCCCTGTAAAAAACATCAATTTTTTAACGGACAGCACCACCAAATTTTTATACAACCCTGTAATTTACGGCAGATTTACATAAATTAGGCAATCAATCAATTAAACCATGCCTGCAACTACCCAAACGGATCTCGCTTTTAAAAGCAGCCCCACCGCATATTTAAATGTACTGCGGATTTTTGCCTGCCTGATGGTACTTACCGTACACTCGGGCGAGTTTTTTTATATTGGCGATAAAGGGCAGATCATTCGCGAGCATCATACCTGGGTAAATAATTACGGCAGCTTTATGCGGGCCTGTGTGCCATTGTTCGTCATGATCTCGGGCTATTTGCTGCTACCTGTAAAAGAGGCGGGGAGTGTTTTTTATAAGCGCAGGTTTACCCGGCTGCTCATCCCGTTTTTATTCTGGAGCGCCATGTACGCCGTTGTACCCTACCTGCTGGGCACAACCAACGCCGCGCAGATGTGGCACGATCTGTATATCATCCCCATTAACTTTGCGCCAAGCGCCGGGCACCTTTGGTTTGTGTACATGCTGATAGGTGTTTACCTGTTCATCCCTATATTTTCGCCCTGGGTGCAAACGGCATCTAAACAGTTTAAACAATTTTTTTTACTGCTTTGGGTTGTTACGCTGTGCTTTCCCTACATCAAAACTATCTACCCCGAACTTTTAGGCGAAGCTTTCTGGAACAAGTACCATAGCGGTTATTATTTTTCGGGCTATATTGGTTACCTGCTGCTGGGCCATTATATTAAACAGTATGTTACCATTGCTAAAACGCGGGGCTTTGTTTTTGGGTTGCTGTTAGTTTTGGTTGGATATGCCATTACCAACCTGGTATTTGCCCACCAGCTGCCTTTTGCCAAAGATCTGCCCGAACTGGAACTCTCCTGGGCGTTCCCTACCCTTAATGTAGCCATGATGGCAACCGGGCTGTTTCTGATGTTCAGGGTTATCACCTTTAAAAGCGCCGCTGCAGAAAGCTTTGCGGCTAAACTTTCGGCACTTACTTACGGCATGTACCTGGCGCATATTTTAATATTGGTACAGCTTTTCCCTATTATCAATAAATGGCTGCAGCAGCCTGTGCTGGTGATACCGGTTTTGGCAATAAGCACTTTTGCGGTAACTTACATCCTTATCAAAATATTATCGTACCTGCCGGGCAGCAAGTATATTGTAGGCTGATACACAATTAAGGGATTTAAGGATTGACAGGATTATCTGAAACGGATTAAGATTAGTGATTAATTGATTGGGATAGATAGAGAAAACGAGACTGACGAAGCTTATGCCATTCCCAACGAAGAACCAATTCCCAATTTACCCTAAAGAGCGTTTTTTGACGCTTGATTCTAACAGTATTGCTGCTTTTTATGATAGCCACTTGCCAAATTCGTAGTACTTTTTAATGCTGATACCTATTTTGCTGCCCACGGGATGTTTACGGCGGGCGTAGTTGATAACGCGCAGGGTCACCTCGTCGCGCTCGATGATGAGTTCTTCAAAAAAGCCTTTAAAAAGTATTTGTTTAACCACCCACCTGGCCCCCATCCCTAAAGATGAAATGGTGATATGCTCGGCATAAATTACCACCGTACCCCGTTTTGTGCTGATGCCGCAAACTTTAGCCTGCGTGGCCGTAAGCTCGCTGCAATTTACCAGTATTTGGGCGGTATAAAGTAATTTAGGGGCGTTATAAAGTGTTTCGGGGGCGCCATATTCCACTATTTCTCCCTCCTTTATCACGATAAGTTCGTCGGCCATCGAAAGCAGTTCGGCAGGGTCATGCGATACCAGTACCACCGTTACCCCCCACTCCTTTACAATCTGCCGGATATCATGCTGCAAGCTTTCGCGGTAGTTGGCATCCACCTGGTTAAAGGGCTCGTCCAGCATCAGTACTTCTGGCCGGTTGATCAGGGCTTTGGCAATGGTAACACGCTGTTTTTCACCACCGCTCAGTTTGCCGAAGGGCTGGTCGCGCAGTTCATATATGCCCAGCAGGTTTAATGCCTGGGTGGTTTTTTGTATTTTATAGTTGGCATCTTCGGTTGGCAGGGCTTTGCCTACATTGTCCCATACATTGGCTGCCATATCCATATCGGTATTATCCTGGCTAACCATGGTAATAACTGTGTGTGCTGCAGTAATATGTGCCGCACGTACCGGCAAGGGGTTTCCATGGAAAAACACATCGCCCGAATCTGGCTTCATGGTGCCCGACAGCAGCTTAAGCAGCGTGGTTTTACCGCTTCCGCTTTCGCCAACAATGGCTGTAATTTTACCTTTGGGTATAAAAACAGTGATATTATTTACGCCGGAAGACTTATCGCCAAAAAAATTTTTGGTCACCGATATGGTTTCCAGTATCAGATCATCTTTCATTATTAAAGCCCGGGCGTGTTTAGTTTAACTTATTTCAAACCTAATCTATAAAAGCTTATCGGCCAAAAAAAATTAAAAAAGCAGCTTAACCAGCCTTAATATAATGTTTAACTGGTCGATAATTATCTTATTTGCAAACAATTATCGTCTAACTGCATTCCATATTAAAACTTATCATCATGAACAAAACCATTGGTATAGTACTTATTGTAATAGGCGCAGCAATGCTGATATGGACCGGCTTTACCTACACCAAAAAAGAAAAAATTGTAGATGCAGGCCCTATCCAAATCTCTGCCGACAGGCAAAAAACAGTAAACTGGCCGCCATACCTGGGTGGTATTTTACTTACAGGAGGTATTGTTGTTGTAGCTACATCTAAAAAAGCATAACCTGCCATATATTAGCGGTAATGGAACCTGTTTTTTTTGAAACCCCGGCCAGTTTTAGGGCCTGGCTGCAAAAGCATGCCGATAAAGAAACAGAGTTACTGGTTGGCTTTTACAAAACCGGCTCCGGTAAGCCAGGCATTACCTGGCCGCAAGCTGTAGATGAGGCTTTATGTTTTGGCTGGATAGATGGTGTACGCAGATCATTGGGCGAAGAGAGTTATTGTATCCGTTTTACCCCGCGCAAGCCCGGCAGTATCTGGAGTGCTGTAAACATTAAAAAAGTAGCCCTGCTAACCGAAAAAGGCCTGATGCAGCCGGCCGGGCTTGCCGCCTATGCCAAACGCAGGGAAGAAAGATCGGCCGTGTACAGCTTTGAGGTTGAGGCCATAGCGCTAAAACACGAATACGAACTGCAGTTTAAAAACAACAAAAAGGCGTGGGATTTTTTCCAGAAGCAGGCTCCCTGGTATAAAAAGTTAAGCATACACCGGGTAATGACAGCCAAGCAGGAAAAAACGCAATTAAGCAGGCTTGCAGCTATCATTGCAGCAAGCGAAAACGGCCAGATCATCCGGTAATGATAGTGATGTTAAAAAACTGTCATCCCGGTTTGTTAGCTACCAAACCAGGCCCCACATCGTAAATAATAACCTGTCAGGATCCGTTTTTAGTGTGAGATGCCGCCCCCGGCCGGCGGACAGGCACGACAGTTATCTTAAATATTATAGCAACTTACCGTTTTGCAATGCATCTTGCAAAACGGCTATTTTAAACTTAGGTTTATAACAATAGCCGGCCAGTTTTTTCACCCATGGCCGTTGATAGCCAAATATTGCCTTCAGCATCCGCACCCTTGCCGAGCCTTTTGGATAACCATACTTATACCAGCTAAATTTGGAATTATCTACTTTAAAGTGCTCGGCAAATTCAGCCAAAAAAAGGTCTATCTCTATATCATAAATATCCAGGTCAAGATCTATGCTGGTATTGGGGTGCAACTGCGCGGCATCTACCCGGTAAACTTTATACCGGTTACAGTAATCAATTATAAAATCTTTTAACTGCGGCTGTAGCTGATCCATAAATCTCTTAACAATTTAATTAAAAGACACCGATTTGTACCCGGCGTTGCAGCTTAAAATTAACAAAAGTAGATTTTACTTAAAAGAATTTTAACTATTTTAACGGTATAGCCACCACCGCCTTCTTAAAACATGTGCTGATTTGTAAGCTTACCTTTGTGAAACTAAATAAGTTTTTTCTCCAGCTTATACATCTCCAGCGGCTGCTTTAATATACCGTTCCTTTCGGTTATATTCAGCGGCAACACCTGGCCGGTTTTGGTGTAACCACGCCTTTGATACCAGGCTAAAAGTTCGGTACGCGTGGTGATAACAGTCATCACAATCGTGTTGAGGCCGTTACTGCGGGCATAATCTTCGGCTGCTGTTAATAGCTGCCTGCCCAAGCCATTGGCTTGTAATAATGGCGATACGGTAAGCATACCCAAATAAAGTTTATCGCTTTGTTTTTGCAGGTAAACACAACCGGTTATGCAGCCTTCTTCATTAGTATTTTTAAGGATAACCGCGTTAGGGTCGCTCATTTGCTCGATGATTCCTTCGCTGTCTATCCGCTGCCCATCTATCATGTTAGCCTCGGTTGTCCATCCTTTTTTAGAGATCTCGCCACGATAACCGGAGTTAACCAATGCTACAAGCTCGGGCACATCTGTAACGGTAGCAGGTATAATAGCCATGCAGTAAATGTATTAAATTGGCAATGGATCACTAAATATACATTACCTATAAATTACGGTAATCTTCGCGCACGGGGCTAAATACATCTATCAGTTTACAATCGGTAATAGCCATACCGCTGTGGCGTACATTTGGTGGGATCACCGCAAATAAGCCGGTATCCAGCATCTGTACTTCGCCATCCACTGTCAGTTCAAACTCCCCCTCTATCACAAAAGATAACTGCTCCTGTATGTGCTGATGATCGGGCACGCTGTTACCTGCTTTTACTTCAATAAAGTTAATGGTATTGTTGGCTGTGTGTATCAGTTTAGAGAAAAAGCCCGGAGCAATTTCCTTTACCGGAATATCTGAGAATTGACGAAAAATAGCAGTATTCATATCTTTTGATTTAGGCAATAGCCTTCTTTTTTTTGAGGGTGATCACCGTTATTTCCGGCCAGATGCCCAACCTGCCAGAAAACGCCAGGAAGCCGAAGCCGCGGTTTACATAAAGATAACGATTATTACGGTTTATTAAACCGGCCCAATCCAGGTAACGGTATTTTACCGGGCTCCATTTTAAACCTGCCGCTTCTATCCCAAACTGTGCACCATGCGTATGGCCGGATAGGGTTAAATGAACATCAACCGGGTGGTGGCGTACCTTTTTTTCCCAATGGGTTGGATCATGCGAGAGCAGTATCTTAAATGCACTCAAATCGGCGCCTTTTAAAGCACGGTCAAGGTCGCCTTTTTGTACAAAGCCCTCTCCCCAGTTCTCTACCCCTATCAAAGCTATTTTTTGCCCGCCCTTTTCAAGCACAACATTCTCATCAAGCAGCAGGCGGTAACCCAGTTCGGCATGGTGGCGCTTAAGTTTGGCCAGGTTATCGCGCTTTTCCTGCTCGCTATCCCATTTGATATAGTCGCCATAATCATGATTGCCCAGTACAGAGAACTGCCCGAAAGGTGCTTTGATCTGCCCGAAACGATCTATATACTGTTCAATTTCCCATGCCGCGTTGTTTACCAGGTCTCCGGTAAAAACAAACAGGTCAGACTGTTGGGCTTTTGCCAGATCAATGCCGCGCTGCATAGCCCTTACATTATCAAAGCTGCCGGAATGAATATCAGACAGCTGGGTTATGGTAAAACCGTCAAAAGCATCAGGCAACTCATCATAGTAAATGGTTTTGCGATGTACCTTGTAATCATATTTACCCCTTACCATTGCATAAAAAAATGATGTAAAAGGGATAGCGGCTAAAAGGATGGCAATTTCGCTGATAAACTTACGCCGCGACGGGAAGTACGTTTCGCCGGTATTACCGTTGGTAGTTACGGCATGCACAATACCATATATAAAACGCCCCAGATCGCCCAGCGAAAGTACAATTACAAAAACCAGCTTGGTTACAAAAAAAGTCAGGAATAAACTCAGCATCCACTCGTGGAAAGGTGTCATCCCCTTGGCAGTTCCAAAGCTGCCAAACCCGATCAGGAAAACTGCTGTAACGCCAACAGAGATGAGCAAAAAACCCCAGGTAACCATTAAACGCGCAGGCCGCGATTGCCAGTCGGCCGTTAGGGTACGTAAACCATTGAATACATACCAGTCCATCAGCAGGGTAATTGCCGAAATGATCAGGAAAACCTTAAAAAAACCGCCTCTTTGCATTTATATTTAACCTTTAGGCCGCAATATAAAAAAGTAAAGGTAATTGGTTTGTAAAATCAGCCGGTGCGCAATATTATCCGGATTGCTTAAAATAAGTAACGGGCAAAAAAAAGCCCCTGCCTGTTTAGCAGGGGCCTATTATTAATAATGCCTTACTACAACGTGCCTGCGATGCGGGCGATAATAAGCCCGCCTCACCACCACTGCATTGTGGCGATAACGGGGCCGGTAATGGCGCCTGTTCACCACAACCACACGGCGTTCTACCGGGCGTTCCACAACCACGGTACGCGGGGCGGGGGTGCCAATATGGGCCCTTACTACTACTTGTGCTTTTGCACCTTCAACGCCCAAAAGGGCAACAACCGCTATGGCTAAAATTTTTAAATATTTCATAATGCTTAAATTATATTGTTAAAGGATGATTTGGTTTAATGATTAATAGCGCCCATCATGATCGTGGTTATCATAACGGTGGTCATGCCGGTAGCGGTCGTTATAATACCTGCCCCTATGGCCTCTGTTTTCTATCGAACAACCGGTTAATACCGCAGCGCCAAAAAGTAGTAACGCCATCATTTTTACAATTTCTTTTTTCATGGCTTTATGTTTTAATTATGTTTATTTAAATATTAAACTGTGCCATCAGTGCAAAGTTTAATCCGCCCGGGCAAGTATCACCAAGTTGTTACATAGTGACGTATAAGTAAATGAAACATGCAAGGTTGGTGTATATAGCCAGCTACATTTTTAAATCGGCAGTATCAATAAGTTATTCAAAGGATCATCGTATTAATTACACCAATCCTGGTGTGTTTGTATGCAATTACCTGAATTTACACTGCAATACCTGCGATAATTATTTGCAATGTGTATCTTTAAAACAAGTTTATAATTGTAAAATATGTTATCATTAAATATTTTGAAAAACGGCTTTTGTAAAATTGCTTTTGTACTATTAATTTGCTTGCCGGTTGCAAGCCAGGCGCAGGCGGTATTTAACCATGCAGCACTTTGCTCAAAAAACCTTAAAAAAAGCAACGAATTTTATACTTCGGTTTTAAACCTTAAAATAATACCAAACCCTTTTAAAGATACTGTACATACCTGGTACAATATTGCACCAAACGTTGCTATGCATGTTATACAAGGCAACTGCTCGCCTGCCCTAAAACTTATAGGCGACCATATTTGCTTCAGCGTGCCATCCATCACTAAATTTACAGCCCTTTTAAATGATAAAAAAATTGTTTACCGTAACTGGAAAGGCATTGCAGGCCAGGTTGAACACAGGGTTGATGGCGTATCGCAGGTTTATATTCAAGACCCCGACGGATACTGGATAGAAATTAATGATGCGAAATAATTTTTACCGGTTTAATTTTTTTCGCTTACTTCACAACCGGAAGGAATAAAAATCCGTATATCATGCTATGAAGGGCTATGTTACCATACCTAAATCCATTTATTGCAAAATCTGTAAACAGTGTGGTTCGAGGCCTATTATTGCGCTTACAGATAGTGCTGGCTATGTGGTAAAATGCCCTAAGGATAACGCACACTACCAAACCCAGGCGGGCTTAATTGATATTGAGGACTGGAATATCCATAATACCATTTTATATGAAAATTATAAAGTTGGATAATTGATTGCACCAGCTTATTAAACCTTTTACATGCTTCATGGTCACATAAACAAGAAATCACACTAACATTGTTTACCATGAAGAACGCAATTAAAACCATATTAACCGATCTTAACCACGTATTTGTTAAAGGCGAATCAAATAAAGTAGAACAGGCAAGGGTATTTTTATTGCTCATTATTCCTGTAATGTCTGTAATTTATAGCCTGGGCGAGTTTCCGCGTTATTAATATACCAGGCAAACTATCTGCTAAAAATAATCTGCTATTTTTGCGGCAGAATACCGCATCATGGAGAGCTTAAAAAATAAATTCGATAGCATCATATTTGATTTGGATGGTACCCTTTGGGATAGCACCGCAACGGTTGCTAATGCCTGGCAAGCCGCCCTCAAATTATCGCCGCATACAACAGATGAAGTGATGACACAAGAACGCGTGCGCTCTATTACCGGTATGGCGTATGATAAGATATTTGAAAAACTGTTTCCCTATTTAAACCACCAGCAACGCCAGGAGGTTATGCAGCTATGCTCGGTAAGCGAGCTAAACATATTGCATAAACAAGGTGGTACGCTATACCCAAATCTGGCCGGCACTTTAGCCAAACTTAGTCAGCATTACAAGCTATATATTGTAAGTAACTGCCAAAAAGGATACATCGAACTGTTTCTTGACCAGCATAACATGCACCCCTATTTTTTGGCGCACCAATGCTACGGCACAAAGGGCAAACCAAAAGCAGATAATATATGTGATATCGTGACCGATAACAACCTTAAAAAACCAGTTTATGTAGGTGATACGATGGGCGATTACGATGCAGCTACCCAGGCAGGTGTCCCTTTTATTTTTGCAGCCTACGGGTTTGGCACAGTAAAAAACGGGCAGGTGGCAACCATCCATAATTTTGATGAACTAACAGCCATTTTATAACATCAAACCTTTTTAAAAGCGGTAAGTTATAATTACACACCGCTTGTTATGAAGATCACCAAATACCTGCATTCCTGCCTTGTTTTTGAATTAAACGGCTTTAAATTACTGTTTGACCCAGGTAAGTTCAGCTTTGCCGAAGGCGAGGTTTCGCCGCAGATGTTTGCCGATGTACAGGGTATAGTTATCACCCACATCCACCCCGACCATCTGGATATAGAAAATCTGAAAAAAATTATTGCCTTAAGCAATGCGACGGTGTACACCAATACCGAGGTTGGCAATGCTATTACTAAAGCAGGCATCACTTTTAATTTAATAGAAGAAGGCGTTTACCCTATTGGCCCTTTTAAATTGCAGGCGTTCCCGGTACAGCACGAACCTTTGCTGGATAACCCCATCCCGCAGATGACGGGTTTTATCATTAACGATAAAGTATTGCACCCGGTTGATTCTATGGAGGCTAAATTAACAGCGTACCAGGGCATAGAATTACTTTTAATGGTAACCATGGCCCCCTTTACCAACGAACTGCGCATAGCCGCATTTGCTGATATCGTAAAGCCAAAACAAATACTGCCTGTACATGATGGCTACGCTAAAGCATTTTTTATTGAACAACGCTATCAAAATTACAAAAAGCACTTTAGCCGTTCCGGCATTAAATTCAACGAAATATACCAGGTTGGCGATAGCATAACCATCTGATAATCAATTTTCAAAACTTATATGAATGCTTTTTATTTTCTCACAGAGAAAATAATTAAACCTTTGGTATGTTTTTGGGTGGATCAATGAAAAAAAACCATCTATGAAAACGATCCTATTTATTCATGGTATGTTTCAAAACCCAAAAAGTTGGGATAACTGGGTAGATTACTTTACCCGTATAGGCTATAATTGTATTGCACCGGCCTGGCCAAGGCATGAAGGGGAGCCTGAAGACCTGCGCAAATATCCGCCAGAGAAGCTGGGCGATCTGCACTTAAAAAAGGTTATTAAAAATATTGAAGCATTAATAACAGTACAAGATGAGCCACCTATATTAATAGGCCATTCTGTTGGCGGCCTGATAGTGCAGCTGATGGTTGCCAAAGGCATGGCAGATTCAGGAGTAGCTATCAGTTCGGTTGCGCCAAATGGCATGCTGGCGTTTGACTGGGGTTTTATGAAAAACAGCGCACTTATTGCCAATCCGTTTAAAGGTAATGAACCGTTTTTTACTGATCTGGAGACTTTTCATGCTGCCTTTTGCAACACGATGAGTTTAGAGGAAGCCAAATTGGCCTTTGAAGAAACAGCCACGCACGATAGCCGCAATATTTTGCGCGATTGCATGGGAGAAGAGGGACAGATTGATACCGCATTACCGCATGCGCCACTGTTATTTATTGGCGCCGAAAAGGATGAGATCATCCCGGCTGAACTTTGCGAACGTAATGCCAAAGCCTACACGGATGATAAAAGTATAGCTGATTATAAGGAGTTTGCCGGCCGCACACACTGGATCTGCGGGCAGGATGGCTGGCAGAAAGTTGCCGCTTATATTTCCAAATGGCTTGAAATACATGAAAGTGCTAAATACCCTACCGAAAGTATTGGCTATAACTAAGATCTTTTAGCAGAATGGTTAGCCCCCCATGAGGCCTGTTGTGTGGCGCATGGGGGTTTTTTGTTTTTAAGTATTCTGCTGATTAGTTTAGCCCCCTAAATAATGTAGGGAAGTGAAAAATTCAATGGAATCACTACTAATAATCACTAATAGCACGCAAAAAACTACTTACCCTGTTCTTCTTTGTCAAAGTGTTCCATCACCAACACAGCCGCACCAATAAGTTCGGCATCGAAACCTAAAGATGATATCAGTAATTCGGTACCTGATGCCAGGCGCGGGATACTATATTTATGCAGTGCCTGCTGTATGGGGGCCATTAAAATACGGCCAACCTTTGCCCCGCGGCCACTTAATACAATATTTGCCGGGTTCATGATATGGATAAGGATGGCCAGCGCCTTGCCTATTTTATAACCGGCATCTGTTAAAAGTTCAATAGCAAACTGGTCGCCCTGGTTGGCAGCTTCCATCAGGGCATCGCCCATTAATTTTGATTGCCCGTTATGTGGCTTAAGGCTGGTTACGCGGCCTTTTTTTATGCCCTCTTCGGCCTTTTCGGCTACAACCAGCATAGATGCTTCTGCTTCTAAACAGCCGCGTTTACCGCAAAGGCATAGCGCGCCATTATCTGATAGCGGGATGTGGCTCAACTCGCCTGCAAAACCGTTGTATCCGCGAAAGATCTTGCCATCTATGATCATCCCCAACCCTATACCCCAGCCCAGGTTTATCACCATCACTTCCTGCTGTGAGCGGGCAATGCCAAACTTTTGTTCGGCAAGCGCTATCAGGCTGCTATCATTATCTATATAAGTGGTTATACCTGTTTCCCTGCTGATATATTTGCTCAGGCTTTCACCACCGGCGTCCATATAAGTATAGTTGATCCCTTCTACTGCATTGATAAAGCCGGGCATGCCTATACCAATACCCGCAATCTTCTTTTTAGGGATCCCGCTTTCTTCTATGTAATTGTTCAGGTGGCTTATCAGTTCGGCAAGGGCATTATCGTTGTTATGCAGTTTAAGTTCTACAGTGGCCATTTCGGCAACCGGGTTATTATTCAGATCGATGAGCTGTATGCGGGAAGATAGCTGATCCATAGCCACTGCCAATATAAACATGGCATTGGTATTAATGGCATACATTAACGGCCTGCGGCCACCGCTTGACGGGGCATACCCCTGCTCTATTACAAAACCTTCTTTTATCAGTTCGTTTATAGCTTTCGCTATTGATGGGATGCTTTTATCAAAAAGCTGGCTTAATGCTGCACAAGACATCGCCTTATCAAAATATAATCGTTTAATGATCATATTTTTTAGCCAGCCGCTTTTTACCCCGGTACCCTTTATCTCCATTAAGTATCTGTTACCTTTAAATAGTTCAGGTTAATTTCTTGCTATAAATCTATAAAAAATGCTGCAAACTACAATAAGTTGATGAACTTTTTAAAATTGTAATTTAATTAATCAGCCGTTTAGGATAATCCCATTCTCATTTTTATCATGTGTCTATTGAAACCTGCTTTTTCATAAGCTTTAATAGCAGAGGTGTTTTGATAATACACCTGCAGGCTGAATTCGGTAACACCCTGCTTAACCGACCATTCTTTCAACGCATCAATAATCATTTTATTTACCCCTTTACCACGGTGCTGCGGCAACACATACATAAAGCCCAGGTAGGCGTGCTGCTGATGTTTTAAATAGATCTTAGAAGTTTCGATACGCGAATAGCCACTGCCAATTAACCCGCCGTTCAGTTCGGCCACTAATAAGTAAATATGCGGGGCGGTGATAAACTCGTTCAGGTCGTAATAGTTAATATGCCCATCCTTTAGGGTTGGGTCAAACGGCCTTTCTGCGCTGATAACGCCCTGCTCAAATTGGCGCAATGTATCTATATCGGCTATTGTTGCCGGGCGGATTGTGATATTTTCCATATGATCTTGATATGCTGAGGGAACCCAGTCGAAACGTTTTGGCATCAGTTATTTGTTAAAAAAAATTTGAACATTAATTGCTTATGGATATTAAATTCTACTCTACCGTAAACCCTTTCTTCAACTTGATATCTTCTGATGATGCGCCAATCCACACCTGGAAGGTACCGGGTTCAACGGTCCAGTTCATATTTTTATCCAGCAGGGCCAGGTCATCCGGGTGCAGGGTAAAGGTTACGGTTTTCTTTTCGCCTGGGTTTAAGCTTACGCGTTCAAAGCCGCGCAGGTCGTACTCATAAGTGGTTACCGTGCTGATATCATCTTTTAAATACAACTGTACCACATCATCCCCTTTACGCTGGCCGGTATTGGTTACATCAACGGTAACAGTAACGTCACCCTGCGACTGACCTTTTTGGGGAGACACCTGCAGGGTGCTGTATTCAAATTTGGTATAGCTTAAGCCGTAACCAAACGGGTACAACGCGCCGTTAACACTGGTTTTACCCCAGCTGTTTGCCCCACCCTGCCCTGCCTGCGAGTTGGGTTTAAACGGAAAGTTAAACTCTATCTGCCCGGTTGTTTTAGGGAAGGTAATGGGCAGCTTACCGCCGGGATTATTATCGCCAAAAAGTGTTTCGGCAATTACCTGCCCGCTTTGTACGCTCGGGAACCAGGCCTCTAAAATGGCAGGCACATATTTATTTTCCCAGTTGATAGTTAGCGGCTGCCCGTTTATCATCACCATAACTACCGGCTTGCCCGTTGCCTGCAAAGCCTGTATCAGCTTTAACTGGCGGCCCGGGAGGTTTAAACCCGTGCGCGACAGACTTTCGCCCACCCTATCCACATCTTCGCCTACAACGGCTATAACAACGTCTGATAGCCTGGCCTGCGCTACTGCCGAATCTATGCCTGCCTGCTCCTGCGCGGTTAATGGTGTTTCAATGATCTCGCTCTCCGGCCAGGTGGCATCCACCATATCACATCCTTTGGTATAGCTTACCTTACTGTTAGTGCCTACGTAATTTTTAATCCCATCCAGCGCGCTGATAATCGGGTTATGAGACGGGCCATAACGGCTTATAGCATAATTACTTTCTACCGCCAGCGGGCCGGTTACCAATATGTTTTTGTATTTGCTTTTATCTAAGGGCAGCAGGTTATTTTCATTCTTTAAAAGCACCATGCTTTCGCGGTTCATCTGCAGGCTCATCTGTGCATCAGTTTTAGTGTGTACTATTTTATCAGCAGCTTTAGGATCTTTAACATAGGGGTTATCAAATAACCCTAACCGGAACTTTACCCGCAATACATCTGCTACGCGCGAGTCAATTGTTTTCATGGAGATCTTATTTTCTTTGATCAGTTCGCGCAGGGGCAGTACAAAGGTTTGCGGCATGGTAAAGTTGGTACGCACGTTTAGCCCGGCCTCTACCGCCTGGCGTACGGCTTCCTTATAATCAATAGCTACTTTGTGTTTAGAGTATAGATATTCCACCGCCTCGCTATCGCTTACCACATATCCCTGGAAACCAAATTTCTGGCGAAGCAATTCGGTTAAAAAATAATAGCTGCCGGTAACGGGCACACCATCCCAATCGTTATAACTGCTCATTACCCCCATCGGGTGCGCCTCCTGTATCACACGTCGAAACGGGTACAGGTAGATCTGGTGCATCTCGCGCGGGGCCACATGCGGGTCTGTACGGGCACTGCCATCACGGCCACCCTTGGGCACACTGTAAACGGCATAATGTTTAAGCGTTGATGCCACGCCCTCCTCCTGGATGCCCAGCACCATTTGCTTACCCATTTCTGCTATCAGGAAAGGGTTTTCGCCATAACACTCTACCACACGGCCCCAGCGCTGGTCGCGGGCAGGGTCCAGTATCGGGGCATAAATATTGGTATAGCCTAATGCTTTGGCTTCGCGGCCAACGGTTTGCCCGGCGCGGCGTACCAGTTGCTTATCCCAGGTACTGCCAATGCCAATGGGGGCCGGTAAAGGCGTTGCGCGGTCATGATTAAGGCCGTGGATGCCCTCGTTGGTAAAATCAACCGGGATGCCCATACGGGTTTCTTCTACAAACCACTTTTGTATCGTATTGATAGCCGATGCATGTTTGCTGAAAGGGTACGAGTATTGTGTAGGCGCATCATCTGTATGCGAAGTAAGATTATTGAGTTCCTCATCAATATTGGCAATACCGTCCTTCCAGATCTCATTCTTCCAACCGGCTACGGGCATCTCGTCTTTAAGCACACGCTTATAGCCGTAAAGCGTTGCCATCTGGCAGGTTTTCTCCTCAACGGTCATCTGGCCAAGCAGATCGCCAATGCGCTTTTCGATATTTTGTGACGGATCCTCAAAAACATCCATACGGCCGTTCTTGTTAAAATCCACCCAGTTTTTATGATATATATTTTTTTGTTGTGCCGATGCAGACAGGGCAAACCCCAGCAAAGGCAGCAGCAATGGCAGTTTTTTCATACAGGTGAGGTGTATTGGTTGGTTTACATCTCAAATATATAAACTGTGTAGCAGATACACTACTACCTGTTAAACAATTAACGATAACGTTTTCGGTGGAATTATTTGATGATGTATTCGTAAGTATATGTATAACTTAAATTGTTAGCCTTATCTGTAAATACTGCACTTACAGGGAAACCATCCGCATTATAAACATAATCGGTTTTAACATCGCCCTGGGTAGTGCTTACTACGTTATTTATATTGGTGTATGGCGCCCCTACCCGTTCTAAATAAAAAACATGCAAATTAGGTGCACCTATCATAGATAAGGGTCCGTTTTTATCATCGTAAACATAGTTCCAAGTATCAGCATCTACCACATTAGTGATAAATATTGTGGTAACATTCCCTTTTGCATCGTATGAATAAGTCAAAGTTTCGTTATATCCCGGGTTAAAAAATTTGCTCACCCTGCCACCGGTTAATTCAAACTTTTTGGTACCTGTACTGCCATCATAATAACTTTCGGTAATATTTACGGCATCGGATGCGTAAGTGTAATTTTGGGTGGAGTAAAGGCTATTGGCGCTGTAATTCTCTACTTTTGCCAGCCTGTTCTGATCGTCATACGTATAAATGTACTTAACAACGCCCGAATTAATGCTGGTTGCAATAAGTCTGTTCTTAGCATCATAAGAGTATTCGTCTATAGCCTGATCGTTGCCTGTACCGCGGGTTAGCTTTTTTAAAAGATAAACCTTACCGATGTTTTTTTTGGGTGCATCTTTTTTGCATGCGTTAAAAGCGAATGTTACAAAAATGATAACTAAAAGGGTATAAAAAAATTTCATTGAAGCTAAGGCGGTTAATTGGTGTTAAACAAATTTAATAATTTTGTAAACAATATCTATATCTGCATTATTGTATGATCTTTACTTTGTATTAAACATCATATCTATGCGTTACCTGTGTTTTTGTGTATTATTTGTATTTAGCTTTTTTAAAAATACTGGGCCGGCTGATACCCCCGCAAACCGTATCTGCGGCAAGTGGGAATCGGCAGAAAAAAACCTTACCGTAGAAGTATATCCCTACAATAATACCTTTAAAGCAAAAATAATACGTTTTACCGGTGGCGTAAGCAAAACAAAGCCAATGGAAACCATTACCGATATTAAAAACCCGGACAAGGCCCTGCGCGACCGCAAAGTGCTTGGCTTAAACGTTGTGGAAGGCCTTACCTACAACAGCGGATCTGACACGTGGGAGAACGGTAAGATATATGAAGTACAAAGCGGCAAATACTGGAATGTCGCTGCATCTTTAACCAAGGATGGCCTGTTAAAAGTAAAAGGTTACTGGCATATAAAGCTGCTTGGAAAAACCATGACCTTTAAACGGGTACAATAATTCCACTTAAAAAAATTTCTTTTTAGTTATCTATAAAACTGGCATTGCAATTGTTTATATTTAAAGATAATTGCAATAGTATGACAAAACGGTTTTTTTGCAGCTTTTTGGTGATAATGCTATACAGTGCAGCAAATTATGGCACGGCAGGTTTAAACATGTCTAACCAGGTTTGCGGTAAATGGAAATTGGAAGAAGGCAACCTGATTGTACAGGTGTACCGCGAAGGCCAGGAATATAAAGCTAAAATTGTTTGGTTTGATGACCACGATGATTCTAAAGACCTTGATTACTGGACGGATGACCAAAACCCCGACCCAACTTTACGGAGCCGCAAAATACTGGGCATGAATGTGCTGGAAAAACTTACCTACAACCCTACTACCAACACTTGGGAAGACGGCATTATATATGATGCCAAACATGGCAAACATTGGAATTCATCCGCATACGTAACTAAAGAAGGCCTGCTTAAGGTAAAAGGATACTGGCATTTTAAGTTTATGGGTAAAACTCTAACTTTTAAGCGGATAGAAGGATAACTATCTGTTAATAATAAAAAAAGGGGCTCCTGATGATCAGGAGCCCCTTTTTTATTGGATTATGAAAAAATTATTGTTTCAAGAATTCGCCGCTTGCAGTAAGTTCAACTTCATCGCTTAACATTGGTGAGCCATATTTGCTGCCGAAGTTAAAATCTGTACGCTTGATGGTACCTGTAATTTTAAAACCAGCATCAGGGCCTTTTGTCATCGGGTTAGTTACCGTACCACGGTACGTAGCATCTAAAACAACCGGTTTGGTAACACCGTTTAAAGTTAAGTTACCGCTAACTTTATATTTATTTGTACCGGCTGGCTTAACGCTTGTGCTCACAAAAGTTAAGGTTGGGTATTTAGCTACGTCAAAAAACTCAGGAGATTTCAGGTGACCGTCGCGGCGTTCGTTATCTGTGCTTACCGATGCAGTATTTGCACTAAAAGTATATTTTGCATCGCTAAAATCTGGTTTTGCAGCAACGATGGTCGCATCAAAATCTTTAAAGTTACCATCCACATCAGATACTGCTAAGTGAGTGATAGAGAATTTTACCTGTGAGTGGGCTTTGTCAACTTTCCAGGTGCTTTGTGCAAAAGCAGTTTGCATAAATAATGCCGCTGCAGCTAAGGTTAAGATCTTTTTCATTGTGTTTTTTGTCTGTTTAATTATTTTATATGGCCAAATATAGATAAAGGTTTTAAATGCCGTTCATAAAAAGATGTTTAAACATCTTTTTATGAACAATTTATGACAATCCTAATTTTCATTAAAAAAGGCGTCTACACGTTTATTAAACTCGGCGGCGTGTTCTATCAGCGTACCATGGCCGGAATTTTTGAGAATCCATAATTTAGAACCGGGTATGTTTGCCTGTATCAGGCGGGTGTGCTTATCAGCAATCACATCATGATCGCCTGCTATGATATAGGCAGGGCATTTAATTTTATGCAGATCGATAAGTTTGATGTTTGGCTGTTCATAATCCAGCATAAACATTTTCCAGGCATTTTTTTCGGCAGCGGTGCGCCGTATCTTGTTCTTATTATCGTTGTAATACTTTTGCGATCCGGCCCAGCCATCGTTGCCAAAAGCAGCTGCATCAGCCGTAATGTTGGCACCGGTAGATGCAAATTTAATTACTTTATCAGGATGGCGTATAGCCATCAATATAGCATTGATGCCACCATCGCTCCAACCCAAAACATAAGCTTTAGGGATGTGCAAAGCATTCAGCAGCACTGCAAAATCATCCGCCATCTGCTCAAAGGTAATATAAGTGCGAGGGTCTTTTGACTTCCCCTGCGAACGGCTATCCACCAGTATCACCCGGTATTTTTTTGCAAAGTACGGCACATTTTCACTAAAGGCACTCATATCACCGCCGTTGCCGTGTATCATTAACAAAGGCGGGCCGCTGCCATATTCTTCTACATAAAGCTTTATACCGCGCACCTCATAATATTTACCAACTGCTGCATTTTTACCGTAAGGTATTTTTTGCGCAAAGCTAAATGCGGCTATTAATTGAGGTATCAGCGCCATTAGTATTATCCGTTTAAACTGCATAGATTTTAATAAGATGCGAAGACAGTAATCCCGCCGCTTTCATCCAGGCAATTAAACAGGCTGTAAATCGCATGAAGTAAATTCCCTGGCAGGTTACACATTATAGGATTCTTAACGAGGGCGTTCTCAATCACTTATATTATTCTCCAATTATCTTAGCTTATATCTCAGCTATTAACAATGTTAGATACTTTCCCATCTGCCGCTATTTAAACTACGGTATATAGCATCTACTACCTTCATATCTTTCAGCCCTTCTTCGCCGGGTACGCGGCTTTGCTTTTTAAGGTTAACGCAGGTTGCAAAATCATCCATTTGTGCGGCTTGCTGTGCATTATTGGGTATTTGCATAGGCTTGCCGTTTATTTTTCCATCTAAACCGCCGTAGCCGTAGGCAGGCTCTAATTCAAAGCTGCCTTTTTCTGTTTTGGCGCGCAAGTAACCCCAATCGTGGTTGTAACTGCTTTTGCCCGTAACTTTTTGCCCACCCGGAAACTTTAATTCCCAAAAAACGGTTTCGTCCACATCCTTAAACAGTTCGGGGCGGGTTTTTTCTTGCGTTGCTTTTACAGCAATGGGTTCCTGGCCCAGTGTGTAACGGGCGCCTTGTATGGCGTAGATACCCATATCCATTAAACCACCACCGCCTGCCAAAGCTTTTTTGATGCGCCAGGCGTTTGGGTCGCCATTGTAGGTAAAGCCGTTAGCGGTTTCTAATTGCGTTACTTTACCTAATATTTGCTTCTGGCCAAGGCGCATAACTTCTTGTGTATGCGGTTCGAAATGCAGGCGATAACCTATAGATAGCAGGCGATTGGCCTTTTTACAGGCTGCTATCATTTCGCGGCATTCTGCCGCATTAAGCGCCATTGGTTTTTCGCAAATAACATGTTTACCCGCTTGCGCCGCACGAATGGTGTACTCTTTATGCATAAATACAGGCAGTACGATGTACACAATATCAATATCCGGGTTTTTAGCTATATCATCAAAGTTTTGATAATTATATATGTTTTTTTGAGGGATGTTATATTTTTTAGACCATTCAACCGCTTTAGACGGCGTGCCTGTAACAATACCTGCCAGGTAGCAGTTACTTGTTTTTTGCAGGGCCGGGGCAAGCTGCCCGCTGCTATAACCACCCAACCCCACCAGTGCTATCCCCAGCCGTTTTGCCGGGGTTGCAGCAGCCAGCCCGGAAAGCGCCGGGCCAAGCAGCAATGCGCCTGCACTTATGGAACTATTACGTATAAATTTTCTGCGCGATGAGTCGACCGGATTTTCCATAGATGATTGTGTTAAATTAACAATAATTCTGCGCAAATTTCATACCCTTATTAATTGGGTGCGGATCTAACCAAATAAAAAAATCACTCAAAGCTATCTTTATACTTTTTAATAGCTACCAGTACCGCCTGTACGATGCTTGCCTGCCCTTCGTCAGAGTTAAGGTACTTTTCATCAGCCGGGTTATTGATAAAACCAGTTTCTATCAGCATACCGGGCATACCACTTTGCTGTAATACCAGCACCCCCTGCTCGCGTACGCCCAGGCTTTTACGGCCATGGTTCACTTTTAATTCATGATTGAGCAGGTTACCAAATTGTACACTTTGCTTGCGGTACCGCTGCTGAAAAGCGGCCAGCACAATGGCATTCAAAGCAGCGTCGTCTCCGTAACCGTTATATTTTTTCTGGTAATCTTTTTCTATAAAGATAGAGGCATTCTCGCGCAGGGCTTCCATTTGCTCCCCTTTACGGTGAAACCCATATACCAGCAATAAGGTGCCCCGTCTGCTCCCAACCTTTTCGGGCGATGAATTGCAGTGGATAGAGATAAACAGGTTCGCCTTATTATCATTAGCTATATCGGCACGTTTATGTAATTCAATAAACTTATCAGTACTGCGGGTAAGTATCACATCCACACCGCTTACCTCGCTGTTAATAGCCGCTTTTAGCTTTTTAGCGATGCTTAATGCAACGGTTTTCTCGTTAGAGTACGTGCCGTGCGCGCCGGGGTCTTTACCGCCGTGGCCGGCATCAATAACAATGGTTTTAAATTTAAATGATGCAGCCGCGGGGCCACCTTCAGCTTGTTTTATTTTACGTTTTTGCGATAGTGCAACCAAACTGCTACTAAACAGTATAAAAAAAAGTGCGAATTTAAAAGCAGATGACAAGTAGCCCGATAACATGCGGCAAAGGTAAATGCTTTGTTTTAAAAACATAACATGCTGATAATGTTTATATCTGATTTTTTTATGCAAGCCAGTCCTGATAACCCTCTGCAGATTTTTCAACATTTTATAAAAATATGCAACCTATACAGCGCCGGCTGCGTAATAAACTGTACTAAATACGCTTATCACTGCAATTATTTTAACGTGAAAGATAATTTATATGGACGAACTTATTTCTACATCTACAGCTAACTTCTTCTACTTCCTGATGGCGGGGTCGGTAATTGTGTACCTGATACTTAAGTTTGATGCCCAAAACCGTAAAAGGATCAACAACATAATGAAACAGGCTAAGAATGTAGAGCCTATGTTAATGAAAAAATCGGCACAGCGTAAACTACAGGAAATAAAAGTGGCTTGTAAAGATCAGAAGCCCGAAAGCAGTGTTGTTGAACAACAACTGGATGAATTGGTTAAAGCATATGATAAAGGACAGATAAGCCTGCCCGATTACTGCAACAAGCTTAACAGCCTGCTGGCAATGAGCGCTTAGTTGCGAAATTAAAAACGGATTTTTTTAGCGTGTATATTTTTTGAGATTAAACTGTTAACCCCTCCTTCGCACAGCGAAGAGGGGTTTTCTATTTAGATGCCGGGTTATGTACCGGGCGGGTTAATCAGCCAATTTGTGTAATTTGCCGCCAGATGAACGAAACTAACCAACAGCCATCCCATTTAGCAATTGTTAGCACTGCCGATGGCTCTAACACTATTTATAATGCACAGGTTGGCGAAAATTATCACTCGCGGCACGGCGCACTGCAAGAGAGCCTGCATGTTTTTGTAAGATCGGGCCTGGAGTATTTTCTGGAACATTCCGGCACAAATAACGATGAGGTATCTATATTGGAAGTGGGTTTTGGTACTGGCCTGAATTTTTTGCTTACGGCAGATTTTTGTACCCAACAAAATATCAACCTGGAATATACCGGCATAGAAGCTTACCCGCTTGCTACTGAACTAATTAGCCGCACCGGTTATAATAATTACGTATCTGCATCTGTTTGGGATAGTTTTTTAATAAATTACAAAGCAGTATCATCGGCACATGCCCCTTTAAATAATAAAGTAAAACTGGATATTGCAGTTACCCCCCTGGCCGATTTTACATCGGCTAACAAATACGATGTAATTTACTTTGATGCCTTTGCAGCCATACATCAGCCCGAAATGTGGAATGACGAGACTATTGCGCACACCCTTAGTTTTTTAAAACCCGGCGGCGTATTTGTAACCTATGCTATAACAGGCAACCTTAAACGCAGCATAAAAGCTTTGGGCTTAAAGGTGCAAAAAGCACCCGGCGCGCCCGGTAAAAGGGAAATGCTGAGAGCGGTAGCTGATCTATAGATGTAAGTATATGCGGATGAACCTTTTAGATGCAAACTCTCACAACTCAGATTTGTTAACTGCTAACCGGCAACTTACAACTGCCAATTGAATATCCTATCTTTGTTTATATAACATCATGCTATGCCAATAACTGCACCCATTGCCGCACACACCCCATCCGGCGCGTTCGAACGCCTGCTAACTATTATGGACGACCTGCGGATAAACTGCCCCTGGGATAAAAAACAAACCCTGGAAAGCTTAAGGCATCTTACCATAGAAGAAACCTACGAACTATCTGACGCCATATTAAGCGGCGAAATGGAAGAAATAAAGAAAGAACTGGGCGATTTAATGTTGCACCTGGTTTTTTATGCGCGTATAGCATCAGAAACTGATAGCTTTAACATCACCGGTGTGCTTAATGGCATTTGTGATAAACTGATTAACCGCCACCCGCATATTTACAGCGATACCCATGTTAATAACGAAGACGATGTTAAACGCAATTGGGAACAGATCAAACTAAAAGAAGGTAACAAGTCTGTTTTAGGCGGCGTACCTGCATCACTCCCGGCCCTGGTAAAGGCATCACGCATTCAGGAAAAAGCACGTGGTGTTGGGTTCGACTGGGATAATAAGGAACAGGTTTGGGCCAAGGTAGAAGAAGAGCTGCAGGAATTTAAAGAGGAATATAATGTTACCGGTGATAACACCATTGACCATGACAAGGCTGAAGGTGAATTTGGCGATCTGTTATTCTCGCTGATAAATTATGCCCGTTTCATAGGCATCAACCCCGAAGATGCGCTTGAAAAAACGAACCGTAAATTCATCAAACGCTTTCAATATTTAGAAAGCAAGGCAAAAGAGCAAGGCAAAAATCTGCATGATATGAACCTGGCCGAAATGGATGTTTTTTGGGAAGAGGCAAAAAAAGTTTAAATACACAGCATAATTGTAGCATTTATAATTTACCTGCGTAATGTTATTGTAATTACAAACGGATATGAAAAAATTAGTTTATGTTTTACCACTCCTGCTTACACTTGCAGCGGGTTGTTTGGGCAACAATAATGGCGACCCTATCCCCGATCCTGCAGGTACTTTTTCGGGCGAGTTCAGGCGCATCACCCGCAACTCCAACTCAACTATCGATACCTTAAAAGCAAACATCAAGGTGATCATAGAACCGGGCATAGGCTACCATGTATTGGGTGATACCAGCACAATACATGCAGGCAGCAAGGGGCATTACGGTATTGCAGGCAACGGAATTAAGTTTGTAGACGATACTTATCCCCAAACGGGCACACCTCAAAAAACCCATCTGGAAGGCGAATATCTTTTTGTTTACAACGGCAGTGTTTTTCAGATGACCAGGACCAGCGAAAACCTTGCCCTGCAATATGACCTGAAAAAAACCAATTAATTGTTGTTATGAATATCTGCCCTAACATGTTTAAGGCAAGTTTTTGTAATATTTTTCTTCGGTTGTAACGTTTAGGAAATTGGCGCGTAATGTAATAATCAACTTGAGCGGTATTAACAATAATTGATGCATTTACTTCACCGCATTACTGAGGAAGAGATAGTCAGTAGATGTAAATCAGGCAGCCTAAAGCACCAGGAACTACTATATAAACAGTTTTATGGCTATGCTATGGGTGTAAGCATGCGTTACAGCCACAATCAGGATGATGCCTTAGAGGTTGTAAATGATGCTTTTATAAAAATATTTAACAACATAAACACTTATAATACAGATAAACCATTTAGGGCCTGGCTGCGTACAATTGTTGTGAATACCGCTATTGACCGCCGCCGTAAAGAGTTAAAGCACCAAAGTAACACAGATATAGAGCATGCATACAGTGTTGGCAGCGATGCAAGCGCCATAGATAATTTAAACGCACAGGATATTTTAAAGCTAATGAAGCAGCTGCCTCAAATACAGCTTACAATTTTTAACATGTACGAAATAGACGGCTATAACCACGATGAAATAGGCAAAATATTGAACCTGCCGGCAAGTTCATCAAGGGTTTACCTAAGCAGGGCCAAAGAGAAACTAAGGCACCTGTTAACAACCGAAACACGACACCATGAATGAGCAGTTTGATAAAAAACTAAGCAACCGTATCAGGCAGGTGTTTGATCATTACGAACATCCGGGCGCTGATGCCGGCTGGGCGCAATTAAAAAAGCAACTCCCGGCTAAAGAAAGGCGCAATAAAGTTGCCTGGCTTTGGTGGAGCAGCGCTGCGGCCATTGCAGTTGTGTTTTTGGGTTTAGGCATTTGGTATAACAACGCGGGTACGGCTATAAATAATATGGCAGTAAAGCATGCTGCAAAACAAAAGCAACAACCTTTAACAGATCACGCTAAAACAAATACCGGCAGCAGTATAAAAGGTGCACCGCTGCATGCGGATAGCAACCAACCTGTTATTGCCCAAAACACTACCCCGGCATTCAACAGAACAATTGTTATACCGGCCTATACTAAACCAACTTATATGTCATCATCTGCAGCAAATGGTTCCAACAGTAAGCCGTATGCTCAACACGCAAACCCGATAGGTCATCCACAGCCTGTGTTTAACAATACACAGCAAACTGTAATAGCACAAACAAAACCGGGCATAACTACCATTGCCGACAGCCCTAAAATAGCTGTTAATATTGCCGCCCAACAGCAAATTGCCCATAACAGCCAACCCGACTCAATCGGTGTAAAATCATTTAGTAAAAACACCGCTACGCCTAACAATATAGTAAAACAAAAATCTGTAAAAAACATAAATGATATGCTTGCAGAAAACAATTTACACCTATCAAAAAACACCACTACAGCTGATAAACAGGCGGCAAAGAAGGTAAACTTTAGTATTTATGCGGCCACTTACTTTAATTATGCCGAGGGCAGCAGCAGCCAGATAAATGCAGGCGCGGGTATTACATCTGATTTTAGGTTGAGCAAAAATTTAAAGCTATCAACAGGTGTGGCGCTGGCACAAAACTCTTTAAGCTACACATCAAATGCACCGGCCACAAGTGCTGCAAAAAATATGGTAGCCGCAGCCCCAGCGCTAAAACAGGAAGCTTTGTTTGCAACATCGGCCGTGCTGCCCATATTTAAAAACTATAATGCCAGCCTGGTTGGGCTTGATATCCCTATTAATATTAAATATGAATTTAACCCGCAAAAAAATGACACCTATGTATCAGCAGGGCTCAGTTCGGGGACTTTTATTAACGAAAATTATACTTACAACTATACCTACGGCAATGGTGCTTCACCCAATTCAAACGGCGAGGACCAGCAAACAACCCGCAACAGTTTCAACAGCTTTTATTTTGGTAAAACGCTCAACTTATCATTTGGAGTGGGTTACCCTGTAGGCGGCAACAGGCTTATTGTAGAGCCATTTGTTAAGTATCCGCTGGGTGGCCTGGGCGCGCAGGATATCCGCTTTGGCGCCGGTGGCGTAAACCTTAAATTCAGCTTTAAAACGCAAAAAAAATAGTTGCTTAGATCTTACATCTTGTTTGATGATTAATTTTTGCATTATTGCAGATCTAAACCATTATCAAACAATTAATGAGAAAACCTTTACTCACTATTGCACTGCTATTTTTTGTCACATTGCTATTTGCTCAAAAAACCGAATTTTCATTCGGCGGATATACTACGCTGATGCATTTTTCGGGGCCATCTGCCACAGCGACAACAATTCTTAACCGGGGCCAGGTCGATTACACTAATAATCCGTATGGCAGCAAAAATGGTAACAGCTTCGGTATATTCGTGCAAGGCCAATACATTCAAAAAAACAACTTTATTATAGGCCTGCAAACAGGTACAGATGTTTTAAGGAGTAAAGTAAACATTACAGAAACCACTCCCTCGTCTACCCCATACCCGGCCTACGCAACCGGAACAACTACAGTTAGCAACCAGTACATAAATCTTAATCCGTTTATTGGGTTCAGGCTGGAAGCATCAAAAATACAACTCGACCTCTCTGCAGGTGTAGAAACAGCTTTTGTAACCCGCTCTTATGAAGAAGGGATGATCTATTCAAAAAATGGCGCAGTTTACAGAACTAACAACAATATCCGGAATTTAAAAACAGACAATCGGATAAAATTAGGATTAGCTGCTTATTATGAAAGAGTTAGCATAAATGCAAGTTACGCTCATGGATTTTCTGATTATGCAAAAGGTATGATTGGGGCGCAAAACAGCGGTGCTTACACAAACGTACTAAGATTTGGTATTGGCTTCAAAATTTTTTAAAACCGTTATTTAAATCTGATAGCTTTTACCGGCGATATGCGCGTAACCAGCATAGATGGAATGATGAGCACCAGCAGGCATACGATAAGCGTACCCAGGTTAAGCAGTAAAACATCCATCCAAACAATTTTAATGGGGACGAAAGTCATGTAGTAAGATGCGCGGTCCAGCTTAAAAAAATGCGTTTGCTGCTGAAAGAAGCCCAGCCCAAGCCCAAGCGCATTACCTAATACCAGCCCAAGCCCTATAAGGTAAGTAGCATTGTATAAAAATATTTTTTGGATAGCCCAGTTACCTGCGCCCATAGCTTTAAGCATCCCTATCATAGCCGTACGTTCCAGTATCATAATCAGCAGGGCAGATATCATATTAATAACCGCTACGGCTATCATCAGTACCAGCATTACTACGGTATTTACATCCAGCATCCCCAGCCATTCAAATATAGTAGGATAGTTCTCCAGCACGGTGTATGATTTTAGCTTGATGGGGATTCTATCATTAATGGCATCAGCAGTGGCATTCAGTTCATTAAAATCGCTGATGCGTACTTCGTAACCGCCAATTTCGCCTTTGGTCCAGTTATTCAGTCGTTTTACCAGGGCCAGGTCGCCAATAACAAAAGTTTTGTCAACCTCATCTACACCTATGCTAAACACGCCAACAATTTTAAGTTTACGCTTGCGCAGAGGTTCCTGCACAAAATACATCATCAGGTCGTCGCCTGTTTTTAATTTTAACCGGTTAGCCGTAAGCTGCGATATCATGATCTGATTTTGTACTTCGGCAGTATCGCTGTACTGGATAACCGTACCCGTAACCATCGCTTTTTTAATATAGTCCCAATTGTAAGTTTTGTCTACCCCCTTAAGCACCACACCTTCAATCTCGTTATTGGCCTTGATAATGCCGGGTTTTGCCGCATACGGGTAAACCCCGGTAACCTGCCCTACCAACCTGATTGCTTTTACTATAGCCGCACTATCTGTAAAAGCAGAGCGTTCATAAGATGCATTATTATCCAGCTTAACAATCTGTATGTCGCCGGCAAATCCCCTCACCTTTTCGCGTATCTCCTGTTTAAAGCCTTTAATAACAGCTATAGACAGTATCATTACGCCAAGGCCAAGCATTATGCCAATAATGGCTATGCGCACAATCAGTTTAGAGAATGTGCGCTTGCTTTTAAATGTAATACGACTTGATATAAACCCTGCGAAATTCAATGCTGAAATGATTTTTTGTACCTTCGCAAAGATGCGTTTTTACACGTAAACATAATACGTTAAAATTTGCTTTAACATCAAAACTTATGACCGGCATCAAATTATACACTCCCATATTAGCATTGAGCCTGCTTTTTTTTAAATGCGATAATTTTGCGCAGGCCCCAAACGGCGCCCAAAAAACGCCAAATAACGCCCAAAAAAAGCAACTAATCGCCCCTGTTTTACCCGCTGCCGATCGGCTGGATACCTATTTGGGTTATCTTAAGGGCCGCAAGATCGGGATGCTCATCAACCAGACATCCATCATCGGCAGCAACAAAAAACCTTTGGTAGACAGTTTGCTGAAACTTGGCGTAAACATCAAAAAGATCTACGGGCCCGAGCATGGCTTTAGGGGTAATGCCAGCGATGGCGCCAAAATAGATAATACGGTTGATGCGGTTACCGGCCTGCCTGCCCTATCGCTTTACGGCAAACACTTTAAACCCACGCCCGACGACCTGAAAGGCATCAACCTGATGCTATTTGATGTGCAGGATGTAGGCACCAGGTTTTATACCTACATATCTACCCTGCATTATGTAATGGAGGCCTGCGCCGAAAATAACATAGAACTGATGATACTGGACAGGCCCAACCCCAACGGCGTTTATGTGGATGGCCCCATTTTAGATACGGCCTTCCGTTCGTTTGTAGGCATGCACCCCATCCCCGTTTTACACGGGATGACCATTGCCGAATACGCCCAAATGATAAACGGCGAAGGATGGTTAAAAAACAAGGTAAAGTGTAAACTAAAAATTATTAAGGTTGCCAATTATCAGCATGATATGGATTATACACTGCCGGTTAACCCCTCGCCTAATTTAAACACGGCACAATCTGTTTTACTATACCCGCATATCTGTTTTTTTGAGGGTACCAAGTTAAGCCTGGGCCGCGGTACGCTGTTCCCGTTCCAGGTGATAGGCAGCCCTTTGTTAAAGGATAAATACACCTTTAACTTTAAGCCGGTAAGCATCCCCGGCATGAGCGATAAACCGCCGCTTAAAGATACCATTTGCTATGGCATCGACCTTAAAAATTACAATATGCAAACCATTCGCAGCAGCGGAAAGCTTAATTTGGCATGGTTAATTGATATATACAACATTTACCCGGATAAAGCCCACTTTTTTACACCATACTTTAAAAAACTGGCCGGCAACGACGAACTAAGGCAACAGATTATTGCCGGCAAAACCGAGGCAGAAGTACGCCGGAGCTGGGAACCCGGCCTAAGCAAATTTAAAGCTATCCGGGCTAAATATTTGCTATACAAATAATACTATCTATCTGTAAAACATATTTGAGCGCGCAAAAATGAGAATTATATTTATGGGTACACCGCAATTTGCCGTAGCATCTTTAGATGCTTTGATAAAGGCAGGCTGCGATATTGTTGCCGTAGTAACCGCACCTGATAAACCCGCAGGCAGGGGCCAAAAGGTAAATCAATCTGCCGTAAAACAATATGCTGATGCGAACGGCATAAAAGTATTACAGCCCGAGAAGCTAAAGAACCCGGAATTTATACAGCAGCTACAGGCCTTAAAGGCCGATCTGCAGGTAGTAGTGGCCTTCCGGATGCTGCCCGAGGCCGTTTGGAATATGCCGCCGAAAGGTACCATTAACCTGCATGCATCCTTATTACCGCAATACCGCGGTGCGGCACCTATCAACTGGGCCATCATCAACGGCGAAAAAGAAAGCGGCGTAACCACCTTTTTTTTAAAGCATGACATTGATACCGGCGACATCCTTTTTACCGAAAAAGTGACCCTAAACGGCACAGAAACCGCCGGCGACCTGCACGACCGCCTGATGAATAAAGGCGCCGGCCTGCTGGTAAAAACCGTAAAAGGGATAGAAAGCGGCCGCTACCACGAGCACCCCCAGGAAGAACTGGCCGAGGGGATGGAACTAAAACATGCCCCTAAAATTTTCAAAGCAGATTGTTTGATCGATTTTAATCAGCCGGTAGAGCGGGTTTATAACCTGATCCGTGGGTTGAGCCCTTCTCCTGTTGCATATACCTTGTTAAATGATAAAGTATTAAAAATATACAACGCCACTTATGAAGCCTGCGAGCCGGGCATTGCTGCGGGTGGTTTTATTACCAACCACAAAACCAGTTTAAAATTTGCGGCGAAGGATGGTTTCATCTGCCTAACAGATATACAACTGGAAGGCAAAAAGCGCATGGGCATAGAAGAATTTTTAAGAGGGATAAAATTATAATGATGACGAATACCGACAGAATAGCCAGGCTGCAAACAGAAATTGAGCCATTACGCGCGCAATTAATAAAACATCCCTTATATCAAAACATTAACAGCATGGATAGCCTGCATACCTTTATGCAGCATCACCTATTTGCTGTATGGGATTTCATGTCGCTATTGAAGGCATTGCAGCAAAACCTTACCTGCACCACCCTGCCGTGGATGCCGGTTGGCAATGCCAATACCCGCTACCTCATCAACGAGATTGTTACCGGCGAAGAAAGCGATGTAGACCATACCGGCACCCGCACCAGTCATTTTGAATTATACCTAAAAGCAATGGAGCAGGCCAGTGCCGATACCTCGGCCATATTATCCTTATTTAAGCAACTCAGCACACAAAAAGAGGTAAACACTGCCTTAGCCAATGCCGATATGCCTGCAGCAGCACGTGACTTTGTAACACACACCTTTGAGGTGATTGCCACCAACCAAAGCTTTTTGCAGGCAGCCGTGTTCACCTTTGGCCGCGAGGACCTGATACCGGGCATGTTCATAGAAATGGTAAAAGAACTGAACGGGCAACTGCCCGGTAAGGTTGACATATTACTCTACTACCTGGAGCGCCATATTGAAGTTGACGGCGATCACCATTCCCAGTTAGCCTACCAAATGACCGCCGAACTTTGCGGAGAAGATGAAACCAAGTGGACGGTAGCAACCACGGCTGTTAAACAGGCATTGCAGGCACGCGTTGCTTTATGGGATGGGATCCTGGCAGAGATAAAGGCGGAAGTTATTGAGGGGTAAATAATCATTCAACAAGGCCACAGCATATGGCACTCATAAACGCTCAGATAAAAGAATCCGCCTGTCATTTCGAACGAGCATAGCGAGGAGAAATCTTATACAAGCAGTAAGTAGCCAACATGTGGAATTACAATTATTATGTTTATATCACTACCAATCACGATAAAACCGTTTTATATATTGGTGTTACTAATGATTTAAACCGAAGATTGTATGAACACAGAGAACATAAAGGCACGGGAAAATCGTTTACTGCAAAATACTATTGTTATAACCTGGTGTATTATGAACATTTTTCTAAAATTGAATATGCCATTGAGCGTGAAAAAGAAATAAAAAAATGGCGACGAGAGAAAAAAAACGCCTTAATTAAAGCAACAAATCCCGATTGGAAGTTTTTAAACAATGAAATTGATAAATAACGTCATCCCGAACGATAGAGATAAATCTTCGGCACGAAGTAAGTAGCTATCCTGCAAGCGTTGCATCAGGGCGTAGAAGATTTCTCCTCGTACCTCGTTCGAAATGACATAATGGTAATATCCATTTTCTTACAACTTATTCAACTCGTCTATCAACGTTTTGCTGATGCGGTTAAAATATCGTTTTACGCCGTATCCCATCACCCATTGAATGCCTTTGGTGGCGTTGGTTAAAAATACTTCGTCGGCCTGGTTCAATATTTCGGGGTTTATCTGCGCCTCGGTAACGGGGATGTTATTATCAAGGGCAAGCTGTATCACTACCCGGCGCATTACACCCTCTACGCAACCTTCGCTAAGGGCAGGTGTGTATAAATGGTTTTGGTACCACACAAACAGGTTAGAGCTGTTGGCTTCGCATAAAAACCGGTTCTGGTTCAGCAAAAACACATCATCCAGCTTATTTTGCTGTTTATAGATCCCCGCCATTACATAGATGAGCGAATTACAGGTTTTAATGTTCGATAGCCAGTTGAGCGGTTTCGGCAGTTCGGTATAAACATCCATGATCAGGCCGCGCTCATTCAAAAAATAACGGGGCTCATCAATCGGTTGGATCTCCAGGCTGTAGGCCATTTTATTTTGGGTAGGCGTGTATAAACCCTCGGCATCGCGGTAAACGGTAAGGCGCAGGCGGCCGTGTTTTATTTTGTTACGGCGCGCCAGCTCTTCTACCTTTTCTTTCAAAAACCAGCTGTCGGCCTGCGAGTAGCCATCTATCTTCAGGGCTTTCATACCCTTCTGCAGGCGCTCGGCATGCAGCTCGGGGAACTTAAGCTTCCCCTTCATTACCCTCATACTTTCAAACAAGCCATCGCCATACCTGAATGCCCTGTTGGCAATGGTAAGCAATACGCTATCTTCAGGTATTATCTCTCCGTTAAAATTGATATAAAGAGGCATTCGTAGCTATGAGATTTGAAATGTTAAATGTAAGATTAACGCTTTTGCAAACGTAGATAAAACGATAATCACTACCTACAACATTTAATAACCGAAAAAATTTTACTTACTATAATTTATTTTTTGATGAAACTTTGATAATGGCTGTTTTGCTCTTCTGCCTGATTGCTAAGATCTCAACTCTCTTTTCCCACATCTGTTTTAACATATTTGCGCCATTTTTCTAAAACGCCTTCAAAATCAGCAGGTAAGGGAGCTTCAAAATAAATATCCTTTTTGAGTGAAGGATGCAAAAACCCAAGCGATTGTGCATGCAGTGCCTGGCGCGGCATTATTTCAAAACAATTATCTACAAACTGGCGATATTTGCTAAACACGGTGCCCTTTAATATTTTATCGCCGCCGTACATCGCATCGCTGAACAGCGGGTGGCCAATATGTTTCATATGTGCACGGATCTGGTGGGTGCGGCCGGTTTCCAGTTTACATTCTATCAGCGTAACATAACCCATACGCTCCAGCACTTTATAATGCGTTACGGCCCACTTACCCTTCTCCGGGTCGTCGTATATGGACATTACCCGGCGGTCGTTCACGCTGCGGCCAATATAACCGCTAACGGTACCGTCTTCAGCAATATCGCCCCATGCCAGCGCTATATATTTGCGGTTGATGGTATGATCGTAAAACTGCTTGGCCAGGTAATTCATGCTCCGCTCGTTCTTGCTGATGAGCAGCAGGCCGCTGGTATCCTTATCAATACGGTGCACCAGCCCCGGGCGCCCATCATTCCCCGGCAGGGTTGGGAGCTGGTTAAAATGATAAACCAAGGCGTTTACCAAAGTACCTGTGTAGTTATTATACCCCGGATGCACCACCATACCGGCGGTTTTATTAACAATCAGTACGTCATTGTCTTCATAAACGATATTGATAGGCAGGTCCTCGGGGTAAACCTCGGTATCACGCGGCGGGTGCGGCAACACTACCGATATTACATCCTGTGGTTTTACCTTGTAGCTTGATTTTGCCGGCTTATCATTTACCAGCACATTACCCGCCTCAATAGCATTTTGGATGCGGTTACGTGAAGCATTCTCTACCCGGTGCATCAAAAATTTATCTATCCGCAACAGCGACTGCCCCTTATCAACAACCACGCGCAGGTGTTCAAATAAATCCTGTTCATCGCTGTCAATTATGGCGGTATCATCAATCATAGGGCAAAAGTAATATTATTCGGCCTAACTATATATTGGCATTAATCATAAGTTTGCAAGGTGCATATCAGTCTTGACATATACAGCCCGGTGCAGCAGATCCAAAACGATCTGTTTACCTTCAAAGGGATTCAGCTATACATTAAACGCGATGATCTGATCCATCCTGTTATATCGGGCAATAAATGGCGCAAGCTCAAATATGTATTACAACAGGCGCAGGCAAAAAACAAAAACCACCTGGTAACCTTTGGCGGGGCCTATTCCAATCATTTACTGGCAACTGCGGCAGCGGCAGCAAAATTTGGTTTTAAAGCAACGGGCATTATACGTGGCGAAAAGGTAGAGAATGATACGCTGTTCCTGTGCAAATTGCACGGCATGGAGCTGATATTTACCGATAGGGAGATCTATCGCGATAAGCCGGCGTTATTTAATAAGCTTTTTGCTGATGATGAACAGGCATTTTTTATTGATGAAGGCGGCGCATCCCCAGAGGGCGCCAAAGGCTGCAGCGAGTTGGTAAACGAACTTACAGATACGTATCACCATATCTTTTGTGCCTGCGGCACCGGCACTACCGCAGCGGGTATCATTAACGGCATAACAAAAAACAACCTGCCCACGCAGTTTAACGCTATACCGGTTTTTAAGAACGGCGGTTTTATAAAAGATGAGATCGACCGCTTTTTAACCGCAACTGCCAATTACGCACTGCACCTGGATTACCACTTTGGCGGTTATGCCAAAACAACGCCGCAACTCATCAGTTTTGTTAAGCAATTTACAGTCGAAACCGGTATCCTGATAGAACCAATTTATACCGGCAAAATGCTCTACGCAATTTATGATCTTGCAGCAAAAGATCACTTCGCACCCGGCACCAAAATACTGGCCATCCACAGCGGCGGCATCTGGGGTTTGCTGGGGATGAAGGATAAGTTTATTTGAGGTGCAGATTGCGATGTGCCAATGAAAATGAGCTTGTAGATGTAGTGATTTTAGAAACCAGGTAGATGTTCAATCTGCATATTTGCACATCTGAAATCTACACATCAACTCATATTTGCACATCCATTTTCATCTGCACATCTGCATATTTGCACATCCGCACATCTATTCCCGGCTCATACTGAAACGCCATTTAGTCCAAAAAACAGGTTTAGTTCATTTAAAGTTACTTTTTTGCCAATTGGTATAAAAACCTTTAAATTATTGTTATTTAAGGCATTTTATTAGATTTGTTTAAACAATTATAACCTATATGTACGAATTAAATGTAAATCCGCAGAACGTTCAGGCTGCGTTAAGCAAGCATATTTTAGCTGATGGTTTCGACCTTACCTTCGATATGGAAAAAAGCCGGGGCGTTCATATTTATGATGCTAAAAACAACCGCACCCTGCTTGATTTTTTTACCTGCTTTGCATCCGTGCCGTTAGGTTATAATCACCCCAAAATGCTTAACGATGAAGGTTTTAAAAAAAACCTGCTGCTGGCAGCATTAACCAATCCGTCAAACTCTGATATCTATACCGAACAATACGCACAATTTGTAGAAACATTTGGCCGGGTAGGTATCCCCGATTACCTGCCCCATGCTTTTTTCATAGCCGGCGGATCTTTAGCGATAGAGAATGCGCTTAAAGTGGCGATGGATTGGAAGGTACAAAAAAACTTTGCCAAAGGCCACACCACCGAAAAGGGCTTTAAAGTGATCCACTTTGAAAACGCATTCCATGGCAGATCTGGTTACACTTTAAGCTTAACCAATACCCAGCCGGTTAAAACCAAATGGTTTGCCAAATTTGACTGGCCAAGGGTATCCTTGCCCGAAGTGCACTTCCCGCTTACGGCTGATAAACTTGATGACCTGCTGGCCCGCGAAGCCGCATCCATCGCCCAGATAAAACAAGCCTTTGCTGATAACAAGGATGATATTTGCGCGATCATCATCGAGCCCGTACTATCTGAGGGCGGCGATAAGCATGTACGCCAGGAGTTTTTAGAGCAACTGCGCACACTGGCCGATGACAACGAGGCAATGCTGGTTTATGATGAAGTGCAAACCGGCGTTGGCCTTAGCGGTAAATTTTGGCTGCACCAGCACTTCGGCGAAAAAGCCCGCCCGGATATTCTGGCCTTCGGTAAAAAAATGCAGGTGTGCGGCATACTGGCCGGCAAAAAAGTAGACGAGGTGGAAAACAACGTTTTTAAAGTGTCATCCCGCATCAACTCTACCTGGGGTGGCAGTTTGGTAGATATGGTGCGTTCCTCCAAAATAATGGAGATCATAGAAGAAGACGGCCTTTGCGACAAAGCCGCCCAAACCGGCCAATACCTGCAAAATTGTTTAAAAGATATTGCCGCAAAAAACAGCATGGTAAGCAATGTGCGCGGCAAAGGCCTGCTAACCGCCTTTGATTTCCCGGATGCACATACGCGTAATACCTTTATAGATATAGGCCTGCAAAATAATATCATGTATTTAGGTTGTGGCGAGCGCAGCATCCGTTTCAGGCCGGCGCTTATTATGGAGAAAGAGCATATTGACGAAGGAATGCAAATGCTTCAAAATATATTGCCTAAGCTATAAGTACACTGTAATAATATTGCTACAAGTGCCTGTTTCAACATAAACAGGCACTTTTTTTATTTATGATATACTATAATTGCACAGCGGCGTTAATAATATATGCATATAATAATTGCAGATGCATGTTATTTATAACTATTTAATTACGTACATATTATAACAGATTTATAAAACATAGAGCTTTAAAAAGAGGATGAACAGACAAATTGAAAAATTAAAGAAACAACTTACAGAGATTGCTGAGGTTGTTAATTCTTTCCAGTCTGAAGCTGTGCAGGTGAGGGTTGTTGACAGGCTTTTAGACGAGATTATGGAAACGGAGAAGGGGGATACGGAAGGAGCTGATATTTTCAATAAAAGGGGCCGCAGGCCATCCAGGGAGAATGAAGTGACCGAGCTTACCCAGGGCCGTAAAAAGCTGGGGGCTACCAAGGTGCTTAATCAATTGCTATCCAGCGATTACTTTAAAACACCGCATTCCATATCGTCCATTGCAGATTATTGCAAAGAAAAATTCGACTCGGATTTTAAAACATCAGAGCTATCGGGCATACTGTTAAAGCTTGCCAAAGAGAACAGGCTTAAACGCGAAAGAAGCAACGAGAACAACCGCTTCGAGTACGTAGGCGTTTAACAAAACAAGGCCGCTCAAATTGAGCGGCTTTCTTTTTTGGTTGAATTATTGAGTATGGAGTTTGTGCAATTTCCTCCCTCGGTAAGATGCAGGAAGGATTTCATGAATAATGTATAAACCCCTCCCTCCCTATGCGCAGCCCTACTCGCCCCTCCCAAGGGCGAGAATAGAATTATCTATTTCGATCTCTAATCTCCAAACACTAATCTCTAATAACTACCGCAGATCAAACAAATTATCTACTCCAAGTATTTTTCGTGAGGTAAAACCTTCACCGTATTTGGTGTTGATGCTTTTGCCAAACTCGCGGCCGCGGCCATTGATCTGTTCAATAAAATCAGGAGAAGAAATGTAGGTTTGGGGCTCATCCTCACTATAATCCGGGCTGTGGAATTGCGAACTATAGGCGTAAACACTTTCGATCTTCTTGTCCCAAAACTCAGTTACATCCACAATAATATCGGGTTTAATATACCTGTCTTGTATAAAATGCAGCACCTGCGTTGGGCGCCATGGCTCCTGCGATTGCCCGTCCTCAAAAGTTTCTATCCGCCGCAAGCCCGATAAAAAGGCTGCTGCCTCTACCAGTTCGTTAGCCCGCCCATGATCCGGGTGGCGGTCATGATAAGCGTTGGTGATCACAATTTCCGGCTGATACTTGCGTATAGCGGCAATAACCTTTAGCTGATACGCTTGGGTGTTGGTAAAAAAACCATCGGGCAGGGCCAGGTTCTCCCTAACGGCAAGGCCCAAAATACGGGCGGCCTTTGCGGCTTCCTTATCACGGATCTCTGCCGAGCCACGGGTGCCGAGTTCGCCGCGGGTAAGGTCGGCAATGCCCACCTTGTGGCCAAGCTTTATATGTTTTAACAGGGTGCCTGCGCAACCCAGTTCGGCGTCATCCGGGTGTACGGGTAAAACCAGAATATCTAATTTAAGCATAAAATATTATTTTTCGGGTTCAGCAGTTAACAGGCGCTGTATCCTCTTCCTGATCTTGGCTGATGTGGGTTTGGTGAACGGATAAAAAAAGTCGGCCAGGTGCCCGTTCCTGTCAATAAGGTATTTGTGAAAATTCCAGCGGGGTTTAGAATTGATCCTGCCGTTCTCGTTCTTATCCGCTAAAAACTTATAAAGGGGTATGGCATACTGCCCCCTCACCCTTGCTTTTTCAAATATGGTGATGTTACTGCCATAATTGCTGCAAAAGGTTGCAATAGCGTCGCCTTCAAGCGGCTCCTGGCCGCCAAAATCATTTGAGGGGAAAGCCAGTATCTCCAGGTCTTTGTCGCCAAATTCTTTTTTAAGATCGGTAAGTTCCTGCAGTTGGGGGGTAAAGCCGCATTGTGATGCAATGTTTACAATAAGGATCACCTTGTTGCTGTAACTGGCAAGGCTAACCTGTTCGCCGTTCAGCTTTTCTACTGTAAACTGGTAAATGCTATCTTTATCCATTTAATTAGAGCTGGAAACATAACCGGCGCTATTTAAAATAGCCTCGATGTCGTGCTCTTCGGTAGCATCATATGTTTCTTTTAAATTATGCCCGAAAAGGCGGGCAACAGATTGGAAAAGGAAAGCGTTAAACCCGCCTTTAAGTTCTTTAGCTAAGGCAAAGCTGGTATTACCTGTTTCGCGGCTAACCAGTTTTATCAGTACCTCGCCCTGGCTTATCGTTAAATTTTTAATATCCTTGTTAAACAGTGTTTTTATCTCGCTTTCGCAGGCTTTCATCAGTTCCTTCTGCTTTTTTTTATCACCGGTAAGGGCAAGGTCGCGCTGCAGCTGGCGGTAGCGTTGCCCCGCAAAACGCGCATAAGGCAATACCTTAAGCACATTGTAGCGCAGGCGCAGGTAGTTTAGCCTATCCTGCTCGCTGGCAAAAATACGTGTGTCAACAATACGCACCTCGGGCGCTACGATCCAGGGCACCAGTTCACCGTCAAGTTTGGTCATGTAAACTTTGGTGGTATCATTTTTGCCAAGTATTACAGGCTTTGCAGGTTGATCATCCTGGGCTTTTAAAGTGCCCAGTGCGCAACAAAACATCAAAAGCAAAACAATAAATTTCATATTTTTACCTGATACAAAATTAACGCATTTTATTTTGTTATTTTATAATTACCCGCAATAATAATTATTGTTTACGGGTTTATGATATATAATACGCAAACTGTTACATGAAAGATTTAGTGATTGACCTGGAAGCCGAAAAAAAAGAGATCCTGAAAAGGTACCGGGCATTGCTGCGTGCAAGTAAATCTACCCTGCAAAAGGGCGATAAACGCATGATACGCAAGGCTTTTGAAATGGCCCTGGAAAGCCACAAGGATATGCGCCGTAAAAGCGGCGAGCCCTATATATACCACCCTATTGCGGTAGCCCAGATAGCTGCCGAAGAGATAGGCCTGGGTACCACATCCATTGTGTGTGCGCTGCTGCATGATGTGGTAGAAGATACCGATGTTACGCTGGAAGATATTGAACTGGAATTTGGCAAAAAGGTAGCCAAGATCATTGATGGGCTTACCAAAATATCGGGAGTATTTGATACCAACAGCTCGCTGCAGGCCGAAAACTTTCGGAAGATGCTGCTTACCCTGGCAGATGATGTGCGGGTGATCCTGATAAAACTGGCCGACAGGTTACACAACATGCGTACGATGGAGTTTATGCCGCGGGATAAGCAGCTGAAGCTGTCATCAGAAACGGTGTACCTGTATGCCCCCCTTGCCCACCGGCTGGGTTTATACGCCATAAAATCTGAGTTGGAAGACCTGTCCATGAAATACATGGAGCGCGAAACTTACCAGTTCATCAAAAACAAACTGAACGAGAAAAAAACCGAGCGCGAAAAATTCATTCGTGATTTTATTGACCCCGTAAGCAAGGTATTGGCCAGCCAGGATGTACACGGCGAACTTTTCGGCCGCCCAAAATCCATCCACTCCATCTGGAACAAGATGAAGAAAAAGGCCATCCCGTTTGAGGAAGTGTATGACCTTTTTGCCATCCGGATCATACTGGACAGCACGCCCGAGAATGAAAAGGCCGATTGCTGGAAGGCCTACTCGATAGTGACCGACCTGTACCGCCCTAACCCCGACAGGCTGCGCGACTGGATCTCATCGCCCAAAGCAAACGGGTACGAATCCCTGCATACCACTGTTATGGGCCCGCGCGGGCAATGGGTAGAAGTACAGATCCGTACCAAACGGATGAACGAGATTGCCGAAAAAGGTTTTGCCGCCCATTGGAAGTACAAGGAATCATCTACCGATAGCGGGCTTGACCTATGGGTGCAAAAGGTGAGGGATATGCTGAAAAATCCCGACTCTAACGCCCTCGACTTTCTGGATGATTTTAAGATGAACCTGTTTAGCGACGAGATCTTCATCTTTACCCCAAAAGGCGCGCTGATACAATTGCCGCTGAATGCAACCGCCCTGGATTTTGCCTTCGAGATCCACACCGATGTGGGCGCCAGCTGTATAGGCGCCAAAGTAAACCATAAACTGGTGCCGTTAAGCTATAAGCTGCAAAACGGCGATCAGGTAGAGATCATCACATCGGGCAAGCAAACGCCCAAAGAGGACTGGCTGAACTTTGTGGTTACGGCCAAAGCCAAAGCCAAAATAAAATCGGCCCTTAAGGAGGAACGCCGCAAAATTGCCGACGACGGTAAAGAGATACTGGAGCGTAAGATGAAATCTATCAAGCTTACCTACAACTCCGAAAACCTGCACAAACTGAGTTACTACTTTAAGTTAACTTCTACGCAGGACCTGTTTTACAATGTGGCCAAAGGCCTGATTGATATGAAGGACCTGAAAGAGTATCAGGCGTCGGAAAAGATCATTGAGAACAAACCGCAGGATAAAATTGAGCATGAGCAGCTGCAGAGTATCGTACGTAATATTAAAACAAAAGATAGCGATGTTTTACTTTTTGGCGAGGACCTGCAAAAGATAGATTACAAGCTGGCCAACTGCTGTAACCCTATTCCCGGCGATGATGTATTTGGCTTTGTAACTGTAAGTGATGGTATCAAGATACACCGCACCAACTGCCCTAACGCTGCCAAACTGATGGCTAACTACGGTTACCGTATTGTAAAAGCTAAATGGACCAAACAGCTGGAACTGGCCTTTTTAACCGGCCTGCGTATTACGGGTATTGATGATGTTGGTTTAATAAATAAGCTTACTACCGTTATATCTAACGATTTTAAGGTGAACATCCGCTCGATCACAGTTGATAGCGATAACGGCATCTTTGAAGGATCTATCATGGTTTACGTGAACGATACCGAGCACCTGGATAACCTGATCAAAAAACTGAACCAGGTGAAAGGCATCACCTCCGTTATCCGTTTTGATTCTGTTGTTGAGAAAGCATCTTAAGTATTATATAACTACTGAGTTATTGGGCAGGAAATTACTTATTAACATCCGATAGCTACGCCTGCAACTTAATCAACAGAATCAGCTAAAAACTAAAATAATTAATACCTTTGCTTTTTGTTAATTTAACATTATGCCTGTACAGGAAACCATTGCGCTGGTAAAAAAGATTTTTGAGGCCTATCTTGAAAATAAAAGCCTGAGGAAAACCCCGGAGCGTTTTGCCATATTGGAAGAAATATACTCAAGGACAGACCATTTTGATGTGGAATCGTTATACATCCACATGAAAAATAAAAAATACCGCGTAAGCCGCGCTACGGTTTACAACACCCTTGAGTTACTGGTATCATGTGATTTGGTTACCAAGCACCAGTTTGGTAAAAACATGGCCCAGTTCGAAAAATCATACGGCTACAAGCAGCACGACCATATTATTTGCATTGATTGCGGCAAGGTAGTTGAGTTTTGCGATCCGCGTATCCAGCAGATCCAGAGCATGATGGGCGATATTTTAAAATTCGAAATAAAACATCACTCTTTAAACTTATACGGTAACTGCACCAAACTGCGCGAAGGCTTTTGCGATAGAAAGGTATCGTAATAATGAATAAACCTATTTTAAGTAAACAAGCATTTTGGGATGTTGATATGGATAGTATCGACTTTGAAAAGCATGCTGTACATGTAGTTGAAAAAGTTATAGAAAGAGGCAAAGCCGAGGATTTTGATAACTTGCTAAAATTCTACGGGTTCAAAAAAGTTGGAGAGTTAGCTCAACAAGCACATTGGTTATCTGACATTAGCATAAATTTTTGCTGTACTTTATTTAAGATTAAACCTACCGATTTTAGATGTTACGAAAAGAAACAGTTGAACCAGCAACACTGGAACTTCTAAACAAACTTGTTTCGATAAAAGAGTTACAGCAATTTAGATTGGTAGGCGGCACCGCACTCTCACTTTTCTACGGACACAGAAAATCGATTGATTTAGACTTGTTTACCGACTCCCAATTCGAAAAAGATCTATTAGTAGAAACATTAAATGATAATTTTGACAGGATTATCACCACAAATGATAGATCTAAATTAATTTATCAATGCATTATAAACAATGTGAAAGTTGATTTTGTAGCGGTAAAGGACCCTTTTCTTTATCCGGCACAAATTGTTGATAATATACCGTTTGCCGATATTAAAGATTTAATAGCTTTGAAGCTTAATGCTGTAAAAGGCCGGGGGGTAAAAAAAGACTTTTGGGATATAGCAAAACTTTTGCAATTCTTTTCGTTTGATGATCAATTTCAATATTATCATGATAGATATCCATATGATGATACCTTTGCAGTTATCCGGTCTGTAGTTTATTTTACCGATGCAGAAAACACTATTGACCCGGAATGTTTAGATGGTATGACTTGGGATAAAGTTAAAATCACAATTACAAAAGCTTTAGACGAATATTATAAAAAGAAAAATTAATGGCTGTTGACGTATTATTAGGCCTCCAGTGGGGCGACGAAGGTAAAGGTAAAATTGTTGACGTACTAAGCGCAGGTTATGACCTGATAGCTCGTTTCCAGGGCGGGCCCAATGCCGGCCACACTTTAGAATTTGAAGGTAAAAAGTTTGTACTGAACACCATCCCTTCGGGCATTTTCTTTGATAACACCATGAACCTGATTGGTAACGGTGTGGTTATTGATCCTATCACCCTTAAAAAAGAACTTGATAAATTAAAGGATGCAGGGCACGACCTGCTGGCTAAAAAGAATTTGATGATCGCTAAAAAAGCACATCTTATTTTGCCAACCCACCAACTGCTGGATGCCGCATCTGAAAAGAAAATGGGCGACGGTAAAATTGGTTCTACCTTAAAAGGTATCGGCCCAACTTATATGGATAAAACCGGCCGTAATGGCTTACGCATCGGCGATATTACCCTAACGGATTTTAAAGAAAAATATCAGAAACTGGTTGATAAACATACCTCGATGCTGCAAGCCATGTATGGCGAAGTAGCTGATTTCAGCGAGCGCGAAGCAGCATTTTTTGAGGCTATTGAACTGATCAAGCAGTTTCCGCTGGTTGATAGCGAGCATTTGGTTAACCAATATATTAAAGACGGTAAAAAAGTACTGGCAGAAGGTGCACAAGGCGCTATGCTGGATATTGATTTTGGATCTTATCCGTTTGTTACGTCATCAAACACAACTGCTGCAGGCGCTTGTACCGGTTTAGGCATTGCCCCAAAACAAATTGGTGATGTAATTGGCATTTTTAAAGCTTATTGTACCCGCGTGGGTGGCGGCCCCTTCCCTACCGAATTAAATGATGAAACCGGCGAAGAACTACGCCGCATTGGCCACGAGTTTGGCGCTACCACCGGCAGGCCACGCCGTACCGGTTGGATTGATTTACCTGCATTAAAATATGCTATTATGCTTAACGGTGTTACCCAAATGGTAATGACCAAAGCGGATGTGCTAAGCGGTTTTGACAAGATTTACGCCTGCACACATTACAACTATTTAGGCGAACAAATTGATTACATGCCGTATGATATTTGCTCGGTGGATGCCGTGCCCGTATTAAAGGAAATTGATGGCTGGCACGAAGATATTACCGGCATCAACGAACTGAACGAAATTCCCGCAAAACTGCAATCATACATTGAGTTTTTAGAAGCCGAACTGCAAGTGCCTATCAAATGGTTATCTGTAGGCCCGGATAGAAAACAAACCTTGGTATTGCACTAAGAAAAGAAAAGTGCGGCGGCATTGCGCAATTCCTTCCCTCGGGAAGGAGGAGGAAGGGGTTTCGTCGCTTTATTAACCCTCCCTGCCCTCCCAGGGGAGGGAATTAAAAATTTAAAAACATATAAAAGGCCTCGATTTATCGGGGCCTTTTATATTTAGTTATCTATTTTTGCCCTGTGATAACCCAGGTAACCGACGTAGCTGTATTTAAACAAAAGGCACTTGCCTGGGCCGCTACATTTGATACTGCCTGCTACCTGGACAGCAACAGCTTTAACGACCCTTACGGCAAGTTTGATACAATTATAGCTGTTGGTGCCAAAGCAGAACTAACGGCCACTGCAGGCGATGCCTTTGCACAGCTATCGGAATTTAAAAAAAGTAACCCTGGCTTTATTACCGGTTTTTTTGGTTACGACCTGAAAAACGAAACAGAGCAGCTCCAGTCAAACAATCCGGACCACCTTAACTTCCCCGACCTGTACTTTTTTGCACCTGAGATCCTGATCAGCGCACGAGAAAACACGGTCGAGATAATTGGGGAAAATGAAGAAGAAATTTGGATGGCCATAGAGCGTTTGAGTTTCTCTTCGGGCACACAAAAAGCCGCTGTTAACTTACAAGCGCGTTTCAGCAGGGATGAGTATATCAAAACGGTAGAAAAGATCAAAAACCACATTATCCGCGGGGATATTTATGTAACTAATTTTTGTCAAGAGCTTTATGCGGAAGATACGGAGATCGACCCGTTGTCTATCTTTAAAAATCTTAATAGCTTGTCGCCCACCCCATTTTCTACTTTTTTTAAGTGGAACGGCAACTACATGATGTGCGCCTCGCCGGAGCGGTTTTTGGCGAAACGGGGCAATAAATTGATCTCGCAACCCATAAAAGGTACGGCAAGGCGCGATGCAGACGACACCGTTGATAAAACCATTATTGAAGAACTGCGCAACCACCCCAAAGAACTGCAGGAAAACGTGATGATAGTAGACCTGGTGCGTAACGACCTTACCCACTCGGCCAAACCCGGAACAGTAAAAACCGAGGGGCTTTACGGCATCCAAAGTTTTAAACAGGTACATCAAATGGTATCTACCATAGTATGCGAATTGCGGGATGAGGTATCGGCTATAGACGCTATTAAAAACACCTTCCCGATGGGCAGCATGACAGGTGCACCAAAAATAAGCGCCATGCAACTGATGGAGCAGTATGAACGCAGCAAACGCGGCGTATATTCCGGCGCAATAGGTTATTTCAGTGCCGATGGAGATTTTGATTTTAACGTAGTGATCCGCACCCTGCTATATAATAGCGCCAAAAAGTATTTATCGTTTCAGGTAGGCAGTGCTATCACCTATCACGCCAATGCCGCACAGGAGTATGAAGAATGTTTGCTAAAAGCCAAAGCTATTTTAGAAGTGCTGGGGGGTAAAAGATAAGCACTAATTGTTCGTTCAATTTAAAATTGTTATTTTTACTTAAATCATAAAGCAATGTCATTACAATATATTTCTGATGATTCAGGTAACCACACTGCTGTAATTATCCCAATTAACGAATGGAATGAGATAACTGCAAAGCATGAGGATATAAAAACATTACTACAAGAATCTGTTGTTAAATCCGGGCCTAAGAAAAAACCGTCTGAATTCGCCGGGATACTTAATAAAGAACTTGCAAAGCAAATGATTGTGGATATTGAAAAAGATCGTGGAGAGTGGGAAAGACGTTTTTAATTGATACCAATATTATCTTAGAATATACAGGCGGAGTTTTGCCTGAAAATATCGTCCGGTACCTAAATACAATTATTGATAACAACGGATTTTATATATCGGTAATTAATCAAATTGAAATTCTTGGCCACCCTTCTGCAACTGATGAATTAGCTGACTTTTTAGATACAGCTATTATTCATCAATTAACAACTGATGTTATTAAACAAACTATAGCACTTCGGAAAATTAAAAGTTCAAAACTCCCAGACGTAATTATTGCTGCCACAGCTATGGTACACGGCCATGGTTTAATTACGCGCAACACCCGTGATTTTAAAAACATTCCGGATTTGGTGGTTATGAACCCATATCTACTCTAACTTACCCCGGCAGCACCGGGTCAAGCAACAGTTTATCCGCAATCCTGACAGCGATCTCAGACCCATTTGCCCAAAAGGCAGATACAGGCTTTTTATCCAGGTAAGGCACAAAGGCATCGCCGTATAACTCTTTTATATCAGCCTCAAATACAAAATCTGTCACCTCGGCAATGTGCCAGGCAATATGTTCTACCTGGTACTGCATAGTTTTGTAATCGGTAAGGCGGTTATAGCCCCAGTAATGCTCAAAAATAAATTCCTCGGCGCTGCCGGCTTTTATAGGTGTAAGGCTGTTGCGTACGGTAGCGCCCAGTTTGTTCCACTTGCCTTTCAGCTTCCATTCATACAAAAACTGTGTGTGGTTTGGCCCTTGTTTGGTGATAGAATGCCGCATCGGCAGCGTGCGGTAATGCTCTCTGTACAGATTATTGGCTATGAATACAATTACACTTTTAGGCACTATCTCGCTTACAAATACCGCCCCGCGTTTCCATTCCTTGCCATCGAAATGGCGTACGTAAAAACGCAGGTTAACTTCCTCAAAATTTACATGGAACGGCCATTTGATACCCAATACACGTGTATCCTGAAACATAAAACCTACCATACTTACCAGGGCCTTGCCTTCCCAAAGGTCAATTTCTGTAGCTGCGGGCAGGTAAGGTTTCAGTATCTCCGGGTCAACTTCATAGTTTAGCATCACCAGGTTACGCCATTGGGCGGTAAGAAAACGCGATTTAGAGGTAGCCATATGGATGTAGAAGTACAAATTACAGCATTTGTTTTACGTTATTCCTGGAATTGTAAGTTTGAGGTTGTCGAAGCCCTATCAAAGCGGCAAATGGTTCGACAGGCTCACGATGACATTGAGTATAAACAAAAAAGCCATCAGGAATCATCCTAATGGCTTAATAAATAGCTGTAATATCTTATTTCCCTTTGTAGTATTTCATCGCTTCGGGTATCAGCCTTTGTATATTGGCTATACGGGTAGCGTCGCTTGGGTGGGTACTTAAAAACTCTGGTGGCGCACCCTGGTTTTGCGCAGCCATACGCTGCCAAAAACTAACTGCCTGGCGCGGGTCATAACCAGCCATGGCCATAAAGGTAAGGCCCAGCCTGTCGGCCTCATTCTCTTTATCTCTCGAATATTTTAGGGTTGCCAGCTGCCCGCCCACGCCGTACAAGGTACCGATAAGGGCTTGCGTAGTTTGCGATTTGTTGCCGGTTGCAGCACCAACCGCCGCGCCGCCTGCCTGTACTGCCATTTGCTGTGAAAGTGCTTCGGCAGAATGATGGGCAATGGCGTGGCCAATTTCGTGGCCCATAACCGTTGCCAGGCCTGCATCTGTTTGGGTAACCGGCAAAATACCGCTGTAAACGGCAACTTTGCCACCCGGCATACACCAGGCGTTTACTTCTTTACTTTGTATCAGATTAAACTCCCATTGATAGTTATACTGGCTGCCGTAACCGTTATTTTTTAAATAACTATCTATAGCTACAGCTAACTGATTGCCTATACGTTTAACACGCTGGGCATCGGTACCTGTATTAACAACTTTTGTGCTGGGGTCTGATAAAAGGGTGCGGTAGCTTTGCGCAGCTGCCGGGTTTATCTGGTCGTCGCTAACTAAACTTAGTTGCGAGCGGCCGGTTAATGGCACTGTAGAACATGCGTAAGCGGCCATGGCTATCACAGCCAGTGCCATCAAAGGTTTAATTCTCTTCATGGTAAGTCAGGTGGTTTTCTTTTTAAATAAATTAACTTTCGACTCCTTACCCTTCAATAAACGTTCGATGTTTTTTTGATGCGTTACCAATACCAGTATAAATATACACATCCCATAAATTATGACCGATTTAACACTCACATGAAAAACAAATGTGATGCCGATTGGGTAGATAAACCCGGCCAATATTGATGAAAGCGATACATAACGTGTTATAAGCAACGTTGTAATAAAAACAGCAACGCATAGTAAGGCAGCCGGTAGGTTTATAGCTAATATCATTCCAAAAAGTGTGGCAATACCTTTGCCGCCCCTAAAACCCGCAAATACCGGGAACAAATGGCCCATAACGGCGGCTACACCCAATGCAAGCTGCAAATTTACAAACGCTACCGAATTAAATGGGCCGGTGGTAGCTGTACCTACCATGTAGGCCAGGTTAGTGGCTGTCCAGCCCTTTAAAATATCCAGCAGCATCACCGGGATCCCTGCCTTTTTGCCCAATACCCTAAAAGTGTTGGTAGCACCGGCATTGCCGCTGCCGTATTCGCGCACATCGATATTGTAAAAGGCCTGCCCTATCCATACTGCAGTAGGAATAGAGCCGAACAGGTAAGCAAGAATTAGCGCCGAGATCGAGTACACTGATAGCATCTGCCTGCAATATTATTAAATTGATGTTATATACCGCAATATATCATTATAATTTTTACCATTAGGCCTCTCCCTGCCTTCTCTAAACGGGAGGGTTCTGATACCCCTCTTTTTAAATTCTTATCATTATAATAAAGCACTCTCCTTCAGAGAGGGTTTGGGTGAGGCTTAGGCCGCTAAACCGCTTTTAAACTAAGGTCTAAACTTTTTACAGAATGCGTTAGCGCACCTACCGAAATATAATCAACCCCGCAATCGGCATATTCCCTTATATTATCTATCGTTATCCCGCCGGATGCCTCGGTAATATACTGCCCCTTTATCATGCTTACAGCTTGCCGCAGGTCTTCAAAATTAAAGTTATCTATCAAAATACGGTTTACCTTACCTGTTTGCAAAACCTGCTCCAATTCTTCCAGGTTGCGTACCTCTATTTCAATAGCCAGCTTTTTACCGGTATCTGCCAGATATTTGTTGGCATTTTCTATAGCCTGCCGTATCCCGCCCGAGTAATCGACATGATTATCTTTGATCAGGATCATATCATACAAACCAATACGATGGTTTACACCGCCGCCAATGCGTACGGCCCATTTTTCCAGGTAGCGCAAGCCGGGGGTTGTTTTACGGGTATCTAAAACTTTAGCAGTAGTACCTTCTAAAAGCGTTACAATATCGTGGGTTTTGGTGGCAATACCGCTCATACGCTGCATACAGTTAAGTACCAGGCGTTCGGCCTTTAAAATGGCCTGTGCATCGCCTTCCACTTCAAAAGCAACGTCTTTAGGTTTTACCCCGGCTCCATCATTTAAAAAAACGGTAACTTTAAGTTCAGGGTCAACCGTACGGAAAATTTCCTGCGCGAGTTCAACACCTGCCAGTATGCCGGTATCCTTTACTAATAATTTTGCTTTGCCTTGTGTGCCTGCCGCTATGGTTGCCAGCGAGGTGTGGTCGCCATCGCCAACGTCTTCCTTTAGGGCATTAACAATAAACTGGTGTATAATTTCTTTGTCCAAACCTTTGTTTTTTAGCATTTCAAAAGTAAGAACAATTGCGCATTAATTAGGTTTTTTCAGTTTCTACCCGCAACTCAATAATTTCCATCACTTTGTTAACTTCTTTAAGCGTGCAGGCTATCCTGAATTTACCCTTATCGGTAGTTAAAATGTAAACCGCAAAATTATAGCTGGGGTTAGAACTTACACGGTGCAGCAGTTTTACACCGTGGGGCTTATTCTCTTTAAAAAACTTGTCCAGTATCATCTGTGCCTGCGTTTTAGAGTAAACGCTGCTTTCGTTAGCTATGCTTACATCTACGCTGTTGGCAAAAAGCTGGGACAATTCTGTAGAGCTGCCTTTTTTGAGGTATTCGGCAATTTTTTCAATAGCATCCGCTTTTACGGCCAGGGGCAGCATAAACAGCAGAGCCAGCATCGGCATATATCTTAATCGCATCATCATATATATGACCAGTAAACTTAAGAATTATTGCACATTAAAAAAATAACGGGGCATTAACTACAATGTTTAAACGTTGCTTTTATATTTGCATTGTGGAAAACGTAAAAAAAGTTGCTTTAATTATATTGGATGGCTGGGGTTACGGCCGTAACGACAGATCAAACGCTATTGTAGCGGCAAATACGCCGTTTTTTGATGAAATGATCGCACAGTATCCAAACTCAAAGCTGGAAGCATCCGGCCTGGCAGTGGGCTTGCCCGAAGGGCAGATGGGAAACTCGGAAGTAGGGCACATGAACCTGGGCGCCGGCCGCGTGGTTTACCAGGAACTTGGCCGTATTAACAAGGCTGTTACCGATAACGAATTTGTACAGAACGAAACGATCCTTGCGGCATTTAATTATGCTAAAGAAAACGATAAAGACCTGCACCTGATTGGCCTGGTGAGCGATGGCGGCGTACATGCCCATATTAACCACCTTAAAGGGCTTACCACTGCTACCAATGCTTTAGGGTTAGAGAAAGTATTTATACACGCCTTTTTAGATGGACGCGATACCGACCCAAATTCGGGCTTAAAATTTATTACAGATTTAGAGCACCATATTGCCGATACACCGGTAAGGCTGGCATCTGCCATTGGCAGGTATTACGCTATGGACCGTGATAACCGCTGGGAGCGGGTGAAACTGGCTTATGATCTGATGGTTAAAGGCGAAGGCACCGCTACCGATAACATCCTTACTTCGATAGAAAAATCGTACGCGGATGGTGTTACCGATGAATTTATAAAACCCATTGTAAAGGTTGATGAAGACGGCCAGCCTGTTGCTGTTATTAAAGATGGCGATGTGGTGATCTGCTTTAACTTCCGTACAGACAGGGGCCGCGAGATCTCCCAGGCGCTTACCCAAAAGGAGTTCCCGGAGTATGATATGAAGCCATTGAACATCGAGTATGTGACCATGACATCATACGACGAGACCTTTAAAAATGTAAAGGTGGTTTTCCGTAAGGATGACCTGAGCAAAACATTGGGCGAGGTTTTAGAAAGCGCGGGTAAAAAACAGATCCGGATTGCCGAAACAGAAAAATATCCGCACGTAACCTTCTTCTTCTCGGGTGGCCGCGAAACCGAATTTAAGGATGAAAAACGCCTGTTAGTACCATCGCCAAAAGTGGCTACCTATGATCTGCAGCCCGAAATGAGCGCTGAAGGGATCCGCGATGCCATCATCCCCGAACTGGAAGCCGGCTGGCCTGATTTTGTTTGCCTTAACTTTGCCAATACCGATATGGTAGGCCACACCGGCGTATTCAGCGCTGTAATGAAGGCCGCCGAAACTGCCGATGCCTGCACCAAAGCAGTTGTGGAAGCCGGCTTAAAAAACGGCTATTCGTTCATCATCATTGCAGACCATGGTAATGCCGATTACATGATCAACGAAGACGGATCGCCAAATACGGCACACACTACCAACCTGGTGCCTTGTATCCTCATTGATAATGATGTTAAAGCGGTAAAGGATGGCAAACTGGGCGATATTGCCCCTACTGTGCTACAAATTTTAGGCGTACCCATCCCTGCAGAAATGACCGGTAATGTATTGGTATAACCCATTCAAAAAATATACGATTTATGCAAGCGTGCTGCTGCTTTTGGGCAGCAGCTACGCCTGTAACAAGCCCGAAATAAAAGAAACCGGCGCCGAGCTGAAATATTTTGACCTGAAAGGCTATTTTGAAAAAGAGGCTACCCGCCTTACTGCGCTAAACCCGCAGGTTGATAAAAGCGTTGCCCACAACGCCGAAACCGAAAGCAAAAATGTACGCATTGGCAGTTGGAAAAAAGAACTGAACCTTTTTACAGAAAGCGATATCAACAAACCCGCCTGGAAACTAAGTTACGATGTACAAACCAATGCCGACAGCACTGTTTATGCAGCCAAATACCCCGAACTTAAAACCCGCCGCATCGTGATCCGCAAAAAAGCCGGGCAGGTAAGCGAGATAGCTATCGTTAACAACACCCACAATATATTGTATAACACTACCGAAAAATTACAATACGCGCCTGGTAATTATTACCGGATAGAGAAAACGCAGAAGGTAAAAGTAATGGGAGGCAACAGCTATATGATTAAAGGTAAATTTTAGTGCCTTAATGATGCCCGTTGGCAGTAGCCAGTTTTTCTTTGGATATTTCTATGAGTGATGAAATATCAGACCGCCCCGGGTTATCGGCCAGCACTTTTTCCAGATCTGCAATAGATGCCTTTAATGAATTAATACCCCGTATCTTATCATAAGTATGCAGGCTTTTTGCATCCAGCTTAAATATGCCATACTCGCGGTAGGCAATGCCACGGGTTTGGTAACTCTTGCCATGGTCGTTAGGATCAATCGCTATCGCTTTAGTAAGGTCAAATATGGCGCCCAGTAAGTGCTTTTCGCGCTCTTGCGGCGATAAATAGGTATCTTTACCCAAATAGCCTTTTGCACGTGCACGGTAGTAATATGCCGATGCATCAACCGGGTTTATAAAAATCACTTTAGTGTAGGCGGCTATTGATTTGCGATAATTTTCGCTGTGATAGTAAGAATAACCCAGCATCCAGTAAGCGTTGGCGTTGGTAGAATCAACCATGCATGCTTTTTCCAGCTGTTTAACGGCAGCTTTAAAGTTGCCGTCCATAAAAGCCTGCTGCCCCAGCTTAACATAAGCGCTTTGCGCCGTTGCACTTTCCAGGGAACTTAAGATGAAAAAAGAAATTATAGCAGATAGCCTCATACTAATAAGCTGGTTTACCCATTAACAATACATTAACTAACAATGCAGCTAATTATTATATCGGGATTGCAATTTGTTAATAATTTTAGAATTGCGGGTAAAAATTTAATAAAACAGACGTAATATTATAATCCGACAGCTTAAGTACTTTACAAAGATTTGCATAATCCATTTTTGTTGAGTTAATTGCATAAGCACCCTAAATGCTGCAATACAACCAATTATAAACTTATGGATTTTTTAAAGGCTATCGTTAACGATTTTAAAGGCTTTTGGGGCCTGGGCGGCTTTTTAGATATTGTCAAATCTGGCAACTATGGTAAATTCCTTACTTATGAGGGCATTGTATCATTGCTGGTGCCGTTAACGCCCCTGTTGCTGCTGCTGGAGATCATTCGCGCGGCTTTTTACAAAAAGTTCAGGGTAATTAATTATAAGGTATCCTTTTTTACCTATGTTTTAAATTCATTTGTGGGCCGGGTGATCTCTTTTGCCATGGTTGGCTTGTGTATAAAATGGTTTTTACCCATAGCTATATTTAAAACTACTTTTACCTGGTACTGGTTTATATACGGCTACATCATCTGGGAGTTTGCACATTTCATCTATCATTATCTGGCACATAAGGTACGCATCTTGTGGTGCCTGCACTCCACCCACCACGCGCCCGAAACCATGAACCTATCGGTAACCTACGCCCACTTCTTTTTAGAGGGGCCTTATGCCGATCTTATCCGTACCAGTATCTGCATTTTGCTGGGTGTAAACCCGGCCATGCTGTTTGTAATTATGTTTGTTGATGGTTTTTGGGGGGCTATGATCCACGTGGGCGAAAACATTATTGAAGACGGCCGGCTGGGCTTTTTAAATAACATCATTCTTACCCCGTCGCATCACCGGGTGCACCATGCCCGCAACGTAGTGTATATGGATACCAACTTTTGCAACCTGCTAAATATATGGGACAAAGCCTTTGGCACCTATTATCCCGAAGACCGCAGCATCCCTATTGAATATGGTATTAGCAGGCCGATGATCAAAAACAGCTTTCTGGATGCCTACTTTGGCGAGATCGTAGCCCTGGCCAAGGATGTTTACCGGGCGCCCGGCATCAAAAACAAAGTACTTTACATTTTTATGCCCCCCGGCTGGAGCCATACCGGCGACCATAAGATGACCAGCGTAGTGCGCAAAAAATACTTTGAGGAATTAAAGGCGCAAAAATAATTAAGATACCGCCGGTGCCGAAAAGATAAAGTGGGTAACCAGCCTGTCTATCAATACCAGCGAGGCGATGATAAGGGCAATGCCGGCAATTTCGTTTAAACGGTGCACAAATTTAGGCGATATTTTTTCGCGGAGTTTGTTGGCGTAAAATGCTTTGACCGTATCCAGCCCAAACTGGATGATGAGGATGGTTAAAAACATTACCGCAATTTTTAGCGTACGGTTATGGATGCCTGCATGGAACTGGGTGCTCGCTACGCCGATAACTACCGTCCAGTGCAGTAGCACGGTGGGGTTAAAAATGCACATTACAAAGCCTTTAAAAAAGTAGCCTGCATGGTTTATTTTGGTGGGTATGGTATTATTGTAATTAACATCGGCTTTTTTAAAGATGTAATAAATACCGATAGTAAAAAGGATGATGCTGCCTACAATGCCTGCTATGGTTTTATCGTGTGCGGTTACATCAAAATACTGCGAACCGAAAAGGATGGCACCCACAAAAACCATGTCGCTGGTTACTACGCCAAGGGCGAGTGATAAGCCTGCATGGAAACCTTTTTCGATACTGGTTTTTATCAGCGCGAAAAAAACCGGGCCTGTTATAAACGTAAGTACTAATCCAAATCCGATCCCCGAAATAATGGCTTCTATCATTATATAGGCTTAAATATCCTGTATTATCAACAGTTAAAAAATCAGGACACTAATATGCAACTTTTATCTGTTAAACAACAAAAGTTAAATGTTGTGCTTTATATTTTGAAAAAATTATAGCCATAATTATAAAATTTGGTTTATGTTTATTGTTTCAAATACACCAATAGTATTAACCTAATTAAGTAATGGAACAAAACAATACCAAAAGCTATGGATCGGCATTATATACGCTGGCTACAGCTTTCTTTTTCTGGGGATTTTTAGCGGCCTCTAACGGTATATTCATACCGTTTTGCAAGGCGCATTTTGATTTAACCCAATTTGAATCTCAACTGATCGACTTCACTTTTTACGGAGGATATTTTATTGGCTCGTTAATACTTTATTTTGCTTCGGTAGCTTCTAAAATTGATATACTTAATAAAATAGGTTACAAAAATGGTATCATATACGGTTTACTGATATCTGCCGTAGGCGCATTAATTATGATACCTGCTATCAACTCGGGGTCGTTTGCGTTTATACTGGCTACCTTTTTTGTTATCGCACTTGGTTTTTCTTTACAGCAAACGGCTGCAAACCCATTTGTTATTGCACTTGGCAGCCCCGAAACCGGTTCTAACCGCTTAAACTTTACCGGTGGGGTAAATAATTTTGGTAGTATTATGGGCCCGGTGGTGGTAAGTATCGTGCTGTTTGGGTCGGCAAGTAAACTGATCGAACCGAAAGACGTCCAGATCTCTTCGGTAAACAATCTTTACTATATACTGGCAGGCTTATTTTTAGCTGTGGCTTTGTTTTTCTGGGTATCAAAATTACCTGTTGTAACTACTGATGAGAAGATAGAACCCAGCACCAAGGCCAATAAGCCTTTAGCCATCATCTTTGTAGCCTTTTTATTGATACTGGTGGCAGGGCCGGTAAGTACACATTTTGGTGTGGTTAATGCCAAAAGCCACGGTATTGTATTAGATAGCAAAGCGATTGAAAAATATAGCAGTACAACGCTTGAGCAAATAGCAAACCTTAAAGTTGATGATAAGCTAAAAGCCGACCTAAGCTTTTTTTTACAGCGTGTTAACCTGTACAAATCCTTTATGGTTTATGCATCGCTGGCCATCATTTTATTAACGTTAGTATCAACCGTATTTAAAAGCGGTAAAAGTAAAGAAGGCTGGGGCGCTATGCAATATCCGCAGCTGATATACGGCATGCTGGCCATTTTTACCTATGTAGGTGTTGAAGTAACCATACAAAGCAACATGGGCGCGCTGTTAGAGACCAAAGAATTTGGCGGGTATAACTCATCAACCATTGCACCATTCATTTCTTTATACTGGGGTAGCCTGATGATTGGCAGATGGACAGGGGCTATCGGCGCCTTCAAGCTGTCAAAAACTGTTAAAATATTATTAACGGTAATCGTGCCTTTTGTTGCTTTTGGCGTTGTGTTGGGCGTAAACCACTTAAGCGGTACCAACGTTAGCAATTTATATCCTTATGCCATTTGCGTGGCTGTGCTAATTGTAGGCTTTTTATACGGGCAGCAAAAACCTATCCGCACACTTGCCGTATTTGGCATTTTAGGCGTAATATTTATGCTGATAGGCCTGGCCACAACAGGTATGGTTGCCGTGTTTGCATTTACAAGCGGCGGCTTATGCTGCTCCATCATGTGGCCGTCAATCTTCTCATTATCAGTAACGGGTTTAGGTAAATATACCAGCCAGGGCTCGGCGTTGTTAATTATGATGATATTGGGCGGTTCGATCATCCCGCCGGTACAAGGGATACTTGCAGATACCAGCGGCATACACATGTCGTACTTTGTGCCGGTTATCGGTTTTGCATACCTGGCATTCTTTGCCTTTAAAGCAGGCGCGATACTAAAAAAACAAGGTATCAATATGGACCATGTAGAAGTATCCGGAGGACACTAATTAGTGAATAGCGGTTGGTGAGTAGAGATTTGTTATCTCCTAACCTCTATTCTCCAATCTCTAACTAACTACTATGAAACCCAGTTTCGAACATATTTTTATGAATCTGGCAACCGACCTGGCCAAACGCTCGCACTGCGTTAAGGCCCAGGTCGGTGCCGTTTTAGCTAAAGATACGCGCATTATCTCCATCGGTTATAACGGCCCGCCTGCAGGCACCCATAATTGCGATGTGGAATGGCCGGAAACAGGCTGCGCGCGTGATTCTAAAGGCAGTTGCTCGCTTGCCCTGCACGCCGAAGAGAACGCCATTCTGTACGCCGTAAAAAATGGCGCCAACCTGGAAGGCGCTACACTTTATACTACACTATCGCCATGCCTGCCCTGCGCCAGGCTTATTTTTTCGGCCGGGATTAAACATGTTTACTTTGATAAATCCTACGCCAGGTACAAAGGCCTGGCCAGCGATGAGGGCGTTGATTTCCTGAACAGGTTTGGCGTAAATGCCGAACAATTTACTGGGGAATAGGTTTACCACCATGTCATTTCGAACGAGGTACGAGGAGAAATCTTCTACAAGCAACAGGTATCCGCCATGTGGAATTATAATTATTACGTATATATCACTACAAATCACGATAAAACGGTGTTATACATAGGTGTTACCAATGATTTAAATAGAAGATTATTTGAGCATCGTGAGAATAAAGGCACAGGTAAATCATTCACTGCAAAATACTATTGCTATAATTTAGTGCATTACGAACATTTTTTTAATATAGAACATGCCATTGAACGAGAAAAAGAAATAAAGAAATGGCGACGAGAGAAAAAAGATGCATTAATTAATTCAACCAATCCTGATTGGAGATTTTTAAACAACGAAGTAATAGGTTGATAGTAAAGTTAAGCCTTGCAACCGTTAAAGCTTGGCGGAGAAGATTTCTCCTCGTACATCGTTCGAAATGACATCTTGTTAATTGTCTTAAAGAATTGCTTAGTACTCGCACTGTCTTTTTGCGGCACTCGACTTAGACTTCATACTAAAGACTTTACCCTTTTAACTTCTCCACTTTATCCAGCGCAAAGTGCAGCTGTTCATCAGGCGTAAGGTTGGTGTTATCTAATATCAGGGCATCCTTGGCGCGTATCAGCGGGCTCTCCTCGCGGGTGGTGTCCTGGTAATCGCGGTGGGCTATGTTCTCAAAAATATCCTCTAAGGTAAGGTCGGGGTTTTTATGATGGATCTCGTCGTAACGGCGCTGGGCACGCACGGCCGGGTCGGCGGTCATAAATATCTTGATGGGGGCATCCGGAAAAACAGCGGTACCTATATCGCGGCCATCCATCACAATATTTTTAGATTCGCCCATGCGCTGCTGCTGTTTCACCATCTCGCGCCTAACCTCTTTCAGGGCAGATACCTCGCTTACCTTTTCAGAAACGGGCATCATCCGGATCTCTTCAGATACCTCTTCGCCGTTCAGGGTAATATGGGTTTCATAATCGCGTGAGTGGAAATTAAGATGGATATTTTTTAACGCATCTTCAATCTGCGCATGATCGTGCGTATCTATATTATTCCTTAAAAAATAGAGCGCTACCGCACGGTACATAGCGCCGCTATCCACATAAATATAATGCAGTTTTTTGGCTAATGCCTTGGCCAGCGTGCTTTTACCACATGATGAATAACCGTCTATAGCTACAATAATATTTTTGTCCATCGGGGAACGAAGGTACGGTTTTTAGTGAATAGTTGAATAGTGAGAGGTTGATTGTTGAATGATGAGTGGTTGATTATAGCGTATTTATATGAACTGTTTTATATACAAAAAATAACTATTCACTACTCACTTGATCAACCACTCACTATATTTACCCCATGAACCTGAATAAAGCCGACCTGCAAAAGGAGGTTTACTATAAAACATCGCGCAGCGGCGGCAAAGGCGGCCAAAACGTAAACAAGGTATCTACCAAGGTAGAGCTGCTATTTGATGTGAACGCCTCGCAGCAATTTACCGACGAAGAAAAACTTGTACTGAACCAGAAACTACAAAACCGCTTTAATAAAGACGGCCTGGTACAGATTATATGTGATGAAGAGCGCAGCCAGTACCTCAATAAGGAGATCGCGATGGAGCGGCTGATTGTTTTACTTACCCATGCTTTGCATAAACCCAAAGTACGCAAACCATCTAAAGTAAGCAGGGCAGCCAAACTGGCCAGGCTGGGCAATAAAAAACAGCAGGCCAACAAAAAGGCCGACCGTAAAAGAAATTTTGATTATTAAAGCCTTATCCCAATATTTCTACTTTGGAGCATGGTTTTATAAATACAATCCCTCCCTTGGGATGAGTTTGTGGTTGGTGTAGTGGCAGGGAGGGGTTATAGGCATTTTACCTGTCGGCATCCCCCCTCCTCCTCCCTGCCGGTGGGAGGGAATCGCGCGGTTTCCTGGCTCGATTTGGAGTAGTTTTATTTAAACCTGTAAAGCATCGTAACAGATCCCCATTGCTGCGAACGCAGCATCTCTTTAACTTCCTTGCTTTTAAATATCACCGATACATCAAACACAAAACGGTTAATTACTAAACTGCCACCTATCTGGTTGGTTAACACAAAAGGTTTTTTGGTAAGGGTTATTTCTTCGGTGCCGGGTTCGGGGTGGTCTTTAAACAGGCTGCCCTGTATGGTGGCATCGTAAGCTATATAATTAGCCTGTGGTTTGTAGTAAAAGAAAAGTTCGTGCTTGTGCAGCGGGGCAGCAACATCTGATCCGGATACGGTACTTTGTGTACTTACCGAGTGGAATAGCTGGTTAAACGAGCCTAAACGGAACAGCGGGCCAACGCCTGCACCTGTAAAGCCATTGCCCAGGTTGGCATAACCGCTTGCCGAAACGTCTATTCCCTTAGTGCGTGCCAGTAACTTATTATAATCGGCAGACAGGTTAAACTGTACCTCGTTCCTTACCTGGTATTGCCAACCCTGGGGCGGATAAAAGCCAAATGTTTTGTGAATGAATTTTTGAATACCTTCTGCGCCTGCTGCAGGGCCTATTACGCCAACTTTAGCGCTAAGTTTTAAATTGCTTTCGTTTTTATAAAGCAGGTTTAATGATGAGCCTACATACAAATATCCGGCAAAGGGCCTGTCTACATATTGCGCAGCAGGTATATAGCCAGACCTGGGGTTAAATATTTTTTGCCCGGCCTCAAAACCCAGTACCTTGTTGGCCATTTTATCATTTTTGCCTGCATTTAAGGCATGGCGAAAATAGGCGTAAATACCATTTGTATAATACCTGTCAGATCCCTGCGCCAAAAAAGAATCATTATCTGATTGTAAACCCGCTTCGTTAGTGTGCGTTTGGGCGTATGTATTAATGACGGCAAATAAAAAAACGGCTAACAGTAAAAGTTTAGTTTTCATCAAAAAGAATTAAGATTGCTAATGTAAAAAAAGCAACCTGTTATTACTTTGCTTTTGTGCTTTTCTTAAAAGAATAACCAAAACTCATGTAAGGCCAAAGCAAATATTGTTTCCTGGTTGTGGCTATAGGGCCGCCGCCAATCCTAAAAGTAAAACCACCTTTAAGGGGTTGGTATCTGTAGCCAACGGTTAAACTGCCAATGGCACCGGTTTCGCCATGAGGCTTGGGCTGGTAATCTGCCGGGTGCGGGTTAGATTCGCTATTGTCGGTATAAAAAAACAAATCTTCTGTACTGTGATAATAAAATAAGGTAACACCGGCACCAAACTCTGCATAATGCCCCCTTTTCCCTGCTAAATAATTCATCATAACCGGCACGGTTAGCAAAGGCGCGTTCTTTTTAGGGAAATAACTTACACCTACGCGTATTCCCAATCCGTTTTGGCGTTTTTTAAACCGTACGTCATAATTAATTGAATAAAGCAAACCGGGCCCGCCTGCTTCAAAAAATATAACTTTACCAACGTGGTTAAACAAAGTGTTGGATACTGAATCTTTTTTTAAAGAATCCTGCGTAGTTAGTAGCGGTGCGGTTTGCGCAAATGCACATCTGCCAGATGTTAGTAGCGTAATAAGCAGAACAGTGCGCAGTAAAAGTAGCCTCATAGAAATTAATTAGTGGCTATTAAGCTATTATTTGAGCCATAACCGTCGCGATGTTTTTATTTAGAATGCGTAGCCAAAGCTTAAATATGGCCAATAAGGAATAACCTTATGAGTAGAAAATACCGGGCTTACACCGGCCCTAAAACTAAAACCACCGTCTATAGGCTGATAGCGATATCCAAAATTAAATGTGCCCAGTAATCCGTATTCCCGTTTTGCACTTCGATAATAGCTAACGTCACCTAACTGGTAGCTGTCGGAGCCGCCGTTATCAAAAAAACCATCATAACTATCAGATTTGAAGGTATAAAGGGTAACACCTGCGCCTACTTCAAAGTATTTGCCACGCTTGCCTAATAAGTAGTTAACAACAAGAGGTACTGTAAAAAAAGATGTTTCACTATCAGCATAAAAAGATATACCGGCGCGGCCGCCTAAACCATCTTGCTTGTTTTTAAAACGGGTATCATAATTTAATGAGTACACCGACCCGGGGCCAAATAACTCAAAAAAGAACGTTTTAGCTCTTTTGTTTAAATAGGAATTTTGAACAGAATCTGCTTGCGGTAACTTTTGCGCACTTACAGCAACACAACTGATGCACAGTGCAACCAGTAAAAAGGATTGTAAAGATTTGATCATATAAGGTTTAATGGCTGTGAAGATATTGCTTTTGACCAAACAAACCACAAAAGGTTTAAATAAAAAGCAGGGATGATTGTCCCTGCTTTTTACTTGTAATATTGTAGCTTTTTTACTGTTGTTTATAAAAGTTTGCATATCGTGAACCTGCCGAAACCATTAGCCAATTTGCTAAGTCTTCGAAAATCTCAGACTGACAAGCGATATGTCATTTCCCCTTTACAGCCTTGCCTTATTTTAAAATCCAGACTAATTTACTGGCTTCGCTTCCTTTTCCTTCACTGTCAGGTCAAGCGGTTCGCTTACCAGTTCGGTTAACAGGGCCAGGTTTATTACCTCGCGCATATCGGTAACGTAATGGAATTTTAAGTCGGTAATATAATCTTCCTTAATCTCCAAGATATCCTTTTGGTTTGATTTACAAAGGATGATCTCTTTGATATTGGCGCGTTTGGCAGCCAGTATCTTTTCTTTAATACCACCTACAGGCAACACGCGTCCGCGCAGGGTGATCTCGCCTGTCATGGCCAGGTGCGGTTTTATTTTACGCTGGGTAAACGCCGACACCAGTGCGGTAAGCATGGTTACCCCTGCTGATGGGCCATCCTTAGGTGTAGCGCCTGCAGGTACGTGTACGTGGATATCCCACTGCTCAAACAATTTGGGGTTGATGTTAAAGTAACCGGCATGCGCACGCAGGTAGGCTAACGCAATAGTTACCGATTCTTTCATCACATCGCCCAGGCTGCCCGTTAAGGTAAGTTTGCCGTTACCGGGGCTTAAGCTGGCTTCAATAAACAAGATATCGCCGCCAACAGATGTCCAGGCCAGGCCGGTTACTACGCCGGCTGTATCATTATTTTCGTACAGATCCTTATCATAGAAGGGTGCGCCCAGGATCTTTTCCACTTCTTTTTTGCTTACAAGGGTATTGTAGGGCTCTTCCATGGCAATGTTTTTGGCAACACCGCGTATCACCGACCCGATCCTCTTTTCCAGCGATCGCACGCCAGATTCGCGGGTGTAGTCTTCTATCAGTTTTTCCAGCACATCGCTTTTTACAACCACATCCTTAACGGTTAGGCCGTGGGCTTCGCGCTGTTTGGGCACCAGGTGGCGTTTAGCTATCTCCACCTTTTCTTCGATGGTGTAGCCATTCACCTCAATGATCTCCATCCTATCCAGCAAAGCCGGCTGGATGCTGCTTAAAGAGTTTGCAGTAGCAATAAACATAATGTTCGACAGGTCGAAATCCATCTCTACATAGTTGTCATAAAAAGTACTGTTCTGCTCTGGATCCAATACCTCTAACAGCGCCGATGAAGGATCGCCTCTAAAATCGGTGCTTACCTTATCAATCTCATCCAGTATAAATACCGGGTTTGCAGCACCCGCCTTTTTAACCGATTGAATGATACGGCCCGGCATTGCGCCGATATAAGTTTTACGGTGGCCGCGAATTTCGGCCTCGTCCCTTACACCACCCAATGCCATCCGCACGTATTTACGCCCCAAAGCTTTGGCGATAGATTTACCCAGCGATGTTTTACCAACCCCCGGAGGGCCAACCAAACAAAGGATAGGCGCTTTCATATTATGTTTCAGTTTCAAAACAGCCAGATATTCAATAATTCGCTGTTTTACCTTATCCAGGCCGAAATGGTCCTTATCAAGTACCTTTTGTGCCCTTTTAAGGTCGAAATTATCCTTTGTAAATTCATTCCAAGGCAGGTCGAGCAAAAGCTCCAGATAATTTATCTGCACCGAATAATCTGCCGCGGCTGGGTTAGTGCGGGTAAGCTTTTCCAGCTCTTTGGCAAAATGTGCCTTAACCTCTTTATCCCATTTCTTTTTAAGAGCGCGTTTGCGCAGATTTTCAATTTCCAGGTCAGGCGAAGTGCCTCCCAATTCTTCCTGAATAGTTTTTAGCTGCTGATTCAGGAAATAATCGCGTTGCTGCTTATCCAGGTCAACCCGTACCTTGGTCTGGATCTGGTTTTTCAGTTCCAGCATCTGCAGGTCGAGCGTAAGGTGCTCCAGCACCATATTTATCCTATCGCGCAGGCTGGCGGTTTGCAATAAAGTCTGTTTAGCAGCCATATCCGCATTCATATTTGATGATATGAAATTGATGAGGAACGATGTGCTTTCGATGTTACGGATAGCTATCCCTGCTTCGCTGGGGATATTTGGCGATAGCTGTATAATGTTCATAGCCATATCTTTAACAGACGATACCATGGCTTTAAATTCCTTATCCTCTTTAGCCTTTATCTCTTTAAAAGGATCAATAGTTGCCTTAATGTAGGGCTCGCTTTGTACCTCTTCTTTCAGCATAAAGCGTTTTTTACCCTGTAATATTACGGTGGTATTACCATCGGGCATCTGCAGCATTTTTATGATGAGGGCAATGGTACCAACCTTATTTAACTGGGTAAAGGTGGGGTCTTCAATACTTACATCCTGCTGTGCTACCACGCCTATCAGGCGGCTGCCTTTATTGGCATCCCGAATCAATTTAATAGATTTATCGCGACCAACCGTAATAGGAATCACAACGCCCGGAAACAGCACCGTGTTACGCAGCGGGAGGATAGATATAATTTCGGGCACCTCCTCATTATTCATTTCTTCTTCATCCTCTGATGACATCAGCGGGAAAAATTCAGAATCTTCATTAATCGAGGGCATAGTATTCTTAAAATCAAACGGATCAAAACTCATCAATCACCTTTTATTTATGCCTAAACGCCATATTGGCAGGTACGGAAACTCCGCCCATGCAAATACGGGTTAACAGGCATTAGTTATATATTCAAATATACAGTTTCAAGAGCTATGCCAATATCAATTTATTGTTCATTGCAATTATTGTAATTTTACAACCCACTGTATTACTGATGTTTGCAAGAAATAAATATATCTGGCCTTGTTTTACAGTAATTTAAAAAAAGTGGAAAAATCGTCAGTCTATAAAAGTTCAGATATGATAAGTTTTGGCCTATCATCCGGGATTTAAGCAGGCACTGAAGCATAAAACTAAAAAGAGCGATAGAAAACCTATCGCCCTGATATATAAGTAGTAATTACCTAATAATATTACATGTAAGCCCTTTGGTTGTTACCTTCCATCCAGTTAACAAAGGCGCGGTTTACCACTTTGTTACCGCCAGGTGTTGGATAATCACCACTAAAATACCAATCGCCGATGTGGTCAGGGCAGGCAATGTGCAGGTTATCTAAAGTCTGGTATAGCACTTCAACCTTGGCTGTGATGTTTGGCGGGGTGATGATCTTAGCAATACGATCAGATATTTCCTGATCGGTAAACGGCGCGTAAATAGCCTTTACATAGTTTTCCACATCTTCTTTAGCCAGTTTAGAGCTATCCTTACATTTCTGGTAAACTTCAACTATAATGTTTTCTTTACCCTGCTCTTTTAACAGGCTGATAGCGGCTTCAAAGGCAACAAATTCGCCCATGCGCGACATATCGATACCATAACAATCCGGGTAACGGATCTGCGGCGCAGATGATACCACAACCACTTTTTTAGGGCCCAGGCGGTCAAGTATCTTCAGGATGCTTTGCTTCAGGGTAGTACCACGTACAATAGAATCATCCAATACCACTAATGTATCGGTGCCTTTTTTAATAAGGCCGTAAGTGGTATCGTAAACGTGGGCCACCATTTCGCTGCGGTCTGCATCCTGTGTAATAAAGGTACGCAGCTTAACATCTTTAATGGCAATTTTCTCTACTCGTGGTGCAAGCGCCAGTACTTCGGTCAATTCTTCCTCGCTGATCTTGTCATCACGGTTAAGCAGCCTGTCGCGCTGGTATTTTTTGATGTATTTGTGCACCCCTTCTACCATGCCGTAAAAGGCAACCTCGGCAGTGTTGGGGATATAGGAGAATACCGTATTTTGCACATCATTATTTACAGCGCCTAATATTTGCGGGCAAAGTAACCTACCCAATTGCTTACGCTCTTTATAAATAGCAGCATCGCTGCCACGAGAAAAATAGATACGCTCGAACGAGCATGCCTTTTTCTCTAAAGGCTCGCTAAACATGGTTTCGCTTATTTTACCGTTCTTTTTAACGATAAGGGCATGGCCGGGCTTTATCTCGCGGATGTCTTCGATAGGGATGTTAAAGGCCGTCATGATGGCGGGGCGCTCCGAAGCAGCAACCACTATTTCATCATTATAATAATAAAATGCCGGGCGGATGCCTACCGGGTCGCGCATTACAAATGCATCACCATGGCCTAATATGCCTGCAATGGTGTAGCCACCATCCCAGTTTTTAGCGCTCTTTTTCAAGATCTTGGCAACATCCATATCATTGGCAATCAACTTGCTGATCTCGGCGTTATCATCAAGCCCTTCGCGTTTATACTGGTCAAACAAACCCTGAACTTCGGTATCGATAAAATGACCTATTTTTTCTAATACGGTAACCGTATCCGCTTTTTCTTTAGGGTGCTGGCCAAGTTCATACAGTTGTTGCAGCAGTTCGTCAACATTAGTCATGTTAAAGTTACCGGCAATAACCAGGTTACGGGTCATCCAGTTGTTTTGGCGCAGAAAAGGGTGGCAGTTCTCGATGCTGTTTTTACCATGCGTACCATAACGCAAATGGCCCAGTAACACTTCGCCGGTAAAGCTTACGTGTTCTTTGAGCCATTCGGTATCCGCCATTTTTTCAGGCGTCTCCTTTTGTATTTCAGCAAATTTTTTCTGGATATACTCAAAAATATCAGCAACCGCATTAGATGCCATTGAGCGGTGCCGGCTGATATACCGTTTACCAGGCTCAATATCCAATTTAATGGTGGCAACACCCGCGCCATCTTGCCCGCGGTTATGCTGTTTTTCCATTAAAAGGTAAAGCTTGTTTAGTCCGTACAGCGCAGTGCCGTACTTTTTCTGATAATAAGAGAGTGGCTTTAGTAAGCGGATAAATGCCACACCGCATTCATGTTTAATCTGATCGCTCATGATTGGGAATGAGCCTGCAAAGGTAAAATTTTATCTTATATAGTGTTTAAACATATTGTCATTAGTTAGTATTTTTTGCGATGTGGGAAAAGCTATGCTTCTGCACCTTGCTAACAAGCGTTTGCAAGCATCAATTTGCAAGTTCTCCCCTTCATGGAGCATTTAGGTAAAGCTACCCCGTAGAGGACCCCATATTGAATAATATTTCATAAACTTATGCTGATAATCCCTAAATTTACCTAATGATCATAGCAGTCGCCTCGCCCTTATTCCCAACTTCTATACCGAATGCTTTAACCCAGGTTGATACCCTTTCTGAAGATGCCGCACAACAGGGAGCCAAGATAATTTGCTTCCCGGAATCATTTATTCCCGGCTATCCCCTTGCCGATCATCAGCTCGAAAAAGCAACGCCAGAACAGTTACAAGCGGCACTAAACAGCGTATGCGAAATAGCCGCAAAAAACGCCATCGCCATCATTACCCCTATGGATTGGTATGAAAATAAACTATTTTTGAATGTAGCACAGGTAATATCTGCCAAAGGAGAAGTATTGGGTTACCAAACCAAAAACCAGTTAGACCCAAGCGAAGACCGATTTTGGGCACCCGGAACTGAACGCCGACTATTTGAAATTGAAGGATTAAAATTTGGCATCACCATTTGCCATGAGGGTTTCCGCTATCCCGAATCAGTAAGATGGGCCGCACGCGAAGGCGCACAGGTGGTTTTTCACCCGCACCTTACCGGCAGCGATATCAGCGGCAAACAAATTACCGAATGGGGCCACAACCGAAGCCCCTACTACGAAAAGGCCATGATGATGCGCGCTATGGAAAACACGATTTACTTTGCCAGCGTTGGCTACGCTATGAAATACCAGGAGGCTACCAGCTCTATCATTGCGCCGGATGGCGTTTGCATTGCGCATCAGCCATATGGCGAAACGGGGGTTACTGTTGCAGAGATCGATACCCAAAAAGCAACAGGATTTTTAGCGAAAAGGTTTAAACCGGAGTTGTATGGCTAAAACTTTGGTGAGTCTGTCGAACCAGTAGCCGTTTTGTTAAGTCTTCGATATGCTCAGACTGACATAAAGAGTTTCATTTCAAATGAGTTATGAGGAGAAATCTTCTAAAATATATTTGTCAGCTACATACAAAGCGTAAAATACTTATTCTCGCTGTCGTTTGTTTGAAAGGGCATGATGGTGAAAGCGCTTATTTTTATCTATTTCTGCATAAAAGGATTGGATAACAATTATCTCACCAATAATATTTTAATTAAACTCTCCCAATTCTTTTGCCAGTATCCAAAGTTAGTCATGAACTGGCCCTCCGACATTTTGTACCTGAAACTTTCTAAGATAGCTGGAAGACAATTCAAATTTGGTCACAAACCCAGAACCTGATGCCGGCACATCCAATCGCGCGCTATTTGTATTGCATACACCTCGTTCCTTACCGGATAAAAAATGGGTTATTCCATTAACCTTAATTAAAGCTTATTGCGTTGCACCAGGCAATTAATTTTTTATCTTTTAATATACTTATGCACCATATCCGGGCATACGTTACTCGCCAATAGGGCAATCAAACCACAATTAGCGAAACAGTTAGGGGCATCATCAAAAAACCACTACCAAAACAGTCAACTATCCTTAGCATTTATTAAGTTTGCAGCCAAAGCAAACATCCTTGAATTTTTACCTCACATATTTTATTGTAGCGGCAGGTTTATTTGCTTTTGTTGGCCTGTTTACCATGTTTGGCGTTTATGCCGAGCGTAAAGTGAGCGCCTTTATACAAAACCGCCTTGGCCCAACAGAAACGGGGAAATACGGCACCCTGCAGGTACTGGCCGATATGATGAAAATGGCCCAAAAAGAACTGATCATCCCGGCGGCGGCGGATAAGATCTTGTTCCTGGCGGCACCTGCCATTATATTTATTGGCGTTTACCTGGGCTTTGCTGCCCTGCCCTGGGGGCCGGGGCTCATACCCGCTAATATCAACATCGGGTTGTACTATATCTTCGCGATCATATCCATCGAAACACTGGGCATCCTGATGGCCGGTTGGGGATCAAACAATAAATATTCTATACTGGGGGCTATGCGTTCTGCAGCGCAGATCATCTCTTACGAGATACCGGCTGGCTTTGCGCTCATATCCGTTGTAATGGTGGCGCAAACCTTAAATCTGCAGGATATAGCCATGCTGCAAGGCATCCTATCGCCTGATAAGGCAAAGTTTTTGGGTTTTTGGGATGTATCGGCCATTGGCGGTTTCCTGTCATGGAACGTTTTCCAGGCGCCGCATTTGCTGATAGCTTTTGTCATCTATTTTATTGCCTCGCTGGCAGAAAGTAACCGCGCCCCCTTTGATATTCCCGAGGCGGAATCTGAACTGGTGGCGGGTTTCCATACCGAGTTTACCGGATTGCAATTCGCGCTGGTTTTTTTGGCCGAATATTCCATGATGTTTTTGGTATCGATGGTGGGCGTAATTTTATTTTTAGGCGCATGGAATACCCCGCTGCCTAATATAGGTTCGTTACATTTAGCAAGTTGGACAACCAATGCTGCCTGGGGAATACTATGGATCTTGCTAAAAACGTTGCTGTTAGTAGGTGTGCAGATCTGGATACGATGGACACTGCCACGCCTGCGGGTAGACCAGCTCATGAACCTGTGCTGGAAGGTACTAACCCCCCTGGCATTTTTATGTATGCTGATATCGGGCGTATGGCGGCTGTGGGTGATGTAGGTGGGAGAGAGATTAGTGGTGTGTGATTAGAGATCAGAAGTAATATGGAATGTCGAATCTTCAATAACGAATGATGATTTGGGATTGAGAAGAAATAGTGGTGAACATCGAAATCGTTATTCGAAATTCAAAATTTGATGTTCGATATTTAGTTTTTAGAATTTAGTAATTAGCATTTAGACTTTGATAAAAAGGGCAATAAACGGTTTTACAACGGCATGGAAAGGGCTATCCCTTACCCTGAAGGCGATGTTTACATCAAACGCCCAACGCCGGGTGATGCCCATAACCGACGATAATTACTTCCATCAGCTTAATAATACCAATACTATCCAATACCCTAAACAGGAATTACCCGTGCCCGAAGTGGGCCGCTACCAGCTGGATGTAGAGATTGACGATTGTATTGTGTGTGACCTGTGCGCCAAGGTTTGCCCGGTTAACTGCATTACTATCGAATCGATAAAATCCACCGAAGGCAGTATCGGCGAAACATCCGATGGATCGAAAAAACTGCTTTACGCCGCCCAGTTTGATATTGATATGGCTAAATGTATGTACTGCGGCCTGTGTACTATTGTATGCCCAACCGAGTGCATTGTAATGACCAACGAGTACGACCGCACGGTATTCGACCTGAGTAACCTTACCTATGAGTTTTCGGATATGTCGCCAGAGATAGCAGCCGAAAAACGGGCGCTGCTGGAAAAGCAAAACGCCGAAAAACAAGCTGCCAAACAAGCCGCAATGAAAGCAAAGGGAGGCGCCGCATGAATTTAGTACAGATCATGTTCTACGTGATGGCGTTGGTAACGCTGGGCTCGGCACTGGTAGTAGCCGCCGGGAAAAACCTGGTACGCAGCATTTTTATGTTTTTTGTGACCCTGTTTGGTTTAGCTGGTTTGTATGTTTTGGCCCTGGCTGATTTTGTGGCCGTTACCCAGATTGTGATATACGTAGGCGGTATTTTAGTGCTGATACTATTTGCTTTTATGCTTTCCGGCAAGGAGGCTTTAGTTAAAGCAGAACAGCAAAGCAATAAATTCATCAGCCTGAATAATTTCCCCGCCTTTTTACTGGCCGCCCTGTTTTTAGTGGTAATGCTGAATGTGGTGTTTAAAGCCGATGTAAATAACCTGCCCTGGGTAAAGGCTTCTGTTTTAAATAAGAATGTGGTACCGGTTAATGGCACAGGCATTAATGATATAGGCGTTAATTTAATGACACGTTATTTGCTGCCTTTCGAGGTGATTTCGGTGTTGCTGATGGTGGCTTTGGTGGGTTCGGCGCACTTATCCAGAAAGGAGGCTAAAGTATGATAGGCCTTAACGATTTTATGCTGGTAAGTGTAGGCCTGTTTTGCACCGGCCTGTTCATCATCGTATCTAAAAAGAACGCTATCCAGATTTTGATAGGGATAGAACTAATGCTGAATGCCGCCATTTTAAACCTGGTAGCCTTTGGCAAGTATGACCGTATGAACAACGGCGGCCAGATGTTTGCACTTTTCGCTATTGTACTGGCGGCGGCAACAACGGCGGTGGCACTGGCCATTATTTTAAATGTGTATCGTAAATATAAAACGATTAATCCTGATAAAGTTAACCAGTTAAAAGATTGATGAAGCGCATATTGATCATATTGCTTGTACTGTTATCCGTTAATGCATCTGCACAACGGAAGAAAAGCCGTGCAAAAAAACGCGCCAAACATACCGCCAGGCACCGGGCGTCTGTGCGCGAGGAAGAGCCAGAGCCGGAACCTGTGCGCGAATTTCAATACGTAAGTATGGGTGCCGATAAAAGAATTGTACTGACCGACCCGCCCGAGGGACAGGAGAAACCATTTATAATAATTAACGATACGGTTTACAATGGCAGGCTGGCAGATTTGAAGGTAGATAACATTACAGATGTATCGGTAATTAAGCGAAAAGGCGCGCGTATTATGTACGGGCCAAAGGCTGCTGCGGGTGCCATCATCATTAAAACAAAACAGCATTTGCCGGCAAATTTAGCCTATGATGCTTTACCGTTGCCAAAAACAGGGCCGCAGCAAAAGCCATTTATGTTTAACGAGGAAGTTACCTACGGCAAGGTAGAAGATCTGGATCAATCCAAAATACTAAGTATAGATACGCTGATACAGCCCAAATTTGCAGGCTCGAAAGATAACGACACTACCGTAAATGTAACCACTAAAGTTTATGGCAAAAAGCTGTACCAGTGGAAATTTGGCACATTATCCAAAGCCTATAAAAGCTATATTCGGAGCCGCCGCGGCAAGGACGACGGCATGCAATATGTACTCAGCGACGGCACCACCTTAACCGGCGGTAACGAAGATGATCTGATCAAATTATTGCAGGTGTATCATGCAGATCCTTTATCAGCAACATTTGCACCTGCGAAAGGTACGCGTAAAAACCGTACTCCGGCAACCTTAACCATTGAATTAAACCAGCCCGCCAATTGATGATGAAAAAGCTGGTTGGGATATTATTTATTTTTATATCGGTTAGTGCATTTGCGCAGGCAGAGAAACGGGCTGCGGATTCGATTAGAGTTATCAGATGGAATTGTGGTCCAATGTTTAATAATTCTGCTCCGCTATATGTAGTTGACGGGATAGGTTTTCAAGAGCAGCCAAAATGGCTAAATCCTAAAAATATAATCGATATTAAAGTAATGCAATCTTCAGATGCCATTAAAGCGTATGGGGATAAAGCAAAAACAGGTGCTATTATAATTACTACTAAAAGAAAAAATAATAATTGAACCCAAATCTACCATATAACAATGCGCAAACCGTAACCCTTGCTATTATAGCAGTGGTGTTGCCCTTCGCTGCCTTTGTGGTAAACTTTTTACTGCTGGGCAAAAGCAAGGCGGCCGGCTGGGTATCTACATTGGCTATTGTGGCAAGCACTGTGCTGGCGGCAAATGTGTTTTTTAAAGTTTGGGGCAGCCACACTATACACCTGCAACAGGTTTGGTTTACCATAGGGGCTACCAAAGTACAGGCGGGCATCTTGCTGAATAACCTTTCGGTGATGTTATTGCTGCTGGTGCCTGTTATTGCGCTGCCGGTACATATTTACTCTACCGCCTACATGAAAGATGACGAGGGCTACAGCCGTTATTTTAGCTATTTAAGTCTGTTTTGTTTTAGTATGCTGGCTTTGGTGGTGGCCGATAACCTGATCATGCTGTATGCCTTTTGGGAACTGGTAGGTTTTTCATCATACCTATTAATAGGTTTTTGGTTCACCCGCCAAAGCGCCGTCATCGCCAACAAAAAAGCATTTATCATGAACAGGATAGGCGATATCGGTTTACTAAGCGCCATCATCATCCTATTCACCCAATTTGGCACTTTTGATCTGGAAGCGCTGTTTGGCCCTAAAGGCCTGATTGCCTTATCCAATATCACCAACGGGCAATGGGTTTCTGCCTCGGGCAGCATCCCGGCTGTTTGGCAATATGTAGCTTTCGGCGGCATCTTTTTGGCTGTTGCGGCAAAATCGGCACAATTTCCTTTGCATACCTGGTTGCCGGACGCCATGGAGGGTCCAACTTCGGTTTCGGCATTGATACATGCAGCTACTATGGTGGCTGCGGGCGTTTTTTTATTAGGCAGGGTTTACCCCATGTTTAACGATGCCGAGCTTACCGTGCTGGCTGTGGTAGGTTGCTTTACCGCATTTATGGCGGCAACCATCGCCCTTACACAAAACGATCTGAAACGCATTTTGGCCTACTCTACCATATCGCAATTAGGTTTTATGGTTATGGCGATGGGCGTTGGGGCATATTCCTCATCATTGTTCCATTTGGCTACACATGCCTTTTTTAAATGTTTGCTGTTTTTGGTGGCCGGTATTGTTATCCACCAAATGAAACACATTAAGGATGATAACCATCTTGACATCGACCCGCAAAACATCCTGCACATGGGCGGCTTGCGTAAAAAACTGCCGGTTACCTTTATAGCTGCCTTAATTGGCGGTTTGGCACTGGTGGGTTTCCCGCTTACATCGGGTTACCTGTCTAAAGATGGCATCCTCATCCAGGCGTTTGATTGGAGTGACAACCGGGCGGGCATCTTAAAGCTTATCCCATATGTGGCACTCTTCACCAGTTGGTTAACTGCATTTTATGTAGCCAGGCTGATCGTAAAGGTATTCTTTGGCGAGTTCCGCCTGCAAAAAATGAACCCGCATATCCACATCCACCTGGGCGATGGTGGCTGGCAATATAAAGTACCGTTGGTTTTTCTGGCACTTTGCTGTTTGTTTCCGCTGTTTTCATACAGCCCGGTGTTTTATGAAGATGCCTGGTTGTACAAAGGTTTTCTGCAAGCTAATTTCTTTGCGCGAGAGAACCTGTATCATGTGCTTATCCCGGTAACGGTAGTGATATTAAGCGTGGTGGTGATATATGGCGCCTATGTAGTTTATGTAAAACGTAATAGCTGGTCGTTCCCGCAAACTGGCTTTTTATACCGTTTATCATACCATGAATGGTATATCGATAAATTTTATAACCGGGTTATTGTGGCCTTTATCCTATGGCTGAGTAAAGCCCTTTATTGGTTTGATAAAAATATTATAGACCGCTTTGTGAACGAACTGGAGCAGGTTAGCCGTAACATAGCCGGCCTTGCCGCCTGGTGCGATAAATACATCGTAGATGGCTTTTTGCACCTGATAGCTAACTTAGTAGCAGCCATTGGTAATTTTGCCCGCCGGTTTCAAAGCGGTAAAATTCAATATTATTTATTCAGTATGCTGCTGGTGCTTATTGCTGTGTTTATCTTTAAACTGATCTGGACCTGATGAATTTATTAACCCTGCTTATTTTTACGCCTGTATTGTTTGGCCTGGTAATATTGTTGCTGCCATCATCGCTGCGTGCAAGTTTCAAATACATTACGTTGTTTGCTACCCTACTGCAGTTATGTTTCAGCATCTACATTTACCTGCATTTTCAAACAGGAGCGGCACACGCAGGCATCAGCAACGAAGGGCAGTACCAGTTTATGCAAAAACTGCCCTGGATAAGCCTGGACCTGGGCACCGTGGGCAAAATGCAGATAGAATATTTTGTAGGGATTGATGGCATATCAGTAACGCTATTGGTAATGGCCGCCTTAGTAATGGTGGTAGCAGCCATAGCATCTTGGGAGATCACCAGTAACCTAAAAGGATTTTTCGCACTGTTCTTATTGCTGGATATGGCCGTAATGGGTGTTTTTTGTGCGCTGGATTTCTTCCTGTTCTATACCTTTTACGAGCTGATGCTGTTGCCATTATATTTTCTGATAGGGATGTGGGGCGGTGCACGGCGCGAGTATGCGGCCATCAAATTTTTCCTGTACACATTATTTGGTTCGGTATTTATGTTGCTGGTGATGGTGGGTTTATACCTGTCGGTAAAAGACCCTGTTACAGGCAGCCATACTTTTAACATGATCCACATGATGAACCCGGCCAATTATATAGATGGTTCGGTGTTCTCGGTATTAAACCACGCTACCATACTGGGAATGCCTGCACGTACGGTTGGCTTTGTGATATTATTTATTGCCTTTGCCATTAAGGTACCGGTTGTGCCTTTGCATACCTGGCTGCCCGATGCACACGTAGAAGCACCCACACCGGTATCTATTATACTGGCAGGTGTGCTGCTTAAGATTGGCGGTTACGGCATTATCCGGATCTGTATGGGCATCTTCCCGGAAGTAGCTTTATCCGGCGCGTTCTGGTTAGGATTATTAGGAGTTATCTCCATTCTATATGGGGCATTCAACGCCCTTGCCCAGCGTGACTTGAAACGGATGATCGCTTATTCATCCGTATCGCACATGGGTTTTGTGCTGTTGGGAATAGCCTCTAATACGGCCGAAGGTATCAGCGGTGCAGTGCTGCAAATGGTAAGCCATGGCTTTTTATCAACCATGCTATTCTTTTTGGTGGGGGTTATTTATGGCAGGGTGCATGACCGGGATATTTATAATTTCCGCGGGTTGGGTACGTTGATGCCGCGTTACACGGTTTATGTAATGGTAGCGTTTTTTGCATCCTTGGGTTTGCCGGGCTTCTCTGCTTTTGTGGCCGAGGCGTTCACGCTGGCGGGTGCGTTTAAATCGCACTCGGTAAATGGCTTGTTACCTTACTGGATGGCTATTTGCGGTACGGTAGGGATCTTACTAAGTGCTGCCTATTTTTTATGGACATTGCAACGCATGTTCTTCGGCACTATATCCCTAAAAGGCGGCGAGATCTGGAAAACAGCCTTAACCGATCTGAACCTGCGCGAAACCGTAACCCTGCTGCCGCTGGCATTGATTGCCCTGGCATTGGGTATTATGCCTGCACTGGTGCTGGGTAAAATAAATGATTCTGTATTAGCGCTGGTAGCCTTTACGCAAAACGCCTTAGGTAAATAACATACATGAAGGACTTGCTACCATATATTACCGGCCAGATAAATGATGTAATAAGCAGCATAGGCCTTTTTATGCCCGAGGTTTATTTAACCGTATTGTTTATTATCGTATTAGTCACGGATCTATTGTTCGGTAAAAAATCTGCCAAACTTTGCCGCATAGTGGCAAGCGCGGGTATTTTACTGGTGATATTTAAAGATTTGCAGCAGGTAGCCCTAACAGGTGCTTATGCATTGCCCATATTTAACGGTATGCTGGTATTGCACCGCACGGCCATAGCCTTTAAATTTATTGTTGACATACTGGCCTTTGCCTTACTGCTTTATTTTGCATGGGATAAAAAACTGCAGGAACACAAAAAAGGGCTGTCGGATCTGTATAGCATTGTAATAGGCTCGGTATTAGGGCTGCACCTAATGACTATGGCTATTAACCTGCTTTCGGTTTATCTGGCTATCGAATTTGTGTCTATTGCATCATACCTGCTGGCATCCTATCGTACCGAAAATGCAAAAACTACCGAGGCAGGTTTAAAATATGTGCTGTTTGGTGCAGCGGCATCTGCAGTAATGCTGTATGGCATCTCGCTCATCTATGCCTACAGCGGCTCGCTGGATGTGTACAGCAAAGAAATGGCCGCCGGGCTGATGCAAACCAATACCTTCAGTGTGTCGTTCGCGTTATCGCTGGTGTTTATTGGTATTGGCTTTAAGCTATCATTTGTACCGGTGCATTTTTATGTGCCCGATGTTTATGAAGGTGCTGCCACCCCGGTTACGGCCTATCTATCTACCTTACCCAAAATTGCCGCATTTGCTTTGGTGGTAAATTTTGTGGCCCCATTTGTGGCGCAGCAAGGGTTTTACACCAACTGGAAGGGTTTTGATTTTAGGCTGACCCTGTCTGCCATTGGCATCCTGACGATGGTGGTGGGTAACTTTGCCGCCGTTTTACAAAATAACGTAAAACGAATGCTGGCATACTCGGGTATAGCGCATACCGGTTTTGCTTTGATGGCGCTGGTAACCTTTACCCCGCAGGGCCTAACCGCTTTAACCTATTACCTGCTGATGTATGGCCTGGCCAATATCGCCGCCCTGGCATTAGCTAACTACTTTGAAAATAACGAGAGCATTACCAACATGAGCGATTATAAAGGCCTCGGCTTTAAATACCCTTTGGCCTCCGTTTGTTTTGTGGTGGTGCTCATCTCCCTTACTGGAATCCCGGTCAGTGCGGGTTTTACGGGTAAGGTATTTGTGTTTTCGGCAGTTTACGGGGTTTACCAGCAAACGCATAATGTATGGCTGCTGGCCCTGCTCATCACCGGGGCGGTAACAACCGTTGTTGGACTTTTTTATTATTTAAAAGTGCCACTTAACTTATTTTTGAAAAGAAGTGAATTTACCCCGAATGAAATTTCGTATTCTACTAATTTAGTAGTTTTTTCTTCTGTGATTGCATTATTGTTAATAATATTTGGCATTTTGCCAGATTTGTTAATTAAATTCCTGTAATTGTTTCCATTATTTTAATTTTTTGTAATTATTGTTATAAAAAAAGTATAAATTGAGGCCGTTTAAACTAAATGGTTTTAATTTGATATGAAACGTTACTTCCCTTTTTTTGTAATCCTGGTCATTTTAGCGCTTACTTTTATTTTTCCGTCGGTTGAATATGATAAATCGGTAAAATCTAATTTTAATACCGGTGATATTGCCTGGATGCTGATGTCGACCGCCCTGGTTTTGATCATGACACCCGGCCTTGCCTTTTTTTACGGCGGTATGGTAAATAAAAAGAATGTAATATCCACGATGCTGCAAAGTATAGTGTGTATGGTTATCATTACGGTAATGTGGGGCATATTTGGTTTCAGTTTGGCCTTTGGGGATAGCATTGGCGGTGTAATTGGTAACCCATCTACCTTTTTTATGATGAAAGGCATGTTGGGCAATGCCAGCTGGAAGGCTGCACCAACTATTCCCCTATTATTGTTTGCCATGTACCAGTTAAAATTTGCCATTATTACCCCGGCGCTGATAACCGGCGCCTTTGCCGAGCGCATCCGTTTCAATTCATACATTATATTTTTAGTGCTGTTCAGCATTTTTATATTCTCGCCATTGGCACATGCTACCTGGCACCCTGATGGTGTTTTAGCTAAATTAGGGGTGCTGGATTTTGCCGGCGGTACCGTTGTACACATGTCTGCAGGTTGGGCAGCTTTAGCATCGGCCCTGTTCTTAAAAAGCCGTAACGAAGCCAATCACTCACCTGCCCGCATTACCTATGTAATGATAGGTACCGGCCTTTTATGGTTCGGTTGGTTTGGTTTTAACGCAGGCTCGGCGTTTGGTGCCAACCACCTGGCGGTAACGGCGCTGGCTACCAGCACCACGGCATCTGCTGCGGCAGGTGTTACCTGGATATTTTTTGATATGCTGCGCGGCCGCAAACCCTCTGCTATGGGTACCTGTATCGGCGCGGTGGTAGGTTTGGTAGCGATAACCCCTGCAGCAGGCTTTGTAAGCGTACCGCATTCACTGGCTATTGGTATTATTTCTGCCGTGGTGAGTAACCTGGTGGTGGAATGGCGCACACGCACCACTATTGATGATACGCTGGATGTTTTCCCGTGCCATGGTGTAGGCGGCATGGTGGGTATGTTATTAACCGGCGTATTTGCCAGCCAAAGCGTTAATCCTGCCAATACAACCGGCGAGGGGCTTTTCTTCGGCCACACCCACCTGTTTCTGATCCAGTTGATGGCTTTGGTAGCCACCTCTATATTCTCATTCTTTGGCTCGGTGATATTATTAAAGGTTACCGATATGATCTCGCCGCTGCGTGTGTCTAAGGAAGACGAGGTGTTGGGATTGGATATTAGCCAGCACGGAGAAAAACTTTAGATCGGCTTCAATTGACTACAATTAAAAGCAGAACTTGAGAAGGAAATGTAATAAATATAAATGGGTTGCACAAAGCACGGATTGATACTTTAATAGCTGCTTATTTATAATCAGCACCCTTCCTTAACATCTACATAGCTGCTTTTTACCTCGTCTGCAAAAAACTGCGAGGCGTGATGATCGAACTCGGGCGTATCATCAATGGTCGTATAAAATATGCGGCTTCCGTTTTCGCTGATATTTTGTTTTATTTCCGGATGACGATGGAGGTAGCCGGCCAGGCTGGCAGCTACAATATCACCCTGGGCCACTACATTGATATTTGCAGGCAAGTGTGCTTTGATCTTATCCTGCAGCAAGGGATAATGGGTACATGCCAGCAGGATGGTATCAATATCTACCGATTGCTGCATTAATTTGTCCAGGTAAAGCTGCACATAATAATCAGCACCGGGTTTATCATACTCGCCATTTTCTATCAGGGGCACCCAAAGCGGGCAGGCTTGCTGGTAAACCGCAAGTTCCGGGAAAAAGTGTTCTATCTCTAATAAGTAGGAGCATGATTGAACAGTGCCTTTAGTGCCCAGCACACCTATATTCTTACTTTTGGTATAACTGCCTATAACCTCAGCTGTAGGGCGTATAACGCCTAATACGCGCCTATCGGCATAAATGCTTTGGGGCAGGTCCTGTTGCTGTATGGTGCGCAGGGCTTTGGCAGATGCCGTATTACAGGCCAGTATTACCAGCGGGCAGCCTTGCTTAAACATCCATTGTACACACTCCCAGGTGTACTGATGTATGGTATTGAATGAGCGGTTGCCATAAGGTGCACGGCCATTATCGCCCAAATAGATGTAATCGTAACCAGGCAATTGCGCCACGATAGAACGAAACACCGTAAGGCCACCTATACCCGAATCAAATACACCAATAGGGCTGCCTGATAACATCATACCATCAAAAATAAAAAAGCGCCTCGTAAAACGGGGCGCTTTTGTTTAGAATTTTTTTTTAAGATTTATTTTAATCCTAATTTAAGCTTTACAGCTGCCATCAGGTCATCAGCAGCAGGTGATACCACCAGGTACTCGCTGGTTGTATCTAATACATAACCGTAACCTTTTTCTTTTGCTACTGCTTCAACAGCACCGCGTGCTTTATCAATTAAAGGTTTACCCAACTCGCGTTGTTTTGCTTCTACCTGTTGTTGTGATGATTGCTGATAATCCTGCAAGCGTTTAGCCAGATCCTGTAATTCGGTTTCTGCTGCACCACGCGCGGCATCTGTCATGGTAGCTCTTTTGGTTTGGTATGCCTGGCCCTTAGTTTGGTATTCGCCATTCATCGATGTTAATTGATCGATAAACTGTTTTTGGTAAATTTCGAGCTGAGATTTTACTGTTTTAGTTTCGGGCATTAAGTCAATTAACTGCTGAAAATTAATGTGGCCAATTTTTGATTGTGCCTGGGCAAAGTTGCCTGCAAATAACATTCCTGCTGCAACTAAAGCAACTTTAAATAGTTTTTTCATTTGTGTTCTTCTGTGTTTAATAATAGTTCTGATTGTAAATATAAAAATAATTATTTGGCAAGTACACCCGGTTTTAAGCCTAAACGTGTAATTACATCGTCACTTTTGTTGTAACGCGGGTTTGAATATAACATGATAACCTCGCTGTTTTTATCAAATATCATATCCAGGTTTTCGCTTTCGGCAACGGCTTGTATGGCTTTAGACACCCTATCCTGAATTGGTTTAATCAGCGAAGTGCTTTTTTTAGATAGTTCGCCATCCGGACCGAAGATCTGGCGCTGGTAATCTTTAGCGGCCTTCTCTTTATCCACTATCTCTGCCTCGCGGCGTTTGCGCATATCAGGCGTCATTAAAACCTGGTCGGCCTGGTAAGCTTTATAAAGCCTGTCTATTTCCTGAAAACGTGCGTCAACATCTTTTTGCCAACTTTCTGACACAGACGCCAGCTGCTTTTGAGACGAAGCATATTCTGGCATGTGCTTTAATATATAATCAGAATCAACATAAGCAAAACGTTGCGCCAGCGCTGCCGTGCAGGTTGTAAACGTTACAAAAAGTATTAAAATTATTTTTTTCATAATCTGCTGTGCAAATTTAATTAAATCCTCCGCTTAAACTTTGTGAAATTGTAAAATGGAAGTGACCTTTGTTGGCGTCAGACTGGCCGGGGATCTTGTCGAAACCGTAACCGTAATCTAAACCTAACAAACCAAATATCGGTAAAAATATCCTGGCACCAACACCTGCCGACCGCCTAACATTAAACGGATTAAACTGGCTAAAATTATCCCAAACGTTACCGCCTTCTGCAAATGCCAGCAAGAAAATAGTTGCCGACTGACTCGCAATTACCGGGTGCCTTAACTCCATGGTGTATTTGTTATAAATAGCACTACCCTGGTTGGTGTTGGCATTAAGATTTGAACCTACCGGTACAATAGAGAAGTTTTCGTAACCACGCAAGCCTATGATATCTGTACCTTGCAAAAACTGATAGCTTTGCATACCATCACCACCCAGCTTAAAGCGCTCGAACGGTGACGGACCAACCAGTTTATTATACTGGCCCAGGTAACCGAAACGCACCTGCGACATTAATACCAGCTTACCGGTTATACGCTGAAACCACTGCGCATCAAACTTCCATTTATAGTACTCAACAAAATGGTACCTTTCTTCGGGTGTGGCAACCTTGTAATTAACATTATTAAATAATGAATATGGCGGTGTTGCCTGTATGGTTAACTTAATATTTGAACCTGATGTTGGATAAATAGGCACATCGACCGAGTTACGGCTAAGTTCCTGAGTTAATTTGATGTTGTATGACGTACCGTTCTGGAACAGATAACCACCATAGTTATCCAGATCGTAATGGTCAAAATTCAACGAGTAGTTCAACTGAAAATAATTATCAGGCCAGTTTAAACGCTTACCCAAAGTTACACCAACACCATTAATACGTAGTTTATTGTATCTGCTATCTGTTTTGGCATAATACTGGCCTGTAGAGCTTCCTTGCGTATAGGCAGATACGGCAAAATAAATTGGTTTTTTACCCCCCAACCACGGCTCGGAAAAGGTGAATGAAAAGTTTTGGTACGTACGCCCGCTCGATTGCCCCCTTAAGCTCAGTTTCTGCCCGTCGCCTTTTGGCAATGGCTTGTAGGCTTTTAGGTTAAACAAGTTGCGTAATGCGAAGTTATTGAAAGTTAAACCTAAGGTACCCACCAACTGGCCGCCACCAAAACCACCCGACAGCTCTATCTGGTCGCTTGGTTTTTCTACCACGTTGTAAACCAAATCAACCGTACCATCGGCAGGATTGATGTTTGTTGGCCTTGGCTCGGTTTTTTGCTCATCAAAGTTACCCAACTGGCCAATTTCGCGCGCACTGCGTATCAATAATTCTTTATTGAACTTTTGGCCGGGTTTGGTACGAATCTCGCGCATTACCACCTTATCATTAGTAACATCATTACCCTTTAATATTACGCGGTTAATAGTGTATTGCGGGCCCTCGTAGATGCGGATATCCAGATCAACCGTATCATTGTGGATCCTGGTTTGTACAGGGTCGGCATTAAAGGTTAAGTAACCATCATTTAAATATAAAGATGATACGTCATCATTATTTGGCGTTGGGCCTGTTAAACGCTTGTTTAATTCTTCCTCGCTAAATACCTGCCCTTTTTCTATTTGCAATACACGCGTAAGTATATCTGTTGCGTAACGTGCGTTGCCAGAAAAATTGATCTTACCAAAGTAATATTTAGGGCCTTCGTAAACCTTAATTTTTACATCTACGGTTTTCTCATCATGTTTGGTAACGGTATCGCTTACTACTTCGGCATCGCGATAACCCTTTGCCTGCATTTTTTCTATCAGGGTTTGCTTATCCTCTTCGTACTTATCCTGCTTAAACTTTTTAGAGCCGAATATATTATAGAACTTTTTAACCCGGGTATTTTTAAGGAATTTACGCAGCTTACTATCACTAAAGGCCTTATTACCTTCAAACGTTACGCTGTTAATCTTCACCTTAGATTTTTTGTCGACAGCCACATCCAATATCACGCTGTTCTCGTCGCCAGGGTCTTTAGTTTGTTTAATGGTAACGGTAGTATTAAGGTAACCCTTTTCGTTAAAATGTTTTTTAATGATGGCCTTTGTGGTGCTTAACAGGTTTTCGTTAACAATTTTGCCTGTTTTATCACTCAGTTTTTTGTTTACATCCTCAATTTCGCCTTTGCGGATCCCGGTGATATGCAGCCGGGATAATCGAGGGCGCTCAACAACCGCAATTTCCAGGTAAATGGTATCCATGTTGATGCGGGTAACATTCAGTTGCACGTCATCAAAAAGGCCTTGTTTATAAAGATCCTTTATTACGTTGGCATTTTGTTCGCCGGGCAGATTGATCTTATCGCCCTTATTTAATTTGGATATTGTAAGCAAAACATCCTTATTCAAATATTTTGCACCGGATACGGTAATATCACCAATGATATAATCTTTGGGGTTAAGGTAGCTTAAACTATCGGCAGGTATAGAGCCGCCGGATAAGGCAGATTGCTTTTGGCCACCAATCTGCGCCAGGGCTGCAGTACTTATAAAAGTGAAGAGAAGAGCAAAAAAAACTTTATTCATTCGAATATTTTAGTGGGCTAAAAATAATTTATACAGTTGTTAAAAAGTGTTAAAAGTAAAAATTTAGTTTACCTGCTCGCTGGTCATCCCAAAACGGCGCTCGCGTTTCTGGTAATCCAATATGGCTTCATACAGGTCTTCCCGCCTAAAGTCGGGCCAGAGTTTTGCAGTGAAGTACAGCTCGGCATAGGCAATTTGCCATAATAAATAGTTACTTATGCGGTATTCGCCACTCGTCCTAATCAATAGTTCGGGGTTGGGCATACCGCCGGTATATAAATTATTTTCAAACAATTTTTCATCAATATCAGCAGGTTGTATTTCCCCGCTTTGCACTTTTACGGCCAAGGCCCTGGCTGCATTTACAATCTCGCCGCGCGAGCTGTAGCTTAACGCAAGTGTAAGTACCAGGCCGGTATTGCCGGCTGTTTTATCAATTGCATGTTGTAATTCCTGGTGGCATTTACCGGGCAGCATCTGCAGATCGCCAATGGCATTAAGGCGCACATTATTTTTTTGCAGTTTGGCAATTTCTTTATTCAATGTGCTTATCAGTAACTCCATTATGGCGGTTACCTCAAACTTGGGCCGGCTCCAGTTTTCGGCGCTAAAAGTGTATAAGGTTAAATACTCTATCCCCAGTTCGCCTGCGCTTTCTACAATATCCCTTACTGATAACACCCCGTTATGATGGCCAAACACACGTAATTTGCCTTTACCCTTTGCCCATCTGCCGTTACCATCCATAATAACTGCTATATGGCGGGGTAATTTCTGAAGATCTATCTGGTCCTTATAACTCATTTCCCGAACGGTGTTAACAATTGCTTTTGCAACTGTAGCGCCTATTGCTTTGTTAAAATTAAAACGTTTTCAGCAAAGCTTTCAATAACTTATGCTATTTTTTTCAGGTGACAAAGGTAAAACTTAATTGTATTTATTTTAGTATGCGCAGAAAAAGAAATAAACAAGAATTTTTGGGGATAAAGCGTAATAAGGTGTGCTGCAATTGAAATATGATGCAGTAATATACCTACAGATAACATATCCTATAAGCATGGTGGAGTGTAGTTAACAACACGGGCAAGGGAAGCAAAATTATAACCCATTTTTTATCAACATAAATAAAAAAGCACCGTAATTAATAAAATCACGATGCTTAAAATTCAACAAACATTTATTAATAAGCCTGCTTATCCTTCAGCAAGCTAATATCCTTAGGCGCAATATCGGCAATAGCAAATTGCTGTACATCGGTTATTTTCATTTCGTCAAGCGTATTCACCAGATTTTCGTAGACAGAGGTTTGGGCGGGCTTGATCACTACTATTATGCTTTTGCCTGTAGTTTGCTTTACATAACTGCGGGTTGCAACAATAGCTTTGCGCAGGCCCCTGTTGCTGTAATTGGTAATTTTTGCTTCAAGTACCGGCTTTTCTGCCTGGCCAAGATAATACATGGCCTGATTGTTACTGCCCAGGCAAATGGTCATGGTTCTGGATGCGGGTACGGGCTCGCTACTTTTACCTACTGGCATGTTCAATTCCATAGCTTTAGGTTTGCTAAGGGTTGTGGTCAGTATAAAAAAAGTGATCAGTAAAAATGCCAGATCTACCATTGCGGTAAGATCTACCCTTAAGTTTGTTTTTTTTGCGCGGGGATTTTTACCCTGTTTTTCGGGTGTTGAATTTAATTCGGCCATTGTTGTACATTTTAGGTGAAATAATCGATTATTTATTATCAACATATAAATGTACAACAAAAAGCATTTAAACAGAATTTAATTCTGTTTAATATTAAATATCAATATTAAATATTTAAAAGTAACATTTGTCTGTCACAAAAGTGTAGGATACAGTGAAGCCAACAAACATGTAAAAATCACGAGGGCGGTAATCGCCACGCTGCACACCCTGGGCGCCAATATAAACACCCGTTACTTCGCCAGAACGGTCTGAGAGTGCCCTTGCTACATTTTTAGAACCAAACTGGTTTTTATTAGCATAAGAACCACTCACATCATCCAGATAATCGGTATTGGTATAGCGATAACCCAGATCAGCAGCTACCGTCCACTTACCCGAAAAATTATACTTAATGCCTGCCCCAAATGGTATTACAATCGCATTCTTTGCATACTCGGCAGCCTGCCCCTCGGTACGCAGCGGGCGCAAACCAACCACATCGCCGTTATAAATTGTACGCGGGGCAAAAGCGGTTAAACCAGCCCCTGCATATATATAAGGTGTGTACAGGTTTTTACCGGCATCGGGTATGTAACTCATAAAATTAAACTCGGCCATCAGGCTAAGTTCTTTTAAGGGGGTGGTAAAATTCAAATTACGATCGCGAAACTGCTGGCTGTTTGATTTTGCGTCATCGCCGCTTATCTGGCCGTAAGTGTAATTAAGTTTAAGGGCTATATACCTGTCGAAATTGCGTTTAATAAAAAAACCGGCCTGCCCGCCGCTTGGTTTAACAGGGTTATTAACATTTAAATCGCCAATGTAGCCTGCAGCCCCTACCTCACCCCCTATTTCCCAGGTTTGGGCTTTAGCGCTGATAGATAGTAAAACAAACAGTACAGCTGTTAAATACTTGGGCATTAAGGGCAAATTTAATAATTACGGGCATCTAAACCCCATAATAGCTTTTTCCTTAACGTAGATAAGTAACTTTCATTATTAAGGCGGATCAAATTCAGCTTAAAGCCGGCCTTATAAACTTTAAATTGGATGGGTTTATCCATAATAACGGTGCGGCTATCGCACGATACGATATAGTTATTGCCACGGTAATCAATATCAACCGTTAATGTACTGGTATCTGGCAGTACCACCGGCCTAACATTTAAGTTATGCGGTGCAACCGGGGTTAGCGCAATACTGTTTGACTGCGGGAACATAATAGGCCCGTTACAACTTAACGAATAAGCTGTTGAACCTGTTGGCGTGGATATAATGATACCATCGCCCCAATAGGAGTTTAAAAATTCACCATCCAATGATACGTGGGTGGTTATCATGGCGCTATCATCCCGTTTGTGGATAGTTACATCATTCAGGGCAAAATTATCATCGCCAAAAACCTTCTCTTCAGAATCTATCACCAACAGTTCGCGGCTATCCAGCGTGAATTCCTTATTTACCACGGCGTGTATAGCTGCGGCTATATCGCTTTTATTGATACTGGCCAAAAAACCAAGGCGGCCAAAATTTATACCGATAACGGGTATGCCCGAATCACGGATCTGGGTAACCATATCCAGCAGCGTACCATCGCCCCCAAGGGTTAGAAATACGTCAATATCTTTTTTGACAGATTGGCTGCAGTTTAACAGCTTGTAAGCAGATGTATCGATATTCCCTTGCAAATATTCTTTAAGCTGGGGATGCACACAAATCTCTACATTATGCTGGGTAAGGCTATCAAAAACCTGGCGAACGTATGGAAACACCGATGGATCATTAAACTGCCTGCCGTAAACTGCTATTTTCATATTGTGCGTTACAAATTCAGGTAATTCATGAACGAATCAAACCTGTCCATCGAGTTATCGTTATGGTCGGTAAAGTTAAAGGTTGCCTTTACGTCGTAATTATAGCGTAAAAATGTGGCCAGTATATTGGAGATATCCTGCTTGTTCACTTTAAGGGTAACTTCAATTTTGGTGCTGTCCGGGAAAGTACGCGTGTATGAGCTCAGGATCTGGGCATTGTCAGATTCTACCACTTGCGACATGTGCGCCAACGAGTTGTTTTTGTTATCCACTTCCAGCACAATGATGCCGCCCGGCTCGGATACCGAGGTAAGCTTGGCAAAGTACTCGTTCATGGTGTTGATAGAGATCATACCCTGGTAGTCCTTTTTAGTGTTTAAAACCGGCACCACACTTAGCTGTCGCTCGTAAAAAAGGCGGATAACATCATAAATATGCTGCTCCTCTAACACATAGGGGTTTACCAGCGATAAAGCCAACGACCCTACCGGCGCATTATAATCCGTTTCTTCTATCAGGTCATCCTCACTCAGCAGGCCCAGAAACTGCTCCTCGTTTACAATTGGCAAATGGCAAACACGAAATTCTGCCATACGGTCAAACACCTTCTGTATCGTATCAGAAGTATGTACCGGTGGTATCGCGTCAGATATCAGCTCAATTGCAAGCATAGTTTGTTTTATTTAAAAGAGGCCCCCTCTAAATCTCTCCCGATGGGGAAACTTTTAATTTCTTAAAGCCCCCTCCTTTGGGGAGGGTTTGGGTGAGGCTCCTTATTTTTTTATTTTATCTAAAAACAGTTTCAGGTATTTATTAAATTCTGCGGGCTGCTCCATCATCGGGGCATGGCCGCATTTATCCACCCAGTGCAATTCGGAGTTTGGCAATAGCTCGTTAAATTCTATTGCTACCTCTGGCGGGGTAATTTTATCATCTTTACCCCATATTAATGATACGGGCATCGTTATTTTGCGCAACTCGTTTTTCATATTATGCCTGATGGCCGATTTAGCCATAGCCAGTATCCTGATCACCTTGTGCCTGTCGTTTATGGTGTGAAAAATTTCCTCTACCATGTCTTCTGTGGCCGTTTTAGGGTCGTAAAAAGTGTATTGCACTTTTTCGCGCACAAAATCTATACTCTCCCTCCTGGGGAAAGAACCGCCGAAAGCATTTTCATATAAACCCGAACTGCCTGTTAAAACAAGCGCCTTAACATAGCCCGGATGCGCCAAAACATAAACCAAACCAACATGGCCACCCAAGGAGTTGCCTAAAAGTACAACATTGTTAAGCTGCTTAAATTTAATGAACTTATGTACAAATTTTGATAACGCACGTACCCCCGTTGTGAGCAAAGGCAGATCATATATAGGTAAAACAGGAATTATAACCCGGTAATTGGGGCTAAATTCGCGAATAACATCATCCCAATTGCTTAAAGCGCCCATTAAGCCGTGAAGTAGCAGTAGTGGTTCGCCCTGCCCCTCCTCGATGTAACTGAAACCCTTTTCTTCTTTAAGCACAAAATCCATAGTGTAGCCGGTGTAAGTATTGTTGTAAATATATCAAGCCTGTGTTTAATAACAGCCCGAATTGTTGTAAAATTATAATTATTAAAATAGTTTGCCAGCCTTTGTGCTAATAATTATTACCGTGTAATTAACCTAACAGTTGTTTAACCACCTCAGAAACCGTTTTGCCATCGGCACGGCCTGCAAGCTCTTTATTGGCAACGCCCATTACGCGGCCCATATCTTTTACAGATGTAACGCCAAGCCTTTCAATAACCTCTTGTATAAAACCTTCTATCTCAAAACGGCTCATTTGCTGCGGCAGGTAGGGCTCTATCACATACATTTCGGCCATTTCAATCTCGTACAGATCTTCGCGGCCCTGGGTTTTGTAAATATCGGCAGATTCTTTACGCTGTTTGATCAGCTTTTGCAATACTTTTATTTCGGCGTCCGCGGTAAGCTCTTCAGCAGCGCCTTTTTCTGTTTTAGCTAACAGTAATGCCGATTTGATGGCACGAAGCCCCCTAAGGCGATCCGGCTGTTTTGCCAGCATAGCTTGTTTTATATCCTGGTCTATTTGGGTAATTAGTGACATGGTTTTGATTTTAGTCCGGAAGTCCGATAAGTCAGAAAGTCCGGGTGTGTAATGTATAATAAATGAATCATATGTCTTTTATTTTTTCGGACTTATCGGACTTCACCGACTTTCCGACTTAACTATGCTTCCTGAAAATATTGGTTGCACTTGCCTGTGCGGTTGGCATAATAACCAGATCGTTGATGTTGATATGGGCCGCGCGCGATGCCACAAACCAAATTGTTTCGGCAACATCCACAGCAACTAATGGCTCAAAACCTTCATATACTTTTTTAGCACGGTCTTTATCACCTTTAAAGCGCACTTCAGAAAACTCGGTTTCTACAGCACCGGGATGGATGGCCGACACGCGGATGCCTTTATCATTCAGGTCCAGGCGCATACCTTTATTTAAGGCATCAACCGCGTGCTTGGTAGCGCAATATACATTACCGTTAGGGTAAACCTCTTTACCGGCTATCGACCCTAAATTAATGATGTGGCCGCTACCGTTCGTTATCATCCAGTTTGATACTACGCGGCTTACATAAAGCAAGCCTTTTATATTGGTATCTATCATGGTGTCCCAATCGTCGTAACTGCCGTTCTGTATCGGGTCCAGTCCCTGGCTAAGGCCGGCATTATTCACCAGTATATCAACCTTTTTCCAACGCGCGGGTAAGCCCTCCAGATGTTGCACAACCTGCTCGCGGTTACGGATATCAAAGGATGATACCGCCACCTCTGCGTTATATTTATCGTTTAAATGCTGCGCAAGTTGTTCCAGCCTGTCCATACGGCGGCCGGTAAGTATCAGGTTGTATCCTTCGCGTGCAAATGTGTGGGCACAGGCCTCGCCTATCCCTGCGGTAGCGCCTGTTATTAATGCAATTTTTGCCATAGATAATATTAACTATCGGCAACGAAATTATGTTTTTTATGTTGAATATTTGTCTTTTTACCGTAAGGATAGCTTGGGAGGATACTTCTTTCGTCTCAACCCGAATTTTTATAATTTATGAATTTCAGAATGACTTTACGTATTTAAAGCTGCTTTGTATAAACAAGAAAGAAAACAAAAGAAGAATCATGTAAATCCTATAATCCCATAATCACGGTTCAGACAAAGAGCACTACCAAAGGTGCTTCTACCCTAAGCACAGTTTACCACAATTTCAAAAAAATCCTTTTATGTTATTAGCATGATATAAACCTTAAAACTATCTGCGAAATTTGAAACTACAAAACATCAAACCACAAAACATATACGTATGGAATACAGAAAATTAGGCGGATCGGGCTTAAACGTACCGGTACTAAGTTTTGGAACAGCTACTTTTGGCGGCGAAGGAGATTTTTTCAAAGCCTGGGGCAACACCCAGTTAGATGATGCCAAAAAACTAATTCACCTTTGCCTTGATGCGGGTGTTAATTTTTTTGATACAGCCAACGTTTACTCCGGCGGGGTATCTGAAGAGATTTTGGGCAAAGCGCTGGAAGGCCTGCGCAACCGCGTACTGATATCCACCAAAGCTACCTTTAAAATGGGCGATGGCGAGAATGATTACGGTTCGTCCCGCTTTCATTTACTAAATTCGGTAGAGGATAGCCTGCGCCGTTTAAATACGGATCATATTGATATTTTTCATCTGCATGGCTTTGATGGCAACACCCCGGTTGAAGAAACCCTGCGTACATTAGATAACCTGATCAGCAGCGGTAAGATCCGCTACATTGCATGCTCTAATTTTTCGGGTTGGCATTTAATGAAATCGCTTTCGGTATCTGAACGTTATGGCTGGGCCAAATATATTGCGCACCAGGCCTACTACTCGTTATTAGACCGCGAGTTTGAATGGGAGTTGATGCCGCTGGGTATTGATCAGCATGTAAGCACCATCGTATGGAGCCCGCTCGCATCCGGCCAGTTGGGTGGGAAATTTCGCCACGGGCAGCCTATCCCGCAGGATAACCGCCGCGCACAAGGCGGCAGCCACGGCCCGGAAACGGATATGGAACGCCTTTATACTATTGTAGATGCCTTGGATGAAGTTGCAGAAGAAACGGGCAAATCTGTTGCGCAGGTATCCATCAACTGGTTATTACAGCGCCCAACAGTTGCCAACATTATTATTGGCGCCCGCAACGGGGAGCAGTTAAAACAAAATCTGGATGCTGTTGGCTGGAACCTTACTACCGACCAGGTTAAGAAATTGGACACCGCCAGCGACCGCGACCCGATATACCCCTACTGGCACCAACGCCAGGATACCCGGTTAAACCCGCTGCCAAAATTTTATTAATTTTAATACATAATAGCTTTAACTGCTTTTTTCAGGCGGTTAAAGCTATTATGTTTACTTATTTAAAGCATTATCCAATTGTGCAAACAATACTTTCTGGTCGCTTGGCCTTGCAGCAGCCGGAATATCTACTTCCCCCTGTTTGTTGATAATTAAATAGTGGGGCATTAATACCATAGCCGTATCGTTACCTATTGCATTACGGTAAAGGTTGTTATACTCTTTCTCTTCTAAAAACAGGTGAAAACCCGTTACCCGAAACTTAGCTATTTGTTTTTTCCAGATATATCTGTTGCCACCAGATATGTACAGATAAGCCAAATCACTCCGGTTTTTATAATGCTCTTTTACCGGATGTGTAAAATCATCAAACTCCATTAAACATGGGCCGCAGGTGGTACCCCAAAAATCTACATATACTACTTTGCCTTTAAAATTTTTGCTGATGATACTTTTAAAAGATGTTTCGCCGGCATCAACTGTAATAAAATTTGCCCCGGCCTGAGTATTTACCGTCATTGCAATCAATATCTTCGATGCCATAAACACCGCTATCAGGCCTGCAATGGTTAAAGCAGGATTTAAAAATGATGGTTTTTCTTTTTTAGCAAAAATCATCAGCAGGTAAACACCGATAAATAAAAACAGCAGGCTTAAACCGCCTTTTATTGCCGAAATTTGTACAAGGCTTTGGTTCCTTTCAAATACCCTATCCAATATTCCGGCTTTTTGAGCTTTACTGATATCAGTATGAATTTGTACAATATCTATAATGGGTTCCCGCACCTCTTTTTGCCAGGCCACATAATACTCGCTTATATCTAAAAGCAACATAGGGATAATAGCCAGCAGTATAGCACCTATCCGAAAATGTCTCGATCTGATCATCACATTAAATCCATGTTTGGGCTATATTCATCACTTGCATTTTACTTCGCAACTTTCATTTTTTCCGGGTCCCAAAACATGGGGGTGTTTTTGTAATAGCTATCATTACACAGCAATGCCGGTGCTGCTGCGCGGTATCCAAAAACAGCATCCTCGGTAACTTTACCATTGGTGCGGATAGCGGTGATCCAGTTGTTCATATGGTCGTATGGGCCGCCCAGGTAACCTTTCTCTGCATTAAAGGTAATTTCTTCAGGGGGTAAAATATGCTTGCGGCCAGAGTCGGTTTGCCCCGCCTTGCGCATCTTTTCCAGATAAAAAGGATCATCAGAAGCTATCACCTTATTACGTTTCAGGGTAACGCTATCCCAGGTAATATCCATAGAGCCTTCGCTGCCTACCAGTTTAAGATAGGTAGTGCCGCTGGTACCATCCACAAAGTTGCAGCGTAACGACAGGTTAAAGGCCGGGTGCGAAACCGTTTTGCCGTAATCAAACGTGCCTAATAAAACATCAGGCACTTCGCGGCCATCATTCCAGTAACGCAAGCCGCCCGATGCATAAATTTTATTCGGGCCCATAGAGCCTGTAATAAAATGCAGGCTGCTAAACAGGTGCACAAATAAGTCGCCCGCCATACCTGTACCGTAATCGGTATAATTCCGCCAGCGGAAAAACCGTTTGGAATCATAAGGGCGTTTTTGGGTATTGCTTACGTAGGTTTCCCAATCTACCGTTTGTGCCGATGCATCATCAGGAATGGGGTATTGCCAAACCTCAACAGGTGCCCTGCGCGCCCAAAAGCCCTCGGCATAATTCAGTTCGCCAATGGCACCGCTTTTTAACAATTCGTGGGCTTTCTCGTTCCCTAAAGACGATACCCCCTGGCTCCCCACCTGGAAGATCTTGCCGGTTTCTTTTTGCGCCTTGATCACTGCAGGCCCTTCGGCTACCGAATGTACCATTGGTTTTTCGCAATAAACATGTTTGCCTGCATGCATGGCATCTACAGAAATTTGCTGGTGCCAATGATCGGGCGTGGCTATAATCACGGCATCAATATCCTTTCGGTTTAAGATCTCTTTATAAATTTTAGTGGTATAAATATCTGCTCCCCAACGGGTTTTTGCTTCTTTCAGGCGGCCGTCATAAAGGTCGCACACGGCAACCAACTTTACGCCGGGCACCTGTAAAGCAACAATAGCATCCTGCGTACCCATACCGCCGGCACCTATCAGGGCAATATTTACCTGGTTGTTAGGCCCGTATTGATTATACTTTTGTTTAAGATAATGAAAGCTATGCTTATCTGCTGCCAATAAACCACTGCCTGCAGTTACAGCGGCGGCGGTAGTAGCCAGTTTCTTTATAAAGCCCCTGCGGGATGCTTCAGAATTTTCTTTCATAGTTGGTGCGTTAGGTGTTATTATTGTTAAGTTTAACAGGGCAAGGATGCCGAAAAGTGAAGATATAAATTTTTTAATAATATCTCCAATCATCAGTAGCCAATAAATTTAGCCCATTAAAGCTAATATCAATAAAATTAGCTTTTTAATGCTAATAATTATTATATTAGCCTTATAATGCTAATGCAAAAAATTATAGGCTACTGTTATGAATGCAATATTTACTGCTGATATCGTTAATTCATCATCACTTAACCAACAAGGATTTGATAAACTGATAGGCGATCTTAAAAATCTTTTTAAAACTGATAATAAAGACTTTTACAACGGTGATAGTTTCAGGGTGCTTATAAAACAACCCGGCGACGCGTTGATGCAATGTATAAAAAGCAGATTATTGGCCATCCAATGTTCTGGCCGGTTACGGGTAGACATAAGGGTGAGCATCAATATTGGCAACCTGCAATCAAAGCAAATTGACCTGAGATCAAGTATGGATGAACTTTTAGTACAATCGGGCAGAAGCTTTACGCGGCTGCAAAACACTACACAGCGTTTGTATATTACCGCAGGTGACAAGGATGCCGATTTTACCTATGATATTATTGCTGAATATACCGACACCTTGCTGGAACAAGTAACCGCCAAACAAGCACAAATACTTTTTCTTTTACTATCAGGTAAAACCCAGGTAGAAACAGCCCATCAACTGGCCTTATCAACCGCAACAATAAGCAAGCAGGTAAAGGCCGCGCGATATGATAAAATTAAAAGCGTACTTCATAAATTTGAAGTATTAACCAACCAACTACAGCATGGAAAATAGTGTAATATGGCTGATGAAATTATTACTCGCTCATCTGATAAGCGACTTTTGGTGGCAACCTGCCAAATGGGTTAAGGATAAAGAACAGCGAAAAATAAGATCGAAATATTTGTACCTGCACATTTTGGTTAGCGGTGTTACAGCAATAATGCTTGTAGGCTTTAATTATTGGGTGATTGTGCTGATCATCACCATTATAAACGGCCTGATAGACGTGGCAAAAACTTACGCTAAACCAAGCTTTATTAATTTTATTATAAGCCAGGCACTGCACATTTTAGTTATCGTTATCAGCTGGCTGTTTGTATTTGATGCCAATAGGCCGGCGATGCAAGAGGTGATTGATTTTTATAAAAACAGTAATTTTTGGGCATTTACCTTGGCCGCATTCTTCTTAACCCTGCCCTCATCCATCATTATAGGCCAGGCTACCAAACATTGGGCAGTGCCTGCAGGCTTAAAAAATGCCGGAAAATACATTGGGATAATTGAACGTATTTTAATATGCCTGCTGGTGTACCAAAACCATTATGAAGCTATAGGCTTATTAATAACGGGCAAAAGCATTTTACGCTACAACAGCACTAATGAAGAGGTTAAAACAGAATACCTGCTGATTGGTACATTGCTGAGTTTATTTATAGCCTTTGCCGTTGGGCTGGCGCTTAAACTCATAGTCCATAGTCCATAGTCCATAGTCCATAGTCCATAGTCCATAGTCCATAGTCCATAGTCCATAGTGAGAATACCTTGTTATTACTGATGTTTTAATGAAGGCAAAGTAAATACATTATCATAATTTCACTATCAGCCATCAACTATGTACTATCAACCACAAAAACTTATCTTTGCGCCATACTCATGAGCAAAACCGTAATACCATACCAAAACCAGCAGGGCACCAAAAAAGAGCAGGTAGCCGATATGTTTAACAACATTTCAAAAACTTACGATTTTTTGAACCATTTTATGTCGCTGGGGATAGATATCATCTGGCGTAAGAAGGCTATTAATGAATTAAAAAACGATAAGCCACAATTAATACTGGATGTAGCTACCGGAACAGGTGATTTTGCCTTTGAGGCCCTTAAGATCTTAAAACCCAAAAAAATTGTGGGTGTGGATATTTCTCGCGGGATGCTGGATATTGCCGATCAGAAGATCGCTAAACGCAACCTGGCCGACAAGTTTGAGGTAAAACTTGGCGATTCTGAAAAATTACCTTTTGGAGCCGATGAATTTGATGCCGTTACCGTAGCCTATGGTGTACGCAATTTTGAAAACCTGGAGAAAGGCCTGGCAGATATAAACAGGGTATTAAAACCAGGTGGCAAAGCTGTAGTGCTGGAGTTTTCTAAGCCGAAAAAGTTCCCTGTAAAACAGCTTTATGCGTTTTATTTTAATTACATAACGCCGGGCATAGGCAAGCTTTTTTCTAAAGATGCCAGGGCATATACCTATCTGCCGGAGTCTGTGGCGGCTTTTCCGGATGGCGCAACGTTTACCGGTCTGATGCAAAAAGCCGGCTTTAAAGATACCAAATGCCGCCCTTTAGCGTTTGGTATCTGTTCTATTTACACAGGTATTAAATGATAAAAAGAAGCCTTTTACTACTTATTGTTTTGTTGGGCTGCAGCAACTTTTTGTTTGCCCAGGCATGGGGTGGCGGCGCCGACCAAACAGACCTGAGTTTTGGTTTTTCATTCTCCTACGTACAAAGCAGCTTTAAAATAATTAAACAACCCAACTGGCGCCAGCCTTTTGTAGACCCGGAAACTAATACCAATGTTAGCAGCCCGTTAAACAGTATCAGTTCAAAAAATACACCTGGTTTTGCCGTTGGCTTTTTAACCCGCTACCGCCTAACCGAACATTTAGAGGCCAGAATTACCCCTTCGCTTGTGTTTTCTGACAGAACGGTGAGTTACGCCTACGTTTTGCCAGAGCAGGACGTGATTAAATCGGTACAGGCTACAACAGTTGATTTCCCCTTGCAACTTAAATTAAAATCAGATCGTGTGGGGAATATGCGGGCATACCTGGTGGGCGGCCTGAAATACTCAGGCGCAATCGGCTCTAAGAAAGATGCAGCCAACACCGCCCCTACAGAACGTTTATTGCAGAACGTAAAAGGTTATGCATCTTACGAAGCAGGTTTTGGTTTTGATATCTATTTTGAATATTTTAAATTATCGCCCGAAATTAAATTGACCAATAGCTTCGGCAATATGCTGGTAGCAGAGAATACCCCCTATGCAGTGCCTATTAATAAGCTTACGTTGCATACTTTTATGTTTAGCTTATTTTTTGAATAATACATTGTTAATCCAGCCGTTTTTCAAAACATACAAATTTTAACCCCGGCCTAAATTGCAGCGTGATCTCTCCTTTTAAACTGTAGCCCAATTTTGGGAAAAGCTGCTGCGTGGCATGGTTATGCGAATTGGTATCTATACGCAATGTGTGAATGCCGCGCTGCAGGGCTACCACTTCGGCTTGTTGGAGCAGGTCTGCCGCCAGCCCCCTGCCTCTAAAACGCGGACTAACCGCCAAACGGTGCGTAACAATAGCTTCTTCGCTGATATCTAAACCCACCTGTGCATATTCGGGATATTGCTCGGTAGTGATGGCCGTTACCCCGGCAATCTGGCCGTCAACTTCGGCTACCCAAAGCTGCCCTGCTATAATATCTTCTTCAAAAACCTGTGGGTTGGGGTAGGTATCGTCCCACTGCAAATTACCGGCGGCACGCATAATAGGTACCACATCAGTTATGATCTGCATAATGGCGGGAATATCAGATAAGGTGGCAATACGAATACTCATGATTATTTATTAATTAGGCTAATTTTCTCCTTTACAATATCCTATATAAAATCTTTTTAATCCTTTTTCTTTTGCTATTACTTCCTTATCATGTGGTACTAAATAGCCGCTATCAATCAATAAATTATTGCCTAAAACAGCAGTTGCTTTACTATTATAATTAAGCGTTAATTTATTCCCCTCAAGCTCCCATTTACCGGTAGTCCAATCATTGTAAAAGAAAACACCAGTCCAATGTAGTTCAAACGTTTTGTCTTTTCTAAATTTAATAGAAGCCTGGTTTTGTGTCCCCTCATAACAAGCGCGAAACTTCACATCACTTTCAAAACGTTCTGATGAACCCAATGGCAATAAAACAACAAATAAATAGACCAATAAAGGCAAAAACATCATTGCAATTAACGACTTACGCTGTTTAATAATAGCAACTATTTGTTTAATGCAATTGATAGCTATTGTGATGAATAACCCCGCGATCATTATCTGTGTTATGATCAAAAACCACAAGGGCATTAATTTATCAATATGGTAGTAAAAAAAAGTCAGCAGGGTAAACGCTATCCCAATAATTGCGGCCTTTACAATTGAGCTTTTCAAATCCACTTGTTTGGTACTATCCTGTTTCACTAATGGTTATGCTTTTTATGAATATCCTTCACCAGGCATAACTTTTTAATTTCATCTATGCGGATGGGGAAAGGCGAATATTTTAAGCGGCCGCCAACCATTTCTGTTACATTATCTGAGTGGGCAATCACCTCTTCGGGATTATCGCTGGCCAGCAGGCGTTTGTACATACGGTAATCACCCCACTCTATATAATACACTTCACCGGGTAATATTTTTTTATCGTTGATGATCTTGAGGGCAACCCAGCAACCGTTCTCCAGATATGGGTACATCGAGTGCCCCCACACCGGCAGTGCAAAGTCGCACTCCTCAATCCCCGGGAAATTCATGCGGCCAACCGGATGCGCATCATTAATATCATTATAAACCTCTACACCAGATGCAGTTGCTGTAATTTCGTACATCGGTATTCCTTCCTCTTTTCTGACTACTGCCGGTTTATCAGCACTTTTTTTATTGCCTAAATATTCAGCATACTTTTCCTTAAAAGTCTTCAATTTTTCGGGGTCGATATTCTGCCGGCTCTTAATAATTTCGGTAATAGAACTGGCCGAATTAAAGCTTAATGCCTCGGCTAACTCGCTGTTGTTGTTAAAAGCCCGCCCTCTTAACTGGTTATAAAGTATAATAAACTCCAGAGTTTCAGGCCTTACGGTTTTTATTTTACTTGGTTTTAAAAGCTCGTCCATTTCAATAAAAATAAATTACAGATTTTTCTTTATTTTATTAAAGATATTTCTTTATATTTGTTCATTCGATAATTGCTAATTTAAAACTAATAATCAACAATACAAATAAAGCAGTTACAGAATTTAAAGAATATCCTTTAAGCCTTTCAACGGGCATAAAGAGTTAATAACCCGAATAAAACAGTATTAATAACATTTATATGCACTTAGCCCATTCTGCCCTGCGTACCAAACAAAAAAATGGCAAAAGCCAATTAGCCAACAAAGAACTGGATGAGCGTTATCGGGCCTATTTAACCGCCTGCAATAAATATCAGGCAGAAATTGCAGCCATACAAAAGTATATGCCTGGCTGGCTGCCACCATTTAAGTTAAAAGCTTAAAACTTCTGCTCTCTTTTTACCATGAACCATAAAATAAAAACAGCTATGATAAAAATTACACAAAAACTAAAGGACCAATTATGGTGGCTTATTATTACGGTAGATTACAACTACAGCCGCATTAGTATTGCAGACCACGATCTGACCGAAGACACCCTTACCCTTTGGCTGGAAGATAAGCAAGACTTTAAGAACTCGCTGGAAGAATGCCTGCAGCTTGATATTCCTCTAAAGAACTTTGCCAAGATCATTAAGGCCGAAAACTTAAACAGTTACGAAGGCCAGCGCCTGCATCCCAACAAACAGTTTGTTTATAAAACCCGTGTACAGATCAACGAGGCCATTACCTGGTATCAACAAGACGCTACACTTGCAGAGCAGCAGTGGGCGCGGGAAGCGCTGTTAAAGGCCATTCTTACCCAACTGGTAGAAACAGAAGTTACAGATAAAAACTGGTAGCAATTATGCCAAACAGCATTATAAGCATGATTTTAATTGTAGCATTTATTTGAATCATAAGTGACCCAACCCGCTATGTTAATGAACAAACAATAAAAAATTGGTGATTTTGCTACTTTGTTTTAACCAGTTTTTCCTGTTGCTGATCTGCTTCTGCCAGCTCTTCTACCTCACTTACCGCTTCTGCAGGAGCGGTTGCATAATTAAGCTTACGAAAACGCCAAATGGCGAAGGCAGGTTCCTGGAAACGATTGATCAGTTTGAAAAATTTAGGGAAATTATGCACTTCATCAAGCAGTACACCGGTTACAATGCCGTTATTGTCTAATATTTCGCGGATAGTATATTCTTTATCTTTAGTGATCCAGATCTCAAAGTCACGCCTTATCTCCTCGTTCTTATCAGGATCTATCTTATCATTAATGCAAATCACTTTATCGCCGGGCCTCATAGTAAGTCAAAAGTAAAAAATTCAAAAGTAAAAAGCTGTAATTACTCGATAATAAACTATCCGGATTAAACATAATGTTCTTTCACCTTAACTCCCCGCCGGCATAGAAACAAAGAAAGCAGTACCTTCATCAACGCTGCTCTCTACCCAAATACGGCCGCCTTGCAATTCGGTAAACTCCTTGCAAAGCAACAGACCCAGGCCTACCCCCTTTTCGTTATCGGTACCAAAGGTAGATTGTGCCTGCAGCGAAAAAAGATCTGCCTGTTTCTCGGCACTTATGCCTACACCGTTATCACGGATAATAAGCCAGCACTCGCCACCAATTTGTTTAGCCTTGAAACTGATTTTGCCGTTTGGAGGGGTGAATTTTATCGCATTGCTTATTAAATTCCGGGTTACCAACTGCAACATATCGCTATCAGCTACAATCCGCATATCCCAGTCCAGTTCGGGCACCAGGGTAATTCCCTTCTTCAGTGCTATAGATTTTTCCAGTTCAATGGTATTAAACAAGGCATCACGCAAATTAACATAGCCAAGTTTAACATTTACGCCATCCATTTGTGCTTTTGACCATATCAACAATTTGCCCAGCATATCTATAGTACGGCGGGTAACCTTAAGCAGGTCGCCTTCCACCATCAGTCGTTCGGTAGTTTCCAGTTCATATTCGGTAACCAGTTCCAGATAATTCTGAATATTACTCAACGGTGAGCGCAGGTCATGCGCTATGATAGACATGAGTTTGTTCTTTTCAGAATTGATCCGTTCAAGTTCCTGATTTTGCCGGGTAATATGCCCATTCTGGATAACAATGGCATTTGCCTTGTCTGCCGCCGAACGTTTTTCGTGATCGTAATTACGCCTGAGGTAGGTAATAGTATAATATATTACAATAACTACTACGATATAAGCAGATGTAAGGTCCAGATAACGGCTTTCTCGGCTGTTATAGTTATTAGGTATCCATAAAGGCCTGTAGTACTCAATCAGGTGCATCACCATAATAATAGCCAGGTTTACACCTATCCAAAATTTTTGTTGCTTTTGCGGCACCACGCATATCACTAAAAAAACACAAAGCCCCATCAACAGATCTGTAGGGCCATAAGTACCGGAATTATAGATAAAATTAGTGGCAAATAACAGGTTGCCTATGGTAATGAATACGGTAATGGTTGATTTAGCCTTACGCTTATAGCGCGACAAGTAATAAAGCCCGGAAAATATAATAAGCGTTACCAGGCTTATTAAAGCAATAAAGGGCAAACCAATTATATAGTTAAACGGAACGTTATATGCCAGGGCGATAATAGCCAAAAGGCAAAGAGAATGAAAGATCCTAAATTCCAACGGGAACTCGCTGGTGGAGCCTGTGAGCTTTAACCATAGCCTGTTTATATTTCCAAATAGGCGCAATTTGTTAATAGTTTAGGATTTGACAAGGATACAAATAATTTTTAAGAGCAACGCCGGTAGGCTAAAAAACTTTCTTAAAAAAATAAATATTATCATACTTAAAAACACAGGCACAAAAAAAGCCGGGCAAACCCAGCTTTTATATCCAATTTAAAGAAATATCATAAGGCTTAATTACGGCTAAAACCGCCTTTGCCACCACCACCGTTAAAACCAGGGCCTTTATCCTCTGCGATGTTAACTGTTATGCGTTTGCCATAATAGCTTTGTCCGTTCATGCAACGAATGGCTTCTTTGGCCTCATCTTCGTTTACCATTTCTACAAAACCAAAACCCCTGCTCTCTTTTGTCTCACGGTCCTTAACAATTCTTAGGGACTTAACCGGCCCAAAATCACCAAAAACCGCATTTAGTTCGGCCTCGCTTACTTCTAACGGAAGGCCTCCAATAAATACTTTCATTAATCTCCTTTTGTTTTTTGTAAAGGTATGCAAAAAAGCCCGATTTTTAGCTTTATAATGGTGATTGGCTTAAGCAGAATACGTTTTTTACACTAAGGTGTCATTACGACACAGCAGTGGCAATTACTGCTTTTTGAGCTTTAGATCAAAGGTACCCTCCACCCGGTACAAGGATGAATTGGGTTCATCATCTTTAGACAGAAAAGTGAAAAAGTTGCCTTTAGCGAGCATATCCTTTTGGCGGTACTGAACCAGGTTTATCTTTCCTGCGTCGCCCGGTTCGGCGTATTGTGTTAGGGTGAATTGTTTGGTATGCATTACATCGGCCATCATTAACAACTGGCCGCCGGCAACAGGTTTAGTAAGGCTATCGGTAGCGGTACCCTTTGAGCTTACCCCAAAGCTTAAAGTATGCGCCTTGTTAATGGCGGTTATGCCAAAATAACGGTTACCGCCAACACTCATGTTCACAAACGCAACCGAGTCTTTTGAAGCATCAAACGTGTAGGTAGAATCTTGCATGGTAATGGTAAGCGTACCTGCTGTAGCCAGGAAATTATCCGGTGAGGATGTGCTGATAACGCTGTCGGCGCTCAGGGCTATTTTCTTTTGATCTATTGCCTGTTCGCCGGTATCTTTCTGGCATGCGGTTGCCAGCACCGAAAGGAGCAGCACAAGCGAAACATACCAGGGAGTAAACCGTTTTGAATGCATAGGTAAATGGATGCTATAAATCTACAAAATAATTATTTTTAATTATGCACTGCGCAACCTTTTAACCTAATTATTTAACACTTTTTAACAATACTAATTATACGTACAAAAAAGTGCAAAGGTTTGCCTGCTTTGTTAAAAAAGGCCATATTATTTTCACACAGGTTTACTGCCCGGCTTAAACTTAAAATATTTCGCCAACGGTTACAAAAACACCTTTAGAATGCTGGTTACCCATACCATAATCTACTGCGATATTGGTTTTTGATACCTTGTTTAATTTGATACGCATCCCTGCGCCATAACCCGGCTGTATGCCCTGCAGATCAGTGCCCGGTGCGCCCGAAAACGATTCGGCATTTACAAAGGCCACACCGCCCAGCAGGCCGTTGTGCGTGATCCGGTAACGGTATTCGCTTTCCAGATAAACCATCTGCGCCCCCCTAAACCTGCCCTGTATATAGCCCCTGCCGGTGCCATTGTACTGGTCCCAGGTGTTGGCGGGCAAGTCCAGGTAAGGTGGTTTTCCGTTCAGCACCAGCCAGTTATAACTCCAAAAGGCAATAACATTATTTGATGAGGCCGGGAAATGGTAATACTTACGCACATCGATCACTAATGATGTCCAGGGCGAAGTGCTCCCCAAAAAGGATTTATTATCCCTGAATTGCACCCCGGCATAAAAGCCCTTGCCCGGGCTGATAGAATTATCGCGCAGATCTATCAAAGCGTTTAATGTGATGCCAGATGATACCGTGCTTGCACTTTCGCCATACCGCGCATAGTCGGATACGCTGCCATCGGGATTCCCCTTTTCGCTTACGTTATAATGCTTATCAAAAATAAAACCTGCGCCGGCATACAGGTTACCCACAATGCGGGTAAGCACGGTTTCATAAAAGCGTACCAGGGTGTAATCCATCGGGTTTTCGTTGGCTGTTTTTGAATCCGACCCTAAACCGAACGTGCTCTGCGGATATTTATAATATTTAAAATCGCCTATAAAATTATATTTGTCGCCCGCTGTCCAGATATTAGATTGTACCGGGATGATGATCTGCTTGTTTTGCGTATAGGCCGAATTGGAAGATATGGTAGAGATGCGGGAGTTACCCGCTACACGGAATGCAACATTACCGGATAATGTTACTGCCAGTTTGGTTTGCAGGGTATAACCCACAGCAGGCAAAACAGAAAAAACGGGCTTAGTGCCTATTACCGTGGTGCCTTTATTGGTAACCGTTCCCTTTTTGTTAAATACCGCCCTTATTACATCATAAAGATCCTTTTGCGCCAGCGTATCCTGGTGGGTAACTACCAGCGTATCATTCAAACGGCTTTGGGTTAGTTTTAAAGTACTGGGCTTATCCTGCGCATGCAATAGGGCAACCGGCAGCAATATAAGGGCTACCAGCAATGTAGCTAATTTCATTTTAGGGGTATTTTTGGGTAACGGCAACAACGCTGTAAAGGTAAAAAGTTTTATAAGCAGTAGACTTTAACCTATGCCCGCCTGTTACAAAACCACGAATTATAAATTTGAAATGATAATTGTAAAGAAATTTCTTTAAATAACTTGTGTAATTAAAGAAATAGTCGTATATTTGTATATACAAAATGCCAACCGGCATAAAATACATTAAGCGCCATTTTCATGAAACAACTTAAAACCATTAAAGCATTCAGAGCGCGAATTGCCCGCTATTTTAGCGCTATACAAGGGGAGTATCATATAGAAAAAGTACCGGCCAGGAATGCGAAAGACAAAACCGACCTTATTGACCAGAAAGTTTGGGACCGCGAGCCGGAGCCTGCTACCCTATCCGGGTTAGCATTAGCCCTGGGATTTACCAGCATAAGCGAACTGGAAGCTTATGAACGCGACGGTAAGTTTGCAAAACTTGCCAAAAAGGCCCGGTTAAAAGTAGAAGCCGAATACGAAAAAAAGCTTCATTATCAATCATCAACCGGGGCCATATTTTTTTTGAAGAACCTGGGCTGGAATGAAAAAGCCGATGACTTTTTAAAAGAACTGCCTAAAACAGTAACGATAGAAATTATTGATTCGGGCCCGGGGCTGGCTTCTAATGAAAAAGATGTACGGATAGATTAACCGGCCTTTTTTACCCGAATTTGCCCCCCAAACTGCCCGGCAGCAGTGGCTACCCGCTCAAGCCACATCCGGAAGAAACTTACATAGCTTATCTTATATATCAGGCTGTATGCATCCTAAAACTACTATCTTATTTAAACATAATTATATGGCTACGGCTAATGTGGTTATCAACCAGGGCGGCACCAGTTCTGGCAAAACCTACGCTATTGAGCAGGTATTGTTTTGCCTGGCCGCAGCTAATCCAAAGCAGGTAATTACCGTGGTGGGGCAGGATATGCCTAACCTTAAATCGGGCGCCTTGCGCGATGCGCACCACATTTATGATGCATCTGCCCTGCTGCAGCGCCTGGTAAAAAATTATCATATCAGCAACCGGATCTATGAATTTTATAACGGCAGTATCATTGAATTTAAAAGTTACGAAAACGCGCAGGATGCCAAAAGCGGTAAGCGCGATTACCTTTTTGTGAACGAAGCCAATGGTATTGCCTGGGATGTGTACACCGAACTGGCCCTGCGTACCAAAAAACGGATCTATATAGATTATAACCCCAACACCGGCTTTTGGGTGCACGAAAAACTGATAGGCAAACCCGGTGTACAGCTTTTAATATCCGACCATCGGCACAACCCTTTTGCAGATGCCCCGCTAAGGGCTAAAATAGAAGCCCTGAAAAACGAAGACCTGGAACTTTGGAAAGTTTATGCCCGCGGCCTTACCGGTAAAATAAGCGGCCTGGTATTCAATAACTGGCATGTTTGCGAACAAATACCGCCGGATGCCGGGCTGATAGCCGCCGGCCTTGATTTTGGCTTCACTATTGATGAAACCGGCTGCCTGCTGGTGTATAAGCAAAACGGCGAATTGTGGATAGAGGAACTGTTTTATGAAACCGGCCTTACCAATACGGATATAGCCGCCAGGTTACGGCAGCATCGCATCGGCAAAGCTACCGAGATCATAGCCGATAGCGCCGAACCTAAATCGATAGAAGAACTGAAACGGCAGGGCTGGTTTGTTACGGGCGCCAAAAAGGGTGCAGACAGCGTTGCCCATTCCATAGATATCCTGAAAAGATATAAGCTGAACGTTACCCGCAACAGCGTAAACCTGCGCAAAGAACTGGGCAAGTACAGGTGGAAAACCGACCAAAACGGCAAAACCATTAACCAACCGATAGATAGCTGCAACCACCTGATAGACCCGCTGCGGTATGTAGCGCTCAACAAGCTAAACACCAAAAGCGGTATGGGCATCAAAAGCAGGCTGCCGGCCCCCCCGCCCCCTGAAGGGGGAGTTTTAGAAGAACTGCTGGGTTACCCCATAATCCCCTGAAGCGGGTACGGAATTTTACCAACTTATCCCTGTATTAATATTTCAATCAAAAGCTCCCCCTTCAGGGGGTTGGGGGGCTCCGGCTAATAAAATATGATAGAAAGAACATTGATAACCACACGCGGCAAACTGCGGGTAAGTATTCCCTCGCAATTAAACGAAGTAACGCTTGTACAAATGATAAACATAGCTGTTAATAAAAGCGACAAAAGACAGGCAATAATTAATTACAATTAAATTGCAATTTATAATAATTCTCAATAAAGGCATTAAAGCTTATTTAAAGACTTTTAAGGCATAACTTTATTATTACATATAGTTACATTATAAATGCAACAGAACTGTTTAAAACGTTTATAATTGCTTCTATTGGCAAGTGTAAAGGTCCATGCTTATTATTTGAAAACACATTTGCAATAATCAATATATGTAGATGCATTACAAGCTGTTACATTATATGAAACATTTAGTTATGTTTGCAAGTATTAGTACTATTAATAGCATTAGCACTAACAACAACAACAATAAAAACTCTGACACATGGGTGGGTTTATCAATAAATCTTACGTACAAATACTTCATGATTATAAGCATAGCACCACAGCATATAATGGCGGTAAGTTATCTTTAGTTAAAAAGTCAAATTTGGTTCGTATCACACTCGAAGAAATTAATTCTATTAGACCTTCTGTTTACAAATATCTGCTCCCATAAGTGTTTGATAAACCTTACCGTTTTTGTAAAGTAGGTTCAGATAAAGCACATAACAAAAAACATCTTAAAGAAGTTATTACTTATAGTTTCAGATCTGGAATCTATTACCTTGTAGAGGTAGAAGTTTATACTGATGATATTTATATTATAAAATATTATCTAAAAAAACACAAAAACAACCCCCTAAAGTATAATTTACTTACCGGCGAAAACAAGTGTTCAAGGATTATATCAACCTGTATTAGAATAATGCTCTCTATCTACACCCAAAATAAACAAGCTAGCTTTGGTTTTTTAGGAGCTACTATTATAAAAGGTGATTTCGAAGAGGCTAAACAGGAAACAAAAAGATTTACAGTCTATAAAAGCGCTGTTATACGCTTATTCGGAGTAGAAACATTTACGCACCATCGAGATTCTGAACATAGTACCTATCTAATGGTAAACAACAGAAATAAGGATATCGATGCTATAAAAGACAAAGCTAAAAAAATGTTTGAGGAGATATTCCCTTCTTTGGATAGCTAACCCATTTGTCCCAACTGGTATATAGTTACCCTCCCTAAAGGTTAACAGAATTTATATTCAACTTATCCCTGTATTAATATTTCAATCAAAAGCTCCCCCTTCAGGGGGTTGGGGGGCTCCGGCTAATAAAATATGATAGAAAGAACATTGATAACCACACGCGGCAAACTGCGGGTAAGTATTCCCTCGCAATTAAACGAAGTAACATTGGGCCAGATGATGGCCCTGCAGGATAAACCCGACCTGGGCGACCTGGATGCGATCAGCATCCTGTCGGGCGTACCGGTAACCGATCTGCAATCGGTAAAGGATGCAGGCGAATTTATGGTTTTTGCCGATGCCGTGCTTGCCTTATCGCAACAGATAAAGTACCTGTACAACAGCGATGACATTCCAAAAAAAGTAAGTTTTGCTATTGATGGCAAAGGCATTACGGTAAAAGTGATCAATAATCTGTCTGTAGAACCTGCAGGCGCCTTTATGGCCGCGCGGGATGTGATTGCAGATGAAATTGCCGAACACATTAAAATTTATGGTGAAGATAACTGGCAGGATTACTTTAACCCCTCGCTAACGGCCTGCTGCAAGGTTTTGGCTCATTATTTTTACTGCCTGGTAACCGGCAAACAATATGATGAATACGCGGCGGCTGCATTTACAGAAACCGTTAAAAAACTAAGGGTAACGGAGGCGCTGCCCATAGCCAAACATTTTTTTATGAGCTATCCAAACTTATCGAAACCGAAAACAGGCTTTTGGCATCTGCTGCTACAGCTTTGGAGAAACGTGCGGGCGTACATGCGTTTGAAAAGTTCAGGTACATCAACACCGTAAATGCCCTTGCCGGCGGCGATATCACTAAATGGAACCAAATACTGGCCATGCCGTACGAACGCATCCTTACCAAACTGCTTCTAAACAAAACCGAAGCCGAGTATCAGAAAAGGTATGGCGAATTAGCCCCCTAACCCCCTGAAGGGGGAACAAAATTTACGATAAACTTATCCCTGTAAGTAATTTCAATTCAAAAAGCTCCCCCTTCAGGGGGTTGGGGGCTTCACCTATATGCGCAATCAAATAGAAGCTATCACCCAAACCCTTAACGCCGCCCCTGCTTTTTTATACGGCACCGAAAAAGAATTGAACACCCTTGCAGATAATGCAAACTTCCCCTGCGTGTTTATGTACCCTATGCAGCCCATTGTGGTATCGCCGCAGGTAAACGGCTCGGTAAATAACGTTTTTACTTTATACCTGGAGTTTTTGTATAAAACTGAGTTTGGGCAATTCACTGCCGAAAACGAAACCTATGTGCAGCAGGCCCTGCGCATGGCCAACCAGTTTATAGTAAAAGCCGGTAAATACCGCGATGGCGAAGGCCGCTATTTCCGCATTAAAGCAGGCGAGAAAGCCAAATGTGTACCCGTTTATAACAAGTTTGATGTAAATACAACAGGCGTAGGCTTAACGGTAACATTAAATACTATGTATTACGATGTGTATTAAACATAGTTCATAGCTTTCTTGTAAATTATATCCTGTAAAAAATCCTCGTAGACGAGTAACCAGCTTGCCAAGATCAATGAGAAATTGATTCCTTTTAATGGATATTTAAACATGACTTTCGTACATGAAAATAAATCTATAAGTTTGCACACATTTTTCAATAATTTTTTGTTTATAATTGTAAACAGCAAAAAGTCGAAATTGCCAACAACGCCATGAGTACCGTAACAGCCTCCGCCACCTCACCGAGCACTAACACTGACGGGTTTGTTCACTTTGTGCTTGACCAAATAAAAAGCACAGCTGAACATTCAAAAGAACTGCTATCCTCTGGCGCTAAAACGGGGCTTGCTCAACTTATTGAGCAATTGGCCATAGATCCATTAACATTTAACATTGATGCCTTAAAAAGATATCACGCTGAGTTATTAAAATATGTTGACATCTATGTTGTAGCTTACATGCGAACAAAGCAAACTTTTATTAATAAGCTGTACAAATATTCTACAACCACAGGCATTAATTATTTTATGGTCTTAAATGAAGACAATACGGAAAACAGAGAAGTATTTTTTCAGTTATTAGATCATTATGAAAACTTAAAAATAAATGCTGTACTTCCTATAAACGTTTCCTTTCTTCCAAAAGAAGCTGTAGGTCAAATTGATGTTGAAGAGATTGCTTTAGTTTAATGAACGAATATCATCAGCAAGCTATACACAATAAAAATTTCTTAGAGTGTATTAAGTCCAACTATCCTTCTAAATTTTACGACTGGAAAATAACAGTTATATTTTATATAGCTATTCATTTGCTAAAAGCGCTTGGTAAGAAAAGGAACACTCTCATAGGTGAAAGCCATTATGATATTTTTAATAATTTTGACCCTGGCCGTACTGCAAAACCTGTAACAACAATTCCACCTGAAATTTGGACAACATATAAAAGGCTGTATAAATACTCAAAAAGTTCAAGATATGATGGAATTGCGAATCAGTCAATACGTGATTTGGCATTAAAAGCTGATTACGATGAGGTGGTTAAACTGAAAGCTGAGTATTGCCAATATATGGATAGCCAGCATCTGAGATTGGTATAATTAATTTCTTCTTTTGATGATAATATTACGCTCAGTAATATTATATCTTTCCAAAACATTCTCAAGCATCATAGCTTCTGCGTTATTTTGTTTTGATATTTTTCTTAGTAACATGATGATGTAGCTTTTTTTTTAGTCCGGATACATCTAAATCAATCTTCATACGCCTTTATTTCTTCCGAATAATAACATCTCCTCTTTTTGGAAGGGTGCGTTAGCCTGTGTAGTAGCAGGGAGGGGTTTAGGCGACTATCCCCTTTCCTACTGCAACCCTCCTGCTAAGATGGATCGCACTACCCAACGCTCTTAATTAATTGTGCCATAATGTATTATTCCAATCGGAATATACCGCATTGTTAACCAAACGCCAAGCCGCACATCAAATTTCTTTTGAGGCTTTACCCATATACATAAAACAACTATCACATAAAAAATGAATTTAGTAGCCTATATCAACACCTACCACCTGCACGCTGTTACGCTGGATACGTATGGCAGCCAATCGCAGCAGGCACGGGTATCCATAGAAATTTTTGATACCGCAACCGGGCAGCCCACCAATGGTAACAACTGCAGGGTAACCTACAGGGTTACCGACGAATACGGCAATACCAGTGTAAACACCGTAACCGTACCGGGCATGAAACTGGTTATTTATGAAGGCGAAATTGGCCGGGTAAATTTTAACAGCAGCCGCGAGGTACTGTCATCTACCTTAAAAAGTTTTGATTTTGTATCGGTAACAGAGGGCGACGGAGGTGCTATAGCCAATCCCTTACCGCTATTTAGCGAAATACGGATAAACAGTGTTACGGTAGCCCGCCCGGAATCTGCACCCGGTGCGGCCAACGGTGAAATTACGGTTGACGCTTATTCCAACTATCTGCCGCTTGCCTATCAGCTAAATGGCAGCCTTACCCAGTCATCGCCCGTATTTACCGGGCTGGCCGGCGGCAATTACACAATAACGGTTATTGATTCTGCCGATTATGCGCTTAACCGGTCGGTTTTTGTCCCTACTGTAAACAGCCTATTACAGGCCGATCCGACGGTTACCCTGCCCGGCGGCAATGTATCGCGCTGGAATGCCGCCTTTAACCCTGTTGTGTTTACCTATCAGCGTAAGGATTTTGCGGTTACCAGCCTGCAGCTGCATACCGAAACCGGCACTACCCGGGTATCTGTAGATGCTGATATAGCTGCCGTGCAGCCGGGCGATAGGATCTACATCGAAACCCCGGTATGTACAGGCACATACAGCGTAACAAGTATTTATTCACCTGCTGCGTACTTACCGGCCGTATTGGTTATTGATGCGCCGTTTACAGCAAACAGTACGGGCTTCATCAACATTAACCGCTTGCGGCCCTATTACAAAATGCTTACCCGCATCAGCTTTTTTGATAAGATAACGGGCCGCCAAAGCAACATTACATCTACCAACCGCCCCAATAACCGCGGCATCATCCGGGCAGATCTGTCTAATTTTTTGCAAAGCCTGCTGCGCGCCAAAGACGAAAGCGATTACACGCAAACCAACCACCGCGACCTTAACCTGAGCGCCAGCTACCAGGTATCGTACGCCGAACATTGGGATGATGACACGCCCGAAGGCCATACCACAACTTATAGCAGCATAGATCACCCTTTTTATGTGGTTTACGCGGCCAAACAATTGGGCGAGCTTTATGGCGGCAACCTGGCGGCTTATGTGCCGTTTGCAAGCACCCCTAACGGTGCCGGTAAAGCCCGGTGGATAACCGATTTTGCAGAGCCGGCATACAGCAACGGCTACCCCTTTGATATCAGCTTTATTTACAGTGACGATTTGGTGGGCAGGGAATTATATGCCGAACTTACCCTGCTGGATATTAACCGCAGCCCATTACCAGGCGGCACACAAAGCAGCTATTTATTAAATGAAGATGGATCGTGGTTACTGAACAGTGATGGCAGCAGGCTGGTAATTGCCAGGCAAAGCCAGTCGGTATTGCCGGTACCGGGGCAATTGGGATTAAACCGGTTACTTGTAAAAGGCCCCTTTAGCGATGAGGTTTATTATATCAGCCTCATCCTTAAATATAACGATGAGGATGGTATAGCCCACGCGATTACCCAAACCCAAACCATCCGGATGGATGATGCAGTGGACGACCAGAGTATCTATCTGCGCTGGATAGGCTTAAGCGGCAGCTGGAACTACTACCGCTTTGTGTACAACCAGGAAGTAAGCCTGGATGTGCAGAACGCCGTCATCATCAAAAACTACGTAAGCGACTGGGCAAATCAGGACAGTATCGAAGAGGTGATCAGCAAAACGGCGGGCCAAAAAGTAAAAGTCATGGCCGAGGATCTCTCCGTAGCAGACATTAAGGGCCTGCAATCCATCAAATATTCGCCCAAGGTGCAAATGCTGGTGAACAAAAACCCGGTAAAATGGCAAACCATCGTTATCAACACCGCCACTTACAGCGAATACGAAACCCGCAACGGCCAGGCGCCGTTCAGCCTAACCTTTAATCTGCCGGCTATAAATATACAGGCGCAGTAATTTTAGGCCATAGTCCATGGTCGATAGTCAATAGCAATACATTTTACTAACCGATATTTAATGCTCCAAAGCCATGGACTATCGACCATGGACTATGGACCTTTTCAAACCCCATGACCCAACTCCAACTATATATCAACGACGAACTGGTTGACCTGAGCGACGACAGCCCTATTGCGCTTACCTTCCAGATCAACAACCTGGCCGAGGTTAAAAACCAGCAGGGCAACACCAGCAACCAGTTTAAGCTGCCGTTAACCCAGCGCAACCGGCAGATCCTGGGCTTTCCGGATGAGGTGGCTTTTACCACCAATCTGCCTTATGATAATTATCAGGCTAAAATTATTCAGGATGGGCTGGAGATTGTGCCTGCAGGTATAGCTGTGTTAAATAACATCGAAAACGATACCGCAGCCATTACCATACTTAGCGGCAACGTTGATTTTTTTGACGCTATCGATTATAAAATATATGACATGGGCGATAGCACAACCACCGTGGGCTTGCAAAAAATATTTCAATCCTATGAACACAGCTGGACCATTGATAACGTATTGGCATCACAAACCCGTACCGAAGGCTGGATCTGGCCGGTGGTAGATTATGGCCGGCTATTGTACCCTACAGACCCGGTGATGATGGACGTAAGGGATATGCGCCCCGGCTTTTTTGTAAAAACCGCTATCGAACTGATGGCCAAACAAGCCGGTTATAAAATAAACCCCAACTCGTTTTTATTAAAACAGCCTTTGTATGATAAATTGATTGTACAATTTGCCAACGATAATTTTGAACACGGCAGCGATATTCAAAACCAGCCAGATTATTACGGGGCCACGGCTTACATTAAGCCAACGCTGAATGTAAACCATTTAACCGTACGTGATAATGCGGGTATTATACCCTTCAGCAACATCGGGGCCGATCAGTTGCAGCAATACAACGGCACCAGGTTTACGGCCCGCAACGTAAGTACAGTAAACGTCAGCGTAAAGATCCCAAAATTCAGGCTGCAGGGGCGTGTTACCGGATACCCCGCATCTGTCAACATAATTATTTATAAACATAGCAGCCTGGGCGATGAGCAGCTATCGGTACTTAACTACGATTTTTCTGAATGGAATAATAACGACCGTATATCCGGAAACGGCGGTAATATCTATGGCTGGCACGAATTTGAACAGCGAATACTTTCTGCTGATGCCGAACTAACTGTTGGTGATGAGATCAGCATCCGGTATGAATTTTTTGGTAATACCCATGCCTCTTTTACCTTATACGAAGGCGCATCGCTTATTATTAAGACCCTAAACCTGAATGTATTGTATAAGCAGCCGGTGCAATGCGAGCGCATCTTCCCGGATATTGGCCAAAAGGATTTTTTGAAGGACATCCTGCAGCGTTTCGGCATCATTTGCCAAACAGACAATACCAATCGCACCATCACCTTCGCATCGTTCAGGGATATTGTGGAGCGCATCCCCGCTGCCAAAAACTGGACGGCCAAATGCCTGGACCAGGGCAAAAACATATCCTTCCAACTGGGTGGGTACGCGCAGGTTAACTACCTTAAAAATAAGGAGGACGATAACATTCTGCCCAAAAAGTACGGCGATGCACAGATAGAGGTAAAAGATAAAACCCTGCCTGCCACTACCACCCTTTTCGAAAGCCAGTTCGCCCCCACCTTAAACCGCTCGTTTATCAACGGTACCATAGCCCTGATAGATAAGGTAGACCATACCGACGCTGCCAATACCGAATACAACGTTAGTACAGCACCCCGGCTGCTGATAGATAAAAAGGTGAATTTGTTAAATTTGAGTAAAGCCATAACTTTTACAGACGGCACCACAACCCGCGTTTACAACGATACTATATCTACCCCGTATTTTTACAAACCCGACGGCGACTTTAACCTGTGCTTTAGCGATATGCCCGGCACAGCAGGCTCGTTAAAAGGACTGAAAAACAATTACTACCCCGAACTGGAGAAGATACTGCAGCAAACCAAAAAGGTAGACCGCTTTTTTATGCTCTCGCCACGCGACATTCTGGAGCTGGACCTGCTGATACCTATTTACCTGGAGCAGGACAGCGCCTATTATTACATCAATAAAATAGATAGTTGGCGTAAAGACCAACCCGTAAAGGTAGAGTTGGTGAAGCTGGGGTAACTTAAACTATAAAGCCAGGGAAGTTTTGGTTAAAACTTTATTTGCATTTGCCAAATCTCATTTTTATATTTACCAATAAAATTAGCAAAACCTAAATTATGCCTTTAAATCAATTATCTGCAGTAAATCAATCAAAAAAACGCAAACTTCTTATGAGAAGCGGATATGCGGCTATTATTTTTTTAGCAGCAGGGCTACTTATTTTTTTTAATTTCAATAAGCTATATGCAGCTTATATTTACACATTTAAAACTGAAAAATTTGAACGGGGGGATAAGGTGTATGCCTCAAATGCCTTGATCGATACAAAAAGTAAAGAAACTGTAGTTGCAGCTTTACGAATGATAAGGCCGATGACGGAAAAAGAAATTAAAGATATTATTATGATGTCCAGAGATCAACGCATGCGCTTTTTAAAGGTTGCCCGAAACCCCAATTCAAAGCCGTATGTAACTTATTTGATGTCATATTTTGATACAAAAGAAATATACAAAACCAAAATTACAGTTATTGGAGAGTATGAAACTAAATCGTTCACACGCTTAAGACCCCTCAACCAGAATAAAATAATATACGGCACTTTTTATGCGCTTAAACCTAACAAAAAAACCTATCGCTTTCAATTTAGCGATGCCGAATTACCGGAGGGTTATACTTTAGCCGATAGTCTGGTTTATGTAGACCCTTTTTTTGCAACTAATAAAATAACATCTATTAAATAAAAAGCATAAGCTTTTTATTTAATAGATTATGCCAAATAGAATATAAATCATAAAATATGTCAGATCAAAATATAATGTTGATATTAGTATCAATACCTATAGTTTGAATCAAATCCCTCAATATAAAGCTGCTTTTGACAGTTTGTGCTCCTCAGTAAATATTTTAATCGTTTAAGAAACTTATAAACGAATTATCTCTAAAACCGTCCCACCACCCATACCAATAGGCGTAGGATGAATATATAGGCTTAACTATTCTTCTGTATAATAATATAATTGTAAATAACCACTTCTTTGATCACGAAATATCTTTAAAATATCGTTTTGGCTAATATTATTATTATGATAAAGTCGACAAACTCTTTCTCCAACGACCACCCACTAAAAATTTTATAATTCAGTTTCCTCATAAATAAAAATATACTTAATAATTACATGACTAACGATAACAAAATATCTATTGACGTAACTGTCAATTCAAATGCTGAACAGCAAATTAACAACTACGTTAAATCGTTTGATAGCTTACGTACTCAATAAATAGCTTGTCACAACCTTTTAACTCGTTTTCAAATAATCTAAATAATTTAGATAAAAATCTATCTAAATATACAGAATCTTTAAGTCAAATTAATGCCAAAACAGGGAATTTATAGCAAGTAGCGACAGTACAGCAAGTAAAGTTTCAGGCATATCATCATCATTTTTTGCATGGACTGAAGTTATAAGCCATTTGCGTACAGCAACATTAGGTTGGACAGCAGTCTTAACAGGTGGTTTAACACTTATTACAACATTTCTTCCCGAAATAATAAACATTGCAAAAGCGTTTTTTAATGGTAAAGATGCTGTAAACGCAATGGTAAATAATCTTAGAAACTTGAATGAGGTAATGAAGGTTTCTAACAAAGACGCCGCTTCAGAAGTTACCAGGCTTCAGGTTTTATACAAATCGGCAACTGATGTGAATAATGCACACCAAAACAGGATAAAAAGTGTAAAGGAATTACAAAAAGAATTCCCCGCCTATTTTAAAGGGATCAAAGACGAAGATGTACTGAATGATAATGCAAAGAAGAATTTCGAAGAGCTTACCAAATCAATTTTCGAGAACGCTAAAGCCAAGGCAGCCCTAATTAAAACCTTTATTTGTTTTTCTTAAACCACACCCGTATATTTACCAATAAAATTAGCAAAAACCTAAATATGGATTCACAAAAATCAAGTAGTTATAGTACTACTAAATCGCGCAGAGGTAAATTTAAAATTTCGATTATCACTGTTTGCATTACCTGTGTGATATTATTAGGATATTTCAACCTCAATTATTTGGTTATAGGGTACTACTATGTAGTTAAGTTTGATCATTTCAATGAGGGTGACAAGGTTTACATAGCAGAAACTTATTTCAAAAACCAAAACATAGATGCACTTGGTACAATGGAATTAATCCGTCCTTTAAAAAAAGAAGACTTGGATACTTTGGGGTATACATTTGGAGAAAAACTCAAAATATCGCCTCAGCTTAATGATACTTTAAAACCATATTTAAAGTATCTGGGCCCTTCGTTTGATATTTATAAAATGAGGCAATTCAAATCAGGATTGATAGGAACTTTTAAAGGATACAAAATAAGATACGTGAAAGATATTAGTGGTAAATATTATGTAAGGGCTGTTTACGCACTTATAAATCCCGATAAAAGGATTTTCAATAAAGATTACTTAGCTGTTTACCCCCCGCCGGCAAATTACATATTGGCCGATAGTGATATTTACGTAATGCCGTTAGATATAAGTAAAAACGAATTATCAAATTTCAAAAAGAAGTAAGTAAAATCAATTTTCTGTTATAAAAAACAATTTTTTTATTATCAATATATGCCAGATTGCATAAAAAACACAAATATGTGTAAAAAACTTTCCGTCGATGTCACGGTAAAAGGCTATGGGCAAAAGCAAATAAATTGACTACATTAACTCATTTAACAGCTTACATATTTTTATAAATGGGCTATTACACCTTTATGCATAATACCATAAAGTCGGCCCTCCCCCAGGTTCGGTAATAATAAAAATATCTTCTCTTTGAATGCCAAATTCTTTAACAAATTTGGTAAGATCTTCCCTTGTCCAAAATGATTTCGCTTTTAATTCTTTCATAATTCCCCTTTAAAACTTAATAAATTAATATGGCCAATGATAACAAAATTTCCATCGATGTCGAAGTAACAGGCGATGGGTTACAACAAATAGATAAATATGCTCAATCGTTCGATAGTTTACGAAAATCGCTGAATGGATTATCTCAGCCTTTAAATTCATTTTCAGGTAACATAAACGCTTTAAATAAGAATTTGTCAAGCTATACAAATGAATTAAGTAAATTAAATGATCAGCAAAAAGAAACTGCTTCCACCGGTGACCAAGTACACAATAAAGTTTCAGAAATGTCGACAACCTTTTCAACAGGGTTAGGAGTGATAAAAATTTTTACAAATGAAGTAAAAGCTTTGTATGTAGGTTTAACAGGTGGTCTCTCTGTTATTATTGCCTTCCTTCCAGAGATCATAAACTTTGCCAAAGCATTATTTAACGGAAAAGATGCTGTAAACGCGATGGCTTTAAACTTTAAAAATTTGAATGATGTAATGAAGGACTCAAACAAAGAGGCATCTTCAGAAATCACCAGGTTACAATTCTTATACAGATCGGCCACTGATATAAATAACAGTTATGGTGATAGGATTAAAAGTGTACAAGAATTAAAAAGAGAATTCCCCGATCATCTGAAAAATTTAAGTGATGAAGATATATTAAATGGTAAAGCCAAAAAAAATTATGAAGAGCTCAGTAAAGCTATTTTTGAGAATGCCCGTGCAAGAGCTGCACTGTCTAAAATTGAGAATCTTGCTGCCCAACAATTAGATATCGACTTTTTAAAACAAAAAATTATAAACGTCAAAAATGCGGAATATAAAAAAATTGAACCTGAAAAAGTAACCACTAGGAGCGAGATGGGTGAAAGAGTAACGGAGATGTTAACCCCCCAGGCACAACAAAAATCTTTAAAAGATCAGCAACAAACTAACAGGGATTTACTTAGAGATGAGCTAAAGGGACAAGACTTAAGAAAACGTTTACTACAAAATCAAATAGATTTTTTAATAAGTTTTGCCGGTGGCAATAATAAAATTGCTCAGGCAATTAATAATACCCAAACAACCCCTATTATAACACCTACTAAAAAGAAACCTAAACCAGCCCCCAAGCCCCATATTCTGCGCAGCGAAGATCTAATTGCCGCACAATCTATCACCATCGCCCAACACTTCGAAAACGAGAAAAAGGCGTATGACAGTGAACTTGCATTATTAAACGACCAGCTAAATAAAAAGCTGATCAGCCAGGCCGATTATAACAATCAGAGCCAGGGATTGCAGGATAAATACCACCAGGGCATAAGCAGCAGTGTAAAAGATTTTGCAGAAAAGAGCATGCCCAATACCATGCAGCATTTTAAAAGTATTGCCGAAGCCAACAGGTTGCAAAATGAGATTAACAAGGATGAAAAGAATATTGAAAAAGCCATACTGCCCTGGCAACAATTTGATGCTGAAAAAAAATTAATACAGGATAAATATGCTTATGAAATAACCCAGGCCGAGGGTAACGAAGAGAAAATTAAAGAGTTAAAAGAAAAAAGCCAGCAAGCCCAAACCGATTTAACCCAAAAGTACGAACAGCAACGTAGAGAGTTTGCTTTAAACACCGCCCAGCAGGTGGCAGATAAGGCCTTCTCCATCATCGGCAATAATATTAAAGCAGGTAGCGATGCCAAAATAAAAGGATTTGAAAAAGACAAGGCGAACGAACTTAGCAACAAAAGCCTCACCGAAACCCAACGCAAGGCCATTGAAGACAAATACCAGAAAAAAGAGAACCAGGAAAAGGTAAAGGCCTTCAAAGCCGAGCAGCGGATGTCGGTACTGCAGGCGGTAGTTAATGGGGCTTTAGCCGTTACTAAGGCCACGGCCCAAAGCGGCATACTTGCACCCTTTGTTATCCCCGGTATTATCGCATCTACCGCCTTGCAGATAGCTACCATTGTCGCTCAAAAACCACCGGCATTTGCCAAAGGCGGCAGGTTCGTATCCGATGGGCGCGGCGCCCTGCTCCCCGGCTATAGCCGTACAGATAATACCAATGCCTACCTGCGCAGCGGCGAGGCCGTGGTGGTATCCGAAGCGATGCGCAACCCCTGGGCGCGTAACCTGGTAAGTGCCATCAACGTGGCCCATGGCGGCAGGGATTTCTCGATGCCCAACACCGGCAGCGGCTATGCCATAGGCGGCATATTTACCGATGGCGGCAATGCCAACCGCTACTACAACCAACCAGTTAATGATATAAAGGACATGGCCAACACCCTGGCCTACCAGATGATGAACAACTTCCCCCCTATTTATGTGGATGTGAAGGACGTAAACAACCAGCAAAATATACTGGCCCAAACGGTGAATAGGGTGAATCTGTAGCCCCCTAACCCCCTGAAGGGGGAACCGAATTTCAAACAACAAAATATTTAATTTATAAAAGCATCCCCTTTAGGGACGGGAGGGGCACCATGAATATCCAAACAGCAAACACACTATTCGACGAAGGCATTTTCTCGGCTATGTACAAGGCCGGGTTTATCACCAGCAAAGTTTTCACCTACCGCGAAATTTACCTGTGGGTAAACGCCCAGGTACAAACCCGCGGCATCACCAAAAACCAGGCAGTATTAGAGGCCGAAGTGAAATTTAAGAAAGACGAACGCACCATATGGCGGGCATTGAATTGTTTTACGGAGTAGTTGTCTGAACTCGAATTTGTGGAATTAAAGAATTATCAGAATATATGATCAATTCCAAAAATTCAACTATTCGTTTAATTCGAGTTCAGACACCCCTACTGACAAACCTGTGTCACCACTATATTCAATAATAGTCCCGATATTTGTAGTGTTCGATTATCATCTGAACCGGAATTCTTAGAATTAATCACTATCATTCTGAAAATTCTAAAATCCGGAAAATTCTGATCTACTGACAAACTACTGTCACCAAAAACAAAACAAATTATCCCGACCTTTGATACATGCCAGCAGGCACCCATCGCAAAGTCATGCTGAACTTGTTTCGGCATCCCACAACCAAGTAACTACCAAGCAGAACAGCAAAATCCTGAGAGATCCCGAAACAAGTGGGGATAAAAATAGGAGTTAATTATGCCAATCAGCATTCAAAACCAATAATCGAACAATAGTTCCCTTACGGACTTTCGGATATCCCGACTAAACTAAAAACAAATGAAAATATACCTCTACGATACCGAAACGGATTGCATTGGCTCGGGGAGCCTATCGTCCGCCTATGTAAAATCACAATTAGATGCAGCTGCCGGCGCCGATGTAGCGGTACACATCAGTTCGGTAGGTGGTTCGGCCTTTGATGCCATAGCCATTTATGATCTGCTGAAAAAGTACCCCGGCAACGTAACCACCCACATTGATGCCCTGGCGGCGTCGGCAGCGTCGGTAGTAGCCATGGCAGGCAGCAAAATAGTAATGAGCAAATACGCCCTGCTCATGATCCATAAACCAATGGTAGGCAGCGGTGGCAATGCAGATGAGCTTTTAAAAGATGTGCAGATGTTGAATGTAGTGCAATCGCGCCTGGCGCAGATCTACATAGACAAATCCGGGTTAGACGGGGTTACGGTTAATAGTTTGATCAACTCCGTTACCTGGATGACTGCCGACCAGGCCCTAAATCTGGGTTTTATAGATGCGATTGAGGATTACACCGAAACCATCATCAACAGCGCACTCATCAAAAAATACACAGATACCGCACCCGCCGTTTACCAGCGCTGCATCAATAAGATCTTAACCCAAAAAACAACTATGAACACAGACAACCAAGAACTCATCGAACGAACCACCTCGGTTTTAGACAAGATCATGAACTTTTTTAAGCGTGTGGTAAACAAACAAACCATTACAGACAAAGGCACCCTGCATCATAGCGGCGACCTAAGCGAAGGCGCAGATGTTTACCAGGACGAGGACCTGACCACCCCTGCCGTTACCGATACCTACACCACCGCCGATGGCGAACAATTAGCCGTAAAGCAGGGCAAGGTAGCAAAGCTAACGCCGGTGGCTATGGATGAGGAAGGCGAAGAAAATATGCCGGCAGCCAGGTTTAAATTGCCCGTAAAGCCCGGCGAAGTGCAAAACCGCCTGCAGGAAGTAAAAGCCCGCCTGCATGCCCAAAACGCTTTATTGAATGAAGCAAAAACAGCACTGGAAGAAGCGCAAAGCCGCCTGGCCAAAACCCGCGAAGAAGTGAAGAACGAAATAAAAAGCGACTTTACCCCCGAGGGATCTAAACGCAGCAGCAAGGCCAAAACCGAAACCCAGCCTTTTTTTGCACCTCAAAGCCCGCTGGCCCAAAACGCGGTGAAAAGAGCGGTGGCTCCCTAACCCACTGAAGGGGAACCAAATTTAAATACTCACTGATCATATAACCTTCCCTAAGGCAAACCTTAAAATCAAAAAGCTCCCCCTTTAGGGGGCTGGGGGGCAAACTTTTTTATGGCTCAATTCACATTTACAAACAACACCTATGCCGGCGAAGCGCTGGCAGGATTTATGGCAAGCACCTTACTGGAGGCCGACTCTGTTAAGCGTGGCCTGCTCACTGTTATCAACGACGTAAAACAACGCAAGATCATCCTGGATGTGGATGACGATGTGGTACTGCAAAACCCATCGGGCATATTTGCAGACCAAGGCACCACAGCCCAACAAACAGAAAGCTACTTAGACCCGGTAGTTTATGAATTCATGAAACAGGAGCAGTGGGACAAACTGGTACAATCATGGGAAAGCCAGCAACTTAAACCCGGCGCTTTCCTGGATTATGAAGGCGTAGTTGACCTGAGCGACTTTATGGTACAGCGCTACCTTACCAAAATACAAATAGCTAACGAGCGTTTGTACTGGCTGGGTAAAGGTTCTACCAAAGAAGCAGCTTTTACCGCACCATTCACGGGTTTACTGCCATCCATCGCGGCAGCAAGCGGGGTTTACAAAGTGGGCTTGGGTAAATCTGATACCTCTATGGCGGCAACAGCCATCAGCACATCGGGTGTGGTTACCGTAAGCAGCACCGCAACCTTAAGGGATGGCGATGTGGTTACCATCAACGGCGTAACAGGCGGCATTAAAGATACCACCAACGGCGGCGCAGGTATAGATGTTTCAGGCCAATCGTACTTTATCCAGGTAGGCAGCGCAAGCACCTTCAAGCTGGTACGCAACTATAACGAGATCAACACCCGCAAGGCGGCAAGCTTTAGCGGCACGGCAACAGCAGCAACCGTTAGCTACATTAACGCAAGCAACGTATTAGGCGTATTAACAGGCATCTATGCCCAGTTAGACCCAGCCGACCGCAGTCAGGAAGATTTTAACCTGCAAATTCCGCTGCATGTAGGCTATGCCTACGCACAGGCACAGGCAGATAAAGCCGTAAATGTGCTGAACGCCTTTACAGACCCTAAAAAGATGGACTACCTGGGTGTACCGTTACAATTGATGAACCACTGGCAGGCCAACACCATCCTGGGCGCACGCTCTTCAAACCTGTTCCTGGGGGTAGATCTTTTAGGCGATGCTTCCGAACTATCCACCGTTTACATGAAGCCTTACACCAATGATAACGTGGTACGCATGAAGGCCCGTATGAAAGCCGCCGTAAACTTCAAATTCGCCAACGAGCTATTTTACCTGGGGGCGTAAAAGCCCCCCAACCCCCTGAAGGGAGGGCTGAATTACAAAATACAAACTTTTAACCTTGCCTCTCACAATCCCCCCTTCAGGGGGTTAGGGGGCTTAATCAACTAACAATGTCAATTTACAATAAAATAAACGCGGGCTTTAGCCTGGGCACAGCAGGGCCAATTACTTCGGGTATCGAAGATGTAGTATATATTTTTAATCAGGACGATTTTGTGCTTACTTACGATACAGTAAACCCGCTGATCATTAAAGATATTACCGCAGTAGGCACGGCCAAGGTTTACAAATTTGAGGGAACCAATAACAGCTTTAACACGATGAGCAAGCTGGCCAAAACCCAGGTTGGCCCGCGTTACACCGAAGAGATAGATTTTAACATCGCCGGTTTATCTACCGATGTTAAAGCACAGTTAATGGCCATGGGCTACGGCCGCATACGTGCTATAGCGATAAACAACTATAAGGACAGCGATTCAGCTATCGAATTGTTCGGTGCAGTGAACGGCCTGATCGTAACCGAAGCTGAACGCAACGCCGCCGATGAAACATTAGACGGTGGTTACAAGATCAAGCTAACCAACCCGGATAAGCTGAAAGAGCCATACCCGCCACGTGCTGTATCTATTGCCCCACAGAGCGGCACAGCTACCTACGCCAGCACCATTGCAGCACTGGAAGAGTTGGTGGCTTAAATTTCATGGCAAATGGTTCATAGTTCATGGTAATGAGCTATGAACCTTAGCAAACAAAAGACTATGAGCTATAAACCATGAACCAACTACTATGAAAAAATATATTTTAAAACCAGGCCTACATCAGTTCGCTCCTAACTCGGCAGCGGTGCATAGCAATGATACCATTACAGATAAAGAAGCCGAATGGTACTTGCAGCGATACCCGCACATAGCGGGCCTATTTGTCCAAAGTCCGCAAGACGAGCAGTCGGAAATTACGGAAGACGAAAAACCCGATGCGAAGATCAAAAGAAAACGAATACCGAAAAAATCGATGGAATCATCTCAATTCAGTGTAATCCAATAATTATGAAAACCTACTTACCACAAATAGAACGGCGCATCCTGGTAAGGCCCAACCAAACCTTCGGCATCCTCAATTATGATATGGATAACGCTTACCCGCAACGCATGCTGGAGCTGGTGGGCCAATCCCCCACGGCTAAAGATTGCTGGAACAAGCGGGCCAAATTTATTGCCGGTAATGGTTTTGAAGATACCTCGCTTGGCAAACAGATCATCAACAGTAAGGGCTTAACCATAGCTAAATTATTAAAGGCGATAGCGTCCGACAAAGCGTTGTTCCGCGGATTTGGTATTCATGTAAACTATAACGCCAACTTTAAAATAGCATCGGTAAACTATGTAAAGTTTGAGGACATCCGCATGGGTGATACCGATAATGCAGATACTGCTGGTAAGTTTGCCATTTACAACGATTGGGGCCGCAAAACCTGGAAAAACATCATGCGCAGCAAGATTATTTTTATGGATGAATATAATCCCAACGAGCCGATCATTAAACAGCAGGTTAAAGCAGCAGGCGGCTGGGATAAATACAAAGGGCAGCTATTTTATTTTAACCCCGAAGTATGCGATTATCCGCTGATAGAAGCCGATTCTGTTTGGGAGGATTTTGAGACTGAAGCAGGGATCAAGATCTTTAATAACCGCGAGGTTACTACCGGCTTTCTGCCATCCACCATGCTATTTATGCAATCCCGGCGCGAGGAGGCTGATAACAGCTCCATCAACGGAAACGCTAACGAGCCCTCGCAACTGGAAAAAGATCTGGGCACTTTCCAGGGAGCTAAAAGCGCACAAAAGATCATCGTGATAGAATACGAAGACGAAAGCGCCAAGCCGGAGTTCATGCCTTATGCTATCCAAAATAACGATAAGCTTTTTGAAAGCACCGAGCGATCTGTAGAGGCGCGCATTATCAAGGGCTTCTCGGTACCCAAAGAACTGATCAATGCCGAAAAGTCATCCGGCTTAAGCAACGGAGGCGAAAAGAAAGAAGCCATCCGCGAGTTTAACGATAATACATCTGCCGACAGGTTGGAACTAAGCGAAACTTTTGAAGAATTGTTCAGTCATTTTTGCACCAGCATTAACCCTTCGGCAAACTGGAATATTATACCCGTGCCGGCAACCGTTGCCGATGATGCGGTTGGCATTAAAGCCGGGGCAGCTATTAACCAGCTACTGCAATCAAACATCACTACCGAAACCAAAATTGCCACGCTAATATACGCCTATAGATTTAAACAAGCCGAGGCCGAAGCGATGTGTACCCCCTAACCCCTGAAGGGGGAACTATTTACCATTTTACCTATACATTTATGGACAATAACAATTCAACAACTCCCCCTTCCGGGGCCCGGTTGGCTACTTTAATTACCCCAACTATCCTGCAACGATACGAGGATATTGCAGCAAACATAAAGCCCGAACGCATCAAAGTGTTCATCCAGAAAGCCCAGGAACTGGACTTAAAACCCTTTTTAGGCTATATATTATATTACGATCTGATTAAACAATTAGATGAAGATGGTAATTTAAAGGATGATGCCTCACAGCATTACAAAGATTTGCTGAACGGCTGTGAATATTTAGACGAAGCCGGCCACATTGTACTATACCAGGGTTTGCAACCGGTATTAGCCTACTTTACCTTTGCCCGCTTTATAGAAACCGACTCAGTACATTATACCGCCACAGGGCCGGTTACCAAACGTTATGATAACGCAGATGCCTTGCCTGCAAAAGATATTGTAAAGCTGGTACAGCAGCAACGCAGTACTGCTAATGCTTATGCTAACGAAACTGAGCGTTTTTTAATAGACCATCAGGATAGTTTCCCGGTTTGGCATTACAATCATAAAAATAAAACAAGCAGGCAGGCAGGTCCCCGGATCCGCGCGGTTGATAAAACAGATTTCAACTTTCCGGCAGATACCCTTAGCACTAACCATTTTTTCATAACCGACTTTTTAAACTAATGGCAACAGACAAAAAAATAAGTGAATTACCGGTTACACAGGCTGTATCTGCTGCCGATGTTTCGGTACTGGTGCGTAATGGTGTCGATTATCAATATAGCTTTACCAGCCTGCTGGAGTTTGTTAATTCGGGTGTCAATAGTGGAGTAGCCATTTCCTTCGGTACAATAATGCCACAAAATAACAGCGGTAAAAACGGCGATCTTTTTATCAATACTTTATCTGGCACTTTCTGCCAAAAAATATCAGGTAGCTGGGTTATTAAGTACACACTCCCCTCTCCGGGCGATCAAAAAGATGGAACCGTGCTGTACGGATCTGGCATCCCCGGCACAGTAACCGGCGGCAATAACGACACCTATATTAACATAGATACCGGCATTTTCTATAAAAAATCCAACAACGCATGGTTGCAGGTATTTTCTATGCAAACCGGCCCGCAAGGCCCTAAAGGAGATAAAGGAGATACCGGTTTAACGGGCGCAAATGGCAAAACAATTTTAAGCGGAACCGCTAACCCGTCCAACTCAACCGGCACAGATGGCGATTTTTATCTTAACACCAATAGTCTGCTATTATTTGGCCCTAAAACGGCAGGTATTTGGGGCAACGGGGTACCAATAGTAGGGATACAAGGCGAGCAAGGTGAACCCGGATTGCAAGGACCAGCAGGACCTACCGGCGCAATAGGAGCAAAAGGTGACAAGGGAGATGCGGGGGCAAAAGGTCCGGATGGAAATAATGGTGCAATTGGGTTAACAGGCCCAAAAGGTGATGCCGGGCCAGGCATTAAAAACGGCGGAATCACCGGGCAAGTTTTAGCCAAAATTAGTGACGATGATTATGATACAGGTTGGGTGGATGCGGGAAGTGGCGGAGGGGGTGGAGAAATATTGACTGCTACAGAAGCAACTGCAGGTATCGTTGCCTTAGCCACATTAACTCAGGCCCTTGCACGCACAGAGGATACCAAAGCGATGACATCACTAAAAACCATTGCATTAATCCTCGACGAAAAAAAGAAGGTAAGCTATCAGATCAATCCCGTTAGTTTAACCGAAGTTTCGTTGCTAATGGAATTTGCCGGGCAGATAAATAGTGTTTTATTAAGCGGCGCAACCAATGTAAAGTTAAAAATCGGCATAGCCGGCAGCTATGCCTCGACAACACAATCTTACCCTTTCCACTATGCTGCAGGCGACCGCGTTTTTATAACCTATACATACACAGATCAATTTAACGCCAGCTGTAACATCAAACTTAAATGTCAAGATAATTAATCATGAGTGCAACATATAATTGGGCATATCGCCCCGGAGTAGCGAATAAATACGGAATAGAAATAAGCCCATCTGCAGATGATGTAAGACCACCAGATGCTTGTTATGTCGCCTTGTATGGCAATGATGATACAGGGAATGGTAGCAGGCAAAAACCTTTTAGAACAATAGTTTATGCAAATAGAATAGTATCAGGTAGTAATATTATTATAGTTGGTGGCGGTGTTTACCGTGAAAGTGGTTTAGTCTTAGGTAACTCTATCAAACTAGTTGGAGATGGTGATGTTACCTTTGACGTGTCTTTTACGGGTTCTACCATACTAGGCTCTACAAGGAATTGGGTTTACAATATTAGTTTTACAGGGTCGGGAAGTTCTCGTATAGGAAATAACGGAGATACGGCTGCCACTTTTACTGATTGCAACTTTAATGGTTGCGCCCCAGTACAAACTGACGGAGGAGATACAGTTGCTGGCCAAAATTTGATAAACTGCATATTATCAAATTTTTTTGGAGAATTAACTATTGCTAATAATAAACTTTGTAAAAGCTGCACATTCTATAAGTGCGGTAACCTCACTATAAAAAACACTGCTGAAACATCACCGCCGACGTCATATAATAACATTTTTTCACATTGTAATATATCAACTAATAGCGCAACCATAAATACTCAATATGCCCTGTTTTTCAAATGCAATTTTAAATTTCCTGCATTAGGAACCGGCGGCGGCGTATATCCAACTGTTCCAATAGGTTATAATAATTATGCAACAATTGAGTTGCTTCAAGCAGCTTTCACATCCGCGTATCCGTCAGCTGTCAATCCATTTTCAAAGTGTGTAATAGCCGATCCAGTCTTTAATAATTCTGCAATTGGAGATTTCACCTTAAATTTTAGTAGTCCAGCTAAAAATCTATCCTATTTCGGCACTTATTTGGGCGCTCGTTCAATAGCTTACGGTTTAAAAATAAGAGCCTTAGAAGCAAATGGGGACTTTGATTTTTCTACAGCGGTTAATTGTACTATAGCGGATGATAGCATTACGCTTACTAACCCCAATATTGATGCAGTTATAGAAACCAAAGTAATTGAGAATACTTTAGGCAGGGAGTTAAAATCTATTCCTAATATTTGCTTTAATGCAGATAGAAATGGGCAATATATCGATAGTATAGCCGACCTCTCGGCAACAACTATATTAGCCGGTGATATATTAACTATACCTGCCACCTACCTTGTTGAATACGGTGGGGTAAATTATAATTCGGCTATTTATACAGCGGGACAAAGATTTACAACCGTAACCGGACAAAATATTTTCACAACGACAACTGGTGGTGTATTGCGCGAAATTTTAGAAGCTCCCCAACGCCACACCGTTGAAATGAGATTAAGTGATGTACAGCCGTTTACGACAGAAGCCTTTAATCACTTTGAATTTGGCCTACCCCCCAAAACTAATAATGCTAACAATAGCCGTAATGGCGAGATCATAAGAGGGAATGGCGATCCAGGCTATATTAGAAATTCTAATAATGAGTTTCCAATAAATGCTAAATTTATAAAATTAAGATTTACAATACGTGCTAACAACTTAAGACCTTAACCATGGCTTATAATGTTCTAACCGGCGAAATTACTTACGGTTTACTTTATTATGTTACCGGGGACCAGTCTGTTGTTTATAATGAGGCTATTTATGATCAGGGGGAATATTTCAGGGGGAATAATATTAAAACCTTTACTTATTCAGGGGCCGGTTTGCAAGAGCTAAATGAGGTGACCGAATTAAAATGTGCAGGAATTGAATTTTTCGAAGTAAGTAATGATCTTCCGACATTCAACGAAACGACACGATTAGTAGGATTTGCTATTGAATTTGAGCCGAATGACAAAGAAAAAATCGTTAACGAGCTGACAATAATAAAGGGATTTGCTTTGGAATTGATTGACTATCCTTTTTACAGCTTTGAGATTATAGAAAAGCGTTTGTAAGCATCGCTATAATCACAAGTTGTTTACGAAAAGTGCGTCGCCTTGTATAATTTCACCATCTAGGTTTGTCCAGATAGGCGTAGTGCTAACAAGTCTAAAATTGCTTTCGATTAATATTTTATACAAGTCAAAGAATGTTGATGAACCCTCATACATTGGTTTGTAAGAAAATTCTGTGTAAACCAAACGCGTGTTTTTTAAGGATTTGGGGGCTGAATTTAAAACCAAGTGTTCAGCACCTTGAACATCAATTTTCAACAAATCAACGTCATCAAGATTTGCTTTAGTTAAAACATTGTCAAGTGTATCTGATTGAACCCTAACCTTAATAGGTTCTGCTAAATTGGGGTCAAAAAAACCATCTTTTACTTTAAGCATAGAACTTAAAACATTAGCATCTTTTGCAAAGTGGTAAAAATCAACATGGCCAGTTGTTTCTGAAATAGCAACATTTTCAACATAAAATCGTGACCGATCAGGAAACTTACTCTCTAATATAGGTTTAAGCTCGGCAATAGGCTCTACTAAAACCGCCCTGTTTATTTTATAATATTCATTTATTATACCGGTAAACTTGCCATTAGATGCCCCAATGTCAACTAAATTAATAGGCTTATTATTCGGCAGAAATTTGATAATTTCAACAGGCACACCAGCACGGTTATAAGGCATTTTCAACAATTTATAAAGCAAGTATTTACCTTCTTGTTTAACTTTATTTGGTATAATTTTTTTAATATTCATATACTGCTTTGCTGTACTTTATAATCCAAAAATAACAAATAATAACAACCTCTTGCATCTAGAGGATAATTAAATCTGCGTCCATCTTACTCCTTTAACATTTACAATCCTTTACCTCCTCTACTATGACATCCATCGAACACCGACAGCTTAAAGGCATCACTATCAAAAATATCATTGTCACAATTTTTAGTACGGCAAGCATTGTGGCATCGGTTATGGCAACATATTTCGAACTAAAGGGCGATGTACACGAGATTCGCTCCAATCAGGAATCACAGAATAGGATCAATGATATTCGCCTTAAAGTTTTAGAGAACGAGGTTACGGTCCTGCAACATAATGTAGAGCAACTGAACAGATCTATCCGCCAGGAAAAATAATCCTTCCCCTTTGTCGATCCGACAAATAAACCACCGGCAACAACAAAACTGTTTGCTTGCCTTAAACTAATATTTCATGAATAAAACTTTGACTGAGGCTCAGATATTTGAGTTGGCAACAAGCCATGGCTATAATTATAAGGCTTTAAAAGCTATTATTCAGATAGAGAGTGGGCAACATGGCTTTTCTCCGGTTACAGGTAAACTTATCATACAATTTGAACCGGCATGGTTTAAACGCTTAAAAAAGGATTGGCAGAATGATACCAAACATGTTATTTGGCAATCCAATACAGTTGGTGATCAAACGGCAGAATGGAAAGCTTTTAATAATGCTTTTGCAAGTGATGCTGATGCTGCTATGAAAAGCACATCTATTGGCATGATGCAACTAATGGGCTTCCATTATGCTGCCCTTGGTTTTAATACCGTAGGCCAAATGTGGGATTTTGCTAAAGCAGATGAATATAACCAGGTATTACTTGCTATAAAATGGATAAAGACAGTCCCCGCTTTAGATAAGGCCTTAAAAGCAAAGAACTGGCAAAAAGTAGCTTATTATTATAATGGCGAAAATTACAGGCAATACCGATACGATAGCAGATTAGCCGCTGCTTACAATACTATGGATGAATTTAAAAAAGTAAATATATGAGCAGCATTACAAAATTTGGCGCCATTAATGCCCCAAAACCAATATGGGCAACATGGCTATTCCGGTCTGTTGCTATACTTACCACAGTTGCATCTTTCTGGGTAGAATCCACTACCATTATAACAAATGAAATAAAGGTAGAGGTGATCCTTGCTTTAAAATCGGTTGATATACTGGTACTTGGCTTTAGTAACTTATTTGGAGTAATTGTAACCGAAGAGCAAGAAACATAATTATATGTCCCTATTTATTTAAACAAACGTAAATAAACAGTTAATACTTTGTGCCCGAGACGAGATTCGAACTCGTACATCCTTACGAATGCCACCCCCTCAAGATGGTGCGTCTACCAATTTCGCCACCCGGGCTTTATTAAAAATAAAGTCTTAAGTCAGCAGTTTCGGTCTTTACAACTTTAACTGCAGGCTTAAGACTTAATGGATGTGCCCGAAGAGAGACTCGAACTCTCAAGAGACAATTCTCAACGGCTTCTGAGACCGCAACGTTTACCAATTTCGCCATCCGGGCTTTTACAAGGATGCAAATATAATGGTTTTAAGCAATGTGGCTAAAAATAAATAGAAAAATAAGTGCCGGTTTTGTAAAGCTGATTTCAAAGGGTAACTTCGGACACCCATATAACAAGGCATAACCAAACGGTATGAAACAAAAAACATTATTTATAGCATTGTTGATATTCTTTTCTACAGGTTTAAAAGCACAAAACATCTATAATTTACAACAAGGCAGGGCAACCAGTATTCGTGGCTTGTCTGTTGTTAATAATAACGTAGCATGGGTAAGTGGCAGCAAAGGTACAATAGCTATAACTACCGATGGCGGTACCAATTGGGCATGGCAGCAAATTAAGGGATACGAGCAATCTGAATTCAGGGATATCGAAGCTTTTTCTGATAAAGAAGCGGTCATAATTAGCTCCGGTTCGCCCGCGTACATTTTAAAAACAGTTGATGGCGGAATAACCTGGTCTGTTAAATTCAAAAAAACAGACGTTGCTTATTTTTTAGATGCAACCGATTTTATTGATAAAAAGCATGGTTTTGTATTAGGCGACCCAATTGATGGCAAATTTTTGCTATTAGAAACTATTGATGGCGGAAACACCTGGCATTCTGCTATAAACCCTCCTGCTGCATTAAAAGACGAAGGTGCTTTCGCTGCAAGCGGAACCTGTTTGAGAGTAAACGGCCTTATAACTATAGTTACCGGTGGAAGCTATAGCCGCTTATTAATATCACCGGTTAAAAATAATAGTTGGGTTGATAAACCTTTGCCGCTTACTAACGGCGCTGCAAGTCGCGGCGCATTTTCTATAGCTTATGGCCGCCATCAAACTGTGATTACAGGCGGAGATTATACAAAAGATAAGCAAACGGATTCTGTAGCATATATAGTTCCGCAACAAAAAAGCAAATTTAAAAACAACACACCTGTTATTGGCCCGGCAGGTTTTCAGTCTTGTGTGGAATATATTTCTGGTGATACCTTCTTGTCTACAGGCACACCCGGCAGTAATATAACTAATGATGGTGGCAAAACATGGCGCAAAATTGATGGCGTTAGTTATAACGTTTGCCGCAAGGCGAAGAAAGGCAATCTTGTTTTATTGGCAGGAGATGGCGGCAAAATAGGAATTCTTAAATTTTAGTTACTGACAATGAAGCTCTTATTTTATACTTCAAAATAAATTTAAAATAGACTTGCAGCATATATCTATTAATCCTATATTTGCACCACTTTAAACGGAAACGATATATTATCGAAAAAGTTAAAAGTTGATTCCGTAGCTCAGCTGGTAGAGCATAACACTTTTAATGTTGGGGTCCTGGGTTCGAGTCCCAGCGGGATCACTTAAAAAGCCTCTCTAAGAAATTAGAGAGGCTTTTTTATTATATGAATTTGTGATTGTTTAAACAATCTTCTACAGTTTTAAGTATCAATACCCGCAACAAGCAACACTAATTGTCTTCACACATATTTATATCTAAAATTAAAGGCTATGTATAATTAGCTTTTAGTGCCGCAACTCATCACGTGTAAATCAGTTATCATCTTTTCGTTACAAAAGCAGGCGCAACCTTAAATTACAAAGGTTATTTAAATATCAATTATCTAAATAACCGACGCCTTGTTACGCATAAACTAAATGCATAAAACAACGTTTAGCTACTGGCTATATATGAAGAAAAATTAATTTGGTATTCATCCGCAGCTTATCAGGTGCTTATACTTTTGAGGTATAAATTATTAAAATCATGAAAAATCAAATGAATAAAATCTGGTTAACAACATTATTACTAACCGGCGCCTATGCAGCAAATGCACAAGAAATAACCCCACCGCCAGCACCGGCACCCGGTAAACCCGAGCTTTTGGCAAGTGGCCAGCAAAAGCTACCCCGCCCGCCAAAGCATGGTCAGAGGCCGGGTGACGATAAAGGGCCACAGGCAGAAGAAGCGTTAAAACTAACTACAGTAAAAGGTATAGTAGCAGGCTCAATAGCTAATGATCGTTTTGAATACAACGGTCTGTCTGTTAAAACCAATAGTGGTACAATTGCCGTGATGTTTCCGCCACATTTGGGCGAACAGATATTCGCCAGGGCAAAAAACGGAACGGCTGTAACAATAACCGGTTTTGAACGCACCAATCCCGAAAGTAAAAAAGAATTTCGCTTGGTTAGTTTGGATGCCAATGGCAGCACTATTGCAGATGCACCGCCATTATCACCGCATGTGCCCACAGCGCAGCAACAAAAAAACATTACTGCTACTGTAAAAGAATTAAACTATTCGCCAAATAAAGATGTTAATGGCTTTACCCTTTCATCCGGCGAAAGAATAGGGATACCGCCTCATATTGCCAGGCAACTAAACAGCCAGCTTAAAGCGGGCGAAAAGGTAACTGTAAACGGATTTTTAGAACCTAAACGGCCAGGCGTTGTTTACAGCCAAAGCATTACCATGATTAGGGCGCAAACCTTAACCATTAAAGGACAGGCATATTTAGTTAGATAACCCCTTTGTTATTGCTGTACAGAAAACATTTCTGTGCAGCAATAATTTATATCCGATACCGAGTTTGTAAATGAAGATATTACTGATAGAAGATGAAGTTAAACTGGCCGGCTTTATAAAAATGGCATTAGAGCAGGCCGGATATGTTACTGACCACGAAACGGACGGAACAGCGGGACTACAAAGTGCAATGATAAATAACTACGACCTCATTCTACTGGACTTGATGCTACCTTCGCAAAATGGTTTTGATATCTTAAAAAACCTGCGTGCATTTGACAACCATGTGCCGGTAATTATGATTAGTGCTTTAGGCACTACAGACCAGATCATTAAAGGGCTGGATGCAGGCGCTAATGATTACTTGAAAAAACCGTTTGAAATGCAGGAACTGCTGGCCCGCGTAAGGGTTTTGCAGCGCCAGCAAACGCCAAAAAGCACCGCAAGAGTAAGAGTAAACGACCTGGAGATTGATTTACATACCCGCCAGGTAAAACGCGATGAAAAACAGATAAGCCTGAGCAATCGGGAGTTTTTGTTGTTGGAATACCTGATGTTGAACCCGGATAAAGTGATAACCAAAACACAGATATTAGATAAAGTGTGGAACATGAGTTTTGACCCCGGCAGTAATGTGATTGAAGTTCATCTGTATCAATTGCGTAAAAAAATCAACGAGGGGTTTGAGCACCATCATATACAAACGGTTATTAATCGTGGCTATACTTTAAAAACAATCAGCTAAATATTATGCGCCGATATTTTTATAAAGGGCTTAAGTTTAAGATAGCATTGGTATTTAGTGTAGTATTCATTGTTATTAATGTAATTTTCAGCAATGTAGTTTACCGCTACTTTAAGGAAGCCTATATAGGCAACTATAATAAGTACCTGTATAATAGGGCTAAAACTATTATTAATCGCACAGAGATCAACCCTGATCTGATTGCTTTGCCTGATTCTGGCGAATCAATACGGGTGTTTTATCATGATAATAATAATCTTCCGGTAGTTGTTTTCCAATCGCCCGGAATTATTGCTCAATTATCCGTTCCTTACCAATCCGGCTTAACAGATAGCCTGGGGCAACATGGCGTTTATTTAAAGAATGAATACGCTGATGGCCGCCCCGTAGAATTATTTTTAACCGTATCCAATACACAGTTGGTTAAAAAGTTAAATCATCTTTCTTTTTTAATGATAGCAGCAACACTTGCCAGTGTGCTCATAAGTGCTGTTACAGCTTATCTGGCAGCAGGTTGGTTACTTAAACCAATACGTTTAATAGCTAACGAAGCTGCCGAAATAAACACCAGCCGCTTAAGCACAAGGTTAAAGGTATCACAAACGCATGACGAATTGCAGCAACTTACCGAAACTATTAATTCCATGATAGCACGCATTGCCGATGAGCAGCAATTGCAAAATAATTTCTTTGCAGCGGCATCTCATGAATTACGTACCCCGTTAGCCAACCTGCAGGCAGAAACAGAGCTTTACCTGAGCAAAAGCACCCATACCGACAACCGAAACCTCTTTATCAGTCACCTGGAAGAAATTAACCGTTTGCAGGAGATCGTTGAACAGTTTTTACTCATCAGCCAGTTTAAACATCAGGGGCTGGCTATCAACAAAAAACCTGCAGACCTATCAGACCAACTGCTTAGGGTATTTACGCGTAACCGGTTTTTAGCCCAACGGCTGCAAATAAAAACCACCCTGCACTTTGCCACAGATATAAAAAGTTTTGAAGTGCATAGTGACAATGATATGCTGGAAGTAGTTTGGCAAAATTTGCTGCAAAATGCTTTAAAATATGCAGAAAGTGGTTCGGAGGTGATTTGTGAAGTAAAGCAGGAATCATCAAACTTAAATATAACTTTTAAAAACAAAACTAAGGAGAAGCAACTCACAGCGCAAAGCTTAACAGATGCATTCACTACCAACCGCTCCTTAAATTCAGGTGCCGGTTTAGGGCTATGGCTCTGTAAGCAAATTATTGATGCGCATAGTGGCTATTTAAACATTACAGCTTACGATAATTCTTTTTTAGTTTCCATCACTTTGCCTGACAGTATAACATATTACCCGCAAACACCAGCAGTTTAAAATATTCGCAAGCATTGCTGTTTTTGCCGTTATATAAATACCAATGATAAAATAAAACCTGCAAGTGTGTATGCAGGTTTTATAATAATTCAGCCCTAATTAATGCTAACGGTTAATAGCTTATTCTGGGCCGTATAACTGCCACTCGCAAACCACCGGCTCCATTGCTTGGTTTTCTATCAGCAAGCGGAAGTACTGCCCCGTTACAGGCTTAAAATTAACTACAGAGCCACTACCGCCGGTAACCGTTTTAAGAATGCTTACCCAGGTGTCGCCTTGCTTGTATTGCAATTCCAGTTGCTGTTTCTTATTTTCCCAGGGATGCCACGGCTCATCTAATATCATGGTTGATATCAGCGCAGGTTTTTCAAGGTTTACGTCAAGCTTGCCTTTATGGTCGCCTTTTGCAGCTTGCCAGCGTGTAAGCCGGTTGGCATCTACAGCATTCCTGCCTGCATTTGCAGCATCTTTTTGCGAAGATACAACCACTTGCTTACCAATAACGGGCGACAATGCAGCCTGTGGCTCACCGGTAAATTGCAAAACTACAACCGTATTGTTTTTATCAGGAGCTGTAGCAGGCAAGTTAATTATGCTGCGGCCAGCAGATGACATCACCTTTAAAGGCTTTTTGCGTACATCGGCAAGTAAGTAAGCACCGTTAACCTTGTTACCCATCGGTACAATCAGCTGCCTGTTTGCCGGATAATCAAACACATGTAAATAAAGCTTTTGCCCTTTACGTGTAACCCGCCCCCATGATAAATATGGAAACGGACTTGCGGTAGTACCATAAATAGCTTCCTTATTTACTTTTAGCCAGTTACCAACTTCGGCCAGCCGATCTATACTTGGATGAGGGATCTGACCATGCGAATCCGGACCAACATTCAGTAAAAAATTACCGCCTTTGCTTACAACATCCGCTAAATTACGAATAAGCGTTTGCGTAGTTTTCCAATTTTCGTCATAAGATTTGTATCCCCAGGTATCATTCATGGTCATGTTAGATTCCCAGTTACGGCCGGGGAAACCGGTAGCAGGTACAAATTGTTCGGGGGTTTCGGTATCGCCGTCAAACCCGCCGCCCAGGCGGTTGTTCGTAATCAGTTTAGGATACTTCTTTACAATATCCACAAACTTTTGTGCCCGCTCCCGCGTCATATCCTGCGGGGTATCCCACCATAAAATGTCTATATCACCATAGTTTGATAAGATCTCTTTTACCTGCGGCACCGCTATGTTATCCAGATAAGCATCAAAGCTACCGTCCTGCGCTTTATCCCAATGCCCACCACTGGCCGCACCGCCCGGGTTGGTCCAGTCCTGTGCCTGCGAATAATAAAATCCGATTTTTAATCCTGCTTTATGGCAGGCATCCACCAGCGGGCGCAGCAGATCTTTGCCATAAGGTGATGCCCCTGCAATATCCCAATCCGTTACCTTAGAATCAAACAAGGCGAAGCCATCGTGATGCTTGGAGGTAATGATAATGTATTTCATCCCGGCATCTTTGGCCATCTGTACCCATGCCTCGGGGTCGTATTTGTCGGGGTTAAATTGTTTTGCATACTGCCGGTACTCAGCCACAGGTATTTTTGCTTTATTCATTATCCACTCGCCAATATCCGGTATTTGTTTGCCTTTGTAAACGCCTGCAGGCACAGCATACACCCCCCAGTGTATAAACATACCAAACTTATCGTTCTTCCACCATTCCATCTTTGGATCAGAAGCATTAGGGCTTTGTGCCTTTAAATTGCTAAGGCAGGCCAATCCGGCCACAAACAGTATTAAAATCCTTTTCATATTATTATATTATTATATTATTATATTATTTATTCTTTTTTAAACTAACCGGGCCTATCAAGCCAGACGAAATAAGAGGTGAGTTTTTGGTGAAATAATTCCAGGTAGTAAAACAATACCTGCCTTTTGATGGGCGGGGACTACCTTTTAAAAACCAATCAGGAAATTGCTTCAGGAAAGCGCCGCCCCATTCTCCGGGTGTCCATTCGCAATCAGCAGGCTCCTGCTCATCGCCTATAAGGCGGTTAGCCCATACGTTGGTCACCTCGATTATAAGCTGATTGTTTTGCGCTTTAAGTATCCCTGCCGGGATACTTATGCCCCATGGCGCAGTCCACACAACGCCTAAATCGTTATTATTGATCTTTACCCGGGCCAGATGCTTTACCTCTCCCAGATCCAGGTAATAGGTTATGGCTTTGCCATTAACATCGCTTTCATTGATATTAAAATTTTTAGTGTACACCGCTGTACCGCTAAAGTATTTGATCCCGGCTTCGGTACGTTTTGTCCAGTCTTCTAACGCCGTAAAAACAACGGGCCGGGCCGGGCCGCCCCATTTGGCATCAAAGCCAACAGACCATGGGCCATTTATGGATTGAACTATGCTTTTAGACGGGAAATTTTCATTTACAGTAAGCGATGTCCCTGCCTTTTTGCGAAATACAATAAAAAAACTTTGTGCGTCATCAAAATCAATGGTAATAGTTGTGCGGTTTAGGTTACTTTCAAACCGGGGTAAATCGCGCATGGTTTTAATTACCGGGTCCCACAGTTCGGGCTGCATGCCTGCAATTTTAAAATTACAGGTTACCGTTATGGGCTGATGAGCCGTGTTGGCAACAAAATACACATCTGCTTTACCATCTGTACGGTGAATGTATTTTAATGCGCTACCGGCCTGCGTACCGGCAAAAAGTAAATCGTCTTTATCTGTTTTGGCTATTTTGCCCCATTGCAATAAAGCCTGGCAGCGCTGCCAGTAATCAACCATGGCCTTACCGGGTTTCCACCAGGTTTGCGTGCGATCAAAGTGTGTACCCCATTGCCCCATTGTTGCCCCCGGCTGGTACTTATCATCCCAGGGCTGCTGTACAAAGCGGTGCAATATAAGGCGGTTAACACCGGCACAAAAAGCAGCATCACCCATTGGCTTTATCCACGCCGGTGTTTCATCCCATTTACTATCTCTTGGGTCGCCGGTAAAGGCTTCGGCCTCAACAATATTTTGCCCTGCTCCTCTTAAAGCCGCTACAGTTTCATCCAGCTCATACGGCGAATATTTGCCACCGTGCGTCCAAAATTCCGTCATCACTTTACCAACCATCGGCATAATCTCGTTTTGGCGCCATGGGCCGCCATAAGGCTCACATAAAAAAGTTAAGTGGGCCGCTTTTACTTTTTTTGATATGGTATTGAAGTAGATATCGCGATAAAGATCCTTAACCGTTGCATCAAAATCCCGGATAAATTTCAGGGTATCTGATTTATCGTCGCAAACAACCCGTCCTGCAAAGGTGGCCAGGTAAGGTGTAACACTGTAGCCCCTTCTTTTTAAAAATTCCCGGGGCATTTGGGGTGTCCAGGTTGGGGTACCTGCCTCATAGCTATCAAAGTGCAAATGGGTAAAGCCTGTGCCAATTAAATCGCCTAAATGTTTTTTGATTTCGCCAAGTACATGGTTAAGATGAAAATCAACCGCCTGCTGGCTCATCTTATCACACTCCAGGCCCGTTGCTTTCCATTGTGCAGGTTGTATCAACGTACCCGATGTGGTATGCCCAAACCTGTAAATGATCCAGTTGCCTGCAGGTGCATCCCAGTTAAGGCTGCCATCGGGCTGCATATTTTTAGTTAGATCGATCACCTGGCTGGTTAGTACCGTTCCCTTTTCGGGCATAGCTAAAACGGCAATATCCTTGTAATAAGTTTGCCTGGAGGCAACGTCCGGTATTTCGGCTACGCCTGTAATTGGGTTATGAATTGGCCACGGGGTATGCCCGCGCAATTTTACAGTTGGGCGGCTTAGTTTTACAGATATGCGGCTATTACCGGTTGCCGGTGTTTTAGACCAGCATACCTCCTGCATAGAAAGTTCGGGCGTTATCCAGGGGCCGCCGCTGGATTCATAGCCGGGCCCGTTGTACATACCAAAATCCATCCCTAACCGCTTAGACTCCTGCGCGGCATAGCGTACCATCTTCCACCAGGGCTCCGTCCATGATATTAATCCGGGCGTGGGGCTGTTTGCTATAGAGCCGGCCCAGGGCGTAGTAACATCGGCCAGGCTAAACATCGTTGTACGGTTAAAGCCCTCCTGCTTCAAGGCCTCCAGATCTTTTCGGATACCCGCTTTGCTTAAATTCGAGCCCATCCACATCCATAGTACACCCGGCCGGGCAGCCGGGGGCGGGTTAAGAAAATATTTTGCAGCATCCTGATAAACTATTCTACTTGTTTTAGCTGTTTGCGCCTTTGCATTACAAAATAAAAGCAGGCAAAGCAACTGCAAAACCCATGTGTAATTTTTCATTTAAGCTGGTGTTGATTTTTTATAAATGATTGACTTTTTTCCAACCTCATTACAAATCCCCCGTTTTTATTCATCATTATCTTTAGTGGTTTATTTGCAGTTATCCTGGCAGCGCCTATCACTACATCAGCCTGCTTGTTCGGGTTATCTTGCAGTTGTGTAAGTTGATAGCTTCCCTTTTTCAAAAAAGGGAAGTTGATACTTATTGCCTTACTATCACTTGTACCGTTCAGCCCTGCTATAAACCAGGTACTGCCTTTACGGCGGGCGTATAAAGCCAATTCGCCAATTTTGCTTTGCGGTAAAACAATGGTTTCATCCCAGGTTGGCGGGATGCTTTTTATCATTGCCTTGCAGGGATTATCTAAAATACTTTGAGGGTCGGCCCCTACACACATAAATGGGGACGTGAACACCACCATTGTAGCTACGTGATGCGCCCAGCTAACCTCGCCCATGCGGTTGCCAAAGTGTACGGGGGTAAAATCTGCCGGGCCTGCTAAAAAGCGTGTAAAGGGCAGCGTTACGTTTCCGGGCGCCCAGGGTGCGTTGTTCTCCAGCCCCCTTATTGCTTCCCGGCTTAATTCATTCGGCCAGGTGCGGTTCTCTCCGGTGGGTTTGTTAGCACCATGAAAATTCATCATCAACTGGTAATTTGCGGCTTCCTTTAAACCATCCTGATAAAAATCAACGATCTCCTGCGCTTCCGAATCAAAAAAATCAACCTTTAAACCGGCAATGCCCAGGTCTTTACATTTTTTAAAAAACTCACGCCTTTTAGCGGTAGTATTAATTCCGGCTATGCCATTCCTGTCGGGATAAGCCTTCCATACCCATATTTTAACCCCTTTTTTCGCAGAGTAATCTACCAGCTCCTTCATCATGTCCCAATTATTACGGGTACCATCTTTCCAGTCGCCCCAACCCTCGTCAATCAGGTTATATTCAAACCCCAACTCCGCGGCCAGGTCGCTAAAATGTTTCATATTCTCCAGCGTAATTGCCTGCTTTTCGGCCAGCCATGACCACACGCTGCGCCCAGGCTTAACCCACTTGGTAAGGTTGCCATTAGGAAATACTTTTGCATTGGCAGGAGGTGAAACATTGGTTACAATATCACAGTTAACCAGTGTATTTAAATCAGCGCCCACTTCAATGACCCTCCACGGAGTATCAAAATCACCGGTTTTTTTGGTGCTGCCGCTTAGGTTCGCTACAAAGCTGTTATTGCCTGCTGCTATTAAAGACATACCTGCAAAATCTACCAGGCCACCTTCGGTTATTGCAGCGTAACCCTTTCCATCAGGCAGCTGTAATGTAACCGGCGGGCCTGCCGTATCGCCTGCTTTAAAGTCGGCAATATCTTTTTTACTGTACTTACCCTCGTAATATTTTATGTTAGATTGATACCAAACCCCGGTACCTGCGGGTATTTTAAATTGGGTATTGTCTTTAGTGATCTCCCCTGCGCCATTATTACTAATAATATATTTAAAGGCAACTCCCGTGTTATAAGCCCTTACATCCAGCATAAATGGTGCATTATCAGCTAACAGGCTAATCCTGGCGCCATTGCAATGATCAACAGCGGTACTGTGTACGCCGTTAATACCGTAAGTATTATTAATGGTATATTTTTTAGGCACACCCATTTGCCTGCAACCACCAAATTCCTTCCCGTTAACTACCATACCTAATGCCGACGGCAAAATAACCGGGATATTTTTATAGGTAACCGTATAGGTTAATGCGTTATTTACGATCTGCAGGTTGATACGCACCCTCCCATCCGGGCTGGATAACACAGCTGACTGGATCGGTAAGGCCTGTACCCTACTGCAAGTTAAAACGAGCAGCAGCATCATACAACTGCTGATGACCAACTTAAAAAAGCCGGGTTGAGTGATTTTAAGATACATTTTATTCATAGGAGTAAGATAAAAGGTGCCGTTTCAAATTTCAATGGCACCTGGTGCTACTGTACAATTTTTAAAAGATCAGGAAAAGCGGCCTCGCCATCAAGGCCGGTTATTTTAAGGTTAATTACGCCCTGGCTTTCTAAAGCGTGCGCAAAATAGGCGGGCCGTTTTGCACCCCATTTTATCGAGCTGTTACGAATCAGCACATCTGTTGCCTTATCCAGATAAAAGCCTGATGTACGGCCTTTGATGAGCCCTTCTACATTGGCGGGGCGGCGGTCATAAACGCCGCCGGGCTGTTCGGTTGTTTTATCCAGGCGCAGGTCTACATTGTCAAAATAAATGTTGGCTACTTTGTCTGCAGTTTCTGCGCTGATGTAAACGCCGTTCTCGCTTTGGCATTTGATGTTGCTAAACCAGATATTTTTCACCACGCCTACCCTGCCCTCTGTTTGGCCCGGCGGCAGGCGCCATCCGGCATCTTTATTATTTGTGTTAGCCCGGCGGTAGGCTGTAACATAAATGGGTTCGGCCTTGCCCCACCATACATCCGAAAAAAGATGAGCATCAACAATAATATTTGAAAAAACAACATCGTTTACCGTGCCCTCGTCCCGGTTTTGTATGCCCAGGCCACGGTTACTGTTTTTAATGATGCAATTATTGATAAGTACGTGGCTTATCCTGTCCATATTCTCAGATCCTATTTTAATGGCGCAGGAGCTTGATGTCATGGTGCAGTTAGTTACCACAATATTTTCGCAGGCACCATATTCCTGATATTCCCGCCTGTTTTTAAGGCAGATACAATCATCGCCAGATTCGATATAGCAATCGCTTATCCGCACATTTTTGCTATGGTCCAGGTCAATCCCGTCACTATTGCGGATCTTGATACTGTTTAAAAGTGTTATCCCGCTAATCACCACATCGTTACACCCAACTAAATGGATGGTCCAGTAGGCCGAATTACGAATGGTGAGATCACGGATGCGCAACTGCCTGCAATTGATCAGCGTTAAAACATGCGGACGCGGATCTATTACATTAAACGGCTTCAACTCATAAGAATCATCCAGTTCTTTACCCATAAACGAGATGCCGTTGCCATCAATAATACCACCACCGCAAATAGTTACATCTTCCAGGTTCTTCCCGCCTATCCAAATCGTCCCTTCGCCTTTATTGGCACGGAAAGCGCTTTCGGTATATAACTTTTCATCGGGGCTCGCCAGTAGCTTTGCGCCCGGCTCAACATAAAATTCTACATGCGATGTAAGATCAAACGGCCCGCTTAGGTATGTGCCGCCGGCTGGTATCAACACCCGCCCGCCGCCTGCACGTGAGCAGGCCGCAATTGCCTTTTTTAATGCAGCAGCGTTGTTGGTTTTACCATCCGCTTTAGCGCCATAATCAATTATGTTATATACCCTTGGTACCTGCCCGCCAAAGCTGTTATGATGCGTTGCAAGCAGGATAAACGCAATTAGGGTTATAATCTGGATGGCCTTTTTATTCATCATGATAAATTATACTATTTAATGGCAGCCAAACCCTTCGGCTGATTGGCGGGGCTATTCCCCAAGGATTTTGCCGGGGTATCCTGCAGATAGATCTCCAGTATGCCGCCATTCATGATATGGTTGTAGGTTATGTAGTTTTTAGGATAAAGCTTACCATCCCGTTTTACCTGATATATATACAGCGACTTACCGGATTGCTTATGGCAGATAATTTTAAGCTTTTTACCCCTGGCCAAATTAACGGTGATGCTATTAAACACAGGCGAACACAGCAAATAATCGCCGGATACTGGATTGAGCGGATAAAAGCCCATTGCAGCGAACATATACCAGGCCGACATTTGCCCCGCATCATCATTACCACCCAACCCGCCGGGCCCATCGCTATACTCATTCTGCAAAATAGCGTGTACCTGCTGCTGTGTTTTCCAGCTGCTGCCGGTATAGTTATACATAAAGGGGATCTGATGGCCGGGTTCGTTACCATGCCAGTACTCGTTCTTTATAAAAATGCTGTCCAGGGCTTGTTCCAATTTTGCACGGCCACCCATCAGGCGGGCTAAACCCGGCACATCCTGCGGTACATAAAAAGTGTACTGCCTGGGTGTACCTTCGGTTATGTAGGTTTGCTTTTTATCAGCATCAAATGCTTTTAACCACGTGCCGTCTTTCATGCGCGCCCTAACGGAATTTACTGAGAGGTCGAAAACATTTTTATAATTCAATGCCCGTTTTTGCAGAATGGTATAATCGGATGTAAAGCCCATTTTTTTCGACAGAAGTGATAAGGCATAATCATCGTAAGCATACTCCAACGTACGGCTCACCTGCTCCATTTTATGGAATGCATCCTTTACGCTATCCTCCTGGGGGATGTATCCATACTGCAGATAACTGTGTAACGCACGGCGGCCCTTACCTTCAATATAATCGCTTTTGTTTGCGGGTAATTCGAATGCGTTACGCCTCATTAACCGATAAGCATGTGGCAGGTTGACCCTGCTAATTCCTTTTAAATAAGCAGATGTAATAACAGAAGTAGTATGATCGCCGATCATTTCTGATGTATAGCTGTTCCAGCAGGGAAAGATGGGGAGCCAGCCGCCCTGTACACCCTTTAAAATAAGCGACTGCACCAGGTTATCTACCAGTTTTGGCTGTAATATTTCCAGCAGTGGTATTTGTGCCCGGTAAATATCCCAAAGCGAAAAATCATCGTAATAATTACCCGAGGCCAGCTTACCTAACTGATGATCTGATGAAAACATGGGGTAGGTACCATCTATATCGTTATACAACCGTGGATGCTGCAGCGCATGATAAAAAGATGTATAAAAAATACGCTTATCAGCTTCGTTTGGGGTTGCAACCTGTATTTGTTTTAAGGCCTGCTGCCATACGGCTTTGCACTGTAAAACGGTATGCTCAAAATCCCAGCCGGGTATTTCTGCAGCCAGATTTTTGCGGGCGCCTGCAATGCTGCTAAAGGAGGTACCTACGCGCACATTCACCTTTTCGCCTTTGGCTACCTTAAGCCCGATGTAAACGCCAAGATCTTTTTTGGATATGATACTATCGCCGGCAATAAGCTTGTTACCGGCAAACATGCCGTAGCGGCTTAAAGCCCTGTCTATTTTAATTACAAAATAACCATTGAAACCGGCAGGCTTACCCCAACCCTGATATATGCGGTGCACAGGGTTATAGCCATAGATCTCGCCACGCTTTTCATCAACCTTTATAAAACCCTCTCCAAAATCGCTATTGGGTGTAATAAGCAGGTAAAGGCTATCGGCGGCGGCGGCTGTAAACTGCATGATACCGCACCGGGGCGTAGCTGTTACAGCCGCTGTTAGTTTTGATCCGGGCAAATTCAGGCGATACAGGTATGGTGTGGCCAATTCATCCGAATGATTAAACTCAGATGCGTTATCTGTAACCTTAAGCCTGCCTGTAACCGGCATAATGGTTAAACTGCCATAATCCTGCATGCAGGATCCGCTGATCCAGTGCGTACCGCGGAAACCATAAAATACATTGTCTTTATAGTAGTAAGGCGGAATGCATTTCTTTTCGGTTAACTGCGTTTGCGCCGTCCACTGCGTCATGGCAAGCGGGGTACAAACCGATGGTATAGTGTTGGCAAAATTGGCCTCTACCGAACCATGCTTTAAAGCCGACGGCGTAGTGCTGGTAGCGGTACCCGCCAGCGGGTTCACATATTTTACCAGGTCAGCCTGCTGTGCATTAACTCCGTTATAGGCAAAAACCAAAAAAACAATTAAACAAAAGAACCTGGTTAGCATTAAGGCGCCTTACAATTTAACGGTTGCAGGTAAATACTTTGCTATCAGGTCCTCATAAAAAGGTCTCAGTTCTGACACCACCGGTGGTTTCGGGCTTTTAGAATACAGATCATACGGGTTGAATTTATCTACCCATTTAAACATGTCATGATCATGAGCATTCAGCAAATGATCATAAGCCTTTTCGCGATGCTGTGAGTAGAATGAATGATAACGGATCATGTATAAAGCAGGCTCGGGCAAATAATCTTTTGTAATGTGATACAAATATTCATCGTGCCCCCATGACATGTGCACCTTATCTAAACCGCAATGCTGGCTGTAAACACCAAGTTTAGTATTATAGCGTTCGTCGTAAGTATCGGGGTTATCCGCAAAAAATTCGGGGAAAACTATCTTATCAGAGAATTTGCAGCCCACCGGGAAGGTATCGCCCACAACATTCCACTGGGGTTCGCCAAAAAGGCAAAGCACCTTACCCAGATCATGAATAAAACCGGTAAGTATGAACCAGTCCGGATGCCCATCTGCACGGATCGCTTCGGCAGTTTGCAATAAATGCTGTAATTGATCCAACGACGTATCCGGGTCAGAATCGTCTACCAAAGTGTTTAGATACTCCATTGCCGCCCACCAGGGCATTTCCTTTTTATCAAACTGCAGGAAGTTGGCCTTTTTAGCCAGCACATTATTATAGGTTTGATATTTATGATTAAGCCGGTAAAATTCGCGTACGGCAACTTGTTTGGGGTCGTTGTAATTCCTGAATTCTTCCTTAGTTTTAGCCGGGCCGGGCTCGGGATAACGATCCAGCACATCATCTTCCCACTCATCAACACTTGTTAACGGCGAAATTTCTTTCTGATTTAACTCTTCCATCTTAGTAAGTTTATTATCGGTTAATAACTGGTTTCTGTACAGGATGAATATGGAGGTCATTACAATCCGGTATCTTTTTAAAATTGGTTAAAAAACCGCATAATGCCATCAATTATTACTTAAATATTTACGTAAACGTTTACTTAGCAATTGTGTATGCGAATGCCGGGTTGGGTTTACTGCACTTTTACCATCACCTTTACATCACCCGGGATCTGCGTATCTTTCAGCGTATATGCATTTACCTTGTTTAAAATAACAGCCGGTGTTTGGTTAACAGTGGGGATGGCTACCTTTTGTAAGTTTATAGTATTTGCATCATCAAAAACTATAGCAGGCCTAAAATCTGCATTTGCTACCGTAAGTTTCACATTTTTAAGGGTGATGCCTTTTGCATGGCGTACATATAAACCCCAGGCGGGCAGTTCGCCAAACATGGTAAACTCCGGGTAACCTGCTGTATTTTCTGTAACCGAACTTAGGTTATCGGCTGTTACTTCTGCAATTTCCCTGCTTGCACCGCCGGCATAACTTATTTCAATATTCTCCAGCACCACGTCTTCTACCGGGTGGCCGGGCAAACCTGTTATAGATGATGGCACCACATTATGCGCCGGTACTTTAGGCGGCGGGCCTTCTACGGGGTAACCAATATCGGGCTTACCTGCCGGTATGGCGGCTTTTACATTGGCAATATAAACACGCTTAAGCGTGCTATACCTGCTGTTGGTATTGCGGTGGCCCAGGCGTAAAAAAATAGCATTGCCTACATTGGTTGCGGTTACATTACGGATGTCAATATCCTCCAGCACAGCACCATCCACCGTTTCCAGCGCTATAGCCGATCGGTAAGTGTTATAAACCGTAAGGTTATTTACCTTTATGCGCTTAAAACCACCTACAGAGCCGGTACCCAATTTAAATCCGCTTGCGCTCGACCGCAGTATGCAGTTCTCTACAACCACATCTTCACACGCACCCTCAGGATATTCAGATTTAAGGCAGATAGCATCATCCGCCGCATTGAAGGTGCTGTTAGTGATCTTTACATTTTTGGTATCGGTAATATCAATGCCATCATTATTCCAGTACGCGGTGCTTTGCACAATCATACTGTCTATCAAAACATTTTTACAACGGTTATAGTTTTGCACCCAACCTGCCGCATCTTTCAGGGTGATGCCTTTTACCTTGATATCTGTACAGTTATCAAATAAAATAATCACCGGGCGGTTCTTTTCCGTTGGACGTTTAACCTTCCATTGCGGGTCGGTAATGATGCCTTTGCTTAACAGGTCGAGCACATTCTCTACCAGTTCGCGGCCCTGCCCGTTGATCACGCCTGTGCCGGTAATAGCAATATTTTGCTGATTATTAGCATAAATTAAGGCAAGCGAACCGTTGCGGGGATAATCGAGCCGGTTTACAGAACCTAACAACACAGCATTATCGGCCAGGTGCAAATCTACATTTGATCTTAGCACAAAGGGGCCGGTAACAAAATTCCCGTCGGGGATAAGCACGCGGCCGCCACCGCCCTTGTTTGCAGCATCTATTGCCTGCTGAATGGCCAGGGTATTTTTAAAGTTTTTATTGGCCTTAGCGCCGTAAGTAAGTATGTTGTAATCTTTTTTTTGGGCGGATACCTGTATGGTTAAGAGCCCGGATATCATGATCAGCAGATATTTATTCATGCTATTTATTAATCAGTTTTATAAAATAAACGTCGTTTTGTCTCATATCAAAGTCGTCCTGCCAGGTGCCGTTTTTTATCACAATATCTTTTTGCAGTACCGGGCTGCCATCAGCCACCTTTTTTAGTTGTTGCTCCTGTGATAAAGAAATATTACCGGGAGCACCCATTTCCAGGTAAGCCGTATAGGGGTCGTTTTGATGATAACCCACACGATAAACCTGTAAAAGGTACCTGCCGTTGGGCATCGACCCAATGCTAAGTTTAATTTTACCTATTGATTTAGAAGGTAAAATCTTACTGTAAAAACGCTGGTTGTAACTGCTATCGGGCGATAAAAGCTTATAATCCCATAGCAGGGCCTGCAAATTACCCGCACCGTCTTTACAAACCCACGATGATGCATCAGCGTTAACCAGTTCTTTATCCCCAAGTTCATTTAAAAACTTGTAGGCATAGAATGACGGTTTCAGGATCCCCTGTAAATTAATTAAGCCAAAACCACCATGAAAAGAAGTTACCGGCGGGCCGGCTTCCTCAAATATGTCGGTAAACGTCCAATACGACATGGAGTTGACCAATCCTTCGGTTTTTTTTAAGGTATTGAGCAGAAAAGTAGCATTCTGATAAGTATCATGCAGCGGGTCTTTGGGGTTGGGGGATGAATTCCATTCGGTGATATGGATCTCGGTATTTTTAAAAGCAGAGCTGCGCACATCGCTATTCAGCTTTCTGATAGCGATGGGGATGCCATCCGGCTCGCGCATTTGGGTGGTTCTTTTACCATACTCGTCAAATACCGATTTGGTGCCGTATGCATGGGTAGAAATAAAATCTACCAGCTGGGGGTATTTTTCAAAACGCTCCAGGGCTTCTTTTATCCAGGTACTGCCGGATGTAGCCGGGCCGCCCACGCGATAGCTGGCCGATACAGCCTTTACAGCCTTTGCCGTAACCTGGTACAGCTTAAAATAATCATCAATACTGCCCGAAAAGAACTGTTTAAGATTGGGCTCGTTCCAAACTTCAAAGTACCATTGCTGTACTTCCTGCCTGCCATAACGTTCTTCAAAATGCTTAACCAATGCGGTGATCAGCGCTGCCCATTTTTCATAAGATTTTGGGGTGCTAATACTGCCTTTCCACCAAAAAACGGTTTTATCATTTTCGGCTAAGGCAGGCGGCATAAAACCAAGCTCTACAAATGGCCTTACCTTTATACTTAGTAAAAAATCATATAAATGATCTACATACTGCCAGTTATAGACCGGGTTACCCTGGCTGTCTTCGGTATAAACATGCATATCATCACTTAGCAAGCCATGAAACCGGATATATTTAAAACAAATGGCCTTTTTAGCAATTGCCAGTTGCTGCTGCCACTGCGCACGCAAACCTTCTGCTGCCCGGCCTGCGCCCACACACTCCTGGTAAGCTTTGTTACGCCCGCCCTTAACTTTATTAAAATCAGCACGGATGATACGCAGGCTGTCTGTAGCGGTTACAGCGCCATACAAGTTTGCTGTGCAGCACCACAATAAAAAAATTAAGCTATAAACTTTTATGCGTTTCATAAATATAAATAAAAATGCCCCGGCCATTGCCGAAGCATTTTGTTAATACAATACTAATAACCGGGGTTTTGTGGAAATGCACCCCTGTTGAGATCAATCATAGATTGTGGTATTGGCCGCAGTAAAAATTTGGCATCTAAAGTAGTTGCCCCTGCTGATGCTGCTTTTAACTCATCATTATACTTAATAGCCCTGGTAAGCAACTTGTTAGTACTTACATTCCCGGGGGTTTCATAAACGCGTTTAAGCTCATACCATCTAAACTCCTCACCTGCCAGTTCGCGGGCGCGTTCATCCAGTATTGCATCAAGGGTTAAGGTACCGGTGTAAAGCAGATCGGCAGAATAAGCCGCACCTGTTGCCGGGTTAGTACCTTGTTTGGCCGCACGGGTACGGATAGCGTTAAACCTTGCCAGCGCCAGGCCCTGATTACCTAATTTTACATAAGCTTCGGCTGCAATAAGATATGTTTCGGACAAGCGGAAAACATACGTATCCCTTGCGCCGGCGTTTTCTGCATAGGTAGTTACAAACGGATCGCGGAATTTTTTAAACTGCGGGTAATTCCGTGCACCAGCCAAAAATGGCGAATTGCGGTACTCGTCCGGGTTGATCACAAGGTACTTGCGTTGCGCCTTTTGCCCGGGCGTAAATGCAACTGCCGGGTAATAAATAAGCGTATCGCCAACGGCAAAATTTTTATCGCCTATTTTACCGGCTACCTGGGTAATAACCCCGTCAAACGCAGTGGCGGCAAAGCGGCTGTCGCTTGTACGGTTAAACAGGCTAAAAAAGTATGGATCGGGCGATACGGCATTCAGTGTTTTACCGTAATAAGTACTGCGGCCTACCAATGGAGTGTTTTGGGTATCCCATAAAAACCATTGATGCAAACTGTTACCCGCGCCGTTTGTTAAGGCATTTGTGCTGTACTGAACCGAAAATATCACCTCGTTATTCACCTGAAAACCGGCTATCGAGGGATCGAACAGATCTGAATAATTGGGTTTAAGCTGGTAGGTGCCTGAATTGATAACTGCATCTGCCAGGGTTGCTGCCTGCTGAAAATCATCTGCAGCAGCGTAGCTTTTATACCCACGGGTTAAATAAACCTTAGCCAGCAAATGTTGTGCAAAACCTTTGGTAACACGGCCAAAATCTGGTGTTGTTGCAGGTAATGCGCTTATGGCTTCGTTTAAATCCTGTACAATTTGTGTATAAACATCTTTCTCTGGCGTACGGGTATAGGTTAAGGTAATACCGGTAGTACGGGTTGTAACCAAAGGTACATCACCATACATTTCTACCAACAGATAATAATACCAGGCGCGCAGTGCCTTAGCTTCGCCCACGCGTGCATTGATGATTGCGGGATCGCCGTCGGTCACCTGTGTAGCCCAGTAAATAGTATTGTTAGCTATATTGATATCAGCATATAACTGTCTGAAAAAATTATCCAGATCCGGCTGGGTAGAATTGAGCTGGCTGTTATATAAATTAAAACCATTATTATCGTTTATGCCTGCTGTGCTATATACATCTGTACCAATATTTAACAATCCCGGAAAGCTGATCAGGCTCCTTAAAGTAGCATAGTTTGATTTTGCCAGATCCTGAAAGCCCGAATTTGTGTTATAATACGTTTCGGCAGTGCGGTTGCCGGGGTTATATTCTTCGGTGTACTTTTTACAACCCGTAATACCGGCCATTAGCATGGCAAGGCCGATGATTATATGTGTTTTATTAAAATATTTCATGTTTGATAATCGTAAATAATTGATTACAAGGTTAAATTAACACCCAACATAAACGTACGGGTGCGGAAATCCTGGTTATTGAACGAACTGCCATCGGGATTTTCCGGATCCCAGCCAATAAACTTGGTAAATATGAAAGGATTAAAGGCATTGGCATATACCCTAAGCCCCTGTATCTTTACCTTATTCAGCAAACTTTTTGGTATAGTATAGCCCAATGTAATATTGCTTATTTTAGTATAAGAGGTATTTTGAAACTGCGCGGCCGTCCTGGCGTCGCCGTCTGTTTCGCGGGCGGTATTTGCCCAGGTATTGCTTGGGTTGGTCGGGGTCCAATAGCTTCTGTCAAACGCACCGAAACGTGCCCGGCCCTGGTCGCCATTCATTACCTGCTCTAAAAAAACACTGTTTTGGAAAGTGCCCTGGCGGGTGTAAACGGTAAAGCTAAAATCAAGATTGGCAAAATTAATGGTGTTGGTTAAACCACCAAACCAATTAGGAATGTCGCTTCCTAAGATTTGCCTGTCGTAAGAATCAATTTTACCATCTGGTACGCCTGCAGGCCCGCTAAAATCCTGGATTTTGTACTGACCGGGGATACGGTTAAATGTTTTAGCCTGGTCGGCTTCATCATTTTGCCAAACCCCAATGATCTTATAACGATATACCACCCTGGTTTTCTGGCCAATAAAACGGGCATTACCAATATCATCCTTCCCGTCGCCGTAAAGCTCAAGAATTTTATTTTTGTTTACAGCGAAGTTAATATTGGTCGTCCAGCTGAATTTTGAACTGCGTACGTTAACCGTATTTAAGCCTACCTCGATACCTTTATTACCTACAGAACCCAAATTGGTAGTAGTACCGGGATAACCGTTTGGCGGCGGCACATTCTGATAAATAATACTCCCTTTTGATTTTTTACTGTAAAGATCCAATTGAAGGCCTATACGGTTTTCAAACAACTGCATGTCTAAACCCAGATTATATTCATCCGTTTTTTCCCAGGTTAAATTTTTGTTTCCGAAGGCTGGTGTAAAACCGCTTGCGCCAACACCATTAAAATCATACGGTACCGAATTAAGCAAAGATTGTGTAACATATGGGTACAAAAACTGGCTTAATGCCGCGTTGCCAGATTTACCGTAGCTTAACCTTAATTTTAGCAGGTTAATGGCCCTGATATTTTTAACAAAGTCCTCTTCGCTCAATATCCACGAAGCTGCGGCAGAAGGGAACCAGCCCCTTTGATGGCCCGGTGCAAATATTGAATTTTGATCTGTACGCAACGTTGCAGTAAACAGATAGCGGTTATTAAAAGTATAGTTAGCCCGGCCATAATATGATGCAATGGTTTGCTTACTGTAACCGCTGCTTACACTGATGATAGGTGCAATACCATTAACCGTTGTAACCGATTGCACATTGTACCAAAGCGACCGGAATGGTAACCCTTGCACCGAACTGGAACTGAAATCTTGCTGATGGTATTCAAAAGTGTTACCCAATGTGATATCAAACTTATGCTTGCCAAATTCATTGGTATAAGATAGCAGGTTATCCCAGGTATAATTAACCCATTGGTTTGAACTGTTGGATGCACTGTTTGGGCGTGTACCCAGCTGTTGTTTAGAAAACATATCATTATACTGCCCCTGGCGCTGGAAGGTAAGATCGGGGCTGAATGAGCTGCGCAGCTTAAGGCCCCTTATGATATTGGCTTCGGCATAAACGTTTGGCAGCACATGTACATATTGCTGTTGCCTTATCTCGTTATCCGCCTCAAAAAGTGGGTTGGTGATCTGTGTTTCGCCTTCGTAGGTAAAAAAACGCTTGTTGCCGGCCGCATCATATGCGCTGCCTGTTGGCCTTAAGCGATAGGTGCTTCTAAACACCTCGGCACTACCCGGATGAATATCGGCAAAGGTGGAGTATATAGAACCGCCAACCTTAAATGTGTTGTTGATATTTTTATCAAGCCCGGCCTTTAAAGTATATTTTTTTGTGCTTACGCCCTGCGTGGTGCCTTCATATAACTGGTAGCCGGCGCCTACAAAATAGGTTGTTTTTTCGTCGCCGCCTGATATAGAAAGATTGTGATTGGCCGAAACACCGTTCTTTGTGATCAGATCTACCCAATTGGTATATTTACCGGCAGCAATATTTGTTAACTCGGTAGCAGAAAATATTTTATCATCGGCAACCGGTGTTGTTGGCAAAGGCGTACCATTACGCAGTGCGGTTGCCTGCGCCAGTTCGTTGTAATAATCGCGGGCGTAGTTTACAAAGGTTGGCCCGTTCATAACCGGCGGCAGGTTGTAGGGGTTTACAATACCGCTATAACCATCGTAAGTGATTTTTACACTGCCTTTGCTACCGCGCTTGGTTGTTACCAGCACTACGCCGTTTGCACCGCGAGAACCGTATATGGCGGTAGATGAAGCATCTTTAAGTACATCTATCCTTTCGATATCGGCGGGGTTTAAATCATTTACAGGGTTAGTTGCCGACCCATTCTGGGCTACCGGGATGCCATCTATAACATATAAAGGCTGCGTACTGCCGGTAATGGAGTTTGCACCACGTATCTCAATAGAAAAATCAGAACCCGGCTTGCCCGACGAGCGCCTGATATCTACACCCGGCAACCGGCCCTGCATGGCTTCCTGCGTACCGGTTGCCCTGGCTTTTACAATCTCATCGGCCTGGAGCGAGTTCACCGTTCCGGTTAAATCAATCTTCTTTTTGGTGCCATAACCGATAACCACAACCTCTTGCAGGCCTTTGTTACTTTCTTTTAAAACAATGCTGATCTGCTGCTGATTGCCAACGGTTACTTCCTGCGCATCAAAGCCTACCATGCTAAATCGTAACACGGCAGTAGGCCCGGCCGTGATAGAAAATTTACCGTCGTAATTGGTTGATACTGCTGTTGCGGTGCCCTTAACTGCTACGGTTACACCGGGGATTGGGGCGCCTTTTAAATCTTTTACCACTCCCCCGATAATGCCTTGTGCCCTAACATTGGTAAAGCAGCAGAGTGTTAACAACGAGAGAATAGCGCAAAGCAATTTCCCCCTCAGATGGATAAGTCTAAGTTTACTCATAAATTGGTTTTAATTAATTGGTTTATCTTAAATAGCCGCCGGTATTAATTAATGTCATTGCGACATTTAAATAAGTTGGCGTAATAATTGGTTTATTTACTTTTGTAAATTTTTGTAAAATATCACAGCATTTTATTAAATGCTGGTTATTTATTTACTTAAACGTTTAAGTAATAAATTAGATGTTAATTATATCTGTTGATCTTCTTTTAATCAGTTCAGCGTTCAAAATTTTGCTATCGGCTTTGTAGTTGCTATTTTTTAGTACTTTAAAAAGTATGGTGGCAGCTTCTTTGCCCATTTCAAAGGCCTGCTGGGTAATGGTGGTTAAGGGCGGGTTAAGCAGGGATGCACTATCCAGATTTGAATAGCTCACGATCTTTACATCACCGGGGATATTAATTTCCAGCTCATTACATACATAATAACACTGTTTGGCTAATTTTTCTATCGATGAAACAATGCCATCGGGCTTAATTTCTGTCATCAGTTCCCTTATCCTGGTGTAACTGTCGTTCTTATTGTTATTACAATGTACAATCAGTTCATCCTTAAATGGCAGGCCACAATGCTTTAGGGCACTTAAATATCCTTTAAAGCGCTGATCGCCGGTTTTGAGGGTTTGAAAAGCCGAAAGAAAAGCAATGTTACGGCAACCGCATTCATATAAATGCCTTGTAGCGTCGAAAGCGCTTTCAAAATCATTATTGGTTACATGCAACAGGCTTCCTTCGTAAGTACGGTCAAAAAAAACGGTTGGCAGTTTTTGCTGTATAGCATCCAGATGTGTAAAATCAGATGCATCGAACGAGATGGACATCAGCAGCCCGTCTACCCGCCTGCTTAAAAGATCATTCAAAAAAAAGGCTTCTCTTTCTGACGAATCATGGCTTAGATAGATCAGCAAATGGTACCCTTTTTCGCGGGCAACCTCATCTATGCCGTTTACTGCCTGTGCAAAAAAGTTGTTGGCTATCTCTGGCAATATTACCGCAATGGTATTACTTTTATGCCTGCGCAGGCCACTTGCAAAAGGATTGGGGCTGTAGTTAAGTGATTTTGCCAGATCCTGAACACGCTTTTTTGTAGCAGCGCCAATTTCATGACTATCCCTAAGCGCTTTAGAAACCGTAGCTGTAGAAACCTTAAGTATTTGTGCAAGTTGCTTAATTGTTATTTCACCCATCGCATTAATGTTTGCATAAATAACAGCCCCGGTGTTGCCATACAGCCACACCCAACCCCAAAGGGCTCAATAACGTTGTATCATTTAAGCAATTTAGGCACTATTATCTTGAAAGCATAATTGGTTTACAATACCAAAACTATGTAGCAGGCAATGGTTTAAATTATCCTTTTTGATATTTTAAATATACTTTTTGACATATGGTAACCCTAAGCAACATTGATCGGTGTTCGTAATAATTTATAAAGCATTTTTACAACTAATTGCTTATAGTAAATCAATTAAAATATATAAAGCGGCTTTATTTATAAAAGCATTTGTGCAGGCCGGTTTATCGCTTATTTTTGCGCGGCAATTCCCTTACTTAAATGTCCGAAGAACTTATCCTACAGATACAGAAAAAAGCAGGCCTTACAGAGGTTGTTTCTAAATATATCCTTTTAAACAATAGCCGTAAGGTACTTAAAGGCCGGTGCCCTTTCCATAAAGACGATACAACATCATTAATGATAATGCCCGAAAGCAACATATTTAAATGTTTTGGATGCGGTGCCGAAGGCGGGCCTGTAGATTTTGTTGCCAGGATAGAATCGGTAAGCCGCGAAGAAGTGGCCGGCAGAATGGCTAAAGAACTTGGCTTTACGCTTAATAAATTTGCACAGTAACGATTAAGATATGGGCCTGCGCGGGCGTTTTGGCCGGCCGGCTGGTTCGTTTACAGCAGGTTTAGTGTAGCTTTTTCTGGGTGCCATTACGGGTTTTGCCGGGGCTTCTTCGGTAATATTAAGTGTAAGTTCGCGCCCCAGCAGCATGGTTCCGTTTAATGCCAAAACAGCGTTTTCGGCACCGGCCCTATCTGTCATCTCTACAAATGCATAGCCCTTGCAGATCCGAGTTTTTTTATCGCGCACAATTTTTATTGTGCTTACGGTACCGTGCCAGCTCAACATCTGCACCAGTTCAAGTTCGGTAATATCAAGCGGAAATCCGCCTACAAAAATTTTTGTCATAACCATAAATGCAACGCAATTATACACATTCTATTGCTTTTGTAAAAACATGCTCATGTCAACAGGTTTTGTTTTATCCACATGGCTTGTAATGCGCACTGCATTTATATACTTTCGCCCCTACTGTTTATGAAAGTTATTATTGCCGAAAAGCCTTCTGTTGGGCGCGAGATTGCAAAAGTTTTTGGGGCCAGCACCAAAAAGGATGGCTATATAGAAGGAAAGGGCTACACGTTTACCTGGGCATTCGGGCATTTATTGCAATTGGCTGCACCGCAAGAGTACGGCTATTATGGCTGGAACGTGCAAAACCTGCCCATGCTGCCGCAAAAGTTTAAACTTGCCATCCGTAAGGTAAAAACAAAGGATGGCATGGTAGATGACCCGGGCGTTCGTAAACAGCTTGAGATTATAAAGGCCTTGTTTGACGAAGCTACCGAGATCATTGTAGCAACGGATGCCGGGCGGGAAGGCGAGCTGATCTTCAGATACATTTACTACTATCTTAAATGTAAAAAGCCATTCAAACGCCTCTGGATCTCTTCACAAACAGATGCGGCAATTAAAGATGGTTTCCGGAACCTGAAACCGGGGACGGATTATGATACTTTGTTTAACTCCGCCCATTGCCGCTCGCAATCGGATTGGTTGGTGGGCATGAATGCCACGCAGGCTTTAAGTTTATCATCGGGTACACGGTCTGTACTGTCATTAGGAAGGGTACAAACGCCTACCCTGGCTATGATCTGCACACGTTACTTGGAGAACAAGAACTTTGTACCGCAAACCTATTACCAGGTAAGCATCCAGCCGGATAAGAACGGGCAGGTGTTTAAGGCGATATCTGAAAAGAATTTTAAAACCCGCGAAGAAGCCCAGGCTGTATTAGACCGCGTGGAAGCAACCGGCCTTATTGAAAGCGTAGAAGCCAAGCCTCGTAAAGAGCCGCCGCCCTTATTACATGACCTAAGCAGCCTGCAGCAGGAAGCCAATAAACGCAAAGGCTTTACTGCCGACCAAACCCTCACCCTATTGCAAAACCTGTACGAAAGCAAACTGGTAACCTACCCGCGTACAGGTAGCCGTTATATTGGCGATGATGTATTTGCACAGGTGCCCGGCCTGATCGAAAAATTTACCAGCCATGATGATTTTGGGAAACAGGCTACGATACTTACAGGTGCCAAGCTGAATAGGCGAAGTGTGAATGCCAAAAAAGTAACCGACCACCATGCCATATTACCAACCGGCGAAAGACCTTACCAGCTATCTGCAGACCATCAGGCAATTTATGATATGATAGCCGGCCGTATGCTGGAAGCCTTTCACCAGGATTGTATTAAAGAGATAACGAAGATAATCATGTTATCAGGATCGAGGTTTGTGGCCAGCGGTACCGTGATACAAACCGCTGGCTGGCGCGCTGTTTTTAATGATAAGGACGACGAAAAAAAAGATGAAGAAAATGCCACCCTGCCTAAAGTAGTACAGGGTGAAAACCTGCCGATAACCGATAAGGCTTTATTAGAGAAGCAAACTAAACCTAAGCCCCTTTACAACGAGGCTACTTTGCTAAAGGCACTGGAAACTGCCGGTAAAGAGATTGACGATGAGGAATTGCGACAGGCCATGAAAGATAGTGGACTAGGTACCCCGGCCACCAGGGCAGCTATGATAGAAACATTATTAAAACGTAACTACATAGCCCGCGAAAAAAAGAACCTGGTACCTACGGAAACGGGGCTATCTGTTTACCATGTGGTTAAAGATCACCGCATTGCGCAGGCCGAACTTACAGGCGCCTGGGAGAAACGACTGGAAGAGATCCGCAGCGGTGCATCCGTAAATCAGTTTCAGGAAGAAATTAAAACCTACACTCGCGATATCACCCGCGAGTTACTTACCGCAGGTAAGGGCATGGTAATTAAATAATGATACTTACTCCTGCTCATTGCCGGTTAAAGTAATCAGATAATAATTATCATATATACAAGGCAAACAGCCTCATATATGGGGCAATTTCAGCTGCGGTTATATAAATTATGTGAGAAGCCCGTTACAATTGGTATGTTTAACCAACTAATTATTTATGGAACCAGGTAACGCTTATATTATCACCGGTGGTATAGAAGGCAAAAAACGGCTGGATATACTGGCTAACGTATTACACAACTATACCAAACCATTGCTGCAACTTAACGGACTCGCAACCGGTAGTTCGTTTTTAGATGTTGGCTGCGGGGGCGGCAACGTTACTTTAATGGCGGCCGGCTTAGTTGGTAAAACGGGCGCTGTAACCGGGATAGATTTTGATGAAGAAATTATAAAGCTTGATGAAGTTGATACATCCGGCAAAGGCTTTAATCATATCAATTATTTTGCTCAAAGTGCCTATAATTTAACTTACAAAAACGAATTTGATGTGGTTTACTCGCGGTTTCTGCTCTCGCATTTAACCCGGCCCGGTGTAGTTTTAAATAACATGTTGCAAGCTGCTAAAACGGGCGGAAAAATAATTGTAGAAGACATTGATTTTAGCGGCCATTTTTGCTTTCCTGCCTCTGCAGCGTTTGAGCAATATGTAAACCTGTTTACCGCAACGGCACAAAAGCGTGGGCATAATGCCAATATTGGCCCAAGCCTTTTTAATCTGTTTAAAGATGCGGGCATAAAATCAATCAATTTTGATATCATACAACCTGCCTTCAATCAGGGCGATGGTAAGCGCATGGCTATCATAACCATGGATAAAATAAAACAAGCCGTTATAACCGAAGGCCTGGCAACAACAGAAACGGTAGATAGGATTATAAGTGAACTGGAAATTTTCACCAACAATATGCAAAGCGTCATCAGCCTGCCAAGGATCTTCAGGGTGTGGGGTGTAAAGGGGTCATAATAACCTTAAGCCTGCATTTTAGCAAACTATATTTGTTAGGTAGCAACCTGTACTTTCGTTGTACTACAGACATTTTCCTGCCACATTAAGTAAATAAACCATAATGTTTTAAAGCGCAATTATCTCTTTTGAATGTAGCAGCAATAGCTATATTTACAATATCGGCCAGCCGAAAACGTTTTTTTTATTTACCAAACCCCCACCGCATGAATTTTTTAAAGAAAATTTACCTACCGTTAATTATTGTATTTGCTACAGCTGTGCTACCTGCTTGCAAGGCAAAAAAGCCTGTTGTACAGCCACCGCCGCCAGTTGTTGAGAACAAACCCACACCAGCCCCGGCAGTTGTTGCACCTGCGCCCGAACCGGCACCTGCGCCGGCACCTGTTGTAGAAAAACCCGACTATAATTTTAGAAACATAAAATTCGAGTTTAACTCGGGAATTTTAAAAACAGATGCTTACCCTATTTTAGATAAAGCAGCTGCCGAAATCAAGAAGGACCCATCTGTAAGGTTTGTGCTAAACGGCAACTCATCTGCAGAAGGCAGTACCGAGCACAATATGGCCTTATCTATCGAGCGTGCAAACGCTGTAAAAACATATCTGGTAAATACAGGTGTTAATGCCGGCTTGTTAGATGTTAAGGGTTACGGCGAAAGCATGCCGGTATCACCTAACACGGATGAAGCAAGCCGCGCCCTAAATCGCCGTGTAGAGATCAAAAAGCTTTAATTTATAAATTTTTAAAAAAAAGGGACTAAGCATCTAAAGTATGCTTAGTCCCTTTTTTCGTTGCCCCCTAAATATACTTTGCTATCTTTATAAAGCATTTAACCTTTTATTACACTACTATTGGAACCGGATATTTATAGCAAACTGCATACAGAAGGCTATCTCAGCGATGCATCTTTTGAAAAGATCAGGCAAAAGCAAAGCAACCATTTATTCTCGGTACACTGGGAACTAAAAACGCTGCTTTCTTTAGGTGTGATGCTGCTATCCGGTGGCTTAGGTATATTAGTATATAAAAATATTGATACCATTGGGCACCAGGTGATATTGGCGTTTATAGCGCTGATATGCATAGGCTGTTTTACTTACTGTTTTAAAAACAAACTACCCTTTAGCCGGGCTAAAGTAAAAGCCCCAAATACCGGGTTCGATTATATTTTGCTGCTGGGCAGTATCAGTATGGTAACTTTTATAGGTTATCTGCAATACCAATATACTGTATTTGGCCTCAACTACGGGCTGGCAACATTCATCCCCATGCTCTTCCTGTTCTATATAGCCTATTACTTTGATCACTTAGGCATCCTGAGCATGGCCATTGCCGCACTTGCTTTATGGATGGGTATATCCATCACCCCAAAAACATTGCTTGCATACGGCACATTCAATAGCCGGGATATCATTTTAACTTATGTACTTTTTGGGGCGATGCTTTTGGCAGCAGCCTATCTCACCAAACGGTTTGATATTAAAAAACACTTTAAATTCAGCTATCACCATTACGGGGTACATGTTACATTCATTGCTTTACTTGCGGGTTATTTTGAGTTTTATAATGAAGCCTTGAGTGTGTTATGGATAGTAATACTTTTGGCTTTGGCCGCTTATATTTTATGGGATGCCTATCAGGAGAAATCATTCTATTTTATACTTCTTGCCATTTTATACAGCTATTTTGCTTTGGCCTGCCTGTTAACCCGCATGCTATTTGCCACCATGCGCGAAGATTCTATTTACTTCTTATTTATGTGTTTCATAGGCTCGGCAATTGGTTTAATATTTTTATTAATAAATATCAACAAAAACTTAAAGCGGGATGATCATCTACAATAAACTTTGGCTAAATAATAAAACCGTAGTTGACCACCTTAAAGCTGACCCTATAGCAGGGCATATCACCAAAGAGGAATTCACTAAAATAAGAGCCGCTTACCCTGTAGGATTTTACATACCGGGCTTATTGGTAAGTGCCGGATTATTTATTCTTACCTGTATTATAGCTATGGTAGCTATAGGGCTGTTAAGCCTGATGACAGCTGCCACACATATAATAGAAAGCCCAGGATGGCCTATATTTTTAGGGGTAATATGCTATGTGATCTTAGAACTTTTAACCAAGGACAAACACTACTTCCATTCCGGGGTTGATAACGCATTGCTTTATTACTCAGCAGGTTTACTCGGCGGCGGTTTGTTGTGGATCATCTCTAAATCAAATATAACTACGGGTGATAACCTACTATCGGCCATTGTAATTTGCCTGTTATGTATTTACCTAACCCTGCGCTTTGCAGATGTAGTTACTGCCGCTGTGGCCGCTGTATCGGCATTTGCAAGTGTATATTTCTTCTGGGCAATGATGGGTACTATAGGGCTGGCAACCATGCCCTTTGTGATGATGATAGCCGCGGCTGCGATGTATTATACTTTTAACAAACTAAACCATCTATACTACATAAATTGCATCAGCATTATTAAAATTCTGAGCCTGATAACCTTATACGCCGCAGGTAATTATTACGTGGTTAACAGCCTCAACAATATACTTAACCATCTGGATGACAGCCACATTTATGTACCATACGGCTTTATCTTTTGGATCTGGACCATGCTTCTGCCGGTTGCATATGTTGTGTTGGGACTAAAAAAGAAGAACACAATGCTGCTGCGTACCGGGTTAATTTTAGCAGGTGCATCGGTGGTTACCTTCCGCAATTATTACCACTTGCTGCCGATAGAGGTGATGCTTACCCTGTCGGGATTGATATTATTGGCAGCGTCATATATCACCATTAAACGCCTAAAAACGCCCCTGAATGGGATCACTTTCGCCCCGCCGGAACAAGCCGGCACACCCGAAAGCCTCAATCTGGAAGGCCTTATCATAGGCCAGGCGGCATCGCATTTAGCACCTGCTGCCCCCGGCCCATCTTCGCCCTTTGGCGGGGGTAGCGGCGGAGGCAGCGGATCAAGCGATAGCTTTTAAGGCTGCTTACTTCTTCACCAGATCTGCCGGGTCAACGGGGTTGCTTAATAGCTGGCCAAACAGTTCCCAGCGTTTGGCCGGGTCTTTAGCCGTGCCGCCATTGTGTTCCATATACCCTTTAATCAAGTCCATCCCGTAATTGTAATTGATAACGTAGCTCCGGTTCTTTTTAATAAAGCTGATAGATTTATCGGCCGTTTCATCATTCATCAGGCAGTACTTTTTAAGGTAGCTGCGGGCCTTGCTTTCGCTCATGGTTTCGTTGATCAGGCCGCGCGCAGCTTCGTTACGTGCATAATTTAAACGGCCTTTTATGGCTAATGCTTTAAAATACAGATCTATCCCGGCTGTATCTAACCCGGCCAGCGGCAGCAACACATTTTTAGCAAACGTAACCTTATCGTTGCCCGGGAAGGCCAGTTCTACCCCGTAATTGGCGCTGCCCTCGGCAATTAAAGATTGCGGACTAAACAGCGGGTATAACGAGATCTCTACCCACCCCCTGTCGTGATACAGGTTTTTCTCCAGCATCATGTTATACACATGGTGGCCGGGGTAGCTTTCGTGGCTGCCCACGTCAATGGCGCGGTCAATAAATATCTTCAGATCAGTATTTATCTGGATAACACTTTGATATTTACCCTTATACCAGTTGTAGCCGTTCCAGGGTTTATTATTTACAAATTCCAGTGTAAAGTTTTCGCCGGCGGGTAGCTTGTAGTGTGCAAGGGTACGTTTGCGTGCTTCGGCAATGGCAGCCTTCATCACTGCATCCAGTTTATCTTTGGGGATGATGAACTTATTGGCCAGTTTCTGAAACCTGTCGTTCACGTTGCCCTTGCCGGGCAGCAGGGTATCCAGTTTATCAATATCAGCCTTAAAAAATTCTTCGGCGTATGATGGCGCCGCAACACCAAATAACTCGCGCGATTCTTCATCGAACGAGCGGTTCTCGCCTGCATCTATCCTCACGCGCCTGTTAAAGGCCAGCAGCTGGTTATAGATCCAGTTAGCGCGGATCTTGTTAGAGTCGGCAGATGCATCGGCTACCAGCTTCACATCGTTCATCAGGCTGTTAATGTTGGCCAGCAGGCTATCCCGCGGAAAAGTTTTATCCGTAATTTCTTTAGGTTTAAGCGAATCGGGGCCGTAGTAAGCATCTACAAAATCGCTATCGTATTGGCCAATGGTAAGGCCAAGCGTTACGTATTCCTGTGCAAGTTTATTCAGCTTTTTACCCTCGGCCGTATCTGATGCTTTTTGCTTGCACGACAGCATAAACAACACAGGTATTATAAGCAGCAATTTTTTCATGGGGGCAGATGTAAATGTGCTGCGAAGTTAAGAAATCCTTTTAAAAGGATGGCCGAAGCCTAAAACAGGAAACTGAAAAAGCTAAAATAAAAGATCTGCCCCACCCTCGTTATTGTAATATCAACCTAAACTTTACACCTATATAACCCATTGCCTTTGGTTTTTTAGGCGCAGATACCTATCATTGCGAAATATTACTTTTTTTAGTTATCATGACCAAACAAAAAGGATTCACAACCACCCTTTTACACGCCGACCGCCTGCGCAAGCCGGAATTTGGCGCTTTGCACCAGCCCATACACACCGCAGTAACCTGGGGCTTTGATGATGTGCAAGGGCTTGTGGATGTGTTTCAGAATAAAGCCAAAGGATTTGCTTATTCAAGACAAGGTAACCCCACTACGGCAGCTTTAGAAAGTAAGGTAACTATGATGGAGGGCGGCCTGGCATCGGTAAGTTTTGCTACCGGCATGGCGGCAATTATGGCCACCGTATTTGCTTTGGTGAAAGAGGGCAGCCACATCATCGCCAGCTCGTACCTTTTTGGCAATACCCGCAGCATTTTGCAAACCTTTACCGAAATTGGATTGGATATCAGCTTTGTGGATGCTACATCGGTAGATAATATCAAAGCGGCCTACCGGGATAATACCTGCATGGTGATGGTAGAAACCATTGCCAACCCTGCCACCCAGATTGCCGACCTGGAAAACATTGGTGAATTTTGCGCCGAAAAAGGGATGATCTACGTGGTGGATAATACCATGACCTCGCCCTACATCTTTCAACCTGTTACGGTTAAGGCATCATTGGTTATCAATTCCTTAACTAAATATATTGGCGGCCATGGCAACGCGCTTGGCGGCAGTGTAACCGATACCGGTTTGTACGATTGGGCCAATTACCCGGGCATCGCCCCTATCATCCGCGAGCAAATAAAACCGGAGATGCAGGGCATCACGCAGATCCGTAAACGCGGCCTGCGCGATGGTGGCGGCACCCTGGCGCCCGAGGCGGCACACAGCCTTTCTGTAGGTGCCGAAACATTGGCTTTAAGGCTGGAACGCGCCTGCGGTAACGCCGGTGCGCTGGCAGCCTATCTTAACGGCCACCCCCTGGTAGATAAGGTTTATTACCCCGGCCTAACCAGCCATCCGCAACATGAACGTGCAAAAAAGCTGTTCCGTTTTAACGGCGGGCTAATGAGTTTTGCGTTAAAAGATGGTGTGGATGTATTTGCATTTTTAAACCACCTGCAGGTAGTGATTAAAAGCAGTAACCTGGGCGATACCCGTACGCTGGCAATCCCGGTGGCACAAACTATATTTTTTGAACTTGGGCCGGATAAACGTGCAGAAATGGGCATCCCCGAAGGGATGATCCGCCTGTCGGTAGGTATTGAAGACCGCGAAGACCTGCTGGAAGATTTTAAGCAGGCGTTTGATGCAGTAAGCCAATAAACTGCCTGTGCGGCTGCAATTACGCGCCGGGGCAGCATAACCTGGCCATGGCGCGTAATTGCTTAATCCTATTATCTTACCGCCTGCACATGTGCCTTAACAGGCAGCGCTGCGGCGCGCGCAGGCTCGTTATTGCACTTGCCCAGCAGTACATAGATCACGATAAATATCACGATAGTTGAAAGGCAGCCCCCGCCTAATTTTTTAGCGCCCCAGGCCGCTATAATTCCTCTAAAAAAGTTGTTCATAATCTGCTAACATTAATTTGTGGCGAATGGTTTTTTATTACCGGTAAAATCAAATTCTTAAAACCTAAATAAATACCAATGGTTTATATTTTAAATTAATAAGAAATATAATGATAAACGAAGAGCATAAAATGAGCAGGCGCACCGTAATTACCGGGCTGGGTGCAGGCCTTGCGGCAGCGGCTGTTTCGCCGGTATTAGGCGCTGCATTACCCACAAACGACCACGTACCGCAAGGGCTGGAAGACCCGCTGAACAAATATCCCAAACCACCTTTTAAAGGGCAATTACAGCCCTGGCCCGGCCTGGCCGGGAAGATGGACCCCATACCGGACCATGGCGAAAAGAGCTACAAGGGATCTGGCCGCCTGGCAGGAAGAAGAGCTTTAATAACAGGTGGCGACTCGGGCATGGGCCGTGCAGCGGCTATTGCTTATGCCCGTGAGGGTGCAGATGTTGCCATTAACTACCTGCCTGCCGAAGAGGCTGATGCAAGAGAAGTTATAGCCCTTATCAAAGCTGCAGGCCGTAAAGGTGTTGCTATACCGGGCGACTTGCGCGATGAAGCTTTTTGCAAAAAAATGGTAGAAGAAACTGTGCGCCAGTTAGGCGGATTGGATATACTGGTGAACAACGCCGGCCGCCAGCAGGCCAAACCATCAATATTAGATATTACCAGTGAGGATTTTGACGCCACGATGAAAACCAATATCTATGCCCCTTTCTGGACAACCAAAGCGGCATTGCCGCACCTGCAGCCCGGTTCGTGCATCATAGGCACCACATCAGAGCAGGCTTATGACCCCTCGGCTGATCTATATGATTATGCCCAAACCAAAGCAGCTACCATGAACTATGTAAAATCGCTGGCCAAGCAGCTGGGGCCAAAAGGCATTCGTGTTAACGGCGTTGCACCCGGCCCCATCTGGACGCCATTACAGGTAAGCGGCGGCGCCACTCAGGAAAAACTGAAACAGTTTGGCGGCCAAACAGCACTGGGCAGGCCCGGCCAGCCTGCCGAACTGGCATCGATATACGTACAGCTTGCTGCTAACGACGGCAGCTTTGCCACCGGGCAGATCTATGGATCGTCCGGCGGTGGCGGCCAGCCGTAAATAAAAATTAAGCCGGTTATGATAACCGGCTTTTTTGTTGGATTGCATCCCGGTGTATCAAACACAAATATTATATTTGGGCATAACCCAGTAAACCTATGCCCGCATTTGAATCTTTTATACACCTGGTTTTTATCGGGATAATTGCATTGTTCCCGGTAGTTAATCCGGTTGGTTCTGCACTTATTGTAAGCCCGTATTTTGAGAACCTGTCGCGCGCAGAAAAACGTAGTGCCGTTATCCGTATTACCTTTTACGCTTTTTGTATTTGCACCGTAGCCTTATTTGCCGGCCATTTTATACTGGAACTTTTTGGCATCTCTATACCGGTGGTGCAACTGGCGGGCGGTATCATGATCTGTAAAATTGGCTGGGAATTTTTATCATCTGATGAAAGCACGGACAACCCCGAAGATAAAGTAGACCTGAATACTAACGTTTCTGCCTACAGCCACCTGGTTAAAAAACTTTTTTACCCTATAACGTTCCCCATGACCACAGGTGCCGGTACTATATCTGTACTGTTTACCCTTAGCGCACGCGGCGATGCATTTGGCAGCCGCGAATATTATATTAACAGCCTTGCTGTGCTGGTAGCTGTAATTGCTATTTGTGTACTGATCTATATCTTTTACCTGAATACCAAAACCATTATCCATTACCTGGGCAGTAACGGCGAAAATATTGTGAACAGGATCTCCGCATTCCTGATATTTTGTGTAGGGTTGCAAATAGCCATATCAGGCCTTAAAGCAATTTTTAAGTTTTGATCTGCAGATTTCTGTTATTAGGGCTACTTGATAGCATGCGCTTGTGCTAAAAGGTATTTTGTCAGATCGGCCATGGCCTTATCATTATCAAAACCTGCAGGCAGTCGCCCGTTAACATATTCGTTGTAAAGCCAGGGGTCGCCCACGGCAAACACCGTACCTTTGCCGTATTTTACAACAGCTGCAATAACAGCCCCGTTAGCAGCTTTTAAAACAGGCTTTGCCCGGCCCTTTAAGCCTATACTGCAAACATCCTTCATAAACGCTTTTTGCGCGGTTTTAAAAACCGGGTTATTGTTTATGGCCACCGCACCATCATCAAAATGGGCATCATCGGTAACATGGTTTTGCATATCGTTGTTAAAATGCAAACCAAAAGGCGCTGCCAGCAGGTTAAGGCCATTTAGCTCCACATTGGCGCTGTCGTTCGCCATCAGCACCAATACGCCGCCTGCCTTTACCCATTTGGCCACCTGGCAGGCATCCCCTGGTTGAAGATAGTTTGGGGATGGGTTTTCCTTCCTGGTATCCGGGTCGACAATAATATATATCGATGTATTTTTAAGATTGAACACCGTTGGCCTTGCCTCCAAAACATGCAGCCTGGCGCCCTGCGCGGTAAAGGTATCGCCCCATTCAGAAAAACCGGTATCGGCGGTATCATCCCACAGGTAATGGAAGCGTTTGCTTTGCCCATCCTTTGTAACGTGGGTTTCCCGGTTAAAATAACCATCCAGCGTAACGTTTTGCGCCACCGCCCCGGCAGTAAAGCAAACAAAAAATACAATTGCAAAAAACTTACCTTTCATTTTGTAATGGATACAACCTGTTATTCAATCAAACTTTTGGCCACGCATTTTTTGGCGCGGTAGAATCACGGGTGGTTAACTGCGTTGGCAGCACCAGGGTTTCAAACTTATCAACCGGCATTTTGGCTAAAATAAGTTCTAAAAGCTTTTGTGTGGCCTTTTGGCCCATCTCAAAACCGGGCTGCGATACGGCACTGAGCGAGGGGTTCAATACACCGGCAAGGGTAGTATTGGTGTAACCGACCAGGGCAATTTGCCGGGGTATGTTAAGCTTCAGCTGATGCAGCAGGGATAGCGTGAGGGTGGTTATCCTGTCGGACGTGGTGAAGATGGCATCGGGCTTATCCTGTAGCGCCAGCAATTCGTTCAGGGCGTTTTCTATTTCGGCCACATCCCGGCCGCCATGTGCGCAATACTTGATCAGGCTTTTATCTACCGGTACACCCGCCTGTTTAAGGGCTTTGGCATATCCCTCAAAACGTTCTTTAGCGATAGAAATATTTAGCGGGCCGGTAATATGTGCAATACGTTTATAACCGGCGTTCAGCAGGTGCAGGGTGGCATTATAGCCGCCGTTAAAATTATCGGCAATTACTTTGTGGGTCTCTATTTCGTCGCTTACCCTGTCAAAAAACACAATGGGCAGGCCCTGGCGGTGCAATTCCTTCAGGTGTTCAACATCTTGGGTTTCGGTAGACAGCGAGATCAGCAAGCCATCAACCGAATGATGCGCCAGGTGCTTTACGCTGTTCACCTCCAGGCTGTACGATTCGTGGGTTTGGGTAATGATCACGTTAAAGCCGGCCTCGTAAGCAACCGACTCGATGCCGTTGATCACCTGCGAGAAAAACTGGTTATCGATGGTAGAAACCACAATGCCGATTGACTGGCTGCGCCCCTGCTTTAAGCTTTGGGCAGTGGGGTTGGGGCGATAGTTATGTTGTGCCGCATAATCGTTCACCAGCTTTTTGGTGCCCTCGCTTATCTCATAACTATCCCGCAGGGCCTTTGAAACCGTTGAAACAGATAGGTTAAGCGCTGCGGCAATATCCTTTATGGTGATGGAACTGAAATTCATAGCGGGTTAGCTGCAAGCACAAATAAATAGGCTTAACCATTAGCCCTACAATGTAATAAAACTTAGCTATACGGGCAAAGGGTAGTGTATCAGTTTAAATTTAAAGTGAGCATATTAAAATTATCTAATACTACATTTGCTATTTAGCTTTTTGCAGTATCGCATTAGCAAATATTTCCTTTTTCCCATCATCGTCACTGGTCATTAACCATTTCCAGGATTTTTGGCTTGGGTTGTAGGTAAAGGTAGTATGAAAATAAAAGTGTTGGTTAAACTTAAATAGCAGCGCTAATTGATTAGGCTCCCTTTTTGCATGCGCTATAATGCCATTAGATAGCCCGGCGTTACTGGTATTGTCCAGCCACAAACAATCGTACTGATGATTAGCTTTGTTGAATGTAATATAAACAACAGCCTCATAATCCGGGCGACCTTTAGCGTCCTGTTCCCGCGATGTTTCTTTGATCTGAAAATATTCATGCCCTAAAACCCAACCAGCATTAATATCGTGCTTAACTTGCTTGCCTGCCATAAAGCCGGTGAGCAGCCATTTTCCGGTTAGATGGTCAAGTAATGCATCGGCCGGTAAATTGTGCTGTGCATGAAGCTTAAATGACAAGCCTGTTACGGCCAAAAAGATGAGCAGCCTTTTGATGATCATAATTGCCATATCTTATCGGTGAAATAAAATAGTTCAAGCGAAAGTATTAAAAATTAACATTAATAGCTTTCCTAACTTATTGTCATTCGTTTATTGATGGTTTTATTAATAACATTCAAACAGATACCTGAAACGAAGACACTACCGGGCAAAGCATAGCGCATTAAAGCTTTACAACCTTCATCCGGGGGGATAAAAAATGCATTATTAGCCAGGCCAGCAAATAGGCTAAACCGCAAATAGTGAAAATAATATTATACCCTGCGGTGATGTTGCCTGCCTCCTTATAATTTTCCAGCACCCAGCCCACTAAAAACGGGAACAGGATGCCCCCTACCGAACCGGCCATCCCGCCGATACCCACCACCGAGCTTACCGCCCGTTTAGGGAACATATCTGATGCTGTGGTGAGTACATTGGCGCTCCAGGCCTGGTGTGCCGCGGCTGCCAGGCTGATCAAAGCTACCGCCTGCCAGATGTTGGTGGCAAAACGCGCCCCCATAATAGGCACCACGCAAATAGCCACAATAAACATGGTTGTTTTACGGGCCCGGAAAACCGTCCACCCGCGTTTGATAAAGTACGACGACAGGTAGCCGCCGCCAACGCTGCCAATAGTGGTTGCCGTGTAAACAATTACCAGCGGCAGGCTGGGCTTGGTCAGGTCGAGCTTAAAGGTGCTGGCAAAGTACGAGGGAAGCCAGTACAGGAAAAACCACCAGATCGGGTCGGTTAAGAACTTACCGAAAAAGAATGCCCAGGTTTGCCTGATACTAAAAAGCTTAAGCCATTTTACCTTGTCCTGCGGAATGGTATCGGCAACGATGATCTCGTCGGTATCGCTGTTGATGTGTTCCAGTTCGGCAGCGTTTATTTTTTGGTGGCGGGATGGTATTTCGTAAAAGATCCACCAAAATATCAGCCATATAAAACCGATGGCGCCGGTAAGTATAAACGCCATTTGCCAGCCGTAAATACCTAATATCCAGGGCACCATTACAGGCGCCACCACGGCCCCTATATTTGCCCCCGAGTTGAAAACCCCCGTAGCCAAAGCCCGCTCTTTTTTAGGGAACCACTCGGCAACCACTTTTATAGCCGCAGGGAAATTGCCCGATTCGCCCAGGCCCAGGGTGGCCCTTACCACGCCAAAACCCAGGGTTGACCGTACAATGCCATGCAGCATAGCGCCTATGCTCCACACAATAAGCGATATGGTATAACCAAGCTTGGTGCCCAGCTTATCTATTAAACGGCCAAAGCCCAGCAGCCCAACCGCATAAGCCGCCTGAAAGATCATCACCATATGGCTGTAATCCTCCTCCGTCCACTTAAAATCCTTCTCCAGCGTGGGCTTCAGAAAACCTATCACCTGCCTGTCCAGGTAATTGATGGTGGTGGCAAAAAACAGCAGGGTTACTACTGTCCAGCGGTAATTGGTTCTTTTTGCGGTCATTTATTGGTTATAACATGGCCGGGGCACAATGCCCCGGCTCAATCACATACATCATTAACTTTAATACAAGTACGTTATCGGCAAAGCCGCAAAATATGTTTTGCAGGGCACTTATTATACCCCGCCGAATATCGAGAAACCGCCATCAACACATAGCATAGAACCGGTTACAAATGCCGATGCATCGCTTAACAGCCAAACCAGTGCACCTATCAGTTCATCGGGGTTACCAAAGCGTTTAAAAGGTGTTTGCCTGATGGCCAGTTCGCCTCTTTGCGTGTAGCCGCCGTCCGGCGTGGTAAGCAAGTTACGGTTTTGCTCGGTCAGGAAAAAGCCGGGGGCAAGGGCATTCATCCGGATGGCGTCGCCATAGCGGTTGGCCAGTTCAACAGCAAACCACTGGTTATAGCAATCAACCGCGGCTTTGCCCATATTGTAACCCAGCACCTTGGTAATAGCGCGTTTAGAATTCATGGAAGAGATATTTACAATACTGCCCCTGCCTGTTTTGGCAATGGCCTCGCCAAAAACCTGCGTGGGTAACAAGGTGCCCCAAAGGTTTACTTCCATCACCTTTTTCATCCCATCCAAATTCATGGCAAATATATCTTCATCGGGTTGCAGCACCCCCTGCGGCATATTACCGCCGGCGCCGTTCACCAGGCCATCCAGCCGCCCAAAGCGGTTAAGCAGGGCTTGTTTGGCAGCCTGCAGTTCGGCCTCGTTCAATACATCGGCAACCAGGGCAATGGCCTGCCCGCCATTTTTATTGATGGCATCGGCGCGCTCTTCGGCTATTTGCCTGTTGCGGCCTAAAATACCTACGGCGCCACCCGCCTCTACAATACCGTTTACAAACGAGTTGCCCAATATGCCGGTGCCGCCTGTTACGATGATCACTTTACCTTTTAACGAAAAATTATTATCCATATCTATTTTTACTTACCTGATGTTTTCAATTTTTATTGCGTCCATATCTGTATAATCCAGGTTTTCGCCACCCATGCCCCATATAAAGCTGTAGTTGCCTGTGCCCGCGCCGGAGTGCATGCTCCAGGGTGGCGATACTACCGCTTCGTAGTTATCTATTAACAGATGCCTGGTTTGGCTTTCTTCGCCCATTAAATGAAATACCCTTTGCCCTGCGGGGATATCAAAGTAAAAATAGGCTTCCATGCGGCGGCCGTGCACGTGGGGCGGCATGGTATTCCAAACGCTGCCCGGGTGTAAAATGGTAAGGCCCATTACCAGCTGGCAGCTTGGGATGCCTGCCGCATGAATGTATTTATTAATGGTGCGCTTGTTGGCTGTTTCGGCAGCCCCGGCTTCTACCTTTTCTGCCTGCTCAATGGTCATCAGTACCGTTGGGTAGGTTTGATGCGCAGGTGCCGACAGCAGGTAAAAAACCGGCGCGGCAGCGGCATCTGCGGCAGCAAAAGTTATTTGCTTGGCGCCTTTACCAATGTACAGGCAATCCAGTTTTTTTAAGTTATACGCCTGCCCGTCAACCGTAATTGTACCATCGCCTGCAACGTTAATGATGCCCATCTCGCGCCGCTCTAAAAAGTAAGCGGCTTTCAGGTTATCATAAGTATCCAGCGTTAACGTTTGGCTCACCGGGTGCGCAACGCCCGCAACAATGCGGTCATAATGGGTATAAACACAATTTACCGCATCGGGCTGTACCAGTTTATCCAATAAAAACCGCTCGCGGATCTGTTCTGTATGATAGTTTTTAAGATCATCAGGGTGCACACTGTGTATTACTCTCAAAACAAGAAATTTTTTGGTTAAACTATAATTGTCAACAAGTCTACAATTATGCTGCATCAATCAAAAGTAAACAGCAGCTTATTTTTACGCAAACGTTATCGAAGCGGGCAGTATCCGCCTGTAACGATAACGTTTGCGTAGAAATACCGGTTACAGAAAGCCATTTTAAACATATTAACTTGTAATATTGAGTAGTTATATACCTTCGGATCTCGTTCCCGGCAACATGGCCGTTAAATTAACCGATCAATTACAATGAAGACTAAACGCTTATTGCAGTTAACGATAGCTGTTATTACTTTTATAGCGATGAAAAATACAGCAATAGCACAAAACACACCCGAGGGCAGCCACAGCGCGCAAACCGTACAAAACTGGTTTAATAGCGATGAATGGAAAAATGGCCTTAAACTGAATGCCGATCCATCTGTAAACACAGCCGAATTTTATAAACAATACCATAACAATAAGCAGGTTTGGGATAAGGCCTTTTTATTTTTGAAGGATACCAACCTGGAAACCATAGGCACCGGCAAGCACCCCATTGATGGCGACAATGCCTACGCTATTGTGACCGAGGCCCCCTCAAAAGCATTGGAACAGGCCGGATGGGAATCGCACCGGAAATACATCGACCTGCAATATGTAATAAAAGGCCGGGAGCGGATAGATGTGGTTAACCTGATCGATGCTACGGTTACCAAACCTTATGACGAGGAACACGACTATGCCAATTACCAGGCAGAAGGTACTGCGCACATTGCCCAACCAGGCACTTTTTACCTTTTCTTTCCGCAGGATGTGCACCGCCCTAACATTAAAGTAACAGGGTACGATACCGTTAAAAAAATAGTAGTTAAAATTAAAGTGGCCAACTAACAGCCCGATAATTAAAATACATGAGTTTAGAACAAACATGGCGCTGGTACGGCCCTAATGACCCGGTGAGTTTAGCCGATGCCAAACAGGCCGGCGCTACCGGCATTGTAACCGCCCTGCACCACATCCCCAACGGCGAAGTTTGGCCGGTAAACGAGATATTGAAAAGAAAACAGCTGATTGAGGATGCCGGGTTAACATGGGCGGTAATTGAAAGTGTGCCGGTACACGAGGATATTAAAAAACGCAGCGGCAACTATCAGCAATACCTGGCCAATTACCGCCAAAGCTTACTTAATATTGGCCAATGCGGTTTAAGTATTGTGTGCTACAACTTTATGCCCATACTGGACTGGACCCGCACCGACCTGGATTACCCCATGCCCGATGGATCTACTGCGTTAAGGTTTGATACCGCCGCTTTCGCCGCTTTCGACTTGTTTATTTTAAACCGGCCGGGTGCAGCAGGTGATTATGCCGAGCCGCTAAAACAACGCGCAAAGGCTTACTATGATAACCTGAACGAGATAGACCAGCAGCAACTGGTTAAAAACATTATAGCCGGGCTGCCGGGATCTGAAGAGGGCTACACCACAGCGCAATTTTTACAGATGCTGGCCTCTTATGTTGATATTGATACCAAAACGCTCAAAAGCAACCTCACCTACTTTTTACAACAGGTGATCCCTGCGGCAGAAGAGGCAGGTGTACTGATGTGCATCCACCCGGATGACCCGCCCTACCCCATCCTGGGGCTGCCCCGTGTGGTAAGCAACGAGCAGGATATACAGGATATTTACAACGCCGTAAACAGCCACAGCAACGGGCTTACCTTTTGTACAGGATCATTTGGGGTGATAGCCGGTAACGACTTGCCCGGCATGGTAAAGCGCCTGGGCAACCGCATCCACTTCATCCACCTGCGCAGCACTAAACGGGATGAGGACGGCAATTTTTACGAAGCCGACCATCTTACAGGAGACGTAGATATGTATGCCGTTGTAAAAGCCTTACTGGAAGAGCAGCAAAAAAGAACTGCCAATGGCCGCAAAGACATCAGCATGCCTTTCCGCCCGGACCATGGGCATAAAATGCTGGACGACCTGCATAAAAAAACAAACCCGGGCTATTCTGCCATTGGCCGCTTACGTGGCCTGGCCGAACTGCGCGGATTGGAGCTGGGCATTAAAAGATCATTCAATTATTAGTACGGATACACTATTGCACAATTTTGGCTGGTTGCATGGCCAGGCTATTTTACCGATAAATAGTGCAATAGTGCTGATGAATGTCAACACGATGCACCAATTTTCGCAAAGCTTAGAAGTATCGTTAATATTTACGTTTACACCTGAATGTGAACCTGTTACACAACTTATTGTGCATTTTATGAGAAGATAAAACGTGGCTTTAATATGTAAGTTTGATATTAACCAATAGGCAATAAATGCCATCAAACTTAAATATTACTAAATAATAAAGCCATGAGAACAAAATTTTTACCCTTTTGTGCAGTTGTAACACTTACTGTGCTTTTCTCCTGCAAAAAAAACGAAACCAAAGAAATAGCCCGCGTTTCGGTAGCCGACCAGGAACAGGATACCATCCCCGCTTCGCAGCTTAATATGAACGACATTAATTTTTTGCAGTTAGCCGCAGCCGGTAGCTATAAAGTAATTGCAGGTAAATATAATGCAAGCGCACAGGTAGACGGGAATGGCAGTAATGCCAGGTTTTTAGAATCCAGCGGCATTTTTGTTAACACCGACGGATCATTATTAGTTGCAGATTTAAGCGGTGATATACGTAAGATACAGCACGATACCGTAGTTACAAGTATCCATTTCCCCGAAGACCCGGACGGCTTTTCTTATTTTGGCGGGAGTGATATAGCGGCAACAACGGATGGATCCATAATGGTTGTTGGCGAACATGAATACTGGCTTTACACCAACGGTGTGCCACACTATCATGGTGTTGATAGCCATGACGAAATAGGCCTTGGAGTTGACAGGGACCCAAGCGGTAAATTCTTTTGGTATTCGGATTTTACGTCCCTGCGCGCAGTAAAGCCAAATGGCGAGGATGTACCAACCAAACCTTTATATACCGAGATAGGCGGCTTTAACGCATTAAGCGCCAGTAACAACGGCGTTAAGTATTTTGCATCAAACAGCCAGGTTTATAAATACACTAAGTCGGGTGTATCTGCACAGATCTTCAAAAATTTCACCTTTAGCAACATTGGGAGTTTAGCAAGCACAAGGGATGGCTTTAAAGTGTACATTGTGGATGCCGGCGAAATAAAAATGATCAGTAACAATTCTAAATATCCGCAAACTATAAAAACCATATTATCTGGCGCGCAAGTTGGCTCCATCGCTTTATCAAACAGCGAAAAGTACTTGTATTTTACTACACATAATACGGTGAACAAGTTAAAACTTTAAACCCGGTATAACCGGCTACTTTTAAGATCTGCCATTTAACAAAGCCCTTACCGTACATCCGGCAAGGGCTTTGTTAATTAATTTCACGTTGGTTACCAACCTCAAAAATTAAAAAGGGGGCAAACGAGAATCTTTCTCACTTGCCCCTTAAAGGTTTTCCTGAATGGATTCGAACCACTACTAACAGAGTCAGAGTCTGGTGTGCTACCGTTACACTACAGGAAAAAATATCGGTATCAATATGCTGCAAAAGTAAAACTTTGATGGATTACTGCAAGGATAGATTTTTTAATTTTACAGTAAAAAGGCTTAGTGCATCAGCCAAAGTGTTAGCAATATCAACAGCTTTTTATAAAAGCCAAACGTTAAGAAGAAAAATATCTGTGCTATAAAATAGGTTTTAACCAAGGTAACCGCTTTTATTTCTTCCGGAAATAACCGCCTGAAGGCTATGAAAAGATATGGGATCCATAGCAGCATATTCACAAACAAAAAAGGATCTGAAAACAGGAACTGACTTACAGGCGCTATAGGTGTTTCAAAAAACAAGTAGGTAAATGGCCGCCAAATTGGTATTTTAAATTTATAAATAAATAAGGATGATACCGAGTACGTAATTAATTGATAAGCTAAAAAATGGGCGGCAAAAATAAGCGAAAAAGAAAAATATTTAAATTTGCGAACATTAAATAAGTACACAATCCCGCCAAAAAGCGGCACAAGCAGCAATAAAAACGATTTTGAATAGATCCGGCTGTTTATCAAAAAATGATCTTCTAATTCTTGCGGAGATAAATGAGTTTTCTCAAATTTTTCGTCGGTTACTTTTCCAATATATTGTACTACAGCAGTATCTACCGGGGCAAGTTTTTTTAATAAGGGATAATCGCTCAAGTGGTTGTAATGCTCGTCGCCAAGTCCGGGGGTGTAATCGGTAGTTGGGGCAAAATGCAAAATTATAAAGAACAAAACGTTGGCCAGTAAAAACAACTGCACCGGCTTGGCATATTTCACCCTTGCGCCGCGCATATTCTCATGAGTTAAAAAACCGGGTTTGGCAAACAGGTATTTTAACGACCGCAAAAACTTACCGTCCAAGTGGGTAAACATATCCAGCGTATGCGCCAGGAATTTTTTAATGGTGAAGTCGGATTCGTGAAAGGCCTTTTCGCCGCAATTGAAACAATATCTGCCGTTAAAAGCCGTATTGCACGACGGGCAATGATGCTCCGTTTTTGTAACAGGATGTTGGGGTTTGGTGTGGTGCTTCTGCATCTACAACAAATATAAATTTTAGCCGCTGAATTTATTACCCGGAATGCAGGTTTACACAAAAATAATATTGAGCCGTAATTGGATAGTTTTTTCAGATTGGTTAAGTACTATATATTCCACCAATACGTCCACTTGATGGTTAGCTGGCGGTTTTTAACCGTGAATGGCGATGGGATTGAGTTATCGCCATAAACAATGAACAGATCTGACGCGGGCTTGTAACGCCATTGAAACCTGCTGTTGATATTCATGTTTTTAGCCTGCTCGTTATACTGCACAAATGTGGTAAAGTAAAGGGTATTGGTAAAGGTAACATCTGCCCGCGGGCCAATCAGCCAAAACTTATTATGGCCGTAAGGTGCAGGCAGGTGCAGATCATTAAAAGAGGTATTCAGTATCAAATTCACATAGGGCTGAAAGCGATAGCCCACCTGCCCTATCAGCGTGGTTTTGGCGCCGTTATCATAGTATCCGCCCCGGGCAGCCTCTACCAGGTAAGTAAATACGCTTTGCGGTTTGGATGCATATTGTATGTCGATAGTGTTCCAATGATTAGTGAACCCGGTTGCCAGCATGGGCTTACCGGTGTTGGTAGGATCGAACGGGCGCAGCAATTTTACATAATCATCCAGTCCTGATACGGTAAACGTACTGCGGTTACGAAAGGTGATGAGGTAACTCAGGATCGTTTCATTATCGGTAGAGCGGAAACTTTCATCAAAGAAATAGATCCCGCTGGCCTGCACGCCGTGCGATAATATCGCGCCGCTTTTAGGGAAAAAATTGTGTTGTATCAGCGGGTTCAACTTGTTGTAGCCGGTACGCGGCACATATCCTGCTTCGGCGTTGTAATTTTGCCCTACGTATTGCTGCTGCAGGCTAAAGGTCCAGTATTTACTCAGGTATTGCAGGTTGGCGGCAGTCACAAAATCGCGCCCCTTTACGCCGGGTGTAAATGATTTTAGCCCAAGCAGTTTACCCGTCCACAGGTTGTTTGATGTGGCCAGGTTAAACTCGGCGCCTACGTTTCGGTTATAATCGTTAGCTGTGCTGCCAGGCATAGGCGCGCCACCCGTGCCATCTTTATTCACAAAGATAAAACCAATGTTGGAGCGCGATAACACCCGCCTTTGCAGGGTAACTATGCCAAAGTTTTGCCCGGGTAAGTTTGCAGATGTGGATTGCCCCGTTTGAATATCCATAACGCCTACGCGCCAGTTCCTGTCTATTTTGCCGGTAAGCCTTGCCCCTGCACGGATAGGTGCATTTAACCCAATTCTGCGCGAAAAGAACGGGCGTACATCAGCATAACCAAAATTACCAAACAGGTCGCCGTTCTCTAAAAAGAACTGCCTTTTTTCGGGGAAGAATAACTCGTACCTGTTCAGGTTGATCACCTGCTGATCTACATCCACCTGCGAAAAATCCGGGTTAACGGTCAGGTCCAGGTTTAATGACGAGGTTAAACCCACTTTAACATCACCACCAATTTCCTTACGGTAAACGGCATCTTTTTTATGCTCAAAATCTTTAGTGATGCCACCCAGCACATACGGAATGATAGAAATATTGCGCGTTGCTACAGGAGGCGCTTCATCCCATATAATAGTACCTGTATAAGCTAATGCCGCTGTAGGGAACTGCCTGGGTACCGGCGCCCAGCTGGATTTTTCGGTTGTTTTAAGGTCGTTACGGCTAAAATTAATACCCCACTCCTTGATACCTTTTTTATAGCGGATACTTTTAAAGGGGATAGCCGCCTCAAATACCCACTTATCATTATAATTTTTTACTGCCGAATACCATTTGTTGTCCCAGCTCAGGTCAACTTTGCCGCCCTCGTACATGGTGCCATCCCATTGTGCGCCTGCCGCATTGGCGCCAAAGCTAAAGCCATCTGTACGCGCATCAAACGGATCCATAAAAAAGATAAAGTTATCGTTCTTCTGGAACCCAAAATCCCGTTTAAGCGACTCTACCATGTAGCCCGGCGTAGGCATATAACATTCTGCCGAGATGTAAAAGTTATCGTTATCATACGCCATCCGCACCACGGTGCGCAGCTTGGCAAAGCTGGTATCCATCGGTAAAACCATAAAGAATTTACCTGCGGTATCGGCGCTTTGCCAATCGGCCTCATCCAGCAATCCGTCAATTTTTAAGGGAGATGCCGCTCGCCTGATGTGGTACTGGTAACCGGCATTCTTTTTTTGGGCAGATACAACATTACTAAGCATGCAACAGCAAAGCAGCAGTAAAATGACGTTTAATTAGGCAATTGGTACGGTACTTAGATTTGTGAGATAATACCATCACTAATGTGTTAGTGATACACAATAATAAAAATATTATGCGATAAACTAATCAGGATACGATTGATTATACACGTACTTATATAATTGTTACATTGCATAAAAAGCCTCTGTACGTCCCTCTCCAAAGGAGTAGAGAAAAGTTTTTAAAGTCCTCTCTTTTAGAGCGGACTTAGGTGGGGCTTTGGTGAGTAAAATAAACAACGCATAAAAATTAAACCGTGAACAATTTACAGCAGCAATTTGGCAACATAGATATTTACCTTTTCGACCAGCTGTTGAAAGGCCGCTTTGATGCTTGTAAAAAAGTACTTGATGCAGGCTGTGGCGGTGGGCGCAACCTGGTATATTTTCTGCAAAATGGCTTTGACGTTTATGCTGCCGACCCTAACCCGGAGGCTATAGCTTACGTAAAGGAAGTGGCCGCAGCACTCGCGCCAAAGCTTCCTCTTAAAAACTTTGTGGCAGCCCCTGCAGAAGCTATGCCCTTTGCAGATAATTATTTCGACCTGGTGATTTGTAACGCCGTTTTACATTTTGCAAACGATAGTAACCATTTCGACGCTATGCTGCGCGGTATGTGGGCCAAACTAAAGCCCGGAGGTTACTTTTTTGCCCGCCTGGCATCAGATACAGGTATGGAGGATAAAGTTGTACCTTTAGGTAACAGCCGCTACGCCTTACCCGACGGCTCTGAACGCTTTTTAGTAAATGAGCAAATATTGCTGGAATATACACATCAATTAGGAGGCGAGCTTTTTGAGCCTGTTAAAACAACCAATGTGCAGGGCTTACGGTGTATGACCACCTGGTGTGTACAGAAATTAGCGGCGCACAAAACGCCACCAACAGAGCCCGGCTTTTCTTTATGATATTTATAAGATCAATATTCCTCTACTACAAGGTTACCAAAAATATCTTTTTTATATGTGGCAATGGTCCTTCCTGATTCATCCTCTACAACTGTATTGCCAAAAATATCTTTTTTGTAAACCCGCTTTTTTCCCTGGGCGTCGGTTTCTGTGTAATTCCCAAAAATGTCTTTCTTAATGGTCAATACAGTTGTTCCATGTTCATCCTTTACGTTTGTATCGCCAAAAATATTTTTTTCAAAAACCCTTTTTCTACCGTCGCCATATTCTTCCACATCGTTTCCAAAAATATCCTTGGTACGAGTAGCTATCGTTCTTCCATTTTCATCTTCCACTACAAAACGGCCAAAAATGTCTTTTTTGTACACCTTTTTTCTTCCTGGGGCATCTGTTACAATATCACTCCCAAAAATGTCCTTTTTAATTGTAGCTACGGTAGATCCATGCTCATCCTTTATAATGGTATCGCCAAAATTATCTTTTTCATAGATCCTTTTTTTTCCGTCGCCGTATTCTTCAACATCGTTTCCAAAAATATCTTTGGTAAGGGTCATGATATATCTACCACTTTCATCCTCTACCACCATGTTACCCCAAACATCCTTTCTATAGATCTTTATAGATCCGCGGCTATCTTCCTGAATTAAATTACCGGAGCTGTCTTTTGAATAAGTTACGTTTTGTGCGTGAGCTAAATAAGTCGCAGACATTATTATAGCCACAAGTAAGGTTTTTTTAGAGAATAGGTTTAGCAGTCGCATTTTTTAAGGCTGGTTTTTGCCTTTTTGACATCCACACCTCCTTATGGTTTACTGCCCCTTAAATTATTTATTAAAAGTATAAGATTTTAATGTGTTTAACTTTAAATGCAACTCCTTAATTCTTCAAACCTTGCAAGTCACACTTCAGATTTTTATCCCAATCGGCGGTGTTGGCAGCGGCATCATAAGTGCTTTGTAAGAACTGGCCTAACATTTCTTCGGGGTTGGCGGCTTGCTGTACTACTTCATACATCAGGAAAAATTCGCCCATCTCGTTGCTGTAAAAAGCTTCGGGCGGGCTAACCTGCTGCTTGCCGTAAGCATCCGGGGTTGGATAGCAATAAGCGTAAAAAGCAGGCTGCGGGAATGCCTCGCTGCCCAGCCAAAACCCGCATGAACTTACCTCGTGCGAATAGGCTTCCTGCATTACATCATCGGGCATGTTGGGTGCGCCGCCGGGGTGCAGGGGGGCAGTACGGCCGCTAAAACGGGTAACCGCCAGATCAAACGCGCCCCAGAAGAAGTGTACAGGGCTGCTTTTACCCAAAAACCCCGACCGGAAGCCGGTAAATACATTATGAATTTTAACAAGTGCCTGCCAGATAGCATGCATGGCTTCGCCATTATAAATACAAGGCGCAGTATTCTTGGCAAAAGGTATGGCTACTTCCAATTCGTTGGGTACGGCGTAAATCTCTACCGCTACACCGGCTTGTTGCAGGTTAGCCATTAACTCGTTATAAAATTCGGCTATGGTTTCGGCACCTAAGCCGGATGTTATTTTTTGCCCTGTACTGGTAGTAATGTGCAACTGGTGGTTTATAAAATCCAGATCTATCTGAAAAACGCCGCCATCATATGGGATGCTGCCTGTTGTTAAACCGGTGGCGCTCACATATAGCGTAACCTGCCAGGAGTGGTTTATCCAGGGCATTTTTTTTAGGCGCACCTTGCCGATCATCTGTGTCCATTGATGGACGGTGGCAATGGTATCTTTTAGGTAATGGAAATCAAGTTTGGGCCAGTTGTGGGTAGTGTTGCTCATATATCGTAAATATATAAGTGAGAAATGAGATTGTTGAGGCACTGATCATATCTCTCTCTGATTTTACTCACCCCGACTACGCTCGTTAGTCGATCTGCTTCGCAAAGATGGTGGGAAAAACCTCAATTATCCATCTCCTCCGGAAAGGCCTGATATGCTACCTTCTTTCCGCTTGTGGAGAAAGGGTGGTCTTGCGTAGCGATGACCGGGTGAGTCATACAAAAAGGCGATGGGCTCCTCAGCCCACCGCCATCAGTTATTAGTCAGTCAGTATAGTTAGGACGTCGCGGGTAGATTCGAACTACCGTTTAAGGTTTTGCAGACCCTCACCTATCCTCTCGGCCACGCGACTCTGTAATTCAGCCCCCTATTTATTGGGCTGTGGCGTTGTTCTTAAATAAGGCTTAACCTCTGTAAACCCTTTGGGGAACTTAGCCGGGATATCCTCTGTTTTGATGGATGGCAGCACTACCACATCTTCACCATCTTTCCAATCGGCCGGGGTGGCTACGCTGTGGTAGGCCGTAAGTTGTAAGCTATCTATCACCCTTAAAATCTCCTGGAAGTTTCTGCCTGTTGATGCCGGGTAGCTAATGATCAGTTTTATCTTTTTATCTGGCCCGATGATAAACAGCGACCGCACGGTTGCCGTTAATGATGCATTGGGGTGGATCATATCATAAGCCTGAGAGATCTCGCGGCTCTCGTCGCCGATGATAGGGAAAGTAACTTCCACATGCTGTGTTTCGTTGATATCGCTGATCCAACCTTTGTGCGATTCTGCGCTATCCGTACTTAAAGCTATAACCTTAACGTTACGCTTCTCAAACTCATCTTTCAGGGAAGCGGTTTTGCCCAGCTCGGTGGTGCAAACCGGCGTATAATCTGCCGGGTGAGAGAATAATACCCCCCAGCTATCGCCCAGGTATTCGTAAAGATCAATTTCGCCCTGTGATGTCTGGGCCTTAAAATTCGGGGCATCGTCGCCAAGTCGTAAGCTCATATTTTTATATATTTATAAATCTGCTGTTAATTCCATAGCATTAGCCACGGTTTACAAAATTATTTTTATAATAACATCCATAAAGCTGAGGGATATAAGCAGAAATATGCAGGGTGCTGTTTTAGCAGCATACATTTAAATCAGCTTATCTGTCTTTGCCTAATTGCAAAGCAGGAATTAGCACCTTTTACCAAAGCGGTACAGGTTGCTAAGACATCATAGGGCCCTTCCCTCTGTCTTTCTGGATAAGTATCTTTAAAGAACAATTAACATTACAAATATAGGCATTAATACTATAATTCCTATAGACTATATAAACTATTTCAGTAAAATAACTTAAATGCCTGAAATACAGTTATAAAATAATATCCGGGGTAACAGATCAGTGCGATCAATGAATTTAAAATCCGCTAAACACTAATCCCTCCCTGCAACCCGGGTTACTATAATATATTTAAAAAGCTTACAGCCTGCATGCCCTTACTTAGTCTTTTCATTCAATTTCTTAATCAGCTCCACTTCTTCGGGTTTATAAGGTGTACCATCCTTCCGGAAAATATCATGGAACCATTCTTTAGGTTCGCTGCCATCGGGCATGGGGTTATCCCAGGCATATACGGTGTTAGTTTTGCCCATTACCAGCCCCCAGTTTATTGCACCAACATGTTGTTTTTTAAGCATCGGCATAATATTACCAAATTTGCTACCACGGGTGCGGGCCATGTATTCGGTACAAATTAAAGGCTTGCCGTGCGTTTTTAGGAGTTGTATGGTTTTTAAGTGCGATGCCTCGTCGGTATAATCATGATAGGTAACAATATCTGAATTCAGGGCCTGATAAGTATTCAACGTTTCAAAGCTCCAGTCCCACAGCCCGGCAGATACCGGCTGATCCGGATTTACAAGGCGCGCCCAGGCAAATACCTTGCGCAGCAAACCCATCGATGCCTCTTTTTTATTAGAGTTGCCGGGCTCGTTATACAGATCCCAAAGCAGGATGCGTTTATCGTGCTTAAAGCTGGCCATTACATCGGTTACGTAAGCCTGCAGCATGGCGGTTTGGCCGGGGTTGTTTAAGCGGTTGCCGGGGTCTTGCAGCCAGCCCGAATTATGCACCCCCACTTTTGGCGCAGGCTGTTTACCGGTATTGGCACCGGCATTCCAGCAATCATCAAAAAATACAAATATGGTTTTAATGCCGTGTTTGCCGGCAATGGCCAGATACTGGTTCACCCGATTTTTAAACCCGGCTTTATCCTGCTGCCAGGCCAGGCTGTACAAAAAAACGCGCATGGTGTTAAACCCAATGCTTTCGGCGTAGCCCAGTTCGCGGTTGATGGTTGTAGGGTCAAACGTGCCGGCCTGCCACATCTCTAACTGGTTTATGGCGCTGCTGGGGATAAAATCGGCACCGCTCATCCATTGATGTTGTGCATACCAGGCGTTTGCCTTGGCTGCAGGCCATACTTTACCGGCAGGCGCTTTTTGTGCAGATGCATTTACTGCCAGCAAAATAAACAGGGCTGCCAGCAAATTTAAGCCATACTTTTTCATAAAAATTTAAAATTGGTATAGCTAAGGTAGTAATTTGGGGCATGTTGCATTGTAACAAATTACCTGTTGGTATCAATTGCATATTGTAAAGTTTTAATTAAATAGCCGTGGATGAGTGCAATACCGGCCATATATGGTATATGCTTATTAAAATATCTGGAATATATAGGGATCTTTTATAAAAACAGCTATGCAAAACAAATATTATAAAAGAATTTTATCCGCCACATATTATCTGGAAGGATAATTCGTTATCTGCAAGTGTAATTGATACAATAACACTGGTGTTTTTGCAAATTAGTTTCGTTTAGCTTTATATACAACACGTAAGTATGATCATATATTCATTTGATTGATTTTCAATAACCTCTGCTGTAAAATTAACGTATAAGCCTGTGTAGATGCTTAAAAGTGTTAGTTTTCATAACTATATAGCTTAATAAAAACAGACCTAAAGTTATTGCATCCTTTACATATAAAATAAGCATAATATTGCTTATCAATATTTGCTACAACAAAGGGTTGTAAATAAACAAAAAGTGCATGTTTGGCATGTATTTTATAATACCCAGTGATTAATTGAATAGATAGTGATTAAAGTGCAATATGAGTTTTTCTGAGAGTAACACGTTTTCTGCCGAAAGCATGGCTCATATTGCGCGTATTATCAATGATATTAACGCAGGCGTATGGGAGTATAATACCGATACCAAACAGGTAAAATGGTCGGTAGGGTTATACGCTGCTTTAGGCTACGCCCCCGGCGAGATAGAATGCTCTTACAATTACTTTTTTGACCACCTGCTTTACTATCATGATAAGCCGGCCTTTTTAAAAACCACCTACCACCCGCGGCATGGCGGCTCGCCGGTTGCACACATCAGGCTGCTTACCAAACAAAATGGCTACCAGTGGTTTGAAAACACCACCAAACGGCACGAAACCAGCGACGGCCCCATCATACATGGTGTGCTGACCAATATCAACGCATTAAAAATGCTTGAAGTGGAGCTTGCCGAAAGCAACTTTAACCTGGCAGAAACAGGCCGTATTGCAAAATTGGGCAGCTGGGAAATTGATATTGCTACCATGGGCCTCAAGTGCTCTAAAGAAATGATGGAGATTTTTGAGCTGACCGAGGATGTAAAAATGACCATGGAAGATTCTATCAGTTATTTTGAGCCCCAGTACCGCCTGCTGCTAACCAATATTGTAAACGATGCTATCCGGTATTGCAAGCCATACGATGTTGAAGTGCAGTTTAAAACAGCCAAAAACAACGTAATATGGGTGCGCTGCAAAGGGATGCCGGTATTAAACGATTATGGTAAGTGCGTAAAGCTGAGAGGAATTTTTCAGGATATAGACAGCATTAAAAAAAAGGGCATCAACATGCAATCGTCTATCAACTTGTTAGACGACCAGAACAAGCGGCTGCAAAACTTTGCTTACATCGTATCGCATAACCTGCGGTCGCACAGCGGTAATTTAAAGTTTATGGTTAATTTGTTCGAAGAATCAAGGCAGGAGGAAGATCGGGCAGAGATATTTTCGCATATTAAAACCATCAGCGAAAGCTTAAGCGCTACCATGGGCCACCTGGACGAGATCGTAAAGATACAATCAGAAATTACCCGCGAGCGTAAGGCAGTTGATTTTGAAACCATGTTCAACAACGTGGCATCGGCCCTGCAAACAAATATTACAGCTACCAATGCTCATATCAGCACTAATTTTACTGATTGCAGGCAGATTGACTACATACCGGCTTACATGGAAAGCATTTTTCAGAACCTGCTTACCAATGCTTTAAAATATAAACACCCAGACAGGGAACCGGTTATTAATATCACTACCCAAAAAACTGGGACAGACGTTTACCTGCTGTTTGAAGATAACGGCGTAGGTATTGATATGGCCCGCTACGGCGACCAGCTTTTTGGCATGTATAAAACTTTTCACCGAAACTCCGACTCGAAAGGGATTGGCCTGTTTATTACCCGTAACCAGGTAGAAGCACTGGGCGGAAACATACAAGTGGAGAGCGCCGTAAATGTTGGCACAAAATTTACTATTAAATTGGTGTAAACCAATACCATAAATGAATACCGAAAAAAAAATTGTGACCGCAGGGATTGTTGATGATGATGAAATTTTTACTTACGGTTTTAAAAAATTAATCATAAATAAAGCCCTGTTTGACGAAATACTAACTTTTGCAAACGGCAAAGAAGCCATCGACTTTTTAAAGGCGCCCGAAAACGTACATCATTTACCCGATGTTTTGTTTGTTGATATTAACATGCCCGTTATGGACGGATGGGAATTTAATAAGGCTTTTGAGGAAATTAAATCTCAACTGGGCAAAAATATCATCTTGTACAACATCAGTTCGTCAATTGATCTGGATGATATTAAACGTGCCAAAGGTAACCCCCTTATTGCCGATTATATTTTAAAACCCATTGACGAGGCTTATCTTGCCGGGATAGCACAAAGCCTGCAAAACCCAACGGATTTAAAGCGATACAATTAACCGCTGGCTATTAACTATTACCAAAATATTAATTAAAAAACACCGGCTTGCTAAACAGGCCGGTGTTTTTTAATATTGATGATTGCTAAAATCAAGCGATCAAATTACCCGCTATGCTATATAACTTTCCAGGATCTTGAAGCCGACGGTTGTTTTCAGTTCCACCTTGTCTATCGTTTTTGGCAGCAGGATACACTCGCCCATTTTAACCGGGTATGCCAAATCGTTATGCTTAATGGTGAATTCGCCTTCAATACATACATATATCACAAACGAATCGAGGTTAGCATAATCCTTATCCACACCGTGGGTATAATCTAACACGTTGGTGGTAAAGTACGGGCAGGTTACCAGGTGTACATCTTCATTCTTTTTGGGGGTGTACAAAGTTTTATATTCCGGGTAATGCTTATAATCTATAGCGGCTAAGGCCTCCTGGGTGTGCAGCTCGCGTTTTTGGCCTTTATCATCTACACGGTCAAAATCGTAAATGCGGTAGGTTATATCTGATGTTTGCTGAATTTCTGCGATCAACAGGCCTTTACCAATGGTATGCACACGGCCTGCGGGTAAAAAGAACACGTCGCCCGCCTTTACATCCTCCCTGTTCAGGATATCCATAATGTGGCCGCTATTTAAAGCATCCACATACTCCTGCTCGGTCATCTCGCGGTTAAACCCGGCTATCAGGCTACTGCCCGGGTCGGCCTCTATCACATACCACATCTCGGTTTTACCGAAAGAATTATGGCGTTTTTTAGCCAGTTCATCATTAGGGTGTACCTGTACGCTCAGGTCGTCATTCGCATCAATAAACTTTACCAGCAGCGGGAAAATGTTGCCAAAGTGTTGGTAAACCTTCTCTCCTACCAGCTCTCCTTTAAATTGCTCCAGCAGATCAGCTAACGACTGCCCCTGCAACTCGCCGCCCGCTACAACAGATACATCAGATTTTACGCCCGAGATCTCCCAAGTTTCGCCGCAATTTGGCAGATCGCCGATGGGCTTGTGCAAATAGGTTTCAATTTTATGGCCTCCCCATATTTTATCTTTAAATATGGTTTTAAATTTTAATGGATATAATGATGACATGGTAGTATGTTCTTGTTTGAGGGGCTAAGTTAGGGATTTTGAATAAGCTTAGAAGCGCTTAATTAATTATAGTATCATAAATTAGCTCTTAAAAGGTTAGTATAAAGGTTAAATAAGATGTGTTAACGCCCTTCAATTAGCATCACTAATATTTTCTACTTAACGTCGTATATCAACAATGTTATTGTATAATTTTTTTTTGCCTTCTCATCGTAGTCATGATCTGTCGGAGCTTCCGGAGTTGAAAAGTATCCAGGCCCTTTAAAAGCTAACGTAACGTACTCATTTGTAACCTTAGCAACGGTGTACATGCCATTGTCACGAGACAACGGGATAACTATGGGCGATGATATAAATTTTGGTAAATTATCCCCATCAATTGTCTTCAAATTCTTAAAAGAAAATTTATCTAATTTGTCCATATTTGTTTGGACAGTTAACTTATCAACTATATAAAATTCCTTTATAACAATATTTTTAGACTGCAAATCTTTAATTTTTTGATTTAATAAATCTAAATCGCTTTGGCTGCGTTTTAATTTCCCAATATCTGTTTTAAACTCGGTAATCCTTTCATTCGTTGTAGACACTTTTTTGTTCAGTGCATTTGCTGATATTTCTGTGCCACTAATATTTTTAGATACTGAATCTACTCTGCTTTTAACCGAATCTACTTGCGCACTTAAGGTTAGTTTTAAATTTGCTTTAACATCATTTAAGGTACTGTACCCAATAAATGCTACTACCGCAACGACAATGCTACCAACCGCCACAAGAAATTCATATTTGTATTTTAACTCCCAATATTTAGCATCATTTAAGGACATCTCGATACGCAGGGGATATTGTCTGATTTTCCATGTCTGATAAGCATTCCAAATAAATGCAACCACAAGTATTGTTATAATTATATAAAGAAGTGTGACATGGTTCATGTATGTAAATATAATTAATTTACCTGCATGTACAAAAAAAGCCCGCTCTAATAGAGCGGGCTTTTAAATATTTTACCAGGTTAATTACTTACCCAATTTTGCTTTTAAATTTTCGTTGATCGCTTCTAAAAACTCTTCGGTGTACAGGTAATCGGTACCATGCTCTACCTTTGGTTTGATGGTGATGGCCAAATCTTTGGTCATTTTGCCGCTTTCAACCGTTTCGATACAAACCTGCTCTAAGGTTTTGCAAAAATCTACCAGCTCCTGGTTATTATCTAAAATACCACGGAACTCTAAACCACGGGTCCATGCAAAAATAGATGCAATGGGGTTGGTAGATGTAGGGCGGCCGGCCTGATGCTCGCGGTAGTGGCGGGTTACGGTACCGTGGGCAGCTTCTGCTTCCATCACCGTACCATCAGGGGTAACCAAAGTAGAGGTCATTAAACCTAAAGATCCAAAACCTTGTGCAACAGTATCGCTTTGTACGTCGCCATCGTAGTTTTTACAAGCCCAAACAAAGTTACCGTTCCATTTAAGGGCCGATGCAACCATGTCGTCAATTAAACGGTGCTCGTAAGTAATACCCGCTTCGGTAAACTTAGCTTTATAATCTGCCTGATAGATCTCTTCAAAAATATCTTTAAAACGGCCATCGTATTTTTTAAGGATGGTGTTTTTGGTAGACAGGTATAAAGGCCAGCCTTTCATCAGCGCCTGGTTAAAGCACGCATGCGCAAAACCTTTGATAGATTCATCAGTATTGTACATGGTTAAAGCCACGCCATCGCCTTTAAAGTTATACACTTCAAATGATTGCTCGGCGCCGCCGTCTTCCGGGGTAAAGGTTACGGTTAGTTTACCTTTGCCTTTGGTAACAAAATCTGTAGCGCGGTACTGGTCGCCAAATGCGTGGCGGCCAATGCAGATAGGGGCTGTCCAGTTGGGTACTAAACGCGGTACATTGCTCATTACAATCGGCTCGCGGAAAACCGTACCATCTAATATATTACGGATGGTGCCGTTTGGCGACCTCCACATTTGTTTCAATCCAAATTCTTCAACACGCTGCTCGTCAGGGGTGATGGTAGCACATTTAATACCTACACCATATTTTAAAATAGCGTTAGCGGCATCAACCGTAACCTGGTCATCAGTTTCATCACGATACTCTATACCTAAGTCATAATATTTTATATCCAGGTCAAGATAAGGGATGATCAGTTTATCTTTAATAAACTTCCAGATGATGCGGGTCATTTCATCACCGTCCAGTTCAACTACCGGGTTTTCTACTTTAATTTTTGACATACCTGATTTTTATTGTTTTTTATATTTAAATGGCTCCAAACTTACGTAAATTTTTTTTTCAAAATTTTACGCCGGCAACATTAGCAAAAATAATTTGCTAATGCATTAAATACCTGTTTAATAACCTGCAATTAACCCTGCTTGTTTAGCGTTATATACAATATAATTTACCCATTGCATTGCTTTTTAAAACTTAGGTGCTACTTTTATAAAAATTACACATTGCCCATTTAAGGCAACACTGCTTTTACATATGATTAAACTGCTTACTAAAACTGCTTTTTTCACGCTCTTACTATCAGTAACTACCTTAATATCAAAAGCACAGATAGGGTATGATTTTGCGCAGTATGATGCCGGTGTGGGCACTACCTTTAACCAGCTGTACGGCGATGCCGAAACGGTTAACACCAAGGCCGGTTTTTTTATAAATTTTACCCATAACCAAACGCCATTTGTAAACTATGTGGCCGAATTGCAAACCGGCACCCTGCAAGGCGGCGAAAAAACCTCCTTATCGGGCAGGTATTTTAAAAATAAATATACCGCATTGGTATTAAGGGGCCAGCTGCAGGCCGGCGAAATTGTTGATTATGAAAACAGTGGCCTGATGAATGTTTTAAAAAACCTGTACATATCTGCCGGTTTGGGGTATATCCTCAACAGCATTAAAGCGCCTGATGATATCAACAGATTATCAAATACCGACCCGCAGTTTATTACCGGCGGCTTAGATAAAAGCAACGAACTGTACATCCCGGCCCGCATCGGGTACGAGATCAAATTTTTTAACCAGTACAACCAGCCATCGTTTAAAATAGACCTGGCCTATAATTTTAATATGGACCTGAGCGATAATATGGATGGTTTTACAGCCGGTAAAAGCAAGGACAAAATGGTACAGTACTCTATAGGCCTTAAGTTTGCCCTGGGCGATATTATTTCTTACCGGAAATCTATCCAGTAATTATTGGTTACCTGTTGTTTTTTGGCAGGGTTTTTAATGTATGATAGCAAAACGATAACTATGATACCTGATAACCAAAACGAGGATTTTGTTACTGATCCGGAAGACAGGAACGCTCCGCTAAATGACGACAGCAACGAAACTGCCGACAGCGAAAATTTAAATTACGACGAGAACATCAATAGCTATGAGTATGATGTAAAGGGCGATAACCCGGATTATGACCACCCGGACCCTTACGACACTACCGTTAAAAACGGCGAAGATTTTAACTCTACCTATGACGAGGCTAACCCTTACGATACCAATGGCGAGTACGACGCCAACCGCTCGTTAGAAACGGATGCAGAAACTTTAGGAATGCATATAGACAGCGGTAAGATAGTTGAACTTAACCCGCGCGACGCCGCTTTGGCCCACACACCCGAAGACGACCGAGACGACCTGGATGAAGAAGGTTATCCTAAAAACGATACACCCTAAACAACGTAAATTATAAAAAAGGGGCTGTACCGTACAAGCGTGCAGCCCCTTTTTGTTTTTATCAGCCGGGTTTGAGTAAATAACAATTGATGTAATAAATATTTTACAATACCCGAACATATTTGCAGCCATAACGTAATAATACTGCCTATCAATATTACGTGCATGCCCGACAAAAAGTTCATCTTCATCTGTTTTCTGAATATCATTTTATGGTGGCTGCCCAATAATTGTTTTGCGCAACAAACAGAAACAGATAGCCTGAAGAGATTAATTACTCAGCGAAAATTAAACGACACTACCAAGGTTGACCTATATAATACGCTCGCTTACAGTTATTATGGCAGCAGCATTAAAGATCTGAACCTGTATGCCAAAAAAGCTTTTCTGCTTTCCCGCCAGTTAAAATATAAACGCGGCGAAGCTTATGCCTATAAAAACATTGGCTTAGGCTGCATGCTGGTAAACGGCGACCCGATGGCATTAAAATATTTCGAAACCTCACTTAAGCTGTTTCATCAACTGAATGACAAGGCAAACGAAGGCAGAGTTTTAAATAACATTGGCTACTATTACAACACTTTAAAAGATTATAACCAGTCTATCCTATATTATCAGCAGGCGCTCGAAAAAATTGCCGGCTTAGGTAAAACACATTTCGAATCTATTTTACAAGGCAACATCGGTAATAATTATGTAGGCTTAAAAAACTTTAAAAAAGCGCAGCAATATTACCTGGAAGAATTGCGGCTGGCCAAGATAACTATCGATGAAGATGTGCTGATTTTAAGTTACGCCAATCTTGCTTCGTTAGCGGTAATGCAGCAAAGCTATCAACAGGCAATAGCGTATATCAATAAATTGCAGGCCTATCAAAACAGCCCCGATTTTAATCAGCGCGAAAAAACCGAGCTATTGCTGCTGATGGGCCAGATACAATACGGGCTTAAAAACTATGATAAAGCCAGAAAGTTATACACCGCCGGATACGATTTAGCCAAAAAAACAGCCAGTATAGATCAGCTGTTAGATTATCGCTACAGCTTTTACCTGTTAGATTCGGCAATGGGCAATTACCGCGCGGCCTTGCAAAGCAGCGCTATTTATCATAAAATCAGCGATAGTATCACTAATGTAAACAGAAACCAGCTCATCGCCCTATTCCAAACCAGGTTTGAACTGGAAAAACGCAAACAAGAGAACCAGCACCTGCAGGACGCCGCCGCAATTGATAAGGCTACGATAAGCCGCCAGCGTACCAAACAATTGATACTGCTGGCCATCCTGATTATTATTGTGGCAGGCCTGTTCTACTTTAAAAAAACATACGATTACATCAACAAAAAAAACAAGATCATTAACCAGCAGAACATCGAACTGGAAAATGCCGGCCATGTAAAAGATAAGATCTTCTCGGTAGTATCGCATGATCTGAGGAGCCCCATCACTCAAATGGTAAATTTACTTGGCCTGTGGCAGCAGCAGGAGATGGACGAGCGCGAAATGAAGGCCCTTACCCCGGTAGTGATAAACAACATTCATAACACGCTGGAATTGCTGGATAATTTATTGATCTGGTCTAAAAACCAGCTGCAGGGCTTTCATTATGATCCTGTCCCTTTTCAGCTGGACCGGCTGGTGGAAGAAAATATCAGGAGCCTTTATGAAATGGCCAACAACAAAGGTTTAACCATCCAAAACAATGTAGCCAACGATGTAATGGTTAAGGCCGATGAGGACATGATCAAAATTGTATTACGCAACCTTATTTCAAACGCTATTAAGTTTACGCCACAGGGCGGCAACATTTATATAGACAGCTACATCCACGCAAACGAGCGCATTATATCTGTAGAGGATACCGGCATCGGCATTCAGGAAAAAGATCTGGGCAAGATATTTGCCTTTGCCTCGCATACCACCCTGGGCACCAATAAAGAACCGGGCACAGGTATCGGCCTAAAAATTTGTTACGATTTTATCCAGATGAACCACGGGCGCATGTGGGTAGATAGCAAGGCAAACGAAGGCAGCACCTTCTATATCAGTTTTGATGTTTAATCAAAATCAAGGTTAAATTTATTCTTCAGTTCGATAAGCTGCGGGTTTTTGGCCGCCAGGTACTGGAATTTTTCGAGCGCGGTATAGGGTTTGCGTATAGTGGTTTGTTCGTCTACCCGGGCAGTAACCTCGATGCCAAAATTTTTGAGGCTGCTGCGCAAATAATTATGCAGATGCGGGCGCTGGTCTCTAAACGCGGCTTCCTGCACCCTGGTTGATAATATTACCTCAAAAGATTCGGGGCCTAAAACCTTTGGGGTAACCCCTGTAAAAATGGTGTATAACCCGGCCGGTTTGCCTGCTGCCTTAAGCTGCCCGCCATAATTGGTCCACAGCTCTAAAAACCGATCTATGGTAAAAGCTTCCTTGTCGTTACCTTTTAAATAAGGGTCTTCTTCTTCCAGTGCGGACTCTTCTAATTTTTTGCCCAGATCTTTTAAGGATGGTATTTTTACCGATGTAGCTGCTGCATGCGCATTCGGGATAAACGGCTTCGGCTTTTCGGCAGGCTCGGCCTTTGGCACGGGGGCAGGCATCGCCATTGATGGCGTAGCCGATTGCGCACCAACCGGCGGCAGTTTGTTATAAGTTACCGGGTTATCCCTGGCTACGCTCATTTCATCTGCCTGTTTAACAGATGTATGGGCCTCCGTTACTGAGGTATCAGGTTTTTTTTTTACCTCTCCGTTAGGAGTGGTTACATTTTCGCTTACCGGCATACTCGCCATATTGAATACCGAGAGCAGGTTGCTCATTTTAAGCAGGGCGAGTTCTACCTGTAAACGCTGGTTTTTACTCAGCTTATAACTAATATCGCACTGGTTGGCAATATTCATGGCCGATAGCAGGAACGATACTGATGCCGCCTGCGATTGTTGCAGGTACCTGGCCTTAATGGTTTCGCTAACTTCCAGCAGTTTAATGGTTGCGGTATCCTTGCCTACCAGCAGGTTACGTAAATGTTCGGACAGGCCCGAGATAAAGTGAGCGCCGTCAAAACCCTTACCCAATATCTCGTCAAAAAGCAGCAGCGATTGTGCGCTGTCTTCGGCAAGCAGTTTATCGGTTATATTAAAATAATAGTCGTAATCAAGTATGTTCAGGTTATCAATAACCGAGCGGTAGGTAACATTCCCCCCGCTAAAGCTCACGATCTGGTCAAACATCGAAAGCGCATCGCGCAGGCCGCCATCAGCCTTTTGGGCGATGATATGCAGGCCGTCGTTCTCGTAAGTAATGCTTTCCTTTTGGGCGATGCTGACCAGGTGGCCGGCCATATCCTCTACCCGGATGCGGTTAAAATCAAAGATCTGGCAGCGCGACAGGATGGTAGGCAGTATCTTATGCTTCTCGGTAGTGGCCAGTATAAATATGGCGTAGTTAGGCGGTTCTTCCAGCGTTTTCAGGAAGGCGTTAAAGGCCGCCTGCGATAGCATGTGCACCTCATCAATAATATAAACCTTGTAACGGGCGGCCTGCGGCGGTATGCGCACCTGCTCTATCAGGCTGCGGATATCATCCACCGAGTTGTTTGATGCCGCATCCAGCTCGTGCACATTAAATGAATTACCGTTCATAAAAGCACGGCAGCTGTCGCACTCGCCGCAGGCTTCGCCATTTGGCTGTAAATTGGTGCAGTTGATGGTTTTTGCCAGGATACGCGCACAGGTGGTTTTACCCACCCCCCTGGGCCCGCAGAATAAAAATGCCTGCGCCAGCTGATTATTCTTAATAGCGTTTTTTAGCGTATTAGTGATATGCTGCTGGCCCACAACGGTTTCGAAGGTTGCCGGGCGGTATTTACGTGCCGAAACAATGAAATTATCCACAGGCACTAAGTTAGCAAGATTTTAAACAATGTTAAACAGCAGCTTTGCTAAAATTGTTAACATGCTCACAAGCAACAATTAATTAAATTTGTATTTTTGGTATAATGCAGCTGTCAGATATTGATCTTACTAAAGAATACACATATGCCGATTACGCTAATTGGGCAATTGAGGAGCGTTTGGAAATCATAAAAGGCAAGATTTTTATAATGAGCCCTGCCCCCGGCTCATTACACCAGCGCATTTCACAGCGGATAAGTAACCAACGGCAGCTTTGTACCCTCAAAATTACTTACCATAGGCGACGATGTAACCACGCCCGTGCTGCCCGGCTTTTTATTAAGCCTTGATGAACTATTTGCCGACAGGGTTTAGTTCAATACTTTTTTAATATTACTTAACTACTGCAGCTCTTCATCGGGCAAATGGTCGTCATCTTCCGGGTCGGGCTCGCCCAGGTCATCACCCGTACGGATCTCGCGCAGGTCTTCTTCAAACTCCATTTGGTCGTCAAAGTCTTCATCGTCCTCGTCGTTCCAATCGCCTTCCACGGGTTTTTCTTCGGCAGGCGGGGTCAAATTCAAATCGTCGGCAAAATCTTCGGCGTTATCCTGGTCGGGCTGGTGGCTGGCAAACTGCATAGTGTTATTGTTTTTATTAAACACAATTTAGCGGGTGCTTATGTTTTACAAAACATCTATTGCTGTAATTTCTTTAACCTTATAATACCCTTTGGCCGCAGGCAGGTAAACCTCTATCTCCTGCCAGGTAACTTTAAGCTTTTTATTCAACAAAGCTGTTGTTACACCCGCAAACTTATCAGAGCCTTTAAACTCCTGTAACCATAAAAAACTTTTCTGGCTGCCGGCGTTATCCGCAATCACTATATAATTAAAGCCTTTGTTGTCTATCCGTTTAAAAGTACCGGTGGTGCTTTCTGTTGCTACCCCCGCGTCCTCGCCTTTATCAGCCATTTTGAGGGCAAGCTGTATAAAGCCGTCGCACTTTTGCTTCATCAGGTTAGCGCCGATGTCTGATCCTATTTTATCCATAGCGGCATCGTCGGTCATCTCCACCCCGCGTTCGGCAGCTACATCGGGCAGGTACTCGGCTTGCCTGGTAAAGCAATCCATAAAGGCCTTGTTGGCTTCTTTTGAACTGGTAAGTTTTGCTTTATCCAGCTTGCTGATGCAATCGCATAAAGCACCGGTAAACTTCTGTTCGGCAGGGCCGGGTTTGGTTTGCGCACCGGCAACGTTAAAGCCGGCTGTAATCATCAGTAACAGTAAAAATTTTTTCATGCTTGTTTAGCTGTGGTTAATGCCCTCAAAATACAACTAATAACGCTTTGATTATAAATTATTTCTTTCTACATTTGCAGCCCCGATATACAGGGATAAATAATTAAAAATCAAAATAATAATGCAACAGTACGAAATCGTGATCGTTCTAACCCCGTTGTTATCTGATGAAACTGCTAAAGAGGCAATTGCCAAATACAGCAAAACATTAACAGATAACGGAGCCGAAATTGTCCAGGAGGATAATTGGGGTTTGAGAAAATTAGCGTACCCTATCCAAAAGAAAACTACAGGGTACTATCACTTAACTGAATTCAAGGCTCCGGGTGAATTAATTAACAAACTGGAAGTTGAATTAAGACGTGATGAGCGCGTTCTGCGTTTCTTAACTATTGCTTTGGATAAACATGCCATTGCTTACAACGACAAAAAACGCAGCGGTGCTTTTAACAAAAAGCCTGCAGCTAAAGTGGAGGAAAACAACTAATGGCAAACGACCAAATTAAATACGTTACCGCTCCTAAGGTGGAGGATAACCGTAAAAAATACTGCCGTTTTAAAAAGAATGGTATTAAGTATATCGATTACAAAGACGCTAACTTTTTATTAAAGTTTATTAACGACCAGGGTAAAGTATTACCACGCCGTTTAACAGGTACTTCATTGAAGTTTCAGCGTAAAGTGGCACAAGCTGTTAAGCGTGCACGCCACATCGGTTTATTACCTTATGTTACAGACTCATTAAAATAATCAGGAGGTAAAAAGCAATGGAAGTTATTTTAAAACAAGACGTAAAAAACCTCGGCGATAAAGACGATGTAGTGAATGTAAAGCCAGGTTATGGCCGCAACTTTCTTATCCCAAAAGGTTACGCAATATTAGCAACTGTAAGCGCACGCAAAGTTTTAGCAGAAAACTTAAAGCAAGCACAGTTTAAACAAGAAAAAATACGCAAAGATGCAGACGCTATTGCAGCTAAATTAGAAGGTGTTAAACTTACTATCGGCGCAAAAGCAGGCGAAAGCGGCAAGATCTTCGGTGCTATCAATACCATACAGGTAGCTGATGCCTTGAAAAAAGAAGGTTTTGAAGTTGACCGTCGCCGCATTACTTTTGATCAGGAGCCTAAATTTGTTGGTGATTACACCGCAATTGTGAACCTGCATAAAGAAGTTAAAGTTCAGGTTCCTTTCTCAGTTGTTGCTGAGTAATTGGAATTACGATTTTAGATCGCCGATTTCGGATCTTGAAACTTAGTTTAGATTTTCGGAATTAGAATTTAAAGTTTATGAAAAAAGGTGTTTAGTTTAGGCTAAACACCTTTTTTGCGTTTAATACAAAGATTATCCCGAAATTTGGGGTACTTAAGATATAATGGCCACAAAAGCACAAACCCGTAAAAGCAACAGCAAAACAAAAGGATTTTTTAATAACGGCATTGTACGGCTTGTACTGCGTATAATAAAGCTGATAGCTATTGTATTTGTTGCCGCCAGTTTATTTGGCGTGCTGCTTTTTAAGTTTGTAAACCCACCTTTTACCTGGCTAATGATACAGCGCGGCTTTGAACGCAAAGCCGACGGCAAGGACTGGAAGATTGATAAGCAATGGGTAGATTTTGATAACATTGCCGATAACATGAAACGCGCCGCCGTGGCCGCCGAAGACCAAACCTTTTTAGAGAACCACGGCTTTGATTTTAAAGCCATAGAACGCGCCATCCAAAAAAACGCTAAAAGTAAAAAACTGATAGGCGGCAGCACCATTAGCCAGCAAACGGCCAAAAATGTTTTTTTATACCCCGGCCGCTCTTTTGTGCGCAAAGGGTTCGAGGCGTGGTTTACGATACTGATAGAGGCCTTTTGGAGCAAGAAACGTATTATGGAGGTATATCTAAACGTGATAGAGATGGGCGATGGCATATACGGCATCGAGGCGGCATCTCGGGCCTATTTCCATAAGCCGGCAGCGCAGCTAACCCGGCGCCAGGCAGCCGCCATTGCGGTGATCTTCCCAAGTCCGTTAAGATGGAGCGCCACCAAGCCAACCCGCTACCTAAGGCACCGGCAATACCTCATCATGAAAAACATGCGCAGGCTGGGCCCTTTAGAGTTTTAATAAGGGTTAAAACGTTAAAGTAAAAGAATTACTTAAACGCAAACCCTGCAACATAAAACGTCCCCGTATATCTTTTAAGATGCTGCGGGGACGTTTTATTAAAATATCCTGTTATCCAGGCGTAGCTCCTATTAGTTGTTTACAGAGATGATACCATCTGAACAAATGTTTACACTGCTAAATGTAGCATTTGGGCCGGTAATACTGCCGGAGGTTGCACAAATTTGATAGGCAAACCTGTAATTTTGGCCGGGGCCACGCATGTATATCGTATAAAGGCCGGCTACCAGGCTAACCGTTTGTGATGAAGTAAAATTGAAAGAAGCATTGGTACCACCAGAAAATTGTGGCACAATTTGTATTTGATAGGTACAACAACCGGTATTATTTTGCACCGTTATATTATACATAACCGGTTTAACAGCATCTGCACCGGCGGTGGTTGCCTTAGCTTCAATACTTGCGGTTGCATCATTTTTAGTTAGTCCGTTTGGTACAACGGTTTGTGCTTTAACTACAACGCAATACATTAACATTACACTGCATAATAAAATTAATTTTTTCATAAATGATTGTTTTTTAAGTGGTTTAATTAAGCCCAATTTATTATTATTTTGTCAAAGTATAATATCTTTTTAATAAATTTTAATATGAAGATGTAATTAAAACTATTTGCTATAATTTAAAACTTGCAATAAGCCTAACTCAGGATTAAACAACAGCTCATTGATTTTCAACTCATTAAATCAGGCCCTTAATTGTGCTTAATTAAAAAAACAATTCAAGGCTATTAATTTATTACAAAAGTTAATTCAGTTAAACCAGCATTAAATATTTAATTTATTATATTGCGTTTATAAAAACTATATCTATTATGAACGAGTTAAAAAACTATCAAAAAAATGCCCTGAGCAGGGAAGAAGCCAAAAAGGTTTTAGGTGGCCTGCGCGATGTGAATGCAGATTGCCCCGGCGGAACACATGAGTTTATTTGTGTTACATCTGCACCAGGGGAAAGCGGCGTTGGAAGCGGCCAACTGATTCGTACACGCTATTGCGTGCCTGATACAGAACCAAACCCACCATGCTCTGGCCCTTCATAGCCATCAACAAAAAATCCCGGCCTAACTAACCGGGATTTTTTTGTTTACAGCATTTCTATCTTATTACCTCCTTTAGCGCCGGATGCGATTGCGAGGCTAAAAATTCGGTAATTTCAAACCGGGCAAGTTTGTGTTTATGAAAGGGATCTTCGGCGATAATCTTTTCGAGTATTTCTTTCGCATCCGCCTGGGCAATAATTACACCACCCGTGCGCGGCACCTTGCGCCCGCTCATGATAAATACTTCTGCCGCATAATACTTTTTCAGATACGCTACATGGGCATCCATGTGTTTATCCAGTTCCTCTAATGGCACAATATAAGTTAGGCTGATAATGAACATGGGATTGGTAATTAGTTTTTGGTTAACATAAGTTTAGTAAGACAGCTATCAGTTAACCACCAAATCCCTAAACAACTGGATGTGCCAGCTATCTTTAAAGGGCACTTCCCATTTGGTTTGCAGCTCGGTTATAGTTTGGGCCAAATTGTTAAATACAATGGTTTCGGTATTAATTTTACCGGCTTTAAGTAATTCCTCAAACTGTTGGCGGGGTACGGATACTACTTCCTCCCCATCGCGGTAAGCCAGGTTAAACCTGTCGAACAGATTGATGCCGAAATGCTGCTCCAACTGCTTCATAAAGTTAACAGATTTATCGATAGAGCAGCCGCTTGCGCCGGCCTGGCTTTCGTCTACAAACAAAATCAAAAACCGATTGTACCTAATTTCGGCCCTGGCTAACAGTTGATGATTGTGGGCTGTCCACCCGGTGGTAAAATTGTCCAGCAAAACCTGTGCTTGCAAAGTTTCGGCATCGGTTAATTTACGGTCACTCTGATATACCCAAACTCTTGAATGTGAAGAAAATTCCATACCGCAAATTTATCAAATTATTAAATTAGGTTTATTATTAGTTGTCATGCAAACATCACTTCTGCCAGGAAAACATAGGGCTTTAATTATGATCCTGATATCCTTTTTGGGGGCGTTTTTTGGTAGTTTCCGGCCGTTTTCTGCCGAGCAGGAATGGATAAGCTGGGGCAACCGTTTCCTGAACGAGAGCTACGACCCTACCGTTGAACCCCAACTGAAAAAATACGAGATCAACCTGACGGCCGATCATTTTATCCGTTTGCGTAAAACTTATCAACAGGGTAAACAGGAATATTACTCATTCAATTTAAAGCGCTTTGCCGAACTGGGATACCTGCCCGGCAACACCTTAACCGATACCCTGAAGATCAAAACCCAGGCAGACGACATCATCTACCAAACCTTTGAAGACCCGCATGGCGATATCGATTCTATGGCCACCCAATGGGCTATCCCGGTTAAAAAGCTCTCGCCGCAACGGCTGGATAGTTTGAAGGAAGCGTTTAGCTTTTTAAAGGGATTGTAGTTAAATCTAAAATCCTGATGTTTAGCTACAACCCATTCGCCCTAACGGTTATCTCGGCAATATCCAGCACTTTAATATCCTGCTCTTTTTCCATGTGTTTTACGCCATCGGTCAGCATGGTCATGCAGAAAGGGCAGCCGGATGCTATTACACTTGCCCCGGTTTCAATCACATCCAGCATGCGCTCGTCGTTAATTTCTTTGTTGCCCTTCTCGGGCTCTTTAAACATCTGGGCGCCGCCTGCGCCACAGCACAGACCATTGCTTTTGCAGCGTTTCATTTCTACCAGTTCGGTATCCAGTATCTCTAAGGCTGCGCGTGGCGCTTCATAAACGTTGTTGGCACGGCCCAGGTAACAGGGGTCGTGAAAGGTTATTTTGCGGCCCTTAAAGCTTTCGCCGCCTTCGGCCTTTAGCTTGCCTTCATCAATCAGCGACTGGATCAGTTGGGTATGGTGGATCACCTCGTAAGTACCGCCAAGGCCGGGATACTCATTACGGATAGTGTTGAAACAGTGTGGGCAACCCGTTACAATTTTTTTGATGTTGTAGCCGTTCAGCACCTCTATATTCGTCATGGCCTGCATCTGGAACAGGAATTCATTCCCCGCACGCTTGGCCGGGTCGCCGGTGCAGCTTTCTTCCGTACCCAGCACGGCATAGCTGATGCCTACATGCTGCAGGATCTTGCAGATATCGCGGGTTATTTTTTGGGCGCGCTCATCAAAACTACCGGCACAGCCTACCCAAAACAATATTTCGGGCTCTTTGCCTTCGGCAGCCATTTCGGCCATGGTTGGTATCTGCTCCATTATTCTTCTTCGCTTATCTCGGTTATAAACTCGTTTATGCTGCTGTAGCCGGTAAAAGTAATGGCCGAATTGATCTCGGCCAGCCTGTTTAAAATATCCAAAGCCACTACTAATGCATCGGCTTCGGTGCCAAACATCCTGGCATCCCAGTTAATCCCTGCTAAAACTTCATTCCCGGCCATATCTATACACAAGTCCTCTAAAAAAATAGCCAAAGGTATCTCTGTGGGTGTGTATGTTTTCCAGTCGTCGCGGGCGCAGATCTTAGCCAGCGACCTGTCTGACCAGAACGGGATCACCGCAACATCATTATTTTCGGCCGCTTCGGCGTTGGCCCAGCCCGTTTTACTTTTTAAGCCCCAAACCTGCTTGCTTGCGGCTACCTTTTCTACAAAGGCAATATATTTTGCTTCTAATTCTTCTGCCATGCTGTATTATGCTTTTTCGGCCCAGTTAAGCCTGTCGGCCTGGCTGTATTTCCAGGGGGCGCCATTGTTTTCCATATTACCGAACATGTTGTTAAGGCTGGCCGGCGCCTGCGATTCTTCCATCACCAAATAGCGGCGCATTTCGGTAATGATCTCTAACGGGTTGATATTAACCGGGCAGGCCTCTACACAGGCATTACAGGTGGTACAGGCCCATAATTCCTCGCGGGTAATGTAGTTATCCAGCAAAGTTTTATCGTCGGTGTAATCCTTGCCATGCTTATCAATATTGTTGCCTACCTCTGTCAGCCTGTCGCGGGTATCCATCATTATTTTACGGGGCGATAAAAGCTTACCGGTGATATTGGCCGGGCAAACAGATGTGCACCTGCCGCACTCGGTACAGGTATAGGCTTCCATCAGGTTCTTCCAGGTAAGATCGGTTACATCTTTCACCCCAAAACGCGTTATTTCGGTTGTTTCGGGCACAAAAGAGGGATCAAGCATGGCCTTCACCTCGTTGGTAACCGATGCCATGTTACTAAACTCGCCTTTAGGCTTCAGGTTAGAATAATACACATTAGGGAAGGCCAGTAAGATGTGGAAGTGCTTGGAGTATGGCAGATAATTTAAAAATGCCAGGATGCCGATGATGTGGAACCACCAGCAGCCCCGTTCGATAGCTACCAGCGCACCCGCGCCTGATGGCAGCAGCGGGGCTATCAGATTGCTTACCGGGAAACTGCCTGCAGTAACATAATGGCCAAAATGTAAAAGCTGTAATTTATAATCGGCGGCATTCATGGTGAGGAAAGCCGACATCAATAATATTTCTATAGCGAGGATGTAATTAGCGTCTGACTTTGGCCAGGCGGTCATCTCTGTACCACTAAAGCGTTTTAGTTTAAGAATGTTGCGACGGGCCAGGAATACCACGCATGAAACCAGCACCAGCAGCGCCAGTATCTCAAAGCCACCTATCAGTAAGCCATACAGGCTGCCCAGGGGTTTAGAGAACACCCTATGCGAACCAAAGATGCCATCTATCATGATCTCCAGCACCTCCAGGTTGATGATGACAAACCCTACATAAATAAAAAAGTGCATTACCGCAGCAACCGGGCGTTTCACCATTTTGGTTTGGCCCAGGGCAACTTTAGCCATTATAGCCCATCGGTCGGCAGGGCGGTCGCTCCGGTTGGTATCGCGGCCCAAAAGTATGTTGCGCCTAACCCTGGCCACGTTTTTACCAAAAAGGTAAGCAGCCCCCAATAAAATAATGATAAAGATAACCTGTCCGATCATAGATATATTATGCGTGCATAGTAATTTAAAGCTAATGTAGGAATTTGATTTAAAGTAAAGATAGTTATTGCCGAAATGTTTTGAACTTAGAATTTGTTTAAATAAGCTCTTTCGTCAATTGCATTCAAATAAATCTAAAAAATATTTTACTCCTAATTACCTGAAATTCAATAAGCCGGGGCAGCAATAAGGCAAATTCTAAACTTATTTTAAAAAAAGAGTTTATAGAATTAAAAAAAAGGCTACATTTGCAAACCTTAAACGGAGCGGTATCATAGCTCAGTCGGTAGAGCAAAGGACTGAAAATCCTTGTGTCGCTGGTTCGATCCCAGCTGATACCACAAAACAAAAGCCTTTTAGAGAAATCTGAAAGGCTTTTTTTATGCAGTAACACTTTTCTACAAGCTTTAAATGCAGGTATAAATACAATTTGTTAACTAAGTGTCTTTACAATAAGTTACGTGCTTTTCTGCACATTTAGGCTTAGACTGCCATGCTTTTGGCGCACTCTTGGCGCATTTCTCGCTGTTTATTCCAACGGCTTTATTTAGTAAACCAATCTATCCATGTACGCCACGTATGAATTTCGCATTGCGCCTACCTCTAAAATTTTTGTGAACTTAACCCAACTATTTATCCCATCTAATTACCAAAATTCATTTTTCTCATCCGCGGAATTGTTTGGTCACTTGAATCCACCCAATGAGCAAACACTTATCCTCTACCAAAAATGCCTATCAATCCGAATGAAGTGCTAACAAGGGATTCGCTTTCAGGATGTTAACTATCGTTCTTAGTTATTTAACTTTTGGCAATTCATTAAGTTTAGGTAAACTATAAGGCAGCAGATTAAGAAATAAGGTTAATGAACAAATAGAGCGATACAAATATTTTATTTACCTAGCTTCCAACTTGTGCCGTCATTGAAAGAAACCTCAATTGGCCACGCAAGCTTAAGTTTTTTCGCATCTCTGCTTAACACGTTCCATGTTGCTCCTGTACTCCGTCCAGATCTCAAAGAATCATCCGTGAAACCACCACCAAAACCAGCAGCATAACTATTGCCTAAATCAGCAGGATCATTAAAAGCATTGGTACCATACCACTCAAATTTTATTGCGCTTATGGTCTTTTTTGAAATGTTTTTGTATTTCAGATATACTGAACGATAATTGGAATACTCCTCTTTAACAATCTTAGCCTGAAGAACCTTAACAGGCGCTCTTGATAGTCCTACAGTGTCAAACATCGCCTTTGCGATAGATTGATCAACCATCTTTTTTACATGGTCATCGGCGCTTTCTCCATATTTTGCACGTGAGAAACTATCTAACTCAGCTGCTTTTTGCTCTTTTGTTTTTTGTATTGGTTGTTGGCACCCTGTCGCAATCAAAGCAGCCAGAGTCATGCATGTAATTATTTTCATATGTATTAATTTGTTGGATTTAAATCGTTTAAATACCAACTCTTAGTAAAGTCACTAAATTGATCCATTTGTGCTTTTAATACGCCAAAGAGCCCACCTGTAACAGAGCCAAATGCTTTTGTTTCGTCAAGGTTCATAACGTTTTCCGGAAATGTTCTAAGTGTATACATTGGATTTTGTTGCTTATATTCAATTCCGAGTTTATGAAAGTACTTTCCAGGCAATTTAAATTTTGGTTTCCCTTTATACTCAAGTATCACGATATTAAATTCTCATCCTTTAAAGAACTGCTAGTTTGCAATAGCGCTCTGAAGACATCAACTGGAGCTTTGTCTATATCTATTTTTGTAAGATTTAAAACAATAACTGATGGGTTGACATAATATTGATAGTGGGCATTAAAATTAATACCATCGTTTCGAGGATCTTTTGACATTCGCTCATCAACAGTATTACTAAGAATAACGTGATTTAATATGGCAATTGCACTACTAACAATAAATAAGAGTAGTATTGCTACTAAGATATTTCTTTTCATTACAATAAGGTTTATTGAAAATACAAATGATTTTCTACTTTCTAATAATATTATTTGAAAAAGCCTTTTAGGGCTTTAACTTTATGTGCACCACGAGTTGAAAACTCGCGGGAGCGAATACGCTAATTCAAACCTTATTACTCTTTAACAAAAGGCGAATTATCTATCTTTAAATTGGTTACCTTATCGGTTCGCAGCTGTTTGATGCCTTTTACATCGGGGATTTTAAAATGGTCTATTTCCAGCCCGTCAACATCACTTGCAACAATGGCCGGGCGGTTATCGGGTTTTAGGGTGCTAAACGTGATATGATCTAAAGCTACATCTTTTGCATGCCTGATGAATAAGCCGTAGGCAGGGTTTACGCCAAGTAAAAAAGGTTCGGGGTAGCCTCTTTCCAGTTCGGGGAATTGCTTTTCGCCCTGCTCTTTGGTACCGCCGCCTTTATACTGCACACTTATATTTTGGATCTTTATATTCCTTACAGGGTAACCGGGTGTGCCCGTGATCTGAATACCACTCATAGCATCTGCGCCGGTTACCAGGATATTACTGATCAGGATATTATTTACATGCCCCATTCGGGTAGTACTTTTTGGCCCCCTGTTGCGCCTGCCCAGGGTTACGTAAATTGGGTAATGGTTAATATCCATCATGGTGATGTTGGATACGATGATGTTTTCCATAATGCCGCCGTCCACGTCTTCCAGCGCCAGCCCGTTGCAGCTGCGGAAGGTACAGTTAGATACCACACAATTCCGGAACCCGCCATTAGATTCGGTACCGAACTTAATGCGCCCGTTAGACCAGCCCGCCTTAGCCGGCACCATGGTACCATCAAGCAAAGTACCTTCCTTAAAACCGGATACCTGGCAGTTAACAATCGACAAATTTTCGGTGATAAAAGGCCTGTTTAACGCATAAGAACTTTTGGGGCATATCGCGTCATCATTAGGTGAGTTTACCCGGCAGTTGGAAACAACGGTATTGATACAACAGTCGATATCTATCCCATCGCGGTTGGTGTCTATCGTCAGGTTATCCAGCGTAACCATGTTGCAGCCCGTCAGCAAAATGGCAAAATGCCCGCCGTGAAAAATGGTTACATCCCTGATGAGTATATTTTTGGATAGCTTAATGGCAATCGCCTTATCGCCCGTACCGATAGAGCCACCTGTAGGGTCGCCCATGTGCTCTTTATCCTTACTGGTTAGCCCTCCCCCGTCAATCCTGCCGCGGCCGGTGATCGAAACATTCTCCAGGTGCTCGCCCCATATTAAACTGTTATGGAAGTAAGTATGCCCCCCGTCCTGGTATGCAGTATCGGTAAAGGGTTCAGCCTGGTCATAAGCGTTAAGCGCGGCCGGTGCGCCCGTAATGGTAGCCCCTGCATCAATAAATAAATTGATGTTACTTTTAAGATGGATACTGCCGCATAAATAATTACCGGCAGGTAAGTAAACCGTGCCGCCGCCGCTTTTGGCGCAAGCCGTTATGGCCCGGTCAATCGCCTGGTTATCTAAAACTTTGCCATTGCCCTTTGCGCCATAAGCTTTAACATTAAAAAAGCCCGCAGCCCCTGTTTGTGCAGATGCCCGGGTAAACAATAATGCTAAAACAAAACAAAGCAGAAACTGGCAAGGCGCTTTCATAACAAAGGATATTTTAACGCTAAGTATTTGATATTATTCCTTTTCGGCCGTCCACCGGCCGGGGTTTTCAACCGTACCATCGCTGGATCCCGTCCACGTGCCTGCCATACTTTTGCTGTTGGCCGCTACGGTTACCGTATAAGTAACACTTTCTATGTTACCGCTTATCACTACAGATTTCATGGTAAGCACACTTGTGGTTGAATTATAAGTACCGGTGATACTATCTGTACCTGACGACTTACCATCAACAGATTCCCATAAGAATAACCCGATGTAACCATCGCCGGCCTGGTCAAGGGTAAACGAGCCCGTCCAGTGGCGGCCATCGTTGCCAAGGGCGCTGGTTATGTTCCATTTACCTGCTAAAGTAGGGGCAGGTGTAGATTTAGACTGGCATGATATCATTAATAAGATGATAAAACCGGCCATTATATTTTTTGCTATACGCATAATGTAATAAGTTTAGTTCAAACGATAAAGGTAGTAAAACTATGGCTCTTTTCACACGGCCTATCGGTGTATTTGGCGGTTTGCAATACCGAATTAACATGAGTTCGGTTTAAGCGTGCTAAAACCTCATCCCAACCCTTCTGCTTTGGAGAAGGTTTTAAGAAAAGAAAAAATAAGACGATTGTTGCCAGGCAAGTCCTCTCCTTTGGAGAGGATTGTAGGTGAGGCTTTTATACCAACCCAAGATCCAGGTATGATCCTCCGGCAGCAATTACCCGGTATACAGCACTTATCTTTTTTATTGCAGATATAGTTTGTAGATTTAACCTCTCAATTAAACCATTATGAAGATCTCACCTTTTTTAAACATTAAAACTATTTACCGTATTACCGGCGTACAACTTTTATTGGCGCTGATGATTTTTTGCGGCTTCAAAGCATCGGCACAAACCCATGCAGTAGCTAAAAACCCCGATGTTATAGGCCGGTGGGATATCACGATGGAAAAAGACGGTAAAAGTATCCCATCATGGTTAGAGGTTCAAAAATCGGGCACGCATACGCTTATCGGTCGTTTTACTTATGCCTTTGGCAGCGCAAGGCCTATCTCAGAAGTTAAGCCCGACGGCGGCAAATACAGCTTCTCTATCCCACCGCAATGGGAAGAAGGCACGCGGAATATGGATTTTGATTTTGACGTAAGCGGCAACACTTTAAAAGGTACCATGGTTTATACCGATGGCAAAACATACAGTTTTAAAGGTGTGCGCGCACCCTTACTTATCCGTACCAAAGCGCCTGTTTGGGGCAAACCCATCCGGTTGTTTAATGGCAAGGACACCAAGGGGTTCCATACTGATGGCAAGAACCAGTGGATAGTAGAGAATGGGGTGCTAAGAAGCCTTAAATCTGGCGCCAACCTTATCAGCGACAAAAAATTTAACGATTTTAAACTGCATATAGAATTCAGGTACAAGCAAGGCAGCAACAGCGGCGTTTACCTGCGCGGCCGTTATGAAGTGCAGGTTATTGATACCAAAAGCGGCGAACCCGAGCCTATCAACAATCAGTTTAGCTCGGTTTACGGCTTTTTGCCGCCAAATAAAATGATGGCTAAAAATGCGGGTGAATGGCAATCTTATGATATTACACTGGTAGGCCGCCTGGTTACCATTGTGGCTAATGGTACCGAGGTAATATGCAGGCAGGAGATACCGGGTTTAACCGGCGGCGCTATAGATAGCAATGAAGGTGAACCGGGGCCATTATTTATACAAGGCGACCACGGCCCTATTGATTACCGCAATATTGTGATCACCCCGGCAAAATAAAAAATTCATCATCAGGTAACCCGCAGGCCATTCCGCGGGCTACCTGATGATTTTCACCTGCTTAGGCCCGCTTATCACGGTGTTTATTTTACCATTGGCTAATTTGGTATGTTTTATTTTGACGATGCCATAAGGCGTAGGGAATGTACCCTCTGCAAAGCGCAGATCACCTAAGTGGGGTTCTACTTTAATCATGCGGCAACCCGGCGCAAGCACTTTTACACCAAGCACATGTTCTGTTAACCAGGGAGTTGGGCCCGATGCCCATCCATGTGCCAGGCTATGCCTGTAGCCTTTATAACTAAAAGCACCGTATTTTGCATGGATATCTGTTTTACCGGCAGGCACCAATTCATCTATCCTTGCAGCATTTGGTATCCAGTCGGTATTAAAATCTTCCCAAAAGGTGGTGGCACCCAGCTTTAGCATCGGCCCCCAAAAGCTGCGGATAGCATTAATACCGCCCTGGTAATCGCCTGCTTTGGCCTTGGCCTGCAGCATGTAGTAACCAAAAAAGGTAGAATAATTTTTTACGCCGCCCGCAGATATGGTTGCATTAGCAAGCGCTGGCGATGCTAAACCCGATAAGGCCAGCATAGCGGCAGCCTGCTTTGAACCACCTGCCGCCGGTACATTTTTTTTTAAATGGGCCACAGCATCGATGCACAGTTTAGCTGTTGCAGGCTCTTTTAATACGGTGCAAAGTTCTGCACCGGCGCTTAGTGTCATAGCAAGCATCCCTTGTAAACCTGCGTGGATAGCCGCCGGATTATTACTTGATGGCCAATCCAGAAAACGCCAGCCGTTTGCCAGTTTTTCACTGTTATCGGCATTTACCTGGGCTGCATAATTTTGCAGCAGCTTGATCAGGTAGGTTTTTTGTTTTTGCAGATAAGGCAGGTCGCCGTTATGCATATACCAATCCCGCTGGATGATGATCCACCACATGGAGTAGGATATGATGCCGTTCATATATCCCGGAAGCGGCGTTATATCCCTCACCATATCCAAACTTTTTGGCACTACCTCATTATTACCAAAAACGGCGGCAATGGTTGATGTCTCCGGGTGCATATCCCCTATCCAAACTAACCTGTCGCGCTTAATGCCATCCCACAGGTAATCCTGCATGTTCAGATGAACAGTATAGGCGCCGGTTTGCCAGATCTTGTTCAGCAGCGTATCGCTGCAATTAAACGACCCCAGGTAAGGGATATCCCGGTAAATGAAGATAGCGCTGGCTTCTTTTATTTTTAGTTCCCTGTCCGGCTCTACGAGGTCTATCCGTACAAAACGGAAACCTGTATTGCCTGTTTCCAGTTTACCCAGCCAAGGCAGGCTAACCACAAGATCGCGCATGGCGTGGTCATTGGTGGCATTTTTAACCGTATCAATGTCAGACATGGCTTCCGCTGCCGATTCGCCGAACCTTAGCCTTACTTTAATGGGTTTGTTATCGCCTTTATACCTGTCTGTTACTAACTGAATGCCGCCATGTAGTTCCTTACCAAAATCAAGCAAAAGGCCAGCTTGGGTAGTATCGCTATTGGTTAACGTGCATATTTTCTTATCAGAGATCTCTGCCTGGCCTGTGCCCGGCTGTAGTAAAGTTTCGGCATTGGTTACGTTACCCTTCTGCCACATCACCCTTACAGGGCTAATGAAACGCCTTACTGTAGCCTCTTTACGTACCAGCTGGTTAGTTGCAAATACCGGCGACTGCTGGGCACTGGCCTGTAAACTTAAAATAGTACAAATCGCTGCTAATACTGCGCCTCTAAAATTTGCCATTACTTAATTATAAACTCGTATCTACCGGCTGTAACGTGGTAATCGGCAGTTACCGGTTTACCACTCAAATACGCCTTTTTACCGCCGCTAAGCGGGAAACGAATATCCGCCGATGTATTAGCAGGTAACACAACCGTATAAGTTACCGCATCGCCGTTACGTTTCCAATTGGATGCCACATCGCCATACGGGCTTTTGTGCGTAGCCCCATATTGGTTAAGGTTGGGTACAAAGTTGGGCTGCAGCAATACGTTTTTAAAGCCCGGTTGCCGCTCATCCGGCTTAATACCACCAATGCCGCTGTATAACCAGGCGCCAATGTTACCAAACATAATGTGGTTAAGCGATATATCTGATTTTGCATCTATCTTCCAGTTCTCATATAAAGTGGTAGCACCATTCACCATCCACCAGCCCCAGGAAGGATAAGTTTCCTGCGATGCTATTTTGTAGGCAACATCCGGGTAACCATTATCACTTAAAGCACCCAAAATGGCTTTTCCACCCAGTATGCCCACATCCAAATGGAAGTTATCTGCTGCTACACGTGCCGCCAAACGGGCGGCTATCTTGGCTTTAAAGGCATCGGGTACCAGGCCCCAGTAAAGCGGCACGGCCAGTTCTGTTTGCAGGCCTTTATTATAGTTCCCGGTTTGCTCATTCAAATATTTGGCGTTGAATGCATTTTTAATTTTTGTGGCCAATGCGGTGTATTTAGCTGCATCATCTGCCTTACCTAAAATTTTGGCGGCTTTAGCCGCTATAGTTACATCGGCAAAGTAATAAGCGGTAGAGGTAACCTCTACCGGCGAAACCGATTTTACCGGCACCCAATCGCCCAACCCCCAGGTGGTAAGCCCGGTTGGGTATAAATCATTAATGTGGTTTACGTAGCGGGTGATGTTTTCATAATTATCAGCCAGTATTTTGGTATCGCCGTAAAACAGGTAAACATTCCAGGGGATGAGCGCGATAGTACTGGTCCAATCGGGGCCGTTGCCCCACTCATAACCCCAGCCCGCCGTTGGGATGATGGATGGCAGCGTACCGTTTGGCTGCTGCTCATCACGATGGTCGGCCATCCACTTTTCGTAAACGGTGATGCCGTCAAAGTTGTATAAACCGGTTTCGGCGGCAATGTGCGCATCGCCTGTCCAACCATTCTTTTCGCGCTGCGGGCAATCGGTAGGGTAACCAAAAAGGTTGCTCAGGTACGAATTATTGGTAGCGTACCATATTTTGTTGATGATTGGGTTTGATGTATTTATATTACCAACCGGCGGCACATCGCTGTGCATAAAGTAACCGGTAAGGCTCTCTTTAGTAAGTTTAACCGGCTCGCTGCTGGTTACCTCTACATATTGAAAGCCCTTGTAATTAAATTTAGGCATAAAGGTTTCCTGCCCTTTGCCGCTCAGGGTAAATATATCTACCTGGAATGGGTCTTTATCATCCGTTGGGCGGTAATGCAGGTCGATATTCGACAGGTCTACATGTCCATCTTTATACAGCCTTTCGCCATGTTTAAGGCGGATGACCGTGCCTTCCTTACCACTAACCGTTATCTTACTCACGCCGGATATATTCCTCCCCAGATCAAACACATAGGTTTTATCATCAAATTTATTTACCGTTTTAGCCGGGATGGTTTCTACATCGAGGATAGGATGCAAAGCCTGCGCCACGATATTTTGTGATGGTACGGGGCGGTTAAAGGCCGGTTTCCACTTTTTATCATCAAAGTTGATGGTATTCCAGCCCGGTTGTTCCAGGCGGGCGTCGTAATGCTCGGCGGTGTAAATACTGTTGAGGGTAACCGGGCTAAAATCTGTTTTCCAATGGTCGTTGGTGCTGATGGTTTCCACCGATCCGTCGTCATAGGTTATCCGCAGATCCATACAAAAGGCCGGGCGGTTACGCCAGGATGCTAAGTGAAAATTCCATACCGCGGTAGACTGATGGTTGTACCAGCCGTTGCCCAGTAAAACGCCTATGGCATTTTTGCCGGCGGCTATGCTGCTGGTAACATCATAGGTAACGTAAAGTGTGCGCCTGTCAAACCGGGTGTACATAGGGTCCAGCCGGTGGTTACCAATTTTTTGGCCGTTGATGTAAAGTTCGTACAAACCCGCTGCCGCAATATACGCCCGTGCCGATATTACCCTTTTGCCCGTGCCAAACGTGGTACGGAAATACGGGGCTGGTTTTACGTTGTAATTCTCGTCATCGCTTATCCATGATCCCTTCCAGTTGGTCATTTTCATCAACCCGGTCTCAAAGCTGTTTACGGCAGATGGCGCTGCTTTTTTACCATCTTTATCCCAAACAGTAACCCGCCAAAAATATTTAGTATAAGGCTGCAGGGCTTTACCCTGGTAAACGGCTAAGATGTTTGACGAAACTGTTTTAACTGTTGTCCAATTGTTGCCGGTGCCCTTACTTACCGCTGCCGAATCTGTACCCACAAAAATTTGGTAAGCAGTTTGTTTGGCGCCCTGCCGCTCATCTGCCAGCATCCAGGTAAGGCGCGGGTGCATGGCATCTAAGCCTATGGGGTTTATTAAATATTCGGTACGCAGGTTAACGGGGTTTACCGCTGTTGCCGCATAACTACTCACAAACGACGCGATGGCGCAAAACAGGGCTAAGGCAAATTCTTTATTACGGATCATAAACAGGTATAACAGCGGCACGATGCACCGGATATGCAGGACTATTTGGGTTTAAATTTATAAATAATCCCTTAGGTTTATAATGGGTAACAGGTAATTTACCATGCCATGCTTCCTGGCAAAAAGCCGAAGTAAATCGTCTGAGAAGCATTCATCAACAGCAGAGGTAAAAGGCTGCCTACAGCTGCTTCACAAACGAAAAACCAACCGTTCCGTTACCAAATGCCGGCATAAATGTGGTGGTTTTGTTGGAGTTTTTTTCGTGGAAGAGCCGGTTACGTAACAATGGGTAAAGCAGGTATGCGGCCTTGGTAGACAGGATGCCGAACCCTGCACCGGCAATAATATCGCTAAACCAGTGATCCTGGTTGTAAACGCGTAATATAGCGGTTGCCGTGGCAAATGAGTAACCGGCCACGCCATACCAAACAGATTTTTCGCTGTACTCCTGCGCCATAAACTCAGCGGCGGCAAAGGCATTGCCGGTATGGCCGGAAGGGAAAGAATAACGGTTTGAGCCATCGGGCCTTAAACGGTTAGTTACTTTTTTTAGGCTAAAGGTTGTTAAAGCCATAATCCCTTCAGACATTGCGTAAAGCATTGTGCGGTCTATAAACGTGTTTTTACCATGTATCCCGGCAAAGTTTAACCCATAAACCATTACCGCCGGCGCATATTGAAAATAATTTTCGGGGTGAAAGTTAAAATTGGGGTGATCTTCTACCAGATCGTCATAAACGCTGTAATCCAAATTACGGATGGGCTTTACCGCCAGCGATAAAACACCATAAGTAACAAACACCGCAGGCGGGATGTATGACGGCCATTTACTTTCCAGGTGCCGTACCGTATCCGGCAGGGCCAGCAGATCCGCAGAATCAATTTTTGCGGTATCTGCCTTAACAGTGTCTATGGTTTGGGCATGGGCACCAAGTGTTGCCACGCAAAGGAGCAGGATCAGTAACTTTTTCAATAACGTAAACTAACAATAACTATATTATTAACCTCAATAATAGTAAATATTGGGATAATTTTTTTGATAACAGGAATGTTATGAACGTAATAACAGCCACATTAGTTTGCGTTTAAATAAACATACTGCATTTTTAATACATATTTGCAAGTATGATACGCCCTGCCCAACCCGCCGATGCACCGGCAATTGCCCAATTGATACTATTAGCCATGGGCGATGCACTTGCCGCCAAACTTGCCAACAGCCCCGATCGTGAAGTGGCGCTGCAATTGTTTGAGCGTTTTGCCGCCCAAACCGGCAACCAGTACAGCTACAGCAATATTTTAGTTTGGGCCCAACAGGCTGAAGTTTGCGGGATGATCATGGCTTACAATGGCGCACAATTAGATGAATTGCGCAAACCCTTTTTGCACTACACCCGCAGCCGGCTTGGCTTTACCGGCCAGCCCGAAGACGAAACACAGCCCGGCGAATATTATATAGACTGCCTGGCCGTAAGCCCCGCCCACCAGGGTAAAGGCATAGCCAAAAAGCTGATCACAGCCCTGCTTGAACGGGCCGCCGCCATAGGCCACCATACCGTAGGGCTGCTGGTAAACAAGGGCAACCCAAAGGCTAAAAAGCTTTACATCCACCTGGGTTTTAAGGTGATGGGCGATCAGGCTTTACTGGGGGGTGTTCATGAACATCTGCAATATCATTTAGAAGCGTAATATATATTGATGAGTGCTTAAAAATAAGCGCTGTTAATTTTTACAGATTGATAATTAACTTATTGTAAATAAAACTCAGAATCAGACAATCCGCCTACAAACAACACACAATATCGGCCCGTTTAATACGTCTGTATAGTACATTGCTTTACAACTACCGGCTATGAAACACAAGATCAAATTACCCGACGGGACCGCCCACCTCATCGAAATTACCAGCGCCTATTTTAAAACCTGGCATGTATGGAACGTGAAGTTTGCCGACGGCAAAGCCGCCATGCTTTTTAAAATGGGCAGCGAATGGATGCAGCGCAACGAAGACTTTTTAGATCAGCACGTCATCAATGCCATCGGTAAGCGCATAGATGGTATTATGGTTAGGCGAAAAATGGCGTTTTAGGGGCGAAAAAAGGTAGCGAGATTTTATCCGCCGAAGCCCTTGCCTGCACCAAAACTCTAATCCAATTCTAATGCCCTGTGGCATAACTTATTTGCACTTGTATTGTCATACATGCAAATAAAACATCATGAAAAAAGTAATTAAAAGTTTTGCTTTGCTGGCGCTGATAGTTGTGTCATCATCAAAGTTGTTTGCACAGGTAATCGTAGGCATCTCTATTAATGTAGCGCCACCGCAATTACCCGTTTATACGCAACCCGCCTGCCCGGTGGACGGATACTTATGGGTACCCGGTTATTGGGCCTATGATAATAATGCCGGCGATTATTATTGGGTGCCCGGTGTTTGGGTAAGCCCGCCACGCCCCCACTATTTATGGACACCCGGTTACTGGGGATATGATGGCAGTATCTACAGCTTCCATGCCGGTTACTGGGGCCGCCATATTGGTTTTTATGGCGGGGTAAACTATGGCTACGGCTACGGCGGCACCGGTTTTGGCGGCGGCCAATGGGTGGGTAACTTGTTTAGGTACAATACTGCGGTGGTTAATGTTGATAAAACCATAGTTAAGAATACCTATATCGATAAAACGGTTATTGTAAATAATACCACCATTAATAACCGCAGCAGCTTTAATGGCCGCGGCGGCGTAAACGCAGCGCCTAAGCCCGAAGAACTTGCCGCCATGAAAGAAAAGCATGCGCAGCCCACTCCGGATCAGCTTAACCACCAGCAAACTGCCATGGCCGACCGTAGCCAGCATGCCTCAGCAAACCGCGGCAAGCCTGCTGTAACTGCCTACAATAAGGTAAACGGCGAAAGCTTTGGGCATAAGGGAAAAGCCGCCAGGGTTACCGATAGCCAGAATAACCCCAAACCGGCAAATGATGACCCCGCCAAAACCGGCGCAACAGCGGCCGAACAAAAACATGCCCTGCGTAAACAACGCCAAAGCCAAGCCGAAAATAATGCAGCAATGCCCAAAATGGAAAAGGCACAAAAGCCGGCCAAACCGGTAAAACAACATGCCGAACACATCAGAAATGCCCCGGCAAAAGACCACCACGAGGCCAGGCCCCGCCGGTAGCTCACTTAAATTTATATAATCAACAAGGCCTTTAATTAATGTTAAAGGCTTTGTTGTATGTGGTGTTTACTGTGATCCTTAATTTATTTCGGTATGCATGCGCAAATAACCAGGCTATTCTCACCCGCAACGCACTATTGTCATTTCGAACAAGGCACGAGGAGAAATCTTTTAAAAAGTTTAACCATGCCCTACGGTCAATGTTTTATGAAGACACAATTTCCCCTAAATTGTGTAAGCTTCCAACTTACGTAAACAGAATGCTTGCATTTTTAGGACGAAGTTGTAAGGTTTTTCAAATTATTTTTTTAACTTATCCAAACTGATTTTACGGACACGCGTTTCCATTTTCCATCGGGTTGCTTTTCAAAAATTGTTATATATCCTGCTCCACAATCTATTCCGCAATGCATTTCAGTATATATTAATACTACTTTTTTATTAATTGAAAATAAGGGAATTCCTAATTTTAATACGTTATATTTCAATCTTGTAATGCTTGTTGCTGATAGAGATTCTGAAAGCAGATTATTACCATAAATGCCTAAATATTTAACATTTAACCGATGATCATTTTTCCAATAATTGATTTGCTTTTTCATATATATAATGTCATCTCTATTAAGTAGTGTATCAAAACTTATCTGTGGGCCAATCATTTCATTGAAATCTTTTTTATCCAGAATAATGTTAATATCAGCATAATCGTTATTGTAATCTAAGAATTCAGGATCAAGTTTATCAGTCTCTTCCTGTGTTTTTAAATAAAAATTAATAAAGGTATATACTTCATCAGATTTTACTAAACCCCGATTCTTATTAACAGTACAAGCTGAAAATAAAATGCTTGTAAAAAATATAAATTTCCGAAAAATAAATTTTAACTGCATATTTTTATTATTTAACATCCGGAAGATTTGCCTTTAGGGGTAGCATAATCCCCATTGCTGTCCGTTCCGGATTGCTCTCCCATAATTGTGTTTATTATCCTATCCTTATCTGTTTGTGATAGCTTTTTAAAAGTGCTTGTTTCCTGCAATCCTCCCCAAGCTAAATCATTATAAAACTGGTCGGTTAATTTATATCCTTGGCTTATTCCATAAGCTTTTAAAGAAGCCCCTATATTACTCATAAAACTTCTCACTATTTCATCATGATGAGCGACATTAGCATCTTTCGCGTTAAGCCATTCATTATATAATTGAGGATAGGTTTTCGTTGCCGCATTCTGGTCACTCCCAAAATATGCAATTAAATATGAATGAACTGATTCATGCAAAATAGTTTTAGCAATTGCCAAGTCACTTCCCGAACTAACTTGTGTAGCATCAAATGTTGTGGTAACAGTACCCGTTAATCGATTATAAGTAGAATTTGTAATTGCTGCTGCACTTCCTGTGCTTCCACTCTTCATAACCCAATTGTAACCCGGAGTTGTACCTGCAAATTTTTGAATAATATCTGCAACATTATTCCCCGAAAGATTTTTTAAGCGAGCGAGAACAGATTGCATACATGGTTTTAATTTTGAATCGTCTATTTGATTTAAAAACTCCTGATTGTTAACCGGCGTAACCCGTGGCGGTGTCGTGGGGCAAGGCACAGGCGTAGGTGTGGGCGTGGTGCCGCCTCCGGTGCCGGGTGCCGGCATGCTTTGTATCACCAGTTTACCGTTCTTTACCACCTCCGTCATGTCAACCGTATTTGGTTTTGCCGGGATACAGGGTTTCGGGTCTGCCGGTACACCGCCGCCGCTGCCGTCGCCACCATAGCCCCCGCTGCCGCCGTCTCCGTCGCCATGGCAGTTGCCAGATTCAACACTGCCCAAATAATGATAAACGCAGTCTATCAGTTCGCCGCTCGGCAGTTTCTGGCAATTGTAACTGTAAAAATCGGTAATGGTACATGGCGCAACTACATTGTTAACGCCTTTGCTGTTTACTTTTATCCCGCTTGCTGTTTCTTTAAAACTTACGCTGCCCGTTCGCACACCGTTCACATAGCGCTCTCCGTTCACAAACTGCCTGTCCAGCGTGTAGTAAAATATCATCCCGTTAAATAAGCCCGGTATGTTCCTGTAATGCAGCTCATCCATAACCGTCTCACTGCCGGGGATGCTCAGGTCTTCTATCACCTTGGCAAAAAAGCTTAAACGGCTGCCATCTTTTTTTTCTATAAATACTACCGTTGTTTTGTTACGGTATTTTCCGTCGAGCTGTTTTAAAGTGTAAAGCCCGCTATCGTTCTTCATCTCAAATTCGGCCACAATACTGCTGTCGTTTCTTTTTTGCAGCGTGTAGCTGTCCCAGTCAACCTCAATTGAATTGATCAGGTCATTATACCATTTACCGGTACTTTGGGTGGCTTTACTATGGGCTTTTACCCCGTTGGCATATAGCTCTTTCAGCTGCGGGATATGGGCATCGATAGTAGTTAAGGCCTGCGGGTTGGCTGTTTGGTTAACATGGTCCTTTCGGCAGCTGTAAAGTACAGATACAAAAGCAATTAGAAAAGCAATACAGAATTTAAAAGCATTTTTATTGCTTTTGAGGAAGGGGTTATGCATTGTGACAGGTAAATGTTTCGCTAAAGATAATAATCATAGCTAAAAAAGCACATATTTTTATGGAACAGGTAATAACCGGGCATCACTGCATCAATAAGTCTGTTTACAAAAGCGCCCCGCTTGTGCTGAATCTCTTATGATCAACCCCCATCACCGCAAAATTTCAACAACAATAAACGTATGGCATCTATAATCCTATCAAACCCAACAATCGCTAATTTTTATTAACTCATTAATTGACAGAAGTTCGTTAACATCAACAACATTAAGCATCTCATTATCAATAAATAGCAAAAAACAGCCGGTGTTCACGAGCGTGAACGTGAACACTATAATATCTGTATATGCCGGTATCTACTACTCAAAAATTACCATTATACTTGTACAACATTACCACCTGCTGCATGAATACCGTAACTTTAAACGAATTGAAGGCCATACCCGCGCTGGAGAACGTGCCGGATGATCAACTGGAATGGCTGATTGCCGTTGGCGAAACCGTTGATTTTGAGGAAGGCACCCGTATCTTCGATAAAGGCAATCCGCTTGATAAAACCTATGTGATACTGGAGGGCCGCATGCGTATCTGCGCCGAGCAAAACGGCAAAATGCGCGAGGTGACAGTACTTAAGCAACAAACCATTACCGGTTATCTGCCCTTTAGCCGCGCTGTAAACACTTTTGCTTATGGCGAAGCTATCGAAAAATGCCGCGCACATCTGGTACTTAAGGATAAGATTGACGAAGGCATTAAACTGCACTATGAGCTTACCGCCGCCCTGGTACACACCATGACCAGCCGCGTGCGCGATTTTACCTCACAACAGCAGCAAAACGAAAAAATGTTTGCCCTGGGCAAGCTGTCGGCGGGGCTGGCGCATGAGTTGAATAACCCGGCATCGGCTATCAGCCGCGGGGCATCGGCCCTGCAGGACCAGATCAAAAACCTGCCCGAAATATTTAAGGAAGTAGCTGCACTCAGCATCGCACCAGAAAAAATTGACACCATTAACCATATCCTGGTTAATAAAACCAAGCAAACCAACCGCCCGGTATTAACCATGATGCAGCGTGCCGATCTGGAAGATAACCTGAGCGACTGGCTGGCCGACCACGACATCAAAGATTTTAATATAGCCGAAAACCTGGCCGAATTTGGCTTTACCACAGAGGATCTGGAACACATGAACAGCTGCACCCCCCAGCCTAAATTGGTTTCGGTGCTGGATTGGATGAGCAATTACCTGCTGCAGGAAAAAATGGTATCGGATATTAAAGAATCTTCTGCCCGCATCTCCGAGCTGGTAAATTCGGTAAAAACCTTTACCCACATGGATAGGGATACCGATAAACAATTGCTGGATATCCATGCAGGCATTCGCAACACGCTTACCATGCTCAACTATAAGCTGCGCAAAGGCAACATACAGGTGCAGGAAGATTTTGACCTGAACCTGCCCCAGGTAAAGGCCCTTGCCGGCGAACTAAACCAGGTTTGGACTAACATGATAGATAATGCCATTGATGCCATGGAAGCAAATGGCAGCGGCATCCTTACCATCCGCACCCAGCTGGACAGGGAGTTTGTTTGCGTTTACATTAAGGATAACGGCGTGGGCATCCCGCCGGAAACCCAATCGAAGATCTTCGACCCGTTTTTTACCACCAAGGATATGGGTAAAGGCACCGGCCTGGGGCTGGATGTGGTTACCCGTATCATTCGCCAGCACAGCGGCACTGTAAAAGTGGCCTCGGTGCCCGGCAATACCGAATTTACCGTTTGTTTCCCCCTGATTGATAACTAAAAGCACAATGGACCAACAACCCATCATATTTGTAATTGACGATGACCAGCAGGTGCTGCGCGCCATAAGCCGCGACCTGAAGAACCATTACCGGCAGGATTACCGCATCCTGAGCACCGCATCGGTAAAAGAAGCGCTGGATAGCCTGCTGGAACTGAAAAATAAAGGCGAAGTGGTTGCCCTGTTTTTGAGCGACCAGCGCATGCCGGAAATGGAGGGCGTTGACTTTTTGTGCCGCACTACCACGTTTTTCCCTAATGCCAAGCGCGTATTGCTTACTGCCTACGCAGATACCGATGCCGCCATTAAAGCCATTAATGAAGTTAAGCTGGATTACTACCTCACCAAACCCTGGGACCCGCCCGAGGAGAAACTTTACCCCATCTTAACCGACCTGCTGGAGGACTGGCAGGGCCATTACCGGCCGGATTTTAGGGGGATAAAAGTGATAGGCTACCAGTACTCGCCCAAATCGCACGATATTAAGGAGTTCCTGTCGGGATACCTGGTGCCTTACCTTTGGATGGATGCCAACACCGAAGATGCCCAGAAAGCCATCAAACTAAACAAGCTGGATACCAAAGAATTGCCGGCTATTATTTTTGCAGACGGCACCTTGCTAAAAAACCCGCCTGTAAAAGATATTGCCGCCAAAATAGGCCTTAATCAGGAAGCCAAAAGCGATATGTACGATGTAGTGATCATCGGTGCAGGGCCGGCCGGCCTGGCGGCTTCTGTTTACGGCTCATCCGAAGGGTTAAAAACCCTGCTGATAGAAAAGAAAGCGCCCGGCGGGCAGGCAGGTACCAGTTCGCGGATAGAGAATTACCTCGGTTTCCCGGCGGGCCTTAGCGGCGCCGATCTTACCCGCAGGGCCATCACCCAGTCGGCCCGTTTCGGTACTGATTTTTTGTCGCCCCAGGCCGTAAAAGAAATTAAACTGAAAGATAATTATAAAACCCTGATACTGGATGACGGCAAAGAAGTAACAACTAAATCGGTAGTGATAACCACCGGTGTAGATTACCGCCAGCTTAACACACCCGGCATCGATAAATTTACCGGCGCGGGCATTTACTACGGCGCCGCCATGACGGAGGCCGCATCCTGCAAGGATAAGCATGTGTATGTGGTAGGCGGCGGCAATTCTGCCGGGCAGGCGGCCATGTACTTGTCTAAATTTGCCAAAGAGGTTTTTATCCTGATCAGAAAAGATAGCCTGGCGGCAACGATGTCGTCATACCTGATAGATCAGATAGGCAATGAAAGCAACATCACCCTGATGCCTTACAGCGAAATTACAGAAGCCATAGGCGATAGCAATTTACAGCAGCTTAAGATCCAGAACCTGCAAACTAAGGCGGAGAAAACACTTGAAGCGGATGCATTATACATTTTCATCGGCGCCAAACCTTATACCGACTGGCTTTGCAAAGATATCATCACCAACAACAAGGGCTTTATTGAAACCGGGCGAGACCTTAACCTTTGCCCCGATTTTGAAAAGGTTTGGAAAGGCAACCGCGACCCTTATTTATTAGAAACCAGCTGCCCCGGTATTTTTGCCGCAGGTGATGTACGCGCAGGCGCCATGAACCGTGTAGCGTCTGCCGTAGGCGAAGGCTCTATGGCCATCAGCTTTGTGCATAAATACCTGAACGAGGTATAACTATAACCCGGCAACCCGATAAAAAAAGACCGGCAGCATAACGCTGACCGGCCTTCACAGTTAAAACAAACTTAAACTTAATTACAGAATATAGAACACTTTTGATTGATTGTAAGAAGCACCTTGTGCAGGTTCTTCCTGCTTATAATTTTCGTTCAGCATTTGTTTGATATCCCGCTCGATATTGCGCGATATGGTGGTAGTTGGCGTATCTGTAGGCTTATTCTCAAACGGATCCTGCAGATGGATGGCCATGTTCTCTATCAAAAAGAACGATGAGGCAATGGCAATAACCAGCGGCACTTCTACCACACCAAAAAACTCTATCAGCCCAAAAGGCAGCAGCAACACAAACAACAGTACCGACAGATGGATGTAAACGCTGTATGTAGCCGGGAAAACCGTGTTTTTGATTCGTTCGCAGCCGCCCATCTCGTTACTAAAACGGGTAAGGGTTTCATCTATAGCCACCTGCTGATACTCATTTATCCAGCCCAGTTTATAGGCGCTGCGTAAATCGGCCCCCTGTAGTTCCAGCAAGCCTACGGGTACATTATCGTAGCGTTTTACGTGCTCCAGGTCTTCGGCACTTATCAGGCGCTCTAGCCCCTGTAAAGGGTTTTCTCTGCGTAAATGTCGGCTCAGGCTATAACACCAGGCTACCTGGCGCTTGGCCAGTTTTTCGCAAAAGGCTTTGCGCTCTTCATCGGCATAAGGGGTATCTACAAAAGTGAGTAGCTGGCGGGTTAAACTGCGGGTATCGTTTACAATTGCCCCCCAAAGGGTGCGCGCTTCCCACCACCTGTCGTAAGCCTGGTTTGATTTAAAGGCCAGCAGCAGTGATATTACCGTACCCAAAATAGTAGGCACTGCTATGGGGATAGAAATACGGGTGAAATGAAACGTGTTGTACATAATAGCAATAAGTACCGAGTACACCGTTACCAGTAACACCTCTTTTTTTATTTTCCCGAAGATATAGGTTACCGGGATATTCTCTTTTAATAACATAATGGCAGATGTTTAAAGGTTTATACTTCTGTTAACATTTCTTCGTGCTGATATACAGGGGCGGCAACTTTTTGCTGCTGCATCATGCTGGCATAATTGCCTTTTGGCGCTTTAATAACCGGCAGGCCTGCGCGCTGTATCAACAGGGCCGGGTCTACACTGTAGGCATGTATGGGGTTAAACTGGTAGCCTTCGTTATCCAGCACCATATCTACCTCGTTGGCTTCAATAAAGTTTTTGAACATGCCCAGGGTGCTGCCATACAAAAACTCTATCTTAACATTTTGGATCTGCGGGTACTGTGCACGTAAAACATTGCAGTAGCGGTAAAAATCATCGCCTACCTTTTCGTACTCGCGGCTGCGGCGGCTCAGGGTGATCACGTCGCTAAAAGAGTCGGACAGTTTAAAAACGTGTACAAATATCAGGTTAAGTTCTTCACCTTTAAATTTACGGCAAACGGCATGGATACAATCTATTGATGCCGCCTGGTAGTCGGTTGGGATGAGTATGTTTTTCATGGGTAGCTATTTAATAAGTTAAACTTTAGTTAGTTGCTTATTACAATACTACCTTACACTCATTAAAATGGATTAAGAGCCTTATTAGAATTTATTAATTTTTTAAAATATATTATAGTTTATAAATTTCTGATAATCAGTAAATAAACCTTTAAAGAATAGCTATATTTAATAAACAGCCCCAACTTATTAGAAAGTTATGAGAAACCGTTTGCCCGAAACGGATAAAAAGAAGCAATTAAACTGCCGGCAGCAGGATCTGGATCTCGGTACCCACCTGCTCTTCCGACCGGATGCCGATGCTGCCCTTATGCAGGCGAATGATGTTGAGCGTAAGCGGCAGGCCTATGCCGTGCCCCTTAAAATCGCCGGTATTTGAGGCACGGAAGAAGGGCTCAAAAATGTACTGCTGCTCTTGCTGCGGTATGCCTATGCCTTTATCAGAAACCTTGATAATTACCCGGCCATCCTGCGCCGTAACCTGCACGGTAACCGGGCGGTTGCTGGAGTATTTGCAGGCGTTTAACAAAATATTGCTTATTGCCAGCTGCAGCAGGTTGATGTTACCCTCGGTATATAATAAACTTTCATCATCCGGCAGGGTCGAAAAATCAATATCGATAACACTTTCGCGGTCTATCTTCCGCACCGAATCGGCAACGCCCATTACCAGTTCATCTACACGTATTTTTTGCCAGTTTTGCTTCTTACCGTCAAACCCGGTTTGCGCCAGGCCCAGCAGGCTTGCCAGGATATGGCCCAGCTTTTCTACCTCGGTTAAAATGGTTTGTACCGATTCCTTCCCTGCATCGGTAACCTTGTTGCCTTTTAGCAGCAGCTGCGTTTCGCCGCTGATAATGGTAAGCGGGGTGCGCAGCTCGTGCGAGGCGTTGCTTACAAAATTGTTCTGCGTTTCAAAGGCGGTTTCCAGCCGGGTAAGCATGTTGTTAAAGGTAAGCACCAGTTCGGCAATCTCATCTTTGCCCTTTACCTCGTCAAGCCGCATATGCAGGTTATTGGCGCTTATATTTTTTACCCGCTTAATAATGCCGCGCACCGGCTGCAGCGTATAGTATGAAAATATTTTGCCCGCGATATAAGTGAGCAGTATAAATATAAAAAAGATGATGATGAGCACCCGCTTCAGCTGCGCCAGTTCTTTAAACCCGTACGGATCATTTGCGGTAACAATTACAATATACTGTTCGCCCTGGATGTTGAACAGCCTGCCGGCATAAAAATGGTTTTGCTGCGTAAAGCGTGCCTTTTTGTTGGTTAAAATATTCTGATAAAATTCATCGGGCAGGTTTACTGCCTTACTGTATGATGGTTTTTTGGCAGTATCCAGCTTAATAATAAACTCCTGCTCGTTGGCCAGCTTCTCCAGGTAGCGCAACCGTACCTGTTTGTAGGCGGCCGACTCTTTATCGGGGTGGATATTAGTTTCGGCGGTGAGGTTAACACGCGCTTCTAAACGCTTAAAAAAATCTTCAAAGTTAAAGTCGGATACAAAATAAAAGATGGAAGCGTTAAGCAGTACCAACCCAATGGTAGAGATCACAACAAACAGTAAGGTTATTTTAGTTTGGAGTTTCATCGCCGTTTTCCTTAAACATGTAACCCATGCCAAAAACCGTATGTATCAGCTTAACATCGTAACCGTTATCTACTTTTTTGCGCAGATAATTAACATATACATCCACTACGTTAGTGCCCATGTTAAAATCAATATCCCATACGTTCTCCAGGATCTGGATGCGCGACAGCACCATGTTGCGGTTGCGGGCAAAGTACTCCAGCAAATGATACTCGGTAGCGGTAAGAGAAATTCCCTTGCCGCCGCGCCTGGCCGTTTTAGATACGGTATCTATTTCCAGATCGGCAATGGTTATGACATTTTTGGGGGCGCTGCCTGCCTTGCTGCGGCGCACCAGGGTACGTATCCTGGCTTCCAGCTCGGCAAATTTAAAGGGCTTGGCCAGGTAATCGTCGGCACCGCTGTTAAGGCCGGTCACCACATTTTCGGTACTGTTAAGCGCCGTCAGCATCAGTATGGCAACGCTGTCGTCCTGCTTACGTACTTCTTTGCAAACCTGTATCCCATTCATGCCCGGCAGCATAATATCCAGCAAAATAATATCAAATTTATGGGCACGGGCCATATCCAGCCCCATAATGCCATCGGCGGCAACACTTACCTCCATGCCGGCATCATTAAGGCCACGCACAATTACCGATACCAGGCCCGGTTCATCTTCAACAAGCAATACTTTCATTCAGACGGATTTACGCAAAACAGAACCACAAGCCCAAATTAAATGTTTTAACTTATTTACCCGCGTTAAATTTAAATAAACAGTTATTATTATTTAAACAAGCCAATATCCGGCTAAACTTTGCTTTTGGATAATAACCCCCTGCTCTAAAAAATACGGTTAGGAATTATTTGCCGGCTACCTTTTAGTAAGGGCTACCTTTACGCCCATCAGTATAAAAACAGCACCCGAAAACTTGTTTAGCCACATCCCGATAGCCGGGGTTGATTGCAGCTTATGAGAAAAAGACCCGGCAAATAAGGTGAGTATGGTAAACCACAACAAGCCTATCAGCGCGTAAGTTGCACCTAAAATAATAAACGGCAACGCATTGTGCATATAAACCGGCTGAATAAACTGCGGAAAAAAAGCCAGAAAAAAAATAGCTACCTTGGGGTTTAACGTATTAGTGATCACCGCAGATAAATAGGTTTTTTTAACCGATACCGGCTGGGGCCGGCTTTCTGCTGTAACCATATTTTCACTGGTAAACAGCTTGCTAAACCCAAGATAAATAAGATAAGCAGCGCCAAGATATTTTACGATACTAAAGGCAGTAGCCGACTGCGCCAAGATAAGCGAAAGGCCAAACGCAGCAAAAGTGGTATGCACCAGCACCCCGGTTGTAATACCCAATGTTGAATACAAACCCCATTTTTTACCCTGGGCAATTAATTTATTCAGGATAAAGATCGTATCGATACCCGGAGAAAGAATGAAAAGTAATGATGTTATACAAAAGGTTGTGAAGTTAATAATGCCCATTTACAAAGATAGCTAATTACAGAAAACCAATTACTGTGTACTGCCTTCCCTTTAAGTTCGGTGGCTTAAACTTTAACTTCCCCTTAAAACTAATAAAGTGCAAAGCACTGCTGCTTTGCACTTTACATCCCCCCAAAATTGATCAGGTGATATCCGAAAAACTTTGTAATAACAGGATAAGGTTTAGGTTGTAATTAAAACATTACTAATATACATCCATCTGTAACATTCTTTAAGGTTGTAAAGAGCCTTTTTATAGGGTGATTTCACCCTTGCCGATTATACACTTTTAGAAAGCGTTATGATATCCTTCCCTGCTATAACCTGTTTATTATAGCCTTGCAAGGTAACCTGCACCATGGCTGCGGCAAGTTCCTGCAATGTTATAAAGCCGGCGGGGAAAAGCTTACGCCCAACCGGGAAAAGCCAGTTGATATATTTGTAAAAATTATGCGTTTTGGTTAAGCCCTTTATTGGTTTAATAAAACCCGGCCTGAATGCAAATACCTGTTTAAAAGGCAGCTTCATCAGGTCGTTTTCGGTTTTGCCTTTTACAGCCGCCCAGCCGGTGCCTTTTTCTTTGCTATCGGTACCCGCGCCGGATACATAACAAAAGGTCATATCCGGGTTTAGCGCTGCCAGTGTTTGGGCAACAACCATGGTAAGCAAATAAGTGGTTTTGTAATAATCATCCTTACTTACCCCTACCGATGAAATGCCCAGGCAAAAGTAGCAGGCATTATAACCAACCAGTTCATCTTCAACCGGCAGCAAATTATAAAAATCGGCATGCACTATCTCTTTAAGTTTTGGGTGGCTGTAGCCCGATGATTTGCGGTTAATGATCAGTACGGCCTCTACAGCGGGGTTTTGCAGGCATTGATGCATCACACCCTCGCCTACCATGCCGGTAGTGCCTGTTATTATTACCCTGATAGGTTTGCTCATTATACTACTAATACAAATGCCACACCTTAAAGTTTTAATGCGGTTTAAGGCAGTAAGGTTACAATAACCATAAGGCCTTGCCGGTGCAGCATTGCAGGCATGTTATGCGCAAGTACAGCATGCTTTTGATAAAAAAGCAACTGTATAGCAGTAATTAAGCCGCTACTATGATTTTTTCATGGTTTGTTTGCGCAGCAGGTTAAGCACCACGCCAGCCCCTATCAACGCCGGGAAAAACAACAGGAACGAGCGCTGCAGCAAAGTAAAAATAGGTACCAATGCTTTAGGAACGATCTTACCGAACAGCGATGCTATAAATACTTCGGCAAAGCCGCTGCCGCCGGGGCTTGGTGCAAAGTAGATCATAAACTGGATCAGTACCTGGATAGAGATCACCTGCACCAGATTGGCATTTACGCCCAGGCCCATTAATATTACCCACTGCATGCAATACTTATTAAGGTACAATAAAGTAGTAATAACCAAACTGAGCGGGAACAGGAACGGATGCTTGCGGATAATAACACTACAGGTTTGCTGGTACTTGCTGATGCTTTGGAAAGAGTTGTCGGCCCATTTGGTGAGGGCGGCTTTCTTTTTCGGGAAGATCTTAGATAACCCGGCAGCTATTTTTTTAATGATGGTGCCCACCAGAAGCGGTTTCCAGAAAGCCAGCAAAAAGGCCATTAAAAACAGCAGAAAAAAGCTAAAGCCATATTTAAGCATGGCCGGTACTATGCTGCCCACTTCGGTAGTATCCATTAACATAATGGCTACAAAACCGGCCAGCGGCATAAAAATAAGTGTTGCCCCCAGGTTTATCAGCGTAACCGCAAACGAATCAATAAAGGTTACCCCGTTACTGGTATAAACAAATATTTGCGCCGGGCCTGCGCCGCCATGTGCCGGGGTTACCGCCCCCATAAACATGTTGGCCACATTGGCCTTAAAACTAACCCAATGCGATACACCGGGCGCCATTTTACGGATGTAGATATGGTTACGCCAGCTGCCCAGCATCAAATCAACAAAAAGCATTACCAGGCAAATAGCAATGTATTTATAGGATATGCTTGATAAAGCCTTAAGGGTATCGCCTGTGTTGGTGTAAAAAAACACCGCTGCAATAGTACCCACCGTTATCAGCGCGAACCAGAAAGTCCCTTTGATGATAACCTTTTTATTGAATACTGCTTTAGCTTCCTGCTTTTCGGGCTCGTTGGTTTGCCGGGTAGTTGGTGTCATTTACGCTTTAACGGTATATAATTAAAATAAGGGCTCGCCCTCTGATGCTTTTGGGGTGATCCCTTTCCATTTCAGGATACTATCAAACAGATCTGCAGTGCGCATAGGTTTTTCGTCCCAGCCTTTTTGGTTGTATATCATAGGCACGTGTATATGATACCTATGTAACGAACCATGCGAACCTTTATGTTCCGGGTACTCCCAAAAATCGCGCAGATCATAACCCAAACTCGCGCTGATCACGATATCCCCCGCCCTGCGGCTCCGGAATAGCTGATAGATCTGGAAAATGGCATCCGGATAATCGGTATCAAAAGTTTTAGCCAATATTTCGCGATGCCCTATGGCTTGTATCTTACCGCCGTATTTTAATACATCAGCTGTAACCGGCTCGTAAGTAAATTCATCACCCGTAACAGATATACTGGCCTTGCCAGTTTTATTATGCAAAATAAAGGTTTGCTCATCATTGCCACGGTATATGGCAAAATCAACTGCAGGCTCATTCAGCAAAAGTGTTAATCTATCCGCCCCCATCGCTTCCATAATACCCTGCTCGCGCAAAACATGATCGCCGGGGTGGTTCAAAAAATGGATACTGCCGAATGAATTACCGGATATCATTACCGCACATTTCGGGTTGCTCTTCCATATCACCGGGTAATATACCGATTTTAATCCGTGGTTGGTCATCCAGTCGGCCAGGTCAAGGTGTTGGGTGGTTGGGGTAAGGCCGTGGTCGGATGTCATGATAAAAAGGGTGTCTTTCCATTTGCCCTGTTCCTCCAGCTTTGCCCTAACTTCGCCCAGGCTGTTATCAGCAATTTTATAAGCCTCAATGGTACGTGCATCACGTATGTGGTGGTAATGCGAATCCCAGTCTACACTAGGGAATACCGCAAACAAAAAATCAAAATCCTTACCGGAATTGATCATCTCCATAATACGCTGATGGCCCTGTATATCTACGGGATGATGGCGCAGTTTAAAATGTGCACGGGTATATAATAAACCTTTACCTTTTTTACCCAGATCGTATTCATCGGGCACGCTGCGGGTTATCATGTTATACAGGTTGTACGATTCGCCCATTAGTTCAAACAGCGTGGGTTTATCGGCGGGCATATCGGTATTAAACCAGGCCGCTTCGGGGCCGCAATAGCTGCGCATAGCCATCTTGTTGAGGCGGCTGCGCTTAAACTCTTTTTTATCAAACCAGCGGATGCCGGTGATACCCATAGTGCCGGGGAAATGACCGGTTAAAAACGGCAGGTACGCCGGCCCCGTGGTAGACGGGAAACAGGTAGTAGCCTTGCGGTAAGTGCCTTCGTCAATTATTCGTTTAATATTTGGCAGATGGCCTTGTTCAATCAGTTCTGGTAAAACTTCGCTGTGGGCGCCGTCAACTAAGTAAAATAGCACACGCTTTTTGCTTTGCATCAATAGTAGATATTATAAAACGGCGTTTCAGCTTATGCCAAGGCCTTAATTAAGTATTGTTTGTAACCGTAAAATAAGCAAATAAATATTAATTTTTAAGCTTGTAGTTTAACTTTTACATCAACTTTTAAAATGCAGCAGTAGTATATGTTATTAATTTTTTATTTAAAATTGCAACAGCACGCCCACCACTTTGAAACGACTGTTCGCCATATTTTTGCTTGTGATCCACTTTTTTAACTGGGGTGGATACATGCTGCTGCAAAATTACATGGTTGAACGAGCCGACAGGCACATGAACGACCTGATAAGCCACAACCTTTATAACCCGAATGCGCTTATAGAACTAAAGGTAAAACAAAACCTGCCGGGCATCAGCGAATGGGCCGATTACAAAAACGTAAGCGGGTCTATCCAGCTAAAAAATGCCTGTTACAACTACGTTAAGCTAAAATTTACCCGGGATACGCTTTACGTAATGTGTGTGCCCAATTACGAAAAAACAAAACTGATAGACAACAACGTTATCTACGCCAAACAGATAAACGATATCCCCACAAATAAAAAGGCAAACGATACCACTGCTAAAAAAGGCGGTGCCGATAGTAAGTACGATCATCCGCAGCTGGTTATTAGCTTTTTATGGTTTGAGAGTTTCCCGCCGCAGGGTGCGGCTAAAGTTTATACGCTTAATGCCCCGCCATTTATCCCGGTACCGGGCCAGCCGCCGCAAGTTATAGGTTAAGCCTTCATTTTACAGCATCGTATTTTAAAACCCGCCAAAGCATAATACTGCTTTTGTGCGGATGCTGTTTTATTTAACCGTTAATTTTCTATTTTTTTACAGTATTATTCATGAAACATCTACACAAAACCCTGTTAACAACGGTTATTACTATCTGCGTTTACCAGGCCCAAGCCCAAACTACAAGCAAAGACACCCTGAAACTGGATAGCGTTATCGTTAAAGAATCGCGCAGCAAAAACCTGCCCGATGTATCCGGCGCCTATATCTTCTCGGGCAAAAAAACCAATATTATTTACGTCGACCCGGGCAAGGCAAACCTGGCCGGTAATAATGCCCGCACCCTGTTTTCGCAGGTACCGGGCATCAACGTTTGGGAAATGGATGGAGCGGGCCTGCAGCTAAACATTGGCACCCGCGGTACCGATATGCATCGTTCTATAGAAACCAACATCCGCCAGAATGGCTACAACACCAACTCGGATGTTGTGGGTTATCCCGAAAACCATTACAACATGCCATTCCAGGCCATTGGCGAGGTGCAGTATGTACGTGGCGCATCATCTTTGCAATTTGGCAGCCAGTTTGGCGGCATGGTAAACTTTAAAATTAAACAGCCCGATACCACCAAAACCTTCGGTTTAGAGAGCGAGCAAACCACAGGCAGCAACCGTTTTTTCAATTCATACAACGCCATTGGCGGTAAAATAGGCAAGGTAAGCTATTACGCCTATTTTGATGCCCGCAGCGGCGACGGCTGGCGGCCGGATGCTGCGTTTAATTATCATGCTTATTATACCAACATCAAGTACCAGTTCAATACCAAAGGCAGCCTGTCGTTCCAGTTCTCGCGGTCAGATTATGTGCAGCAAATTGCAGGCGGCTTAACCGATGATATGTATAATGCCACCAGCAGGCAATCTAACCGTTTCCGTAACTTTTTTAAACCGGCCATCAACATCCCGGCAATATTGTTTAACTATAATTTTAGCAACAATACCCGCTTAGAGGTTACATCGCATACGCTTTTTGGCGAGCGCAGCAGTGTGCAGTTCATCGCGCCATCAAACGTGGCAGATGTGGTGAACCCTGCCCTGGGCACCTACAACCCGCGCCAGGTAGACCGCGACCATTACAAAAGCTTTACCACCGAAGCACGCTTATTGCATAGCTATAAATTGGGCAGCCTTTACAGCACGCTTGCCACCGGTTTAAGATATGCCGACGGATCTACCCATCGCCAGCAAAAAGGCGTGGGTACCACAGCCGGCGATTTTGATTTAAGCCTGACCAAAGATTACGGTATAGACCTGGACCTGAATGCCATTAACTACGCCGTATTTGCCGAAAACCTTTTCCGCATCACCAACAAATTTTCGGTTACGCCGGGTGTGCGCTACGAGGTTATCAAAACAACTATTGATGGTGTGGTAAACAACCGCAGCACCCATGTAGCTTACAACCGTAACCGCAGTTTCCCGTTGTTTGGCACCGGCCTGCAGTATCAGGTAAGCAGCACTACTCAGCTTTACGGAAACTTTTCGCAGGCATACCGACCCTACATTTACGCAGCCGTTACCCCTGCCGACCAGCTTACCCTGGTTGATCCGAATATGAAAGATAGCAAGGGCTATAATGCCGACCTGGGCTATCGCGGTAAGATAGGCCAGGCACTTACGTTTGATGTAAACGGCTTTTTTGTGCACTATGGTAACCGCGCAGGTACCTTAACCGTACAGGATGCCGGCGGGGTAAATCATTTATATTTAACAACTATTGGTAATGCCAATGCAAAAGGTATCGAGGCTTATACCGAACTATCGCTGATCCGTGGTTTTAACCCGCAATCGGGCACAGACTTGCGTTTGTTTAACACCCTGGCCTATACCCATGCCAGGTACACCACCGGCAGCATCAATAATAACGGCACAAACGTTAGCCTGGCGGGCCATAAAATTGAAGGCACACCGGATTGGACCAACCGCACCGGCCTTACCTATTTAACCGGCCACATAACCGGCACGGTTTTATTGAGCTATGTAAGCAAACAGTTTAGCGACGCCAATAACACCACCTTTAACCCAACAGGTGCAACAGGTATTGTACCGGCCTACAAACTGGTAGACCTGGCGTTTAACTATCGCTTCCTTAAAAACTATCATGTTAACCTGAACATCAATAACCTAACCGACCAAAAATACTTTACACGCCGTATCAACATGTACCCCGGCCCCGGTATTTTACCCGGCAACGGCATCACTTTTAACATTGGCCTGGGCGTAAAATTGTAACCCTCCGTGCAGATGTGCAGATGTGCAGATGTGCAGATGTGCAGATGTGCAGATGTGCAGATGTGCAGATGTGCAGATGTGCAGATGTGCAGATGTGCAGATGTGCAGATGTGCAGATAAATAACAAAGCCCAACTTTAAAAAAGTTGGGCTTTGTTATTTATCTGCTTTTAAAATCACTCTTCAGGAGGTCGTGGGGCTTTCGGTATGTTTTTTTACGATGGCAAACAAGGTTTCCAGATCGAAAGGTTTTTTAAGATATCCGTCTGATAAACCTTCTTTGGCTATTTCGGCAACATTGCTTACTGCCGATACAATAATAACCGGGATATGGCTTGTTTCGGGGTTGGTTTTTAACTCCTTGCTTAATTGCTGCCCATTGGCATCACTCATCCATTCGGTAAGCCAGTTATCAAGCAGTATCAGGTCGGGCTTATGGTAGTCTAACAATTTTAATATTCTTGAATGTTCTGATGATATCACTTCGTAACCTTCACTTTGTAACGCATAAGTAACCGTATCTCTTATATCTTTATCATCTTCAATAATCAAAATTTTCTTAGCCATAGTTTGTGTAAGTATTAATTCCTTATTAACCCGATATGTAAAAACCAATGTAAAATTGCCTTTTAGTTATAACAGTAAATTATAAATATTGTTTATGCAGGCGCAGGCAAAACCTGCGTTATATCAGCCGTGTGAGTATTTTTACATCTGCGGGGGTTTCCAGCAAAGCAGGCGATATATGCACAAAGTACTTATAATGCGCCGTTTCCATATGCCTGCTTAAAGCATCTTCATCGGCCCATTCTTCTTCAATCACATACTTGGTGGGTTCATCTTTATACTGGTATAACTCGTAGGCTATACAGCCCTGTTCTTTCAGCGATGTTTCAATCAGTTTCTTCAATTCGGTATCAAACGCTCCCTCTGCATCTTTTTTGCAGTGTATGGAGGAAAGTAAGCTAATGCTCATGGCGGATCTTTTAATAAACTAACCTTAAAAGGCCGTTTATTGTTTATATATCGATTGTAAATTTTACCGCAAAGTTTACCTACTATGGAAAGAGGGTTGAAAAATAATTCCTAACCCTCTTTGCGCAGCAGAGAGGGTCGACCACCGCAGCGTGGTCGGGGTGAGTTAACTAACCAAGCAGGCGATTACCCAAGCGGCGATTTCACTCACCCCGCGGAACTCCGTGCGCGACCCTCTCTTCGCCTGCGGCGGAAAGAGAGTAAAAAAAATAATTCCTAACCCTCTTTGCGCAGCAGAGAGGGTCGACCAGCGCAGCGTGGTCGGCGTGAGTTAACTAACAAAGCAGGTGATCTTGCCAGGCGGCGATTTACTCACCCCGCGGCACTCCGTGCGCGACCCTCTCTTCGCCTGCGGCGTAAAGAGGGTAAAAAAAATAATTACTAACCCTCTTTGCGCAGCAGAGAGGGTCGACCAGCGTAGCGTAGTCGGGGTGAGTTAACTAACAAAGCAGGCGATTACCCAAGGCGGCGATTGTACTCACCCCGGGCAGGTTATATCTGCCCGTCCAGGTTAAAGCAATTACGGCAGCGGGCTTCGTAACTTTCTTTTTCGCCTAAAAGTATCTGACTTTCGTTGGGTACCAGGCGATAAGAGTACATGGCCTGCTGGCCGCATTTTACGCACACGGCGTGCAGTTTGGTAACCGAGTCGGCTATGGCCATCAATTGCGGCATGGCGCCAAAAGGGCGGCCTTTAAAATCCATATCCAGGCCGGCTATTATTACACGTACACCACTATTGGCCAGGGTTTGGCAAACCTGCGGCAGGCCGTCGTCAAAAAACTGGGCTTCGTCAATACCCACCACCTGAATGTGGCCCGCCAGCGGCAAAATTTCTGCCGATGCAGCCACCGTTTTAGAAGGGATAGAATTAAGATTATGCGATACCAGGGCGCTTTTATCATAGCGGGTATCGGCTACGGGGCTAAAAATTTCAACATTTACTTTAGCGATCCGCGCGCGGTTAACCCGCCTGATCAGCTCTTCGGTTTTGCCCGAAAACATTGACCCACAGACCACTTCAATACTCCCTCCAATCTCATTCCTCCTTTTAAAAACTTCCTCGGTGTACAAATCTCAAAACTTTAGTGAAGGGCTAATATCAGAATTTTATGCTATTTTTGGTAAGCAATTTCCTAACATTAAAGCCATGAAGCAGCAGGAGGTATTTAGAAAGACCGGCGAAATACTAAAAGAACTTAGCGACCAATATCAGGATCTGAAAAACACTGCAGACAACCTGAACGACCTGGAACTTGAACTGTTTATTGCCAATGCCCACTTTTTAATAGACCATGCCGAAATTTTAAGAAAACTGAACCTGCAGCGTGCGCAGCTGCAACACACCCTGCCCCCGCACGTTGAAGAGAAAAAGCTTGAGTTACCAAAACCGGCAGAGCCAAGGCCCGAACCTGCCAGACTTGTGGCGGAAGAGAAAAAATTTGATTTGCTAAAACCGGCAGAACTAAGGCCGCAAAACCTGAAACCCTTAACTGAAGAAGTAAAAAAGCCCAATAATACCGGCGAGCCTAAATATTTTGAGCCACTTGTGCAGCAGGCAAAGCCTGTAATAGAGCGCACACCATTTAAACCGGCACCGCCCAAGCCCATAAAAATTGATATTACCCCGGTTGCCGATGAGCAGCCTTCCCCGCAGATAGACCTGAGCACGGGTACCGGCAGCGATAGCTATTCGTTTGAGCGGCAGGAGCCCGAGATCATTAAACATAAATTGATTTTGGATGAAGCCGATGACTGGGGGGACGAAGAAGATGCACCGGAAGCACGTGCTGCCGCGCCCGAAAACAAGGCCGGCAACAACCCCGTAGTTACGATGGAAAACATCCTCGACGGAGAGATCATTAACACGGATGATGAAACGCAGGAGCCAAACATTGTACCTGCCAACCCCGAGCCGGTGATTGATAACACCCCGAAAGTGAAGGCCGATGAACCGGTAAAAGAAGAAAAAGTACTTACGCTAAATCAGCGGATGTCTGCACAGTTGAGGGGGAGCCTCAACACCCATACAGAGCCTGCCGAAGCGCCCATAAAAGATATGAAAGCGGCCATCAGCCTGAATGATAAAATGCTTTTTGTGAAAGACCTGTTTAACGGCTACAGCCTGGCCTACAGCGAAGCTATTGAGATAGTGAATCGCTTTACCAACTTTGAAGAAGCCGACCGTTTCCTGAAAACCAACTACGTTACCAAAAATAATTGGGAAGGCAAAAAAGCCACCATGGATAAGTTTTACGCTTTGCTAAAAAGGCGTTATGCGTAGCATCAGGCATAACTCGTTACTGCAATAATAATACAGCATTAAAAAGGCCATTAGGCGTGATTGATGCCCATGCGGTTAGAGTCCAGCTTAAGCAGGATGAACAGCAGGATGGTAAAACTCCATAACGAACTACCGCCATAACTAATGAACGGCAGCGGGATCCCGATAACCGGCATATAACCAATAGCCATTGCTATATTGATAATAACGTGGCAAAAGATGATAGAAGCCACCCCATAACCGTAAATACGCGAGAATGGCGCACGCTGCCGCTCGGCTATCAGAATAATGCGCAGCAGCAAAAAAAGATATAAGCCCAGCACCGTTACCGAGCCTGCAAAGCCCCACTCCTCGCCTATGGTACAAAAAATAAAATCGGTACTTTGCGCAGGTACGAATGCATATTTGGTTTGTGTGCCCTGTAAATAACCTTTGCCCCAAACCCGGCCCGAGCCAATGGCAATGATGGATTGGTTTTGATTATACCCCACATGTTTTTTATCCTGCGACAGGCCAAGCACCACATCTATCCTGTCGCGCTGGTGTTTTTTAAGGCCTTTGTTGTAAAGCGGCTTGGCAGCAAATATAAAGCCTATGCTGATGACAGCCCCAACAATAACTTTAAACAACAATGGCCTGTTGCGCTTAATAGATATTGCCGCCAATACGGTAACAATTATCACCGCAATTACCACATACCATTCGTTAAATATCAACGAGGTGATAAACAAGGTAATGAGTATGCCGCCAATAACAAGAAAATAGGTAGACAGGCCCTCGCGGTACAGCACAAATATAAGCGAGCAAAATACCAGGGTAGAGCCATCATCCGGCTGCATTTTGATGAGCACCATGGGCAGTAAAATAATACCGCCGGCTATCAGGAACGATTTAGGGTCGGTAACCTTTACGTTGGTAGCGCTCAGATACCTTGCCAGTAACAAACAGGTGGCAAACTTGGCAAATTCTGATGGCTGCAGCTTAAAACCGCCGCCCAGATCTATCCATGCCTGGTTGCCGCCAACCCCACGGCCCACGGCCAATACCAGTATCAGCATCAGCACCGTAACCACGTAAAGCGCAGGCGAAACTGCCGAAAGGAACCGGCTTTCTAACAACAATATCACCGTACCCAGCACCAGGCCAGTTAGTATAAAAATAAATTGCCTGCCGTAACTGGTTTCCAGATCTAAAATGCTGGGGTGGTTCTCATCAAACACCGCGGCATGAATATTGAACCAGCCAATGGTACACAGCGCCAGATAGATGAGCACCGTTATCCAGTCTACATTAAAAAAGAAACCGCGCTGGTTATTCATCGTCCCTCCTTTTTGGCAACATGGCGGTTTGTGCCGATCTTAAGGCGGCCTTTTTTACCGAATCCTGCTTTTGCTTCCTGATGGAATCTAAACTTACCTTTTTAAGGCTGTCGGCTTTTATTCTTGCTTTATCGGCAGGTTTTAAAATAATGGCGGGCAACAGGTTTTTTTCGATATAATATTCAGGGAAAATATGCGATGGCCGCTGGCTGATGCTTCCGCGTAAATATTGCTCTACAATAAAGCTGGCTATGGGTGCCGCCCAGGTACCGCCGTCGCCAGAGTTTTCTACCACCACCGCTATGGCTATCTTAGGGTTATCGCGCGGGGCGAAGGCCACAAATAACGAGTGGTTTTTACCATGCGGGTTTTGCGCCGTACCGGTTTTACCGCACATCACAATCCCCGGAATTTTTGAACCCTGCCCCGTACCGTAATCTACCACGCTTTGCATCCCGTTTATAACAGGTTCAAAATACTGAGCATCTATACCTACATAGTTTTTAACCGTGTATTCGTGTTTTATTACCTGCTTATCGCCAATGGCTTTTATCAGGTGGGGTTTATAGTAAAAACCGCGGTTGGCAATGGTAGCTTCTATATTGGCCAACTGTAAGGGCGTGGCCAGCAATTCGCCCTGGCCAATGGCCAGCGATGCTACCGTTGTAGAACGCCACCCACCCTTGTGATACATTTTATCATAATATTTGGCGGTAGGTACAAGCCCCTTGCCTTCGCTCGGGATATCTACGCCTAAGCGCTCGCCAAAGCCAAACTTATTTACGTTGGCTTTCCAGCTGGTGTAGCTGTCGTCGGTATTTTTACCGCCCTTTGCGTTAAGCACTTTGGCAAATACCATATTAAAATACCCGTTGCATGAACCGGCAATGGCACCTGCCAAATTAACGGTGCCGTGTACGTGCGTACATTTAACCCTATGGTTACCCGCCATGTAATACCCGATACAGTTATACGTATCAGATGGTTTGATGAGCCCTTCCTGCAGGCCTATCAAAGCGCTTAAGGGCTTAAACGAGGAGCCCGGCGGGTAGTATGCCTGCACCGGCCTGGTGAAAAAGGGTTTGTATGGATCTTTATAAAGTTTGGCAGCGTTGTTACCCCGCTCGCGGCCTACCAGCAGGTTGGGGTTGTAGGTGGGGCTGCTTACAAAGCATAAAATCTCGCCGGTTGATGGCTCAATGGCTACAATACTCCCCACTTTGTTGGTCATCAGCTTTTCGCCCAGTTTTTGGATCTTCATATCCAGCGACGAGATGAGGCGCTGGCCGGCTACAGCAGCAGTATCGTAAACGCCGTTGGCATAATGTCCTTTGGGGGCGTTATGCGAATCGTATATCAAATTTTGCACGCCCCGCTGCCCGCGCAATACCGTTTCGTATGATTTTTCTACGCCGGTTATCCCAACATAATCACCCGGACTATAATAACCGCCCGAGCGCTTGATGATCGCTTCTGTTGCCTCGCCTATATAACCCAGAAATTGCGCCGCGGCCGAATCCGGATAATCACGCAAACTGCGGGGCTGCGTATCAAAGCCCGGAAACTCTGACAGCCGTTCCTGGAAAGAGGCATATAACTGCGGGGCAATCTGTTTCTCGAAAACCGAAGTACGATAAGGCGAATATTTACGCGCCTTTTCCATCCGCTTATCAAAACCTGCGCGGTCTATCCCCAGTAATTTACAAAACTCAACGGTATCAAAAGCCTTTACCTGCTTGGGTACTACGGTAATGTCATAAACGGGTTCGTTCTGTACCATTATTTTACCGGTACGGTCAAGTATAGGGCCGCGCGCCGGGTACTGAATATACCGGCGGATCACATTGTTTTTGGCAAAAAGGTAATAGCGGTCATCAACTACCTGTATATAAAAAAGGCGCGCAAGTAACACCAGTATCAACACGATAAAGATGCCTGCAATAATGTACCTGCGTTCAAAAAAACTATTCATTATTTACGCTCTTTCTTTCTGAAAAATAATAAGCCAGAAACCAGCATCAAAAACACAGTAAATACCGAACTCAGTAAAAAGCGTGTTAAAGTATAGCCTATTTCATCTATCCTGAAAACCTCCAGGTTAAACAAAAAGAAATGATGGAACAGGGTTAACACAAGCGCATAGGTAAAAAACCACCTGAAACCCATAATGCTGAGGGTGGGCTCGGGCTCGTTGTCAAAACCATCTTTTTGTACCGTTATACTGATAAAAAACACCCTTACCAATGCCAGCAGTGTACATGCCGCAGCATGCAGGCCGGGGGTATCGTAAAAAGCATCTATGGTTAAGCCCAATACAAATGCCAGCGCAAAAAGCACCAGGTTAGGCGTTTCGAACGGCAGCAGCAGTATAAACAGGATGTACAGGTACGGGGTAGACAGGTTGTAAAGCGTGATGTTTTTTAACAGGAAAACCTGTAACAGCACCAGCACTACAAAGCGCACCAGGTTTATGATCAGGATCCTACTCATCGGCTTTTTTCTCCTGTGCTTCTAACGTATTTTGCTCTTGCGCAAATTTATTTATCACTACGTAAACGTACTCCAGCTTGCTAAAGTCGGTAGCCAGGGCTACTTCCATGTTCAGGAAAAAGCCGCCGCCTTTTTTGGCGTTAAGCTTACTTACCTTGCCCAAAGGTACCCCCGCCGGGAATAACGAAAGATCTGACGTAACCACCGCCTCGCCAATTTTTGGCTGCGCGTTGTTAGATACATCTATCAGCAAGCCTTTGTGCGGGTCCATATCTTCGCCCCATTCCAGGTAACCAATTTCTTTATTGGTAGCCAGCATTGCGCTAAAGCGCGAATCCTTGTGCAATAACGATTGTACAATAGCTAAATGCTCGCCCACAAAAACCACTTTGCCCACCACGCCCGCATCAGATATTACACCCATGCCTTTGGCAATACCATCTTTAGTACCCCGGCTAATGGTAAGGTAATTATTACGTTTATTTATGGAGTTATTGATCACCTTAGCCTCTACAGTTACATATTGCTGTTTGTATATGGTATCGTTAACGGTGCGCTTTGCCAGCGTATCTGCGTACTTATATGAGCGTAACTGGTTGCGCAGGGCAGCATTTTCTTTAGCCAGCCCGTCGTTCACCTCCTTTAAGCTCAGGTAACCTTTAAACTCATCGGCCCTAGCATACAGGCTGCTGCTAACCCGGTTGGTACTGTTGATAAAAGACGCCTTCTGGAAAGAATTGTACTTGATGTAGATGATAAGCGAAGCGATCTCGAAAATAAGGAACAGGAAGAATGCGTTGTACTTGGTGATAAATATCAGGAGGTTGCGCATCTTTCAGAGATTAGAGGTTTGAGATTAGAGATTAGGACCATTGAGTATAAACTAATCTCTGGTTCCTAATCTCTAATCTCTAAACAACTATTGCATTAAAAATTTAAAGTTACCTATATTTTTAAGCGCGGTGCCTGTGCCGCGTACTACGGCGCGCAGCGGGTCTTCGGCTACGTGCACGGGTAGTTTGGTTTTGGCAGCCACACGTTTATCCAGCCCGCGTAATAATGCGCCGCCGCCGGTTAAGTAAATACCTGTCTGGTAAATATCGGCAGAAAGCTCCGGCGGGGTTATCTCCAAAGCCTTCAATATCGCTTCCTCTATCTTTGAGATAGATTTATCCAGGCAATGCGCAATCTCGGTGTACGATACGGTGATCTGTTTGGGTACGCCGGTCATCAGGTCGCGGCCTTGTACGGCAAAATCTGCAGGCGGTTCAGAAAGTTCCGGAAGCGCTGCCCCTACCTCTATCTTGATTTTCTCGGCAGTACGGTCGCCGATCATGATATTGTGCTGGCGGCGGATGTATTGTACAATGTCTGAGTCGAAGTTATCCCCTGCAACGCGGATAGACTGGTCGCACACGATACCCGAAAGGGCAATAACCGCAATTTCGGTAGTACCACCACCAATATCAATGATCATGTTACCCATAGGCTCCTCTACATCGATACCAATACCTACGGCAGCAGCCATTGGTTCGTAAATAAGGTAAACCTCTTTAGCGCCTGCAATTTCGGCACTGTCACGTACGGCACGCTTCTCCACCTCGGTAATACCCGATGGGATACAGATAACCATACGCAACGATGGGAAGAACCACCCTTTACCCTGGTTTATCATTTTGATCATCCCGCGTATCATTAGCTCGGCGGCGTTAAAATCGGCAATTACACCATCCTTAAGCGGGCGCACCGTGCGGATGTTATCGTGGGTTTTACCCTCCATCTGCATCGCCTGGCGGCCAATGGCAATCACTTTATTGGTGGTGCGGTCAAACGCCACGATGGATGGCTCGTCAACAACAACTTTATCATTATGGATGATAAGGGTATTTGCCGTACCCAGATCGATAGCTATCTCTTGCGTAAAAAAATTGAATAAACCCATTTGGCGTTATTTCTATTTAGCTGGAATTTAATATTAAAACTTTTTTTGGGTGCCAAATAACACGGGCGCCGTATTCGTGTAAATTAGTAATTAATAACTCTAATTTTTAATAATTCGTATTTGTTGTTAGAGATTAGTTAACCGGAGATGAGCGATCAGTTACTAACGATTGCAAATAAACTGTACTATTTAATTTGCTGCTACTCATTTCTGATTAACTAATCTTCAAGCTCTAAATTAGTGTTTAAAATGCCTTACCCCTGTAGTAACCATGGCAATGCCTTTTTGGTTACACATATTGATAGAATCCTGATCTTTTATAGAACCGCCGGGCTGTAAAACGGCTGTGATGCCGGCATCTGCAGCAATCTCCACACAATCCGGGAAGGGGAAAAACGCATCAGATGCCATTACGGCGCCTTTCAGATCAAACCCAAAACTTTTTGCCTTGATGATGGCTTGCTTCAAGGAATCAACCCTGGAAGTTTGGCCAACGCCGCTTGCCATTAACTGGTTGTTTTTAGCAAATACAATGGTGTTTGATTTGGTATGCTTTACCACCTTGTTGGCAAAGTAAAGGTCTTTAAGCTCAGGCTCGGTTGGCTTTTTATCCGTAACCGGGTTCATTTTAGCCGGGCCTTCAACGGTGTTGTCCTTATCCTGCTCTATCACGCCGTTCAGTAAGGTTTTAAATTGCTTTAGCGGCAATTCTACCCGGTTGCGGATCAATACGATCCGGTTTTTTTTGGCCGACAGGATCTGCACGGCCTCGTCTGTAAAGGCAGGTGCGATCAGCACTTCATAAAAAATCTTGTCTATCTCTGTGGCGGTAGCCGCATCTATCTCATCATTGGCGATGATAACGCCGCCAAAGGCCGAAACCGGGTCACAGGCCAGGGCATCTATCCAGGCTTCTTTAATGAACGACCGTGTGGCAATACCGCAGGCGTTGGTATGTTTTAGTATAGCGATGGTTGGATCTGTAAACTCATCAATTAATGCAACCGCGGCATCTACATCAACCAGGTTATTGTAGGATAATTCTTTACCGTTTAGCTTGGTGAACATGGCATCCAGGTTACCATAAAAAGTGCCTTTTTGATGCGGGTTTTCGCCATAGCGCAACACCTGGCTGGTTTGAATGCTTTGTTTAAAAACAGGCATCGGCTCACTTTGGTCAAAGTACTGAAAAATGTGGGTATCGTAGTTGGATGATATATTGAATGCCTTTTGCGCAAAACGGCGGCGCTGATCAATAGTGGTGGCGCCTTGCTGCGCTTTCAGGATCTCTTCCAGTTCGCTGTAATCGTTTTTTGAAGCCAGTATCACTACATCTTTATAGTTTTTAGCGGCTGCGCGGATCAATGAGATGCCGCCGATATCGATCTTTTCGATAATATCTTCCTGGCTGGCGCCCGAGTTTACCGTTTCTTCGAAGGGATAAAGGTCAACAATCACCAGGTCAATTTCGGGTATTTCATACTGGGCAAGCTGCTGCTCGTCGCTGTCAAAACTCCTGCGGGCCAATATACCGCCAAACACCTTTGGATGCAGCGTTTTTACACGGCCGCCCAGTATAGACGGGTATGAGGTAAGATCCTCAACAGCAATAACATCAACACTAAGATCGCGGATAAAAGTTTCGGTACCACCGGTAGAATAGATCTTAACACCAAGGCGGTTCAACTCATGAATTATAGGCTCAAGGTTGTCTTTGTAATAAACAGAAATCAGCGCGTTTTTTATTTGAACAGAATGACTCATTACGACAGGGAATTTTTGAGCCGCAAAGGTACGTATTACTGATTAGAGATTAGAGGATTGTGGTTAGTTTTTTTTGGTTTGCTTTCGGCGCTTTTTAATTAGTTGTAAAAAAGGTTCATAAATGTATGTTACCTTGGTATCAGCGTATTAATTTTATTAATTCAGGGATATAACAACGGTAATCATTCAATCAAATTCGCATAGCCATCAATATTTTTGTAGCACATTTGCAGTTGCCTGCGTAATACCGTAAACTATCTTTTATGATCACTTCCTTTAAAACCTTATCACTTACTTTGTTGGTATTAGTGGGTATAAATGCCTGTCAAAAAAACAACGCCGGTAAAACGGCTGCCTTAGTTGGCAACTGGAAACTGGTGCGCACCAAAACAGGTATTGGCCCCGCCCCGGCCGGTTGGGTACCTGCAAGCGGCAACGCTACCTTTCAACCATCCGGCGTAATTGGCGGCTCGGTGTTTAACGGTTACAGTAAATACACCCTAACTGATAGCTTCAGTATAACTGTTACCGGCAACGGCGTGCAGGAACAGAAGTATTTTTACCAGCTAAAAGGCGACTCGCTAAATATGGGCAACCGGGCCTGTATCGAAGGCTGCAGCATGCAGTTTGTAAGGGTGAAGTAAAACAGTTATCTGTTGGCAGCGTTGTAGTAGCGTTACTTAATTTTCAGCAATGGATACCGAAGCAAACTATGCTATTGAAATATCTTTAAGCAAAATAAAAATGATTGCGCTGCTAACAGGTGCTTTGCTGTTTGTAGCCGCAGGGATCTGGTTTGTTAAACACCCCGAAATGTTTAGCAAAAGCCCCCTGCTAATTACAATTATAGGTTATGCATCAATTGTATTTTTTGGTGTTTGCGCCCTGTTTGTGGTTAGTAAACTTTTTGATACCAGCCCGGGTTTTGTTATTGATAGTAATGGCATTGTAGATAATTCCAGTATGTTTTCGGTAGGTTTTATTCCCTGGGTAGATATTGCCGGTTTATCAACTTTGCAGATAGGCAGGCAAAAAATGATAATGATAAAGGTGCAAGATCCCAACGGATATATTAACAGACAACCAAATGCACTTAGCCGCAGAGCAGCATCCATCAATTACAGGATGTATGGATCGCCCATAATTGTAAGTACTGCCGCCTTAAGGCATTCTTTTGAGGGTTTGTACGATAAAATAAACGAGGGCTGGCAAAAAAGCGGGGTTACAGATAGAGATTAGCGGGTAACCCTGCAACCTGATCTCTAACTTCCGGCCGCTGATCTTCCACTACGAACGCATCTTCTTCAGCAGGCTTTCTATCACCTTCGGGAAATGCTGATGCTCTAACTGCTGGCCTTTAAATTTAACCATCTCCAGGTTGTCGCCGGGCTCTATCTTAAAGCGCGACTGGTGGATCACCTCACCTTCATCAAACTCGGCATTTACAAAGTGGATGGTAATGCCCGATTCTTCCTCGCCGGCTTCCAGCACGGCTTTGTGCACATTATCGCCATACATCCCCTTGCCGCCAAATTTTGGCAACAGCGCAGGGTGCAGGTTAATGATCTTATTGGGGAATGCCGCCAGTAAGCTTTTGGGCACCAGCCATAAAAAACCGGCCAGTACAATAATATCTACCTGCAGGTTTTTCAGCAGGCTGATCACATCATCGGTATCATAAAATTCGTGGCGGGTAAATATGTGCGATGGGATCTCGAAGTTATCTGCACGCTGCAAAACGTAGGCCTGCGGGTTGTTGGTAAGTATCAACACAACTTCGGCATCGGCATTGCGCTTAAAATGCTCCATTATTTTTTGAGCATTTGACCCTGACCCTGAAGCAAAAATTGCAATTCTCTTTTTCAAAATGGCTGGTAGCTTTTGTATCGCAAAATATAAAAATTATATTAAATAATCAGCACCTAAGGCTTAATACGCACAAAACCATACCTGCGGATGGTACGCTTGTCTGTTGCGGTATAATAAGTTTGTATGTCGCCGGCTTCCAGCACTAAAGAATACTCGCCTATATTGATGATGTGCGCATTTAAAAACGGCTTGGATGTGCCCGCCATGGTGGTATCCTTAACGGTGATATCGGCGTTTAGATACAACCGGGTATCAGATAGTTGCCAGGTACCGGCTGCTGTTTGCGGCACACAATCAAAATTGGTGTAGGTACAGGTCATATCAGTTTTATTAAAAGTAAAAAACTGATCTGTATCGCATTGCAGGGTATCCAGGTCAAGCCGCGCATCGCCCAGGTAGCGCGATTCCAGTATCGAACTTAACTGCCACGTGCCTGTTGCAAACAAAGTTGGGATACTGTTTTGCTTTTCCTTTTTACAAGAGTTGGTAACAAGGGCCGTTATCAGCAAGCCGAAAAGAAAAAAGTATAATTTTTTATGCTTCATTTACGCTACAAAGATAGTTTACTTAAGCAAATTCAAAAGCCGCATTCTTATAACTGATTATATTGGCAAATATTTTGAGAGGTGTATAACAATTACATCTATCATCTAAAGCTAAAGATATGCGCATACCCTACCAGCAGCTCCGTACCGAATTTAAACGGGTACTTACCCAACTCCATATAAATGATGAAACTGCCGAGGCCTGCGCCGCCACCTTTGCCGATAACAGCCGTGATGGGGTGTACAGCCATGGCCTTAACCGTTTCCCCACCTTTGTGGCATATATTAAAGAAGGCTTGATAATGCCCCATGCTGTGCCCACGCAGGTAAGCGCATTGGGCGCTATAGAGCAATGGGACGGGCACCTGGCCCCCGGCATGCTCAATGCAAAATTTTGCATGAACCGGGCTATTGATCTGGCTAAAGATAACGGCATTGGCTGCGTGGCCATCAAAAACACCAACCACTGGATGCGCGGCGGCACCTATGGCCTGCAGGCCGCCGAAGCCGGTTACATAGGCCTTTGTTTTACCAATACCATTGCCAACCTGCCCCCCTGGGGCGGCACCGAACCGCGCCTGGGCAACAACCCGCTGGTAATTGCCGTGCCGCGTAAAGGCGGGCACGTAGTGCTGGATATGGCCATATCGCAATATGCTTTTGGTAAATTATGGCAGTACGAGGCAGAGGGGAAGCCGCTGCCCGTTCCCGGCGGGTATGACAGTGCGGGCAACCTCAGCACAGATGCAGCCGCTATTGCAGCAAGCAAGCGCGCCCTGCCTATTGGTTTCTGGAAAGGATCGGGCCTTTCGTTGGTGCTCGATATGCTGGCTACCCTGTTAAGCGGGGGCGATTCAACGGCGGTTATTACCCAGGCCGGCAGAAAGGAAAGCGGGGTATCGCAGGTATTTATAGCTATTAAAACAGATCCGGAGAAAAACGAAGCCATGATAAACGAGATCATCAGCTACACCAAAAGCAGCGAAGCCGAAAAAGAGATCCTTTTCCCCGGCGAGAACATGCTGCGCACCCGCAGGCAAAGTATGAATGAAGGGGTTTGGGTAGATGAGGAAGTTTGGGAAAAGGTGAAGGGTTTGTAAAATATCCCAACCCATGCAGAATACGATAAGATTGATGCTACAAAAATTTAATTATGACCATCAAACCAATTAAAGACGAAAAAGATTATCAACAGGCCTTACAGCGGTTAGAACTGATATTTGATGCCGCCTATGGCTCGGAACACGGAGATGAGCTGGAGATATTAGGTATCCTGATTGAAAAATACGAAAACGAACATTTCCCGATATCGTTTCCCGACCCGATAGAAGCTATCAAATTCCGAATGGAACAAATGGGCTATAACCAAAGTGACCTGGCCAAAGTTATAGGCTTAAAAAGCCGGGCAAGCGAAATTTTGAATAAAAAAAGAAAGTTATCATTAGAAATGATCAGGCTACTGCACGATAACATGAAAATACCCACCGATGTATTAGTGCAGGCGTATTAAAAATAACAGCTATTATGCCGGGCTGTTATAACAGCTGTTTTAAACCCTGATTTGTTTTTATCCTAAAATAGATGGAAATTGCTTTACAAGATCACGCTTATTAAATCAATTACACTTACATCATTATGAAAAAAGTAACCGGCCTGGGCGGCGTTTTTTTTAAATGCGATGACCCGCAGCGCATGAACGATTGGTACACCAAAAACCTGGGGCTGGCCGCCGGCGAATACGGCGCCACATTTGAATGGCGGCAGGCTGATGACCCATCGAAAACCGGGTCTACCTCCTGGTGTACGTTTCCGCAGGATACGGGTTATTTTAACCCCTCGCCCAAGCCTTTTATGATCAACTACCGGGTAGAAAACCTGGTTATGCTGGTAGATGAACTAAAAAAAGATAACGTAACCGTTGTGGATGAGATCGCAGAATACGATTACGGCAAATTTGTACACGTGCTTGACCCTGAAGGCAACATCATTGAACTTTGGGAACCCAAATAACACGGCAGATGAATGGCGTTGGTATTATTAGCTTATGCTTAAAAATACTATGCTATCAGCCCCTCAAACTTCTCCCAAAAACCATCTTTGGGCAGCGGCGCCACAATCAGTATAGGTTCGTTTTTTACAGGGTGCATAAACTGCAGCCGGCGGGCATGCAGGCAAATACTTTTGCGCAGGCTGCCGCGCGGGTAGCCGTATTTATTATCGCCAACAATGGGGCAACCCAGGGTAGATAGCTGCACCCTTATCTGGTGGGGCCGGCCGGTTATCGGGTCAACTTCTATCACATAATAGCCATCCTGCTCGCCTGCAAGCTTATAATTCAGTTCAGACCGCTGGCTGCCGGCCACTTCCTTATCGTGCGCTTTGGTAACGTTTTTTTGCGGGTTTTTTATCAGGTAATGCACCAGTGTACCGGCTTCGGGCTGGGGGCGCTTGCGCACAATGGCATAATAGGTTTTATGCATATCGCGCGCCTTAAACATTTTATTGATCCGCTCTAACGCCTTGCTGGTTTTAGCAAACAAAATAACCCCGCTAACGGGCCTGTCCAGCCGGTGCACAACACCTAAAAATGCACCGTTGGGTTTGTTATATTTTTGGGCGATATACCGCTTCACCTTCTCATCTAACGATTCATCGCCCGTATCATCTACCTGCACAATATCGCCCGCGCGCTTATTTACTGCTATCAGGTGGTTATCCTCATACAATATGTCAGCATCGGTAATATCCTTGCTTATATAATTAAATTCCGGTCGCGCCATTCTTTTAGTCGATGGTCCATAGTCAATGGCCCATAGTTGTATGATGTTATATATTGCTATGGTCCATTAACTATAGACCATGTACTTCATTAATATTCTTCCTTCCTGTTCGGGAAGTTTTTTGCCTTTACATCGCCCACATAATTGCTGATGGCATCGTTCATTACATCAAACAGGCCGGCATACTGGCGCAAAAAACGGGGCTTAAAGCCTTTGTTTATCCCCAGCATATCATGTATCACCAAAACCTGGCCATCGCAATGCTGGCCTGCGCCAATACCAATGGTTGGGATGTTAAGCGATTGGCTTACCTCGGCAGCCAGTTTAGCCGGAATTTTTTCTAACACCACCCCAAAACAGCCCAGTTCCTGCAGTTTTAAGGCATCCTCTTTTAGCTTGGCCGCCTCGGCTTCTTCTTTAGCGCGTACGGTATAAGTGCCAAATTTATAGATAGATTGCGGGGTTAGGCCCAGGTGGCCCATTACAGGGATGCCTGCGGTAAGGATCCGGGTTACCGATTCTGCGATCTCTACCCCACCCTCTAACTTAACGCCATGCGCACCGGCTTCTTTCATGATCCGGATAGCCGAGGCCAACGCTTCTTTTGAATTACCCTGATACGAGCCGAAGGGCAGATCGACAATTACCAGCGCCCTTTTTGCGGCACGCACTACCGACGAGGCATGATAGATCATCTGATCGAGCGTGATGGGCAGCGTGGTTTCGTGCCCGGCCATTACATTACTGGCCGAATCGCCCACCAGGATAATATCCATACCTGCATTATCTACAATGGCAGCCATCGAAAAATCGTAGGCTGTAAGCATGGCTATCTTCTCGCCACGGTTCTTCATTTCCTGCAGTATATGCGTGGTTATGCGTTTAACTTCCTTGTTTACCGACATGGTATCTGTTTAGTGTTATACTGCAAAGGTAGGTTTTGATTTTAGAATTACGATTGTAGAATTACGATTTGCTTGTGGCTGCCAAAGCACATTACAAGCTTGTAATGTTTCATAAACGCATCAGGGTGCGGGCTATTTAAACAAATCTAAAATCGTATATCTAAAATCGTAAATATTTTTCTATTTTTGCGGCGTGAATAAAGAGGTATCTTACTTCAGCCTTCCGGTTTGTTTTCACGGAGCTTCGTGCCAGAAAATCCGAATCAATAACCCTTTCAATTTTTTTGCTACATGAATCATTTCACCAAATTGCCTGCTGTTTTATTATTAGCCGACGGAACCGTATTTTATGGTAAGGCCGCCGGGAAAATTGGTACCACCACAGGCGAAATTTGCTTTAACACCGGCATGACCGGCTACCAGGAAATATTTACCGACCCATCTTACTTTGGGCAAATTATGGTGGCTACCAATGCACACATCGGTAATTATGGCATCAACACCGAAGAAGTGGAATCGGGACAGATCCAGATAGCGGGTTTGGTTTGCAAAAACTATAACATTGCCTACAGCCGTAAACAGGCTAATGAATCTATCCAGGATTATTTTCAGGAGCAGAACATCGTGGGCATTTCTGATGTGGATACCCGCCAGTTGGTTCGCCATATACGCGATAAAGGCGCCATGAACGCCATCATCTCTTCAGAGATTTTAGACTTGGATGAACTGAAAGCTAAACTGGCCCAAGCGCCCGATATGGACGGCCTGGAGCTTTCTTCGCAGGTATCAACCAAAGCAACCTACACCTTTGGTGATGAAAATGCTGCCTACCGCGTAGCCGTGCTGGATCTTGGGGTTAAGAAAAACATCCTGCGTAATTTTGACGACCGCGACGTTTACGCCAAAGTTTACCCGGCAAAAACCACCTTTGAGGAGATGGAGCAGGATTTTGCCCCATCAGGATACTTCATCTCTAACGGCCCCGGCGATCCATCGGCCATGCCATACGCTATCGATACTGTTAAAAAGATCCTGGAAACAGATAAACCGCTGTTTGGTATTTGCCTTGGCCACCAATTGCTGGCCCTGGCTAACGATATCCCAACCAAAAAAATGTTTAACGGCCACCGCGGCTTAAACCACCCGGTTAAAAACGTAATCATCAACCACTGCGAGGTAACTTCACAAAACCATGGCTTTGGTGTAGTGCAGGAAGCCGTGCGCGCATCTGATAAAGTAGAGATCACCCACGTAAACCTTAACGACCAGTCGATAGAAGGTATCCGTGTAAAAAATAAGAATGCATTTTCGGTACAATATCACCCGGAATCATCCCCGGGCCCGCATGACAGCCGTTACCTGTTTGATGATTTTATCGGCATGATGAAGAAATAATATCTGCTGTACAGATACGTAGATCAAAATAAACGCCTTTCGAGTTTAGCTTGAAAGGCGTTTATTTTTTGGTCTGAACCGGAGTTTGTGGAATTTAAGAATCGTCAGAACACTTATACTTCGGGGACTTGTTTTAACATGAAAGTAGCTTTTTTCAGAATGATAGGCTTAGGCCAAACTTTAAAAAGTTTTACTGTATTCATAAAATAAGATTTTAATACATTAGCAGCTGAACCTTATGCTTGTTTCATGAAAAAAATCTGGCTGCTGCCCTTTTTACTCATCTTATTTTCGGCATGCGCACAATCGCAGGATTGCCCGGCAGATATCAATAAATTACCGATGTATGGTGGCGTAAAAAAATGCAAAGAGCAAATTGAATACGACAAAGAGTTTCTTGCTGCAGTAGACAAGGCATACAGCCGCCGCGAAGATGCAGCCAAGCACATGGTACAGCGTGGCTGGCAATATCTTTCTGCCCAAAAGTTAGATACTGCAATGATGCGCTTTAACCAGGCCTGGCTATTGGATAGTTTAAACTACCAAATCTACTGGGGATTTGGCAACCTGTTGGGTATGCAAAAAAAGTTTAAGGAATCGTTACCTTTTTTTACCAGATCGATAAAACTTAATCCAAAATATACCCGGCTTTTAAACGATGCATCTGTTAGCTATGGCAATACTTACTTAGCAACAAAAAAGCAGGTGTATTTAGATACAGCAATTATCTTATTGAAAAAAGCTGTTGTAATTGAACCTAAAAATGCAGGCTTATACGCGCAGATAGCCGCGGCCTACTCCTATACACCAAAACAGGATAGTACCCGTAAGTATGCAAAACTCACCTACCGGCTGGACCCAAACGCCGTACCACAACACTTAAAAAGTATTGCCAACAATAAGTAGGTTCGTCTGAAATTGAATTTAAGAACTTGCCGCACATCCTAATATCTATTCTTCATCTGCACATTTAATCACTTTATTTCAAATAGTAAGCGGGCACTTTTAGGGTTGGCTTTTCTACGTCCCAAATGATGCTGCTTACCTTCCAGCCCCGGGGTGTTTTAATCAGCTGGAAACTGTTCACACCACGTTCGGCAATGGTATCCATGGTATTCAGGTAGGTTTTGTAAGTACTGATGCGGTGGGCAATTTTGCCAAACTGCTCGTTTTTGCCATATAGCTCTTCTTCGTAAAAAAGCCGGATATGGTTGGTATTTACAAATTGCTTGTACAGATTTACAAATGCCGGCAAATTGGTAAACCCGGCGGTATCTGCACGAAAGTTGATCATCTGGGTTTGCGGGATAAAGTAGTTTTTTATTTCATCAAAGCGGGGCTGCTCTCCTTTTTTAAAGCTGATGGCGGTGTAGGCGTCATGCACGGCCTGGGTAATGGCTGCATCATCAGGCACGGTGTATGGCGTTGCGGTTTTGGTTTCGGCAGCAACTTTATTTTCGCCGCTTTGGCAGGCCGATAGGGTAAGCAGGCAGCCTAAAGCAATTACTAAATTTTTCATGATCGGGTTGGTTTGTGTTAGGTTAAAGATATTAAATAAGCATAAATCTTATACATTAGCGGCAATGAAATTAAAAGGCACCTACCGTATCGTCATCATCCTGCTTATTGTAATGTTAAACGTGGGCTGCGACCAGGTAACTAAATCAATGATGCGCGCGCACATCAACTTTTATAATCAATACCATTTTTTTAACGACCATGTTACGCTTTTACACGTAGAAAATACCGGCGCTTTTTTAAGCCTGGGCGATAAACTGGTGCAGCCGTTCCGCTTTATTTTACTCACGCTGCTGCCAGTGCTGGCCCTGCTTGGCGCCCTGGCCTATGTAGTATTAAAAAACAATATGAGCAATATGCTTACCATGGGCATCCTGTTTTGCATTGGCGGCGGTATAGGCAACCTGTACGACAGGATAGCCCACGGCTCGGTAACCGATTTTATACACCTTAAATTCGGCGCCCTGCAAACCGGGGTTTTTAACGCTGCCGACGTATCTATCATGACAGGCTTCGGTTTGATACTGCTGGATGGCTGGTTGAGCAGGAAGGCAGATCGGAAAAATGCTGAAACCAGAATAACGAAGGAATAAAACATGAACATTCCTCGTAGAAACGCGATACTTCGCGCCTCCAGCCACATCATTTAACATTCATCATAAAGGCTCGATACTTCCCGTCTCCAGCCACATCATTTAACATTCCTCGTAGAGGCGCGATACTTCGCGCCTCCCCGCCAAAGCATTAACATTCCTCGTAGAGGCGCGATACTTCGCGCCTCCAGCCACATCATTAAACATTCATCATAAAGGCTCGATACTTCCCGCCTCCCGGCCATGCTACACTGCCTAACCAATCATCCCTAAAAAATGCGAAGTATCGTGCCTCTATATACCTCGCCCCATGCCACCGGCCTGTCACTATTTTATCACTTTATAACCCACCCCCATACTTCATTATAAAAAACGTATCTTTGCAGCAATTACCCGTTGATTACGGTTTTGATTTATTAGACACTCTTCAGACCCGCTTAATGCTTCGCGTTAGCACATACATTACAAACATTACATGTCATTCGAAAATTTAAATTTAATTGAGCCTATTTTAAGGGCTTTAAAAACCGAGGGTTATACCAACCCTACCCCCATACAAGAACAAGCAATACCTTACATACTCCAACACCGCGACCTGCTTGGCTGCGCCCAAACCGGTACCGGTAAAACGGCTGCTTTCGCTATCCCTATTTTACAGTTATTGTTTTTAGATAAGCAAAAACATAAAGAGCAGAAACAGATAAAGGCCCTGATACTTACCCCCACCCGCGAACTGGCTATCCAGATCAGCGAAAGCTTTACGGCTTACGGCAAGCACACCGGCCTTAAAAACCTGGTTATATTTGGTGGGGTATCGCAAAACCCGCAGGTGGATGCCCTGCGCCGCGGCGTAGATATCCTGATAGCTACCCCGGGCCGTTTGTTAGACCTGATGAACCAGCGTTACGTACACATCGATCAGATAAAGATGCTGATACTGGACGAGGCCGACCGCATGCTGGATATGGGTTTTGTAAACGATGTTAAAAAGATCATAGCCAAGGTACCGGCCAACAGGCAAACGCTTTTTTTTAGCGCTACCATGCCCAACGAGATCCAGAGCCTGGCCGATTCTATTTTGCAAAAACCGGCACGCGTAGAGGTTGCCCCGGTATCATCTACTGCAGATACCATTCAGCAGGCCCTGTTTTATGTAAGTAAAAATGATAAGCGCCTGTTGCTTAACCACATCTTAAAAGATAAGGATATTAAAACCGCACTGGTATTTACCCGCACCAAGCACGGAGCAGATAAAGTGGTGAAAGACCTGATAAAGGCGGGCATCACCGCCGAGGCCATCCACGGCAATAAATCGCAAAATGCACGCCAGCGGGCCTTAACTAATTTTAAGAACCGTACCACACGTGTACTGATAGCTACCGATATTGCCGCCCGCGGTATTGATATTGATGAGCTTACCCACGTTATTAACTACGAGATCCCTAACATTCCCGAAACCTATGTACACCGTATTGGCCGTACCGGCCGTGCAGGTGCAAGCGGCATAGCCCTTACGTTTTGCGATGGCGAGGAGGAGATAGATTACCTGAAAGATATTCATAAACTAATAGCCAAAGAGATCCCGGTTGAGCTGGGCCATCCCTACCCCCTCAGCTACGAAGCCATGACGGCAAAGATGATGAGCAAAGCCAAAAACGGTACGCCTAAAAGTGCAACGCCGGCAGGCGGCAGGCATGGGGGCGGCAACAAAAGGGCTGGCGCAGGCGGCCGCCCGGCGGGCCATCGTGGTGGCAGCGGCGGCGCAGGCAACAGCCGCGGCGGTGCCAGCGGTATGAGCGGCGCCAGCAGATCATCATCCGGCAGAAGATAGTTTTTTAGTAAAAAAGGCCGGGAATAGCAATGAGGTAAAAACCTGGCTATTCCCGGCCTTTTTTTGGGCGTTTTGGGGTCGAAAAAAAGTGGTTTTGGATCGCTTATTTACCCTGTATTTTTAAGTTTTTTCAAAATCTGCGGCCACTAAATTATATTTGCATCCTTCAAAGAAATTAAATAACTTTAAAGTGAAATTATAACCAGCACAAATGAAACGCCTTATTGATCTTATCAAGAACAAATTCTTCCTGGTTACCCTGGCTTTTGTGATCTGGATGATATTTTTCGATAAGAACGATCTTTTCTCTCAATACGAATACCATCAGCAGCTGAACAAGTTAAAGCAAGAACAGGCCTTTTACCAAACAGAAACGGCCAAAGTGAACAAAGATCTGGAAGAACTCACCTCAGACAAAGCCAAACTGGAAAAGTTTGCCCGCGAAAAGTACCTCATGAAAAAGGATAACGAAGACGTTTTTGTGATTGTACACGAAAAAAAGAAATAAACCGGTATTAAACCGGCTTATTTAGCTTAAATATCGCTTTCATACCCTTATTTCTGCCCCTGAAACTACCTTAATTCTTCGTATCTATCTTAGGTATGCTAAACATGGCCTCTTTAATGAATTTTACCGGGGCGCTGCCATAGCTCAAAAATTTTTCGTTAAATTGTTTTAGCTTATAGTTATTGGCCTGCTTTTTCTTCCACTCATCATGCAGTGAATTTATCTCTTTATAGCCTGTATAATAGCTGGTTAACTGCACGCTGCTTACACTTACACGTTTCCATTTACCATCGGCTTCGGCTTGTTGCTGAAAGGCTTCTTTGGTAAGCATTTTTACGGCTTGTTCCTGGGTCATAGCGCCGGTGTGCACGCTGTAGTCCAGTATGGTATTATACACCGAGCGGAGGTGCCATTTATACCACATCAGGCGCATTTCGGGGGCGTTATCGCCAAAACCTGCATCAATCATTTCCTGTTCGCTAAATACGGCCCAGCCCTCTATCATAGCACCATTGCTTAGTACAGATTTTATTAAACTTGGCGATTGATTGGCATACACCAGTTGCGTGTAATGCCCCGGTATAGCCTCGTGGATGCAAAGGATCTGCAAAATATAGTCGTTATACTCGCGCAGGTAGCTTTCTGCCTTGCTGGCCGGCCAGCCGGCTAAACTCCCTACGTTATAATAGGTATTGCCACCCTTGTCATAAGGCCCCGGCGAACTGACAGAAGCACCGGCAACACCCGCCATATAAGCAGGCTCTTTACGCACTATCAGCGGCTTGGTTGGGTCTAAAGTAACCAGGTCTTTTGCTTTGATAAACGCAGTAAGCTTAGGGATCTCCCGTTCAATAGCCGACTGGAAATCATCAGGCGCAACATGCTTGGCCGATAAGGTATCTATCACCCTGGCAATAAACTCCAGCGAATCTTTAGGTATAGGCTGCGTACCAAAATATTTTGGCCACAGTTTACGGCTAAGTTTTGCCATTTCGCGGTGCAGGTACTTTTTACGTTCAACGGCCGAGTTAAAGGTTTGCTGCGCTGTACCTTCGGCCTGTATATCGTATTTAAACTTGGTTTCGTAAAGCTGCTTGCCCAGCCTAAAACTGCGGGGTTTATCATTCTTCAGCGCTTTTAAATAAGCAGCATATTCCTTAATGGCTGCCGCAGATACCTTGGCCCTGTCCAACATCAGTTTTTGTTCGGCGGCCGGGATATTTGTTTTCTTTAACGAATCGGCAAAATCGCTTTCGATAACGCTTACACCGCCCAGATGCTGCTCGATAGCCAGGCTGGTTAATTCGGCAACCGGGTTTTTAAGTTGCTTTTCGGCCTCTTTATAATATGCCGGTATGTTCTCCATTTTTTGGTAAAAGCTGCGCAGGCGTTTACTTAGCGGTGCATAAGACTCATTTAGTATGGTGGCAAAAGTGCCTATTACGTTATAGGAAGATGGGTCCCACTGGTATTGTTTCAATTGCTCGGTGTTCCATTGCAGGCTTTCCATTTGGTTTTGCATCAAATGATGGTCTATCTTGTTCGCATCGTTCATGGTATTTACCTCGTAACGGTTCAGCGAATCTAATTGCACTTTAGCAAATTTGACGAGTTGCGCCCTGGTCTTATCATTCGGGACAAGCAGCACACTATCGTATTTATGGTAGCCTACGCTGGTAGCCCAGTCGGGATTATTTTTCCACAACTCTTCTAAAAAATGGTCTTCGTACCTGATAAAAGCTGCATCATCTCTCAACGAAACATCCTGCATAGATTGCCCGTCCTTTTTACAAGCGGTAAATGCGCCCACATACAGGGCCATTAATAGTATCTTTTTGATCACTGCGTTAAATTTTGCTTTGGTGCATAAACTTAAAACTTTTGAAGCAAATAAATCAAACCCGGGCCTAATTTGTTAATTACAAAACAGATTAGTTATGGATCATCAACACGATATACTGATAAACGAATTAATAAAGCTGCTGGAAGGCGGCGGTGCGCACGCCACTTTAAAGGATGCACTCAGCGGTTTATCCGCCAACCTGCGCGGCAGTAAGCCCCACAACTTGCCTTACAGCATCTGGCAACTGGCAGAGCATATCCGGATAGCACAGTGGGATATGCTGGAGTTTAGCAAGAACGGCAGCCATCAATCACTAAAATGGCCTGATGATTACTGGCCAAAAGAGGCCGAACCTGCAGATGACGACGCATGGAACAACACTATCGCCCAAATCGATGCCGACAGAAATGAGTTTATCGCCCTTTTAAAAAGTGGTAATATTTATGCCAAAATACCTCACGGCGACGGGCAAAGCATCCTGCGCGAGGCCTTACAGATAGCCGATCATAATGCATATCATATAGCAGAGATCATCCTACTGAGGCGTTTACTGGGCGCGTGGAAAAGTTAGCAGATGTAGCCTCACCTAAATCCTTTTCAAAGCAGAGAACTTGAAAAAAACCTTCAACTATTAGAGCCCTCTCCTTTGGGAGAGGGCAGGGTGAGGCTTTTCTACTTCAGCCCCTTCACAAAATTAGTTATTGCCGTTACCAGTTCGGGTTTCAGCGGCAGATCCGGATCGCTGTAGGTAGCCCGGTTCTTGTCTTTATCAGCCGGGGCTTCCTTTAGTATGTGGTTCATGTTGGGTATAATTACCAGGGTAGCGTCTGATTTTGCTTTTTTCAGCATATCGGCGTCCGTAGTGGGTACCTGTATGTCTGTTGTGCCCTGCAAGATCAATACCGGCACTTTAGCCTTTTTCAGCTCTCTTACCGGCATGTATCTAAACCACGATAATAAATAGGGCTGAATATCAGGCCGGGCTATAGGATAAAGTTTTGGGTCGATATTATCTGTGAATTTGCCTTTTTTCAGGCTGTCCAGCATGGTTTTAAAGTTATCCTGAATATACTTTGGATAAGCCTTCATTTGCTCGGTAACAACAATATCTGCCGAGCGGCCTGCACCGGCAACGGATATAAAAGCATTTGCAGGCTGATCGCGGATGGCTAACATGCCTACCAGCGAGCCCTCGCTGTGGCCCAGTACGATCACCTTCGAAAAACGCTGATCCTCGCTTAATAAATTGATCAGGCCCACAGCGTCATCTACATAATCTTCAAAACGCAATTCTTTCTCTTTGGTAGTAGTTGTGCTTTGGCCCACCATACGCTTATCGTAACGCAGGGTTGCAATGCCGTTTTTGCCCAGTTCGTTAGCCAGCATTTTATAGGTATTGCCGTTTAGGCCCAGTTTGGCGCTGTTACCATTCCTGTCTGTAGGGCCAGACCCGGGGATGATCAATACTACAGGGATCTTACCCGAAGCGTTAACCGGCATGGCTAAAGTGCCCGATATGGTGCCCGAAAATGTTTTGAGCAACACAGGCGATTCCTTTAAGGAAGCATCAAGGGCAATGGTTTTAGCTTCTTCTGCATACGGGCTCAATAATAAGCCGGTAAGCTTATTTTGGTTGTTTAATGATATATTTAACAAAAACACGGCATTATCAAAGGTTGCCTTATAAACTGCCAGCGGTTGGTTATACTTCAAAAAGTCTGCTTTTTTTAATGTGCCCAACTGAGATCGTAGCTGTACGGTTGTCGATTTGAATTTATCCAGCGGCAGGCTGGTTTTCATTTCGGGGCTAAACATATTAAATATGCTATCGGGCTGGTTACCGTTATAAAACCGTACAAACTTGCTTGCTGTAAGTGCGTAATTAGCAGGCAAATCCTGTGCTTTTAACTGTGCGGTAAAAAACAGGGCAAGTATTATAAAATATATCTTCTTCATGTTATAATGATGGCTTTCTTCTTTGGCGAAATTAATAAAATTGCAAGTATTACCTTTAATAAATAGCCGCCGGCAACAATTTTAATATAAATTCGTAAAAGCTATAATAGGATGCAAGCATTTGTTATATTTAAAATCTAAAACTAAAATAACTATAAAGCAAATTTCTACGAGGTAAATTAATGAGGGTTAAATTTGGTTGCTTTTTTACGGTTATCCTGGCAGGCTTATTTAATTTTTGTTACGCCCAAACAGGTTCATCGGTAATTAGCGGGAGTGTTTGGATACAAAATAACCAGGCTGCCGATGCGGCCACCGTTGTTTTATTAAAACTGCCCGATTCTGCCGCGGTTGCATCTGCATTGGTTAACCCTAAAGGCAATTACCGGTTTACAGCTGTATCTGCAGGCGCATACCTTATTCTGGCTACCCGGCTTGGCTATAAAAAAGCCTATTCTGCAGTATATACTCTAAAACCCGGGCAAACGGTTTCGGCCGGTATCATTTTGCTATCCCCTGCCAGTAGCCAGCTTAAAGAAGTAGCCATTGTTGGCAGAAAACCTTATGTGGAAGTGCGGCCGGGCAAAACCATAATCAATCCATCAGCCAGCATCATTGCCGACGGGCAATCGGCACTGGATATTTTAAGGCAATCGCCGGGTGTGCGTGTGGATAATAACGAGAATGTAAGTATCAGCGGGCGGCAGGATGCCCTGATACTGATAGACGGGAAAGCCACTAATTTAAGCGGCGCCGACCTTACCGCGCTCTTAAAAAGCACCCAGGGCAGTAATATAGACCGCATGGAACTGATAACCGGCGGATCGGCAAAGTACGATGCTGCGGCGGGTGGTATCATCAACATCATTTATAAAAAAGGGAAAAACCTGGGTACCAACGGCACTTTAAATACATCGGCAGGGTATGGTACCTATTACAAAGCCAACGCCGGTTTATCTTTAAATCATCGCACCGCAGGCTACAATATTTTTGGTAATTATAATTTTACTGCCAACAAAACCTTCAGGGAGATCCTTACCGACAGGGGCATCAATTATGCCGGTGTACAAAGCGATTATAACACCATGTATAACAACATCCAGCAAAACCGTAATCACGCCTTTGCGCTGGGTACAGATTTCTTTTTGTCGCCGGGCCAAAGCATCGGCTTTTTAGTTAACGGGTTTGTAAGCGATAATGTATTCCATAAAAACAATGATCTGCACATAACTAACCAGGGCGTGTTAGATTCTGTTATTAAGGCAACATCCGGCATAAACAGGGATATTACCAACATCAACTATAACCTAAATTATAACGGTACGCTTGATAAAACAGGCAGAAGTATATCGGCCAATATTACCTATAACCATACTTCGCGCAAATCTGCAGAGTATATTACCAACGAATTTTTTGATGCAGCCGGCGCCGCTTACCGCAACCCATTGTTATTACAAAATATCTCTCCAACAAAAATCAATAACTGGACCGGTACCATAGCCTACACCAATCCGCTGCCAAAAGATGCCAAACTGGAAGCAGGCTTAAAATACAGTTATACCAATACCGATAATAACCTTGTTTTTGGCCCGCAGGTTAATGGTATTTATACCATTGATAATAACTACAGCAATTACTTTATTTTTAAAGAAAGCATTGGCGCCGGTTATGTTAACTACAACGGCAAGTTTGGCAAGTTTGATCTGGAAAGCGGCCTGCGCGGCGAGTACACCTATAATAATGGCACATCGGTTACAAATAAGCATACCACCATCCGCAAATACTTTAACCTGTTCCCCACTGTTTTATTAAATTACCGGTATAACGATAATAACGAATACGCCCTATCATTCACCAGAGGCATCACCAGGCCCGGTTACGATAAGCTAAACCCCTTTTTATACTTTGTAGATCTGTATAATTACCAGGCGGGCAACCCCTACCTAATGCCCGAGTACAATAGTTCGGTAAGGTTAACACATACTTACAAGCAGCAAACAGTTACCGCTTTATACGCCACTTTGCTTACAGGTGCGTCGTTCCCGTTCTATAACCAAAATGATACCACCAAAATAAGCACCACTACCAATGTTAATCTGGGCCGGCTTTATACTTATGGCATCAACATCAATACACCTGTTACTTTTACCACATGGTGGCGCAGCACTTATGATATTGATGCATCTTACCAGCGGTACGTAGCTTACAGCCAATATGGCAACCTAAACAAAGGCACCGGCGATGTTATTATTAATACCACCCAGTATTTTCAATTAAACAGCACTATAACGGCACAATTAAGCGGTAAATACGAAACCGCCACCTTTTACGGCATTAACCAGTTTAGGCCAAACTATTTTATGAATGCGGGCATCAGTAAACAAATATTAAACAAACTTGGCCGCCTTAGCCTTGTTGCCGAAGATATTTTCAGAACGAACAGAGACCGTGCCTACACCAATTACCAAAACCTTAACCGTAGCATGGTAGACAGGAGAGAATACCGCAAAGTTACTTTAAGCTTTAGCTACCGCTTTGGTAAAGCAACCGTAAAAAGCGCTGCAAAACACGTTATCGGTAACGAGGATATCCAAAACCGTATCCGGTTGAACAATTAAAGGTACTTCACCTTTTCTTCGGGATACTTACCCTTTATTTTGGTTACAAAAAAGTGCCCGAGCGATTGGCTGCTGATGAATTTTTTATAGGCCGGGGGTTTAAAATTAAAGTACTGCCACACACCGCCGTTTTCTTTAAACTCCAGTTCGAGGATGTGTTTATCTGCATCGTAACCAATGCTTTGTAAGGCCGATGATTGTACCGGATGCCTGCGCATAATATGATAGCAGGGCAAAGCCAAAAAAGTTTTTACAAAATGTTAACCGGCATGGCCGCTAAAGGCACTGATAACAATAACAAGCAACACAATAAAAGTAATAAAGGTGTACAGGTAATCTTTTTCGAGGATAAAACCAATTGCGCTGAATATTACACGTACCACAGGTGTGGCTATCAATAAAACAATACCGGCCTGTATAATGGCCCTGCCCCTTAAAGTAAGTATGCCGTTGATGATGCCTGCCGGGCTATGGATAAAATCGGGCACGCCTTTAAACACATGATAGTTGGTTATTACATGGCCGTGGCGGTACAGGTAAATAACGCCGCCGGTAAAAACAACCAGCATAGATACAAATACCCCGGCACGCAGTACCCAGCCTATTACCGCCTGCATATCTTTATCCTTAAACCGCTGTGTCATTGCGGTCGAAAATAAGGGATAAAAAACGGCTTACCAAGTTTAATGTTAACCTATATATTATATAGACTTTATTGAAACTCACTGGCAAACGCTGATGTTAAAGCAGTTTTTACTATTTTCGCAACCTTATACGGTAAAAGCAAATGGACTATCAATTTCAAAAAATAGAGAAGGACTGGCAGAAATTCTGGGCCGAAAACAAAACTTTCAGGGCCGATAATCAATCTGGTAAACCCAAGTATTATGTGCTGGATATGTTTCCCTACCCATCGGGCGCGGGGCTGCATGTTGGCCATCCGCTGGGCTACATCGCTTCTGATATTTTTGCACGTTACAAGCGCCTAAAAGGCTTTAACGTATTGCACCCCATGGGATACGATAGCTTTGGCCTGCCTGCCGAGCAATATGCCATACAAACCGGGCAGCATCCATCGGTTACTACCGAGGATAATATAGCCACTTACCGCCGTCAACTGGACCAGATCGGTTTCTCGTTCGACTGGGACCGCGAGGTACGCACCAGTTCGCCCGATTATTATAAGTGGACACAGTGGATATTTATGCAGCTGTTTAACAGCTATTACGATAAAGATGCTGATAAGGCGCAAAGCATTGCCAAACTGGTAGCGCATTTTGAAAGTAATGGTTCTGCCGGTGTAAATGCCGTTTGCGATGAAGAAGTTTTAAGCTTTACCGCCGATGAATGGAAAGCATTTAGCGCGCAGCAACAGCAAGCCGAATTGCTAAAATATCGCCTTACCTACCTGCGCGAAAGTACCGTTAACTGGTGTGCCGCATTAGGTACCGTACTGGCTAACGACGAGGTGAAAGATGGCTTTAGCGAGCGCGGCGGCTACCCTGTAGAACAAAAGAAAATGATGCAGTGGAGCATGCGCATTACCGCCTATGCCCAGCGCCTGTTACAAGGCCTTGACCATATTGACTGGCCCGAGCCGCTAAAAGAAATGCAACGCAACTGGATAGGTAAAAGCGTTGGCGCAAGCGTAAGGTTTCCGTTGGAAGCCTCACCTAAATCCTCTCCAAAGGAGAGGACTTCAGAAGAAGGTTCTAACTCCCTCTCCTTTGGAGAGGGCCGGGGTGAGGCTGCTTCCTACATTGAAGTTTTCACTACCCGTGTAGATACTGTTTTTGGGGTAAGTTTTTTGGTGATAGCGCCCGAGCATGAGCTGGTGGCTGAATTAACCACGCCCGGGCAAAAGGCCGACATTGAGACCTACATTGCCCAAACCAAAAAGAAAAGCGAGCTTGACCGTATGGCCGATACTAAAACGGTATCAGGCGCATTTACGGGCAGCTATGTAACTAACCCGCTTAATGGCGAGAAAGTGCCGGTGTGGATAGCTGATTATGTTTTGGCCGGCTATGGTACCGGTGCCGTGATGGCCGTACCATCTGGCGACCAGCGCGACTTTTTGTTTGCCAAACATTTTAACCTGCCCATCATCCCGATCATCGATATCCAGAATATTGAAATAGAAGCCGACCCGACCAAGGAAGGTAAATACATTAACAGTGATTTTATAAACGGACTGGGCTACAAAGAGGCCACAGCCGCAGTAGTTGCCAGGCTGGAAGAACTTGGCTTAGGCAAAGCCAAAGTAAACTTCAGGATGCGGGATGCTATTTTTGGCCGCCAGCGCTACTGGGGGGAGCCGGTGCCGGTTTACTTTAAAGACGGCCTGCCCTATTTGATAGAAGAGCAGCACCTGCCATTGTTATTGCCCGAAATTGATAAATACCTGCCAACCGAAAGCGGCGAACCGCCACTGGGCCGCGCTACGGATTGGAGCTACAAAGCAGAAGGTAAAGTATCCCCTATCGGGGAAGATTTAGAGGGGGCCGAGGCCTTCTACGCTTACGAACTAAGCACCATGCCGGGTTGGGCAGGCAGCAGCTGGTACTGGTACCGTTATATGGATGCCCATAACGACCAGGAATTTGCATCGCGCGAGGCTATTGAATATTGGAAAGATGTGGATTTGTACATCGGCGGCAGCGAACATGCTACCGGCCACCTTTTGTATAGCCGTTTCTGGAACAAGTTTTTAAAGGATATTGGTAAAGTGGTTGAGGAAGAGCCTTTCAAAAAACTGATTAACCAGGGAATGATACAGGGTAGAAGTAATTTCGTGTATCGGTTGATAGATGAAGAAGGAAAAGGCACTAATACATTTGTTTCGCACGGCTTGATCAAAGAATACAAAACATCGCCGCTACATGTTGATGTAAACATTGTAGAGAACGAAGTTTTGAATGTGAACAAGTTTAAAGCATGGAGAGAAGACTTTGCTGATGCTGAATTTATTTTAGAGAACGGCAAATACATCTGCGGTGTTGAAGTCGAAAAAATGTCCAAATCCAAGTTTAACGTGGTAAACCCGGATGATCTGATTGCCCGTTACGGAGCAGATACCCTGCGCATGTACGAGATGTTTTTAGGTCCGCTGGAGCAGAGTAAGCCATGGAATACTAACGGTATCGAGGGTGTATTCAAATTCCTGCGTAAATTCTGGAAGCTTTTTCATGATGCCGATTTTAACTTTAACGTAAGTGACGAAGCGCCTACCAAAGCCGAGCTGAAATCGTTACATAAGATCATCCAGAAAGTGGAGCAGGATATCGAACGTTTTTCGTTCAATACATCCGTATCCAGCTTTATGATAGCGGTTAACGAACTTACCGACCTTAAATGCAGCAAACGTGCTATTTTGCAGGAATTGGTGATTACACTTGCCCCTTACGCACCGCACATCTGCGAGGAGCTTTGGACACTGCTGGGTAACCCTGCCGGCACAATATCTACCGCGGCTTACCCTATATTTAACCCGGCTTACCTGGTAGAAGATGAATTTAGCTACCCGGTATCTTTCAACGGTAAGATGAAAACCAATGTCAGCCTGTCGTTAACTATGGAAACCGCTGATATTGAGGCTGCTGTTTTAGCCAATGCCGATGTACAAAAATACCTGGATGGCAAAACCCCTAAAAAGGTGATTGTGGTAAAAGGCCGCATTGTAAATATCGTAATATAAATATTCAACTATTTAAGCCTCTGTGCATTTATGGCCCTGTTACAGGGGATTGTAAATGCACAGGGGCTTTTTGCTGCGCCTTAGTGTAACATGTACATTACATTGCTACATAATCGGGGTAAAATTTAACCTGCCTGTAACATTTTAGGCATTTTTGCCTCCAATTACCAAAACGCCTAAAAACGCTCAAATTTATGAAACGTATATTTTTACTTTTAATAGTTATCTGTACTGCTGTATTAGCCAAAGCCCAGATTCCGGGCGGTGGCGGGGGTTCCAGCATTGTGGGGAAAATCTCTGGTACGGTGATAGATTCACTTACCAAAAAACCGGTTGACTATGCAACCATCAGCCTGTTCAAAAGCGGCGCAAAATCGCCCGTAAACGGTGTTTTAACGGACGAAAAAGGGAACTTTAAGATCGATAACGTGCGTGCCGGTAAATATAAGATCACCATATCATTTATCGGGTACCCAACCAAAACTTTCGACCCGGTTGAAACCACCGCGGCAAAGCCGGACAATAATATGGGTACCCTTGTTTTGGCCCCAAGTGCAAAAGCGCTTAAAGAGGTACAGATTGTTGGTCAGCAGGCGCTGGTAGAAAACAGGATCGACAAGATCGTTTACAACGCCGAAAAAGATCTTACCGCAGCAGGTGGCAATGCTACAGATGTACTGCAGAAAGTGCCCCTGGTATCTGTTGACATGAACGGTAACGTAGCCATCCGCGGCGATCAGAACGTTCGCGTGTTGATAAATGGTAAACCATCCGGCGCAACATCAGCAAGCTTAAGCGATGTATTAAAAACCATCCCTGCCGATCAGATCAAAAACATTGAGGTGATAACCTCGCCATCAGCTAAATATGATGCGGAGGGATCTGGCGGTATCATTAATATCATCACTAAAACAAAAAATGCATCAGGTATAAGCGGTTCTGTTAGCGGTGGTGTGGGTACACGCCAAAATAACGGTAACGTGAATTTAAACTACAATAAAAACCGCTTTAACTTCTCTGCCAACCTAGGCGGCAACCTTACTTGGCCACAAACATCAACTACCCTGTTTGACCAAACGATCCAAACAGGCGCTGTTAACCAGCGCAACGTAAACAACACCAGCAATGAAATTAAACGCCACGGTGCAAGAGGTACGTTAACCGCTGGTTACGAGTTTAATGGCTTTAACAGCATTAACAGTACGCTGGCCTTAAATGATGGTGGCTTTAACGCTAATGGCGGTGGTACATACAGTATCAAAGATTTAATTGATTCTACAAAAAACCTTAACTATATTGGTAAAACCGGTTCTAAAAATAAGTTTAGCGGGTTTGACTGGAATGTAGATTACACGCACAAATTTAAAAAGGAGGGCCATGAGATCACGGTATCGGGCCAGTGGAGCCACAGTATTATCAAAACAGATTATACCAGCTTATTCAGCGCAAGGCAACCCAGCCAAAAGGGCGATAACAACGGCAAAAACAATGAATATACCGCCCAGGCAGACTACACCCTGCCTATCAGCAAAACTTTAAAGCTTGAGGCAGGTGGTAAAACTATACAAAGGCGTATAAACAGCGTTTACAATATTTATTCGGTAGATTATCCTAACGGCGATAACCCAATTTTAGATACAGAGAACTCTAACCTGTATAATTACAATCAAAATGTTTATGCCGGTTATAGTGTGTTTACCATTACATTACCAAAAAGTTATTCGTTATTAGCCGGTTTCCGTTATGAGAACACCCGTATAAAAGGTGACCCCGAAACGCCTTTTGCAAGCGGCGAGAACCAGCAAGTATTAAGCCCGTTTTCGGCAAGCTATAATACTTATGTACCAAGCTTAACCTTACAAAAAGTATTTGGTGCCAATACATTAAAACTATCCTACAGCAAGCGTATCCAAAGGCCATCTTTGCAGGTATTAAATCCGTTTATCAACAGAAGCAGCATTCAGGCACAATCAGTTGGTAACCCTAATCTGGCGCCGGAGGTATCTCAAACTGTTGAATTAAATTATAACACCTACATCAAATCTTCCGTAATAAACTTCTCGGTTTATTATAAAAGAACTAATGACCTGATAGAAGGTATAGCAAGGCCAATAACCGAAATAGTTGGAGACAGCACTGTAAACGGTACCCGTACAGAGCAAAATAACGTGGCCAGAAATAACTCGGTAGGTGCAAGCTTCTTCGGTTCGATAACGCCTTTCAAAGCACTAACCATACGTGCTAACATTAACCTGTTTACTTATAACCCAACAGTTTATGCGCAATACGCTGGCTTTGTAAACCAGGATGCTTTAAAAACAAGGCTGATGTCTACCATGTTTGGCAGTGCACAGCTTACCTTGCCTAAAAACTTTATTGTAGAGGCCTTTGGTTTTACCAACTCTGCCCGCAGAACCATACAGGGTACCAGCCCGGCGTTTGGTATCTATGCCTTTGGTATTAAAAAACAGTTTATGGATAAAAAGGCTTCTATTGGCTTTAACACCGTGCAGCCTTTTGCAGTTAATAAATCATTTAACCAAAATATATCAAGCCCTGGTTTTACCCAGGTTAGCAGTACACAGTTTCCTTTTCAATCTTTTGGTATAACATTTAGCTACAGCTTCGGTAAAATAAGCTTTAGCAACCCGCAGCAAAAGAAAAAGAAAGGCGTTAATAACGACGACCAGATACAGGGCGGCGACCAAACCGGCGGCGGCGCACCGGCCGGCGGCAGATAATCAGCCAAAATCAACAATTAATATATCATAGCAAACGCCCCTTCGGAAAACTGAAGGGGCGTTGCTTTTTAATGATTATTATAGCTTATATACTTACTGGCAAGTATAATCAGGCATGTTCAAAAGAAGCATCTTGTTTACCATCTATAGCAGTAGCAATTTCCTTTTTATGATCGAGCGTATAGGAAAGTGCTACCTTAACAAATTCGTTAAGTGTAATATTATGAATAGCCGCATACAATGCAGCTTCTTTGTGCAAATTGGCAGGAACACGAACATTGAAAGTCCCTTTATACGTCTTATCCGGTTCTTTACCAATCTCTATACACGTTTCTAAATAATCTTCTACTGCTTCTTCGAAAGAAATTTTAAGTTCTGCAACTGATGAGCCCTCAAAGCTTACCAAATCATTTATACCTAAGACTTTTCCAAAGAAAACTTCATCAGTAGCGCTAAACTGCACCGATGCGTAATAGTTTTTATATTGTAGGATGTCATTCATCTTGTATGTGACCCTTTTCTTTTAAATGAGCAATAACTTGTTTTAAAGCATATGCTTTAACAATGTTACCGGGGTGAGGTTTATGAAGCGTGATAACTTCTTTTTTGCTATCAACAAATCTTCTTCTTGATCCACCTGTTTTGCCACCGGTTAATTCTTCGTAGCCAAAAAAAGCTACAATTTTACATAATTCATCCCAGGTAAAGTCCTTGGGAACAGATAACAACCGACTGATTAATTTGTCTTGTATGGACATGCGTTAATGACTTGAAATTTTTCATTTGTTTTCCCTCAAACTTTTACTTTTTAACTATCTTACTTTTTACTTCTATTTCGGGACGATACAATATAATTATACTGTATTATCAAAAATAAAAATTTTAATTAATATTTGCAACTAATTTTCAGTTGCAAACTGAAAATATGACAAAAAAAGCCGGTCAATCACTTAACCGGCTTTTCGTATTTTATTGCCCTTCAAGAGGTTGGGGGATTATTTCTTTGGCAGATATTTAAAGTTTTTGCCGATGAAACGGGCAGCTTCGCCCAGTTCTTCTTCTATACGCAATAACTGGTTGTATTTAGCTATCCTGTCTGATCGTGATGCCGAACCGGTTTTGATCTGGCCACAGTTAAGGGCAACAGCTAAGTCGGCAATGGTAACATCTTCCGTTTCGCCGCTACGGTGGCTCATTACTGATGTGTAACCGTTAGTTTGTGCTAAGGTAACCGCGTTTATGGTTTCTGTTAACGAACCTATCTGGTTAACTTTTACCAGTATAGAGTTTGCGGTATCATTATCGATACCTTGTTGTAAACGTTTTACATTGGTTACAAACAAATCATCACCTACTAACTGTACTTTATCACCAATCTTCTCGGTTAATAATTTCCAGCCGGCCCAGTCGTCCTCGGCCATACCATCTTCAATAGAAATGATTGGGTATTTGGCAGCTAATTCGGCCAGGTAATCTGCCTGTTGCTCGCTGGTGCGGATAGCACCTTTTTCGCCTTCAAATTTGGTGTAATCGTATTTACCATCTTTGTAAAACTCAGAGGCGGCACAATCAAACGCCAAAAATATATCAACACCAGGTTTGTAACCTGCTTTTTCAATCGCTTTTAAAATGGTTTCAACGCCATCTTCGGTACCCTCAAAAGTTGGTGCAAAACCACCTTCATCACCAACAGCGGTAGAAAGGCCCCTGTCATGCAGGATCTTTTTAAGGTTGTGGAATACTTCGGTACCCCAACGCAATGCTTCAGAGAATGATGAAGCGCCCGCAGGCATGATCATAAACTCCTGGAACGCGATAGGCGCATCAGAGTGAGAACCACCGTTAACGATGTTCATCATCGGGATAGGCAAGGTATTGGCATTAACACCGCCAATGTAACGGTATAAAGGCTGGCGGCTTTCTTGCGCGGCAGCTTTAGCAACTGCTAAAGAAACGCCCAGGATAGCGTTAGCACCCAGTTTACCTTTATTTTCGGTACCGTCAAGGGCTATCATGATCGCGTCGATCGCATTTTGTTCAAATACATCAACACCCTTAAGTTCGTCTGCTATAATGTTGTTTACGTTGTCAACGGCTTTTAAAACACCTTTGCCCATGTAAACGGCTTTATCATCATCGCGAAGCTCAACGGCTTCATGCACACCGGTAGAGGCACCAGATGGTACTGCGGCACGGCCAACTACACCGTTCTCTGTAATTACATCTACTTCTATTGTAGGGTTTCCACGCGAATCAAGTATCTGGCGTGCATGAACATCAATTATTAAGCTCATAGTTTCTTATTATCGGATTTTGAGTGTTTACTATACTAATTTAGTGGGCTAAGTTAAGTGCAAAAACAGGAAATACCAACGCAAATTTTGTATTTGTAATGATTATTAATCGTTTGTGGTAGGGATATGCTCTTTAGGCTTACCATTCTTGCGGTTAATACGGTACATAACCGTTATGGCCAGATTATTTTTTGCCCCGGCAGATGTAAGGCTGTAATTATACTGATCCAGATAGCCTGCCTGCACACTCAAAGATTTATCGAACTGGTAACCCAGAGCTGCCGAAAAACGGTTACGCTCGAAATGCGGGGCCTTGTTGTTAAAAAAAACTTCGTCGAATATGGATACGAAAAAGGTTTTGGGCGAGATCTTTTTATGGTTTATCGGGATAACCGCATTTAAACGATAACGGAACCTATTGCGATAGATGCCATTTAGCCAGCGCTGTTCGGCCCGATAGCGGTGCTCCAGTTTTATCCTGTCTAAAAAAGAGTTGATGGTAAGCTGCTCCCACATCCTGAATTCCTGCACGGTGGGCGGTGCATCCAGGTTAGTAAAATCTTTGGTTACGTATCTGCCGGTACCAAATAATGCCGTGTAGTTATTCGCAATATCGTAGCTTACGCCACCTTTTGTTTCGTAATAAAAAAATTGGTTAAACAATTCGTTAGCACGCGATTGCAATTCGATGTATCCACCCCATTTATGTGTACTATCGCCGGGTAATACAACGGTAGCGATGGCCCAGGTACCGGTTTTATAATTTTGCGCGTTAACTTTTAATGAACAAACCGTTAACATAAACAACACCAGGGTTAAATAACCAGTATTTTTTAACATTCTATTAATCTAATTTTAATACAAAAGTATTTCCCTATTGTTAGCTAAGTGTTAACATAGCAAGTGTTAATATTATTAATGTGTTAAGCATTTGACCTAATGTTAATTTAACATTAACAAAAAAGGCGCCACGTAGCGCCTCCAAGTCTTTATTGCTTATTCTAAATCCTGAGTCTATTATCTTTTTACTCCCATTTAAACGTTTTAACCGCTACTGCATAGATCCCTATCCCCCAAAGCAGCAGTATAAATAACTGGTGGGTAACATCGCCCAGGCCGGCACCCTCAAAGGCTACCTTACGCATCGCATTATTTAAATGGGTAAGCGGTAGCACATTGCTTAAATGCTGCAACCAAACCGGGAAGGCCGTTACCGAAAAAAACGTACCCGACAGCAGAAACTGAGGCATGGTAATAATATTAGAAATAGGCGGCACCGAACTTTCGTTTTTAGCTATGCCGGATATGGTAAAGCCAAACCCCATAAAAATGATGAGCCCGATGGTACAAAGCACCAGCATATTTAATACCGTAACCACACCATGTATCAGTGTAAAACCAAAAACAAAGTGCCCCACCATAATAATAAACAAAGCGCCCAATAACGAGAATACGATCCGCGCCAATGCCTCGCCCAATACAATGCTGTAGCGTTTAACCGGGGTGGCAAAAAAGCGTTTAATAACCAGCGTAAGGCGTAAGCTTAAAAATACAAAGGCTGTACCAAACACCCCGCTGCTTAACAACGAAAAGCCCAACTGCCCGGGCAAAATAAAATCGATGTATTTATATTCACGGCCGGTTACCACGGTTTCTTTCAGATCTACCGCATTTGGAATAGGGATACCCGAAAATTGCTGGATCTTTTTAAACTGTTCTGACTGGATCCTGTAAAAAATATTATTCAGTACCGATTTTAACACAGAACCTTTATCGCCCGATGCATGGCTGTATTGTACACTCATGCCAATGGGTTTCATAGCCACAAATGGCTTCATATCTATAATGGCGTCAATACTACCCTTGGCCAGGTTCTTGCGCATCTCATCTGCCGTTTGATTTTTAATAAGGTGGATGATCTTATTCTGGGCAAGCGCTTTGTAAACGGGATTAAGCGTATCGGCACCTTTGGCTACACCTACATCTACAGACATGCCTCCGCCGCCAATATTGGCAAATACCACAATAAATATCAGCGGGAAAGCCAAACTAAACACTACCGCAGATGGACTGCGGAGTATAGAACGGAAACTGGCCCTGGCAATGGCAAGGGTTGCGCGGGTATTGTTATATTTTTGGTTCATTGGCTTAATAGTTCATTGGTGTAATTTGAAATTTGCGAAATGCTCACTAACATCTGTAAACTTCTACTCCCCCTTCAGGTGCTAAGGGCTAACTCTCCCTCCACTCCTTACCGGTAAGGTTAATAAATACATCCTCCAGGTTGGCGCCTTTGGTTTGTTTAGCACGTTCAAACCCGGTAGCCACCAGTTGGTCAATAAAACGATCAGGGGTATCTATACCTATGATATGGCCGCCGTCTACAAAGGCTACACGGTCGCACAGTACTTCGGCTTCATCCATGTAATGAGTGGTAATAACCACGGTGGTACCGGCATCACGAATCTCGCGGATCAGGTCCCACAGGTTACGGCGTGCCTGCGGATCAAGCCCGGTTGTAGGCTCATCCAAAAATATAATACGTGGATTGTTAATGAGTGTGGTAGCTATTGAAAAACGTTGCTTTTGCCCGCCGGATAATTCCTTGAATTTAGCTTTTGCCTTATCATTCAACGCAACCTTACCCAACATTTCGGCCGGTGTTTTAGTAATCCCGTAGAGGCCCGAGAACAGATCAATCAGTTCCGAAAGGTTAAGATTGGGATAATAACCTGCTGCTTGCAATTGTACCCCAATGCGCTTTTTAATGCTGTCTGCGTCGGTTTCTATATCAAAGCCATCAACAGTTACTTCGCCCGATGTTTTTTCGCGTAAGGTTTCAATAATTTCCAGCGTGGTGGTTTTGCCGGCACCATTTGGCCCAAGCAGGCCAAAGATCTCGCCTTCGTAAACTTCAAAGCTGATGCCTTTTACCGCTTCAAAATCGCCATAGTTTTTTACCAGGTTTTTAACCGTAATAATAGGTTTATTTGCCATAGCGTAAATATGCGTTGTATTTGTGTAATTATTACCATACAAACATTAAAACCGCATTAAATTTAAACAAACGCCAATGCAAATAACCCTCAACGGATGGCTTACTTCCCACCCTTTTTAAGCTCGCTTTCTGATTTGATAACTTGCTTGCCTTTATCCATCTTTATTTCGTAAGCAGGCTCATCTTTACTGGCATTGCGTTTTACACTTGTGCCTTTTATTGATTTTTTAACCGGCTCGGTATGTTTCTTTTCAATCTTGCCTTCGGCTTCGCCTTTGCCCCAGTTCCAGTGTACGGTATCTCCCTTTTTCATAACCTGTAATTTTGGTTAACTGCAGCAATAGACCTGCCAAAATCTGCCCGGATACTTAAAAAATAAACCTGCCTAATAAGCCTATCAATACAATAGCATTGGCCAAAATAGCAAGTATAGCGCTAAATGTTGGGATAGTTAAAAGTGTGATCATCGTGATGTTTTTTTGTTGTTTTACACCACAAAATTGTATCAAACCAAGGTTATTTAACAGCTTTTTTAGGTGAACGGGAACAAAATGTCGGTAAGTGTATTCCAAAAAGGAATAAGCAGCGGCATTTTAGCGGTTACTGTTTTACTGGTTACTCTTCACCCACATTAATGCCTATTTGTTTAAGCAGTAAGGATGCATTGAAGGTTTTGCACTCGCCGTGCTTCATCTTGTAATCAAATAGCATTTCGCCATCTATCACCTGTATATCAAAGTAGTAGTTGCGTACATAATCAGGATATTTATCTTCTAACCGGGCAATCTGCAGATCGTGCGTGGCAACCATGCCTACGCCTTTTTTGGCAATAAGCTGCTCTATCACCGCTTTGCTGCCCAGATACTTATCCATAGAGTTGGTGCCGCGCAGCATCTCATCAATCAAAAAGAAAACGCGGTGCTGATGCTCTACCGCGGCCAGCAGCATCTGCAGGCGGTCCAGTTCGGCCTTAAAGGTAGATGTACTTTCGTTTAATGAATCTTTGATCCGCATGTAGCTTACAATGGTAATAACAGATACTTCCATAGCAGCGGCGCATACTGTTGAGCCGGCCAGGGCCAGCACGGTATTGATACCAACGGTACGCAAAAAGGTACTTTTACCTGCCATGTTGCTGCCGGTGATGATGTCTATCTTAAAGGCATCTTGCAGATCATAATCATTATCTACCCTTTTGCCAGGGATAAGCGGATGTGCAATATTTTTTGCCTTAACGGTGTAACCTTCGGTATCGGCAATAACGGGGTAAACCCAATCCGGGTAATTGATGGCAGGCACAGCAAGGCTGATGAGTGCTTCGAATTCGGCTATTACATCAAAGGCCTCTTCAAAATTATGATGATTGCTGCGCTTCCATTTTTCTATCTGCAGAATTTGTTTCAGCGCCCATAAAAAAAACACATTTAACAAAAATCCAACTATCATAATAAGGCTATAACCAAGCTTATTAATTAGTTTTGATAACTCGCGGATGTTTTTTGAAGTTTGGTTTGTCCTCAGCTTTTCATTCAGATCAACACACCTTTGCGACTGCCATTGATGGCTCTCAATCGCATTAAATACAATAGCATAGTTGGCCAGCACGCTGCCTATTTTATCGGCAATTGCCCCTCCTCTTAAAATATAGCTTCCCTTTGAAATTAAAATAAGCAAGTTAAAAATAACTATCGCGATAACTACAAGTTTAAAAACCGGGTATAAAAATATACCAGCCAATAAGGCAAACGATAACAGATATGGGGATATTTTGATGTAGGATGTTAACCATTTTTCGCCGGGTAATTTTAAAGGCGTGCTTAGATAAACAAACAAACGTTTCATTTGATCGGTATCCTCTTTAATGGCAAATAGCAGTTTGGTTTGGGTGTTTACCTTCCACTCGTTATTAGCGGCAATCTCTTTAACGGCTTGCTGGCGCGATAAAATAACGGGCTTGTCTGCCGGGGCGTTTAGCCAGTCGGCCAGTTTATCATTACCTGTTGATGTTGCTGCACGATTAATGAGATGGAATAGCGAAGCATTACCAAAGATATCCAGATCTGAACTGTAAATGTGCTTTTCGTTACTGTAGTGCTGCCCGTTATTATACAGGTTGGCGTTGTTTTGCAGACTATCAATTTCATTAAGGTTGATGCGTTGTAGATCCAGATAGTAATCGCGTTGGCGTTCGTAGCTGCCCTGGCGGGCTACCAGCCAGGCAAAAGCGGCCAGCAACAGCGCAAAACTAACAGCCATAATAGTAAAGTTATCCTGCGCAATGGTTAGGTAAATGGCAAACACCATCAGCCCGAAAATGCCCAGCCGGAGCAGTGAATAAGTATTGGCCAACTTTTTATATTTAACGGCCTGTTGGTTTGCCTGCGCGGCGGCTTGCTTATAGTTATCAATTATAGTTTGTTGCACAGATATTATAGATATTTTTGTACTTCAATGTTACAACAATAAGATAACATTTTAAGCCTAATAGTTACAGCTGTAAATGAAGATAACGTTTATAACCGTTGGTAAAACCGAAGATGCCTACTTAAAAGAAGGTATAGAGAAATATGTAAAACGCCTGAAGCACTACACCAAGCTGGAACTGGTTGACATCCCCGAACTAAAAAACACCAAAGCACTAACCGAGGAACAGCAAAAAGCTAAAGAAGCCGAATTGATCCTCAAAAAAATAACCGTGCAGGACCATGTGATCCTGCTGGATGAGAACGGATTGGAATTCACCTCTGTACAGTTTGCCAATTATATCAACAAGCGTTCGGTTTCCTCATCGGCCAATCTCATCTTTATCGTGGGCGGCCCCTACGGGTTCGATCAGTTGGTTTACCAGCGCGCCAATGATAAGCTATCCCTCAGCCGTATGACCTTCTCGCACCAAATGGTACGCCTGTTTTTTGTGGAGCAGCTTTACCGGGCCTATACTATTATTAAGGGGGAGCCGTATCATCATCAATAACTGACACGGTTACAGGATTTTTAGATTGACAGGATTATTGAGCACATAGATAGAAACAGAAACAAACATCGCCTAACTCATTTCCAATAAGGCAATTTATTTGCACATTTGTATATCTGCATATTTGCACATCCATATATCATGCACAGTCACGACCACTCCCACCATCATCACGACCACGCTCCAAAAATAGACCATCTGAATGCGGCATTTATATGGGGCATTATCCTCAACTCCGCATTTGTAGTTATCGAGGCTGTTTACGGTTTTATCAGCGGCTCATTATCCTTACTAACGGATGCCGGCCATAACCTAAGCGATGTGGCATCGCTTGCGCTGGCCCTGCTTGCCTTTAAGCTGGCCAAAGCTAAATCAAACAAGGATTATACTTACGGCTATAAACGCTCCACCATCATCGTATCGTTTTTTAATGCCATGATACTCATCGTAGCTGTTGGTTTTATTGTGTATGAAGCCGTTATACGTTTTATTCATCCCGAGCCTGTTGCAGGCGGCACGGTTGCCTGGGTAGCCTTTGTAGGGATAGCCATAAACGGTTTTACCGCATGGCTTTTTGTAAAAGATAAAGATACCGACCTGAACGTAAAAGGCGCCTACCTGCATATGGCGGTTGATGCCATCGTATCTTTAGGCGTAGTGATATCGGGTATTATTATTTACTTTACGCACCTGGAATGGATCGATAGCGTGGTTAGTATCATTATCGGTGTAATCATCTTAACCGGCACCTGGAACCTGCTTAAAGACAGCCTGCGCCTGGAAATGGACGGTGTGCCTAAAGACATCGACCTGAAAAAAATAAAGGCAGAACTGATGGGCGCCAATGGTGTGGTAGATATCCATCACATGCATGTTTGGGCCTTAAGCACTACCGAAAATGCGCTTACCGCCCACCTGGTAGTTAGCCCCGATAACATGGTAAAATTCGATGAGATCAAACACGATCTGCGCCACCGGCTGGAACACCTGTCTATCAGCCATAGCACGTTTGAGCCGGAGTTTAGCAATGAGAAATGCGAGCAGCCGGATTGTTAATTTTTACATAAATTACCATTATACCAAATGAACACCACTAACCGACGTAAATTTATAGCAACCGCAGCTACTGTTGCTGCAGGCACACTGGTTGCCTCGGCCATGCCTGATATTATAAAACCTACCACTATGATAAATAAATATCCCATCGTTCACCACGCATTATTCTGGTTAAAAAACCCAAGTTCAAAAGAAGATCGCGATAAACTGGTGGCCGGCGTAAAATCGCTCGGTAAAATAGAGAGCATTAAAGAATTGCATGTGGGTGTTGTTGCCAGCACCGAAAAACGCGATGTAGTTGATAACAGCTGGGGCGTATCTGAAGTGATGTTTTTTGCCGATCTGGCGGGGCAGGCAGCTTACCAAACCCACCCTATTCATCAGCAATTTATAAAAGACCATAGCCACCTTTGGGAAAAGGTTGTGGTTTATGATGCAGTAGACGCGTAATTGTCTGAACAGTTGTCATGGTGAGCCTGTCGAACCATTAGCTAATTTATCAAGTCTTCGACAAGCTCAGACTGACAAATTTAATTATCCATATCATCCTGAACTTGTTCAGGATCCCACAGGACAAGTTGGATATTTAGCAAGTGGGATACCGAAATTAATTCGACATGACGAACCGTTTAACCCTACACGCTATCGCTCGCAATAGACGTAGTAGGATTAAAACAAAGCCCCGATAGACATTCTACCGGGGCCTGATTATTTATAAGCAAAATTTGCTTAAGCTTTTTTAGCAGCTGCTTTCTTAGCTTTGGCTTTTGGCGCTTCGGCAACCGGGGCCTCTTCCTCTACAGGTTCTGCAATTGGTGTTTCTTCGGCAACAGGCGCTGCGGCAGCGGCAGGTGCTTCGTTAAATAAAGGCAGATCTTTTAAGATCAAAAACCAGCTGATGATCTTTTTAATATCAGATGAATAAACTTTTTCTTCGTCGTGGTCGGCAGCAACTTCGTAAAAAAACTCGCGTAGTTTTTTGCCATCCTCTTTAGGGGCAGGTACACTGGCCGCGGCTTTCATGCGCTCAAACACATCAATAAGCTTTATATCATCTTCTAAACCAAAAATAGTAATCTCATTCAAAGCCGCCAATTTAGCGGTAGATAAGTTTACCACCAGCTTAGTTTTTTGCGCATCGAGGCTTTCTAAAACGTAGCCGGTTTTGTTTTGTGCAAGCGCCCTCCATAAACCCGGTTTACCCGATACTGCAACAATTCCCTGTAAATTCATTTTTTATGTTGTTGATGGAGCTGATTGAGTAAATAGGTGATTATTAACTAATCACTACTCTCCAATCACCACTCACTATACTATTCCTCTATTACTTCTATGCTTAAAATTTTATCGCCCTGGCGAATGTCGTCAACCACGTCAACGTTTTCTACAACCTTACCAAATACGGTGTGGTTACGGTCTAAATGCGCGGTGTTATCGCGGCTGTGGCAGATAAAAAATTGAGAGCTACCGGTGTTACGGCCTGCATGTGCCATTGAAAGCACACCACGATCGTGATACTGGTTATCGCCTGTTAATTCACAGTCGATACGTTTGCCAGAACCACCTGCACCGGTACCGGTTGGGTCGCCGCCTTGTACCACAAAATTAGGGATAACACGATGAAAAGTTACGTTATCGTAAAAACCTGTTTTAGCCAATCCTAAAAAGTTAGCTACGGTGTTTGGCGCATCTTTGTCAAAAAATTGAACGGTCATGTCGCCTTTTTCGGTTTTAATTATTGCTTTGCTCATTTGTTTTTTAATTTAAACAGGTGGCAAAGGTAAGGAATTGAGGTGAAAGGTAAAAGGGTATTAGTTATTAGAGGTTGGCGATAAGAGATTAGATAAAAAACTTAATTATTGAAAATTTGGCATTCGGGCATTCGAGGTCTTAGTCACAGGACTAACAACTATTGTTGGAACTGTCCTCCCTAACGCATTTTTTGCTTCAAAAGAATTGGGTTTAGTATTTCGAGTATTATACCCGTTCCAATAACATTCGGGCCTTCGCCAAATTCAAAATGCATACCCGGCTCAAGTAAGCCGGTAAATATATCGGTAGCAATAATGCTGATTTCAGCTTTGATATTTTCGCCCGGATATACCCGTTCTCTTCCTATAAAAATTTGTTGACCGCTGGTTAGATAATCGTTAATTGGAAATTTTAAATGTGGACGATAGCCAGAAATCGCAAGCGATTTCCTCCCCCCCCTCTTGCGTGGTTAAATATTTCAATTCTGCAATAAAATCAGGTTGCTTATTCATATCACTAATATAGTCCGTCCTATAATACCATTTCCAATTAATCGTTACATTTGGTAACGGCCATGAATTATTTAAAGAAACGCTTTTCGCCTTTTACCTATTACCTTTTACCTAAAGGCTTTCTGCTTTTAGCTTTATGCCTTCTACCTCTCCTTACAAGGGCTGCCTCTATCCTTATCCCGATGGATGAGGAACAGAAAGACCATCTAAAATCGTACGGTATTGCTTTCTGGACGCTGAAGAATGGCGAAACAGTTGACTGGCTGCTCAACTATCGCGGCGGTAGCTTTATGATGAAGTATGACAAGCGCCTGGAGGATGAGTGTAAGATCCGCGGGGTAAGCTATGAGGTACTGGCTGATGCCAAAGCCGGCCAGATAATTACCGAGGTAAGCGATCCATCAGTTAATATGGATTTAGTAAAGTTGGAGAAAGCGCCTAAAATGGCGGTTTATTCGCCCAAAAATAAGTTACCCTGGGATGATGCCGTAACCCTGGTTTTAAAATATGCCGAGATCCCCTATGATGTTATTTACGATGAAGAGGTGATTCGTGGCGACCTGCCCAAGTACGACTGGCTGCACATGCACCACGAGGATTTTACCGGGCAATTCAGCAAGTTTTACGGCGCTTACCGTTATGCACAATGGTATATGGATGATGTAAAAGGACAGCAGGCCATGGCCGCCAAGCTGGGTTTTAAAAAGGTATCGCAAATGAAACTGGCCGTGGTGCAGCGCATCCGCGATTTTTGCGCAGGCGGGGGCTTTTTGTTTGCCATGTGCAGCGGTACGGATACCTTCGACATTGCCTTGGCGGCAGCTAATACCGATATGGTGGAAAGTATGTTTGACGGTGACCCTGCCGACCCCGATGCGCAATCGAAACTGGATTTTACCCAAACCTTTGCATTCCAGAACTTTATTATCGACCAAAACCCTACATCGCATCAGTTTAGCAACATTGATGTTACCCCTATCAGGCAAGTAGAGCGCAGCCGCGACTTTTTTACGCTGTTTGATTTTTCGGCCAAGTGGGATGTAGTGCCCAGCATGCTCACGCAAGATCATGATAAGGTAATAAAAGGCTTTATGGGCTTAACCACCGCCTACAGTAAAAGTAAACTAAAGCCCGGCGTTACCGTTATGGGCGAAATGAAAACTGCCAACGAGGCCCGCTACATTCATGGCGAATTTGGCAAGGGCCAGTGGACATTTTACAGCGGCCACGACCCCGAAGATTATCAGCACGCCGTGGGCGACCCGCCAACAGATCTGAAGCTGCATCCCAATTCGCCCGGTTACAGGTTAATTTTAAATAACGTGCTGTTCCCTGCGGCTAAAAAGAAAAAACAGAAAACGTGATCTACCCCCAGAGCCCCTGAAGGGAATTTTTTGAAAACATAAAAAATCTTTAATGTCAAATTATGAATGTTAAATATCAAATGCTAAAGTTTCTTTGGTCTTAGTCATTCGATATTCAGTATTGGGCGTTCAAATTTATTCTACTCCCCTTCAGGGGACTGGGAGCCTAATTATAAAACGTCCACGCTATACCAAATTTAAGCACCTTATCCATTTGCGGGTAGCGGTTTACAGTATAAAAACCATTACTAAAAAGCCCCTGGTTTACATAATCATACTGAATGAAAAGGTTGGTTTTTTGCAGGGTAGCTTTAAAAAAAAGGCTGGCTATTGGGTATGAAGTAAAAGTAACATCGGGGCCATTATAAAACTGGCCTAAACCAACGGCGTACGATGGCGCCAGATATGCGGTGTTGTAGCGCACAGTTGCCCCAAACTGCGAGTTGAGTACATCAAATAGTTTGGCGCCATAATACAGGCTGCTGTAGGTATAAACTTCTGGCGTACGCAGAAGGGCGGCATTATCTGTTTTTTGGTAAACTACGTAATTATCAAAGTGCAGCTTACGCCACTCCAGGTTTTTACCCAGGCTGATCTTGAGCAGGTTTACAGCCGGGCCGTATTGCCTGGGCGTAGCATCGTTACCGCCGGGTTGTGCCGCAAAATACAGATAATCGGTTATCAAAAAATATTCGGCTTTCAAATCTACCTGCAATGCGTCGTTTACGTAATTAAAAGACAGATTGGTGGTTTTTTGATTATTAAAACTATTGTTGAAAATGTAGTGGTTAGAGATCCAGTTGGTGTACACCAAACCCGGCGAACTGCTTTGCAGATAAGCACCTAATACAATACGCCCGGCTTTTTGCCCGCCGGCAAGGGTAAGTTTGGCATCGTACAATAAATCGCCAAAGTTGCGGCCCTGTACAATCTGGCGCAGGTCGCCCTCCAGGTTTATACGATCGCTGAATTTGTAGCCCAGCCTTGCCTTTAAGGTAATGTTCTGGAAGCTTTCGCCCTGCACTTTTGCCGGGCGTACTACCTTATTACCAAACTCATTTAAAACCGTATCGGCTACAAACTGGCTTATCTTGTAAAAATCCTGTACCAGGCCAACATCCAGCTTAAGCTCATTCTTCACCATTTTAAGGGATCTGCCCCTTAAGTAAAAACTATACGAAAAATCATTCTGCACGTGCAGCACGTTCAACGAATCGCGCGATCTGGCTGCGCTAAAATAATAATCCGGAAAAACGCGGTACTGGTCCAATCCGTTTTGCAGGTAATTGTATTTACGCTGATTATAGTAAAAAGTATAGGCCACTCGCTGGGTAGGCAATACATTCTTATTACCTGCTTTGCCATTGTTAAGGCTATCTACACGGCCTATATAATAAAATTGCTTAACATATAATCCGTTACTTTTCCACTGGCTAAAACTGCCGGGCAGGCGTACCGGTTCGCCGGTTTTATCAAATGATGATTGGGTACTTTTAAATATCGTGTCTTTTAATATCGAACCGGTTTCGGGCGCTTTAAGGTTATTAAATAACAGGTTAGCCAACAGGTTATAGCGTTTGTTTTTACTGTGATACCAGGTAAACACACCGGCGGTAAAATCGCTTACGTTTTGCGCAAGGATGTTGTTGGTGCTGTAATACCCGCGCGATCCGTTAAAGTTCATCAAAAAACCTATATTCCAGTTGGGCTTAACATTTTGGGTGTGTACCACTTTAAACAATTGCTCTTTAGTGCCGCCTATCGTACTGAATAAGGATAACAAAGTGTAAGGCGCCCGTGCATTAAAATAATTAATATCCTGCGGGTTTACCATGTAGGCATCCAGCGCATGCAGCCCCTCGTCAAAACCAATGGTTTTACGCGGGTTAAACAACAGATCGCGTTGTGCAAGGCCTACAAAGCCTAAACTTATCTTTGGGTTACGCGGCTGGTTTAACGGGCTGTAGTTCTCAAAATTCACCAGGCCTGTATCCAGTGGAAACAGCTGGATACTATCCATCAGCAAGCGCTCGCTGGTAACCTTAATAAATTTGGAGGTAAATACGATAGAATCGTGCTTGTTTTCTTCCCGCTTGCGGATGGAATCTATATTTTGCGAATCGCTGTTACGCCGGGCATTACGTGAAGTATCGCGCGAGTAAACCGGGTCTGTTTGCTGGCCGGGATAAGTATTGGTACGTACCTGCGCAAAAACGCCCTGCACCGATGCACAGATCAATAAAACAAGTAAATATTTTAGCCTGTTCGCCATTAAAGCCCCGCTATTAATTCTTTTAAAATTACCGTAAGTTTTGGTTCTGCAGCCCTTGCAACTGCCAGTATCTCATCAAGCGATACGGGCGACAGTACTTCAGGGAAACCCTCATCCGTAATTACCGATATGGCAAAAACCGGCAGGCCCATGTGGTTGGCCACAATCACCTCGGGCACGGTGCTCATGCCCACAATATCGCCGCCAATTATGCGCAGATATTTATATTCGGCACGGGTTTCCAGATTAGGGCCGGTAACCGCAACATAAACTCCTTTATGGCACGTAATATTGTTTGCTTTGGCAATGGCAAGCCCCTTTTCTATCAGGTGATGTTTATAAGGCTCGCTCATATCCGGAAAACGCGGGCCCAGGTCACTATCATTACGGCCTGTAAGCGGGTTTAATGGCTGCAGGTTAATATGATCTTCAATGATCATCAGGTCGCCCTTTTTAAATTCCGGATTAAGCGATCCGCTGGCATTGGATACAAACAGCGTTTTAATCCCCAGCATTTTCATCACCCTAACCGGGAAAGTGATCTGCTGCATGGTATAACCTTCGTAATAATGCAGGCGGCCCTGCATGGCAACAACTTTTTTACCACCCAGCATACCAAAAATTAACTTACCCGAATGAAATTCCAAAGTCGACATTGGGAAATCAGGTATATTGGAGTACATCAGCTGCTTTTCTATCTCAATCTCGTTCACCAGGGCGCCCAGGCCGGTACCTAAAATAATACCTGCTTCGGGTTCAAAATCGCCTATACGTTTCTTGATATATTCAGTTGTGTTGCGGATGCTCTCTAACATAGTTTTTTATTAATTGATCAAATGCCGGCTGCCCGTTGTTTAAAAACTGCACACCAATTGGCTGTACCCATACAGGCAATTGCGCAAGGGCAGGTAACAGTTCATGTACCCCTAAACGCTGCGCATCCTTTTCTGTTGTGATGATAATTTTTTTTGTTGATTTACAGGCAGCAAATTCATCAGCAAGTTTAGCGATATTTTTTAAGCTAAACTGATGATGATCCGGATAATTATGATGGATGATGCCTGCCGAATATTTACTAATGTGCTGCATCAAAGGCTTAGGATTAGCTATACCTGTTAAAAGAAATACTGTGGCATCTGCATCAATAAGCTTATTAATTCTATTACCCTGCAGGTCCTGCAAAGGCTGGTAAGCTATTGCGCTAAAAAACAAAGGCTGCAAGTTTAAAGGCGAAATTTGTTGATAACAGCGCATCATTTGTTCTTCTGATAATTCTGTAGGGCATTTGGTTATTACCATCACATCTGCCCGCCAGCGGCTACTGAAAGGCTCGCGCAGGTTACCCGCCGGCAATAACATTTTTGGCTTTTGTAAATGCTGATAATCAAACAACAAAATGCTTAAGCCCGGCTTAACAGCGCGGTGCTGAAAGGCATCATCCAATAAAATAAGGTTGTGGTTTATCTTAAGCTGATTGATACCCGCCACCCTATCCTCGCAAACCGCTACGGTAACATCCGGAAATTTATGATAGAATTGGGATGGTTCATCGCCAATTTCTGTTGCAGTGGCTGTAGCGTTAGCAGTTAAAAATCCTTTTGTTTTGCGGCCATAGCCACGGCTTAATGTGGCTAATTCACGGTCGTTTTTTAACAAGCGCACCAGGTACTCTGTCATGGGGCTTTTGCCTGCGCCGCCAACTTCCAGGTTACCTACACAGATCACCGGCAAATCAAATTCGCGGCTTTTAAATAAACCTGCATCGTAAAACCAGTTGCGGATGATAATAACCAGCCCATATAGCAACGAAAACGGAAACAAAAGCCAGCGCAGGTATTGCATAGATGCGGTAAAGATAGGAAAAGGGAGATTAGTTATCACGACACCTTTTGCAAACATTACTTCATGCCAATTGATCTAAAAAGTTTTTAACTTAGTCATTAATCCACTCTATTTATGAAATACATTTCATCATTCCTGCTACTCTTCACAACCCTCACCACTTTTGCCCAAACCGACCAAAAGCTAACGGCTCAATTGCTGGCAGCTACAAAAGGGTTTCATGGCGATGTGGGCATTTATGTACAAAACCTTAAAACCGGCAAAACTGCTGCCATTAATGCCGATACGCTTTTCCCTACGGCCAGCATGATAAAAGTGAGCATTTTAAGCGGATTGATGGATAAGATAGACAAAGGTGAATTGCAGTACAATCAAAAACTGGTTTATTACGATTCGCTGCTTTATGCAGGCGAAGATATTTTAGGTTCTTTTAAAGATAAAGACACCATACAACTGAGTAAGGTTGCTATGCTGATGATCACCATGAGCGATAATACCGCCAGCCTTTGGCTGCAGAAGCTGGTGGGCGGCGACTACATCAACAACTGGCTTGATGCCAATGGTTTTAAAGCGATGCGGGTAAATTCGCGCATCCCGGCACGGCGAGCGGTATGGGAAAAATATGGATGGGGCGTTACCACGCCGCGGGAAATGTGCCGCCTGTTTACTATGATAAGAGAAGGCAAAGCAGTTAGTCCGGCAGCCAGCGAACGCATGAGCCGTACACTCAACCGTATTTTTTGGGATGAAACGGCTCTGTCGCAGATACCGCCTTATGTACAAACAATGTCTAAACAGGGCGCCGTTGATGCATCCAGATCAGAAACGGTACTGGTAAATGCACCGCATGGCGATTATGTATTTTCTGTGATCACCAAAAACAATAAGGACCAGCGCTGGACAAGCGATAATGAAGCAGATGTGCTTATCAAAAAAGTATCAGCCTTGCTATGGCATTACTTCGAGCCCGGCAGCAAATGGCAGCCAGCCCCAGGTGTAGAAAAGTATATGCTTAATGAATAATTACTTTAACAACCCTAACAATCCCGGCATATCGAGCTGGCGGGTGTACATGGTAAGATTGCCATGCTCATCTGCAGGCCATTGGCCTTTGGGCCTGTCCCAATAAAGCTCAACACCGTTCTGGTCTGGGTCATTTAAGTATATAGCTTCAGATACGCCGTGATCTGCGGCGCCTGTAATGCTATATTGAGCATTGATAAGGCGCTGTAATATGGCGGCAAGATCTTTACGCTCGGGGTATAAAATGGCAGTATGGTACAAACCCGGTGCATACTCGGGCGCTGGTGATGCGCCTTTGCTATGCCAGGTATTTAAACCGATATGGTGGTGGTACCCACCTGCGGATATAAACGCAGCCTGGTCGCCATACATCATTACTAACTCAAACCCCAGCAGGTCGCAATAAAATGCCAATGATTTTTGAATATCGCTTACTTTTAAATGTACGTGGCCAATGCGGGTATGTGCCGGTATTTTGTATTCGCTCATGATGAGATTTTGTATGTTGTAAAGTTACAATGTTGTAAATTTGGTTTTGTTGCTTAATTGCAATAAATGTTTAAACATTAAATGTTACGCAGATAACATTCAACTTTACAACCTTCAAACATTTCAAGATAAAATAAACCTTACCTTTGCATTATGATCATCAAATCTGCCGACTTTATATGCAGCAATACCCAGGTATCTAAATTACCCCCGCCTTTAAAGCCCGAATATGCTTTTATAGGCCGCAGTAACGTGGGGAAATCATCCCTGATCAATATGCTGGTACAGAAAAAAGGGCTGGCAAAAACATCACAAACACCGGGTAAAACACAGCTTATTAACCATTTTTTGGTAAACGACAACTGGTATATTGTTGATTTGCCTGGCTATGGTTATGCCCGTGCATCTAAAAGCAAAAAAGCCGACTGGAACAAATTCATCCAAACCTACCTGGATAAGCGCGAAAGCCTGCAATGTGTAATGGTTTTAGTAGATAGCCGGCTGGAACCCCAAAAAATTGACCTGGAGTTTTGCAGCTGGCTGGGCGAAAAGGGCCTTCCTTTTGTGCTGGTGTTTACCAAGGCCGATAAACAAAGCAATATTAAAACCGATCAGAACATTGCAAAATTCAGAAAAGCCATGCTGGCATTTTTTGAAGAAGCCCCGCAGCATTTCGTCACCTCATCTGAGTTACATACCGGCCGCGATGAGGTATTGGGTTTTGTAAGCAGCATTAACCAGAACTTTGAGGTACCCGATTTTGATGAGGAACATTATAAGTAATAATTTCGAACATCGAACCGGGAATAAGGAATATCGAAGTAACCTTCATCATTCTTTATTCGACATTCGTCATTCTAAATAAAATGAAAAAATATTTATCATTAGTAACCTTTACGCATACCATATTCGCGATGCCCTTTGCCTTTATCGGCTTTTTTTTGGCGGTTACTACTACCAACCACAAATTTGAATGGCAAAAACTGGCGATGATGCTGTTGTGTATGGTGTTTGCCCGCAATTCGGCCATGGCGTTTAACCGCTATCTGGACAGGAACATTGATGCCAAAAACCCCCGCACCAAGCAGCGCGACATCCCGGCCGGGCGAATTTCGCCGGCTGCGGCTTTAACGTTTACCTTAACCAACTGCGCGCTCTTTATATTAACCACCTGGTTTATTAACCCACTGTGTTTTTACCTTTCGCCCATTGCTTTGTTGGTAGTATTAGGTTACAGCGCAACCAAAAGATTTACCGCATTATGCCACATGGTTTTAGGTTTGGGCTTATCGCTTGCCCCTATCGGCGCTTATTTAGTGGTTACCGGTGCGTTTGCACTAACACCCATTTTCTTTTCGCTATCCGTACTTTGCTGGGTAAGCGGGTTTGACATCATCTACGCCCTGCAGGATGAGGACTTTGACCGCGACCAGAAACTACATTCCATCCCGGCATGGCTGGGCAAGGTTAATGCATTAAGGCTTTCATCTGTATTGCATGTATTTTCGGCATTTTTTGTGCTGATGCCTGTATTTTATACTCATGTAGGTGTTTTATATTATATCGGTATTGTATTCTTCTGCGCTATGCTCATCTATCAGCACACTCTGGTAAAACCAAACGATCTGAGCCGCGTAACTTTTGCATTCATGACCACCAATGGTATTGCCAGCGTGGTGTTTGCAGCCTTTTTTTTGATGGATAGGGTTTGGATGCGGTAATATCGTTATAAGAAAAAGAGTCTGCATAAGTCCGAAAGAAAAAGCCGCTTTCGGGCTTTTCATTTTTATAACATCTTTTTCATCTTCCCGACTTGCGGTCTTCTCATCTTCCCAAATAATCTGCACATTTGCATATAAGCACATCTGCACATCAATTATATGATCCATAAAAAAACAAGAACCTATATCCCGGCCGACCTTGAAATTAAATGGGAAACCCTGGAGCCGATATACAAAGAACTACTTAACCGCCCCCTACATTCGGTAGAAGAACTGGAGCAATGGCTAAAAGACGGCAGCGAGCTACAGGCCGCCCTAGAGGAGGATTTTGCCTGGCGATATATTCGTATGACATGTGATACCAACAGCGAAGAGTTGTTGGCTAATTTTCAATACTTTGCTACTGAGATAGAGCCAAAAACCGCGCCTTACAACAACGAATTAAATAAGAAACTGGTTGAGAGCGAGTTTGTAGATCAGTTGAATGAAGAGAAATTCTATATTATGCTGCGCAGTGTGCGTAAATCGTTAGAGTTGTTTCGCGAGGAGAATATTCCGCTGCAAACAGAGATCCAGGTAGAGCAGCAGAAGTATCAGTCGATAACCGGATCTATGAGTGTACACATCGGCGATAAAGAATATACGTTAGAGCAGGCATCCGTTTTTCTGAAAGATACCGACCGCAGCAAAAGGCAGCAGGTTTGGGAAAAAATAACCGAACGCCGCCTGCAGGATAAAGGCGTTTTAGATACCCTGTTTGACCACCTACGTGCCCTGCGCCACAAAGTGGCTTTGAATGCCGGTTTTGAAAACTTCCGCGATTACATGTTCCAGGCATTGGGCCGTTTTGATTATACCCCTCAGGATTGTTACGCTTTCCACGCCGCTATCGAGACTGAGGTAGTGCCTATCCTAAGAGAATTTGCCGAAAAACGCCGCGGGGCATTAGGTGTTGATACCCTTAAACCCTGGGACCTGGATGTGGATATAACCGGCAAGCCCGCCTTAAAACCGTTTAACAGCGGCAGCGAACTGATCGAAAAATCTATCCAGTGCTTTAGCAACATCAACCGTTACCTGGGCGAACGTTTAGAGATCATGAAGGATAACAACCTGTTTGATGTGGAAAGCCGCAAAGGCAAAGCGCCGGGCGGTTATAACTATCCGCTATCTGAAACGGGGGCACCTTTCATTTTCATGAACTCGGCCAATACCTTTCGCGACCTGACCACTATGGTACACGAGGGCGGCCATGCGGTACATACCTTTTTAACCGCCGACCTGGAACTGAACGATTTTAAACATTGCCCAAGCGAAGTGGCAGAATTGGCATCCATGTCTATGGAATTAATCTCTATGGATAACTGGAATGTTTACTTTGATAATGAAGAAGACTTGAAACGCGCCAAACATGATCAGTTGTTTGACGTATTGAAAACACTGCCCTGGGTAGCCGTGGTTGACCAGTTTCAGCACTGGATCTATACTAACCCCGAGCATACTGATGCCGAGCGTACTGAAGCATGGTTAAAGATCTACGAGCCATTTGGCGCGGGCTTTGCCGATTGGAGCGAACACCCGCAGGCCGAACAAAACCTTTGGCAAAAACAGCTGCATATTTTTGAAGTGCCCTTTTATTATATAGAATATGGTATGGCCCAGCTTGGCGCCATTGCCGTTTGGAAAAACTACAAAGAAAACCCTGAGAAAGGCCTGCAACAATACCTGGACGCCCTAAAACTGGGTTACACCAAAACCATTAAAGAAATTTACGAAACCGCCGGTATCAGGTTTGATTTTAGCGCGGGCTATGTTAAAGAACTGGCCGAATTTGTAAAAGCCGAAATGGATAAAATATAGCATTCTTAGCTCCTTCATAAAATCGAAGGGGCTTTTTTTTGCCTCTGTTTTTACCAGATTATTAGTTATAACATTTTACCCTTATTTACCGTTTTTTGATGCTTTAAGGCGGTTTTTAGCAATTTTAAATGAATGTTAAGCATGGCTGTTAAGCATTCGTTTTTAGGTATGCTATAAAACTTATATGTGTTTTATAGGTTAAACTATCTATGAAAAAGATACTTGTAATACTGAGCCTTGTGCTGTCAGCTACAGCGGGCTTTGCACAAATTTTGAAACCGATTAAAATAGATAGCCTGGTTACCATATCCCTGCCAGAAAAATTCACTAAAAAAGATACGCTCGGCCAATCCATTTATTCGAGTAATGGCACTTATGGTTACATGGTTGTGATTCGTGCGCCCAATGCCGAAAACAATGCCCCTTTGAAAAAAGAACGTGACCTGAACAAGGTATTGCAGGATTATATTAAAGGCATCAAGGGCCAGTCTGAAGGTAATACCTTAAACGTACGCGATACTACCGTTGGCCACCTTAAAGCCAAAACCTTCGAGCTGGAAACCGACCAGGGGGCAGGTAAACAAGTGCGTAACTTCATTATCATTTATACCCAGGATATTACCTACACTTTTGAGTATTACTACGAATCGTTAAGGAAAGACCTGGCACAAGAAGAATACAAAACCTACGCAGGCTCCCTAAAGGTATCGCCCGAACTAAAACGTACCGACCAGTACCTGTCAATGGCTAAAGGTTTATCGCCAACGGCAAAAATTGCTATTTACGGTGGTGGCGCTTTACTGGTTATTTTAATACTGATATTAGTTATCCGCAAAAAAAAGCGGCAAGAATTAACAGAGGCATAATTTTCATGCCCTTTTCAGCAGTCCCCGGTTCCACCGGGGGCTATTTATAACCTGTTTACGGTCAATATAACTCAGCCAGGCAACAGTTATTATTACCCCAATTACCGACCCCGCCATTACATCCTCAAAAAAATGCTGGCTAAGATACATACGCGAGTAACCAACCGTTAACGCAACTAACAGCATAACTATACCCCAGCTTTTATTTTTCAGCAGATAGGTTATTACCACCGCAGCAGAAAATGCGGTAACCGTATGCCCCGAAGGGAAGCTATGCACGGTTAAAATGTACAGGCCTTTTACAAAATGGATCTTATCCAGCTGATCGCTGAAATAGGCTTTTGGCCGGGGCATGTCAAAGCAATACTTTAACATCTGTGCGGTAAGGGATGTTAAGGCATAGCCGGTTATCAGCAGGAAGGCTGCCCTGTAACTAAACAGCAGCAATATTGCCGCTAATACAATCACGGTAAGCCCATCGCCAATATCGGTTAGGTATGGTTGTATGCTATCTAAAAAATTGGTATGGAAACCATTTACTGCAAAGTAAATTTCTGCACGGGTATAAAGCAATTTGAGGATAAGGCAGGCACAGAGGATAAAAACATACGGTATAAAAAAGTAACGTATTTTATACAAAACATCTTTTGCGCCTGCATTCATCGGCACAAAATAAGCATATACTTTTTCAATGCAAAAAAATGGTTATGTTTGGTTTGAAAAAGACCAACTGATCCAAACTACATGTCTAAAAGTATATTTCGTAGAAAATCAGTCTCTAAAATTTTAGCTGATGTTGCCAGCGGTTTTAGTGACAGTGAGCACCCGGGCAGCGCATCCCAGCTGGAAAAAGCCTTAAATGTAAAAGATCTTACCCTGATGGGTATAGCCGCCGTTGTTGGCGCGGGCATCTTCTCCACCATCGGCGAGGCCTCGTTTCAGGGTGGGCCGGGTGTAAGTATCCTGTTTGTTATTACAGCTATTACCTGTGGTTTTTCGGCTTTGTGCTATGCAGAGTTTGCATCGCGCATACCGGTTGCAGGCAGCGCCTATACCTATGCGTATGCCTCCTTTGGCGAACTGATCGCCTGGATAATTGGTTGGGATTTGCTGATGGAATATGCGATAGGCAATATTGCGGTAGCCATATCCTGGAGCGAATACTTTGTAAACCTGCTGGAAGGATTTAAGATCCACCTGCCGGCCTGGGTTACGATGGATTACTTCTCGGCCTTTACCGCACACGAAAAGGTACAGGAATTAACCGCCAGCGGCCATCTTACAGATATTACCGACCGTATGCGCATTGCAGCATCAGCCTGGGCCACGGCACCGGGCAGCGGCAATATCAAGTTTATTGCCAACCTGCCCGCATTGGCTATTGTTATTGTAATTACCTATCTGGTTTATATCGGCATCCGCGAAACTAAAAAAGCTACCAATGCCATGGTTTATCTTAAAATAGCCATCGTAATAGCAGTTATTGTGATCGGCTTTTTTTACGTTACACCTGCCAACTGGCACCCGTTTTTACCTAATGGCTTTGGTGGGGTGATGAAGGGCGTTTCGGGGGTGTTTTTTGCCTATATTGGGTTTGATGCCATATCTACCACGGCCGAGGAATGCCAGAACCCACAAAAAGATTTACCGCGCGGCATGATCTATTCGCTGGTTATCTGTACGGTTTTATACATTCTTATTGCTTTAGTTCTTACCGGTATGGTGAGTTATAAAGACCTTAGGGTTGGCGATCCGCTGGCTTATGTATTTGCCAAGGTTGGTTTAAAAAACATCAGTTATGTGATATCTATCAGTGCGGTTATTGCTACAGCAAGCGTGTTATTGATCTTCCAGTTAGGGCAGCCACGCATCTGGATGAGCATGAGCCGCGACGGTTTATTACCTAAAGCATTTTCGCGCATCCACCCTAAATTTCATACGCCATCATTTGCTACCATAGTTACCGGTTTTGTGGTAGCCATACCGGCCTTATTTTTAAACCTTACCGAGGTTACCAATTTAACCAGCATAGGTACCCTTTTTGCCTTTGTACTGGTTTGTGGCGGTGTACTTTTACTACCGCGCGAAGCCGCTGTTAAGGGCAAGTTCCATCTGCCTTATATCAACTCGCAATTTATAGTACCCGCTTTATTTATCGTGGGTGTTTTCTTTTTCCGCAGCAACATTATAAATTTAGTAAGCGGCGAAGCTTTACACCATAAATTCCCTTACTTTTTGTTCATCATCCTTTCGGCAACTTTGGCCGTGTTATCCTTTGTAAAAAAACTCTCGCTAATCCCTGTCTTAGGCCTGGTGAGCTGTTTTTACCTGATGGCCGAGTTAGAATACGAAAGCTGGATCCGTTTCCTGGCATGGCTTATTATAGGCCTGGTAATATATTTTAGCTATGGCTACAAACACAGCGTAATGGGCAAAGGCGATAATGCTAAATTAGAACGATAGTGAATACAGAGGTTAGGCCGACATTAAATAAGAATAGACAACCTTTTAACAGTTGTCTATTCTAAAAAATCGGTTATAATGCCCGCTTACTCCTCTATCCCGTCTTCCTTAAACCTGGCTAAAAGTTCGTCCAGGTCAACCTCGGCAAAAGATGTTGATGAATCTGAAATGCCGTAAGGGATGATCAGTTTATTGTTGTGTACGATAGACCCGCAGGAGTATAGTACGTTTGGCACATATCCTTCGCGCTCATCGCTGTTAGGTACCAACAGGGGCTCTTTCAGGCGCCCTATCTCAATAGTAGGGTCATCCAGTTTCAATAAACTTGCGCCGAGTACATAACGGCGCATCGGGCCAACACCATGGGTTATCACAATCCAGCCATCCTTGGTTTCAATTGGCGAACCGCAGTTACCTATCTGTACAAACTCCCAGGTAAATTTGGGTTTTTGCAACAGATCGGGTTTCTCCCATATATTGATCTTATCAGAATACATGATGTAGTTGTTGCAACCGTCGATACGTGATATCATGGCGTAACGCCCGTTTATTTTACGCGGAAAGAGCGCCAGATTTTTGTTCTGTGCACCGGCGCCATATAATGGCATTATTTTAAAATTATAAAAATCGGTGGTTTGCAGCAACTTGGGCATAATCAACGACCCATCGTAGGCCGTGTAAGTGGCGTAGTAAACATAAGTACCATCCTCATTAAAAAACTTAACAAAGCGAGCATCTTCTATACCCTTGCGCTCATATTCAGAGATAGGGAAAATTACCCTGTCAGAGATATCCGTATCCAGCGAAAAAACAATTTCATAGTAGGAATCGGCCAGCCACAATACTTTATCATACTCCAGGCGCATCATATCATCTTCCTGCAGTTTTTGCGAATCAAGAATAATGCGGCGCAGGTTAGAATACTCAAAATGGTGGTCGAGTTTGTCTTCCAGTTCCTTCAACACGCTGATGTTGATCTGGGTGATGGCCGCTTTTTCTAAAAAAAGTTTTTTATTATAAACTGCGTTACGTACAATTTCGGCTTCATCAATATAGCTACCGGCCGGCAAAACGGTTATCTGGTTATGCTTATCTATCATCGCCCTGCGAAATGTGATAGAAGAGATATGCCCCTCGCCCACTGCCCTAAAGCTGATGATAACACGCCTTTGGCCGTCTTCCATTTCGGTTTGGTCAGGGTCTTCTATGATCGAAGGGTTAAAGAATGCCGCCGATTCAATTGAATACTCATGCGTAAAATACGAGCCGATAAGCAGTTTGCGGTAAACAGTAAGGGTATCAAAATCAATACCCAGTTCGGCTATCAGAGGTTTTAATTTGCTGCAATGGCGGTTAAGCACACGTGTAATATTACGGTGCCGTTTAGAATACTCCTGCAGCAGGGGTGATACAATACCAAAGGCGGTTTCCTCGCTTATGCCCATTACACGCTGTAATACTTCTTTGGCACGATCATTACCATTGAAAAAAAATCGCGCTATTACACGTTTCGGATCGGGATTTACTCTTATTGGTTTTCGTTCTACAGAAAGTCTCATACTTAAAATATGCGTTTATTCAATAACACCATGCCTGCAAAATTGATTTGAGCAATTTCACAAACCTTGCTAAATGCTGTAAATATTACAGTTATAGTATAACATTGGACTGTTAATTCACAGCCTGCCCTACCCGTTAGACCCTTTTAGGACTAAAAGTTTAAATCATGCTGTTCCTTTTGATCAGGTAGGTTTTTAAGATCTCGTTATAACCCTGCTCAATATCGGCATCTATTAGTTGTATGTGATGCTGGGCGCATTTTAGTTCCAGTTGATGGCGGTAATTTTTCAGGGCCGATTGATAACTGTCGCGAATTTTGTTGGGATGTACACGTACCTCGGTACCGGTTTCTATATCTACAAAATGATGAGGGCGATTATCAAAATTAAAATCAAGTTCGTGCTGTTTGCTGGTCACATTAAATATTATTACCTCGTGCTTTTTATATTTAAGGTGCTGTATGGCGGCAAAAAGCTGCTGCGTTTTTTCGGGGTCAAGGCTATTCTCCAGCATATCACTAAAAATGATAACCATACTGCGCTGATGGATCTCGCCGGCTATATGGTGCAGTACCTTCGTAATATGGGTAGCTGTATTTTGTTTAGGATGCTCATAAGCCTTTTCCAGTTCGGCATATAACCTAAAAAGGTGCGTAGATGTAGACCGGGCCGGGCTCATCCAGTCCATCTGATCCGCAAACAGGCATAACCCAAAAGCATCCCGCTGCTTTTTAAACAGGTACATTAACGATGCTATGGCATAAATGGAAAACTGCAGCTTATTTATACCCTCTGCGGGGAAATTCATGCTGGATGAGGTATCCAGCAGCAAAAAACAACGCAGGTTGGTTTCTTCTTCAAACTGTTTTACAAAAAGTTTATCGGTACGGGCCAGCAGTTTCCAATCGATATTTTTTACAGATTCGCCGTTATTATATAGCCTGTGCTCGGCAAATTCTACCGAAAACCCATGAAACGGGCTTTGGTGCAGCCCGGTTATAAAGCCTTCTACCACCTGCCGGGCAAGCAATTCCAGGTTGGCCAGCTGGCGTATATGTTGATCGTTACTAAGCGTGGGCATGTTGCAAGTTAGTTAACTAAACGCTTATTTTGCAGTCGATATTTTAAGTGGGCCACTAAAACCTGGTATAGATAGCCGCCTGCAATACGTGGTTAAAATAAGTGCTTGATGTTTGCTGCACAAACTGATTAAGGTAACCAAACTCCAGGTCTAATTCCTTTTGTAAGCGGTAGCCAAATGATACGTAAGCACGGTTCTGATCGAAAAAGTGCTTATTTACTTTATGGTTATTTTGCACATTGGCAAAAACCTCGTTTTGCAAACCGATAAAGGCGCCTTTACTAAATACATCCGTTTTTTTGAGTGGTACAACAGCCCTGGCAAAATACCGCAGGCGCTGCGAAAAATAATGATCCTGTTTAGCGGTAGTGTTCCCTAAAAAACGCTGCTCTAACCTAAAACGGTGCTGCAGGGTGGCAGCCTTACCAATTTTAGTATTAATGATCAGCTGCTGCCAGATGCGGCTCTCTGGCCTGAAGGTTTCTGCACCGCCTGCCGCGCGGCCATTGGTAGCAATATAGGCATAACCCAGGGCTGCCATTTTATTTTTATCGAAATAATAGTTTAACGATGGCCGCAAAAGTATGTTCTGCAGATAATCATAATGATTGGCAGACCGGAACTGCGCATCAAATGACATACCCCATTTTGGCGAAAATTTTTGGGTATGGAACAATGCGGCCCAGCCAGCAAAACGGTTCTCCTGAGCGAAAACCCTTGGAGCAAGCAGGATGATCAATAGCAGTAGTATTAAACTCTTTTTCATAACATAGATAATTACAATACTAACAAAAACACATGTAATTTTTGCCGGGCTTCGGCAAATTTAAAAAAATCGCCTTAAAGATAACCAGGCCTGGCACAACCTTGCTTGCATTAAAACCGGGTATAAATGGCTGCCTGTATTACGTGGTTAAAATAGGTGCTTGTTTTTTGCTGCACAAACTGGTTAAGGTATCCAAATTCCAGATCAGCCCTTTTTTTCATACGAAAACCCAGGGATACGTAAGCACGGTTCTGATCAAAAAGGTGATAATTTACATTGTGATTGTTTTGCACATTGGCAAATACCTCGTTCTGTAAACCTACAAATACGCCATTAGTAAATACAGCAGTTTTTTTTAACGGTATAACAGCCCTGGCAAAATAACGCAGGCGTTGCGAAAAATAAGGAGTTTGTTTGGCGGTGGTATTGGCTAAAAAACGCTGTTCTAACCTAAAACGCTGCTGCAGGATGGCCGCTTTGCCAATTTTAGTATTAATGCTAAATTGCTCCCAACTGCGGCTTTCGGGGTTAAAAGTCTTTGCACTATCTGTAGCCCAGGAGTTTGTAGCAATATATACATACCCCACCGAAATCATTTTATTAGCAAAATAGTAATTTAACGATGGGCGCAATAATAGCGTAGTAACATAATCGTAGTTAACCGTACCGGGATTTGACTTATAAGCGTGATCCCACATGGCGTAATTATTAGCCGAACGGGATTGCGCGTCAACAGATACGCCCCATTTCTTCGTGAATTTTTGGGTGTAAAACAATGCTACCCAACCAGAAAGACTATACTCTTGTGCTAAAAGTTTAGGAGCTGAAATTGTGATAAGCAAACTGAAAATCAGTAAGTTTTTCTTCATTAGGCGGTAACCCTGCGAAGATAGCAAAACACGTGATATTTAAAGCGAACTGTCTGAATAAATGTTTATTATACATTTTAGCCGCGTTTATTTAACCGGGGGCTAGCGGCTCATCCAAGCTAATATTGTAAAAAACACGTCAAGCGAATTGCCTTTCACCATTTAATTCCAGGTGCTAATCTTTAAACTTTACTATCCTTTTCCTGCCAATATCATACGTTAAACGGAAAGCCTCCTGATTACTGAAATATCCGGGGGTATTGTGCAGGCTTAATACAAATTGCCCACGCAGGCCGTTAGCTATAAACGGGGTGTAAATAATATCTAAACGATTGTATGTTTTGTACTGGTAATAAGCATCGCCAAAGGCAATATGATGGCCATCGCCTTTATAAAATTCATCATAAAGGGCAAAACGTTTATAACCCGCATAAACGCTTGCTACAAAACCGGTTGGCTTTTGCCAGCCGTCTATTCCGCGGGTGCGTTCTAAAGATAGCATGCCGCCAGCTTCAACATTCAAAGAATCCAGAAACGTTTTGTGGCTAAAGTTAGCTCCTATCCTGATCTGTGCCGCGCCATTGTCTCTGATATGGTCATCAGGAATAGCTATTGCCGGGCCGGCATCATGCAGTAAAAAAAAATAGTGCGATACGTAAAACGGCCCATCTAACGATGGCTGATATTTACCCGAAAAGCCAAACAGGAACTGTTCCCTATCTACATTGGTTTGGCGGCTCACCCAATCTATCCAAACGGTTTCGGTAACATGGCTGTTTTTAAATCGCGTTAGCAAACCCTCTACATTAGGGCGAAAATAGCGCAGGGTATCATTCAGCATGGCGCGCGGGTAATCGGTCAACAAACCTTCGCGGTTAAAGGCACCTGCGTTAAACAGCCAGTTTTTACCGGTGTAGCTGTAATAGGCTACCGGGTTAACCCGCACAAAAAACGGATTCCCCCCAAACTCGTGCAGGGCATTAGCGCCAAAAATAAAATGGTTGCTGCTATCGATATTAAAGCCTGCATCGGCCGTAATACGCACGCCCGAGTAAGTGCGCGAGCGCTGTACAAATTCCTTATACTCGCGGTTATCAAAAAAGCTCATTCCATTTACATGAAAATCAACGTTCTGTGCGCTTGCCACCCGGGCTGTAAGTATAGTAACTAATAATACTAAGTATATTTTTTTGATCATGCTTTCGCGATTTATTCAACTGTAAAATTTATAATGCGGCTGTTTTTACTACCCGCAAACGGCTCTGTGCGCAAAGAAAAAAACAAATCAAACGTGCCTTTTTGCATGGGCGCAGTTACTGCCATCCTGTAATGTTTGCTTGCTCCTTTTGGCAAGGCAATATTATTAAACATACTATCTGCCGGTTGTACGCTAATGGGCGTAACATGCACAAAAAAACAGGCCTCTAACGTTACCGGGTGCTTATAGCCGGCGTTGGTAAAATTAACAGCAAAAGGATAGGGATTGGTTATCGTAAGGTCAAATTCAAACTTTTGGCCGGGTTTGGCTTTAATGAGCGTTTCTTTGGTGTTTATAGCTATTTTTTGATAGGTACGTGCATCACCTACCCAGCCGCCATACCACGTGCCGGCATTACATTTAATGCTATCGGTTGTAATGCCGGGCATATTATTTTTTACTAAAAAATAAATGCGCTGATGCTGCAGGCTGTCTTCCATCGGCCAGATATCAAACATTGTGCGCCCGTAATACCGCGAGTCGTACGCAAAACCTTTAAGGCTGCGGGTGTAATAACTGTATTTAGATGGATTTTGAAAACCCTCGTCCATCACTATAAAAGCATTCCCCGCCTTTTGATGTACCAGGCCTGCCCATTCATGAAAACCAAAATAACTTTTTAAAGCTTCCACCTTTTTTATATAAGGGAAGCCGCCTATCAGCGAAATCCTCAACAAAAGTATCAGCACAATATTTGCAATTGCCAGCCTGTAAAACCATTTGCCATTAAAATTTTGACGGGCAAAACTGATAAGGGCAAGGCATAACAACGGGATGAAAGCAATTAACGTATAATGCGGCTGCACATTCACTTTTAGGGTATTCAACAAAAAAAAGCCGAATGTGCCGATGGCATTAAATATGAGTGCACGCGTAAATACATCTGTTACTTTAGTGCCTAAACCTTTATAAAACAAAAACCAGCTGATAAAGGCGCCGCCCAGTAAAAGCTGCCCTACTACATAAGTGATACTGATAGATACATCATACCCAAAAGCCGATGAACGCTCAAATAACTGGTAATTAATCGCCGGGAACCCCCTATGCATCTGCCACAAAATATGCGGCGTATAAACTGCAAGCCCGGTTAGTATAGCCAGATAAAAGGTTTTACGGTTAAACAGCTTAAGGTTTGATAGCAGCGTAAAACCAACCAATAGCACCCCGTGATATTTGCTGTAAAGCAGGCAGGCCACGATAATACCGATGGCAAAAGCTGTTAGCCAGCTATCCTGATCCAGGTATTTTTGGTAGCAATAATAAAACAGCACCGCAAAGAAAAACAACGGTGCATCGGGCGTGCTGGTAAAGCCGTACACATGAAATATCAATATGCCCGACACGAGTAACATAAACCATTTGGGGCTTACCTGGTATCGTTTTAAGATTAACCATAGCAGATAAATAGCCAGGCTGTTACTTAATACGGTAAGCAGGCGTAAACCAAGTTCGTTAGGTATAAGGGCATCGCCTATCTTGATGAACAGGGCCACCATAGGCGGATGATAAAAATAGCCCCAATCCAGCTTTTGGGCAAACATCCAATAGTAGGCCTCATCGGCATGCAGTTCTAAAGTGTATGCCTGTATGGCGTTAAGCAGCATCCAGCATAGTATAAAATACCATATAGGTTTATCATACTGTACAGAATTGCTTGCCGTGTTTGCCATTTATCAGATTATGCTGCAAATGTAAAATAAAAGCCGCATGCACAGTATGCTTAATCAGCCGGATTATTTTAGATTTGAGCGTTGATAATAAAGACTTACAGCTATGCTTGATAAACAATTAGATATTATGCTGCAACCGCGCATAAAAATATTAGAAACATTACAGGGCTTTACAGTAGCGCAGTTAAACACCATACCGGCGGGTTTTAACAACAACATTATCTGGAACCTGGGCCACATGGTAGCCGCCCAGCAAGGTGTGTGCTACAAACGTGCCGGGTTAAATACCTGGGTTGATGATGCTTTCTTTCAGCGATATAAACCGGAAAGCAAACCAGAAGCACCAGTTGATGAGGAGGAGTTTGAGAACATTAAACAACTACTGGTAAGCAGTTTAGATCAGTTAAAAAAAGATTATGCCGACAGCGTTTTTACCAATTACCCGGCATGGACAACCCGTTACGGCGTAAAGATAGCTAATATTGAAGATGCCCTTGCCTTCTTACCCTTCCACGAAGGCTTACATATTGGTTATATTATGGCCATGAGGAAACTGGTATAGACAGGTTTTTACAGGCCCAGGATCTGCTGATATAGTTTAAAATAGTCCCCTGCCATTTTCTCTTTTGAAAATTGGGAACTGGCCCAATCGCGGCAATCTTTACGGTTGATAGCGCCCAGTTGCCCTATTACATCCACCACTTCATCTACAGTATTTACCAAAAAACCCGTTTTTCCGTGCCGGATCAGCTCTGGCATCGATCCTTTGTTGAACGCGATCACCGGGGTGCCGCACAGCATAGCTTCGGCCACGCTCATTCCAAAGGGTTCGGCAAAATTTATAGGGTGCAGCAGGGCCAGGGCATTGCCTAAAAGCTCGTTCCGCTTGTCGGGGCCGGCCGGGCCAATGTATTGGATCTGGTCGTTCAACTGGGGCTCTACCCGTTCTTTAAAGTAGTTTTCGTCCTGGATGATACCGGCAATTATTAGCCTTTTTTTCGCCTTTTTTGACACTTCAATCGCCTCTAAAGGACCTTTATCATGATGGATACGGCCAAAGTAGAGCAGGTAGTCCTGCGGGTGTTCGGTAAACTTAAAATCTTCGGTATTTAAGCCGTTATAAACCGTTGCGATGTAATCCAGCTCGGTGCTGCGATCGGCATTGCTGATAGATACATAATGCCCGCGCGAATTGTACTTTTTATAAACCGGGATGATCCGCGGCGATGAAAAGCCATGTATGGTAGTGATCACCGGGGTATTGATCAGCCCGGTATAACTTAATGGCAAAAAATCAAAATTATTATGGATGATGTCAAAATCACCGGCTTGCTCCATCAGGTTGCTGATGTGCAGGCACTCCAGTACTTTGGCATCCTGGGTACGGTCTTCCTCGTAGCCTTGCGCGCATACGGATTGCAATTTACCTTCGGTAACAGAGTCACCTGTGGCAAAAAGCGTAACATCTACGCCATGGTTTATCAAGCCTTCGGCAATGTTAGAGGCAACCTGTTCCCACGGGCCGTAATGCCTGGGCGGTGTGCGCCAGGCAACGGGGGCTAAAATAGCTGCTTTCATTTTAGCACATCTTTACCTGCTCATCCAACTTATTATACTCGTACTCCAGTTCAAACGCCTTTAGCACGGTAAGGTGCGATATCAGGTACGCTAATGTACTTTCGGCACCCTGGTTACGGTTGATGCCTGTTGGCAATAAACCATCGCAGCAGCCCTTGGTTTCATGGTCGTAAAGCGGTGCGCGTAACGTATTTTCGCCCAGGAACCACTTATAGCTCAAAAACATTTTTTCGATATACTGCGGCTTGCGGAAGATCTGGTAGGCCTGGAAATGCATCAGTACCATGGCCATCGTTTCGATAGCCTGCTGGTCAAACGTAGGGAATTTACCGCCACGGTAATACCAGCCGTCGTTACCAACAGGGCTTAAGTACCCGTTAGACAGGGTTAATTTATCTAAAAATGCCATCGTTTTAAGGGCGATGTCTTTCGCTTTCTGGTTACCTGTTATCTCGCACGAGTGCAACAGGGCCAGCGGAAGAATGGCGTTATCATAGGTCATGCTTTCTTCAAACCACTCCCAATCATCAGACCGGGTGTTTTCGTAAGCATCAATTAACGGCTGGGTTAAGCGCACCAGTTCGGCAACTATACCTTCATCCGTTGGGAATGCCTGCAGGTACAAAGCTATCCCGATAATGGTATTTGCCTGCCCGCGGATATGTTTTAAAGCCTTAAAATGCGGGTAAGATTTATGGAAGATCTCCATCGCAAACTCGCGGTAAGAATTACTTGCCGCGCAATTTATTAAGTGGCCTAAAGCCCAGATGGTGCGGCCAAATGAATCTTCGGATCCTACTTCATCCAGGTACTGGCGGCTAAAACTTAAAAAATTACGGAAGTTACCATCCTCTGTTTGCATGTAGTGGATATAACTTAAATAAATAGGCAGCAGTTTAAAGGCATCATTACTTTTGCTGCGCTGGTAGGCCATCAAAGCCATAATAAGGGCGCGGGAGTTATCGTCCAGGCAATAACCTTCCTTTAAGTTGGGGATCCCGTATTTAGCGTGTTGTACAATACCGGTATCATCGGTTAGGCGCAAAACGTGCGTAAGGCTGAATTTTGGCAATATCTCCGGGTCAACAATACTGTTTTTTAAGATCTTATCGCTAAAATCGTGTTTGGCTGCAGCTATCTGTGCTACACGGATAAACTCTGCGCCGGTTGCAGGCCAGCGTAAATGCAGCCCATATTCGTATGCATTTGTTTTTAGTTCATCTAAAACCTCTTTGTTATCTAACAATTCGTTAACCGTTTCGGCAAGGGCATCTGCATTTTTAAATTCAAATAAACGCCCGCGGCCATCAGCCAGCAACTCGGTAGCATGCCAGTAAGGTGTTGATACCACAGCAGCCCCTGCCCCAACTGCATAAGATAGCGTACCGCTGGTTATCTGTGCTTCGTTAAGATATGGGGTAACATAAACTTCGGCAGCGGTTAAGTAATCTATCAGTTCATCTTCGGCCACAAATTTATTGATGAATGACAGATGCTTGGAAACATTTAGCTGCGCAGCCAGGCTTTTCAGGTGGTCGCGGTATTCCTCGCCCGAGTTTTTGATAACGCCCGGATGGGTATTACCCAATACCACATACATTACATCGGGATGTTTGGCAACTATTTTTGGTAATGCTTTTACTACAGTTTCTAAACCTTTATTACGGCTTAATAAACCAAATGTAAGCATCACCCGGTGGTTTTTAAACTGACTTAAGTTTTTAACCGGGTTTACCTCCGGGGCTTCCAGATCAGGCACACCGTGCTCTATGATCTGAATTTTATCTTCGGGGATATCATATATGGTGGTCAGGAATTCAACCGCACGTTTGCTCATCACGATGATCTTTGACGATTGCTCGGCAATTTCGCGGATGATGATGCGCTGTACGTAGCTGGGGTCTTTTAATATGGTGTGCAGGATAGATATCAGCGGTTTTTCTAACCGGTTTATCAGCGGTAAAATATAAATGCCGCTTTCGCCGCCATAGATGCCAAATTCATGCTCTAATATCACGGCATCAACAGAACTGGTGTTGATATAATTTGCTGCGCGGATGTAATCTTTTTGATGGTTTTGGCGAACAACGTATTTAACATGTGCAGGATATTCATATTCCTGAATATTCTCCGAATCGTTTAAAGCAACAACGTATCCCCCGTCAAGCGGCGACTTCCTTTCGGGGAAATTGGCGTTGATAGCATTCATTAAATTATGGTTAAATGTGGCAATACCACATTCGCGCGGCGGGTAAGTTGATATGTATGCGATTTTCATTTTTTATACAGCAGATGTTATTATAATTTTAATATCCGGATGATTTTATTTGATAACTCAAAAATCATTCTGACCCAAAAAGTATGCATCTAAAGCTACTTAAAACAGCAATACAGGCTAAAAATGCACTATTTATCCGGATAGCTACTACCCTGCATAAATTGTACCAATTAGCTTAAAAACTATCCAAAAACTTATTTTTCAGTTAATTTTTTAATTATAATTAAACACAATTTGATCTGATCTATTTTACGCAAGTTGCATCTGCATGAAAATCAATTGCCTCGGTAATAATGTTGCAGGCGTTGATAAGCTGGGGAGCGGTAATAATAAGCGGAGGGGCCAAACGCATAGAATTGCTGCAATGCAGAAACCAATCGGTAATTATACCGTTTTCTATACACCGGTCGATTATTTTTTTATTCAGTTCAAAACTCTTAAATTCTACAGCCAGCATTAAGCCTTTGCCGCGAATTTGCTTAATGGCAGGATGGGTAAGATAATTACGGATGATGGCCTCTTTTTCGGCAACCTGTTGCACCAGGCCTTCCTCCAGCAATACCTCAAGCGCTGCCAGGCCGGCGGCGCAGCAAACCGGGTGGCCGCCAAAGGTGGTAATATGCCCCAGGATAGGATTTTCTTTTAAAGCCGCCATCACATCAACGCCTGCTATAAACGCGCCAACCGGCATGCCGCCGCCCAGTGCTTTGGCCAGCAGCAATATATCGGGTATAATATCAAAGTGCTCAAAGGCAAACAGCTTGCCTGTACGGCCAAATGCTGCCTGTATCTCGTCCAGTATCAGCAAGGCGCCAACCTGTGTACAGCGGTTGCGCAAGGCCTGCATATAGGCCGCATCCGGCACACGCACACCAGCCTCGCCCTGTATGGTTTCCAGTATAACGCAGGCGGTTTGGCTGGTTATCAGATCCAAGCCGGGCAAACTATTCAGATTAATGAAACTGATGCCCGGTAATAAAGGGCGGTACGCTTGTTTAAATTCTTCGTTACCCATAACACTTAAGGCGCCATGCGTGCTGCCATGATACGAGTTATTAAATGCCACTATCTGCTGCCTGCCGGTAAAGCGTTTGGCCAGTTTCAGGGCCCCCTCTACAGCTTCGCCGCCAGAATTGGTGAAGTAAACAGAATTTAGTGATTTGGGCAGGATGCTCACCAGCTTTTCGGCAAAGCGCACCTGCGGGGTTTGCACGTATTCGCCATACACCATCAGGTGCATGTATTTATCAACCTGGTTTTTCACAGCCTGCACCACCCTTGGGTTGCTGTGGCCCAGGTTACTTACCCCAATGCCCGATATCAGATCTGTATGGGCCTTGCCTGTTTTATCGTAAATATAAACGCCTTCTGCACGCTCAAATTCCAGCAACAGCGGAAAATGCGTTGTTTGGGCGTTGTTATTTAAGAAGAGTTGGCGAAGGGTTAACATTACTTAATTAGTAATTTTGACAAACTTATTCATTCATGCAAAAATCAGCAATCTAAGCGATACTTCAATCACTAAATCGCTAATTCATTAAATCACTAACTAATTAATTACCCGCGCGGATGCTGCGTTCGCTGAATTGTTTGATCAGTTCGTTGGTAAATTCAACTTCACTTTTATAAAGTGCGCTCACTTTTTCGGGGGGGAGTACTTTCAGAAATTCGTCGCGGTAGCGCTTGCGGATAACCACCATCTGGTTATCATATTCAAGTTCCTTATCTATCTGGTCCATACCGTTGGCGGTAGAACTGGAGTTGTTGAGGCGTTTTAATATTTTTACGGCCGTAAGTTCCTGCTGGTACTGGCGGTATAAAGGCCAAAACCGGCGCGATTCTTCGTCAGTAAGTGCAAGTTGCTGGCCAATAAATTTGTCGCGTGCGGCCTGTAGCTTAGGGTTACGCACGATCCTGTTTTTTACAGACGGCACAGGGCGTCGCAAATTATTTATCTGCGCAAAAACATCATTGTCACTTATTGCAAATACCAGTAAAAAGAAAATATATCTAAACAGCCTGTTCATTAAAAGTATTATTAATTAATATCAATATATTCCTGCAGATCGGCATCCAGGGCATCAGTATTAATTTGCTTATCGTTATCCATTAGGCCACGTGTATCGTTGGCATCTATATTCAGTTCAAGGTAGTCTTTTATTTCGTCTACCGGTATGTTTGATACCTGCTTATGTAAAAAAGTTTGCGTGTGTGTAACCGGTTGCTGCACATCCCTTAAAAAGGCGCCCGCACCAATTATTAAAGCCAAACAAGCCGCGGTAGCATACTTAAAGGTGTTTGATGCCCAAAGCTTGCGTACAATAGTTTTACGTATTACCGCTTCCTGGTTTACAGTTTTATTTAAAATTGCGGTATTAAGCTTTTCAAAATAGCCATCGGGTACAGTAAACCCGGGTTGTTTATCTGCTATTTCTTCAACAGCAATACGCGCAGTTATCTGCTGCTGCAAGTTGTCAAAATATCCTGCAGGCACGCTAAATGCTTCGGCATTGCTGCCTGCAGCGCTTTCTATGTTAATGCGGCTTTGTATTGTATTTGTAAGCTGGTTAAAATACCCTTCGGGTACTGTAAAACCATCTTCATCGGTATTGGCAACTGCCTCAATGTTTATCCTGCTTTGGATATTGGCGCTTAATTCTTCAAAATAATCTGCAGGCACGGTAAACCCCTGTGCCGCATCATCATGCTTAAACTCATCTAATTTTAGAAGGGACAATATGCGCTGACCGGCCTCCTCAAAATAGCCGGATGGCACCGTAAACGGGTTTTCTTTAGAAAACCGTTCAAGTGACATTTCTTTGTCCGCCCATTCGTTATGCTCCATATCGCTTTTCATACTCTCTTATAGATGAACAATCTTTCAAAAGGTTTAATGCTAAATTAAATATTCTACTAAATTAATCGGAATTAGTTATGAATGCTTCTATCTTTTTAACCGCAAGGTGGTAGGATGCCTTTAAAGCGCCTACGCTGGTGCCTAAAACATCGCTTATTTCTTCATATTTCATATCATCAAAATACTTCATATTAAAAACAAGGCGCTGTTTATCGGGCAGGGTTAATATAGCTTCCTGCAGTTTTCGCTGGATCTGGTCGCCGCTGAACTGATCCGAGCCCGAAAGCGTATCGGCCAGTTCATAATCCACATCATCCAACGAGATGTTGTTCTTCGCTTTTTTCTTGTTCAAAAAGGTAATGCATTCGTTGGTGGCAATCCGGTACATCCAGGTGTATAGCTGCGCATCATTACGAAAGCCCGGCAGGTTTTTCCAGATCTTGATAAACACATCCTGCACAATATCGTCGGCATCGTCATGATCGATAACCATGCGGCGCACATGCCAGTATATTTTTTGCTGATACTTTTTCAGCAAAAGGTTAAATGCTTCGTTACGGGTCTTTTCGTCCCTAAACTTGCTGAGTATCTCTTCGTCTTCTGCCTGAATGGCCATCTATTAAAATTTATCTTTTAAATAAATATAACGCTTTTTTGTTTGAATATGCGTTAAAGATACATTTATCCAACCAGGTCAAGCACCTGCTGCGATGAATTTTTGGTATCAACCTTGGCTATCACCTGCTCAATAATACCATCGCCGTTGATAATAAAAGTGGTGCGGGCGGTACCCATATATTTTTTGCCGTACATGTTTTTTTCTACCCAAACGCCGTAGGCTTCTACAATACTGTGGTCGGTATCGGCTATCAGGGTAAAGGGCAGCTGATATTTGCTCTCGAACTTTTTGTGCGATTTTTCGTCGTCTACACTCACCCCGATCACATCAAAGCCTTTGCCTAATAACGATTGGTAGTTATCCCTGAAACTGCAGCTTTCTGCCGTGCAGCCGGGGGTATCGTCTTTTGGGTAAAAATACAGAATAACGTTTTTGCCTTTATAATCTGCCAGCGAAACCGGGTTGCCATTCTGGTCGTTTGCTGTAAAGTTTGGCGCTTTATCGCCTGCTTGTGGGGTTGCCATATTTTTACCTGTTAAATTCTGCTGTAAATGTAGTTGCGTTATTTTTTATATCGGTTACCGTAAACTCAAACTTGTGCCTGCCGGCTGCAATACTATCATCAAAGGTATAACTTAAAACTTTTGTTTTATAGTCCCACTCTACCAGTACCCATTTACCGTCAATTTTGCCTGCATAACTTTTTATACCGCTCAGGTTATCGCTCATGCGCAGTTTAATGGCGCGCAGGGCTTTCATATTGCTGCCGTTACGAATGTTGATGGGGATAATAACCGGTGCAACGGTATCCAGCTTAATATAATAATCGCCAAAGGCGCGTGCTTTTGCCTTTACATAGCCACCATCATAAGTACCGCCAATGCTGCCGGTTGCGGCATTCACTATAACTGCTTTATCGGCATAGGCGCCGGGGCTTACATCCGGTTTTATCCAAATTTCATAGTCGTCGTGTATCGGCGTTAGTTTGTTGTGGATGCGGTGGGTTAACGATAGCGCCCCCGGCTTTGCAGGCATAGCCGAATACATAAAATCCAGATCGTCATACAAGTTACCGGGCTGTATAATTACCTTCACTTTGTCGTTAATAAATTCGCTCTTGCGGTCGTAACGCATCAGGGTACCCAGCGGTTTATCGGCAATGGCGCTGCCCGCAGAGGTATTGGATTGTACCTTGAGCGTTAAGGTGGAGGTATTACCGGCAATATCCTTTACAATATATTGTACCTCGTGCAGTTTATCGTCATTAAAAGCCATAATACCGCGGTTGATGGATTGCGGATACAGCGAGATGCGGCTACCGGGCAATATAAAGCATTTTTGTACCCAGCGGCGGGCGGTAATAAACACCGGATAATCGATATAAGCATTGATGGCATGTGTTTGATCGAACGCGAAACGCTCTACCGCAAAAGTGTACATGGTGATGCCATCCAGCTTAAGCTCTAACGAGTAAATGCCGTTGCGGTTAAAAGAAGCACTGTTTTGATCGATAACGGAAATACCAAAGCCCACATTACCGCTCAGGTTTAGCACCTGTGGCCTGGTTAAGTGGTAATTTCCGTTGGTGCCTGTTACGGCTAAAAACTCTTTCGGCGTTTTTTCGCTAAAGGCGTTGCCGTTTAAGTGGTAAATGCCAATAGCAGATATAGCAGGTGGTATTTTATCCGGAATGGTTAGGCCAAACAGCTGCGGATTGATGGTTTCCTGTGTCAGCGTATCTCTGATCTCGAAATGCACATGCGGCCCGGCAGATGCCCCCCGGTTACCAGATGTAGCTACCACATCGCCTTTGCTTACCTTAAACAGGCCAACCGGCAGGGCAATATCAGCCTCGAATGTTTGGTTTTTGTATTGATAATCGCGGATGTACTTGGCTATCTCAGGTGTAAAAGCTTCGATGTGGCCGTAAACGGTGGTAAAACCATTTGGGTGGGTGATATATAAAGCCTGCCCGAAACCGCCAAACTGGATGCGCACACGCGAGATATATCCGTCGTAAGCAGCATGTACCGGGAAGCCTATGCGCTGGTTGGTCTTAAAATCCAATCCGGAGTGAAAGTGGTTTGCCCTAAGCTCGCCAAAAGAACCTGCCGTACTTGGCGGCAGATCAAGCGGGTAGCGAAACTGGTTTTGAGGGTATTGCCTGCTTTGGATCACATCCTGGGCGTGGGTGGATGCAGCCGTGATCAGTACTGCAATACTTAATAATATTTTCCGGCTCACCGTTCGAATCAACATATTTGATATTTAATTGCGCAAAAGGCGCCGTTTTTAGGTTGTCAGTCAGCCTGTCGAATACTTAAACGCTTTGCATAATGGTTAATGGTTCGACAAGCCCACCATGACAGTATAATTTTAAGGTTATCGTTTATCTGTATGTAATACCTTATTTAACATAAAAATCTAAAAGCTTCTCCCCCTCCAAAAACCCTTCCAGCCGGTCGCCAACGGCAACTTTGCCTACACCCTGGGGGGTACCGGTAAATATCAGGTCGCCTTTTTTAAGGGTGATATACCGGGACACAAAGACAATGATACGTTCAAACGAAAACAACAGATCTTTGGTATTACCCTGCTGGCGGGTTTCGCCGTTAATATCCAGCTTAAAGTTTATATTGTAGATATCTGTAAACCGGGCCTTTGGTAAAAAGTTGCTCACCGGGGCCGAATGATCAAAGGCTTTGGCCAGCTCCCAGGGCAGGCCCTTTTCTTTATGTTTAGATTGGATATCCCTTGCGGTAAAATCTACGCCAAGCGCAATTTCATCGTAGTAACCGGCGGCAAATTTTTCGTTAATATGCTTACCCTCTTTGCTTACTTTAAGCACGAGCTCGATCTCGTGATGGATATCCTGCGAAAACTCAGGATGATAAAAAGGTTTATTATCCTTCAGCAGGGCGGTATCCGGCTTCATAAAAATCACCGGAGTGGTTGGTACAGGGTTATTTAATTCTTTAGCGTGTTCGGCGTAGTTACGGCCAATAGCAATAATTTTCATAAGCAAATGTGAATAACGCCGAAATTATAAACTATACCTGCTAAAACCTAAATGTTACAGAAGTAAATTGAAAAAAAGAAGATCAATAACGGGGGAATTAATATCAAACAGTGAATGTTGAATATCGAATGTTGAAGGAGAAAGAAATTCGATACTATCGCAATACTACAGCACTATCGGGATCCTTTTGTTTACAGATTCGTTACCAACGGTTATCCGTAAAAAATAAAAGCCGCGTGCTAATTTGTTGGTTACAGTGTAACTAATGCTTTGGTCGCCAAATTCTACACGCTGCGATAAAAGGGTAAGCACCTCATTACCCAAAAAATCCATCAACTTAACATTTACATAAGCATTGCGCGACAGCGTATATTTTACGTTGATAACATCGGTAACCGGGATAGGGAAAACCTGCACATTGGTTAACAGTTTATCATCGGGGCGGGCAAGGTTGATCTTGGCGCTGGATACGGCTGCCGGTTTTAATGGCGGCAAGGCCAGGTGCAGGCCATTTTTAAGGTAAGATGTTTTACTTGTTTTGCCTTTAGCGCTGCGCAGGTACGAAGTATCACTTTTTTGTGCATTAACTCCCTTTGCAAGCGCAAAATTCACCGCGATTGCGATTGCAATTACAGTGAACCAGGAATTAAGATAAGTAGATTTTCGAACCATATTATTTTATTCTTTGCAAAAATATAAATAAAGCGCTCATCAATTGATAATGTTATGAATAAATAAATAGTTTTAACAAATTTTAACAAAATGCGCTTTTGTTAGTTGATATGTACGATAGACTTATACGATTGATTATAGTTTAAGTTGTAATGGTTTTTTTTAATAGTTTTGTATCTTTTTAAAGCATAGTGTCAAACCATAAAGATCTGCAGAAACTATCAGCCGCTGGGCTGCTAATTAGCTTAGGAATTATCTACGGTGATATAGGTACATCACCTTTATACGTGTTTAAAGCCATTATTGGCTCAGAACATTCCAGCAATTCACAACCTATTTCGCAAGCTTTGGTATTGGGAGGTGTATCCCTTATTTTTTGGACGCTAACCCTGCAAACCACGCTTAAATATGTTATTATCACCCTGCGGGCAGATAATAAGGGCGAGGGCGGCATATTTTCCTTATTCTCTCTGGTGCGCCGCAAGGCAAAGTGGCTTATTGTACCTGCCGTTATAGGCGGCTGCGCGCTGCTTGCCGATGGGATAATTACACCGCCTATCACCATATCGTCGGCCATTGAGGGTTTGCAAACCTATTACCCGCATTTACCTACGGTACAAATTGTAATAGCTATTATAGCCGGCTTATTTATTATTCAGCAGTTTGGTACATCACTGGTGGGCAAAGCTTTTGGGCCAATTATGTTCATTTGGTTTACCATGATGGGCGTTTTAGGCTTCTCGTACATTATACAGATGCCATCTATTGTAAAGGCTTTAAACCCTTATTATGCTTACCAGCTGCTTACATCAGATTATAATGCCTTTATTATATTAGGGGCTGTTTTTTTGTGTACTACAGGTGCCGAGGCTTTATATTCCGATCTGGGCCACTGCGGCAGGGATAACATCCGCATCAGCTGGATCTATGTTAAGGCTTGTTTGGTATTGAATTACCTGGGCCAGGCAGCATGGCTTTTACAGCGCGAAGGCCAGGTGATCAACCTGAATATGAATAACCCCTTCTACAAAATTATGCCCGATTGGTTCCTGATATTTGGGATAGGTATAGCCACCATTGCGGCGGTTATTGCCAGCCAGGCCTTAATATCAGGCTCGTTTACGCTGATAGCAGAAGCGGTTAGGCTTAACTTGTGGCCCAAGGTGCGTATCAATTACCCGTCCGAGCAGAAAGGGCAGCTGTATGTGCCAAGCGTAAACTGGCTGCTTTGCGCTGGCTGTATTGGTGTGGTGGTGTTGTTTAAGCACTCGGCAAAGATGGAGGCAGCCTATGGCTTAAGCATTACCGTAGCCATGTTAATGACCACTATACTGGTATCTAAATTCCTGCAGCGTAAAAAGGTACCGGCCTATATTATCGGTACATTCCTATTGGTTTATCTGGTTATCGAGGGTACCTTTTTATTGGGTAACCTGGTTAAATTTATACATGGCGGCTGGTTTACGCTATCTATAGGCTTGGTGCTGTTCATCATCATGTGGACCTGGCACAACGCCCGCAAGATCAAAAACCGGTATGTTAAATTTATCGAGATAGACGATTATTTCAGCATCATTAAAGAAATGAGCGAGGATGAAAGCGTACCCAAATATGCTTCGCAACTGGTGTATCTAACCAGCGCTAATTTTAATTCAGAGGTCGAATCGAAGATCATATATTCTATATTGCAAAAGCAACCCAAACGTGCCGATGTTTATTGGCTGGTACATGTGGATGTGGTGGATGAGCCTTACAAAAGCGAGTATGAGGTTGATTTTTTGGTACCGGGTAAACTCATCCGTATCGACTTTAAGCTTGGTTTTAGGGTAGAGCAGCAGATAAACCTGCTTTTTCGAAAGGTGGTTGAAGATCTGGTAAAGAATGGAGAAGTAGATATCACCAGTACCTATAAATCATTAAACAAGCACAAAATTGTGGGCGACTTTAGGTTTGTGGTGATAGAAAAGGTATTATCCCGCTCGCACAATCTTTCATTCTACGAGAAGGTGATCATGTTCTTTTATACCCAGCTGAAAAAAATAAGCCTTTCGGAAGAGCGCAACTTTGGCCTCGACCTGAGCTTTGTAACAGTAGAGAAAGTACCGTTGATGCTTACCTCGCCAGAGAGTGTAAAGCTGGAGCGTATCATGCCTTAAGCACACTGCTTTTGATAGCAAAGGGGTGCCCGGTTCAGCCGGGCACCCCTTTTTTTGTTTTGATGAAAGCAGCAAATTGCGTCAACAAAAAAACCCGGCATAACCGGGTTTCCTTTGATCTTTAAAAATCTTTTTATTATACGCCTAACAGTAATCTTGTTGGGTCTTCCAGCAGTTGTTTAACACGCACCAGGAAGCTTACCGATTCGCGGCCGTCAATGATACGGTGATCATATGACAGGGCCAGGTACATCATCGGGCGGATAACCACTTGCCCGTTTACGGCTACAGGGCGCTCAATAATATTGTGCATACCCAATATAGCCGATTGCGGCGAGTTGATGATGGGGGTAGACATCATAGAACCAAACACACCACCGTTGGTGATGGTAAACGTGCCGCCGGTCATTTCGTTAATTGTTAATTTATTTTCGCGCGCTTTACCGGCTAACACTACAATAGCTTTTTCAATTTCGGCAAGGCTCATGCTTTCCGCATTGCGGATAACCGGAACCACCAAACCTTTTGGAGCAGATACTGCGATAGAGATATCAGCAAAATTGCTGTAAACCACCTCTTCGCCTTCTATGCGTGCGCCAACTGCCGGCCACTCTTTCAGTGCCTCGGTAACTGCTTTGGTAAAAAACGACATAAAGCCTAAGCCAACGCCGTGTTTCTCTTTAAACTTGTCTTTGTACTTGCTGCGCACTTCCATTATCGGCGCCATATCCACCTCGTTAAAGGTGGTTAACATGGCCGTTTCATTTTTAACAGCTACCAAACGTTTGGCAACCGTTTTACGTAACGACGACATTTTTTCCCTGCGGTCGCTTCTTGCCCCCGTTTCTGATTGAGGGGTTTGCGGTGCAGCAGGTTTTTGGCTTTCTGCTTGTGGCTTTTGGCTTTCTGCCTGCGCGTTAAGGGCATCGCCTTTGGTAATGCGGCCATCAACACCTGTACCGCTAACGGCTGTAGCAGCAACACCTTTTTCGGCCAATATTTTTGCAGCAGCAGGTGATGGTGTGCCCGATGCATAAGTTGTACCTTTTGACGGAGCGGCTTGTGGTGATTCGTTCACTATATCTGCAACTGCAGGGGTAACCGGCGTTGCAGCGGCAGGAGCAGCGGCGCCGCCACCTTCAATGGTACAAACTACTGCGCCAATGGCAAGGGTATCGCCTTCCCGGGCTATCGTTTTAAGTACGCCTGCTTTTTCGGCAGTAAGTTCAAAGGTTGCCTTGTCTGATTCCAGCTCGGCAATAGCCTCATCCATTTCAACCGCATCGCCATCCTTCTTCATCCAACGCGATAAAGTAACCTCGGTGATAGATTCGCCCACAGGTGGTACTTTAATTTCTAAAGATGATGAACCGCTCTGATCCGGGGCAGGTGCGTAACCATTAGCAGGTACTTCCGGGCTAACAGCAGTGCCGGGCTCTTCTGTTTTGGCAGTAGCCGGTGCAGCGGCAGGCGCGCTTTCGGCTTTGGCCGCAGGTGCGCCACCTTCTTCAATGGTAGCTACAATAGCGCCAATGGCTAATACATCGCCTTCGGCAGCGGCAGTTTTTAAAGTTCCGGCCTTTTCGGCAGTAAGCTCAAAAGTCGCCTTGTCTGATTCCAGTTCGGCTATCACTTCGTCCATTTCTACCTGGTCGCCATCCTTTTTTTTCCAGGCTGATAAGGTTACTTCGGTAATGGATTCGCCTACCGGCGGAACTTTTATTTCTAAACTCATATTTTAGTAGTTGTAAGTTTTTATTAGTTGAAAGTATAAAGTTAAAGGTTGAAAGTAGATAAAGTGATCGGCAAACCCTTTTAACTTTCTACTTTAAACTCTTAACTCTTATCAATCCGCACCCGCGTTAGCCATTTTTTCTGTTGTTTTTTTGATGGTTTCCTTAACTGCTTTACCTGCAGGTGCTTCAAACGCTTTAGATACGATGTGCAATTGCTGCGCGGCATGCTGCTTGGCAAAACCTGTAGCTGTGCTGCTACCCTCTAAACGCGATATAACATTCAGGTTCAACACCCTGTCGTTATGGAATTTACGGCAAATGTATGGCCATGCACCCATATTCTCGGGCTCTTCCTGTACCCAGAAAAACTCGGTAGCTTTTTCATATTTGGCCTTAAGCTTTAAAATTTGCTGTATTGGCGTTGGGTACAATTGCTCTACACGGATAATGGCAACATCCTTGCGCTTATCTGCCTGCTGCTTTTCGTACAGGTCGTAATAAACTTTACCGGTACAAAGCAGTACACGTTTAACCTTTTTAGGGTCGGCGTAGTTATCGTCAATCGTTTCGTGGAATTTACCGTTGGTAAAATCTGCCAGTGGCGATACGCAGTTAGGGCTGCGCAGTAAACTTTTTGGTGTAAAAATAATGAGCGGCTTGCGGAAACTGCGGTGCATTTGCCTTCTTAAGATATGAAAGAAGTTTGCCGGCGTAGTACAGTTGGCCACCTGGATATTATCATCCGCGCAAAGCTCTAAAAAGCGCTCTACACGTGCCGATGAATGCTCGGGGCCCTGCCCTTCGTAACCGTGCGGCAACAACATCACCAAACCGTTACCACGCTGCCATTTTGTTTCGGCGCTGGCAATATACTGGTCTACAATGATCTGTGCACCGTTAAAGAAATCGCCAAACTGGGCTTCCCAAATGGTTAAGGCATTGGGGTTGGCCAGGGCGTAACCATATTCAAAACCTAAAACACCGTACTCTGAAAGCAGGGAGTTGAATATGCTTAATTTGGCTTGTGTATCGATGGTTTCCAACGGTGTAAACTCGTCTTCAGAATCAACCAGCGTTAATACCGCATGGCGGTGAGAGAAGGTACCGCGTTTAACATCCTCACCGCTTAACCTTACCGGGAAACCGTCTTTTAACAGTGTACCGTAGGCAAGTAATTCGCCCATTGCCCAATCAAACATTTGTGTTTTGTTAACCATGGCGTTACGGTCTTCAAACAGCTTTTCTATCTTTTTAAAGAATGCTTTATCTTTTGGAAGCGTAGTAATGGCATTGCCTATCTCGCTGATGGTCTCTTCGCTTACAGAGGTATCCGGCGTACTAATAAATTCTTTATGATTTGCCAGGTGCAGGCCTTTCCAGGCGCCTTCAAACATCGGGATGGTATCTGTAAACCTGTCGGCAGCCTTTGCTTCATCAAGCATGCCCTGCAATTCGGCACGGAAACTTTTTTCCAGCTCCTTTACAAATTTATCGTCAACCGTACCTTCGGTGATTAGTTTTTTGCTGTAGATCTGTAAAGGGTTGGCATGTGCCTCAATGGCCTTGTATAATACCGGCTGGGTAAATTTAGGCTCATCCGCCTCGTTGTGGCCATAGCGGCGGTAACAAAGTATATCAATAAACACATCCTCGTTAAACACCTGGCGATATTCCATAGCCAGGTTAATTACATAAACCAATGCCTCAACATCGTCGCCATTTACGTGGAAAACCGGCGAAAGCACCGTTTTGGCCACATCTGTACAATAAGTACTTGAACGGGCATCTTTATAATTGGTGGTGAAACCGATTTGATTGTTGATAACCAGGTGGATGGTACCGCCGGTGCTGTAACCGTCCAGTTTTTCCATCTGCAATACCTCGTAAACAATGCCCTGGCCTGCTACGGATGCATCGCCATGAATTAATATCGGGGCGATCTTAGAATGATCGCTGCTGTATTTAAAATCAATTTTTGCGCGGGTGATACCTTCTACAACCGGGTCAACCGCTTCCAGGTGCGAAGGGTTAGGACAAAGGCTTAAGTGTACCTTTTTGCCTTGTTTGGTTTGGATATCTGTTGAATAGCCCAGGTGATACTTTACATCGCCGCCAAATGGAGATGATGCATCGAAGTTTTTACCTTCAAATTCAGAGAACACTTCTTTGTAAGTTTTCTCCATGATGTTGGTAAGCACGTTTAAACGGCCACGGTGCGCCATACCGATGATAAACTCTTCGATACCCAGTTCCGAACCCTTTTTGATAACCGAATCAAGGGCCGGGATCAATGCTTCGGCACCTTCTAACGAAAACCGCTTTTGGCCCAGAAATTTAGTACCCAAAAAATTCTCAAAAGTAACGGCTTCGTTCAGTTTCCCCAGGATCTGCTTTTTTTCATCGGCTGTAAAAGATGGGGTGTTGCGCTTTTTCTCCATCCTGTCCTCAAACCATTTTAGTTTGATAGGATTACGGATGTAGGTATATTCTGCACCAATAGACTGGCAATAGGTTTGCTCAAGCAACTGGCGGATATCTTTTAGTTTGGCGGGGCCTAAACCAACTTCAACACCTGCATTGAATACGGTTTCCATATCTGCCTCGGTAAGGCCAAAGGTTTCCAGCTCTTTACCCGGAAAATACTTGCGGCGCTCGCGTACAGGATTGGTTTTGGTGAATAAATGGCCGCGCGAACGGTAACCATTTATCATATTCAGCACATTGATCTCTTTAATGAAATGCTCGGATGTTTCGGCAGGCGCAGTACCTGCAGCCGCCTGGTTATCCTGGCCAAACAGAAATCCTTCAAAAAATTTCTGCCAGCCATAATCAACAGACTCTGGGTCTTGCTGATAAGCTTCGTATAAAGAGTTGATGTAGTCAGCGTTTGCGCTGTTTATATAATTTAGGCGATCCATGAGAAACCATTGTTGTAAACGCAACAAAATTAAGCATAATACATTCAAATGCTGAAATAATATGCAATTACTTTTCTATAATTTTTATAAAAGAAACCATACGGTATGTTTTAAGTACGAATAGAAAAATATAGCATCATGTTTATCCCTTTATACAGCATTGCTTGCCATAGCGCAGCTTGCTATAAATTAAGTGAAAATAAAAACAGGCCTTGCTAAATTTGTAAGCAGGCCTGTTTAAATGTGATATAAATTAAGATGATTATCAGTTAAGCTGTGTTAAAGTAAACTGTTGATTGGTTGAACTTAAGCTGCAGGTATATTGGTTTAAGGCAGCCCCGTTTGCTGTAGACGCGGCATTTACATCGAGGCATTTGCCACTAAGGGCCGATTTGATATTGTAGCTGCTGCCGTTGGCTACTATTTGCCATTTTTGGTTACTGTTACCCCCATAGGCCCATTGAACTATAGCTGCACCGTTAGCCGTTGATGCACCGCTTACATCAAATGCCTTTGCAGAGGCACTTGCCGGCGAAATACGATAATATCCGCCGCCAACATCAGTTATAATAAATTGCTGATTGGTTGCCCCGCCATACTGCCATTGCTGCACAACTGCCCCATCGGCCGTAGAAGAGCCGGAAACATCAAGCGATTTGCCGCTATGCACCGGCGTAATACGATACGTTTTACCCGAAACAATACCGGTGCTGCTGCTGCCCGCATACCCGCGTAATTTACCCCGAATGTAGTTCCCGGTTTCGGTAAGCTGTGCAGAGCTCCAGCCGCCGTTTACCGGTGCACCAGGCACCAGGATAGAACAAAGTTCGCCGGATTTATCAGAAACCGACCAGTTGATCCAGCTGATCTTGTTGGTTTCTAAAAAGCTGAACCAGGCTTCCCATTGTGTATAATCAAGATGCCCGCTGCCAGATGCTTCTGAGCCGTTACTTTCCGTTACAAATATCGGGATGTTTTTACTGATAGCATAAGCGCAATCATCACGCAGCCACTGGCCGTGGGTAGCTGCATAATAGTGCACGGTGTACATAATGTTTGAGTAACCGGTTAAAGGAGAATCGGCCACATCACGTATCTTTTGGTCCCAGTTTGGGCAACCCACAATAATGATGTTATCCGGATCATATTGCCTGATGCCTGCAATAACGGCTTGCGCATATGATTTTACCTGGGGCCAGGTTTGGGTGTTGTTAGGTTCGTTCAGTATCTCATATATTACATGTGGGTTGTTACCATACTGCTGCGCCATCGATTTAAAAAAGGCAACCGCTTCTGTTTGATGAAAGGCTTCGCAATGCCAGTCGATAATTACATAGGTACCTTTGGCAATGGCTGCATTTACAACCGCTTTTAATAAATTCAACTGATTGGTTTGGTCGTTTAAATAACCGGGCGTTACATCCACACCCATTGATGCCCTTACTACATCTATCTTAAAATCATCTGTTAGCCAGTTTACTACATTAGCGTTCCAGTATTGCGGCCACCAGCTGCTCCAGCCCATACTTTGCCCTCTTAAGCTGATGGTATTGTTAGCCGCGTTTTTAAGATACCTGCCTGATACCGAGAGTTGCCCGTAACGCGCCACTGGTGAGCCGCTTGGTGCCGCATTCACTTTCAGGCGCAAAGGTGCAACTGCGGTACCGTTTTCATTGTTTACCGGTGTAGTTGCCTGCTCGGTTTTTTTACACGAAATAATAGCAAAGCAGCAAAACGCTGCCATAAAAAGTAGCCTTAAATTTTTCATGATAATATGTATATGTTTATAATTGGTTAGTTCAATCAACTATATAAGATATACAATATAATTATCAGCCTGGCGCCCAACCAATTACTTCTGCATCTTTTAAAATAGTATTACCATTTAAACAGGTTAAAAATTCACCTGCATACAGTAAAGCATTCTATGCTAAAAGTTAATCCCATTAAAGCAGGCAAATATTAATCGGCTGTTAAGATGTATATCTTTAGGTTTATATTTCAAATATAACTACACTATAGGTTAATATATAATAGTATTTTAACTATACATAATATTCTTGTAGCAGTAGTTAACTTTCAAGCAAAACCCAATAAATACAGGGAGGTAAATACCAATATAAGGAAAAATCCCCGTTGATGGATGTGTAGATATTTTTTTTACCTGTTTACAAAGTAACAGCAGGCTCGCCATCCCTGTTTTTTGCGGCAGGCAGCCACGTGGCTATAAAATCGCTTTTGGTATCTAATTGATCGGTAGGTTTAGCAGCGCTGAAAAAGCGGTTGCTTTTAGTATCGTTACCCACGCCTGCCACAAAGGCCCAGTTACCCCAGTTACTTGCCGGCGAGTAATCTATCAGCTTTTCTTCAAAATACAGGGCGCCTTTGGTCCAGTCTACTTGCAGGTCTTTAGTAAGATAGGTGGCAACTGCCTGCCGGCTATAATTGGTAATGTAGCCGGTTGCGTTAAGCTGGTGCATAGCCGCATCTATGTAAGGCACACCTGTTTCGCCGTTCTTCCATTGGTCAAAAAGTTCATCCTGATTGGCGGCCATATCAGGCGCATCACCGAACCCTTCGGACCGGAAGAACTTTTGCCCGTGTTTTTTAAACATAAACCGGAAATAATCGCGCCAAAGCAATTCCAGCATTATCGGGTCGGTATTGGCCAAATGATTATCCTTAAGGTAATTTACAACCTCCCAGTAAACCTGCCTCGGCGATATACAGCCTACTGCCAGCCAGGGGCTTAAACCAGATGCGCTGCATAATGCACCACGCACATTTTTACCCTGGTTGTTTGGCAAGCAGTTTTCCAGGTACAGGTGCAATTGTTTTAATGCTGTAGTTTCGCCGCCAACAAATTTTTCGGTTGCGCGTACGTCATCTACCGGCTGGGGGATGCCCAAATCTGCAAGTGTGGGCAGTTCGCCGGCATCGGTAATATCAGGGGTAATAATGTGATCGGGGCCGGCAACGCCAGGCCTAACTGTACTGTCGCGTTCAACCTTCTTTTTAAACGTTACAAAGCTGTCGGGGATATCCTTTATCGGGAATGGCAGGTCCTCCTTGTGGTACATGGTATGCCCGATGAAGTGTTTCAGGTTAAGCTTCATTTTCCAGAGCGCGGCCTCCACTCTTTCAGATGCATCAGTTTCATCAGGCGCTACCTCGCGATGGTGGTAAACTTCGCTTACATGGTATTCATCGGCCAATTGGGTAAGCACTTCGGCTGGGTCGCCGGTGCGCAGCAGCAGTTCGGCGCCAAAGGCCTGCAGGTTTTTACGCAGGTCGGCAACAGCTTCTAACAGGAACCTGGCGCGGAAACTACCAGTTTTTAAGGCACCGCCGGCACTGGTTTTAAAGTAAAACGGATCAAAGATATATACGGGTAATATTTTATCAGCCCTGCGCACAGCCTCAGATAATATTTCATTATCGTGTATGCGCAAGTCGTTCCTAAACCAAACCAATATAACTTTTTCACTCATATGAACACCTAATCTAAACTTATTTAGACCAATTACAAAAATGGTAATTATTTATTTTTTTTGCACCGTTCGCTGCAATATTTGACATCGTCCCAACATTTGGCCCATTTTTTACGCCAGGTAAAAGGCCGCTTGCATACCGGGCAAATCTTATAAGAAAGATTTTGTTTATTGCCTTTATGCATGGCAATTTCCTGTTAAATGAATAAGTAACGGATAACCGCGAACAGGGCAAATATAATCAAATCATATTCTTTAAACTTACGGCGCAAAATTCCGAGGGCTTTGCCCACGTGCTTTTCTACCGTGTTTACAGAAATATTCATTTTTTGGGCAATAGATTTATAGGATAAATTATCAACCCTGCTTAGTTTAAAGGCTTCTCTGCACTGGGGCGGCAGTTCGGCTACTATCAATTCAAATTGCTGTTCAATCTGGCGGCTGTGCATTAATTCAGCCATATCTGTAGCATAGATGGTGGTTTCCTGTGCAATTATCCGGGAATGCCGGGCAACAACCATACAAGCCCTTAACTCGTGCAGCACCTTATTTTTAAGAGTAGCAAACAAATAAGCTTTTACATTCCCCAAGGTATCCAGTTCTGCTGCCTTTATCCACAGATTTAAAAAAACATCCTGCACCAGCTCTTCAACAACGGTTTCATTCTGCAGGCGTTTGTAGGCACAGCGGGCCAGCGTTTCATAATAACGGAAGTATAAAGTGGCAAATGCCGCCTCATCCTCTTGCGCTATAAGGCATAAAAGAGCATTATCAGTATATGTATTGAGCTTGCTAATAGTAAAAAAATAAGTTGGCGCAAACTTAGAGATACGCCGTTAAGTAATTGGTTGCACTAAGTTATATATATATTAAGTTAATATTAACATAAATATATTTCATTTTTTAATGGCGGTAATATGCCTGTTGTGCAATACAGCTTGTAAAACCGCAGATAAATGCACAACGATAAGTGGGAGATATTAATTGAGAAATACCTGCAGGGCAAATGTACCCCCGAAGAAGCAGCACTTGTTGAGCAATATTACAACTCGATGGAACGCAGCTTGCCCGAATTTTACCACGGCGATGCCGACAAGATCAGCCAGTCGGCAGGGCGGTCCCTGCAGGTCATTCAAAACAATATTGCTTTAGCCAGGCAACAGGCCAATACAAAAACCACCAGAAGTTTATATAAAAGGCTGGCTACGCCTATGCGTATTGCTGCTACCCTGCTAATATTTATTACAGCCGCTGTAATGCTTTACCGGCAGTTGAATGCCCCGCAAAAAATAGTTTACAAACAAATAACCGCCGGCACAGGCCACACTCTGCAGATCATTCTTGCCGATAGTTCTGTTGTTTTACTAAACGCCGGCAGTACTTTAAAATACCCTGAAAACGCATCTGCCGCCACCAGGGATGTTTACCTTAACGGGGAGGGCTTTTTTGATGTAAAGCACGATGCTGCCCGGCCTTTTATTGTACATACCAACAAGCTTACAACAACCGTGTTGGGCACGGCTTTCTCGGTTTCGTCTTACCCCAATGCTGACGATAATACGGTAACTGTGGTGCGGGGTAAAGTACAGGTTGCGCACGAAAAAACAGTACTGGGCTTAATTACACCGGGCAAACAGATTAGTTATAACACAACTACCGGCCACAGCCGCTTATACAGCGTTAATGCAGATGCGCTTACCGCCTGGACCACGGGTAAATTACAGTTCACCGATCAGTCATTAACAGATATAACCCGCCGGCTAACGCGCTGGTATGGTTACCGGTTTATTTTTGCTAACAGCAAGCTAACTACCTGCCGCTACACTGCCAGTTTTAATAATAAGATACAGCTTAACCAATTGCTGGGCATATTAACAACACTGGGCAATATTAAGTACAATATAAATGATCATAACAAAACAGTTACACTTTCCGGAAATGCGTGCAATCAATAAACCCCGGTTAATAAATGAGCAAATGATAAACTGAAACCAAAAAATTAATTTTTAAAGCCAGGCTTTAAAAAAACAAAACCGCTTTGTGGTCGAGACAAAACGGTTTTAGAGTGACTTTAACTATTAGCGATTAAACATTTAAAATCAATCAAATTTATGAAATTTCTTTTACAAAGAAATGCAAAGGTATTGTATTGCAATAACCTGAATGAAGCTTCCCCTACTCATATCCTTAAACCCCTGCTCCAAATAATGAAAATTTCATTAATTGTTATGATAACGGTGTGCTTAAGCACCTTAACATTATTAGCCCATAACAGCGATGCACAAACATTAAAAGAGGTAAAAATCAGCATCGATGCTAAAAACGAACCGCTTACCAGCGTACTCAACAGAATAGAAAAATTAACAACTTTTCATTTCGTTTATCCCAGCAGCCATGTAAAAGCGCAACTGGTAAAAAAGCTATCGGTAAAAGAACGCCCGGTTGAACAGGTACTGAAAGAATTATTATTGCCCAACAATTTAACGTTTAAACAACTGGGAGATAATATTTTGATAAATAGGCTGCCCGAGCCAAAACCCGTAGAAAAGGCAGCACCTGTAAATATCAGCGGTAAAATTATTGATGATAAAGGCCTGCCGCTACCGGGTGTTACCATTAGTGTAAAGGAGGATAACAGTAAAGCAACTATAGCCGACGCCGAAGGCCGGTACCGTATTACAACAGATGCCAACAATACCCTGGTATTTTATTTTGTAGGTTTTGAAAGGCTGGAAAAAGCCATTAACGGGCAAACTACCTTAAATATAACTCTGCTGCCCTCAACCAATCAGTTAAAAGATGTGGTGGTGGTTGGCTATGGTACACAAAATAAAAAAGACCTTACCACTTCTGTAGCATCGCTTAATGCCGGGCAAATCAACAACTTCCCTTCTACCGGCCTTGATAAAGCGCTAACCGGTAAACTGGCGGGTGTGCAGGTTTTACAACCGGCAGGTGCGCCCGGTGCAGGTATAGCCATTGCCATAAGGGGCCGCGGCAGCGTAACATCCGGCAGCGACCCGCTCTACGTAATTGATGGCGTGCCTTTATCTGATAACGATGTAAACGGGCCGGGCTTTAAAGTAAACCCGCTAAATGCCATTAACGTTAACGATATAGAAAGCATTGATGTATTGAAAGATGCATCGGCAGCTGCCATATATGGCTCGCGCGGCTCTAACGGTGTAGTGATCATCACTACAAAAAAGGGCACTAAAGAAAAACCGGTGATCAGCTTAAACAGTTATTACGGTATCCAGTCGGTAACCAAAAAACTGCCCCGGCTGGATGCTTACGGGTATGCCGATTTGATTTATAATGCCCACAACAATACTTATTTTGATTTTTTGGCAAGCAAAGGCCTTACGGGCAACGCAACGGATGATAATGCCACACGCTTAAGCAAACTGGGCGCAGCTGCAACCAACACCAGCCTGGCTTACCTGATCCCGCCAGAGATCTTTCCTTATCTGAACAAGCAGCCTGGCTTAACTAATATCGACTGGCAGGACCAGATCTTTCGTAAGGCACCCATGCAAAGCCACACGTTTTCGGTAGGTGGCGGCGGTGATAAAATGAATTATTACATATCCGGTAATTACCTTAATCAGGATGGCGTGGTCATCAACTCCGGTTATAAAAAATATACCGGCCGCGTTAATCTTGATGCACATTACAACCATTTGCGCTTAGGTACCCGCATCAATTATGCGTACGGCATTTATGATTATCTGCCTACAGAAGGGCGGTTTAACGACAATTCCGAAAACATCATATCGGCGGCGTTGGTAGCATCGCCGTTCTTCCCGGTTTATAACAGCGATGGCTCTTATAACTACGATCAGTACAAATGGCAGTACTCTCAACCCGGCGTATTGAACCCCGTTGCACTTGCCCAATCAAAAGTAGACCGTACCTACGAAAAAAAGCTTTTAGCCAATGTTTTTGCAGAGTATGAGATACTAAAGGACCTGAAGTACAAAATATCCTTCGGTACTGATATCAGCGATTACAATCGCAGCACCTACAGGCCGTCTACCCTGCCCAACCCGGTAACCAGGTTAACCCCTTCTACCCCGGTAGGCAGCTACATCACATCCGGAATAACCAACTGGCTGGCAGAAAATACGCTGTCGTACAGCAAAACCTTTGGCAACAACAACATAAAAGCCCTGTTGGGCTATACCGCCCAAAAAGAGCGCAGCACATCAAGCAATATCTCGGCAACGGGGTATCCTACAGATATTGTGCAAACGCTTAATGGCGCAACTACAATCACCGGGTTTACCTCTGCTATACAAGAATGGTCGTTACTATCGGCTTTAAGCCGTGTGCAGTACAGCTACAAGGGCCGTTATTTACTTTCGGGCGCTATTCGCCGTGATGGTTCTTCCAGGTTTGGGGCCAGTAATAAATATGGTTATTTCCCATCGGCATCTGCCGGCTGGATCATCAGCGACGAGGATTTCATGAAAAGCAGCAAGGTTATCAGTTCATTTAAATTAAGGGCAAGCTACGGTGTCACCGGTAATTTCCAGATCGGTAACTACTCTTACCTGGCTGCCTATTCGCCTGCCAATTACGTGTTTGGACCGGTAGGCAGCACCGGTTTGGCTACAGGCTTGTACCAATCTACCGCCAGCAACCCCAACCTGGGCTGGGAAAAAACAGCCGCCGTTAATATAGGTACCGATATAGGCCTGTTTAATGATGCTATTACAGCTACCATTGATATTTACAATAATAACACCACCAATTTGCTGCTCAATGTGCCTGTACCGCAAAGTACCGGTTACAGCACAAACCTTATCAATGTTGGCAAGGTAAATAATAAGGGTTTTGAAGTAACCCTGAGCAGCAGCAACCAGATAGGTAAGTTAAAAATCTCTAACAGCGCTAACATTTCTAAAAACATCAACAAGGTGATTGATCTGGGTGGGGTAAACTCCATTATTACCCAGGCAGAAAACACGATTTATTTTATTACGCAGGTAGGCAAGCCAATTGGCAATTATTTTACGCTGGTTACCGATGGTGTTTTTAAAGACCAGGCTGATATTGATGCCACCAAGGCCAAAGTGCCGGGGGCAAAACCCGGAGATTTTAAATATAAGGATATTAACGGCGATAATATTATTGACGGGAACGATAAAACCATCACCGGGAATTACATGCCTGAGTTTACTTATGGTTTTTCTACCCAGCTACAATACGGCGCTATAGACCTGGGCGTAGCCGCACAGGGTTTATACGGTAACAAGGTGGCCAACATCGGCCAAAGGCACTACAGTTCTGTAGAAGGTTACGGCAATTCATCGCCCGATATTTATAATAACCGGTATATTTCGCCTGCACAGCCGGGTAACGGTAACGTACCGCGCGCCAATCGCAGCCAAACCGGTTTAAATGCCCAAATCTCTACTTACCACTTATCAGATGGATCTTACCTCAGGATCAGGGATATCACCTTAGGTGTAACCCTGCCGCAGCAAATGGTTAAAAAAGCAGGCATCAGTAGTTTAAGGTTATATGTTACCGGCCAAAACCTTTTCACTTTTACCAAATATAACGGCTACAACCCCGAGGTAAGCAACGATACGGGTAATAACCCCATCAGCGCCAACAACAGCCCTCTAACCCCCGGTGTTGATTACGGATCGTACCCCTTGTCGAAAACGTTTTTACTGGGCATCAATCTTAAGTTTTAACCCTTACAGCTACAAAAAAAATGAAAAAGATATTTTTTACACTTTCCATAAGCAGCATCCTGCTCCTGTCGTGTACCAAAGAATTTATAAACCTTACACCGCAATCGCAGGTTACCGATGCCAGCTTTTTTAAAACATCACAGGATGTAACCAACGCAGTTACCTCCTGCTATGCCACGCTACAAAGCTCCAACATGTACCAGGACCGCTTTATCACCATGATGGAAACACGCGGTGATAACGTAGAAGATCAAAACCCGGGCGGTAACGTTGGCCGCGAATTTAACATCGATCGTTTTTTGGCCAAGGCCGATAATACCGCAATAAATGATGCATACTTAGCTTTATATAATGCTGTAGCACGCTGCAATAACGTATTAGAGCATACCGGCCTGGTTACCGATGCAGGCCTTAAAAACCAGTACGAAGGCGAAGTACGGTTTTTACGTGCGCTACATTACTTTAATATAGTACGCCTTTGGGGCGCCGCGCCGCTGGTTTTAAAAACCATTACGGCAGACGAAGCCAAAAAACTCAGCAGAACACCGGTGCAGGAGATCTATACAGCTATAGAGGCCGACCTTAACCAGGCCATTGCCCAGCTACCTGCAGGTTATACCGCTAAAACAGATATTGGCCGCGCTACTGCAGGGGCTGCTAAAGCATTGTTAGGCAAGGTTTATCTTACCGAAAAAAAATATCCGCAGGTGGTAAGCACCTTGGCATCCCTGGTGCCGCCGGCAACAAATATTTACAAGTATAGCTTATTGCCTAACGTGGCCGACGTGTTTAGCGTAACCAATAAAATGAACGCCGAAATTATTTTTGCGGTACGATATGATAAAACATTAGTTGGGCAGGGCCATGCCTTGGCAGGCTATTTTAACCAGCCGGCTATAGATCCGCTTTTACTGGGTGCATACGGTTCTACAGATGCCCGCCGCGATCTGTTAAATACGGTAACACTTAATGCCAATAGCAAACCCGTTAAGAAGTATTATGACACTTTTGATCCGTCGAACAACACACTGGGTAACGATTATATTATTTTAAGGTATGCCGATGTTTTACTGATGTATGCCGAAGCGCTTAACGAAGTTGCCTACAGCAGCGATATAACTAAAGATGCCTTTATTTACCTGAATGCCGTACGTTTAAGAGCCGGGGCAATACCTTATACAGCTGTTAGCCTGCCCGATCAGGTAAGTTTCAGAACAGCCGTACTGCAGGAGCGCCGGCTGGAAATGCCGCTGGAACTGCAACGATGGTTTGACCTGGTGCGTACCAACACCGCCATAGCCGCTTTACAAAACTCCGGTTTAACAAAACTTACCATACAGCCCTACCAGTACCTGTACCCTATACCACAACCGGAATTAAATACCATGAACAACCCGGCCACTTTTCCGCAAAACCCCGGCTATTAATAATAATTGGTTAGCACAAAAAGGCCGGCGCACAAGGGCCGGCCTTTAAAATTAACTTTACAAGCAATGCAAAAACAACTTACAACCACACTTATAGCCGGCTTGCTGTTAACTACAGCAGTAGCTTTTGGCCAGCAAAATTCACCTTTTAGCCGCCTGATTAAACAGCTGCATAACCCTAACGATAAAAACATTATGGTTGCAGCCCATCGCGGCGATTGGCGCGACGCGCCCGAAAATTCGCTGCTGGCCTACCAGTACGCTATTGATATGGGTGTTGATGTGATAGAGATAGACCTGAACATGACCAGCGATAACGTAGTAGTGGTTATGCACGATCAAACTATAGACAGAACCACGAACGGCAAAGGCCGGCCGGCTGATTACACGCTTGAAGAACTTAAAAAGATCCGCCTGAAGAATGCGCTCGGCAGGGTAACCAATCATACTATTCCAACCCTGCGCGAGGTAATGCTGCTGGCTAAAGGTAAAGTATTGGTAAACCTTGATAAAAGCTACGATTATTATAATGAAGCCTACAAAGTGCTGAAAGAAACCGGCACCCTTAACCAAGCCATTTTTAAAACAGAAACTACCTACAGAGAAGTTAGAAAGCGATACCCCACCTTGCTGGATAGTATTGTTTTTATGCCGGTAGTATCCTTAGATAAACCCGAAGCCAAAGCTGTTATTAACGAATACCAAAAACAAATAAAGCCGGTTGCCTTTGAACTGATCTTTAAAAAAGATTCGTCGGCAGTATTAAGCCATAACGGGTTCATCAACAAAAACGGATCAAAGATCTGGATCAACTCCTTGTGGGCCAGCCTAAATGGCGGGCATGATGACGATACCGCTGTTGATGAACATAACATAAACGATAGCTGGGACTGGATCATAGCACACGGCGCTACCATGATACAAACCGACAGGCCCCGGGAAATGCTTGCCTATTTGCGTAAACTGCACCGCCATCAATAATAAATAAGCCAAATACAGCCAATTTATTTATAAAGCCACAACACATAATATGTTTTATACTGTTGTGGCTTTATCATATGAGCTTAAAAGATAAAAACATACTTATAGCAGGCGGTAGCAGCGGCATTGGCCTTGCGCTGATCAAACACCTTGCCATACAGGGGGCAAACATATTCAATATATCCCGTAATACATCAACCGACTGGCCCGAGGGTGTTACCCACATACAAGCCGACATTCTGGGCGACCTAAGCTTAATTGAAGACCGTTTGCCGCAAATTTTACACGGCCTGGTGTACTCGGTAGGCAGTATCAACCTAAAGCCCTTTCAGCGCTTAACAAAAGATGATTTTTTAAATGATTACCAATTAAATGTAGTTGGCGCGGCAGAGCTTATCCGGCTTAACCTTAAGGCATTAAAAAATGCCGGTAGTGCAAGTATCGTGCTCTACAGTTCGGTAGCGGCTAAGGCCGGGATGCCTTTTCATGCCAGTATAGCGGCTGCAAAAGGCGCAGTAGAAGGCCTTACGCTGTCGCTCGCGGCAGAGCTTTCGGCCAGCAGGATAAGGGTGAACGCCATTGCCCCATCGCTAACCGATACACCGCTTGCCAAAAACCTGTTAAGTACCGATGAAAAACGCGAGGCATCGGCCAAAAGGCATCCTTTGGGCAAAATAGGCACACCCGATGATATTGCTTTGGCTACTCAATTCTTACTAAGCGACCACAGCGCCTGGCTTACCGGGCAAATTATTGGTATTGACGGCGGCCTGGGCAACTTACGGCCCTTATAAAATAAGGTTGTAAACAAGCCGTTTAATTATAGATAGCGATGACATTTTAAATGTTCGTTATCCGTATTTTTATTGTGTAAAACAAAACATGATGGCAACTACCGAAAGTATCCAGAAAGCTTATATAGATTATGTACTGACCGAAGGGCAGCAGCCAAAGTCGGTATATTTATTTGCTAAAAAGAACAAAATGGCCGAGGAGGAATTTTACCGCTTCTTTGGATCATTTGATGCTGTTGAACAAAGCGTATGGGCCGATCTTAGCCGCAAAACCCTGAGTGAGATCCGCGCTCAGGAGGTCTGGGCGCAGTATTCATCGCGTGAAAAGGCCCTGTCGTTCTTCTACAGCTTTTTTGAATTGCTAAAAAGCAACCGCAGTTTTGCTGTTTACAGTATTAAAAAGCACCGCAGCCTAGGCACACCAAAAGTACTGGAACCTACCAAAGAGATATTTGGCAACTTTGCAGACACTGTTTTGAACGAAGGCATTGAAAGCCAGGAACTAAGCGATCGCAAATTTTTCAGCAAACGTTATAAAGATGCCCTTTGGGTGCAATTTGGCTTTGTGCTAAACTTCTGGATCAATGATGATTCGGCGGGTTTTGAAAAAACGGATGAGGCGATAGAAAAAGGCGTTAATGTAACCTTCGACCTGTTTCAGCGCTCACCTATCGACAACCTGTTTGAATATGGTAAATTTCTGGCCAAAAACGGCGGTTTAAAAGAAAAAATGGGCTTTTAAAGCCTCTCCACACCATTTATTAAAGGATGGGCTTTTAGATATAAATGAGCGATAAACACATCGGGCTGCAGGGAACAGCCGCCATATTTGATATGGATGGCACACTGATAGATAACACACCCTACCATTACCAGGCCTGGCAGCAGCTTTTTAAAAAAAGGGGGATGCCCGGTCTGAGCAAAGAAACTTACCTTACCGGCATTAGCGGTGTACCTATTTTAAATACCCTGAAAACGTATTTTGGCGAAGATACCGGCGAGGCAGAACTACAAGCCCTGATTAATGAAAAAAAACAACTTTACGAGGCCGCTTTCACGCCCTTTTTACGCCCCGTAAACGGCCTTGAAACGTACCTGAAAGACCTTAAAAATGCAGGCGTTAAAATTGCCCTGGCCACATCATCAAACATGGATGATGTAGATTTTATTTTTAACACCATACCCATCCGCCGGTACTTTGATGCCATCATCACCGGCGGTATGGTAAGCGAGCCTAAACCCTCACCGCAAATATTTTTAAAGGCTGCCCAAACGTTAAACACCCGCCCCCAGCAATGTGTGGTGTTTGAGGATTCCCTATCGGGATTAAAGGCAGGCAATAACGCAGGGATGAAGGTTGTGGGCATTACCACCGCGCACCCTGCGCAAACAGTACGCAAATTAGCCGATCTGGCCATTAAGGATTATACAGGCATCAGCCTGCATACCATGGCCCAATTATTTGAGCAACATGAACGATAACACGCCCAACAGTAACGAACAAAACAGTATCCCTACCAGCAAGGTTGAACGCAGCGCCAAGTTTGTAAAAACCGGTTTTAAAATTGGTGGTAACTATATAAAGCACTACTCTAAAAAGCTGTTTAACCCCGATATGGATAAATCGCAGCTGAATGAGGATAATGCTACGGATATCTATCAATCCTTAAGTGAGCTTAAGGGCAGCGCGCTTAAAGTGGCACAGATGTTAAGCATGGATAAAAACCTGCTGCCGCAGCCTTATGTGGATAAATTTACGCAGTCGCAATATAATGCGCCTCCGCTTTCGGGGCCGCTTATTGTGCAAACATTTAAAAAGTATTTTGGTAAAAACCCCGATCAGATCTACGATAAGTTCAACATCCGGTCTACCAATGCGGCATCGATAGGCCAGGTGCACCAGGCCGAACTCAACGGCAAAAAACTGGCCGTTAAGATCCAGTATCCCGGCGTGGGCGACTCGATCTCGTCCGACCTGAAGCTGGTAAAACCCTTTGCCTTCCGGATGCTGGGCATGAGCGAAAAGGAATTGGATGTGTACATGCGCGAGGTGGAAGAGCGCCTGCTGGAAGAAACCGATTACGAACTGGAGGTGCGCCGCTCGATAGAGTTTTCTATCGCCTGTAAAAACCTCAACAACGTGGTATTCCCGGATTATTACCCCGACCTATCCAGCAAGCGCATTATCACCATGGGCTGGCTGGAAGGGAAACACCTAAAAGAATTTTTGGCCACCAACCCCTCGCAGCAACTGCGCGACCAGATAGGCCAGGCGCTTTGGGATTTTTACAACTACCAGCAGCACGAACTGCGCGCCGTGCATGCCGACCCGCACCCCGGCAACTTCCTGATCACGCCGGAGGGCAAGCTGGGCTGTATCGACTTTGGCTGTATCAAGGTAATGCCCGATGATTTTTACTACCCCTTCTTCTCGCTTACCTCTACCAACCTGTTTGATGATAAGGAAGAAACCATTAGGGCGTTTCGCAAGCTGGAGATGATTTTGCCCAAAGATACCCCGGCGCAAATAGAGTTTTACTACACCATGTACAAGCAAATGATAAGCTTATTTGCCAAGCCCTACATTACCAGTGAATTTGATTTTGGTAAAAAAGCCTTTTTTGACGACCTGTTTGGTTTTGGCGAAAAGGTAGCTAAGATGCCCGAATTTAAACAGGCCCGCGGGGTTAAGCACTTTATTTATGTAAACCGCACCAACTTTGGCCTTTATAATATACTGCACGAACTGCAGGCCAGGGTTAAAACCAATACCTTTAAACCCCACGTGGAAGCGGAAGCCCTGTAAAGCACTAAAAAATTATATAAACCTGATAACTAAGGCTAAAGACAGGCATGCGGTAGAAACCCATGCAATATTTGCGCGCAGGTACCAGGCCTCGATATCATTTACGCGGCCGGTGCCTATGTACGCGTTTGAGCGCTGGCGGCAATACATCCCTGCAGCTATCAGCAAAATAAATACACTGCAGATAAAGAAGATAATTAATTGTTGAAAATCTTGTGTTAACATTTCTTTTGCAATAGAAAGTGTTAGGTTAACTAATTGTATTATTTGTTAAACAATAATTTTGCCACGCCTGCAATTATTAACTTAAACACCGTATTATGCCTATATACGGTATCTATCGGATAAAAGTTTCGGGTATGGTAAACGGATAAATGGGGAAAAGCCGAACATTTTGGGGAAATATGGTCACTGTTAACTTAAAATACCTTCTGCCAAATCATTCTAAAACCAAAAAAACATCCGCCCAAGGGCAACAGTAGCCATATTGTTACTTTAATAGTTTACGTTAAATTTAATTTCTCCGCTTAAATGGGTTCATTAAAAACACCCTTGGTTATTTATTGTTGCTGATAGCATGAAAGTGTTACTTGCCGGTGCTAATGGATATATCGGGACCCGCCTCATCCCCGTTTTGCTGGATAAAGGCCATACCGTGGTTTGCCTGGTGCGCGATAAGCGCCGCTTTCATGAACAGAACGACTACAGCGACCGGGTAACCCTGCTTACTGGCGACTTGCTGAAGGAAGATAGTATAGAAACCCTGCCCGATGATGTTGACGCCGCATATTACCTGGTGCATTCTATGGCGCAATCTGATGATTTTGCCCAGTTAGAGGCCCTGTCGGCCCATAACTTTGTGCAGGCCATCAATAAAACAAATTGCAAGCAGGTAATCTACTTAAGCGGCATCACTAACGATAGCGAACTATCCAACCACCTGCTCTCGCGCAGGCATGTAGAAGATGTATTGCGAAAAAGCAAGGCCGTATTAACCGTTTTGCGTGCTGCCATTATCATAGGCTCGGGCAGTTCCTCTTTCGAGATCATCCGCGACCTGACCGAGAAACTCCCCGTGATGACCGTGCCGCGGTGGGTAAATACCAAATGCCAGCCTATTGCCATCCGCGATGTGCTGGGCTACCTGGAGGGCGTGTTGCTAAACGATGCCGCTTATCATAAAACATTTGATATTGGCGGGCCGGATATCCTCACCTTTAAACAAATGATGCTTACCTATGCCGGGGTGCGTAAGCTAAAGCGGTATATCATCACTATCCCGTTCCTGTCGCCCAAAATATCATCGTACTGGCTGTACTTTGTTACCTCTACCAGCTATTCGCTTGCACAAAGCCTGGTAGATAGTATGAAGAACGAAACCATCATGAAAAACCACGATATTGATACCGTGGTAAAACGCCACTGCCTTAGGTATGAAGAAGCCCTGAAGCTGGCGTTTGAAAAGATAGAACAAAACTCCATCGTAAGCAGCTGGAAGGATGCCCTGAATAACGGCTATCTTACCTCGGGCTTTATGGACCAGATAAAGGTGCCGCAAAACGGCACGCTGGAATACAAAGTTAAACAGCCCTTTAAGCGCGATAGCGACGAGGTGCTGAAAAACATTATGGCTATTGGCGGCAACCGCGGTTGGTATTACTGGGACTGGATCTGGAGCATCCGCGGGTTTTTAGATAAGCTTTTTGGCGGCGTAGGCTCCAGGCGGGGGCGCACCAGCAACATCAGCGTATCGCCGGGCGATGTAATTGATTTTTGGCGGGTGCTGCTTGCCGATAAAATTAACAACCGCCTGCTGCTGTATGCCGAAATGAAACTGCCCGGCGAAGCCTGGCTGGAATTTAAAATTATTGAACGCCACAACCAAACCTTCCTTAGCCAAATTGCTACATTTAGGCCGCGCGGTTTATGGGGCAGGCTATACTGGTACATTATGTGGCCTTTCCATCTTTTTATATTTAAAGGAATGGCCAAACGAATAACAGATTTTAAAGAAAGTTAATGGTGGATGGCAAATGCTTGCCGAACTTGTCAATCTGAGCCTGTCGAAGACTTAGCAAAGCGGCTAATGGTTCGACAGACTCACCAGGACATAGTAAAAAAATGTCAGTCTGAGCCTGTCGCAGACTTAGCAAAGCGGCTAATGGTTCGACAGGCTCACCAGGACATGGTAAAAAATGTCAGTCCGAGCCTGTCGCAGACCTGGCAAAGCGGCTAATGGTTCGACAAGCTCACCATGACATGGTAAAAAAATGTCAGTCTGAGCCTGTCGAAGACTTAGCAAAGCGACTAATGGTTCGACAGGCTCATCAGGACATGGTAAAAAAATGCCAGTCTGAGCCTGTCGAAGACTTGGCGAAGCGGCTAATGGTTCGACAGGCTCACCATGACATGGTAAAAAAATGTCAGTCTGAGCCTGTCGAAGACCTGGCAAAGCGGCTAATGGTTCGACAGGCTCACCAGGACATGGTAAAAAAGCCATTGCAATGATGGGAGAGTTATAAATTCAACTTATTGATTATAAAATATTAAAAACATCCATGGGTAATCAAAATATCCTCATCACCGGTGGTTCGGGCTTACTGGGCAGGCAGCTAACCAAAGCGCTTTTAGATGCCGGGCACAACGTTAGCCATTTAAGCCGCAGCCCGGGTAAAAACCCAAAGGTTAAAACCTTTTTATGGGATGTGCCCAACAACAAAATAGATGAGCATTGCATTGATGGTGTAGATGCCATCATCCACCTGGCAGGCGCCGGTATTGCCGATAAACGGTGGACGGACACGCGCAAGAAAGAGATCATTGAAAGCCGCACCCGATCCATAGGGCTTATTTATGGCTTAATGCGCCAAAAGGCCCACAAAGTAAATACGGTTATTTCGGCATCGGGCATTGGTTACTACAGCGACCGGGGCGACGAGGTGCTTACAGAAACCGCACCGCCCGCGCATGATTTTATGGGCGAGTGCTGCATAGCGTGGGAAGAAGCGGTTGACGCCGGCAAGGAATTCGACCTGCGGATCTTAAAGTTCCGTACCGGTGTGGTGCTTACTACCGAAGGCGGCGCTTTGCCGCAGCTGGCCTTGCCTGTAAAGCTGGCAGTAGGCTCACCCCTGGGCAGCGGCAAACAATGGGTATCGTGGATCCATCACCGGGATGTAATAGATATATACCTGTTTGGCCTCGGTAACAAAGCCCTAAGCGGGGTATATAACATGGCAGCCCCCATACCGGTAACCAACCAACAGCTTACACAGGCCGTAGCCAAACAGTTGCGCAGGCCGTTATGGGCGCCAAAAGTGCCGGCGTTTTTAATAAAAATACTGTTTGGCGAATTAAGCACGCTGGTTTTGGGCAGCACACGCACATCGGCGCAAAAAATAGAAGATGCCGGCTATCAATTTAAATACAATGATGTAGCATCGGCATTAAAAGAAATTTATGGATAAAAATACCCCTGTAAGCGTTTTTTGGTTTCGCCGCGATTTGCGGACAGAAGATAACGCCGGGCTTTACCATGCCCTTAAAAGCGGCAACCCCGTGCTTACATTATTTATTTTTGACCGGGAGATATTAGATAAGCTGGAGGATAAGGACGACGCCCGCGTAAGCTTTATTTACAAAGCCATTGATGAGATCAATAAAGAATGCCAGAAGCACCATAGCAGCTTACTGGTAGTTTATGATAAACCGGAGCATGCCTGGGCAAAGCTGATCAAAGAATACAACGTAGCGGCAGTGTACACCAACCATGATTATGAGCCCGATTATGCCAAAAACCGCGACGGCGAGATAAAACAACTGCTGGCCAAACACAATATTGAGTTTAAAACCTATAAAGACCAGGTAATTTTTGAAAAAAGCGAGGTAACCAAAGATGATGGCAAGCCCTATACCGTTTATACGCCCTACAAAAATAAATGGTACCAAAAGTTAAAGCCGTTTTACCTGAAGGCCTACCCCAGCGAAAAATATTTAAAAAACCTGCTGCAGTTTAAAGCGCCGGCAATACCCACCTTAAAAGAGATGGGCTTTGTAAAAAGCGAGATTGATTACCCGGAGAAAGAGTACGACAGGGTAATTGCCGATTATGCCAAAAACCGCGATTTCCCGGCCATTACGGGCACTTCGCATGTGGGGGTGCACCTGCGTTTCGGTACGGTAAGCATCAGGCGCTGCGCAAGGGATGCTTACAAAGCTGATGAAAAAACCTGGCTGAACGAATTGATATGGCGGGAATTTTATATGATGATACTCTACCATTTTCCGCAAACGATGGACCACGCCTTCCGCCCGGAATATGACCGCATTAAATGGGTGAACGATGAGCAGCAATTTGAGGCCTGGTGCAAGGGCGAAACCGGTTTCCCGATGGTGGATGCCGGCATGCGCGAGCTGAATGCCACCGGCTACATGCATAACCGGGTGCGCATGGTGGTTGCCAGCTTTTTAAGTAAGGATCTGCTGATAGACTGGCGCTGGGGCGAACGCTACTTTGCCCGCAAACTGCTGGATTATGAAATGGCCAGCAACGTAGGCGGCTGGCAGTGGGCGGCCGGCAGCGGTACGGATGCGGCGCCTTATTTCAGGATATTTAACCCGGATAGCCAGTTGAAAAAGTTTGATCCGAAACTGGAATACGTAAAAAAATGGGTCCCGGAATATGCCGACTTCAGCAAGTATCCAAAACCCATTGTAGACCACGCTTTCGCGCGGGACAGGTGCCTTAAAGTATTTAAAGAGGCTTTAAGTAAATAACTTATTACGGCTGTGTAACGCCGGTTACGTTAAAATCAAATTTAAGTATAGAAGCTGGAGGCACGCCTGATGACGGTAAACCATAGCCTAAAGAGGATGGTATCAGCAGTGTAATATTAGTGCCTGTAGCAACGTGTTTAAGCATGGCATCCTTAACCCCATCAACCAAAGAGAAAGGGACTAAAGTAGCGGCAGATGTTACACTGTTTATATCAAAGGCTACATCGTTTAATAAATATCCCTGGTAAGTAGCGGTAACGTTACTAAAATCTTTGATCTCGCCAATGGTGCCGGTAGGCTGTGTATTGATCTTGTAATAATAGCCCAGCGGATCTTTAACAAAGCCGGTTAAGTTTTTAGCTGCTATGTAATTTTTGATCACCTGGTCGTCGTAAGCATTCTGGTCTTTGATCACATTTACATAATAATCAAGGCTTTGGTTACCGCCAATGCGTGTATTGGTATTGGTAACACTGCCTGTACCAAAACCATTTACCCCGTAAGCCAGGTTAGATGGGATAAGCAAGCGCATACTGCCTTTATATCTAAGCAGATCGTGTATGGCCAATTGCAGGCCTATAGGATACCCAAAGCCTGTTGTAGCATTTTTAAAGGATAACTGACCCAGATAACTGTAAAAGTGGTTAGCTATGGTATCAGAAGAAACGTACTTGCCATCTAAGGTTTTAACCGTGTAAACGATCAATACCTCGTCGGAATATTTGATGCTATCGGCGCCCGATGTGGTTTGTGACAACACCTTGTAGTAAATGCCCGAATTTTCATCTTTGGTAAGCCCGGCAATGCTGTTGGCAGCTACATAACTTTGTATCTGCTGATCATCAAACACCTTTATAGTGGGCTGCTCTTCGAGTTTTTTACAAGCGCTTAAACCGGCTGCTGCTATCAATAAAAAAGTAAAAATCTTTTGTTTCATCTAAAATCAGTTCGTTACATCTAAAAGTTCAATCTCAAAATCAACCACGCTGTTGGCGGGTAAATTTATATCGGGCTGCTCATAGGGCCCGTAGGCATACCGCGATGCCGACAGGATCCTGATCTTTCCGCCCTTTTTTATTTTGGGTACGGCCAGTTGCCAGGCCCTTAAAACATCTCCCAGCGCAAACGACGGATGGAAGTTATTGCTTTGGGCAAACACTTCGCCGGTGGCCAGTTTTTTGGCGGTATAATCTATCGTTATGCGGGTAGAGTTTGTAAACAGCGTATTGCCGCTCCCCTCATCAAGCACAATATAGTAAACGCCGGTTTGGATGCCTGCGCTATCTACACGCTGCACACCCGTTAAATTTTGGGCGCTGATATAATCCTGTATAATTTTATCGTCTTTTTCTGCCTGCACCCGTTCTTCGGCAACCTCGTCGAACCCCTTTTTACAGGATGTGAAGCCGGCGGCACACAATAATAATATCAACAGTATCCTGTTCATTCAATTTATAAAGGGCAAATTTATTGTTTTAAATCGCAAAACCAGCAGGTTAACACTTTTTAACAAATAGCTTTAGCTAAATGCTAACGTTCAGGGTTTATAATTAAGTGTAAGCTGATTGATTTTTTTAAGCATTTCTGTTAAATACTGCTTATCAGCATCGCTGATGTGGGCGTTAAGATAGTTATTAAATTGTTTTACAACGTTTTTGGCAAGCTGGCGCTTCTCTTTGCCCAGGTCTGTCAGGTATATTTTTACCGAGCGTTTGTCGCCTTTGTTAGATTCGCGGTAAATCAGGCCGGTTTGCTCCAGTTGGTTGAGCATCCGCGATAAACTGGTTGATTTAAGGCCAAGCAACGCAGCAGCCTGCGATACGGTTGTGCCCTCTTCATCGATATTAATGAGCAAATAACCGATGGATTGTGTGATACCAAACTCGGTAACCAACTGGTTATACCGGTTGGCAACGGTTTGCCAAACGATCTTTAAAAAGTAATCAATTGTTTCCTGGTGTTTTACACTGCTTCGCATAACGCAACAAACATAACGTTTTTTTAGTGAGTGGTGCGTAGAGATTAGTGAGTAGTTAAGCATACGTTACAAAACGCGTCACCAAACACCAATCTCTATTCTCTTCTTTAATCAACTATCAATTTATCACCACCCCTCCGCCGTATCATCCCCGCGTGGGTCGGCACCGCCCCGGTAACCGTTTGGGGTTATCAATATTCCGTCTACCCGGCCTATCGCTCCTCTGGGGGTTATTTTATAGCCTTTTTTAGTGAGTTTTTCTTTCACGGTATCATTTATGGCATCAGCCTCGGTATATACCTCATCCGGCAGCCATTGATGATGGAACCGCTTTGCCGCAACAGCCTGCTGCATATCCATATCAAATTCTATTACGTTTAGTATGGTTTGGAATACCGAGGTTATGATGGTTGAGCCGCCGGGGGTGCCCACCACCATAAAAAGTTTACCATTTTTTTGCACGATGGTGGGTGTCATGCACGATAGCATGCGCTTACCCGGCTGGATGCTGTTGGCCTTGCCCCCCACCAGGCCATACATATTGGGCACACCCGGTTTCGCGCTAAAGTCATCCATCTCGTTGTTGAGTAAAAAGCCGGCGCCTTTCACAAAAATCTTCGATCCAAAGCTATCGTTAAGCGTAGTGGTGATGGATACCGCGTTACCCTCCCCGTCAACTATAGAAAAATGGGTGGTTTGGTCGCTTTCATAACCTGCAAAGGTACCGGGCCGGATGCTGGCACTTGGCGTGGCGGCATCCCAGTTAAAGGTTTGCATTCGGGCGGCAATGTAGCCGGGCCTCAGCAGGCTGTCTGCAGGTACTTTATAAAAATCGGGGTCGCCCAGGTATTTAGAACGATCTGCATACACCCGGCGCTCGGCCTCTACCATCAGCTGCACGGTACTGTCGCTGTTAAATCCATACCGGTGCAGCGGGTACTTTTGTACCGATTGCAGCAGCTGCAGCAAGGCTATCCCCCCGCTGGAGGGCGGCGGCATGGTAATGATCTGATAGCTTTTGTATTGCCCAACAACCGGCTTACGCCATACCGAGTGGTACTGCTGCAGATCTTTTAAGGTAAAAATACCTTTACCGGCCTGCATTTCGGCTATCAGGAGGCGGGCTACCTTACCATCATAAAAGCCGGCGCGGCCCCTATCACGAATGAGGGCCAGGGTTTCGCCCAGGTCTTGCTGTATCAGGGTATCGCCCTGTTGCCAGGGGGTATCTTTCATCAGGTACCTTTTGCCGGGGTTAAGGCTTTTAAAAACAGAATCGTTACGGTTAATATCTGTCGCCAGGCGTTTGGTCATCTTAAAACCTTTAAGGGCCAGGTTAACCGCAGGCTGCACAAGCGCTGCCCATTTTAGCCTGCCATACTTTTGATGCGCCTGCACCATCCCGTCAACAGAGCCGGGGATACCCGATGCCTGGTGCGTATATAAACTTTTATTGGGTATCACATTGCCTTTAGCATCCAGGTACATACCGGCACTGGCGGCAGCGGGCGCCTTCTCCCTAAAATCGAGCGTGTTGGGCCTGCCCTTTGCCGGGCGATACACCATAAAACCGCCGCCGCCAATATTACCGGCCTGCGGGTGAGTAACCGCTAATGCAAACTGCACGGCCACTGCGGCATCTACCGCATTACCGCCCTTTTTTAAAATATCCAAACCGGCCTTTGCAGCATCCGGATAGGCGCAAACTACCATTCCCTTGCGGTATGCCGGGCTGCTGTTGGCTGGCACCTGTGCACAGGTTAATGCACTGTAAAAAACAAATGCGGCGGTTATGGTAAAGGCTGCTTTGGGGTTCAAATTCATGTTTAACAAATGTTATTAACGGCAATTAATGCATTTTGCACTACAAATACAATGTGGTAATGTTGATTTTTTTTTACGGTAAGCGGGCAGTTTACCCTATTATTGCGCAATTGCTAATTTATAAAGCATAAAAAGTACTTTTTGCCGTTACTTAGCTTTATTAATTTATTTACTGTGGATGGCAGCGCCATTCACCAAACAAAAACTACCCGTAATGAAAAAATTTACCTTTACCGCCTTACTGCTTACCGCTTTTTTATTCGCAGCAAACCGGTTGCAGGCGCAGGATTACAAAACGGCCGTCGGCTTAAAATTTGGTGCTTATGAAAACGGCCCGTCTGTTAAATACTTTATGAACAGCACCACCGCCCTGGAAGGTATTTTGGGCATCCGCAGCCACGGCGTTGTGATAACCGGCTTGTACGAATTGCACCAAACTGCATTTAATACACCCCTGCTTAAGTTTTATTATGGCTTCGGCGCCCACTTAGGGTCGGTTGGTAAAGGTGTTTACAAGCGCTTTGGCAGCGATGATAACGTTTATAACGACAGCCACATTTTACTTGGCGCCGATGGCGTTTTAGGCCTGGAATATAAATTGCCCGATGCCCCCTTCGCTTTTAGCCTTGACCTTAACCCCCGCCTTGAACTGGCCACCGGCCCTTTCTTTGACCTTGCCCCCGGCCTGGGTTTGAAGTACACCTTTTAACTTTGTTTGAGATAAGTAAGTAAGCTGTATGTAATGCAGCTTGTTTACTTATTACTAAACATCATAAAGCTGATTATATTAATTAAAATTTTTAGCATTTACTTACGGTACAAAGGTTTTAATTGAACTTTACACTAATTAGCTAATTTCTTCAAAATATCTGCAAATGTAGCTTCTGATGGCCTTAAATTATTGAGTTCAACTTTTTGGCCTTGCTTATCATAAAGCAGGTAAAAAGGTAAAGAGGATATTTGATAAAATTTTGCAAAATCTGATGTGAAATAGTTTGTTAGCAAGTAGTTGTTTAAATCCATATTTAATTCTTTTGATTTACCCTCCCACGCGCCTTTGTTTTTGTCGAAGGAAAGATAAATAAAATCAACTTTACCTTTGAATTGTTCCTGGAGCTTTTTTTCAAACGGCATTTCCCTGATGCATGGGCCACACCAGCTTGCCCAGCAAATAATAAGCACCGGCCTTGATTTGAAAACAGTTTTTACGGTTATAGCACTACCATTTATATCTTTCATCCGGGATGACATCGCTTCCTCCAGAGTGTATTTTTTAAATATCTGGCTCTTTTTTACAGTAAATGATGAGTCTAAGAAACGGATGTACAGGTTGTTTTTACATACGGCTTTAAAATCGGTTAAAAGAGAATCGAAAGAAGGGTATATCAAATTGGGGTTTCCCAAAAAAGTAGAAAGATGTACGGTTAATAAATGGTTTTTTATCGTGTCCGGGTAGCTTTTTTTGATCAGGTCATAAATGGAAATTAAATCATGATCATCAAAAGGTTTTGCCCCGGTGTTTTGCCGCGAAATGGAAGACGTATGCAAATATGCAGTTTGTCCGTACACACTTGTTTTAAAATATAGAGATGGATCTGCAAACCTGGACGTTAACAAAATTCCCTGATAGGGGGAAGGATAACTATGTAAATCGATACCTCTTGTAAATAACGGCCTCAGCAAATTATTTATAAAAGAGGCATAAATTTCGGCTTTAGCAAGGTTTACATAAGTGTTTGCTATATGATGCTCGCTGCTATACTTTTCTAAAAACAACAGCCTTACCTTATACCTGTCGTTTACAAGTTTGCAAAAACCCGGCAAATCTTTGGCCTGGCTGTATGCCACATCCCCACTCCAGCCCAGTACGCCACCAACATTGGCCAACGAATCAAAAAGGGCATAAGTAAACCTGTTTTTACCTTCTATGCTTATGTCGTGAAACCAGGGGCGGGCGTATTTCCCCTGTATTTTAACTGCCGGTTTGTCATTGCTGTTAATATTTACCATCAACGTATCGCCCGATATAATAAAAGTTTTGTAACCAAACCCAGTACTTAAATATGCACAAGTAGTATCTGTTACGTTATATTGGCAAATCGTTTCAGTATAATTTTTATGGTGGCTTACCGAAACAACTTTTTCCGGATAGTCATGGTACTGGCCAAAAGATTGAAGATCGAATGGCCTTTTAAGAGATAAATAAAAGGAATCTTTTTTGAGTGAATCGGGATTGTACCTGAAAACAACGGTAACGGGTTTTTGTGCAAATGCCAGTATCGTAAAACAGAACACAAGTAAAAACAGCGTGATTTTAAATTTTGTCATCATAAATAATGAGAATTACAGGCTACATAGCTTTAGACGGATTTAATCAAAAATGAGTTTGGTAATAATCGACTAATAAGATAGCTGTAATAAAGATTAAAGCAATTACAAAAGACGACCATTGCCAAACTCACTATACTTATTAACGGCAGTCTACATCCTTGCAACAATCATTATTATTACAGTTGTTATCTGCACCGGTTTGACAGCTCTCGGCCGAACCAGGACAACTTTGAGTTGTTGTTCCTGATGCACAATTAGGCCCTCCAGCCCAAGTCCATTTACAAGTAGCTCCCGGCAGTGGCATATTACCACCTAACACATTCTTCATTTCTCCTCTGCTTAATTTCTCAAACTTTTTCGTAGCAAAAAATATTTATTAATTATTTAGTTTTGCCGATACCACGCCCCGGCAATTTGGCGGCATGTAGTGTTAAAGTGCATGCTCCTTTACTTTGGCCAAAAGTTTCTTAATTGCCGATTTCGCGGCATGTCATCAGTATTTTATTGGTTGTTACCTTATAAACAATAAGTGCTACAGGCAGGGAGGGCGTGGTTTTTTATTGCCGGTACTCTTATCCCGTTGTGCATTGCTATTGCAGAAAGCGCGATCACTTTTAAGCGCGAATTAATATTTTTCATAGATGGTTGCGTACTGCAATAAACTTACAAACCAATAAGCAACAAAGCAACAACTATTTTAAAATCAGGTAATTCCCGCAATTTTTAAAGTAAGTATTTATACATGATTTAAAATATAGTTAATTATTATTCCTACAAAGAACAATACCTATTCAGCTTAGATAATAAAATAAATCCAAAACGCGAAGTATCTCGGCTGTAAGGGTACCAATGCCAGGTTAAGAAATAAAAATTAAAATAGTAACCAGCCCTTGCCCCCGGCCTGGGTTTAAAGTACACCTTTTAATATACAGCTAAATACGTAAAAGGGCCGCATCGTGTACATGATGCGGCCCTTTTAGGTTTATTTAAAATCCCTTTACTTAAAATCAAACCAAAGGGTGCCGTTTACGGGCCGGCCGGATGCATGGTTTTTCTGGCTTTGGGGGCCCAGCACCTCTGCCGGCTGAAACTTGGTGCCTATGGGCGCAATAGCGTTCAAAAAACCGATGCTGCCCCCCGGAAATGGCGGCTCTACGTTGTTATTGGCAAGCGCATCCTTTTCCCGTGCGGGTTTAAGCATCTGCAGGTACATATTCTTATCTTCCGTATAAACCGTAAAGGGCGCTTCTTTATTTTCTATTACCGCCCAGTTCACTTCGGCATGGTAGCCTTTAAACTCCGGGTATCCCCAGGTTTCGCCGGTAATGGTATTGTTGTATGCCTTATGCCAAACGCCAAGTGCCTGGCCTTTAAGCCTGTTTTTCCAAACGCGGTAAGGCCCGCGGCCCAGCCATTTCATGCCCGTAATTTTTTCTTCGGGGTAATTAAAGGTGATGCCCATAAAATCAGCGTCGCCTTGCCGGGTGTACCGGTATTCCAGCTTAACCGGGCGCCCGGTTTCAAAGGTCCATTTAATATGTAGTGGTGCATCGCCCTGGTAATCGGCTTCAACATAATATTTGTTGCCGGCCGCCTGGTGCTTAAACTCCTTTAGCTGCGTATTAACACCTGCCAAAACAGGCCCGCCCGATAACGATACTGTGCCCAGTGGCTTAACCACCTTTTGAATATACCCGGTGGTTGTATCAAAATAATAGCTTATACCATCGCATGTAACAATAACCGAGCTGCCGTTTTGGGTTGCAGAAACGGCAGCTTTACCCGCAACCATAACTGCTTTTGCCGCTATAGCTGCCGGTGCGGCGATGGCCCAGCTCCAGGTAAATATTTCCTTTTTATCCGGGCCGGTTGCGGTAAGATACAAGGCATCGTTATTTTGCCAGGCGGCCGGTAAGTTTAAAAGCAGCATGCCTTTTTCGCCAGCCTTAATATCGGGCGCTGCAATTGTACCTGCAGCCACTACAGCAGCTACGGTAGTTTTAGCTTTTGCCTGTGGGAATTTAACCAGTTGCCATTTAAAGGTACACTGGTTAAGGTTGGTAAAGGCATACCGGTTCTCAACAGGGATCTTCCCGTTAAATTCATTGCTGATGGCCTGCTGCCCGATATACACCGGCGACCAGATCTCTTTGATGGTATAAAAGCTGGCTTCCTTTTCGCGGTGCGGGCCAACAATACCGTCGGGCGCGTGGTTACCGTCAGCATCATAAGCGCCGTCCTTATCGGTACGGATGATCGCCTCATCTAAAAAAGCCCAGATAAAACCGCCGCCTAAATGCGGGTGTTTCATCATCAGGTTCCAGAAATCATCAAGCCCGGCCCCGGCCCCGCCGTCATAAAGCGCGTGCATAAATTCGGTAGGGAAAAACACTTCCTGCCCTGTGGCAACCACATTGCTTACATATTTATAATCGGGATAATGTTTGGTATCGGTGCCGTTAAATTTTTCCCAGGGGTGTATCACCGTACGCTTTTGCGGGTCGTACAGGTCGTAATCGTTATCCAGGCCCCTGTTCCAGCCGCCCTCGTTGCCGTTATCCCAAAACACGATGGATGGGTGGTTTACATCGCGCACCACCAGTTCTTTCACCAGTTTGCGGCCCACAATTGTATCGTACTTTGCCTGCCAGCCGGTAAGCTCATCCAGCACATACAACCCTACCGAATCGCATACATCCAGAAAATCCTGGTCGGGCGGGTAGTGCGACATGCGCACGGCATTCATATTCATTTCCTTCATCAGGCCGGCATCAGTTAAATGCACCTGATGGCTCAGGGTGCGGCCGGTTTCCGGCCAAAAGCTGTGGCGGTTGCTGCCTTTTAAGATCACCTTTGCACCATTTACATAAAAAGCATCGTTAGCCCGCAGCTCCACCGTACGGAAACCAAACTTTTGTGTAACCCGGTGAACAACCGCGTTGCCTTTTTTTAAAGTAACCACTACCTGGTAAAGATTAGGAAACTCGGCACTCCATAATAAAGGCCGGGTAAAGTTGCCCTTTAACTGCGTAAATTCTGCTGCGCCACCGGCTTTAACTACCATAGGTTTACCTACGCTTTGGCCGTTGCGCTTTTTTACCTGCGCCTGGATAGTTTCGCCGCCCTTTAAATTACCGGGATATACATCCAGTTGGAAAGAGCCGTCGGCTTTGGCATTTACGGCCACCCTGTCTATAAAGGTTTGGGGCACTATCTCCAGATACACCGGACGGAAGATACCGCCCAGCACCCAAAAATCGCTGTTACGGCGTTCGGCATCGTTTACAGATGAATTGGCGGAGTTTTTATCAACGGTAACCTCCAGCAGGTTTTTACCATTGGGTTTAAGCAAAGCGGTAATATCATACTTAAACCGGTAATAGCCCCCCTGGTGTACCGGGCCTGCCAGCTTGCCGTTGATGAGTACCCGCGTATCGATCATCGATCCCTCAAAAACAATAAATATTTTTTTGCCCCCGAACCCGGCAGACGAAAATTCGTATTTATACAAGCCCTGCTCGTTACTCTTCACTTTATCGTGCCCGTAGTTGTAGGTGCCAAAACCCTGCTGCTCCCAATTAGAGGGGACCGCAATTTTTGACCATTGGCCGCTTTTTCTGCCGCCGGTACAGTAAAAATCCCACTGTACGGTATGGTCCTTATCACGGCCCGAAAGGTATTTAACAATTGTTTGCTGTGCAGATGCGCCAACGCAAATCAAAGCCAGCAGCAGTTGCAGTAAAATATTTTTCATAATAGGTGTAAAAATTTAAAGCTACACATTAGCGGGTGTTAAAAACAAATAGAAAACCAGCAAAAGATGATTTGATTATAGCTTGAGTTAGCTTCTTTATAAATAAACTTTATCGTTATAAAACAATTACAGCACTTTTTAATTAAACATATCATATTCACACTTAGATGCCCGACATGTTTAAAGATAGAAAGCGGATAGCCATACTTGGCGGCGGCCCAAGTGGTTTATTTATGTTTAAAAGACTGGTGGATGCCAACTGCACCCATTTTGAGATCGACATTTTTGAAAAAAAGAAACAGTTGGGCGCAGGGATGCCCTATAGCCACGAGGGCGCTAACGACGAGCATGTAACCAATGTATCCGGCAACGAGATACCTGAGCTGGTTACCCCCCTGGCAGACTGGATAAAAACCGTCCATCGCGATACGCTGCATAAATTCCATATTGACCCGGCAAAATTTAATGATTACAAAGTGCTGCCGCGCCTGTTGTTTGGCCAGTACCTCGAAACGCAATTCACCCTGTTACAACAAAAGGCAAAAGAGGCGGGCATCAGCTTTAACATCCGTTACAACAGTAACATAAGCGATGTAACAGACGATGCTGAAAAAGGCACGGTTGGCGTTAAAATTGCAAGCGGCGAAACATTTGTGTACGACCAGGTAATTATTTGCACCGGGCATAACTGGCCGCTAAAACACGAGCGCACCATCCCCGGATATTTCGATTCGCCCTATCCGCCGCAAAAAATAGCTTTAAAGGTAAACCATGCGGTTGCCATCAGGGGGGCATCGCTTACCGCGGTAGATGCCATCCGTACGCTTGCCCGCCACAACGGCGCCTATTCAAAAAACACCGCGGGTAAACTAACCTATCAGTTAGCTGCAGGCAGCGCAGGTTTTAAACTGGTGCTGCATTCCCGCAATGGCTTGTTGCCTGCAGTAAGGTTTCACCTGGAAGATTCGCACCTGCAAAATAATGCGTTACTGACCAAACCGGAGATTGATGCGCATATACAGGCAAACGACGGCTTTTTATCGCTCGATTTTATTTTTGAGCAGGATTTTAAATTGATCTTTAAAGAAAAGGATCCTGAATTTTATGAATCCATCAAAGAGATGCGCATGGAAGAGTTTGTAGAGGCGATGATGGCCTTGCGTGAAAGCGCCGACCCTTTTGAGCTGATGAAAGCCGAATATGCAGAAGCTGAAAGATCTATCAAAGAAAAAAGATCTGTTTACTGGAAAGAAATGCTGGGCGTTTTAAGCTTTGCCATGAACTACCCTGCCAAACATTTTTCGGCCGAGGATATGCAACGCCTGCAAAAAACACTGATGCCGCTGATATCTATTGTGATTGCGTATATCCCCCAAAGCTCGTGCGAAGAAATCTTTGCCCTGCATGATGCGGGACTGCTTGAACTGGTAACCGTAGGTGAAGACAGCTATATAGAACCTGTAGAAAAAGGCGGCGCCATTTACCATTATACCAATGATGGCGGCAAACCGCTATCAACCTATTATAATATATACATTGATTGTACCGGCCAGCCACATCTTGATTATCAGGATTTCCCCTATCCGGGGCTTATGCAAAACCACACGATCAGTTCTGCAAAAATTACATTTAAAGATGCAGCTAAAGGGCAGGCAGAAATAGACAAAGGCAATGATGATGTAAACGCAGACAGTAACGGCAATTACTATTTAAACGTACCGGGTATCACTATAAATGATTGCTTCCAGCCGGTAGATAGTTACGGCGCCTTAAACGAACGCTTGTATATGATGGCAGTGCCTTACATGGTTGGTTATAACCCCGACTACTCGGGGCTTGATTTTTGCGAAAAGGCATCAGAAACCATTATAAACAGTATGCTAAAAATTGAAGTTGAATGAACGAGCAGCAAACAGTAGTAATACAACCGAAATTATATATGCTGCTTTTAGGCTCTAAAGCGCCCGGCAGGCATGTAGAGCAGCACGATTTTTTCTTTGGGATTGCCCATTCCCTAAAAGAGCTGGTACCGCAGATAAAAGCCTTTTGGCGCAACACCGGCACCAGCCTGCATATTGACGGCTGGCGCGAAGTAAACGCGGTAGATGGCTACCGCATAAACGTAGTACCCAAACAGGATACAGAAGGATCACCTGCAGATAAGCTGTTTTTTATAAACCTGGGCGGTTACCAGCCCAATAAGTTAGAAGAACAGCATTATGTAGTACTTACCGTGCAGCCAGACCGTGCGCTGGCTATCCAGCAGTCGAAAAAATCGGTGTTTTTTCGTACCAATACCATTGCCGGCATGAAGGGGGCAAACGCGCATATTGATGATAAGTATGGTATTGATGTGGATGATATTTACCGGATAGAAGAAATGCTATCGCCGGAATTAAAAGATCTGTACCAGATACAGATAACACCGGCAGATAACCTGACCGAAGACGAGGTGCACCTGGGCTATTTCAGGCTGGATAAACTTACCTGAAAAAATGATTACCCGCCGCAACATTAATGCAAGCCACATTAGTTACTTTAGCCCGCAAATGATAAAAGCTTATAAATTATATACCGGCCATGACGGGCACTCGCATATCCAAACCGGCACCGTAAGCCAGGGCATTGTTAACCAGGCCACATCCATCAGGTTTCAGGAGTCGCCGCCGCATTCTTTTTACGACTGGCATAACGCCCCTACCGAGCAATATGTGATAACCCTTAGCGGCACACTGGAATTTGAAACCCGCACCGGCAAAACCTTTATTGTTAAACCCGGCGACCTGCTGATTGCCCTGGATACTACAGGCACCGCCCACAAGTGGAAATTAATAGACGACCAGCCCTGGAAAAGGATCTACGTGGCGTTTGACCCATCGCAGATGAATTTTATACCCGACGAACAGCCGCAGGTTTAGTTACAGGCTGTCTATTTTACTATCCGCTTCCTGATGTTTCAGGGAGCTTTTTTGTTTCAGGGGGATTTGCAGGCTCTTTAAACAGAACAACCCATTGTTCAAAAACGGACAGCTATGTACGCGCAACGTTACCAGCTGACTATTTCTAACAACAGCCTGTACTGATTTTTCATACACATTTAGTATGAACCGTTTTTAAAAACGGTATAAAACAACCCTTTTTGCAAGTTTTTGGTTTGAATGTAAAAATATATCGCGCCGGATGTCATTTTTTTTATTCAACTGCAAAAGTTTGGCATTGAATTGGAATACTATTTATCAAACGGAGATAAAATGGTGATCGACGATATAACTGAAAAGCCGGATGGAGAGAAAGAGTGGGACAACCCCAAAGCTCCTGAAAACACATCTGACGAAAGGGATAAAGAGCAAATAGCCAGGCAATACAAAGAGGCAAAACGCCGACATGACAACCTGAGCGAAAACCAGGAAAACGATAAGAACAACGAAGAAAACAAACAACAACAAAACTAAAAAATTTAAAATATTTGAACTATGAAAACTTACCAAAAACCAGCTACCAGCAAATTAGTTAATCGTTTCGATAAAGAATTGATGAATATTTTGATGAGCGACCTGAAAGCCATTAAAGCAAAAAATACAAGCAGCCTAAAGGCTGCATAGTTTAACCTGTTAAATCCCCTAAAACAACAACAAAACATTTACCTATGAAAGCTTTTAACAAACCTGCAACAAGTAAATTAGTTACCCGTTTTGATAACGAACTGAGAAATTTATTAATGGAAGACCTGAAAGCTTTCAGAGAAAAAAATCAGTTTACTAACCGCAACAAACAGGAGGCTGTACAGCAACAATTGTCTGCCGCCTGATCATCATATAATCTACTTCTATTTAAAACATCTTTTTGAGACGATAAAGCCCGGCTATTTTAGCAGGGCTTTGTTGTTTTGGGTATAGCTTACTATCAGTTGAGCGGTTTTGGCAGATGCGCCCGGTGTGCCCATCCTGTTATCCAGTTCATCATAACCAGCCAGCATTTGCTGCCTGTAATGCGTATTGTGCAGCAGATTATTCAGTTCTTCGGTAATTTTTATAGCTGTGCAATCCGCCTGGATCAGCTCTTTCACCACCGCCTTATCCATAATAAGGTTAACCAGCGAAATGAATTTTATTTTGATCAGCATCCGTGCAATGCCAATGGTAACGGCATTACCTTTATATACCACCACCTGTGGCACATTAAACAAAGCGGTTTCCAGCGTGGCCGTACCCGATGCTACAACAGCAGCTTCGGCATTGGCCAAAATATCATAAGTGGCATTAAATATTACCGGCACCTGTGCCCCGCCTAAATATTGCGTGTAATACTCCTTATTAAAAGATGGCGCACCTGCTATTACAAACTGATGATGCGGAAACTGATGCATAGCGCCCAGCATTTGGGGCAGCAGCCGGCTTATTTCCTGCTTACGGCTGCCGGGTAACAGGGCCACTATATTTTTGCCGGTAAGGTTATTATCGGTAAAAAAGTTAGCCTGTGGTTTAAAGGCATCCACGGCATCCAGCAAGGGGTTGCCTACATAATCGATATCCATCCCCCAGGTTTTATAAAAATCAACCTCGAATGGTAATATGCAAAACAGGTGGTCTACAACCTTTTTTATTTTGAGTACCCGTTTTTGGTTCCAGGCCCAAACTTTTGGGGAAATGTAATAGCAAACCAACAAGCCCTGCGCTTTGGCAAACTCGGCTATTTTTAAATTAAACCCGGGAAAATCTATCAGCACTAATACATCCGGCTGGTAAGCCACAATATCCTGTTTGCACTTTTTCAGGTTTTTAAGGATGGTGCTCAGGTTAAGCGCCACCTCCACAAAACCCATAAAGGCCATATCGGCGTAGTGCTTTACCAGTGTACCACCTTCGGCCTGCATCAGGTCGCCGCCAAAAAAACGGAAGTCGGCCTGCCGGTCCAGCTCTTTTAAGGCTTTCATCAGGTTTGCCCCATGCAAATCGCCGGATGCCTCGCCGGCTACCAGGTAGTACTTCATTATCTGTATATTTTTAATATAAATATTAACAGCGTACATGCAAAGGTAGCTATCATAATGCCGTTAGATGTTTTATCAAGGTAAGCCCTTGCCGAAAACCGGAGCAATACTAAATTTATCCCAATGGCTATCAGATATGGCATAGCAGGTTTATCCATCATCATCCCATCATTTTTTAACCAAACGGCAAATATAAGCCAGGCTAAAACCGGCGGTATAAGGCCATATACCATGCCCAACAAAAGGTTGTTACTTTTAAACATTAAACAACCAGGTATTGAGTACGGGTATGGCGTGGTGGGCCGTCATATCAAACTGAACAGGCACAATGGATGCGTAGTTATGCTCCAGTGCCCAAACATCGGTATCCTGCCCCTGATCGTTATTCTGGAACACACCGGTAAGCCAATAATACGGCCGCTTGTAAGGATCCATGCGCATATCAAATTCTTCGGCCCATTTGGCGTTGGCCTGGCGGCAGATCTTTACGCCCTTTATCTTATTGCCCGCCGGGAAATTTACGTTTAGCACCGTACCGGCAGGCAAGCCATGCGCTAAAACCTGCTGGGCTATTTCTTTTACAAATTTTTGGCAAGGCTCAAAATCAGCCTGCATGGAATAGTCATCCAGCGAAAACCCAATAGAAGGGATACTTTCTATGGCCCCCTCTACCGCTGCAGACATGGTGCCTGAGTACAATACATTAATAGAGTTGTTTAACCCATGATTGATGCCCGACACGCACAGATCGGGCTTTACACCGTTGAACACTTTGGTTACGGCCAGCTTTACACAATCTACCGGGGTGCCGCTGCAACGGTACATTTCTATCCCCTCGTAAATATCTACCTCATCTAAACGCAATGGTTTACCAATGGTAATGGCATGCCCCATGCCCGACTGCGGACTATCCGGCGCTACCACCACAACACGGCCAATCTCTTTCATGGTATGCATCAGGGCTTTGATGCCCGGTGCGGTTATACCGTCATCATTCACTACCAGTATGGTGGGTTGTTTAGCTTTTGTCATGGCAGCAAAAATAACTATAATTGAATTAAGCTTTTTGCTCAAAGGCATTAAATAATCTTATTGATGCCGGGAATTTTAACCAGTACCATCCCCAGTAAAAAGCTGCCAGCTACAGCCAGCGGCGCAACCAGTAAAAACTTTAAAGCGGGGTCAACAGCCCACCCACTCAGGGCCACCGTTAATGATACAATAAGCAAGGGATGAAAAATATACACCGCAAAGGCACTGCGCGATAGTTTGCTTAAAAAAGCCGATGAGCTGTTCCAGCGGTATTTACCAATACAAAGCAAAGCAGTGATAATACTAAAACCAACCAACTGTTCCCAAATGGCGTACTCTGCCTGCTGCCAGTGTAAACCACCAGAATACCATTCTACCGGAAAATTTAATATTTTGCGTATGATAAAAAGTAACGGGAAGCCAAAAACAATAAGGCAAATAGTCACAGTACGCATGGTTGTACCTGTTTTAAGCTTTACATCATTAAGCCACTGATTGCGTGCGGCTACCAATCCGCCAATAAACAAAGCAATGTATTGGGCAAAGTGCCCCAACTGAAAGCCCAGCGGTTTAAGTACCCAACCTACCGGGAAGATGATACGCGCGGCAAAACTTATTAAACCTATACCTATGGCAAATATTAATATACGCGTAACAACAGGTAAAGCAAGCAAAAATTCTGTACGCCCTGCTATCAGCCGGTAAAAAACATAAAACAGGTTAAACAGCAGCAGGGCTGCCACAAACCATAACACGCCAAAATCTATCCAGCTATCAAATCCGCTTAAATATTGTGCATAGGTAACATCGTGCCCTTCTGCCCATTTGTAGGATATAAAGCTGAGGAATGGCGACAATACAAAAGAGTAAAACACCAATGGGATGCCCAATCGCAGCAACCTATCGGTAACAAATTTTAGCGGGCCTTTTTTATCGTAAGATGAAGGCACAAACAATGCCGACAGAAAGAAAAAGAACCCCATAAAAAACGCCTGGTTAACAGATACAAAAACCGTCATAGGGATAATAGCGCCCATCAATGTTGATTTTTGTGTGTAGTACCAGCCGCCCGGCGCACCATAAGCTATAACGGTATGGTGCAAAATAACCAGTACGGTAAGCACTACTTTAATATGGTCGATATAATTTATTTGGGCTTTGGGCTGAAGGAGTGCAGGTTGTGGTTGGGTTGACAATGCTGTTTAGATTAGACTATAAAAATATAATATTGTTCACCATCCATCAATAAAAAAGCCCCAATTAAATTGAGGCTTCTTCAGAGTGACAGGAACATATCCCCTTATCACTAATTTTTGATCATTATAAACTTTTCAACCAGTCTATCAACCCTTCGCGGGTTTTGCCTGTTTTTTGCTGCAGGCGGCCCAGCGTTTCGTCGTCTTTACCTTCTTCGTGCTTCAAGTCGTCATCGGTTAAATCGCCGTAGGCTTGTTTTATTTTACCCTTTAACTCGTTCCAGCCGCCTTTTAATTCTAATTTGTCCATGGTAATGTTCTCCTTATTTAGATGTAATGAAACAACAGGTTATTTACAAATTGGTTTGAATTTTTTATGGATGAAAGCCGCTGTTATCCAACTTAAGATTACGCATTTCCCGGCCAAACTGAGCTTTATATTGCGCTGCTATGGCGTTGCTAAAGGCTTTTGAAGTACCTTTTTTATTAGCAGCCTGCCAACCTGAATGCAGTATCACACTTAATACTTTTAACTCTTCGCCCAGCATAGCCCGGTTGCCCGCATCAGCATAGATAGCCCTGTTTTGAGATAAACTTGCCGCAGCCGCGTTACGTACAGCCAGTACGGCAGTTTTTGAGGATTAGCAGCCTGATTGGCGATCATCCAGTTAACCACCTCATATGCCGCAACAATATCGGCGGCATCATCATAGCTTAATCCATACGGCGAAGCGATGCTGTTAAAAGCTTTATTCATATCGGCTTGCTTCAACTTAACCGTGGCTGCCGCATTCAACTTAAATTTTGCCGATAAATTATCAATAACCCGGCTCCTTATCCGGGGCGATGGGTTGTAGGTGAGATCCCGCCCTGATTTACTGCTGCTTGCTGCACCGGCAGCATCTTTCAGCGCAAGTTCTGCTATTTGAGATGTTGTATAATATACTGTGTTACAGCAGCATTATCAATGATGGTTTGCCCTACATCCTGCGCACTGAGGGCCAACGCCGGCAACACAAGAATGCAAACTAAAAATGATTTTATTTTTGATATCATGCTAACTAACAACCAACCGAGTTAATTAGTTTAGACTATTTAAGGGAACAATTTATAAACGTCTTTTCGAGGTAATACTCTTACTAATTCTATCGTATGATTTTCCAGGTAAAAACAAATTCTATAATCACCAATTCGCATACGGTAAGCATTGTGTGCGCTCTTTCCTCCTTTTAGCGGCTTTACATTAGAAATATCTGTTAAACCTTGTGAATTTATCATCATCAAAATCGCACTTTCAATTTTTCCTTTCAAGTCGTCCGACAACTTCTTTACATCCTTCGTAAAAGATGACCGGATTTCTATTTGCATTATTTTGCTTTCAGGGAAGAAATAAAGTCTAACTTTTCCTGCTCACTTAGCATGGCTGTATTCCTGCCCTCCTGCATAGCTTTTAAATAATAATTGTCATCTTCAACCGGTTCAGATAATTCAATTTTTAATGTTTTAGCTAATTCTGAGATAAGCGGCAGGTGTTTTTTCTGTACATTTTTTAATACGAGTTCCATATATCAAATTTAAGCTATTAATTCAATAATTTAAAAAGCACATCAAATGTTATTTATCTTCCTGCCTTCCTTATAAAGCCCCTTCCTTTATCTCTTCAACTACAGCAGGGTCAAGCAAGGTAGAGGTATCACCTAAGTTGGCGGTATCGCCTTCGGCTATTTTGCGCAAAATGCGGCGCATTATTTTACCCGAGCGTGTTTTGGGTAATCCGCTCACAAACTGGATCTTATCCGGCCTGGCTATGGCGCCAATGATGCGCGAAACGGTCATCATGATATCCTTACGGGTAAGTTCCTCGTTACCGTGTTTACCCGGGCTAACCACAAAAGCATAAACACCCTGGCCCTTAATATCATGCGGGTAGCCAACCACTGCGCTTTCTACCACGCTGCTGTGCATATTAATGGCGTTCTCTACTTCGGCGGTACCAATGCGGTGGCCGGATACATTCAATACATCATCTACACGGCCGGTAATACGGTAATAACCGTCGGCATCGCGCAGGCAACCGTCGCCTGTAAAATATAAATTATCGTAGGTGGCAAAATAAGTGGTCCGGCAACGCTCATGGTCGCCATAGGTGGTACGCAGCATACCCGGCCACGGGAATTTGATGCAAAGGTTACCGCTTACGCCGTTGCCTTCAATCTCTTTACCATTCTCGTCAACCAATATAGGTTGCACACCTGGCAGCGGCAAGGTAGCATAACCCGGTTTTAATGGCGTAACGTTAGCAATAGGCGAGATCATGAAACCGCCGGTTTCAGTTTGCCACCAGGTATCTACAATGGGGCATTTGCCTTTACCTATCTTTTCGTCGAACCAGTGCCAGGCTTCCTCATTAATGGGCTCCCCTACAGATCCCAGCTTGGTAAGTGAACTAAAATCTTTACCATTCAGTACATCATCGCCAAAACTCATCAGCGAGCGGATGGCCGTTGGGGCCGTATATAATATATTAACCTTAAATTTTTCTACAATATCCCAAAGCCTGCCCGCATCCGGCCAGGTGGGTATCCCCTCGAATAACACGCTGGTAGCGCCCTGCGTAAGCGGCCCGTATGCGATATAAGAGTGCCCCGTGATCCAGCCGATATCTGCCGTGCAAAAATAAACTTCGCCTGGCTGGTACTGGAAGGCATTGGTAAAGGTATAGCCTGTATAAACCATATAACCGCCGCAAGTATGCACCACACCCTTTGGTTTACCGGTAGAGCCTGAGGTGTACAAAATGAACAGCATATCCTCGGCATCCATTTCTTCTGCAGGGCAATCCGGGTTGCCTTGTGTTTCTACCTTCTTAACTTCATCTTCCCACCATACATCGCGGCCTTTGATCATCGATACCGGCGTGTGGCTGCGGGTAAGTACAATTACCTTTTGGATAGACGGGCACTGCACCAGCGCATCATCAATAATTGATTTAAGCGGCACTTCTTTAGTACCACGGTGGCTGCCATCTGCTGTTATAATGATATTACATTCCGCATCCTTGATCCTATCTGCAATAGATTGCGCCGAGAACCCCCCAAACACTACGGAATGCACGGCACCGATACGCGCGCAGGCCAAAACAGCAATAGCCAGTTCCGGCACCATAGGCATATAGATACAGATCCGGTCACCTTTTTTGGCGCCGTTATTTTTAAGCACATTGGCAAACTGGCAAACTTTATCGTGCAGTTGTTTATAAGTTAACACGCGGTGATCTTCGGCCGGGTCGTTTGGTTCCCAGATGATGGCGGGGGTATCACCGTTATGTTCCAGGTGGCGGTCAAGGCAGTTTTCGGTAATGTTTAGTTTGGCACCCTTAAACCATTCTATTTTAGGCTCTTTAAAGTTCCAGTCTAAAACCTTGTCCCACTTTTTTTTCCATAAAAAATTGTTGGCTATATCTTCCCAAAATTGTTCAGGCTGTTCAACGCTTTTGCGGTACACCTGCTGGTATTCTTCAAATGATTTTACTTGCATGGCAGTATATAAATGGTGGCGTAAAATACTGATTTTTGTGTTAGAAGTATATTAAAAGAATGGCTTTTTAAAATATTTTAAGAAGCCGTTTGCAACATTTAACAAATCATCTTATTTATTATAAACCATAATTTTAGGTACTAAAAATCTTTTTTGAAATATTTTAAAAACACTGTTGCCTATTTCACTTAAAAAGCTGATATTTGCAAACTCTTTTTAGGAGAAGAACGAGAATTTAAAAATATTTGTCATGTCAAGAATTTGTGATTTAACAGGAAAAGGCTACATGAACGGCTTTAACGTTTCTAATTCAAACGTTAAAACTAAGCGTAAGTTTTATCCTAACTTAAAGCTTAAAAGGTTTTATATCCCTGAGGAAGATAAATGGATCACTCTAAAAGTATCTACTTCAGCATTAAAAACCATCAGCAAAAATGGTATAACAGCTTGTATCAACAAGTTTGTAAAAAAAGGCTCTATTTAATATCAATAGATTGTTGGGGCTACGGTAAAGATGTGATATCTTAACGATTGGCAGGCAACTCAAAACATAAAATAAAATGGCTAAGAAAGGCAACAGAGTTCAGGTAATTTTAGAATGCACAGAGCATAAAACAAGCGGCATGCCGGGTATGTCTCGTTATATTACCACCAAAAACAAAAAAAATACAACTGAAAGACTGGAAATGAAAAAATTTAACCCGGTTTTAAGAAAAGTAACTGTACACAAAGAGATTAAATAATTTAAGCTTGTTTGCTGCAGCTTATTTATTGTTTAATTATGATGAATAAACATAAGCACAACTTATAAAAATACAAAAACATGGCAAAGAAAGTAGTTGCAACCCTGAAAGTAGCGGGTAAAGGTAAAGAGTTTTCAAAAGTGATAACTATGAATAAATCACCTCGTACAGGTGCTTACTCATTCAAAGAGCAGATCGTTCCTAACGATAACATCAAAGATGCTATTGAAGGTAAAGCATAATTACTTTTGATTATAATATAAAAGCCGTCTTGTTGATAACGAGAGGGCTTTTTTTGTTATATTTAGTCTGAATCAGAATTTATAGAATTTAAGGATTTACAGAATAGCCTTTCTTCTTGTCTTCTGAACACGTCTATAAATTTCGAAAATTCTTAAATTCTGTAAATTCTGATCACCTATGGGATTATTTGATTTTTTCAAGAAAAAGGAAACCACGCAGCAGGAACAGCAGGCGCTTGACACCGGGCTGGAAAAAACCAAGGACAACTTCTTCTCCAAGATAACCAAAGTAATTGCCGGTAAAAGCACCGTTGATGATGATGTGCTGGATGACCTGGAAGAAGTGCTGGTAACATCAGACGTTGGTGTTACTACCACCCTTAAAATAATTGAGCGGATACAGGCACGTGTGGCTAAAGACAAGTACGTTAGCACATCCGAACTGAACAACCTGCTGAAAGACGAGATCCAAAAACTGCTTGCCGAAAATAACAGTAACGATTTCCAGAGTTTTGAATACGGCACGCATAAGCCTTACGTAATTATGGTGGTTGGTGTAAATGGCGTTGGCAAAACCACTACCATTGGCAAGCTGGCCCATAAGCTAAAGCAAGCCGGTAACCAGGTAGTTTTGGGTGCTGCAGATACCTTCCGTGCGGCGGCAGTTGACCAGATAAAACTTTGGGGCGACCGCGTTGGGGTAAAGGTTGTGGCACAAGCCATGGGCAGCGACCCGGCATCTGTTGCCTATGATACTCTCCGATCTGCAGTATCTAACGGCGACGATGTAGCCATAATTGATACCGCAGGCCGTTTACATAATAAGGTAGGGTTGATGAACGAGCTTACCAAAATCAAAAACGTAATGCAAAAGGTAGTGCCCGGTGCACCACACGAGATTTTGCTGGTACTGGATGCATCAACCGGGCAAAACGCCATTGAGCAATGCAAACAATTTACCGAGGCTACCGCCGTAAACGCCCTGGCCCTAACCAAGCTGGATGGCACGGCCAAAGGTGGTGTAGTAATAGGCATATCAGACCAGTTCAAGATCCCAGTAAAATATATAGGTGTAGGGGAAGGTGTAGAACACCTGCAGCTTTTTGACAGGCAGGCATTTGTTGATAGCTTGTTTAAATAATTATTTTTTTCACCGATTAATTAAGATTAAGATGATTTCACTGATTTGAAATGGCGGAGTTTGAAAAAGATCTATTAACAGAAAAAATAATTGGTTGCTGTTTTGAAGTTCATAAAGGATTAGGGCCGGGTTTTTTAGAGAAAGTTTATTCTAAAGCACTACAGCATCAGCTTCAATTAGAAGGATTGAACTTTGAAGTAGAAAAAGAGTTTAACCTATATTTTAAAGATAAACTCGTTGGACACTTTCGCTGTGATTTTTTTATAGAGAACAAGGTTATTGTCGAAATTAAATCTTTTACAGGAATTTATACCCCTGTATTATTTCAAAAACAAGTGCTGTCATATTTAAAGGCAGCGAAAGTAAAAACCGGACTGCTTATAAACTTTGGTAATATAAGCTGTTCCATAAAGCGATTGTCTGTTTAGTTTGATTATCAGTCCAAATAGGTGAAATCAAAATAATCATTCAATCGGTGAAAAAAATATAATGAGAACAAAAGAAATTACAAAGCCGATACTAATAAAGAAGCCCCGTGTAAACGTGGTTACTTTAGGCTGTTCAAAAAACATATACGATAGTGAAGTACTGATGGGCCAGCTTAAGGGCAGCGCCTTTGATGTAGTACACGAATCTGATAAAATGCGCAGCGATGACATCATTGTCATCAATACCTGCGGTTTTATTGATAATGCCAAGCAGGAATCCATCGATACCATTTTGCAATACAGCGAATTGAAGGATCAGGGTAAGGTGGGTAAGGTTATTGTAACCGGCTGCCTGAGCGAACGTTACAAACCCGAGCTGGAAGCCGAAATTACCAATGTGGATGCCTACTTTGGCACCAACGATCTGCAAAACATCCTGCACAGCATAGGTGCTGATTACCGCCACGAATTGATCGGCGAACGATTGCTAACCACCCCATCGCACTTTGCATACTTTAAAATTGCCGAGGGCTGCAATCGCCCCTGCTCTTTCTGTGCTATCCCGCTGATGCGCGGTAAACACGTAAGTACGCCTATTGACCAATTGGTTAAGAACGCCGAAAGCCTGGTGAAGAACGGAACGAAGGAATTGATCCTGATTGCACAGGACCTTACCTATTATGGCCTCGACCTGTATGGCAAGCGTAATCTGGACGAGCTGCTGCGCCGACTGAGTGATGTGAACGGTGTGGAATGGATCAGGATGCAGTACGCCTACCCTTCGGGCTTCCCGATGGAAGTTTTGGATGTGATGAACGAGCGCGATAATATTTGCAAGTACCTGGATATGCCCTTACAGCACATTACAGATAACATGCTAAAATCTATGCGTCGAGGCTTAACCAAGCAAAAAACCATTGATGTAGTGAACGAGATCCGCGACCGTGTACCTAATATAGCTATGCGTACTACGCTGATAACCGGTTACCCCGGCGAAACACAACAGGATTTTGAAGAAATGGCACAATGGGTTGAGGATACCAAATTTGACCGCCTGGGTTGCTTCACCTACTCGCACGAAGAGAAAACACACGCCCATACTTTGGTGGATGACGTACCTGAAGAAGTTAAGCAAGAACGAGCCGATGCCATTATGGAAATCCAACAGGGCATATCTTTCGATAAAAACCAGGAGAAGATAGGCAATACCTACAAAGTGCTGATTGATAAGAAAGACGGCGGTTACTTTGTTGGCCGTACAGAATATGATTCGCCCGAGGTGGACAACGAGGTTTTGATCGATGCAGCTATTGACTATGCAGCAGTAGGTACCTTTGTTAACGTTAAAATTAACACCGCCGAGGACTTTGACCTTTATGGACAAATTGTAAAATAAAACCGATTTTACCGGCCGTGTGTTGCTATTAAGATATTAAAATCTAATTTCGACATCAGTTATAAATGCTGGTATAATATACCCGGCAATTAACTCACCCCGACTACGCTACGCTTGTCGGCCCTCTCTGCTTCGGAAAGAGGGTAAGAAGAAGAGCAAAACCCCCTTTCCGCGCAGCGAAGAGAGGGTGGTCGAGCAAAGCAATGACCGGGTGAGTAAATATACGCCAAGCATCTATATCCGAAATTCACAAACAATGGACGCAGCCTGTATTGACTATAAAGACACCGGGTATTTTTCCCAAACGGTTATTGATTACCTGGAGAATGCTCCCGAATTAAAGTCGTTTTACGGCGAGCGCCCCACCCTGCAAGGTTTTGCTGATTTTTTTGATCATAAAAAAGTTACTGCAGATCGCAACTTGTTAGCAGAAGTTTTGCTGGAACAGTATTTTGGCAACTCTCAAAAAGGCGAGCCAGAGCTGGAATCGGCAGATTTTATTCGCAAACGCATCGAACTGTTAAAAGATAACGATACGTACACCGTTACCACAGGCCACCAGCTTAATATATTCACCGGTCCGCTTTACTTTATTTACAAAATAGTTACTGCTATAAAATTGTGCAGACAGCTTAAAGAAGCCCATCCTGATAAGAATTTTGTACCGGTTTACTGGATGGCATCTGAGGACCATGATTTTGCCGAAATAAACTACACTAACATCGGCGGCAAAAAGGTACACTGGTGGTACGAAGCCTCGGGTGCAACAGGGCGTATCAACCCGGATACCATGCGCCAGGCGCTTAACCAATACAAGGGCGTTTTAGGCATAGACGGCCATTCATCAGAACTGGGCGAAATGGTAGAGACCGCCTACACCAAATTTGATCATCTTGCCGATGCTACCCGTTATTTAGTGAATGCCCTTTTTGGCAGATATGGTTTGGTAATTATCGATGCCGATGATCATCGCCTTAAACAATCTTTTGCGCCGATTATGGAGCGGGATATTATTGAACAGAATAGCTTTAAAAATATTACCGCAGCTAACTTGCAATTACAAAAGTTGGGGGTGCATATACAGGTAAACCCACGCGAGATCAACTTTTTTTATCTGAAGGATAACTTACGCGAGCGCCTTGTTTTTGAGAACGACCGCTACAACGTGATGAATACCGACATCAGCTTTACCGAAGCTGAATTAAAAGAGGAGTTAAAAACCGCTCCGGAAAGGTTTAGCCCTAATGTAGTGATGCGGCCGCTGTACCAGGAGTGCATTTTACCTAACATTGCCTATGTAGGTGGGGGTGCCGAAGTGGTTTACTGGCTGGAATTAAAATCGAACTTTGATTTTTATAAGGTAGATTTCCCTATACTGATTTTGCGTAACTCCGGGTTGGTGATCCGTAAGGAAACGGCTGCCAAGATCAAAGGCATGGAGCTTGCCCCTGCCGAGATCTTTAAAAGCGCCGACGAGATCAAAAACAGCTGGGTAAAAAAACACAGCAACCATGATTTGACCCTGGCCGATGAATGGCGCGAGTTAGAACGCATTTTCGAAAAAATAAAATTGCACTCACACAAAATAGACCGCACGCTGGAACCATCTGCAGCGGCAATACAGGCACGCCTTAAACACGCCATAGATAACCTGCAACGGAAGATGGTAAAAGCCGAAAAGCGCAATTATCAAACCCGTTTAGAACAGATAGAACATATTAAGGCAGATATATTCCCTGGCAACAGTTTGCAGGAACGGCAGGAAAATTTTGGATTAAGCTACGTAAAATGGGGCCAGCTTTTTATAGATGAGCTCATCCGCAATTTTGAACCGCTGGATTTTAAGTTTACCGTACTAACGGAGTAAAGTGATCCACACGTCATTGCGAGGTACGAAGCAATCTACCGACTTTGCATGTGAAGAGACTGCTTCGTACCTCGCAATGACGGCGTAACAAAGGTTTACGGGCAAATTTTACTTAATTCATAATAAGTGGCGGTACTTTTGTTTGGATTTGGTACAATTGGCCCGGATGGATTTAGCGCATTATCGGCGCCGGTGTGAACCTCACTAACCTTTATTTTATCACCGTTATTACTATATGTAAAGTCCGTATAATCTTCACTTAACGCGCCTGAACTTTTATAGGTGTTTGTGATTTTAGAAACGGCGTTAAGAGAAAGCTTTCCTAAATTCTTCTGCGGAATAAAATCATTCAGGATAACGTATATCACATCTGTTTGATCTGTAAGCAGCGCATTTTTGGTGTCAGACAGGTATTTGATAATGTATTGTTCCTGTATTCCGTTACTTTCTATCTTTCTTGTAATAGCAGTTAAATTACCATTTTGATAAGTGAGGCTGTAAGAAATCACATCTGTATAGAAATGATCTTTAATAACACTGATGCGGCCGTCGCTATCATAAATTATTTCTTTGTAGTTATTCTCGTCATGGGCTATTTTAGTTGCCAGCCCTGCCGATAATGTAATTTGATAATCGATCGCGACGCCTTTTACAGTTATCAGGTTATCCGTGTATGATAACACATCGCCATTGCGTTCTACAATATTACCATTCTTATCATAAACGGTTTTAGCGGTATAAAAGTCCCCGGTAAAATTAGCGTTGTTATAATAATCCTGATGATCTTCGCAGGTACGCTCTGCCACCGTCTCAGGTACAGGTTTAGGCGCCGGGTTGTTTTTCTTTGTACAACTAAATAGCAAAGCTGATAGTAATAGCAACGCAAAAGGCAGGTAGATTTTTTTCATGTTTGGGTAACATTCAATAAATCCATTTGTTCTTTCCAGGGTTTGAAAGTTCTCCGGATGTATAAAACAAGAAAGCCGGCGTATGCCGGCTTTCTTGTTTTATGGTTGGTTTAACTTACTTGCTTATAATAGCAACTTTAAATTTACCGTTGGTAAACGTTTTAGTTTTAACAGCCCCGTTGCCCAACGCACCGGTGCTAACTTTTCCCGAAAATGTACCCTCAACTTTATTGGCAGATGCAGCAGTTACGGTAATGGTTTGGATGCTGGCTTCATCATTAAAATAAATATCATCGCCATTGGCGTTAGAAAACGATATGGTTGGCTTATCTTCAAATTCAGATGAAGTAGAAACATAAGTTTTCCCGGCTTTTAAAGTTCCGTAAACCGACATAGAGATGGTGTTACCATCCTTATCTGTACCTTGAATGCTGGTAAATTCTGCACCGTTTAATTCCCCTTTAACGGCAAGCGCATTAGTTGTATAAACGGTGGCAGTACCATCAACATCGGCAGATATGGTACTGGTAGATAATAAATCATCTGTACTATCCTTTTTGCAGGAACTGAATGCAATAATGGTAAATGCCGTAACTAAAAGCATTAGCGCTTTAAATGATCTCATGAATTTTTATTTAATTGTTTATTTATAATTGATTGATTTACTTGAAGTTACTACTGCACGAAAACACACAAATAGTGCGTACATTCTTGTGCAGGCATGCAAAGTAACATCAAAGTTTTATGATACAAAGCCCTGGAGAATAAAGTTGATTACTTCGCGCCGTGTGTTTTACATCATACTTATTTCGCATTCAACTCAACAACTACCGGTTTTAAACCTGCTGTTGTTGCGGTAACGGTAACACGGCCGGGCGTTTCCCTCCCCCTTATAACGGCAAGCGCCAGGCCATGAAATGCCTTCATGTTATCGGCCCTAAAACTATCATGACTAACCGGGTCGCCGTTATCAACAGCGGCAAGGCTGCCGCCTGTTACGGTGAATTTTATCCGGTTATCGGCATTTGGTACCAGCGTACCATCTTTATCTAAAACCTTAACCGTAATAAATGATAAGTCTTTGCCATCCGCAGTAATGGTTTTACGATCAGCTGTTAATTCAATTTTAGCAGTTGCACCGGCAGTTTTAATTTCTTTTATTAAAACCACTTTACCATTTTTGCGGGATACAGCCTTAAGCGTACCCGGTTCAAAAGGTAAACGCCACATTACATGCAAATCGTCGCCGGTTTTCTTTTTGATACCTACCGATTTGCCGTTGAGGTATAACTCTACCTCGTCGGCATTGTTGTAGTAAGCCCATAGGTCAACCATTTGGCCAGGCGCCCAGTTCCAATGCGGGAAAAGGTGCAGCACCGGCTTATCGGTCCACTCGCTTTGGTACATATAGTAAACATCCTTAGGGAAACCCGCCAAGTCCACAATACCGAAGTACGAGCTGCGCGATGGCCAGCTATAAGGTGTAGGCTCGCCCAGGTAATCAAAACCTGTCCAGATATACATGCCAGATAAGTAGTCATGCTTTTTCATTACCTTCCAGGTGGCTTCGTGGGTAGATCCCCATGGTGGTCGCACATTGTCAAAGGCAGATACGCGGTTGCCTTCCCTTACATTCGGCTTATCCCAGGTGCGCGGCCATACCCTGATACTGTCTGACGGGAATTCATAATACCCGCGGGTTTCCAGTCCCGAAGTGGTTTCTGTAGCGATAAACTTTTTACCGGGGAACCTTTCATGGAATTTGGCATAATCAAACTCGTGGTAATTATAGCCAATCAAGTCAAGCGCGCCGGAGGCGATAATGTTGCTGGTTCTGCTGGGGTCGTTATTGGCCGATGTAATGGGCCTGTTATCCATCGCGCGTACGATGCCTGCCAGTTCGCGGGCGATGTTCCTGCCGGATGTATCCGTTTTACTGTACTGCTCCCCTATCTCGTTACCAATGCTCCAAATAAATACCGATGGGTGGTTACGGTCGCGCAGTAGCTGGTCCTGCAGATCGCGCTTATGCCATTCGTCCCAAAATAAATGATAATCATATTTGGTTTTCTCCAGCTTCCACATATCAAAGGCCTCATCCATTACAATAAAACCCATGCGGTCGCACAGGTCCAGCAATTCCGGCGCAGGTGGGTTATGCGAGGTGCGGATACCGTTACAGCCCATGGCTTTCAAGATCTGCAATTGCCTTTCTAACGCGCGGGTATTGATGGCCGAGCCCAGGCTGCCCAGGTCATGATGGTTACAAACGCCCAGGATTTTCATCGCTTTACCGTTTAACGAAAAGCCTTTATCGGCATCAAAATTAAAATAACGGATCCCTAAATTGGCAGTGTAAGCATCAACCTCTTTATTACCGCTAAAAACCTTACTAACCACCCTGTACAGATACGGATCATCTACCGACCACAAACGCGGGTTCTTTACTATCAGCTTGGTTTTCAAGGCAGTCAACGTGTCCGCGGTATTACCTGCCGGGATGCTCCCGCCGCCGGCAATAAGTTTACCTGCTGCATCATAAACATAAACATGCGTACTGATGTTGGCATTGGCCATACCCGCATTCTTTACTTTTAACTCAACAGCTATTTCAGCCTGCTCTTTGCTTACCTGCGGAGTAGTAACATACGTTCCCCAGTGGTCTATAGCTATTTTGGCGGTAGTAACCAGCCATACATTCCGGTAAATACCCGAGCCGGAATACCAGCGCGAGTTTGGCTGCTCGGCATTGTTTACCTTAACAGCAATGGTATTGCTGCCGCCAAAGTTTAAATATGGGGTAAGATCATACCTGAAAGAGATATAACCATTGGACCTGAAACCCAGATGCTGCCCGTTTATCCAAACATCGCTATGCTGGTAAACGCCGTCGAAATCAATATAAATTTGTTTACCTTTTGATGCTGCCGGTACAGTGAATGTTTTGCGGTACCAGCCTATGCCGCCCGGCAAAGCGCCGCCTTCGGGAGTGGCGGGGTTATCTTTACTAAAGGTGCCTTCAATGCTCCAATCATGTGGCAAATTTAAAATGCGCCAGCTTTTATCGGCGGCAGCCGGCTGCTCTGCATGGCTTACATCCCCTAAATGGAAACGCCAGCCTTTATCAAAATCGGCCACTGTACGGGTTTGTTGCGCAAAACAAATTGTGCTGCAAAAAGCCACAGCAACTACAAATGCTATGCTTTTAAAAATGACTGGTAAAGATGACATGGTAAATAGTTATTTAATGTCAAATATACAATTACCGGTTATATAGCAAAGTTTGCCGGCTAAAAACTAAAGCTCGTATCCGCATCCGGCGCATCCAGTTTGGTGCTTTTGCGCTGGCCGCCTACGGTTACATGCAGCATATTGATCTGCTCGGCATGCATGGCGTTCAATAACTCGTCGTGGATGTCTATCTTTTTTACAGTTGATACACCTTTCACTTCAAAATATACCCAGGCGCCGTCCTCTTGTATTTCGTAGCCAACATAGTTTAAGTTTAATACTTTGCCATCAGCCTTAATGCTCAGGTGTTTTTTAACATACTCGCTAATAAAGCGGTTAAGCTGGGCCTTATCGGCAGGTTTTACAATATCCAGCGGGGTTTTATTATCTTTTTCAAGCGCATGCTCCAGGTCATCATAAAACATGCGGCAGCTTACCTCTACGGCTTGCGTTTTAGGGTTGTGTTTAATTTCGGTGACACTCACATAAAACGGGTGGAACAATCCTAACCAAATAATAAATAAAGCCTGCATATTGCCTGTAAAATATATCTTTACGCAAAAAACGCTATTTTTATTGTCAATCGCTAATTAATATCCATGCAGGATTTTGGCTTATACTTTCAGCTTGGCTGGCAACACATCTGCGATTGGCAGGGCTACGACCACATCTTATTTGTTACCGTGCTTTGCGGCACCTACCTACTGGCCGACTGGCGCAAGGTGCTGATACTGGTTACCGCATTCACCATAGGGCATTCCATTACCCTGGCCTTAAGCGTGCTGAACGTGGTAAAGGTAAACACCTCGCTTATCGAGTTTTTGATCCCGGTAACCATAGTGCTGACCAGTTTGGTAAACATCCTCAACAAAGAGCGGTCTGCCATCACTGTACGTTTCAGTTATTTTTTGGCGCTGATATTCGGGCTGATCCATGGGCTGGGCTTTTCTAACTACTTAAAAAGCCTGCTGGGTACCAGCACCAATATTACGGCCGAACTGTTTGCCTTTAACATTGGGTTGGAGTTTGGCCAGGTACTCATTGTGCTTGCCGTGCTTATTATGGCCTATGTAATCATAAAATTACTAAAAACGCCCCGCCGCGATTGGGTGTTATTCCTTTCATCTGCTATATTTGGGATAGCATTCATCATGTGCATCGAGCGCTTTGTATTAATCAAATTCAAATGAAGAAATTTTACGCCTATCTTTCACTTTGCATGTTTGCTTCTACAGCAGCCATAGCGCAAAACGAAAACAACCCCGGATCTAACCACGGCAATAAGTTTGAGCAACTGGGTACCATGTTAAGCACTCCTAACGAATACCGTTCGGCATCGGGCGCACCCGGGCCAAAATACTGGCAGCAAAAGGCCGATTACGAGATAAGTGCCACCCTTAACGATGACAAGCAACGCCTGGACGGTATAGAAACCATTATCTATACCAATAACTCGCCTGATCCGCTTACCTACCTTTGGTTGCAGTTGGATGAGAACGAGCATAAAAAAGATGCCGAAAACCTAAAGTTTGATGAAAGCAAAATGCAAAGCAGGATGAGCATGCGCCAGCTGCAGGGCATTATGGGCCACAACCTTGACCTGGGCAACCACATTGTAAGCATTATGGATGCTAACGGCAACGCACTTAAATACACCATTAACCAGACCATGATGCGTGTGGAATTACCTGCTACCCTACAGCCGGGACAAAAGTTCCGTTTTAAGGTAAGCTGGTGGTACAACATCAGCGACAGGCTAACTATAGGTGGCCGCGGTGGGTACGAGTTTTTCCCTGAGGATAGTAATTACTTGTACACCATGGCGCAATGGTACCCACGGATGGCTGTTTACAGCGATTTCCAGGGATGGCAAAATAAACAATTTACCGGCCGCGGTGAGTTTGCCTTAGCCTTTGGCGATTTTAAAGTGAACCTTAACGTACCCGCCGACCACGTAGTTGGCGGAACAGGCCAGTGTAGTAATTACGCACAAAACTTGAGCACTGCCCAATTAAGACGCTGGAACGAGGCACAAAATGCCACTCAACCTGTTGAGGTAGTTAACCTTAACGAGGTTAAACAATTAATGAAAGGCCACGCCACCGCACGCAAAACATGGAGTTTCCATGCAGAGAATGTGCGCGATTTTGCCTGGGTAAGCTCGCGCCGTTTGGTGTGGGATGCCATGAGCACCCGTGTAGATGGCGGTAAAAAAGTGATGGCAATGTCATACTACGGCCCCGAGGCTTATGGCTTGTATCGCCGTTACTCAACCAAAGTTGTGGCACATACCCTGCGCAGCTACTCAAAAACTACCTTCCCTTACCCATACCCGGTTGCCATATCTGTAGAGGCATCAAACGGTATGGAATACCCGATGATATGCTTTAACTATGGCCGTACCGAAAAAGACGGCACTTACAGCGAGGCTACCAAAAACGGTATGATAGGCGTGATCATCCACGAGGTTGGCCACAACTTTTTCCCGATGATCGTAAACTCTGATGAGCGCCAGTGGACCTGGATGGACGAAGGGTTGAACACTTTTTGCCAATACCTTGCCGAGCAGTCATGGGATGCTAATTACCCATCGCAGCGCGGCCCGGCCTACAAGATAGTTGATTATATGAAGCTGCCAAAGAACGAGTTGGAGCCCATCATGACCAACTCAGAGAACATCACCCGTTTTGGCCCCAATGCTTATGCTAAACCGGCAACGGCTTTAAACATCCTGCGCGAAACCGTAATGGGCCGCGAGCTGTTTGATTATGCCTTTAAAACCTACGCACACCGCTGGGCCTTTAAACACCCTACCCCTGCCGACCTGTTCCGCACCATGGAAGATGCATCGGCTGTGGATCTGGATTGGTTTTGGCGCGGATGGTTCTTTAGCACAGACCCGGTTGATATTTCTTTGGACAGCGTTAAATACTACCGCCTGAATACCAAAAACCCGGCAACAGAGGCATCTTTTGACCGTGCAACTTTTGACCGCAACCTGGAGAACATCAGTACCAAACGCAACAAAGCCGCAGGCGAAAAATTTGAAGTAGAGGCAGATACCGCCCTGCAGGATTTTTACAGCAAATGGGACCGCTTTGCAGCTACCCCCATGACCACCCAAAGCTACCAGACCATGTATAACGGCCTTAGCCCGGAAGAGAAGAAGATGTACGATAGCAAAAATTTCTTTTACGAGTTAAGCTTTGCCAACCGTGGCGGTTGTGTATCGCCATTGATAATTGAGTGGACCTACACCGACGGCACTAAAGAAACCGAGAAGATCTCGGCCTATATTTGGCGCCATAACGAGCAAAAGGTAACCAAAGTATTTGCTAAAGCCAAAGAGGTACGCTCCATTAAACTTGACCCGGAACGCGAAACTGCCGACATTGACGAGAGTAACAACAGCTGGCCACGAGAAACGGCACCAACCAGGTTTGAGCTGTTTAAACAGCAAAGCTTACCAAGAGGCGCTACCAGCGGTAGCAACCCCATGCAAGAATCAAGAAAAACCACACCATAACATAACAAAAAATGCCCCGGTAATACGGGGCATTTTTGTTATGGATGAACAGAGAGATATTGTCAAAAAGTAATCAAACTGCCATAAAGAGTACATCGTGGTTTAATTGTAAACCAAAGTAAGCTTACATTCGTTTATCCAGATGATGAACATACAGAAAATAACATTAGGCAACGGTTGCTTTTGGTGTACCGAAGCCATCTTTCAATCCGTTAAAGGGGTAATGTCAGTAACATCAGGCTACACAGGCGGCCATACCCAAAACCCTACTTACATGGAAATTTGCAACGGCGATACCGGCCATGCAGAAGCATTGGAGGTAGAGTTTGATGCCGACGTTTTGTCTTTAGATGAGTTGCTGTTGGTTTTCTTTAAAACCCACAATCCTACTACACTTAACCGCCAGGGCAATGATGTTGGCACACAATACCGTTCGGCCATATTTTATCATAATGATGAACAAAGGCAGCAGGCAGAAGCCTTAATCAAAAAACTGACTGAAGAAAAGGTTTTTGATAAGCCAATTGTAACCGAAATTAGCCCTGCAAGCGAATTTTACAAAGCGGAAGATTATCACCAGAATTACTACAATGATAACCCGCTGAAGCCATACTGTGCCTTTGTGATACAACCTAAATTAAATAAGTTTGTTAAAGAATTTACCGACAAGGTAAAGCCCGAACTTTTATAATAACTGCATAGCCCACCGAGATGAAAAAACAATTTGCTGCATTGCTGGCAGGAACCATATTATTTGCAGCCTGCTCCACCCCAAAGAAAACCCAAAGCGCTTCTATAGCCAACAATGGCAAAGTTTGGGCTTCGCTTTGGCAGCAGCGGTCGGCAGAGTACAAGGCTTTGTGCTACCAGGCCTACAATACGGCCAGGTGGCGTTTAGATGAAGCCTTGAAAAATCCCGGAAGCAAACCGCCTGCCATAATTACTGATATTGACGAAACGGTTTTAGATAACAGCCCGTATGATGCCATGCGTGCTGCCAACAATCAGGAATTTAGCCCCGCTACCTGGAAAGCATGGACCGCCAAGGCCGTAGCCGATACCGTGCCCGGCGCACCGGCATTTCTTAAATATGCAGCATCAAAGGGGGTAACCATATTCTATATCACTAACCGCGATGAGGATGAACGCGCGGCTACCATTAAAAACCTGCAGTTATACAACCTGCCCAATGCAGATAACGCGCATTTGCAGCTAAAACAAACCACCTCCAGTAAAGAAACGCGCCGCCAGCAGGTATTAAAAAAATTTAACGTAGTACTGTTATGCGGCGATAACCTGCCGGATTTTGATTTACTGTATGATAATCAACCCACCGAAGCTAACAGGGAAGCCACTACCAAACAATTAATGAAGGAATTTGGCAACAAATATATTGTGCTTCCTAACCCATCCTACGGGGATTTTGAAGGTGCATTGTTCAATTACAATTATAAGTTATCCGGCGCACAAAAAGACTCTGTTATCAGGGCGAAGGTTAAGGTAGATAAGCAGTAAACTATATTAAGCTTTTGTTAAGCCCTGCGCATTTGGCAAGGTATTACGTACTTTTGGGTACACTGCCTTTTTATGAAACAAAAATTATTTCTCAGCATCCTTGTATTTGCTTTAACGGCTGCTGCATTTGCCCAAAACAAACCGGGTAAACTACTCAATGGCCAGTTGCTTTTACCCAATGGATGGAAACTAAGCCCCGCCGGGCGCTCCCTGCCATTGGGCGACCTGCCGCTTAATATGCAATTATCACCTTCGGGCAAATTGCTTGCAATTACCAATAACGGCCAAAGCACCCAATCGTTACAATTGATAGATCCGCGAAACGAAAAGCAGCTGGACCAGCGGGAACTAAAAAAATCGTGGTATGGTATAGCCTTCAGCAGCGATGAAAAAAAGCTATACGCATCCGGCGGTAATGATAATTGCATCCTTACCTTCCATATCAACAACAATAAATTGGGAATGCCGGATACCATTAAACTTGGCGCCCCCTGGCCTGCAACTAAAATATGCCCAACCGGTATAGCTGTAAATAAGGCTAATACACGCCTGTACACCGTTACTAAAGAAGATAGTGCCTTATATGTTATTGACCCCGCCGCCGGTTCCGTAATCAATAAAATAAAACTACCTGCCGAGGCTTACAGCTGCATCTTATCGCCCGACGGCAAAACGCTGTACATATCGTTATGGGGAGGTGATAAAGTTGCCTTTTACAACACCATTAGCCAAAAGCTTAGTTTTTTAAACACCGGCAGCCATCCAAACGAATTATTGCTGAATAAAAAAGGCACTTTACTTTTTGTCGCCAATGCTAACGACAACTCTGTTTCGGTTATCAGTACAGCTAATCATCATGTTTTAGAAACGGTTGCAACATCCTTATACCCAACGCACTTAACCGGCTCAACCACCAACGGGTTTGCCTTATCTGCCAACGAAAAAACAATTTATATAGCCAATGCCGATAACAATTGCCTGGCCGTGTTTGATGTATCTAACCCCGGCAACAGTAAAAGCCTGGGCTTTGTCCCGGTGGGCTGGTATCCAACTAATGTAAAGGTTTTAAATAAAAAGATCCTGGTATCCAACGGAAAAGGCTTTACCTCTATGGCCAACCCGCAGGGGCCGCAGCCGGTAAAAAAGGCTGATAACAGCGGCTACCAAACCGGGGCCAAAAACACCCGCGACCAGTACATTGGCGGGTTATTTAAAGGCACCTTATCTTTTATTGATGCACCTAACGAAACGCAGCTAAAAGCATATACCAAACAGGTTTACGCCAATACACCTTTTAACAATAAAATTGCTGCAAAGGCAAACGGCGAAACCGGCAACCCAATACCACGCCGAAAAGGCGAAAAATCGCCCATAAAACACGTTTTTTATATCATCAAAGAAAACCGAACCTATGACCAGGTTATGGGTGATGTTACCGCAGGGAACGGCGATACCTCGCTTTGTATTTTTGGCAGGCAGGTAACCCCAAATCACCATGCCATTGCAAATGATTTTGTACTGATGGATAATTTTTACGTTGATGCCGAGGTAAGCGCCGACGGCCACAACTGGAGCACCGCTGCCTATGCAACCGACTATACTGAAAAGACATGGCCAACCAGCTATGGCGGCCGTGGCGGCACTTACGATTACGAGGGCACGCGCAAAATAGCCTACCCACGCGATGGCTACATTTGGGATTATTGTAAACGCGCCGGGGTAAGCTACCGCACCTATGGTGAATTTGTAAAGGATGGCGAACATGGCGGAGCAAGTTTAAAATCACTGCAGGGGCATTATTGCAAACAATCGCCGGGGTTTGATATGGATGTGAAAGATGTAACCCGCGTAGCCATCTGGAAGCACGATTTTGACTCCTTGTTTACTGTTAACGCCGTTCCGCAGTTCAACAGTATCCGTATCTCTAACGACCATACCAGCGGGCAAAAAAAAGGCGCTTATACGCCTGTTGCCTGTGTTGCTGATAATGACCTTGCTATAGGTCAATTTTTAGAACACCTTTCAAAAAGCAGCATCTGGAAAGAATCTGTAGTATTTATACTGGAAGATGACGCCCAAAACGGGCCCGACCATGTGGATGCGCATCGCTCGCCTGTGTTTGTTGCAGGGCCGTATGTAAAACGTAACGCCATTAATCATAACATGTACTCTACATCGGGCGTATTGCGTACTATCGAACTGATATTGGGCCTGCCGTCAATGAGCCAATACGATGCTGCAGCAGTGCCTTTGTTTGATTGTTTTACAGCTACCCCCAACCTGCAACCCTACATAGCTAAACCGGCAGAGGTTGACCTGGAGAAGCGTAATGTGGCTACTAATAAAAGTAGTGTAAGATCAGAAGCATTTAACTTAAAAGAAGCCGATGCCGCGCCGGACCTTGACCTGAATGAAGTGGTTTGGAAATCAGTTAGGGGCGAAGATGCTATAATGCCCGCACCTAAACGCAGCGCCTTTGTTATTTTAGAGAAAAAGAAACACGACGACGATTAAATTGTTAAGTTAGCCATAACCAAACCCATTAGGTAATGACTATCCTTGAAAATGATTTTTTAAAAGTTGCCATTGATAGCAAAGGCGCACAGCTAACATCCATATTTAATAAAGAAACGGGCTTAGAACAACTTTGGCAGGCTAACCCGGATGTATGGGGCTACCACGCGCCAAACCTGTTCCCGATAGTTGGCGGTTTGCTAAATAACGAATTGCATGCCGATGGCCAAACCTACTCCATGAGCAGGCATGGCTTTGCGCGCCAGTCGGAATTTATTTTGCTGGATAGCGATGAAGTGCATGCCGGTTTTTCGCTGCCAAATTCAGAGAAAACGCTGGCGGTATTCCCTTATAAATTTGATTTTCAGGTATTATATACCTTAATAGACAACGCCCTGCGGATAACTTACAAAGTTATTAACAGGGATAATAAACCCGTTTATTTTTCGGTAGGCGGGCACCCGGCGTTTAATGTGCCTTTTAATGCCGGCGAAAGCTATGAGGATTACTACCTTGAATTTGAAACACAGGAAAACCTGGAAACACATCTGTTAAATAAAGACGGCCTGTTTAGCGGTGAAACGCACCCGGTGCCAACGCCCGGTAAAAAGCTTGGTTTAACGCGGGAATTGTTTGCAGAAGATGCGCTGGTATTTAAAAACCTGCAATCGCGCATGGTGACTATTAAAAGTACCAAACATCACCAAACCCTCTCTGTTGAATTCCCTCATTTTAACTATCTGGGGCTGTGGGCCAAGCCGGGCGCAGATTTTGTTTGCATTGAGCCCTGGCTGGGATGTGCAGACAGCGCTGGCGAACCCAAAGATATTAAGGCGAAAGAAAACATACAGAAAGTGATTACAGGCCATGTTTTTGAAGCCTCTTATTACATCAGTATTTAAAGAATGTTAAATTTTAAAATTTTTTAAAACATTTAATTTGTTTTAATCCTTATCTGTAAAAACAATATAACTTACAACATTACCACTATGAAAAAGAAAATTTATCTAATTGCCATGACAATGCTACTTACAGTAGCTGCCTTTAACAGTAATGCTGCAACTTTTACTGACAACAAAGACGCTTACAAAGAAGCTGCTGCCAACATGACCAAAGAGCAGAAAGAAGCCCGTGTTGAAGAAATTAAACTGCGTGTGAACGAGATTAAAGCAATGGACAAATCTCAATTAAACAAAGCAGAGAAAAAAGAATTAAAAAGCGAACTGAAAAACCTTAAACAAGAAGCACAGGCCATGGGTGGCGGTGGTGTTTATCTTTCAGTTGGTGCGATCATCATCATCATCCTGGTTTTGATCCTGATCCTGTAATCAGCGTAATCAAAATGTTTTATAACCACAAAGGGCGCCAAAATGGTGCCCTTTGTGGTTTAAGCCATTATGGTTTTTATTCTTTCACTACTTCGTTCAGCACGGGGTGATCAAGTGTAGATATCTCGGTATGGCCGCTCTTCAGTTCATCAAAGATCACAATTTCGTTGGTACCTTTTTTTAACCAGGCAGCCGGCACATATAGGGTTTGCTGCGGGCCAATGTTCCAGTACTTACCCAGGTTGTGGCCGTTCAAAAATACAAATCCCTTCCCAAAGCTTTTCATATCCAGGTAAGTATCAACCGTTCCGCGCAGCGAAAAGGTACCGCGATATAGTGCGGGCTGCAGTTCGGCCGCGTTTTGTACCGGGGCATATTTAAACCCGGCAATTGCGGCAAACGGAAATTTATACATTTTCCAGTTCAGTAGTTCCTGTCCGTTAAGGGTTACCTTGTCGGTAATTCCCTGTCGGTTATCTATCAAATATGGGCCATAATTAATGCGGCCATTATTTTCTACCAGTATATCTAAAACGCTGTTGGCCGTTGGGCTGTTCAATTGCAACGAATCCTGCTTTAAACGGCGGTCTAATACGCTGATGCGTTTACCGTTCAAATACACCGTAGCATAATCACGCATTTCTTTAATTTTAAGCAAGCCGTTTGCTGCGTTTGCCAGTGTTGTGCGGTATAATACAAAGCCATAACCCTGGTCTATATCCTCAAAGCTTAATGGCTTTTCAGATTCTACCGGGGTGCCTAAATTTTTAAACAAATTGGCAACACCGCTAACTTTTATCACCTCTAAACCAAATGTACGTCGCTTTTTTTCAGGCACATCCGGCAGCGTTTGCCCGGCTGGCAGGTGTTTTTTAATAACCTCTCTAAACTGATAAAACTTTGGCGTAGGGTTACCTGCTTCATCCAAAGGTGCATCATAATCATAGCTGGATGTTTGTGGGGCATAGGCTTCGGTGCGGCTCATGTTGGCGCCATTCATAAAATCGCGCGTGGTACCGCCATGAAACATGTACATATTGATAGAGATACCGGCAGATAAGATCCCATCCAGCTTTTTAGCATCTTCATCGGCATTGCTTTTATTATGTGGTTTTCCCCAGCTATCAAACCAGCCCGGATACCATTCTGCTACGTAATACGGGCCTTTGCCGTTATGGTGTTTATTGATCAGCTCTTTTACCTTAGCGGGGTTATCTTCGCCGTTCACTGCAGGTAAATAGCCCGGCAGATAGCCGGCAGGCATCTGGGTAGCGCCGTCACAGGTAAACAGCAAACCATCAAACCCTACCTCACGGAAGATCTTAGCGTTCATTTCCAGGTATTCCTTATCGTTACTAAAAGAACCGTATTCGTTCTCTATCTGCACCATCAGGATGTTACCGCCTTGGTTTACCTGTAAAGGGGCCAATTGCTTACCCACCTCTACCATATAGTTACGGTAGGCATTAATAAAGGCCGGCTCTTTACTACGCACCTTCATGTTTTTATCTTTAAGCAGCCACCAGGGGTAACCGCCAAATTCCCATTCGGCACAGGCATAAGGGCTTGGGCGCATTACTACCCACATCCCCTCTTCTTTACAAATACGCACAAATTCGGCCACATCATTATTCCCTGTAAAATCATACGTGCCCTGCACAGGCTCGTGCGCGTTCCAAAAAACGTAAGTACCAATGGTATTTAAACCCATAGCCTTCGCCATTTTGATACGCTCTCGCCAGTATTCGCGCGGAATGCGCTGGTAATGCATTTCGCCCGAGATCATTTGCAGGGGCTTGCCATCCAGTAAAAAGTCAATATCGCCCAGGGCAAATGTATGGGTTGTAGTTTGTGCGTTTGTTACCGTTAAGCTGCTAAACAACAGCGTGCAGTATATGAGTATTTTTTTTAGCATGTTCTTAAAATTTAAATAGCCCTAATTGCCCGTTATCATCTTTCCCGGCATCTTTAGGCTTGTTTTTTTCATCAGCATTTGGCTTCCTGAACTCAATATCATCAGGATTAGTTATCTCCATATCAATTTTTTTCTTTGGTGATTGTACGGCTTCCTCTTTAGAAGCTTCCGGTTGGTTTACCGGTAATTCTATAGATTGCTGCGGCGGTACCGTAGTTTTATCCGGCTCTGCAACCGGGCTTGGTAAATCAGGAGGCAGGGCGGTAATAGCTGATTGCGGGGCGGTATCTTTTACTTCCTTATCTTCCGGGGTTATCACGATCCCGGTATCTTCTACAGAATCCGGCGCCGGGTCAGGCACATCCTCTTCGTCATCATGCTCGGCCAATAAGGCTACAGTTTTAACCTGGTGTACAGATAAGCGGTTACCCATAGCTTTCATGCCCTTTACATCAATCAGGTCGGTAAGGTTCAGGTCGGCCTCTTCAGCCATCAGCGCTTTACCCTTCAACTGCTCTATTTTTACAATGGGCTGTGCAGCGCCGGATATGATCACAAGTTTTGAACCACTCTCATCGCTAATGATACTGGTTTGCTTGCCTATAACCGTATTCTCGAACACAAAACGTTTTACCATATAATTTTTTGATTTTCCATCGAAATGTATCACCGCAAATATTTTGGCAGGGTCATACTTTTCAATCACAATCATTTTATCATCAAAATGGTTATTCAGGTCGAAACTGGTTAATTCGTAAGTACCATTGGCCATTACGGTCAGGATGCGGTCGTCGCCATCAAACTCGCCCAGATATTTACCACGACTGTCGGCGTTCAGGCGTTTCAGGATATCATCATACCAGATCTTGCGGCCGGCCAGGGTAGATACGCCTTTGCTTTTCAGTACCACCTTTTTAACCGGATACTTGGTAACCATATTGCCTATTGAGTTGCGGCCTTTAATGGCAAGGGCAGCAAAATCCTCATCAAAGTTTAACTTCTTGAGTTTGGCATGCGGTTTTAACTGTACGGTAACCACCTCGGCCTCGCCGTTGGGGTTGGCGGTAAAATACAGCATTTTTGATCCTTTGCTGCCTTTGGTCAAATCGTACTCTTTATCGCGGGTTACACCTGTTACCGAAAAACGCTTAATATAGCTTACACCGCTTTGCCCGTCCTTATAGATCATATTGTAAACGGTCCGCTCGTCGTTCTTTTTAAATACGGCAACGTGTTCAATATCCTTGCCCACAAAAACCTTATCCTGCACCTTGGTTACCACAAACCTGCCATCGCCACGGAAAACGATGATCTCGTCGATATCCGAACAATCGCACACAAACTCGTCCTTTTTTAAGCCCGAGCCAATAAAGCCATCAACCTTGTTTACATAAAGTTTAACATTAGCTAATGCTACCTGTGCAGCCTCTACCCTGTCAAATGTGCGCAGTTCGGTTTTACGGCCGCGGTCTTTACCGTACTTTTCTTTCAGTTTTTCAAACCAGGCAATAGTATAATCGGTAAGGTGTTTTAAATGGTGCTTAACCGTTTTAATTTCGGCTTCAAGTCCTTTGATCTGTTCATCCGTTTTCTTCACATCAAAACGGGTGATGCTGCTCATCGGTTTATCGATCAGTTTTTTATAATCTTCCGGCAGTATGGTGCGATAAAATTGCGAAAAGAAAGGCTCAAACAACCTGTTCAACACCACCAATACGCCTTCAAAATCTGTTGACTGCTCATAACCGGGGTGTTTATACATCCCTTCCTGGATAAAAATTTTCAGCAGCGAGCTAAAGAAGATCTTCTCCATCAGCTCCTTCAGTTTTATCTCCAGTTCCTGTTTCAACAAGTCTTTGGTGAAAAAAGTGCTTTCAGTAAGCATATCGTTCACGCTCATAAAGCGCGGCTTATCATCCTGTATCACACAGGTATTGGGCGATATCGATACCTCGCAATCTGTAAAGGCGTAAAGTGCATCAATGGTAACATCCGGAGAAATCCCCGGTGCCAGGTGAACTATGATCTCTACTTCATTTGATGTATGATCATCGATCTTTTTAATCTTAATCTTTCCTTTATCGTTCGCAGCAATAATGCTTTCAATCAAACTAACAGTAGTAGTAGAAAAAGGAACCTCTTTAATGACAAGCGTTTTTTTATCTCTTTCTTCTATCTTGGCCCTTACACGTACCTTACCACCTCTTTGCCCTTCGTTATAAGCCGAAACATCAGCCATACCCCCGGTAGGAAAATCGGGTACAATATTTGGTTTGTCGCCCTTAAGAACGGCAACAGATGCATCAATTAATTCAACAAAATTATGTGGTAATACTTTGGTCGCCAAACCTACGGCAATACCCTCCGCGCCTTGCGCCAGCAATAAGGGGAACTTCACCGGAAGTGTTATTGGTTCGCGGTTACGGCCATCATAACTGGCTTGCCAAACGGTGGTATCAGGATTAAAAACTACATCTAAAGCAAATTTAGAGAGCCTCGCTTCTATATAACGGGGGGCGGCGGCTGAGTCGCCGGTTACAGGCCTTCCCCAGTTGCCTTGTGTATCAATTAATAACTCCTTTTGGCCTAATTGAACCATGGCATCACCAATAGAAGCATCACCATGCGGGTGGTATTTCATGGTGTTACCAATAACATTGGCTCCTTTGTTAAAGCGCCCGTCATCCAACTCCTTAAGCGAGTGCAGAATACGGCGCTGCACGGGTTTTAACCCATCGTTTAAATGCGGAACGGCACGGTCGAGTATTACATAAGAGGCATAATCCAGGAACCAGTTTTCGTACAGTCCATCAAGTGTAGTGATCTTTTGAAGTTTGTTATCTTCTATATTTTCAGGAGTATCAGGATTGTTCAGATCTTCGCTCATTCGTTAGCTCAAAAATTATGGATGGGTAAAGATAGATAAATGTGCAGAAATGCGGAGGGGTTAAATGGTAGTTTTTGGCTATGAAAGCTGCATTTTTATTAACATTGCCTGAGTATTACACCGTTGATGTTTTAGCAAAAAATGAGTAAATTTGATTTATGACAACGTTAATCGTACAGATAAATAAAGAAAAAGATTTATCCGCTTTGCAAGAAGTGCTTAATGGCTTGGGGTTAGAGTACAAATTACAGGAAGACGAGTGGGCTGGATTGTCATCAACTGAAATAGAAGGCATTAAAGCCGGACTTGCTGATATTGAGGCGGGCAGGATATTTACCCATAAGGAAGCAATGGATAGAATTGCTAATAAACTTAAACAGTTAGGTATAGATAAATGATCTTAATTAAGTTGATCTGGTCGGCAAGGGCACTGGATGAATACGAACGATTATTAGATTACCTAATGCCAGAATGGGGCATTGCTATCACCAAAAGAGTTGTTGATAGCATTACTCATCAAATAAACAGAATTCAACATTCGCCTGAGCAATTTCCAATATTCATAAAAAGCAAAAATATACATCGTTGTATAATATCCCCTCAAACCTCATTATTTTTTAAAGCAAGTGATAATACCATTGAAATCCTGTCAATATTTGACAATAGGCAAGACCCTAAAAAGCACGGCTTTTAAACCTGATTTAAACAAGTAATTCACTCCCTTAACTTCTTTTGTTCGCGCAACATGGCGCCATAATCCATTCGCCTTGTAGCGGCACTAATGGTTTTGGCGATACGGCCGGCCCGTGTTTCAACCGTTTTGGCATCGTTTATCCATTTTATAAAATAGCCTTGGTGCGATTTAGTCAGACCCGTGAAATAGGCTAACGCATCGGGCTGTTCGTAGCCGAAGCAGTCGTGCAGGTCATCGGGCATTTCCAGCTTAAAATCCTTATCATGCTCCAACTGAACGCGCAGCATGGCGCCGCTTTCTTTACGGATACTTTTCCGGATCTCTTTTTTAAGCGCCATGATGAAATTGCCGTTACCCGCAGGCATAGCAGATATGCCGGCAATGGGCAAATCATCCAGCTTGCCCTTTACCCTGAATGAGCGTTTATTACCCGGAAGTATTTGTTGGGCTACGTCTGCAGGTACCTCAATATAAGTCCACCCGGTTTTGTCTGCGTTCTCTCCGTATTGGAGTATGATGGTATTAAAGCGAACCATTAACAAATATATAACATTAAGGCCCTGATGTTAAAAGATTGTTAAATAACACAATTCGCTGTAACTATTTACAATCTGGCAGCATCTTATAGATATAAAAACAACAACAATAATAAATAACCTTAAAAAATTATATCATGAAAACTTTAAAATCACTAACCCTTGCCATCGCATTATTAGCAACTACCACCTTTGTAAAAGCCAATGATGTACCCGAAAATTATTTAACAAAAACCCATGCCATAAACACCTATATAGATGCCATGACACGCGGCCGGTCTAATAACTTAAACCAGGTGGTTGATCAATCGGCAAAGTTTAACATTCTGCGCGGAAAAAGTATTTTAAGCTTTACCAAAAAAGAAATGACCGATTTTTTAAAGAATCAAAAAAACGTTGAGCAGGCTTGCACCACCAGCACCGAAGTTGTAGAAAACAATGTGGATATGGCGGTAGTACGGGTAGATATGAAATTTGAAGGCTTTACCCGCAGCAATTATGTAACCATAGCCAATACCGGCAGCGGCTGGAAAATCACAAACGTTTACAGTGTATTTAAATAGTTAAATTTTAGTGTTTGAGTATGATCGGCTCTCCTGCAAAGGAGGGCCTTTCTATTTTTAGGCCTCACCCGGCTTCCTTCAAAACAAAGGAAGAATTACTTTACATAGGGTTGTAATACCGCCTGCCACTTATCATAACCTTTACTGTTTAAATGCAGCATGTCGCTTTCAAATAATGCCGTATCGGGCTTTAGGGTAGCCGGGGTTAATATGGCCGATGCTATATCAATATAGTGTGTTTTGCGCCTGGCTTTAATAAAATCCTTTATCATGCTGTTGGCCATTCGCACTTCGGGCAAAAACTTAGCACGGCTTGGGCTTGGTTTTATTGATAGATAATAGATCTCGGCATCGGGCAGATTTTGTTTGATCATGGCCCACAGCTTATAAAATTCGCGGGCAGTAAACTTACCGGTTTTGCCTGCGGCGATATCATTTTCGCCGGCGTAGATAAAGATCTTGCGCGGATGATAGGGATACATGATATATGGCGTATAATAATCAACCAGCTGCTCTATTGTGCAACCGCCTACCCCGCGCCTGATGATGGGCTTACCACTAAAGCGTTGCTCCAGATCGGTCCACTTACGGATAGATGAACTGCCGATAAACAGGATGCCGTTTTTTGCGGGCATCTGCACGCTATCCTGATGTTTAAAATCGCGGATCTCGTTATCAAACGGAAATCCTTGTTGTGCGCGGGCAGCTACATTCCATGTGGCTAAAACAAAAAACAGTATTATCCTGATCTTCATACTGGTTGTACTAAGCGTTCTTCAAAAAACATAAAAGGCATCATGCTTTTTACATCATCAATAACCCATACCGGGCCATCAATACAATACAACAATACCCGCAGCGGCATGTTTTGCCTTTTTTCGCACTCGGCCATTACCTGCAGGCAAGATCCGCAGGAGGTGATTGGTTTCAATAACGGGAAATCATCCGTATGCGCCGTTACGGCCATGCTTACAATCGGGTCATTAGCATGGCTGGCACCCCAATGGAACAAAGCCACCCGCTCGGCGCAAAGGCCTGATGGATAAGCCACATTCTCCTGATTACTGGCATGGATAATTTTACCGCTTTGCAATTGCAGTGCCGCCCCCACCCTAAATTTAGAATATGGTGAATGAGATGTTGCCATTGCCTTAACCGCTTCTGCACATAACGCCTGGTCGGCTGTGTTCAACTCTGTTACCGTATCGTATTCTTTAAAAGATATTTTGATGTCGTGTTCTGTCATGATATCGGCCTTCTGAAAAAGAAGGGGATACAAGATAGGTTTTATTAATATAAAAAACAACCAAGTAAAACAGAGACGCGAAGTATCGCGCCTCTACAATAAATATTACGTAGAAACGCGATACCTTGCGTATTATATAATCAGGGTTTTAAACTATACTGCTACCGGCAACTCTACCGCATCCAAATTCTCAGCTATTAGCGGGTTTACCGATTCATCATCTTTCTCCACCCGCAGGTTGTTTACAATGTGCTGCTGGCGCGTTGGAGTGTTTTTTCCCATAAAATATTCCAGCAGGGCTTTGATGTTGGCATCTTTAAGGAACACCGGGTCCAGTCTGATATCCTTACCGATGAATAATCCAAATTCATCGGGCGAAATCTCTCCTAATCCTTTAAAGCGGGTTATCTCTGGTTTAACACCCAGGCTGGCAATTGCATTCCGGCGCTCTTCGTCGCTGTAGCAATAAATGGTTTGCTTTTTATTGCGTACCCTAAATAAGGGTGTCTGCAGAATAGATACGTGCCCGGCCTTCACCAGATCCGGAAAAAATTGCAAGAAGAAGGTCATCAGCAATAAGCGGATGTGCATTCCATCCACATCGGCATCTGTAGCTATTACAATATTGTTATAGCGCAGGCCGTCTATACCATCCTCTATATTCAATGCATGTTGCAGCAGGTTAAATTCTTCGTTTTCATAAACCACTTTTTTGGTAAGCCCGAAACAGTTTAACGGCTTACCTTTTAAGCTGAACACCGCCTGGGTTTGCACATCGCGCGATTTGGTAATAGATCCGCTAGCCGAGTCACCCTCGGTGATGAACAGGGTTGTTTCCTGCTTACGCTCGTGGTTATCATCAAAATGCAGTTTACAATCGCGCAGTTTACGGTTATGCAGCGATGCTTTTTTGGCGCGGTCGTTAGCCAGTTTTTTAATACCGGCAATATCTTTGCGCTCACGCTCTGATTGCAGGATGCGTTTAAGCAGGGCATCGGCCGTTGCCGGGTTTTTATGCAAATAATTATCCAGTTCCTTTTTCAGGAAATCGTTGATAAACCCACGCACAGACGGCCCATCGGGACCAATATTTTGCGAACCAAGCTTGGTTTTAGTTTGCGACTCAAAAACCGGCTCCTGTACCTTTATGGCAATTGCCGCCACAATAGATGCACGGATATCCGAGGCATCAAACTCCTTTTTATAAAACTCGCGGATGGTTTTTACCACCGCCTCGCGAAAGGCCGCCTGGTGCGTACCGCCTTGTGTGGTGTGCTGCCCGTTCACAAAGGAGTAGTACTCTTCACCGTAAGATTGCCCGTGCGTCATGGCTATTTCTATATCTTCGCCTTTAAGGTGGATGATAGGGTAGCGCAGGTTTTCGGCATCGGCATTGCGCACCAGCAGATCATACAGGCCGCGTTCTGATAAGTACTTTTGCCCGTTAAAGTTAAGTGTAAGCCCGGCATTCAGGAACACGTAGTTCCATATCATATTCTCTACAAACTCGGGTATAAAGCGGTAATGCCTGAAGATGGTATCATCAGGTATAAAATTAATAGCCGTGCCGTTACGCTGGGTTGTTTCTTTTTCAGGCTCGTCACGTATCAGTTCGCCTTTTTCAAATTCAGCTATCTTGGTCCGGCCATCGCGGTAAGATTGCACCGTGAACGAGTTGGATAAGGCGTTAACCGCTTTGGTACCCACACCATTCAACCCTACCGATTTCTGGAAGGCCTTACTATCGTATTTACCACCTGTATTTATTTTAGATACGCAATCTATCACTTTACCCAGCGGGATGCCGCGGCCATAATCGCGCACGGCAACTTTATGGTCGCTCATGTTCACCTCTATGGTTTTGCCAGATCCCATCACAAACTCATCTATCGAGTTATCAATGATCTCTTTAAGCAACACATACACGCCATCGTCATAAGCAGAACCATCGCCCAGCTTACCAATATACATACCCGGCCTTAAACGAATGTGTTCCTTCCAATCAAGCGACCGGATGCTGTCGTCATCATAATTTACAGTTTCTGCCATAATAGATCAAATAGTTTGGGGTGATGAAAAGCCCCGTATGCAAAAATAAAGTTACGCCACTTAAATTAGTATTTAAATGTGCCAACTTATTAACATTTACAGCGCTTAAGGCTTAAACTTGATACAGCTGCTGGCCTTATCGATATTTTTAAAAAATTCCGGCCCTCTTTCGTTGGCCAGGCAAACGGCCAGTATAGTGCCAATATGGTCTTTTTGAAGCGTTATCAGCAAGGCATATTTGTAGTGCTTGGTAACTGCCAGGTTCTGCAGGTTTAATAAATAGGTTTTACCGGCATCGGCATTGTAACGCTCCAGGTATTTTGGCGGGATGCTGCGGGTAAAAAAATCATCTTCGCCTGTAAAGGCCATAGCGCTTGCCCGCCCCATATCAATATATAACGAATCGGGATTGGCCTGCCGGGTGTTTTTGTTACCCAAGGATTTTAAATAGCTGGCATAATTTTCTTTTTGCGATTTTACCTGAAACCAGATCTCAAATTCCTTACCCGGCACCTCCATGGCATAATCAAAAAAAAGGTCTTCGTTATCGGGGGCTTTAATTTCCTTAAATCCTTTAGGGGCAGTAAAACTAACATTCGCAGCATCGGCTGCGTGCAAAAAGTTTTTTAGCTGGGGGCTTATATATGCCGGTTTGGCAACCGGTTTTAATGCACCGCTTTTTTTACGTATTACCTGGTGGCTTTTTACCTGTGCAAAAATTGCAGGTGCAATACAAAACAACAATATCCCCGTAAGTAATAATTGTTTAAATTGCTTCAAAATAAAAACCATTCAATTAGGGTAATCAAAAAAATTAACAAACGAATTTAAGTGATTTGCAACGTTAAATAAAATTAAATTATAATATAAATTTAAAAAATAAACGCAAAAGTAAATATGAGCATACAACCCCGGCTTAACCGCTTTGATCTAAGCATGATAGTTATCAGTTTGGTAATAGGCATGGGCATATTTGGCAGCCCCAGCGATGTTGCCGTAAAAGCCGGCAGCGCGCCGGTGTTTTTTGGCGCATGGATCTTTGGCGGGATAGTTACCCTATGCGGCGCCCTCACTTTTGCCGAAATAGGCGCACGTTACCCAACCACCGGCGGCTTTTATAAAGTGTTTTCTTATTGTTACCACCCTGCCTTCGCTTTTATGATCAACTGGGTGCTGGTTATCAGTAACGCATCTTCGGTTGCAGCGGTAGCTTTATTGGGTGCCGAATACATTAACCCTATTTTATTACCGCCAAGCCTGCAAAACTCCACGGGTAGTAAGCTCACTACCATATTAACAGTACTGCTGTTATATGTAATAAACTTTTTAGGCATCAAGCTAAGTGCACGTGCCCAAAACGTGCTTACAATATTTAAAGTGGTGGCTATAGTTGTGTTATGTACCGCCATATTTAAAAGCGATGCCGAGCCTAAAACCCTGATTGCCGTTGTACCGCATACCGGCAGCGTTATCACCGCTTTTGGCTTAAGTTTAGTGGCCGTGTTTTTTACTTATGGTGGTTACCAGCAAACCATCAACTTTGGCGGGGATATCATCAATGCTAAAAAAAATATTCCCAAGGCTATCTTTTTTGGTATTGGTACCGTAATCGCTTTATACCTGGCTATTAACTATGTATATTATTCGGTATTGGGCATTGGCGGCTTACAGCAAACGCATACACTGGCAGCAAAGCTGGCCGGGGTAATATTTGGCGCTACCGGGTATAAGATCACCTCTATCCTGATGTTTGTATCGGTACTGGCTTATGTAAATGTAAATATATTAGCTAACCCAAGGGTGTATTATGCCATGGCCGAAGACGGTATGCTGCCGCCGATATTTAAAAAGGTTAACCCCAAAACACAGGTGCAGGAATTTGGGATGACAGTTTTTGTAGCCGCCGCGCTCATCATCCTGTTCTTTGTAGGCTCGTTTAGTGCTATGCTTAAATATGTCATGTTTTTTGATACCATAGGCCTGTCGCTTTGTGCACTCACTATTTTCATCCTGCGTAAAAAAACAAAACACCTGGATACCAAAGATATCTATGTTATTAAATGGTTCCCGCTCATTCCGGCCATCTTTATACTGGCTTACTGGTTTGTTACCATTAACATTTTCATCACTTTTAAAGAGGATCCGTTTGCCGCATTCTGGTGCCTGGCTGCTTATGCTTTGGGGCTGGCCATATACTACATTGGTAAACGCAAACAATCCCCCGCACTTCCCTAAAATTTGAGCTATGGACCTATCCTACATCCTGAATGAACTGGGCGAAGAGCGCGACAGTTACTTTAATGCTGTATCGCCGCCTATTGTGCAAACCAGCAATTTTACTTTTAAAACCGTTGCCGATTTCCGCAGGGCTTTAAACAACGAATATGATGCCATGCTGTACTCGCGCGGGCAAAACCCTACACTAACTATTCTGCGCCAAAAACTAGCCGCTTTAGACGGCGCCGAAGATGCCCTGGTTTTTAGCAGCGGTATGGCCGCCATTAGCGTACCTATACTTGCCTTGCTTAAACAGGGCGACCATGTGATTGCCGTTGATAACCCTTACAGCTGGACCATCAAACTATTTAATAACCTGCTGGCTAAATTTGGTATCAGCACCACATTTGTAGATGGCACCCGGGTAGAAAACATCCAAAACGCCCTGCGCTCCAACACCAAACTTATTTACCTGGAAAGCCCTAATACCTTTAGTTACGAATTACAGGACCTGAAAGCGATTGCCGCCATTGCCAAACAGCGCGGCATTATCACCATGGCCGATAACAGCTATTGCACCCCGCTTTACCAGCAGCCAATTGCATTGGGTGTAGATCTGGTGGCACAATCGGCAACCAAATACATCGGCGGGCATTCAGATGTGGTGGCAGGTGTGCTCACCGGCAGCAAAGCTTTGATACAACAGATCTTCAATCACGAGTTTATGAATATCGGCCCGGCCCTGTCACCACATTCGGCATGGCTGCTTATCCGTGGGTTGCGCACTTTGCCCCTGCGTTTACAGCGCAGTTTTGAGAGTACAAAAACTATCATCGCCTGGCTAAAACAGCAACCGCAGATAAACGAGGTACTTTGGCCCTTTGATGAAAATTTTAAACAAACAGAACTGGCACACCGGCAAATGCAGGGCTGCGGCGGTTTATTTAGCTTCACGCTTAAAAATTCATCGCTCCAAAAAATAGAAACCTTTTGTAACAACCTTAAACACATCCTGATGGCCGTATCATGGGGCGGGCACGAAAGCCTGGTTACACCTTCATTAGCCGGAATTAAAGCTGCTGATTATGGAATAAATAACCCCAGGCATCAATTAATTCGCATGTATATCGGGCTGGAAGACCCTGATTATTTAATCAAAGATCTCGAGCAGTCGTTGAAATTATTCCCTTTTTAAATTTTTTTAAAAAGTGTTTGATTATTTAAATTAACTTTATTAAGTTTGTATTGATGATGAAAGATAAGTCATTAAAATACGCATACTTTTTAGCCCTCCTGGGGATTAAAATTTATAGTTAATTGGTTGGTAAATCCTCGTTTCGGCGGGGATTTTTTTTGTGCCGGTTTTTAAGACAAGAAATAGATAAAAATATATAACCTGATCATGGCAAGATTAAATTTATTAGAAGAAACGCGTTACGAAAAGCTGCCGGTAACGGTGTATCCCGATCAGCAAACTGCATCGCTGGCAGTGGCTGCAAGGATAGCCGGTTTGATCCGCAAAAAACAAGCGGCGGGCCAGCCTGCAGTGCTGGGCCTGGCAACAGGGGTTACCCCCATTAAGGTTTACGCCGAACTCATCAGGCTGCACCAGGAAGAAGGCTTATCTTTTAAAGATGTGATCACCTTTAACCTGGATGAATACTTCCCGATGAAGCCGGACGCTACACAAAGCTACGTTACGTTCATGAACGAGAACTTATTTGACCATGTAGATATTGATAAAGCTAACGTGCATATCCCCGATGGTACACTGCCACAGGATGCAGTAGCGGCATTTTGTTTAGAATACGAGAGGCAGATAGAAGAATTAGGCGGCTTAGACCTGCAGATATTAGGTATTGGCCGTACCGGCCACATTGGTTTTAACGAGCCGGGGTCGGCACCTAACTCGGGCACGCGCCTGGTTACTTTGGATGACCTGACCCGTAACGATGCTTCGCGCGATTTTGGCGGAAAAGAGAATGTGCCCACCAAAGCCATTACTATGGGTGTTGGTACCATATTTAAGGCCCGCGAAATTATCCTGATGGCCTGGAGCGCCAAAAAAGCGCCTATTGTACGTAAAGCCGTAGAGGGCGAGATCTCGGGCGAGGTACCCGCTACCTTCCTGCAATTATCTGATAATGTAGAATTTGTATTGGATGTAGATGCCGCATCCGGTTTAACGCGCTTTGATACCCCCTGGCTGGTATCCGACTGTATTTGGGACAATAACCTGAAGAAGAAAGCGGTGATCTGGCTGTCAAACGAGGTAGGTAAACCTATCCTTAAATTAACGGAAGAAGATTATAATAGCCACGGCATGGCGCAGCTTGCCGTAGAGCAGGGCCCTGTTTACGAAATAAACATTGATATTTTTAACCAGGTACAGCACACTATTACCGGCTGGCCGGGCGGTAAGCCGGGTGCTGATGACAGCCAGCGCCCGGAACGTGCCGAACCGTCAAAAAAACGCGCTATCGTGTTTTCACCACATCCGGACGATGATGTGATCTCGATGGGCGGTACGTTCATCCGTTTAGTAGATCAGGGGCATGATGTACATGTAGCTTATCAAACATCTGGCAATACTGCCGTTTGGGATGATGATGTGCTTAGGTACATGGAGTTTGCCATTGATTTTAAACAGAGTGTTGGTGAAGACATAACCAGGCTACAGGGTATTTATGATGATATGCGCAAGTTTATCAATACCAAGCTGCCCAACCAGATAGATACCCAGGAAATTCGGGATGTAAAAGGGTTTATCCGCAAAACCGAGGCTATATCCGGCGCAAGGTATGCCGGCCTGCCGGATAGTAATATCCATTTCCAGGCATTGCCATTTTACGAAACCGGCAAAACTAAAAAGAACTCGGTTGGCGAAGAAGATATTAAACTGACCATGGAATTACTGCAGCAGGTAAAACCACACCAGGTATTTACCGCCGGTGATTTTGCCGACCCGCACGGTACACATATTGTATGTTTTAATGTTGTGATAGAATCTTTACGCAGGCTGCGCCAAACCGAAGCATGGGTTAACGATTGCTGGGTTTGGATGTATCGCGGTGCATGGCATGAATTTGCCACTCATGAAATTGAGATGGCTGTGCCTTTATCACCTGCCGAAGTACTGCGCAAGCGTAATGCCATATTCAAGCATCAATCTCAAAAAGACCATCCGGTGTTCCCCGGTGATGATGCCCGCGAGTTTTGGGTACGCGCAGAGGACCGCAACCGCGAAACCGCCCAGAATTACGACAAGCTGGGTATGGCCGAATATGCGGCCATGGAAGCCTTTGTACGGTATCATTTCTAAGCCCTATCTTTTCCTATATATCAAACAAAACAGGCCGCAATTTGCGGTCTGTTTTGTTTGATATCATTGCTGATAGCAGGGTAGTATTACTTTTTATTTTTAACTGTAGTAGCGGCTTGTTCTGCCATTTGCAGGTGGTGTTGTAATATGGGCACATGTTTGCCTGCAAAAGCCTTTAATTCCGCGTCCTTGCCATCTTTTGCCTCCTTTTTAAATTCCTCTATGTCGGCTTTATGGTCTTTAACCATATATTCAATGTAGGCTTTATCAAAATCCTCTCGTTTCATTTTCGAAAAATCATCATAATCTTTTTGCTTGTCGTTACTTAAAATTGCCGGTAACGTAATAAACTTTGAAGCTGCAATAGCTTTTAATTCGGTGTTTGCCTTAGCATGATCGGCAACCATCATGTTGGCAAACTTCATTACCTGCGGCGATATGGCTTTGTTTTGGGCAAGCTTACCTAATTCCACCTCCAGCATACCGCCATTGGCGGCCTTAACAGCATACTCATAATCAGCTTTAACCGCTGTAGAATCTTTGGCCTTTAACTCCTTTTTATTGCTATCCATAGCAGCATCTGTGCTGTTGCTATTTAAACTTGTGGTGCTATCGGTATCAGTAGCGCCACCTTTGCCATTTCCACTGCAGGATGCGGCAGTAATAATTACGGCACCTAATAATAATTTGACTATACTTTTCATACAAAGTTAATTTTTGTTTAAAAAAATTAACCAACAATTATGCCATGCTATTAATTTTTTTGTTAACTGTATTCATAATTTCTGTTTCGGCGTTTATTACCTGCTTTTGTATTTCTTCGCCGCGCTGTAAAATATCATCTACAAAAGCCTTATCCTTATAGCCTGCTGCATTGATCTTTACATTCATAAAGGCCCCTATTACTGCACTACGGGCACAAAGCGCTGCTACACCGGCATCCGTAACTGAATTGGGGTTACCTGTTTCTACCATAGCTTTTATCAGCGTTAAACTTTCGTAAGCCGTTTGCATTACCTTAAAAGGTACCTCTATAGCGTGCCTGGTGGCATTTTGTATAGCCTGGGTACGAGTTGCTTTTCCCTGCTCGCTTGATTTGGGCAGGCTGAATGCTTCCATTATTTTATTGAAGGCTGCGGTATCCAGATCTACTAATCGCAATAGTTCATCTTTAAAATTTTGTCCTTGTTCTGCCCAATTGCTAAACTCCTCCCAGCGGCTATCCCACCCTTTTTTATGAGCGGATAAATTAGCCACCATAACGCCTAAAGACGCCCCTAAAACGCCTAAATAAGCAGCTATAGAACCCCCACCCGGCGCCGGGCTTTCGCTTGCCGTTTCATCGGCAAAATCGGCAAGGGTCATGCTTACTAATTTGCTTGAAGTAGCATCTTTCAGTAAATATTCAATGATCCGCTCTTCCGGGTTAAACGGACCAAGCTCATCCAAACCCATAGATTTGATAGCGATCTTAATCAACTCTTTTTCGCTCACCCCAACAGACCGTTGCTGCTTACGCAGGAAATACTTACCGGCATCCAGCATGGCTTTCAGCGGTATCAGCCCAACCAGTTCACTGCCCGTTACCCGGATGCCACGGTCTGCGGCTTTTTGGCACACCTCATCAAAGGCTATGTGTATTGGTGTTACCTCAATATTGGTCAGGTTCATCGAGATCTGGGCAACACCGTACTCCTCTATGTACCAGCCTATGGCCTTTACACTTTTCAGCGTGCCGGGGATAGATTTGGGCTTGCCGTTTTCGTCTGTTACAATTTTGCCTGTTACCGGGTCGCCTTCGCGCATTACGCGGCCGGCCTCGCGCACATCAAAGGCAATAGCATTGGCCCTGCGGGTTGATGTGGTGTTCAAGTTGATATTATAGGCGATCAGAAAATCTCTTGCACCAATTACGGTAGCACCACGTTTGGCATCCATTTCTGCCGGGCCAAAATCGGGTTTCCATTTAGGCTCTTTTATCTTTTTAAAAAAGCCCTCGTATTCACCCGCCCTGATCACTGATAGGTTATCGCGGCTTTTATCCGCCTGTGCATGCTGGTATAAATAAGCCGGGATGCCCAACTCTTCACCAACACGTTTGGCTAATTCACGGGCATACTCCGCCGTTTCTTCCATGGTGATATTGGCAATCGGTATCAGCGGGCAAACATCTGTCGCGCCCATCCTGGGGTGTTCGCCTTTGTGTTTGCTCATATCAATCAGCTCCCCTGCTTTTTTTATGGCCAAAAAGGCCGCTTGTATTACTTGTTTAGGTTCGCCTACAAATGTTACCACGGTGCGGTTGGTGGCCTTTCCGGGGTCTACATTCAGCAACCTTACACCTTCTACAGATTCAACCTCATCTGTAATTTGGTTGATGATACTTAGGTTTACCCCTTCGCTAAAATTGGGCACACATTCTATTAGTTGGTTCATTGGTTTATTAGTTCAATGGTTCATTAGTCTTTTTCAATTCCCTCCTTTGGGAGGGATGTGCGGGGCTATGTTGTGGCAGGGAGGAGTTTATACGCTATCATCGCTTTCATAAACCCCTCCCTGCACCCTCCCGCAGGGAGGGAATCGCACATTTCCCTGCTTTATATATCGCCAGCGGTCCATACCTGGCCCGGCTTTAACTTTCCCTGGTAATATAATATTTCGCGGTGATCGGCGCATGGGTAGGCCTGCATATCTGCGGGCATACCGGGGGCTAATATACCACCTTGTATGTTTAATGCTGCAGCCGCGCGCGAGGTTAACCCTGCAAAAACTTCGGCCGCCGATAACTTCTCTGATGCGCTCATTACAGCGGCCTGCATCAGCAGATCGCCCATGGGTGCCGAGCCGGGGTTCCAGTCGCTGGCAACGGCCAGGCATGCACCAGCATCAAGCAGCTTGCGGGCGGGTGCATAAGGCATACCCAAGCCTAAAGATGCACCCGGTAAAGTTACCGCAACCGTATTTGATGTAGCCAAAAGGCCGATTTCTTTTTCGCCGCTTGCCTCTAAATGATCGGCAGATGCAGCGCCAACCTCTACAGCAACAGCGCTGCCGCCGGTAGTAAACTGATCGGCATGCACCGTAATATCAAAGCCCATTTCTTTGGCCTTGTTCAAATAGGTCAAAGCGTTTTGGGTATCCATCGCGCTTTGTTCAATAAATATATCTATGCGGTTAGTAAGGTTTTCCTGTTTGATGATGGGCAGCAGATCGTCTATCACATGTTGCAGATATTCCTCCTGCGAACCGGCAAAATCCCTGGGCACCATGTGCGCGGCCAGGCAGGTGGGTATTAGTTTTGCCTTTGTTTGGGCAGATGCCGCTTGGATAGCGCGCAGTTGTTTTAACTCTTCATCCAAACTTAAACCGTAACCGCTTTTTACTTCTATAGTAGTTACGCCCTCGGCTAAATGGCGGTTGGCGCGTTGTACTAACAGACCGGTCAATGTTGCCTCATCAGCCGCGCGGGTTTGCGTAACGGTATCCCAAATACCGCCGCCTGCCTTAGCAATTTCCAAATATGTTTTACCTGCAATGCGCATGGCATAATCTTTAGCACGGTTGCCGGCAAAGCAAATGTGTGTATGGCAATCTATAAAGCCGGGAAGCAATACCTGCTGCCTTTCCATTTCTTCTATTTGGGTGGCCGGGTTAGCTTTTCTAAGTTCTTCAAAATTGCCAATGGCTAATACTAATCCGCCCTCAATCAGCACACCTCCACTGGGGATAACGTGCAATTGCTCATCCTTTAGCGCACCTTTTAAAGGCAACCCTGTAAGTGGCAATATCTGCGTAAACGGACCTATTAGTTTTTTCATTGTAATTACTTTTCTAAAGCCAATTTTACTCACCCGGTCATTGCTTCGCTCGACCACCCTCTCTTCGCTGCGCGGAAAGAGGGTTATAATAAATACATCCAAACCTTATTTAATCAGCGCAAAGAGGGTTAAGTATTAAAAAACTTCTCACCCTCTTTGCGTAGAAGAGAGGGTCGACCAGCGTAGCGGAGTCGGGGTGAGTCAAATCGCCATTCTTTTCATTCGTTACCTGCGGCCCGGGCTTTACGCTCATACGCCTGCAGGCATTACGCACGGGCCGGTATCCGCTTCAATCCCTAACGCTAAGACGCAAAGTATTGCGTCTCTACATTCTTCTTTCGGACTTCCAACTTAACAACCTACCACACCTTTAATCCAAACCTATCGGCCCACTCTTGTGCTTTATCATAGCCGGCATCCGCATGGCGGAAGATCCCCATGGCAGGGTCGTTATGCAGCACGCGTTTAAGGCAGGCGGCGGCACGTTCGGTACCATCGGCAACTACTACCATACCGGCATGTTGCGAGTAGCCCATGCCCACTCCACCGCCATGGTGGAACGATACCCAAGTGGCACCTCCGGACGTATTGGCCATCAGGTTGAGCAATGGCCAGTCGGACACCGCATCCGAGCCATCCTTCATAGATTCGGTTTCGCGGTTGGGTGATGCTACCGAGCCGCAGTCCAAATGGTCGCGACCGATCACTATTGGCGCTTTTACTTTTCCGCTGGCCACCAGTTCGTTAAATATTTGCCCGGCTTTTTCGCGCTCGCCCATGCCCAGCCAGCAGATACGTGCGGGCAGGCCCTGAAAGGCAATTTGTTTTTGTGCTTTTTCTAACCAGTTGATCAATGGTTTATTCTCCGGGAAGGCTTCCATCAACGCACGGTCGGTAATATAAATATCTTCGGGGTCGCCTGATAAAGCTACCCACCTGAACGGGCCTTTCCCCTCGCAAAACAGCGGACGGATAAACGCCGGGGTAAAGCCCGGGAAATCGTAAGCATTTGGCTCGCCGCCCTGTTTGGCAAATTCGCGCAGGTTGTTACCATAATCAAACGCTACCGAACCACGCTTCTGTAATTCTAACATTAAACCTACATGGCGGGCCATGCTGGCTAAGGACAGGCGCTTGTACTGTTCAGCATCGGCCCTGCGCAGGCCGAGCGCTTCATCCTGCCGTAAGCCGTTGGGTACGTAACCATTTAATGGGTCGTGTGCCGAAGTTTGGTCGGTCACCATATCGGGCACAATGCCATCAGCAATTAGCCTTTGCAGCATGTCACCGGCATCGCTTACCAGGCCAACAGATAAGGTTTCGCCTTTAGCCATCGCATCCTGCACCCATGCAATTGCCTCCTCGTAAGAGTGTGTTAATTTATCTATGTATTTACTGTCAATTCGTTTTTGGATGCGGGTAACATCCACATCAGCACCTAAAAACACAGCGCCTGCCATGGTAGCGGCCAATGGTTGTGCACCACCCATGCCGCCTATACCTGCACTAACGATCAATTTCCCCGTCAGTTCATTATTAAAATGCTGGCGGCCTGCCTCCACAAAGGTTTCGTAAGTACCCTGCAATATACCCTGGGTACCGATATAGATCCAGCTACCGGCCGTCATCTGGCCGTACATCATCAGTCCATCGGCACGGAGTTTATTAAAATGCTCCCAGTTGGCCCAGGCAGGCACCAGGTTGCTGTTGGCTATCAAAACCCTCGGCGCCTGCGGATGGCTGCGGATGATCCCCACAGGTTTGCCGGACTGCACCAGTAACGAATGGTCATCATCCAGTTCCAGCAAAAGCTCTATGATCTTCCTGAGCGATTCGGGGTTACGCGCTGCCTGACCGATGCCGCCATATACCACCAACTCATCGGGGTTTTCGGCAACCTGCCCGTTAAGGTTATTTAACAGCATGCGCAAAGGCGCTTCTGTTTGCCAGCTTTTAGCGTGCAGTTTATTCCCAACCGGGGCGTAATACACCGGGTGTTTGGCGTAGGTATCAATAAATTCCGAATTCGTCATCTGCTGTGATGTTTTTGTGATGTTTTTGTGCAGTTTGGTTAGCCATAGCCTCAAATTCGCCGCTTATAATTAGCTGATGCAGGGCATTAATATCCTCTGCAAAAATCCTGTCTTCTTTGATGAATGGCACCTGCTGCCTTACCAATTGATGTAACTCTTCTATCACCGGGGTGCTTTGCAAGGGCCTGCGAAACTCCAGCGCCTGCGAGGCATACAATAGTTCGATAGCCTGGATGTATTCCAGATTATCCAGCACCATGTGCAGCTTGCGCCCGCTGATGGACCCCATAGAAACATGGTCTTCCTGCCCCAGCGAGGTGGGTACGCTATCGGCACTGGCCGGGAAACAAAACGTTTTATTTTCGGTAACCAGGGCGGCCGTGGTGTACTGCGGGATCATCAGTCCCGAATTTAAGCCTGCATCATCTGTTAATAATTTGGGTAAGCCGTATCGGCCTTCGCTCATGAGGTAACAGCGGCGGTCGGCAATATTGCCCAGTTCTGCAGCGGCTACGGTAGCATAATCTAAAGGCAAAGCCAGCGGTTGCCCGTGGAAATTGCCCCCGCTTATAGTATCATCAGCATTAAAAATTACGGGGTTATCGGTAACGGAGTTTAATTCTATCTCCGTTAATTCTTTTAAATGCAGCCAGGCATTGCGCGATGCACCGTGCACCTGCGGCATACAGCGCAGAGAATACGGATCCTGCACCCTATCACAATCCACATGCGAACTGCCAATGGCCGAGCCTTCTAATAATACAGCCAACCGCTTTGCAACCAACTTGGTGCCCTTATAGGGGCGAATGGCATGCAGACGTTCATCAAACGGGCGGGAAGATCCCATCAGGCCTTCTAAGGACATGGCACCTATCAGGTCAGCCACATTAAGGGCATTGTTCAGGCGATCCACTGCTTTTATGGCGAAGGCTAATATAAACTGCGTTCCGTTAATTAATGCCAGCCCCTCTTTTGGGCCTAATACTAAGGGCTGAAGATCATGTTGTTTTAAGATCTCTGCTGCGGGATATTTTCCCTCCCCAACGTTCACAAACCCCAGCCCTATCAACGGCAGGAATAAGTGCGAGAGTGGCGCCAGATCTCCCGATGCACCAACCGAGCCTTTCTCGGGCACAACGGGTATCACATCATGATCTATATGCCAGATGATGCGCTGCAAAGTTGCAGGGGCAATGCCCGAGTAGCCTTGTGCCAAAGCTTGTACTTTGGTGATCAGCATCAATTTGGCTATCTCTTGCGGGATGGGTTTGCCCACACCCACACTATGGCTTTTTAAAATATTGCTTTGCAGCAGGCTGGTGTCCTTTTCAGAAATACGGGTATCGCAAAGCGGGCCAAAGCCTGTGTTAATGCCATACACCGGCAAATGTGCCTGCACTATTTTTTCTACCTCGTTCCGGGAAGTTTGGATGCGTGATGCCGCCTCTTCATTGATGACACCTTTTACCCTACCGGCCGCAATATCCAAGCTAATGCCTATACTGAGGTGCTCGATACCGTAATTAAAGTTTTTCATGAGGTATGGTTTTTAGTTTATCACCAACCTTGCCAGATAAGTTGTAGGCACGGAATGAATTTTCTAAGGCAGATATCGCCGGTAGTATCCCTGCTATTTTGCTATCTGATGCTTCCAGTTCGTTCATGCCGGCGCTGATGGCATCCCAAATAGGTAAGATCTGTTTTAACAAGTCGCGGCCTTTATCCGTAAACTGTACCATTTGCCTGCGGCCGTCATCGGCACTTACCGTGGTTTCTACCAGTTTACGGTTCTTCAGGTTAGTGATCAGCTGGCTTGCTGCCGGGTGTGATACCTCGGTTTGCCCGCTCAGTTCTTTGATAGAAAGAGAATCATTTTTGGATAATAAATAAAACACCGGGAACCAGCTGGCATCAAAGTCAATGCCCTCGTTTTGATAAATACGGTTTATTTCGGACAGAAAAGTTTCGCTCATGCGCCTTAGGCGGCTGCCTAAAACCAGGTATCCTAAACTTTGGTACAAATTCATGATGCAATTTATATAAGTACTTATATAAATGCAAGTTTATTTTATTAACAATTTATAATCAATTGCCAAGGCTAATTTTCTGTGGGTTTAGAATTACAATAGGAATAGATCTTGAATATTTTTCCATCGGCATCAAATTCATACACATCACAGGAATGCACCACATTTACTGTTTTTTCTTCGCGGATAAATTCGGCCCGGCCATATATGGCAACCTTATCCCCATCGGCAACCAAGCCAAACGTTTCAAATTTGGTAGCGAGGGTTTTAAAATACTCGGCTACCGATCTGCAAAACTTTAAAACCTCGGTTTTACCATTGATGGTCATATTCTCTTCGTAAATAATCCACTCCACATTTTCTGCCAGGTAATCTTCTACTTCATCAAACTTACCGCCCGAGAATAGTTGTACAACTTGTGTATTGGTTTTCATATTCCGATTAATTTTCAATGCGATCTACTGCTTATAACTAAGGTTAATTTACATACAATATTAATACTTAACAAACAACAAATTGCTCTACCTCCCTGTAACAGCCTGATGTTTACAGGCAAATTCTATATTTACTGCTACTGCTTAAACGGCAAACAAGCATTTATTTATTAAAAATAAAGCCGCTATATTTAAGCGCTAAACCCTGGTTAATGAATACTAAAGCAAAATATTTTTTATACGGCTGTATCTGCCTATGCCTCATCACTATTACCATTACTTTATTCAGCATATCGCAAGCTGTAGACTGGGACCCCGGCACCGTAATTAAAATGGCCGACAATGCCCATAAAGGCATCCCGTTTAATCATTATGCACATCCCAACCCTAAAAATTTAAGCACTGATGAATTTGAAGTTGTTACCTGGTGGTCGCCAGGGCAATTTACCTTTCCCATGCTTATTCAAAAAGCCATTGGGGTAAAAATAACCGTGGCCATTAAGGTGCTTACTGCAATATGTTTGCTTTTAAGCGCATTGGGGATCTTTAAGCTTTTCGGTTTGCTATTAAAACGGAATGATGGTACAAACAAAGCTTCAACAGCTGCCGTAGTTTTATTGCTGTTTACCCTTTTACAGCCATTTTTTTGGGGGAATATATTTATTTACAATGGCGGCGGCATTTTGTTATTAGCTTATTGCCCCTGGTTTATTTACTGGCTTATACAAGTAAAACGCATTACGTTTTACAACCTGCTGCTGCTTTTAGTAGCCGGCTTTTTTGGATTTTTTCTCAAATCTGCCTTTACCAGCATATTTGCCGGGGGGCTTTTATATCTCTTTTTAACAAAGGCTATAACTACCGGCACCCCCTTAAAACAACAAAACATAAAAAATATCCTTGTAAACGCGCTTATTTTAGGCGGTTTATTCATCGCTTATGTCGTCATTATTAAGGCTTTGTATTTAAGCCATAATACCGGCATCAGCGAATCATCCACAGGCATACGTGTGCAGCCCCGTGTATTGCTTTATCCTGTTGTTGCACCGGTATTAGGTATATTCTGGTTAAACTTTATCAATAAAACTATTTACTGGGTAATCGCATTGATTATAGTTATACCTGTTTACTACATGATGTTAAAAAGCGACAGGATAGGCTTAACATACAAATATGTATTAATAAGTTTTGTTACTACAACCATCGCATTTTACGGTTTAATATACTTTATTAATGTAGATGTTTCTTATGAGTTACGCCACTTTATTATCATATCCATACTGCTTACGCCGGGCTTGCTTATCGGTTTATATCATTTAAAATGGGGCAGGTATTTTATTTATGGCGCTGCCTTTTTATATACGGCTATTAATATTTATCATTTTGCACAATACACGGCAACAAGCCCTAAAAGCAGCAACAACCTATTGTATAGCGGGTTAAATAGTGCATATCCACCAGAAATCATTGAAAGGATACATGCGCTCGACAATTTAAAGGGCCATAAAAAGGATATATTTTATTTTAAAAGTTTTGAGCTTACCATCGCTTTAGAAGTGAGAAACAACCGTGTGTTGCTGGAAGACAATTTTATCAACTTCCACTTTAACAATAAAGCTCGTTATGACAGTACATTGTATTTCGGCCGTAACACGGGCGATGTGTACGTGGTTTACCCGCTCCAAAAATTCAAAAAGGATTCTGTTACATTTTTAACCCGGTTCGAAAAATATAAGCAATTCCAAAAAATATACCAGGCTAAGGGATACGCTATTTTTAAAGCGCATTAATTAAACAAGCAAGGCTTTCCAAATTGGAAAGCCTTGCTTGTTTATATTGTCAGTAATAAAATTTATTAACCGCCTAAAGCTGCAGCACCGCTCACAATCTCGGTAAGCTCGGTAGTGATGGCTGCCTGGCGGGCCTGATTGTAGGAAAGTTTAAGGGCTTTCAGCAGGTCGCCGGCGTTTTCGGTTGCTTTATCCATAGCGGTCATACGTGCGCCATGCTCAGATGCGTTTGAATCTAATACGGCACGGTATAACTGAATCTTGATATTTTTAGGGATCAGCTGCTCTACGATCTCTTCCTGTGATGGCTCCAGGATGTAATCAACCTGAGATTCTATTGTAGCAGCCTTTGTTTTATCTTTTGGTTTCTGCTCCGGCATAGGTACAGGCAATAATTGCTCTGCAACCTGGTATTGTACTGCAGCATTCCGAAAATGGTTATAAACAAGCTCTACGCGGTCGTAATCGCCATTGATAAAGCCCTGCATGATCGCTTCGGTGATCTTTGATGCATTGGTGAAGTTTAGGTCAAGATACAGATCGTTATTGTTACCAATTACGTTGTACTTACGGCGCTGAAAAAACTCCTGGCTTTTTTTACCAATAGCAACAATAGATACATTACCGGCCCTTAGCTGCTCGCTGTATTTTTCGGCAATCAGGTTGTTAGCTGTTTTTATTACGTTGGTGTTAAATGCACCTGCCAAACCACGGTTTGATGATACAACAACAACCAATACACGCACCGGCTCGCGCTGTTGCAGGTATGGCGATGCGCCATCCTCCAGGCTTGCCGATAAGTTTGCTAACAGATCGTTTAACTTATTAGCGTAAGGGCGTAATTGTACAATAGCATTGGTAGCCCTTTTCAGCTTTGCCGCCGAAACCATTTTCATGGCCTTGGTGATCTGCTGGGTTGAGGTAACCGATGTGATCCTGTTTCTTACTTCTTTTAAATTAGCCATTCTTTATTTGAGATGTGAGAAGTGAGATTTGAGTATAGAGATAAAATTCCAACCCTTTTCCCGTCACTTTATCTAATTTAATCTGTTAGATATAAGATTTGAAAAAAACTCAAATCTCATATCTAACATCTCATATCTAATTAATTATATCTACCTGACAGTTCTTTAGCTACTGTTTCCAGTACGCCTGTTAACTGGTCATCAAATTTACCTGCTTTAAGGGCGGCCAGCACTTCGGGGTGGCGCAGCTCTAACTGGCTGGTATATTCTGCTTCAAACTCACGGATCTTGTTAACCGGTACGTTACGCATCAGATTTTTAGTACCTAAGTAGATGATAGCTACCTGTTTCTCAACCGTTACCGGCGAGTACTGGCCTTGCTTCAAGATCTCTACGTTACGCGCACCTTTATCAATTACGTTTTTGGTTGATGCATCCAGATCCGAACCAAATTTAGAGAAAGCCTCTAACTCGCGGTATTGTGCCTGGTCAAGCTTAAGTGTACCGGCAACTTTTTTCATCGATTTGATCTGCGCGTTACCACCCACACGTGATACCGAGATACCTACGTTGATGGCCGGGCGGATACCTGCCAGGAATAAGTTCGACTCCAGGAATATCTGGCCATCGGTAATTGAAATTACGTTGGTTGGGATATAAGCCGATACGTCACCCGCCTGAGTTTCGATAATAGGCAATGCGGTTAACGAGCCACCACCTTTAACGATGTGTTTAATAGACTCCGGCAGATCGTTCATCTGCTGGGCAATGTTATCGTTAGCATTTACCTTAGCGGCACGCTCCAATAAACGGCTGTGCAGGTAAAATACGTCACCAGGGTAAGCCTCGCGGCCCGGTGGGCGGCGTAATAACAAGGATACTTCGCGGTAAGCAACGGCCTGTTTAGAAAGATCATCATAAACGATCAAAGCAGGGCGGCCTGTATCGCGGAAATACTCGCCAATTGCAGCGCCTGCAAATGGCGCAAAGAATTGCATGGTAGCAGAGTCTGATGCATTAGCCGCAACAACTATAGAGTAAGGCATAGCACCGTTCTCTTCTAATGTGCGTACAATGTTTGCCACGGTAGAAGCCTTTTGGCCACACGCTACATATATACAATATACCGGGTTACCGGCATCGTAAAATTCTTTTTGGTTGATTATGGTATCGATACAAACGGCAGTTTTACCGGTTTGGCGGTCACCAATAACCAACTCACGCTGGCCGCGGCCAATCGGGATCATTGCATCAATCGCTTTGATACCTGTTTGCAAAGGCTCGGTTACCGGCTGGCGGTAAATAACACCCGGCGCTTTACGCTCCAAAGGCATTTCGTAAGTTTGGCCAGTGATAGGGCCTTTACCGTCAATCGGGGTACCCAAGGTATCCACAACACGGCCAAGCATGCCTTCGCCTACGTTGATAGATGCGATACGATTGGTACGTTTAACAGTATCACCTTCCTTAATATCGTCAGATTTACCTAACAATACCACACCCACGTTATCTTCTTCAAGGTTAAGTACAATACCCTGTAAACCGTTATCAAACTCAACCAGCTCACCTGATTGTACTTTGGTTAAACCGTAAACACGTGCAATACCATCACCCACCTGGAGTACGGTACCTACTTCTTCTAATTCAGATTCTGACTTAAAGCCGGCTAATTGCTGACGCAAAATTGCTGATACTTCGTCTGGTTTTACCTCTACCATTTTTGAGATTATTTTAGAGTTTTAATGTTATTATATTGTTGCAATACTTGCAAAGTCTTTTTTAATTTTCTTTAAGCTGGCTGCAACGCTGGTATCTACCTGCCTGTCGCCCACCGTAAGTACAAAACCACCAATTAAAGAGGGGTCTACCTGGGTATTTAATTTGATGGTACCGCCAATAGCCTTTTGCACATCATCCAGCAGCTTTTTCTTATTAGCTTCAGAAAGCTCTGCAGCCGATATTACTTTTGCGTAGGTGATGTTGTGCTTAATATCGTAAAGGGCAATAAACTCATGAGAAGTTGTGTATAAAACCTCGCCACGGCCTTTATCTATCATGATATTGAACATAGCCATACTCACCTTGCTTACCTTATCCGCAAAAATTTCGGCCAGGATAGCTTTCTTTTTACTGTGAGATACAATAGGGTTAGCCAAAACAGCACCCAGCTCAGGGCTGCTTCTTACCGTTTTATAAAAAAGCACCATATCATCCTTAACCGCCTCAACGGCCTTTTGCTCTTCAGCAAGGTCTATCAATGCTTTAGCGTACCTTATTGCTACTGTTACTTCTGACATCTTTTCTTGAGATTTGAGATGTGAGATTTAAGATGTGAGACTATTTACTGTCTCCTATCTCTAATCTAATATCTCATGTCTATATATTATAATTTCACTTCTTTAAGCAGGTCGGCTACTAATGCATCCTGTTTGCCCTGGTCTTCAAACTGCTTACGAAGGATCTTCTCTGCAATTTCTATCGATAATGCCGATACCTGATTTTTAACATCAGCCATCGCAATATTTTTCTGGTTGTTGATCTCAATGCGGGCCAACTCTATCTGGCGTGCGCCTTCTTTTTGTGCCGCTTCTTTAGCTTCGCTTACAATATGGTCTTTCAGCTTTCTGGCTTCCAGCAGTATCAGGTCGCGCTCGGCACGGGCATCTTTCAGCAAAGATTCGTTCTCGTTAGTTAAACGGGCCATTTCGTCTTTAGCTGCAGCTGCTTTAAGCAAAGCATCTTCTATCGAACGCTCTCTGTCGTCAATAGCGCCCATAATAGGTTTCCAGGCAAACTTGGCAAGCAGGAAAAACAGTATTAAAAACGATACCGTGGTCCAAAATACCAAGCCAATTTCAGGAGTAACTAATTCCATTGTTTTATGTAAAGTTAAATGTCAATTTAATATAACCGTATCTGCCGCCAACCGCTGCAGATACGGTTATGAATTTTCCTTTCGGGGTAAGATTATCTTAAGCCCAGGAATGATACAACCACACCGAACAAAGCAGCACCCTCGATAAGAGCGGCAGCGATGATCATGGCAGTTTGGATTTTTGAAGCGGCATCCGGCTGACGTGCAATACCTTCCATTGCTTTACCACCAACCTGACCGATACCGATACCGGCACCGATTACTGCTAAACCTGCACCTAATGCAGCGATACTTCCAATCATTGTTTTAAAATTAAAGTGAATATATATTATATAGTTATTTACAAATTATTAGTGGTGGTGCTCTTCAATCGCCGTGCCTATAAACAAGGCCGTAAGCAAGGTAAATATAAACGCCTGCAGTGCCGCCACCAGCAATTCAAGCACATCCATAAACACTACGAAGGGTACAGATACTACCGATACGTAAGCGCTTTTGAATACAAAGATCAAAGATATTAAACTTAATACGATAATGTGCCCGGCCGTAATGTTGGCAAACAAACGTATCATTAACGCAAACGGTTTTGATATGATACCCACCAGCTCTACAGGCCACATAATAGGGTATAACCATACCGGTACATCAGGCGCAAAAATGTGTTTCCAGTAGTATTTGTTACCGTTAACGTTTACGATGATCAGGGTAATAAAAGCCAGTACAAAAGTTACCGCTATGTTACCTGTTAAGTTGGCACCTCCCGGGAAGAAAGGGACTAAGCCGATCAGGTTATTGATCCATATAAAAAAGAAGATGGTTAACAGCAACGGCATAAAGCGCTGGTATTTGTAACCGATGTTTGGGCGGGCAATATCATCCCTTACAAACATAATAATAGGCTCCATAAAAGACTGTAATCCCTTTGGCGCTTTACCTTCGCGTTTTTTATACGCTGCAGATACGCTCAGGAAAATGATCAGCAATAAGATCATCGACATCCACATACTTACCACATTACGGGTGATAGAAAGGTCGATCAGTTTTTTATTCAGCTTTAATACCGTAGCGGCAGATAACAGGGTATCGTTCTCTGCAACAATATGTACTTTATCTTTCACCAGCCTGTAGGTATAATACTTGCCGGCATGGTCTGCGTGGCCATGTTCAAACTTATCTGCCGAAAATGTCTCTAAACCTTTATCGGTATATAATATAACTGGCAGCGCAACCGAAGTATGGCCCCAAAGGTGCCACATGTGCGAATCTGCAATATGTTCCAGGATAACCTCGCTCGGGTTAAATTCTTTTTCTGTTTCAGTTTTGGCGGCCTCATTATGGCCCTCCTCATGCTGTATAGCAAAAGTTTTACAAGTGCAAAAAGTTAAAAAAACGCCTAAAACAAGGCTGAGAGCTATTTTTTTTGATTTCAAAATGTGGCTAAAATACATTGAATGAGTGTTTTTTACTTTCGATTTTGGTTGCGCAAGTTACGCAACAAAACGTAAACTTCAAAGCCTGTATTTAAGAAATATAAATAAGAAAAGTTGAGCAGAAAAACGCCATTATCAATGTGTAATTTTAACACAAAAAGCAGGGCAAAAGCCATGCAGCCAAGCATCTTTACAATAGTGGTTGCCAGAAAGGCCTGGGCGTATAATGCCGGGTTAATATGCTGTACAACCAATACAGAGGCAATTACGATAAAAGTAAACCCGGTTATAAACACAAAAAGCACCCAGAATTTTGCCAGCAGCAGGTTACCGTGCCCGGTATAATTAAGCATTGCGGGTATAGCGGCCAGCAGCGTTACAAACAGGGCAAAGGCTGCAAATATCTTTAACGGCCTCAATTTTTTACAGATCTGATGACCAGGTATAGTGATGCAAATACGCCAATAAGCGATAGCGCCGCAGTAACCCATTTGGTTTGGTGATGGCTTGCCTCATCAATTTTATACCCCGCAAATGCAAATATGCCTATAACGGCGAACATCTGCACCGCCATGCCTGTATACTTAGCATAAGCGTTTACTGCTTTACCCTCCTGTTTGGGCTGGTTTTGTTCATTTTGTGCCATGTGGCAAATTTATTAAACCTATTGAATACTATTTAGTAAATTAGCGATACTTTTTATAACCTATATAATCAATGTAATATCCTTGTGATGGAAAAGGTGGTTAATATTGTTAAACAACACGAACAGGAAATGCTTTATATAAATTACTGGCTTAAACAGCCTGTTATTGAGCATTTAAGAGAAGTGACCCGCCTTAGATACAATTACTATAAATGGCTTAATATGTCATTCCCCGGTGCGATTTTGGGTTTGGTTCGGTAGGTTTAAAAAAATAAGATTTTTTAAGAGATCATTATGTTACACAATTGGGTTATCCTCCATTAAGAATAGATATTTTAAACAGCATTCAGCCTCCTCAAAAACCAAAGGCAGCTAAATAACCATATAACAACCTATAACATTGAGCCGCTTTTTTACCACTTCTGTATCCAAGTATATCTTGTTAGCAATAATCATAATTATTGCCGGCTGCTCGCTCGAAAAAAAGAGCGCTTTAAACCGTGGTTTGCAAAACCTTACTGCTAAATATAACATCCTTTTTAATGCCAACGAATTGCTGCGCCTGAAACAGGAAGGCTATGAAGCCGCCTACGTAGATGATTACAGCGAGATCTTAAGCGTTTACCGCGATACCGTGGCCAAAAGCGACGAGCCTGATAAAGAGCTTGACCTGGTTAAGCAAAAAGCCAACAATATCATCAGCGTTAAAGAGCAAAGCCACTACCTGGGTAATGCCTACCTGTTGCTGAGTAAAGCCAATTATCTCGACGGAAATTATTTTGATGCGATAGAATATGCCAACTATGTCATCCGCTCGTTTGGCAATCAGGAAGATCTGAAACAGGAAGCTTTGGTGTATAAGGGACGTTCCCTGCTTTACATTAACCAGCCTAACGATGCTAAAATTACGTTAGACAGCGCCCTGCAAAACGTTAATCCTAAAAAAAGGATAACCGCTGATGTTTACGCCAGCAAATTACAATATGACATCAACGCACAGGATTATGCCGATGCCGAAGCTATGGCTAAACTTGCCGTAGCCTATAGCCATAGCAGCACACAGCGCCTTCGGTGGACATTTATCCTTGCCCAACTGCAGGAATTAAACAACAAACCTGCCGATGCCATTGCCAATTACACCAAAATAAGCAAAAGCAACGCCGTATTTGATATGGCCTTTAATGCCAATCTTAACCGTATCCGGATAGAGGATATGCAAAACGGTGTAAAGATAAGCCGCCTGGCACGCTTACAAGCCTTGCTTAAAAACCAAAACAACCTTGATTTTACCGACCAGATCTATTTCCAGATAGGGCAGTTGCAATTCAATGCAGGCGAGATAGATCATGCACTGAAAAGCTACCGCCAGTCGATAAATAGCACTACAAAAAATCAAAATCAAAAAGGCCTCTCCTACCTGCGCATGGCCGATGTGTATTTTAAAAACAAAGCCGACTACAGTAACGCCAAAAAGTATTACGATAGTTCGCTGGTGAGTTTATCGCCCAATTATCCAAATTATAAGGCCATTCAAAAGAAAAGCGACAACCTGCAGGTACTGGCCGACAGGCTGCAGATCATATCCCGCGAGGATACCCTGCAAATGCTGGCCCGCCTTGATGAACCTGCCCGCGTGGCGCGTATAGATAAAATGGTAGAAGCCCGCATCCTGCAATCGCGGCAGGTTACAGCCGTTACCGTAGCACAAGCTAAAGGCGCCATCAACATTAACGAGCCGCCACAAGAGAGCACCCCTAATGGCAGTAATTTTTATTTCAGCAACAACAATGCTGTAAGCCAGGGTTTTACCAGCTTTAAGCGGGTTTGGGGCAAACGTAAGCTGGAGGACAACTGGCGCCGCGCCAACCGGGCAGGCAGCGATATTACCCAGAACAATTCTGTAGCCATTAAAAATATCGACCCTGATGCCCCGGCCAATGATGTGATAAATAATACCCCGGGCAACACCAGCGCAGCCAATTACCGGCAGGACCTGGTACAAAACCTGCCGCTTACACCAGCCTTACTGGCACAATCAAATAAACGAATTTTTGATGCTTATTTTGATATAGCCAATTTTTACCGCGATGTGCTGGAAGATAAAAAAGAGGCCATTGCCGAGTATGAATTGATATTGACCCGTTTCCCTAACAATGACAATACGGCGGCTATCTACTACAACTTGTACCGTTTATACAGCGATATTGATGCGGCATCATCTGATAAATATAAAAACCTGCTGGTAAAAAACTACCCGCAAACGCCATTTGCCCGGATCATCCTCGATCCCGAGTACAGCAAGCACATCAATGATGAGGATACCGGCTTCAGCATCCTGTATAATAATGTATATGACTTGTATGCTGCCAAGCAATACGCCAAAGTTATCAGTGCTGCCGATGCATTGCTTGTACAATACCCCAACAACCGGTTTGCTGCGCAGATCTACTACCTGCGCGCATTTGCTGCCGGCCATCAGGAGCCGCTGGCACCATTCAATAACGATTTGCAAAGCATTATCAGCAAATACCCTGATGATAAGCTGATAACGCCGCTCATCAACCAGCACCTGGCCTACATTGCGGCCAACCAGGCAGAACTGGCCGCCCGCCGTATTGTCATATCAGACAGGGAACTAAACGACCCGCAATTTACTTTGCCCATAGTTTACCAGCAAAAAACAGAGTACAGAACAAAAGCCGAAAAATATGAGGTAGTGGCAGATGTGCGCAAGCCCGAGCCTAAACCTGCAGAACCGGTAAAAGAAGTAAAGGCAACATCTATCACGGCTATAACCCCGCCGCCTGCCCCAAAACCAACCCCGGTAGTTACGCAGCCGGTTACACAACCCCAGCTGCAGCCGGTAAAAAAGGCACCGTTTATATTTAATATGCGCGATAGTACCAACTATTACTTTGTGGTAAATGTAAACAGCGGCACAACTAATTTATCCTCATCGCGTTTTGGTATAGGGCAGTTTAACCGGGTTAATTTTCAAAACAATACGGTTAAACATCAGTTAAAAAACGTGGGCGACGATCACCAGCTGATCTACATCGGCCGTTTTTATAACCTGAACAATGTTAAAGATTACGCCCGTGCCATTATCCCGCTGATGCCCGATATTATGAAGGTGCCTAAGGATAAATACAGCTTTTTTATCATAACACAAGAAAATCTGGATAAATTAGCCGATCAAAAAACACTGGATAGTTATATAGACTATTACCAACAAAACTACTAAGAACAGATGATCAATAAAGTTTCGCAACAGGATATAAAACGTTACAACTGGTACTTTTGGCGTTTCTTTATCGGCTGTTTTGCCTTTTTCGTAATCATGATACTGCTGATCGCCTTCCAGGTATTTGGCCCGCTACCGTCCTTCCGCGAACTGGAAAACCCCAAAAGCGACCAGGCTTCAGAGATCATGTCATCAGATAAGCAGGTAATTGGTAAATATTACATCAAAAACCGTACAAGCGTTACCTATAAACAAATTTCGCCCAATATCATTAACGCATTGATAGCCACCGAGGATACCCGCTTTTATCAGCACTCGGGCATCGATTTTCAGCGTACATTCAGCATTGTGCTGTATAACCTGGTTGGCAAGAAACAGGGCGGCAGTACCATTACCCAGCAATTGGCGCTCAACCTGTTTTCAGAGCGCTCACGCAACCCTTTTAAACGGGTGATACAAAAGCTACAGGAATGGATAACCGCCGTTAAAATAGAGCGTAATTACACTAAAGAAGAGATCTTGACGCTATACCTGAACACGGTTGATTTTGGCGCCTACAACACCTACGGTATCAGTTCGGCAGCGCGTACCTACTTTAACAGCACGCCCGATAAGCTTACGCCGGACCAGGCTGCATTATTGATCGGGATGATCAACGGGCCGGGGATTTACTCGCCCATAAACCACCCCGAAAACGCCAAAAATCGCCGCAATTTCGTCCTGCGACGTATGGATGAAGAAGGTTTTTTGAGTGCCGGGCAGGCCGAGGAATATAAAGCCAAACCACTCGGCCTTACCTTTAGCCCGATCGACCATAACGACGGGATTGCCACCTATTTTAGAGCGGTGCTCAAAAAGGAGATACAAAAAATATTGGTTGATAAATCTATCTTTAAACCGGACGGCACCACCCCTTACGACCTGGACCGCGACGGCCTGAAAATATACACCACTATTGATGCCACCATGCAGCAGTATGCCGAAGAGGCACAAAAAGAATACATGCGCAAACTGCAGGCACAATTTAACGCCCACTGGAAGGGTATCAGCCTTTGGAAAAGCATCCCAACCTTTAAATCGCTGCTGGATAAGGGCATGCACCGGTCTGACCGGTATATCGCCCTGAAATCACAGGGAGCATCTGACGAGGAGATCCGCGAGGACTTTAACAAGCCCGCCAAGATGAACCTGTTTACCTGGCGCGGCGATATCGATACGCTGATGAAGCCTATCGACTCGATTGTGTATTGTAAAATGATGCTGCGTAATGCCCTGATGAGTATGGACCCTACCACAGGCTATATCAAGGCCTGGGTTGGCGGCACCAACTTTGAGCATTTTAAGTACGACCAGGTAAAAATGGGTACCCGCCAGGTGGGTTCAACTGCTAAACCTTTCACCTATGCAGTAGCTATAGATGATGGCATCTCACCCTGCCAGCAGGTGGCCAATGAGCCGATAACCATTACCGGTTACGGTGCCGACTGGTCGCCGCGCTCGTCGCCGAGCGAGACTGTGCCGGGGGTAATAACTTTACGCACAGCTTTGGCCCGGTCGCAAAACTGGGTAACAGCCTATGTAATGAATGAGGTTAAACCACAACCCGTGGCAGATCTGATCAAAAAGATGGGTATCACCAGCAATGTACCGCCCTACCCTTCCATTTGCCTGGGCACCTTTGATGCCTCTGTATTTGATATGACGGGTGCTTACTCGGCATTTGCCAACGAAGGTGTGTGGACAGAGCCCACCTACCTTTTGCGTATAGAGGATAAAAATGGCAACGTTTTATACAACAACACCCCGCGTGTGGTGCAGGCCATGAATGCACAAACCGCCTACGTAATGACCTATATGCTAAAAGGCGTAATTGATGAAGGTACGGGCTGGCGTTTGCGCGGTACATACGGTTTAAAGAACCCTATCGGTGGCAAAACCGGTACCACTAATGATAATTCCGACGGTTGGTTCATCGGCATCACCCCGCAACTGGTTACCGGCATCTGGACGGGCTGCGAAGACCGCGATATCCATTTCCGCTCAACCCGTTTGGGCGAGGGTGCCAACACGGCCCTGCCTATTTTTGCAGGATATATGAAACGCGTATATGCCAACCAGGCGCTCGGCATCAAAAAGAATGTAGACTTTGTACCGCCAAAATCCGGCCTGTCAATTACGCTTGATTGCGGGGCTTACAGTCAGCAGCAAAAAGGCACTAATGAGGTAGAGAAAAAACTGGATTTTTAGCCCCCTAACCCCCTAAAGGGGGAACAAGCAGGGCGATAGATAACAATTAGTAAAGCAATTCCCTCTTTAGGGGGTTAGGGGGTATGGAGAAATTCGATTACAGGGAAGCATTAAAAAATATACCGCATAAACCGGGTGTTTACCAGTATTGGGATAGCGAGAAGGAGCTGATCTATATTGGTAAGGCAAAAGACCTGCGCAATCGCGTGGGGTCGTACTTTAATAAGGATACGCAGATCAATGCTAAAACGCGGGTTTTGGTATCTAAGATCCGTAATATTACGTTTACCATTGTGGATACCGAGGTGGATGCCTGGCTGCTGGAGAACAGCATGATCAAGAAGCATCAGCCACGCTATAATGTGATGCTGAAGGATGATAAAACCTACCCCTGGATCATCATCAAGAACGAAAATTACCCCCGCATTTACTGGACACGCCGCATTATTAAAGATGGCTCTAAATACCTTGGCCCCTACGCATCTGTCAGTATGATGCACACTATTTTAGGGCTTATTAAAGAAACCTATGCCCTGCGTACCTGCAACCTTAACCTTACCCGCGAAAACATCGAAAAAGGTAAATTTAAGGTTTGCCTGGAATATCAGTTGGGGAACTGCAAGGGCCCTTGTCAGGATTTCCAGTCGGAGGCGGATTACAACCAAAACATCAGCGAGATAACGGATGTGCTTAACGGCAAAATAGGCAACGTGGTGCGTGGCCTCAAAGCCGATCTGGATAAGGCCGTTGGTGATTTAAATTTTGAACAGGCCCACCGCCTGAAAAGGAAGCAAGACCTGCTGGAGAATTATCAGAGCAAATCAACCGTAGTAAATTCATCTATTACCGATGTGGATGTTTTCAGCATAGCATCTGAAGAGAAATATGCCTTTGTCAACTTCCTGAAGGTGATGAACGGAACGATTACCCAAACCCAAACCATCGAGCTAAAAAAACGATTGGACGAGACCGACGAGGAACTGTTAACGCTTGCCATTACCGAATTCCGCACCCGGTACAACAGCACGTCTAAAGAGATCATTGTACCTTTTGAGATCGACCTGGAAGACGCCAAATTAAAATTTACGGTACCTAAACTGGGCGAGAAGCGTAAACTGCTTGATCTGTCGCAAAAGAATGTGATGTTCTTTAAAAAAGAAAAGATAGACCAATACGAGAAGCTAAATCCCGAGGTACGTACCGAGCGGTTGCTTACCCTGATGATGAAGGACCTGCGCATGAATACGCTGCCGCGCCATATAGAGTGTTTTGATAACTCCAACTTCCAGGGTGCGTACCCGGTATCGGCCATTGTGGTGTTTAAGGATGCCAAACCATCTAAAAAAGATTACCGCTTTTTTAATGTAAAAACTGTTGTAGGGCCGGATGACTTTGCCACGATGGAAGAGGCCGTACACCGCCGTTACCGCCGCATGCTGGATGAAGGTACCGAGCTGCCGCAACTGATCATTATCGATGGTGGTAAGGGGCAGTTATCATCAGCCATGAAGAGTTTGAGGCTTTTGGGGATCGATAAACAGGTAACCATTATCGGTATTGCCAAGCGTTTGGAAGAACTCTATTACCCCGGCGACCAGTACCCGCTTTACCTCGACAAACGGTCTGAAACGCTTAAAGTGATCCAGCAGCTGCGTGATGAAGCCCACCGTTTCGGCATTACCGCTCACCGTAAAAAACGTGATAAAGGCACCTTAGCTACCGAATTAGAATTGATACCCGGCATCGGCAAAACCACTGCCGACAAGCTATTGAAATACTTTAAATCTGTTAAAAAGATCCGCGAAGCAACCGAAACCGAACTGCAGGAAGTGGTAAATTTAAAACAGGCCAAAGCCATCAGCCAGTATTTTAACCCATCGGTAAGTGATGTAACCGGGTTGGAGTAGTGTTGAATGTACAAACATCAATGCATTGCAACAGGCATAACCACAGGTGCAAGCAAAACGCAATTAATCAATTCTAATTTTTTGCCATCAATAAAGTTGGTGATATTTTCTATTAAACTTTGTAGTTGATCGTAATTTCCTTGTCTCTACTCATACATCAACTTTTCTTTTTCACTTACATTATTAAAGCTATCACTTTCCCAGCCTAATTTAAATCCGCAACCCTCATTATTTGTGATTACAAATGGTTGGATATAGATTTTATGACTATCCGTCTGTTTTAGTGAGGGGCTGTTTATTCTACCCTTTTGATTAATTATACTGATTGCCCGGCTAACTGCATTCACTATAAAAACAGGCCTATTAGTAGTATAGCTAATATTAGTAAGCTGATGTTTACGGATGTTAAAACGGATAAACACACAGCCTTTCCAACAACTATTATTAACCGAATCTACATTGGGTTTATAATTATTTACCAATGCCCATTTAATATCTGCAAGATCCTTTATCACAATGTCTTTTTGATCGTTCTGCGAAAAAGATTGAAAAGATATTAGTTGGAGTATTAGTAAAATAAGTATTCGGTATGGTTTAAGATAAACGCAAGGCACAAAATTTTGCTTTATATAAAAGGTTAAATAATTACAAAGAAACTTAGTGCACCCTTATCTATGTAGTAAAAAGAAACAATTTTATCTTGTTTAAATTCGAGATAAGTAACCGGCTTATTTTTAATGATTAATATAACAATATCGCCATAATCATCCGTATTGAATTTCTTTTTATTGCCTTTAAAACTATTGTAAGTGCAAATTTTGTAATCCGAAGAAGCAAAGGCTTCACCGGATGTTTTTACTAAATCTTCAACCATTGCGGATACGATTTTTTCCTTCTTCGCCTCTCGAATGGTATCATTCGCAGCGATATACATGTAGTTATCCATAATAAACCGGGAGTCTTTTCTATCCTTAAAAACAGCAGATATAAAACCCCTAATAGTTGAACTCCGCTTGGCAAACAGATCTTGCGCCTTGCATGGATTGCTAATCAAAAAAATAAAAGCAAACAATATTATGATTAATTTTTTCATGGGCATGTTCCTGATTTATTGGCGGGCTTAATATTGAAGCAATATCATATATAATCTTTATAGTAATCGCACCGTATAAGTTTGTAAGTATTCCTGCTCACTTTTGTAAGCCTTTATATATTATTAAATCATTCCATCGAACCGGAACCAACTTGTATCGGGCTTAAAACAACTCCGTCGAAAAACATCAAAGTCCCTTCTTTAAAATTAAATAAATTAAAAATAGATTTGTGAAGGTGATCCATTCGTGTATAAAACATAAAATATGATTGATAATATTCGCCTTTATCTTCAGTGCCTTTAAAAGAGCTTACTTTTGGAAAATTACATCCTGCCTGATAATTATATATAAAAGGCTGAATTATTCACGCTTGGATATTTTCAAAAAAGCAATTAACTCTCTGTCTTGCGTTATGCTATTTACAGCACTCACCAATTCATCAGTAATGAATTTTGTAGAATCTGTATCTCCGCTGAAAGATAGGTTGATTATTTTTCCTTGCGCAGAAACCTTGAACTTTACAAAAACGCACCCAATTCCGCAATACTTTGCTAAAGCAGACGAATCAGGATGATAATTTTTAAATATATAACCGCTAACCTTATTATAGTTTAACACTTGTTTCTTCTGTGCTGATAAAACTAATGGGCTACTCAAGATAATTATTAATATTATTAAATTATTTTTCATTGGGATAGGTAGGTATTATTTCTCATAAAGATAATATACGCTCATTACAAAAGCAATTATTTACCTTTAACAAAAAATGCTATAATCATTGTGATATATTACACATATCGGCATAATGCTTAACAATTGCCACATAAACAAAAAAGTCAAAATCCATTTGAATTTTGACTTTAATTTTTTGAATTTATCGTGTTACTCGCCGTATTTCCATAGGTTGAGCTCGTAATCCAACAATGATTTTTTGATCCTGTCAGATTCGTACAGCTTATCTATTCCCTGTGCGTAATCGCGGATGCGTTCGTCCTTATCGTTAGATTGTTTTACAATGTAGCTGGTAAAGATGCGTTTTACAAAGCAATCGTCAAAACTAAGGCCGGTTGCATCGTTGTTACGGCTTACGGCCTCTTTAACTGCCAGTATCGGCCTTGCCTCGGGGAAGTAGATCCAGAAAGCGGGCTGGTAATCCAGTTCTACCCCTGCTGCCTTTGGTTTGATCAGTGGTGCAATGCCGATGATGCGCGGCTCAAAAATAGAGCGCTGGCGGTCAAACACCCAATCTTCTTTGATACGGAATTTAATAACGCTATCCGGGTTAAATTCGCCGGCGCGCACTTCAGATCCTATTTTATTACCATCCTTATCAAACTTATCCACTACCGAGCTATCGGCCATACGGCTGCGGGCCTGCCCGGACGTTAAGCGTTTTGAAAAGCTATCGCCGTTAGGATCGTCCTTTGATCCGCCGGTTGGGTCATAAGCGGTTAGTTCGCCTGCATCAATAGCAGCCATCAGCACATCTATTAACCTGCCCTTGGGCGATAAAAGATACTGGTTCATTTTCTCGCGCAGGTCAATTTCACGCCATACACGTTTGGCAAACATCACGTCGGCCTCGCGCAGGTTGGCATAAGGGGTTACTTTAGCGCTTAAAATATTATTCTTTTTGTAATAACCGTCCATAGGGCGGTCAAAAGGTTTTAAGGTTTTTTTAGCAGTATCCCGCATGCCAAGCTCTACATTGCCGCCGCTGGTTGTGTTTTTCAACACAGATTGCGGTGCCGCAGCCGCTTTACGGGGCGCCGCCTTTTTGGTTGTTCTTTTGCGGTTTTGCGCAAAGGATGCGCTACAAACCAGGCAAAGTACTATGATCAAAAATCTTTTTTTCATAACCTTATTAATTAGCCGATAACACTATAGCATCAAGCCCGCGTTGTGCACCATCGGGGCCAACAGCAACAATTTCTTTAAATACCACGGTAGAACCCGGCGTTACACCCGCCATTGCCGACCGCATGGCGCCGGTAAGTTCTGCACCGCTGGCAGAATTGATCACCGCATCCTGGCGTGGTTTTATTACGATCAGGGTAAACCTGGTTACGTTAAATTTAGCATCAAAATCAAAGTTATCCAGCTTGGCAAATAACTTATCCTGCGCGCGCAGGTTGGCCGCGCTGGTATTACCACCGCTTTTGCCTGCAAACATCGGTTTAGGATCCGGGATACGTTTCACCCTAAACTCTGACGCGCCCAATACCATTCCCTTATCGCCGGTTACCGTAATTTTAGCGGTGCCTATTGCGTTTACGGTGGCGGTATAATGGCCTGCCGAACCGGTGATGGTACCACCGGTCATGCTAACTTTCATACTCTCTTTGGCAACACCCGGCGCCGAAACCGATAGCGGGTTTGGTACGCCGATATACAATACGTTCATCTTATCCGGAGAAACAACTGCCGATGGTTTTGCCACCATATAGCTGCCCGTAACCGGGTAAGCCTTTGGCGGCCCGTCTACCTGTTTAACCAGTAACTGACCTGTCCAGGTGCGCAAACCTTCGCCGCTTGCAGTGGTAGTGTAGGTACCTACACCGTTAGCTGTTGGTACAGATGACCCGCCTACCGTAATGGTAGGGTTAGAATTTTGATCATAAGCAGTTAAAAATATCTCGGCTTTGTATTGCTGGCCGGATAATACATAACTGGTGGGTGCCACGGCAACTGCCTTAAATTGGTTAAGAGTTACCTGTGCCTGGTCTACCTTGCCCAAAATCCTTTTCACCACTTCGTTCTCGGCATTTTTATTATCAGCCTGTATCTTAGCTAAGGTAGTTAAAACCGCACCTAACGGTATTCCCTCACCAAAATAACCCGTCTGGAAGGTTTTTGCCGGGTAACCGGGGCGCTTTGGCGGATCGTTAGCGTTTAATGAAAAGTTCACGTCTGCGCCGTCTTTACCTAAAAGCGATACCAGTTTAGCCTTGGTTTCTTCAATTTTTTGCTTTAATACATCGGCCTTTTTACCGTTTATCATCACTTCTGATGAAATATCAAGGCTTTCGCGGGCGTTTACATCATTTATTTCGGGGTTGATACCGCCGCCTTTTTCAACTAATTCTTTTTTTAGTTCTTCTATATATGCGTTAAGCTCGCCGGCAGTTTTACTTGCCTCTTTGGCATTTGCCAGTAATTTAGCTGCCTTTTCGGGCTGCTCTTTTAGTTTGGTTGCCTCGAATGCCGAATAGGTATTATCTAAACCGGTAGTAACATTTACGCGCGACTGATCTAAGCTGTTTGTGATATTTTTGAATGAATCCAGTAAACTATCCGGTACGTTTAGCGCTATAAGCCCTAATAATACCAGGTACAGGATACCTATCATTCGCTGTCTTGGGGTTTCTTTACCTCCGGCCATGCTCTATATTATTCTTTATGCCTTGTTAAAATAATTATTAATTAACGCGAGGTTGATTCATAGCTGTAAGCATGTTACCATACACCGAATTTAACGATGCCAGGTTTTTAGCTAAACGGCCAACTTCTTCTTTAAACTGTTTAGAATCATCTAACGATTCGTTAAAGTTATTCATCGTTAACGACAGGTTTTTGTAGAAGCTGTTCATTGCTTTTAAATGCGCGCTTGAATCCTGCAGTTCCAGTTCGTACACGGCGTTTAACGACGACAGGTTTTTAGCCAGGTTCGTCACCTGGTCATGATATGCTTTTGAATCTACATTGGTGTTAGCCATCTCGTTTAAGTTGGCAGATGCTTTTTCAAATGCAACGCTTAAGCCATCGTAGCTTGCGGTTGCCTGTTTTACCTTGTTGGTAAATGCAATGGTAGCATCGCCGGCATCGGTAACGCGCGATATGGCGTTAACCTTATCGCCAAATGTACGCAGGCCTTCGCCCAGGCTGCCGATAAGTTCGGGCCCTATTTTGGCATCTTCCAGCATTTTATCTAAAGCTGCAGTGTTAGAAAAGCCTGTTGTTACAGCGGCAGCTGCCGGCCTTGCTGATGCTTTAGGCAATTCGCCATTAAAATCTTCGTTAAGTTCAGGATAAGCACGGGTCCAATCCACATCCTTCTCTTCTCTTTGTAAACCCAGGATAAAAAATAATACCGCTTCGGCGCCTAATCCAAGTGTGATAAATTCTGAAGCGAATTTCCAGTGTTGAATTTTAAACAGAAGCCCGATGATCACAACGGTTGCACCAAGTGATATAATATTACCAATTCCAAAAGGTTTCTTTTTTCCAGTTCCAGCCATAAACTTTAGTAAGTGTGTTTTATTAGTATAATTTGTTTTGTTGTTTCTTTTTGAGATTAACGTCTGTCGTGAAGATCGCGACCCAGGAACGGTGTTACACAACGGAACCCAATGTATGATTTTGAGGTGTCCTGATACTCGAATGTACGTGTAGAATTTTGCAGAAAATAGCCGATATCTTTCCATGAACCACCGCGTACCACTTTACGTTTCAGCACTTCGGGGTCGCTGGCTTTGGCTTCGTAATTAAAGGTTGGCGCCAGATCATGCACAAAGGTAGATGCCGACTCGTCATAAGCAGATAAGGTCCACTCGGATACGTTACCCGCCATATTATACAACCCAAAATCATTAGGGAAGTATGACCGTACGTTAACCGTGTAAGCACCACCGTCATCTGTATAATTACCGCGGCCGGGTTTAAAGTTGGCCATTAAGCAGCCTTTTGCATTTTTAATATAAGGGCCGCCCCAGGGGTAATCTGTACCTACCCTGCCACCGCGCGCAGCGTATTCAAACTCGGCCTCGTTAGGCAAAGTAAAAGGCTGATTGGGCGGTAGTTTGCGTTTAAATTTCGCAGCCTCGTTTAAGCGGGTGCGCCATGCGGTGAACGCCCTTGCCTGGCGCCAGGTAACCCCCACTACCGGGTAATTACGATATGCCGGGTGAGAGAAGTAGCCTTCTACCATCGGCTCGTTGGCCGCGTACGAAAAATCGTTGAGCCAAACCAGGGTATCCGGGTAAACGGCCACGGTATCGCGCAGGATGAAATCCGAGCGCCTTTTAGTTTTATCATTACGATAGTTTGATGCATCGCGCAGGGTAAACATGGCATAGTTATATTTCAACATGCGCACATCTATCTCGTTACGGTCAAAAACCCGATCATCGCCCTGGTAATACATGCCCTGCAATTTTTGCTGATTTGCCGAAGCGCCTTTACCACGGGTGCTGAACACGCCGTTTTTGGCCACATACTCCCAGTTGATATACTTACGGCCGTTTGCATCGGCAGCTGCGCCTTTTTTAGGCTGGTAGTAGTATTTAGGGTCGTTTAAATAGTTGCTGATGGCAATAGAATCGCGCACCCAGAATACAAACTGTTTGTATTTAGAGTTTGAGATCTCTGTTTCGTCCATAAAGAACGGGGCTACGGTAACCTGTTTGGTTTGGGCGGTTTGGGCAAAGGTTACATCCTGGTCTGTCTGGCCCATTAAAAAAGTACCTCCTTTAATGTAAACCATGTTTAACGGAGTGGTTGCCCTGAAAGAACGCTGCCTCACTCCTACCACCTCGCCACTATTGTTACCGCCGCCTATACCGCATCCGGTTAAAATAGTACCACTCAAAATTATTATCAGAAAGTAAACTTGTTTCATTTTTTATTCAAAATCAATAATAATGCTATCAATTTACGCAACAGAACGCACCTTCGAATATATCACTTTTACACTTACTAAACCCAAAAAATGTTTTTTTTAATCTAACAATCAGTGTTATCTGTTTAAAAAAGCACTTATTTAAGGATCATGTAACTAAGCCAGCACGACAAAAGTATTCTGCTATTAAAATAAATACTTTCACCGTTATACGCGTATAACTTAAGAATGTTGCAATAGAGCAACAGTTAAAGTGAATTATTTATTAACCTGCTTTACGTACTGGTCTATAGCCATGGTCATGGAGGGGGCGCCGGGCGTTGGGGCGGGTATATCCAGTATCAAACCGGCATCTAAAACGGCCTTATGGGTTGTAGCCCCAAATGCGGCGATACGGGTGTTGTTCTGCTTAAAATCAGGAAAGTTTTTGTATAACGACTGGATACTGGACGGGCTGAAGAAGGCGATAACATCGTAAAAAACCTCGGCCAGGTCGCTCAGGTCGCTGCATACGGTACGAAATAATACTGCGGGGGTAAAGTTATAGCCATTATCCAGCAAAAACTTCTGCGTTTCTTCGGCAGCTACGTCAGAGCATGGGTAAAGAAACTTCTCGGCAGAGTGTTTTTTCAATACCTCGGCCAGGTCGGCAGCGGTTTGTTTACCAAAAAATATTTTACGCTTACGGTACTGAATATATTTTTGCAGGTACAGGGCAATGGTTTCAGACAGGCAGAAGTACTTCATTTCTACAGGTACCTCGAAACGCATCTCTTCGCAAATGCGGAAAAAATGGTCGGCAGAGTTACGGCTGGTGAAGATCACAGCAGTAAAATCGCCCAGGTTTATTTTTTCTTTACGAAAATCCTTGGCGGGCACCCCTTCAACATGAATAAACGACCTGAAATCAATTTTTAAATTTAGCTTTTTAGCTAACTCAGCATAAGGATTTTTATCATTCTCAGGTTTTGGCAGCGTAACTAAAATACTCTTAACCTTTTTCTTTCTATCTTCCAATGCCATATATAATCTTACCTAAATCCTATATTAAGTGCCTTAATCAATATTAATATGGGGCAAATTTCAAGGGCACAAAGATAGATAAATAAATAAAATTTATGAAATCGAAAATTTGAAATAATACTTACGCTGCTGCGCAGATATTGCCATATAAATATAACAACAACTAAAAGTAAAGTTATTGCCAGTAAAAAAGGGATAAACTGATCGGCTATCAGGCTAAAACACAGCGCTATGGGTAAAAAAACAAAGGTGATATTAAAATAGGTAAGCGATAGGGCCGAGATGTATTCGCTTACCAGTTTATTGATATCAAACACAAAACCTAAAAACTTAAGCACCAGAAATTTGCTTGCAAAAAGCGTGATAATAACAAACGATAGGGTAATAAAAAGCTGGAAACCCGCAATAGTATAATATACTTTGTAATAACCGGTGGTAAGCAAGTATAAAAACAAGCCGCAGGTAAACCCAAACAGCAGGAACAAGCCGGCAAACGTCCAGAAGTTGATGGGGCTATCCTCCTTACCGGCCTGGCTTACGGTTTTACGGTTGTAAAAGGATTGAAAAACGTTGCTCATATCCTTACTGGAGAATATGTTTAACCCCGATGCAAAAAGCATTAGGGCAATAATAATGGCTATTACCCAAACATCGCGCGAGGGCCTGGCGTGGCCGTATCCCTGCATGCTTTTAGTTTTTGATGACAGGCCGAGATACAGGTCGCCTTTGTATGTATTTGCCTTTAATATGCTATCAACAAAAATATTGGGGCGGTTGGGGTTTGGGGCAACTATATAAACTTTGCCCAATGAATCTGACACGAACTGCTCACGGCTGGCCGCAGCATGCGCTACCGAATCTAAAAAAGGCATTGGCCCTTTGTAGCGGGGGCGCAGCGGCATGCTGTCTGCAGCGGTTTGCACGGTATCTGCCTGTGCATAAGCAGTAGTATAGCCTGTGGCAAGCATCCATAAAAAGCAAATAAACCAGCGCATGTATCAAAACCGTATAAGCCGCAAATTTACCTTATTTATGGCACTTATAATAAGCGTTAACTTATTTATACTGGTTTAATTGAATTAATATCCTGATTTTTGCCCTATGGCCGGTATCTACATCCACATCCCGTTTTGCAAGCAAGCCTGCCATTATTGCGATTTCCATTTCAGTACATCTGCAAAATATAAAGATGAGATGGTTGATGCACTGGTTAAAGAGGTTAGCCTGCAAAAAGGCTATCTGGGTAATGAAACGGTGGAGACCATTTATTTTGGTGGGGGCACACCTTCGGTACTTTCTGCCGACGAGATCATCCGTATCATCAATACCATAACCGAGTTGCACACCGTTACCGCAGATGCCGAAATTACCCTGGAAGCTAACCCGGATGACCTGGACCGGCAAAAGATAAACGCTTTAAGGCATACGCCGGTTAACCGCTTCAGCATCGGCATCCAGTCATTTTTTGATGAGGACCTGCAATGGATGAACCGCGTGCACCGGGCAAAAGAGGCGGAGGCATCGATAAAACGCGCACAGGATGCCGGGTTTGAAAACATTACTGCCGACCTGATTTATGGCTACCCGCTGCTTACCGATACCAAATGGAAGCAAAACCTGTACAAAATTTTTGAACTGGGCATCCCCCACATATCCGCCTATAGCATGACGGTTGAGCCGCAAACGGCGCTGGCAGCCTTTATCAGCAAAAAAAAGCAGGCGCCCATGAACGAGGGCCAGAGCGCCAACCAGTTTAACCTGATGCTGGATGCCATGCAAAGCAACGGGTTTGAACAGTACGAGATCTCTAACTTTTGCCGGCCCGGCCATTACTCGCGCCATAACTCCAACTACTGGCGTGGCGTTAAGTACCTGGGTATCGGCCCATCGGCACACTCTTTTAACGGCGATAACCGGCAATGGAATATAGCCAACAATGCTAAATACATCAGCAGTGTAAATCTTAACACCATACCCGCCGAAATTGAAATACTGACAGAAACCAACCGCCTGAACGAATACATCATGACCGCGTTGCGCACCATCTGGGGGCTTGATCTGGATAAGCTTAACAGCATAGCACCCGGCGCCTCAAACGAGGTTTTAAAAGCCGCCAAGCCTTATTTTGAGGACGGCAGCCTTTTGCAAAACGATCATATTTTAACACTCAGCCCTAAGGGTAAGTTATATGCCGATATAATAACTTCTAATATTTTCTTTTAACGAATATTAATTGCAATTTGCATTTAACAAACTAACCAATTATATGAAAAATCTAAATTTAAAGAAAAATCAACTAACCAGAAGTGAACTTAAAACAGTTTTAGGTGGCAAAGAACAATTACCTAATTATAATTGGGTTTGCGCTTGTAATAACAACCAAGCTTACACAGTGGATGGCGTTTCTGCAACTTATGCTTTAGCAACTATCGACACTTATTGCGGTGACGGCGGTGGTTATTGCAGACCCTATTAATATTGCTGTTATTTTAATTTAGGGATTATAAATCCCTAAATTAATTTTTTAAATGCATTATCCGTATTAAATTACGGCTCTCATTTATTATCACTCCTGCCCAGATTTAATATACTTCTTAAATTCCTATAAGAAGATCAACTATAGCGTTTGGTTGTTTGAAATATGGCATCCGGCAAAACCGCCTGCGGCGTAAAGGCGTATCTGCTATAACAAATAAAACATACCTAAGAAACATGAAAAAATTAATTATCGCGGCGTTTGCTTTAGCAGCTATTGCAATAGCCCCTAACACTTACGCCCAAACTAAAATGGTTGGCGGTGCAGCAATGTATCCAACAAAAAACATTGTAGAAAACGCCGTAAATTCAAAAGACCATACCATACTGGTAGAGGCAGTTAAAGCTGCAGGTTTGGTAGAAACCCTGCAATCTGCAGGCCCGTTCACTGTGTTTGCACCAACTAACGAGGCATTTAACAAATTGCCAAAAGGCACTGTAGAAACTTTGGTAAAACCAGAGAACAAAGCAACCTTAACTAAAATTTTAACTTACCATGTTGTAGCAGGTAAAGTTAGCGCTGCAGATTTAATGGCAAAAATTAAAGCCGGTAAAGGTACTGCCGAATTAACTACCGTTAGCGGTGGCGTTTTAAAAGCCATGGCAAAAGGCGGCAAAATTTATTTAGTTGACGAAAAAGGCGGCAAAAGCTGGGTAACCATTGCCGATGTTAACCAAAGCAACGGCGTAATACACGTAGTAAATACTGTATTAATGCCAAATTAGTCGGTTAATAGTTGGCAGTAGCAAAATGTGAGTGAGTGTGATGAGTACTGCACTGCCAACTAAAAACTGAAAACTTTTATACTACCTGTTAAACCCGGTTGCAAAAGCGCCGGGTTTGTTTTTTTGTCAAAAAAATAGCACAAATAGATTTTTAAATGTTATGCCTGTGTTAAAAAATTAATTTTGCACAGAATAGGAATATATACCATGAGCTTGTCCCTTACCCAGATAGACAGAGTTGATAACATCAGCAAAAAAGATTTCATCAACAATTATTTAAAACCACGCAAACCGCTGGTGATACGCAAGGCCACACAAAGCTGGCCCGCGCTGCAAAAATGGACCTTTGATTATTTAAAGGAAACCGTGGGCGACCAGCTTGTGCCGTTGTACGACAGCTCAAAAGCCGATCCATCAAAACCTATTAATGCATCGGCTGCCGAAATGAAGTTTGGCGATTACATCAACCTGATACAAAAAGAGCCAACCGACCTGCGCATCTTTTTATTCGACCCGATAAAGCATGCCCCGGCATTACTGGATGATTACCGCTCCCCTACCGGTTTGATGGGCGGCTTTTTAGATAAATACCCCAATATGTTTTTCGGCGGCAAAGGCTCGGTTACCTTTTTACATTACGATATCGATCTGGCACACATCTTCCACACTCATTTTAACGGCCGCAAACATGTTATTTTGTTTGATAATAAGTGGAGCGAACGCCTGTACAAGATCCCCTTTGCTACTTATGCCCTGGAAGATTATGATATTGAAAACCCCGACTTTGAAAAATTCCCGGCACTAAACGGCATACAAGGCCAGGAAACTATTTTAGAGCATGGCGACACTTTGTTTATGCCAACCGGTTACTGGCACTGGATGAAATACCTGGACGGGTCGTTCTCCATATCGCTGCGCGCCTGGGACAGCTCCTGGGCTATCAAGGCAAAAAGCCTGTACAACCTTACCATACAACGCAAGTTTGATGATCTGATGAAAAAGAACTTCCGGATAGGGTATATGGATTGGAAAGAAAAGCTGGCCATAAAACGTGCCGGTAAAGCATTGGCGGCAGGCAAGCCGTAAATGATTATTGTAGAGACGCGAAACTTCGCGTCTTTTTTATTACGTGTATCCCCATAACACAACCTTAACATCTCTATCCGGTTTTTATTTTGTTCTTTTGATAACTTTTCGGAGATAATTACGTCCAATACGTAGCTTTTACAATCCGATACACTATAGATATGAGTTTTATATTAAACCCGATTGATACTGTTGAGAACATCAGCGCGGAGGATTTTAAGAAAAATTATCTTGATCCGCGCCGCCCCCTGGTTATTAAAGGCATGACCAAAGCCTGGCCCGCCCGTGATAAGTGGACACCAGAATACCTGAAACAGGTGGTAGGTAAAAAGGTGGTGCCGCTGTATGATAACTCTAAGGCCGATCCTTCAAAACCCATTAATTCATCGGCTGCAGAAATGCCCTTTGATGATTATATCGACCTCATCAAATCACAACCAACCGAGCTGCGCATCTTTTTCTTTAATATATTTAAACAAGCGCCCCAATTGCTGGATGACATCGTTTTCCCGAAAGACCTGATGGGTGGTTTTCTGGAAAGCATGCCCTCAATGTTCTTCGGTGGCTCCAACTCGGTTACTTTTTTACATTACGATATCGATCTGCCGCACATCTTCCATACCCATTTTGGGGGCCGCAAGCATGTAATATTGTTCGAGAATAAATGGAAACGCCGTTTATACTGCATCCCCAACGCTACCTATGCTTTAGAGGATTATGATGTACTAAACCCGGATACCAAAAAGTTCCCCGCGCTGAACGGTGTGCAAGGCACAGAAGTTTTCCTGGAACATGGCGACACCTTGTTTATGCCAACCGGTTACTGGCATTGGATGAAATATATTGATGGCTCTTATTCCCTTAGCCTGCGCGCCTGGGATGCATCCATTAGCCGTAAGGCAGCCAGCGTGTACAACCTGGCGGTAAAAGGCGGTTTAGATAGCCTCCTAAAAATGGCATTCAAAGAAAAGTACGCCAAATACCGCGAACACATTGCCATTAAATGGGCAGAGCAGGAATTGGCCGCCGGCAAACCGTATTAGTTTAGATTTGAGGTATATATTATTAGCTCCGTTTAAGAATAATATTTAAGCGTTTGGCATAACGCTATTAAAACAAAAGAGGTCTGCTGCAAATTGCAGCAGACCTCTTTTGTTTGTCGTCAATCCTGATATTTACATCACCAATTCGCCAAGCGCTTGCGGGGTAAAACCTTTTAATTCATCGGTTTCGCCATTACGGATCTTTTGGGCCCAGGCCGGGTCAGATAATAATGGCCTGCCTACGCCTACCAAGTCAAAATCGCCACGATCAAATCTCCTTAATAATTCATCTAATGAGCTTGGCTGAGAGCTTTCGCCGGCAAATGCGCCAAAAAAATCACCGCTTAACCCTACCGAACCAACGGTAATGGTTGCTTTGCCGGTTAATTTTTTAGCCCAGCCTGCAAAGTTAAGGTCGCTGCCTTCAAACTCCGGCTCCCAGAAACGGCGTTGCGAGCAATGCAGGATATCCACACCGGCATCAACCAATGGCGTTAACCAAGCTTCCATTTCCTGCGGATCTTTAGCCAGTTTAAAATCATAAGCCGACGGTTTAAACTGTGATAGCCTGATGATCAGGGCAAAATCTTCGCCTACGCGCTTGCGCACTTCTTTAATTACCTCTACACCAAAACGGGTGCGTTCGGCCAGGGTTTTACCACCGTAAACATCGGTACGCTGGTTGGTGCCATCCCAAAAAAACTGGTCTATCAGGTAACCATGTGCGCCGTGGATCTCTACGGTATCAAAACCTAAGGCTTTGGCATCTGCCGCGGCCTGGCCAAAGGCAGCAATGGTATCGGCAATATCGGCATCCGTCATGGTGTTACCGTTTGTGTTACCCGGCCTGTTCAGGCCAGACGGGCCTTCAAACGGCTGCGAAGGTACCCAGCCCGATGCGTGGTTATCCATCACCCCCATGTGCCATATTTGCGGCCCCATGGCGCCGCCTGCAGTGTGCACTTCATTAATCACCTGTTGCCAGCCGGCCAAAGCATCAGCGCCATAAAAATGCGGCACGTTAGCATCGTTTGATGAGGATACGCGGTTAATAACCGTTCCTTCTGACAGGATCAGCCCCGCTTCACCTTCGGCGCGTTTTTTATAATACGCGGCAACATCGTCAGTTGGTACACCATTGGGCGAGAAGGAACGCGTCATGGGTGCCATTACGATGCGGTTTTTAATATTTAGGGTTTTCAGGCTGAACGGCTTGAATAAACTATCTGTATTCATGATATATGCTTGTTTAATTATATTTCTTTTTGAATGAGTTCGCTCAACGCGGCAAAGGCTTCTTCGTTGCGTTTGTAGTAGGTCCACTGCCCGGCGCGGGTAGAAGTTACCAGGCCCGCACGCTGCAGGCTGGTTAAATATTCGGACACGGTAGATTGGGTAAGCCCCGATTTTTGGTGGATCTGCCCTACGCAAACGCCATGCTCAAAGCCATTTTCTTTTTGCTCGGGGAAATGATATTCAGGGTCCTTCAACCAGTGAAGTATTTGTAACCTGGCCTTGTTAGAAAGTGCTTTAAAAATCTCTACCTGATCCATAGCGCAAAGATATATCGGCTTTTTCCGATATTCCAATTAATATTGGCGATATGACAGTGAGTTGATAAAAGGGAAAACTTAAAGAAAGGTAAATATCGGAAGAGGCGATAACCCGATAAAAGCTAACTCGTGTGATCGCAAACGATCTTCCATTCGCCGTTCACCTTCCTAAACCAGAGGGTAAAATAGCCACCGGGGGTGTCTTTTTCGCGGGCAAGGCTCCAGGCCCCCATCACAAAAGCATCGGTTTTGCTTAATAGCTGCACCTTATCCAGCCTAAAGGTTAGTTTGCCCATAGCTGCTTTATCCGGGTAGCTTTTTTTATAATTATCAAGCGTTTGCTGCCAGCCGTAAGTTGGGCCGCGCTTACCGATGAACATCAGCGAATCTGATTTCCAATAGCCTTGCATAAACGCATTTACATCGCCGTTGCTCCAGGCAGTTTGCTGGTTATGCATTACTTTGATGATGGCCTCCCTATCCTGAGAGAAGCAGCAAAACGATGCAAGGATCAAAAGGGAACAAAGGATAAGCTTTTTCATAGCCTAAATATAACCGGGATTTATCAGATTTAAAACATTAAACAATTTTAAGTTGGGGCAAACCGCAACTACTTGTTAAACAATTGTTAACAAATTGGGCGGCTTGTTATTCAAAATTTAACATGGTTTACCATAAATCCTTTTTAGATTTACGGCTTATTGTTCCGATATATCATATGAAAAACAAGGTACTTTGTTTTGGAGAAGTTTTATGGGATGCCTTTGGCGATGAAAAAAAAGCAGGCGGCGCCCCGATGAATGTTGCAAGGCACCTGGTGCAGCAGCATGTTAACGTAAAATTTGCCAGTCGTGTAGGCAGCGATGCCCCGGGTGATGAACTGGTGGCATTCCTGAAAAACAACGGGCTGCATTCGCCTATGATACAAAGGGACAGCAATTTGCCTACCTGCGAGGTTACGGTAGAGCTTGATGATAAACACCAGGCTACCTACATTATTCCCCAGCCGGTTTCATGGGATAATATCCAACTGGATAATAATCTGAAAGATGGCGTACAGGATGCATCTATTATTGTTTTTGGCAGCCTGGCCTGCCGCGAAAAAGCCACGCACGACACACTAATAAACCTGCTCGACGAAACCGACGCCATTAAAATATTCGACGTAAACCTGCGCCACCCGCATTATACGCTGGCCACCATAGAAACACTTGCCGCCCGTGCCAACGTTATTAAGATGAACGAAGAAGAGGCCGATTTGCTTATCGGCGGCAGCAACGGCGACCTAAAAGGTAAGATCACCGAGTTTCAGAAAAAATATCATACCAAAACCATCTGCGTAACCCGCGGCGATAAAGGCGCCATTGTATGGCACGATTATGAGTTTTTTGAACACCCGGGATTTTCTGTTGATGTAGCCGATACCGTTGGTGCCGGCGATGCCTTTTTAGCTACTTTTATCACAGGCTTAATAGAGAATAAACCCATCCCTAAAATACTGATCAATGCCTGCGCTATTGGTGCTTTTGTAACCAGCCAGCGTGGTGCCAACCCGGTTTACAACCAGGACGAGATAAGCCGCATTAAAAAAAGTTAAGCATGGCATTTTAATGGGAACAAGAAAAAACAAATATGAAAAATTCATAGATGAGCTTTTTTCTAGAATAATTGAAGTTAATGGTTTGGAAAAAACAACAATTGGTACCTTCTGTACTAACTTCAATAATGACCCAAATTCAAAGCCATTATCTAATGTAGAATTGAATGATATTTGGTCTTTAGAAATAGCAGATTCTATGGTAATTAGGTCTATCAATATTAGACGTATGAATGATAAATACTGAAAAGATTTAAATATTGTCATGCTTAGCTAACAATTGCGCTTAAATGGCGGTGGTTTCAAACTTTTCAAGCAAATAATCCGTTACTTTATATTCATACGAAAGGGTAACATATGCGTGGTTTTGGATTTTCACAGTTTAAGCCAAACCAGATCCCAAAAGGCGGATTTGAAGAATTACTAAAACTATTCCTGGAATTATTAAACTATACCGCAGGTGATGCCGGCGAGGCTTTATCATGGCTTAACGAGCTGGATAAACAGTACAACATCACCAACGATGAGTATGGTATGGGCGATTTTATTGACGAGCTAAAACAAAAAGGTTACCTGAACGAGGATAACGAAAGCGGCGAATTCAACATCACGGCCAAAACAGAGCAAAGCATCCGCCAGTCGGCTTTAGAAGAGATCTTTGGCAAGCTAAAAAAATCGGGTAAGGGCAACCACCGTTCGCCGCAAAGCGGGCAGGGCGATGAAAAAAATGCCGAACGCCGCGAGTTTGAGTTTGGCGATAGCCTGGACCAGATAGACATGACGCAATCCATCCAGAATGCGCAGGTTAACCACGGGATAGGCGGCGATTTTATGATGACCGAGCGCGATCTGGAAGTAGAGGAAATGGACTACAAAACCCTAACTTCTACCGTGCTGATGATCGATATATCGCACTCCATGATCCTTTACGGCGAAGACAGGATAACCCCTGCCAAAAAAGTAGCTATGGCACTGGCCGAGCTGATCCGCACTAAATACCCTAAGGACACTTTAGATATTGTGGTTTTTGGTAATGATGCCTGGCCTATTACCTTGCAGGATTTGCCTTATTTGCAGGTTGGCCCCTACCATACCAACACCTACGCCGGGCTGGAACTGGCTACCGATCTGCTTCGCCGGCGCAAAACGCACAACAAGCAAATTTTTATGATCACCGATGGTAAGCCCACCTGCTTAAAAGAAGGTACCAAGTATTATAAAAACAGCATCGGGCTGGACAGGAAAGTGGTTAACAAAACATTGAACATGGCGGCACAGTGCAAAAGGCTTAAAATCCCTATCACTACGTTTATGATCGCGAAAGACCCCTACCTGCAGCAGTTTGTGCGCCAGTTTACCGAAACCAACGGCGGCAAGGCGTTCTACAGCTCATTAAACAACCTGGGCGAATACATTTTTGAGGATTACGCCAAGAATAGAAGAAAGAACGTAAGGTAGTCTGAAAGTCTGGAAGACCGAAAGTCAGAAAGACAGAAAGACAAAATAATTAACAATTAAAAAGTTTCTTCCGGACTTTCGGTCTTACGGACTTCCGGACAAAAAATAAAAAATGAGCATAAAGAACATAAATACCCTGGGCGAACTTAAAAAAAGCGGGTATGTAAGTCGTTCTGTTAAGGACGAATTAAGGGCTAACCTAATTAAGCAGTTACAACAAAAAGAAGGCGGCTTTGAAGGCATCATCGGATTTGAGGATACCGTAATACCCGATCTGCAAACCGCTATCTTATCCCGCCACAACATTTTATTGCTGGGCTTACGCGGCCAGGCAAAAACACGTATCGCCCGTTTGCTGGTAAACCTGCTGGACGAGTATGTACCTTACATAGAAGGATCTGAATTATTTGATGACCCTTTGGCCCCTATCAGCTGGTATGGCCACACTACGGTAGAAAGCAAGGGAGATGAAACCCCTATCGGCTGGATCCACCGCAGCGAGCGTTATACCGAAAAACTGGCTACCCCTGATGTTACCGTTGCCGATCTGATAGGTGATGTTGACCCCATCAAGGCAGCCACCATGAAACTGACCTACTCGGATGAGCGTGTGATCCACTTTGGTTTGATCCCGCGTGCGCACAGGGGCATTTTTGTGATCAACGAATTGCCCGATCTGCAGGCCCGTATCCAGGTATCGTTATTTAACATACTGCAGGAGCGCGATATCCAGATCCGCGGGTTTAAACTTCGCTTACCCTTAGATATTCAATTTGTATTTACGGCCAACCCGGAGGATTATACCAACCGTGGCTCCATCGTAACGCCGTTGAAAGACCGGATAGAGAGCCAGATACTGACCCACTATCCACGCACGGTAGAGATCTCGCGGAAGATCACCCAGCAGGAAGCCCTGCTTACGCCGGAACAACGCAGCACCATTGAGGCCGACGGCCTGGTGAAAGATATGGTAGAGCAGATTGCCTTTGAAGCGCGTAACTCCGAGTATATCGATAAAAAATCGGGGGTATCTGCGCGTTTAACCATCTCCTCCTACGAAAACCTGATCAGTAATGCCGAGCGCCGCATGATCATCAACGGTGAAAAAAGCACCTTTGTGCGTATCTCCGATTTCCTGGGCGTGATCCCTGCCATCACCGGCAAAATCGAGCTGGTTTACGAAGGCGAACTGGAGGGCCAGGGCAAGGTGGCTAACATCCTGATCGGAAAAGCGGTTAAAACGCTGCTGCTGCAATTTTTCCCCGATCCGGAGAAGGCCAAAAAAGCAAAAACACCAAACCCATATACCGAGATCATTAACTGGTTTAGCGATGGCAACACCTTATCTTTAGTGGACGACCTGCCATTAGCCGAATATAAAAAGGCCTTAAATGCAGTGCCGGGATTAAAGGAAGTGGTAAAAAAATTCCACCCGAAACTGAGCGAGAACCAAACGCTGCTGCTAATGGAGTTTATTTTACACGGCCTGGCCGAATTTTCGCAGCTGAATAAAGGTTTTTTAGATAATGGGTTTGCTTTTTCGGATATGTTTAACAGCCTGTTTAACTTAGAGCCCGACGATGACGACCTGGATATCGACGACCGTTATTAATAATTTTATTCATCAGCTTAATACATAATGCAGGGCAATACCTTTTACATCATCCTGATACCTCTTATCCTTTTAGCCCTTGATTATTACTTATTAAGGGGCTTATACACCGCGTTTAAGTTTACGCGTAAAAAGTGGTTTTTAGGCTTGTATTGGTTTGCTGCCTTGTTTATAGTAGCCGTTTTATTGCTGGGTGTTTACAGTAAAATGTCGGTTGGTGTGCGGGGGGCATTCCTGTTCCTGTTTTTTATTACGTTTATATTTAAGCTTTTTTACGCGCTGTTTATCTTAATTGATGATCTGCGCCGGTTTATCACTTACCGTATCCGTAAAAACAAATCAACAGAAACAGCTCCGGCTCCAGAATCTTTCAGATCCATCCCACGGTCGGAGTTTTTGATGAAGGCCGGGATACTGGCGGGGGCCGTGCCGCTTTACCTGATAAAGCACAACATGTCTAAAGGGATATATGACTACAGGGTACAAAATGTAGACCTGTACCTGCCTAACCTGCCCAAAGCATTTAACGGCATGCGCATCGGGCAGATCTCTGATATCCATTCGGGCAGTTTCCATAGTGTGCATAATATGCAGGGCGGTGTACAAATGCTGCTGAACCAAAAAACAGATGTGATATTTTTTACCGGCGACCTGGTGAACGGCCAGACAGCGGAAGTGAACCGTGTGATAGATGTTTTTAAGAAGGTGCGCGCACCTTTAGGCGTATATTCTATTTTGGGCAACCACGATTACGGCGACTACGGCAAATGGGCCACCGCTGCCGATAAAGCTAAAAATCTGCAGGATATGCACCAGGCCCATAAAACCCTGGGCTGGGACCTGCTGACAGACGAACATCGCCGCCTGAAGATAGACGGCCAGGAATTAGGCATTTTAGGCATCGGCAACTGGGGCGAAATGAGCCGTTTCCCGAAATACGGCAAAATGGAAGAGGCCGTTAAGGGTACGGACGATCTGCCGGTTAAACTATTATTATCGCACGACCCATCGCACTGGCGGGCCGAGGTTATCCCCAAATATCCGCAGATAGACGTGATGTTTAGCGGGCATACCCACGGCATGCAGTTTGGCGTACGCACACCCGATTTTCAGTGGAGCCCTATCGAGTATGTGTACTCTGAATGGGCCGGCCTATACCGCGAAAAGCACCAGCAGATCTACGTAAACGTAGGTTACGGCTTTTTAGGCTACCCCGGCAGGATAGGCATACTACCGGAGATAACGGTATTTACCTTAAAAGCCGGCGAAGATCCTGCTTTAAAGGCGTAAAAGCAGTGGAAATATGCGATTCCTTCCCCCGGGAAGGTGCAGTAAGGGGTTATCAAAATATAGCTTCGCCTGCAACAAATAATTATTCCATTTTTACTGCCATTGCTGTACTTTAGCCAAACCGATGAAAAAAGCCTTAAAAAGTGCGTTTGATTTTTTGCTTTTCAGTAATATCTTCATGTCGTTATGCGCGGTGGCGCAGGCTTTGGTTACCTTTCATCTTATAGATTCTAAGCCGGTTTATACGGTGGCAGGGTTACTTTTCACCTCAACCCTCAGCATCTACAATTTTAGCATCTTACTTAGCAAACCCAAGCACCCCGAGCGGTCGCCATACAAGCGGGTACGCTGGTTTTTTGCACATTACCGGCTCATGGTCACCTTCACGCTTATCGGCCTGCTATCGCTTATTCCCCTGTTTTTTTTACTGTCGATGGAATCGCGCATTTTGCTGGTGTTTCTGTCTGTACTTTCATTTTGTTACAGCTTACCGCTATTTAGTGTAGGCGAACAAAAGTTTGGGCTGCGTAACATCCCCGGCCTAAAAACCTTTTTAATTACCCTGGTGTGGACACTAAGCTGCGTGTTGCTGCCCATATTAGAAGCGCAGGACCTGCACCTGGCCGAGGTATCCGCGCGGGATATTACCCTATCGGTTGCCAAACGCTTCCTGCTGATATTTGCGCTGGCGATCCCCTTTGATATCCGCGACCTGTTCAGCGACCGCCAGGCGGGCTTAAAAACCATCCCGGTAGCCTGGGGCGAAAAGAACGCCTACCTGTTTTGCCAGGTATTGCTGGCAGGGTATATCCTGCTGCTTTTCCTGTTCAGAAACAATGGCTTTAGTATTGATTTTTTTGCACTGACCACAACCGCCGTACTGATGGGCTGGCTGATCTTTAAATCAAAATGGGAAAAGAACGAGTACTATTACTTTTTTTATATGGATGGCGTGTTGATACTGCAGTATGCGGTGATCATCGGTTTCAGCCTGATCTTTACCGGTAGCTATGCCGGCTAACTACGATAACTCGGCAAGTTTTTATGACAGGCTCTCGCGGCTGGTATATGGCAAGGCCTTGATCAATGCACAGGTTTATTCGCTGCCCTATATCCCGCAAAACTCAGGCATCCTCATTGTTGGCGGCGGCACCGGCTGGCTGCTGGAAGAAATAACCAGGCTTTATCCATCCGGCTTAAACATCACTTACGTCGAGATCTCGGCCAACATGATGGCTTTATCCCGTAAAAGAAACACCGGCGGCAACAAGGTAACTTACATTCATTCGGCAATTGAAAAAGCCGCTGTGCGGCAGGGTTTTGATGTAGTGATCACCCCTTTTTTGTTTGATAATTTTACCGAAGCAAATTTACCCACGCTATTTGGCCACATCCATCAATGCTTAAAACCCGGTGGCCTTTGGTTAAATACTGATTTCCGGCTGACCGGCAAATGGTGGCAGTATGTGCTGTTAAAAAGCATGCTGCTGTTTTTTAAAGTATTATGCGGGGTAGAATCCTGGCGCCTGCCCGATGTGGAAAAACAATTTGCCCTGCATAAATATCAAATACTGGAAGAGAAAAGTTTTTTTGGAGATTTTGTGATGAGTAAAGTTTACAAAAAGCCCTTTTAATTATTGTTATTACGATTTTACTTTTTATTATATTTGAGTATGGAAAGATTAACAATACAAATTCCTGAAAAAAAATCGAAGCTGATTAAATTTTACTTAAGGAATTAGGTGTAACGATAGAAAATGACACTTATAGATTAACAAAAGAATTAGATTCAATGATGAAAGCAGGTAAAAAGCCATCAATGGATGAAATAGTAGAAGAGGTTCGTGCTGTAAGAGCATCCAGGTTATAAATGGTTGTCGTTATTGATTGCAACATCTGGATTACGCTTGCATTAAACAGACAAGCAAACTTAATCGCTACCTTTCAGGAAAATGATATAACTGTAGCAACCTGCCAGCAGTTGCTGCGTGAATTATTGGACGTAATAACACGGCCAAAATTTGAAAGATACTTCTCTAAAGCTTATATCGATAAATTTTTTCAAGTATATAATTTAAATACTGTTACGTTTTCGCTTAAACAAATTGATGATGTAGTTGCTGATAAAAAGGATAATTATCTTTTTGCATTATCTAAAGCAGACTATTTTGTAAAAGGCGACAAGTTGTTATTACAGGTTAACAAATATGAAAACACATCAGTCATTTCATTTGCTGAATTTAAAATGTTGATTGCCTAATACACAAACTTATACCCTATCCCCCTAACTGTTTGCAGGTAGGTTGGCGAATCGGGGTTGTTCTCAATCTTTTTGCGCAGGCGTACAATATGCATATCCAGCGTGCGGGTATTTACATCGGCATTATAGCCCCATACTTCCATCATCAGTTCTTCGCGGTTTATTACCTTGTTCTTGTTTTTCAGGAAGTACAGCAGTATGCGATTCTCCAGTATCGTCAACTCGGTTTTGCGTCCGTCGCGTATCAGCAGGTGGGTGTTGGGCAGGTGCTCCATGTTCCCAAACTTGTGCGATTCGGGCTTCTCGTTATTTAACGAAAATTTGATCTTGCTGTCGATCATTGCCACCAGCACATCCATATTAAACGGCTTGGTGATGTAATCGCTCACCCCAAAGTTATAAGCGCCGATCTTATCGATATCCTGTGCTTTGGCGGTCATCATAATAACCAGCTTATCAAAACCTTTTTCGCGCAGGCTGGCGCAAACCTCGCTGCCCTGTTTGCCGGGCAGCATCCAGTCCAGCAATACAATATGGGGTTGTTCGGCCAGTATAATGCGTTCGGCTTCTTCGCCGTTACCGCTTTCCAAAACCTTGTATCCCTCGCTTTGCAGGCGTTCGGCCACCAAAAATCTCAGGTTCTCATCATCCTCTACCAGTGCTATTTTAATTTCTTTGTTCATTTGTCGTAATCCATATGTTTTGCACCTACGGCGCAATAAATTGTGTTTTTGTTTTATCTACAAAGCGTTAGCTCCTACGGAGCATCCATTAATCAATATCAGATCCTTCTGCCTGTAGGCTATCGGGCTTTCTACAAAGCGTTAGCTCCTACGGAGCCATTCCATTTATCAATATCAAATTCTTCTGTCTGTAGGCTATCCGGGCTTTCTACAAAGCGTTAGCTCCTGCGGAGCCATCCATTTATCCATATCAGATCCTTCTGCCTGTAGGCTATCCGGGGCTTTAATGCCCTAACGGTAATGTAACTATAAACGTTGAACCTATATTAAGTTTGCTGTCAACCGTAATTTCGCCGTCCATAAAGTTAACCAGTTCTTTGCAAAAAGCAAGGCCCAGGCCTACGCTGCCGTTTTGATTGTACTGATTCTCTATCCGGTAAAATTTTTTAAAAACGTCGCCCTGTTCATACCGGGCCATGCCTATCCCCTTATCAGTAAACGAAAATACGATATTGCGCTTATCGGGCCGGATGTTGATAAACAATTCCTTTTTGCCCGGGTGCGAATACTTATAGGCGTTTTCCATCAGGTTTTGAAAAATGCTGCCAAGCAATACCGGGTCGCTATAAAACCGGGTAACCTCATCAATAGTGTACTCCAGTTTAAAATCCGGATACTTTATTTTAAAGGTATTGATGTAGCCGTTCACAAACTCCCTAATGTCTATCTCCTCGCGCTTAACGGTTATCGACCGGTTCTCCAGCTGCGTAAACGAGAGCAGCTTATTCATCAGTTCGTTTAGTTTGTCAGCCTCTTCATCCAGTATTTTACCGTAATGGCGGCGCTGGCGTTCGCTCAGTTCGGCATCGCCCTTAAGGTTAGATCCGGCAATCTTAATAACGCTTACCGGTGTTTTAAACTCATGGGTAAAATTGTTTATAAAATCGTATTGCAGCTTAAACACCTTTAGGTTTACATTCAGGTTGCGGTAAATAAGCCAGCTTATAAGCACCAAAAAAATATAAATAAGCAATACAATGGCCCCTATGGGCAAAAACCGGCGGTCTATCTCGCGTTTCAGGTGCTCGTTGGTAGCGGTAAAATACAGTTTAAAGTTAGAGAATGCGCCGGGCAGCGTCACCTCCGTTATTTTGCGGGCGCCCTCTACATCCAGCGGGTCGTAAACAACGGGTTGTATGGTTACCTGCTGGTACAGTTCCGGGTGGGTGTTCTTTACTTTCAGCCCGTGGGCATCCAGTAAAAAGGTCATCATGTTTTGCTTATAAAATGCCTTGGTGTTTTCGTGTTTTAATAAGGATTGATAGATCCTGATATCCTCGCGGCGGGGGATATTCAGGTAGCTGATCTTATCGGGCGTAACATTATAAAACGTATGGAAGATCTCGTCCTGTGTGGGCAGCCTGGAGGTATCGGCTACGCTGATAAAGTTGCTTAACTTTAAGGCCATCTCCCTAAAATCTTCGGCGTTTGACCAGGCCATATCTTTAAGCCCTTTCACCTTGTTATGTTTGGGCTTAAACTGATAAATGGCCTTTACAGATATACCCGCATTGTTGCTGAACCTGGCTGTTGCCGATGGGTTGCCTATCTGGATATCATAAAACAAAACACGGCGCACAAACGGATAGTTTTTAAATACCGTAGCCGAGTAATTGGCCGCCGAGGCCGAATCCAGGAAACCCTGGTAAGAGGTGATCTCGGGAATTTTTATCTGGAAAAAATCGGTATAGGGCTTAATAGTTTGCTCCTGCACCTCAATCTTTTTAGACGAAAATTCGTTCTCTACATACTTGGCCGTCAGATTATAGGATATTATTACGGCGACAACCAGGCTAACGGTTATCAGCACCAAAAAAGCGGTTATCAGCGAAAAACTTTTGCGGTATAGATTTTTCTGCGCTTTCATAACAGGTTACGGTTTAACCTGCATGTTGGTGTTCAAAAAGGTTTCTATCTCGGCATACATTTCCATACGGTTATTTTCGCTTTTAAAATAGGCGCGTTCGTTCTCTTTAAGGCGATAAATTACCGGCACGTTGCGCTTTTTAAGTTCGCGCACAAACTGGTTAAGCTCGCTGATGTTGGCGCGCGGGTCTTTAGCCCCCTGGAATATCAGTAACGGGCTTTTGATCTTATCCGTATGAAAAACCGGCGATATGGCCCTTAGCTGGTCGGCATCCGTTTCGGGGTTACCAACCATCTCGTAAGTCATTTTAAGATAGGGTTTAAAAAACGGCGGTGCATCTTTCAGATAAGTAAAAAAGTTAATGAGGCCGTATTTAACAATGGCGCAGTTATAAATTTCGGGATGAAACGATACGCCGTACAGGGCCGAAAACCCACCAAAGCTACCACCAAATATGGCTATTTTTTTAGGGTTGGCAATTTTATTGGCTATCAGCCATTTTACGCCATCGGTAATATCCTGCTGTATCTTACCGCCCACCTGTTTAAAGCCGGCACTGCGAAAAGCCTTGCCATACCCTGCCGACCCCCTGTAATTTACCTGGAACACGGCATACCCGCGGTTAGCTAAAAACTGCACCTCGGCATCATAATCCCACGAGTTGCGGCCCCAGATATTATCGTGCGGCATCACCACTACGGGCAGGTTTTTTTTGTCTTTGCCCTTAGGGATGGTTAAATAACCGTTTATCAGCATCCCGTCGCTCGCTTTAAAAGATACCGGCTGCATATCGCAAAGCTCTTCGGGTACTATTTCGGGGTTAACATCGGCCAGCTTGGTCAGCTTGTCGGCGCTGCGTTCATACAGGTAGTATGATCCCGGGTTTTTATCGGTAGAACTTACAATAATAAATTTATTCTCGGTGCTGTCGCGGTCAACAATATCTATCTGGTTGCCCTTTATCTTAGCCGATAAATTATTGTACATCGCCTCTATCCCCTTATCCAGAAAATGCTTTTGCGGTTTAGCCTCTTCCCAGGATACCAGCTCGGGCCGGTGTTTGTTTTTGGAGTAGGCTACATCCAGTATATCTGCCTTATTGCTGGCGTAAACTACTTTCTCTTCCTTACCGTTCTCTGCATTTATCTCTATCAATGCCGTTTTATCGCGGTTAACATTTGATAAGGCATAAAAATTTGTTTTTATCCCCGTAAAGGCAACCGGCTCCACTCTATCCGTAAAGTTATTTTTTATGATGGGCTTAAACGCCGCTTTATCATTAGCACGAAACAGGATGGTCTCGTCTACCCCGTCAGATACCTTTACCAGCCTGATGCCGCCATCCGCATCGGGATACCATTTGGTGATATTGCCGGGGTTTAGCAGGTAGGGTTTCAGTTCGCCGGTTTTAACGTTAAGGCGGTAAACATCAAAGTTAACCGGGTCGCGCTTGTTCATGGCCACGGTGATCACGTCGGGCTGCAGGCGGTTGCGGTTAAGAATGCGGATGCGCGCCTTATCTAAATTAAGCAGGCGTTTTACTTTAAGGGATGCAACATCAAAAGTATAGATCCTGAATTCGTCTATCGCAATAATATCCTGTGTAAACACAATCTGGTTGCTGAAAGTCCAGGTGTAATCGCGCACGGGGTAATCGGTAAAGCTGGTTGCCATGTGCTCGTCGCCGGTCTCTAAAGATCGGATGTAGATATTTTGCTTATCTTTATAAGGCTTTAAATAAGAGATGTACTTACCATCGGGCGAGATTTTAAAAAAGCTCTTCTCGGGTGTCTTAAAAAAGTCACTTACAGGTATTTGCCTTACATCGTTTTGTTTGCAAGCACAAATAAAAACGATAACGGTAATCAATAAAAATGATCTTAAACGACCGGGCATCTGCTTTATCTTAATTGTTAATACGTGGTTAAAATAGTACTTTTAGTTAATGTTTATGTTAATGTCACTACAATTTTACCCGCTTATAACGTTACATATTCCTGTACCTGTAAAGGGCTAAAATTATAAAAAAAGAATGAAGCGACTGTATATACTTGCACTGGTATGTTTTATTTTCGGCACATGCGCTTTTGCCCAGAACAACGATCTGCAACTGGCCCGGCAATATGCGGCAAACGGCGAGCAGCAAAAGGCGCTGGATATGTACCAAAAATTGTTTAAACAGGATAACGAGGTGTATTTTCAGGCGTACCTGAATGTGCTGGTAACCTTTAAAAAGTTTGACGATGCCGAAACCATTACTAAAAAAATGCTGCGCAAATATCCGGGCAGCAACTCATATATAATTGCACTTGGCAATATATATACCCAGCAGGGCAATACCGATAAAGCCGATGCCATTTATAATGATCTGATCAAAAACCTGCCTGCCGATCAAAACGCCATACAGGGCATAGCATCGCAGTTTTACCAAAATGCCAATGCCGATTATGCCATTAAAATTTTTATCCAGGGCCGCAAAATACTGCATAATGATGCCGCTTTTTCTTTTGAGCTCATCAGCCTTTACCGCTACAAACGCGATAAGGAAGGCCTTACCGAAGAGTACCTTAATTTTTTACCCGGCAACCCGGCATTCATTAGCCAGGCCGAAAATACGCTGGCCGGCGTTTATGAGGGGCCCGAAGATTACGACATGCTGAAAACGGCCCTACTGAAACGCATTCAGAAAGACCCGCAGCAGGTTGTGTATCCCAACCTGCTTACCTGGCAATACCTGCAGCAAAAACAGTTTAACATGGCCCTTAACCAATCGCTTGCGTTAAGCCGCAGGCTAAATGATGATGGCACCGATGTATTTGAACTATGCCGCACGCTGGTAGCCAACGAGGCTTATGATGATGCCATACGCGGTTACGAATACATCATCACCAAAGGCAGCACTAACCCCAATTACATTCAGGCCAAAACAGAACTGATCAATACCAAAAACTTAAAGGTAACCTCGGGCAGGTATATTCAGGCCGACCTGTTAAGCCTGGAGCAGGATTATATTGGCTTACTGAATGAATTTGGCCGCAACCGCAGCACCGTGTTTGCCATGCAAAAGCTGGCCAGTTTGCAGGCGTTTAAACTGCACAAATTAAAAGATGCCCAAACCCTGCTGGAAACAGCCATTACCCTGCAAGGTGTAAGGCCCGCCCTGATGGCCGCCTGCAAGCTTGACCTGGGCGACGTTTACCTGCTGAACAACCAGCCCTGGGATGCCACCTTATTATACAGCCAGGTAGAAAAAGACAACCCTAACACCGCTATTGCGCAGGATGCTATACTGCGCAATGCAAAAATGGCCTATTACACCGGCGATTTTAACTGGGCCCGCCGCCAGCTGGATATTTTAAAAGCTGCCACCACCCAACTGATCGCCAACGATGCTTTAAACCTGTCGTTACTGATAAGTGATAACCTGAGCGCAGATAGCAGCGGCAATGCTTTAAAAATCTATGCACGGGCAGATTTGCTGATATTTGCCGGGCAAACCGATAAGGCCCTGGTTACTTTAGATAGCATTGATAAAAAATACCCCGGCAATGCGCTGGAAGCCGATATACTGATGGCCAAAGCCCGCATCCTGATCCAGCAGAAGGCCTTTGCCGACGCCGTGGTGATCCTGAAAAAAATAGCCGAACAGCACGCGTTCGATCTTTGGGCCGATGATGCCGTATTTATGCTGGGCGATATTTACGAAACCAGGCTGAACGATGCCCCCCTGGCCAAAACCTATTACCAAAAAATTATAACAGCTTACCCCGGCAGCCTTTGGATAAACGATGCACGTAAACGTTTCCGGCTGCTAAGGGGCGATAAGAATGATGCTTCGTAACTCTGGTTTGTTAGTTGAGTATCATTCACTAACTAATTACTTTGACAACTTTTAAAAAGCATTGACAACTTTTAAAAAGTTGTCAATGCTAAAATTAACAGGTGATGTGTTTTAATCGGCGAATGATTCATTAACTAATAGCATTGACAACTTTTAAAAAGTTGTCAATGCTAAAATCAACAGGTGCTGCGTTTAATCGGCGAATCAATCACTAACTAATAGCTTTGACAACTTTTTAAAAGTTGTCAAAGCTAAAAAATAGTACTTTTACCGCATGATTGTTTACAACGACACCGTAATTTTAGATGACACCGTTGAGCAGGAATGGCTCGACTGGATGAAGAACGTACACATCCCGGCGATTATGGCTACCGGCTGCTTCAGCTCGTACCGGTTGCTTACCATCATCGATTCGCCTAACGAGGGCATTACTTACTGCGTACAGTTTAATGCTGATACGATAGAGCAGTTTCAGGAGTATTACAAAAAACATCTTTTTAAATTTCAGGATTTGCACCAGCAACAATTTAACGAGCGCTTTGTATTATTCAATACTTTAATGAAAACTGTTGAATAATGAAAGTTACCGAAACACTTATACCCGGCGTACTGCTTTTTGAACCCAAAGTTTTTACCGACGACCGCGGCTACTTTTTTGAAAGTTACAGCAAAAAGGCCTTTACCGATGCCGGTATCACTGCCGATTTTGTGCAGGATAATCAATCCCTATCGCAAAAAAACACTATCAGGGGCTTACATGCGCAGGCGCCGCCCCATGCGCAGGGCAAACTGGTAAGGGTGATACAGGGCGCTGTATTGGATGTAGCGGTTGATATCCGCAAAGGCTCGCCTACCTACGGCAGGCACGTGGCTTATGAATTATCGGCACACAATAAACTGCAGCTATGGGTACCGCCGGGCTGCGCACACGGCTTTTTAACCCTGCAGGATGATACTATCTTTGTTTACAAGGTAAGCGGAGGCCTATATAACAAAGCATCAGAGATTGGCCTGGCCTGGAACGACCCCGAAATAGCCATTGGCTGGGGCGTGGCCGAGCAAGACGCCATTTTATCTGCAAAAGACCAGGTACTGCCTGGCATAAAAAACTTTAATAGCCCCTTTACCTATTAAAAAGGGCCTTTAAAGCAAATAAAGCCTTTTTTTACAGATTAACACTACAGTTAAAAAAATTACAAGTCCTGTTGTTTTACAGGGCTTTTTTTATGCTATACCAATAAAACGCACAACTATTATGTTTATTTTGATTAAATTGTTAATTATTTGTTAAAAAACACCGCAACTTTTTATAACTTGTATTCGTAAACAAAATATAGCTGGCCAGCTAATACATCTTATAAACAAACTTATCGAACAACTAAACAACTTTCAAACACATGAAAAAATCATCATTTTTTAAAACCGGCATTGTTGCCGTGTTAGGTGCAACCGTTTTATTTGCCTGCTCAAAAAACAACAGCAGTACTACTGTAACACCGGTTAAGAACGGCGTTTCTGAAGCAGCTTTAAAAAATATTCAGGACCTGGGCTTCAGTACAGACCAGGTAAGAAAAGTAGGTGATAACTACCTGGTAGAAGGCGATATTATGCTAACCCCGGAAAACCTGACCGAGGCAAGCACCAGCCCTAATGTAAGGATTGCTGAAACTGAGCAATACCGAACCACCAACCTGGTAAAAAACCTGCCGCGTACCGTAACGGTATCCATCTCTAACCTGCCAACTGTGTATGCTACGGCCACCCAAAACGCAATTGCACGTTATAATGCGCTTAACTTAACCCTTAAATTTCAGTTTGTGAGCAGTGGCGGCCAAATAAAAATTGTCGGCTTTAACGAAGGCCCAAGCGGCGGTTACATCACTTTAGGCTCATCGGGCTTCCCAACAAGGCAGGGTAACCCATACAGCGAGGTACAAATGAATACCAATGCTGCTGCCTATGGCACTAACCCGGATGTTAATTATTTAACATCAGTGTTACAGCACGAAATTGGCCATTGCATTGGTTTCCGCCATACCGATTACTTTAACCGTGCTTACAGCTGCGGCGGTACTGCAACAAACGAAGGTGCATCAAACGTAGGTGCGGTACTTATCCCGGGCACGCCATCAACTGCTGATGCTGCTTCATGGATGCTGGCCTGCTCTAACGGCGGCGACCGTACTTTTAACGCAAATGATAAAATTGCGCTTAATTACTTATACTAAGCAAACAGTATTTTGTATTTAACTATTTAACAAAGTAGTTTTACCTTTAAAGGGGAGTTTAAACAGCTCCCCTTTACTTTTGCATGCCCCTTATGATCAAAAACATCTGCTGTTTTATCCTGCTCATTTTTTGTTATAATATGGGTTATGCCCAAAAAACAGCCGACGAAGGTTTACTTAAACAAATGTATGCCGCCCCTGCAAGCGGTTTTAAAACAGATAGCCTGCGCTATTACCTGGTAAAGGTTAAACAGCCTATGGCAACCGGCAGCAACATACAGGTTGTAAAAAGGGTATCTTATCACTACTATATTATAGCATCGGCCAAAACGGTTAATGTTGCAGGTAATACCTTAAGTATAAGCCCTGCCAATGCCCTGTGGAAGGCGGATGATAACCTGGCCCGCCTCAACCAAAGCCATCCCAATGCCTCCCGGGTCATCAGCATCGTTTTAAAAAAGCAAAACGGCAGCACTTTAGCCGATCTTAAAAAATACGGCGACCTGCTGGCTGTAAACGGTAATACCGTAAAGCTTAAAACCCGGCTTAACCAGTTACCGGCATTACTGCAGCGTAACGATGTAGCCTTTGCCAGCCTTGACCGTAAGCCCTACCCCGAACTGGCCATTAACGACCTGGACCTGGGCGCAAACAGCCTGGCAGCCGTGGCAGATAACTTCCCCGGCATCAATGGCGCAAATATCAACGTAAGCGTAAAAGAAGAACAATATGACCAGGACGACCTCGACCTGCTTGGCCGCTCGTTCGCCTCGGGAACACCGGCTTCTAATAATTCCAGCCATGCCACCACTATGGCAACACTGATAGGCGGCAACGGTAATTCCTTTATAAAAGGCCGCGGCGGCGCACCTGCGGTAAAATTCACCTCGTCGGATTTTGCGCGGCTGCTACCCGATACCGCAACCGCGTTTACAACCTATGGCATCAGCGTACAAAACCATTCGTATGGTACCGGTATCGAAAACTATTATGGCATAGAAGCCGAAGCTTACGACAAACAGGTGTATGAAAACCCAACCCTGGTGCACGTTTTTTCGTCGGGCAATATTGGCACCACCTCACCGCAAACCGGTATTTACAGCGGCCTTGCCGGCACGGCCAATTTATCCGGCACGTTTAAACAGGCTAAAAATGTTTTGGTGGTGGGCGGTACCGGCCGTACAGACGTACCCGAGGGCCAAAGCTCGGCAGGCCCTGCTTATGATGGGCGCATCAAACCAGAAATTGTTGCCGATGGCGAAGACGGCACATCAGGCGCGGCAGCCTTAACTACCGGTGCAGTTGCCTTGCTGCAGCAAACCTATAAGCAAAAGCATAACACGCTCCCCGCTGCAGCGCTGATAAAAGCTGTGCTCATCAATGCTGCCGATGATATTGGCACGGCCCATGTAGATTATAAAACAGGCTACGGAAAGCTAAACGCCCTGGAAGCTGTACGCACCCTGAATGATGAAAGATTTGTAAGCGGCAGCGTTGCAGATAAGGCACAAACAAGTTACCAGGTAACCGTACCGGCCAATTGCAGGCAGTTAAAAGTATCGCTTGCCTGGATAGACCCACCCGCGCAGCTGAATACCCCCGCCGCCTTAATTAACGATCTGGATCTTTACATCACCACCCCCACCGGCACCACCCTTTTACCCTGGGCATTAAGCGCCTATCCCGCTACCGATTCGTTACTCACCCCGGCCAGGATGCAGCGCGATAGCCTCAATAATACCGAACAGGTTACCCTGCAAAACCCCGCTGCGGGCATTTATACCGTTTATGTACAAGGCCGTAAAATAACGCAGGGCCCGCAGGCGTTCAGCATAGCCTGGCAAACCAGCCTGGTAAACCAGTTCGAGTGGATCCCCCCGTTAAGCGGCAGCATCATCCCGGCCAATGAGGATGCTTATCTGCGCTGGCAAAATACCTTCGGCACGGCACAGGGCAGTTTAAGCGTAAGTTATAACAAAGGTACAACCTGGCAGGTAATTGATGCCAATGTTAACCTGGCAGCCGGCAATTACAAATGGGCCGTACCCAATGTTTTTACCCCCGCCCTGTTAAAAATGCACATCGGCAACCAGGATTTTATCAGCAAAGAATTTGTATTGGCTGCCCCGCTTACCCTGGGCGTAGGCTATACCTGCACCACAGGCACCCTGCTGCATTGGAATGCGCAAGCCGGCGCCACGGGTTATACCATTTATAGCATTAAAGATAACCTGCTGCAAAAGCTAACCACAGCTGCAGATACCAGCATTATGATCCCTGCGGATGCGCAAACATCAAATTACTATGCCGTAAGCGCTATGGGTAACGGCTTTGAAGGGATAAAAAGCTATACCCTTGATGCAACCACCCAGGGCGTAGGGTGTTACATCCGTACATTACTGGCCACAGTAATTGATAACAAAAGCATTCAACTGGCTTTACAGGTAGGCAGCGTGTTAAATTTAAAAACCATTACCTGGGAAAAACTTACCGGCAATAACCAATATACCACCTTAGGTACCACCAATACCACCGCCGGGCTGCTTGATTATACCTTTACAGATGTTAACCCCAAAAAAGGCATTAATTATTACCGGGCCACCCTTACCACAACGGATGGTTTGGTAACCCGCTCTGATCTGGCCGGCGCCGTTTTATTACAGCCTAACCAGTTTACGCTGTTCCCCAACCCGGTTGGCGCACAGCTTACCATTTTAGCCGGCGAGCTGAATGATTATGAATTGAAACTTTATGATGCCCTGGGGAAACTAAGCTTAACCACAACCTTTAACGGGCTGCAAAATACCGTTTCCCTTAACCTGGTGCCGGGCACTTATGTGGGTGTAATAACGCTTAAAGGCAAAATAGTTTACAGCGGCAAAATTTTTAAAGCCGAGTAACAATTACGTGACTTGCCGGGTCTTACAGATATTTAACACTTTTTAACAAACATGCAATTTCTATTACTAAGATTTTAGTTATATCTTGCCTGTAATTAAACCTCACGCATGAAACTAACTCTACCTGTCCTGGTATTACTTTGCCTGTTATCTTTTTCTGCACTTGCTCAAACCTCCTATTCAGTTAAGGGTACCGCGGTTGATAGTGTTGCCAATGTAAAGCTGGTTAACACATCGGTAAGCGTACTTAACGCAAAAGATTCTACCCTGCGCAAGTTTACCCGCGCTGCGGCAAACGGTTCTTTCAGCCTGGGCAATCTTAATAAAGGCAAATTCATCTTACTGGTAACTTACCCCGGCTATGCCGATTATGTAGAGCATTTTACCTTAGATTCGGCTAAAACTACCATCAATTTTGGCAATATCAACATGAACCTTAAATCGAGGTTACTGAACGAGGTAATTGTAAAGGGCACCGTAGCAGCCATCAAAATAAAGGGCGATACCACCGAATTTAACGCCAAAGCTTATACCATACAGCCCAATTCAAAGGTAGAGGACCTGCTTAAACAATTACCCGGCATACAGGTAGATAAGGATGGCAAGATAACGGCCCAGGGCCAAACCGTGCAAAAGGTACTGGTAGACGGGGAAGAATTTTTTGGCGACGACCCTACCCTGGTTACCAAAAATATTCGTGGCGATATGGTTGATAAGGTGCAGCTGTACGATAAAAAAAGCGACCAGGCAGCCTTTACGGGTATTGATGACGGGCAAAAAACAAAAACCATCAACATTAAACTTAAGGAGGATAAAAAGAACGGCTACTTTGGTAAAGTTGATGCCGGTATCGGTACCGACGGATATTACCAGGGCCAGGGCCTGTTCAATAAATTCAAGGGGAAAAAGAAATTCAGCGTTTACGGTACATTTGGCAACACCGGCAAAGTAGGCCTGGGCTGGAGCGATAATAACAAACTGGGCACCAGCGACGGGCTGCAGTTTGGCGATGACGGCAATGCGTATTTTGACGGCGGCAGCAACGATGGCGGCCTGGATTCATTTAACGGCAGATACGATAAGCAAGGCATACCGGTGGCCAACACCGGCGGTGTGCACTTTGATGATAAATGGAAGAACGATAAATACGCCCTGAATACCAACTACAAGGTAGGTACCTTAGAGGTTGACGGTACGCGTAACAACAAACAGCAGCAAAACCTGCCGCCAGACCCAACAGACCCGAATGCCAACAGCATCATCAACACCACAAGCGACGAAAATTTTAACAATTACATGTTTAGGCAAAAGCTGGATGCCACCTACACCGTTAAGCTGGATAGCACCACAACGCTAAAGGTAGCTGTTGACGGCACACTAAAAAACAGCAACAATTACAGCGCTTACAACGCCGAAAGCAGAAGGCTTGATAATACCCTGCTAAACACCAACGACCGTACGTTAACTAATAACGTAGATCAGCAATTGTACAACGCATCGGCTTTTTTAACAAAAAAATTAAAGAAAAAGGGCCGTACCCTTTCTTTAAACGTTACCGGGGGTACTACACAAAACAAAGCGCACGGCTTTTTATACTCGGAGCTTAATACCTATGGCTTGCAAAACCAGCCAACCAGCAGCCAGGTAACCGACCAGATGAAAACCGATGATAGCAAAACCAGCAGGCTGAGTACCAATTTAACTTATACCGAGCCGCTTACCAAAGCATTATCATTGGTTTTAAATTACGGCTTTAACCTTAACAACAGCGATGCCGACAGGCGATCATATAATAACTCCAGCGGCAGCGGTGTACAAAACTACAACCTGCTTGACAGTACTTTTAGCAACCACTACGTTTTTAACCAAACATCCAACCAGGGTGGCGTAAACTTTAACTATAAAAAAGGCAAAAGCACCATCCGCTTTGGTACCCGGGTATCTAATGTAGATTATAAGCAGGTAGATGAGATAAGCGGCAACTCGGCAAGGCGCAGCTTTACCAACTGGAACCCGCAGGCTAACTACTCTTACAAATTCTCAAACTACAGCTCGTTCAACATCAGCTATTATGGTAACCCAACGCAGCCTACGATAGATCAGCTGCAGCCCATCCGCGTAAATACCGACCCGGCCAACGTTACCATTGGTAACCCAAACCTTAAACCATCCTTTACTAACGGGTTTTATGGCTACTACAACATGTATAAGGTCATCAGCGATCAATCGGTATGGTTAAACGGTGGATACAGCTTTACCACCAACCCCATCGTAAGCAATGTAGTTACCAATGACCAGGGGAAAAGCACCATACAATCTGTAAACCTGGCCGGTAAGCAGCAATCAAACTATAACCTGGGGGTAGACGGAAGCCGTAAACTGGGTTTCGCCGGCTTAAATGTTAACGCACGTTTTAATACCGACGGAAACATTTATTACAGCCTGGTAAACGGCCAGCTTAATAAAACAAAATCAAACAGCTACAGCGGTAAGATAGGCCTGTCTAAATACAAAGAGAAAAAATATTCGGTATTTTTAAGCGCAGGGCCCGATTATACCATTGGCCAGGCATCCCTGCAGCCCGACAGGAATAACAATGGCCGCGGCTTTAGCGCCGATTACTACATCAGCGTTTACCTGCCGTTTAAGATCGAGTTTAGCAGCGACGGCCAGTATCAATACACCGCGGCAACGCAATCTTTTAATAACGATTTCAGGCAGACCATCATCAACGCCCGCCTCAGTAAAGCCTTCTTTAAATCAGATGCGGTAAAACTGGCCCTAAGCGGTAACGACTTGCTGAACCAGAACCAGGGCTTTACCCGCAGCGCATCCAGCAACCTGATCACCGAGAACAGGTACACCACCATCCGCAGGTATTTTATGCTGTCGCTGGTGTGGGATTTTAGCGGGATGGGCGGCGGTACGCCTGCAAAAAAATAAGTGATCAATAAAAATTAAGATATCAAGCCATGAAAAAACATATACTAATATTACTAACCTGCCTGTTTAGCGGCAGCGTAGTATTTGCACAGAACGCGCATTTCACCACTTCGGGTACTATTGAGTTTGAGAAAAAGGTGAATATGTACGCCGTTATTCAAAAGCTGATCACCAAGAACAACGAAAGCTGGTACGCCCCGGCCTTTGAATCGTACAAAAAAAACAATCCGCAGTTTAAAACCATGAAAAGCACGCTAACCTTTGGCGGCAACAAAACCCTGTATGCACCTGTGGAGGACGATTCGCCGCCATCAAACAGCTGGTTTAGCGATATGCCCCTGGCGCAGCAAATAAACACCGCCTATACCGATTTTAACACCGGCCTGAGCACTACCAACAAAAAAGTGTTTGAAGAAACCTTTTTGGTGAAAGATACCGCCCGCCGCATCAACTGGAAAATAACCAACGAAACCCGCGAGATTGCCGGTTATACCTGCCGCCGTGCCAATGCCCTTGTTATGGATTCTATTTATGTGGTGGCCTTTTACAGCGACGAGATCCCGGTATCGGGCGGGCCGGAATCTTTTACCGGTTTACCCGGTATGATACTGGGCCTTGCCCTGCCGCACGAAAATGTTACCTGGTTTGCCACCAAAGTAACCGATACACCGGTGCCTGAAGCTACTCTGAAGATCCCGGCCAAAGGCAAGGTAACCACCTACAGCGGCCTTAAAACCACCCTAACCAAAGCCATGGAAGGCTGGGGCGAATACGGCAAACGCTTTTTCAAGATATACCTGTTGTAAGAGCGACAGGAATTTTTAGATTCAGGAATCAAGACAAAAGAAAAAGCCTGTGTAGTTTGCAAACTATACAGGCTTTCTTCTTACCTTTTACCTTATCCCTTTCACCTTACCCCTTTCACCTTAATCCCTTCAAATACATCGCATTCTTCCTGGCGCTTTGCAGGGGTGTTTCGTGGTGAAAACGGCTTTGCTCTACAAAAAAATACCGCATCCCGGTATCCTGCCCCGCGGTGATGAATTTTTTAAAATCAATAATACCCTCGCCCATATCGCAGGCCGATTCTTCCTTGCTGCCTGCGGGCAGGCGTTTCCTGAGCACATCGCGCAGGTGGGCCAGCTTAAAGCGGCCTTTGTGGTTGCGCAGGTAGGCGTATGGATCGGCCCCCTCGGTTACGGTGTAGTAGATATCCATCTCAAAATCTACCAGGTGTTTGTCTGTACCGGCCAGCAGCACATCTATGGGCAGCTGTCCGTTTAAAGGTTTGTACGGGTAATCGTGCGGGTGGTAACCAAACTTTAGGCCGTGTTTTTTGCAGATGGCGCCGCGCTTGTTAAAATCGGCTGCAAAGGTTTTAAAATCCTCTATCGATTTTTGGGGGCCAAGCCAGGGGCATATCAGGTATTGCATTTCAATGGCTGCGGCTTGCGTCGCCAGCCTGTCAAATTCGGCTAAGGTGCAGGGGTTATAGTGGGTGCTTACCAGGTTAAGGCCATAGCCATTAGCCAGCTTTTTAAATTCGGTGTTGGTTTTGCCCCAAAATATGCCCTTATCGCTGCCGTAACTTTCTATTTGGGTGTAGCCCATTGCGCCCAACTGCTTAAGCGTGCCGGCAGGGTCGCGCTCCATATCCTCTTTTACCATGTAAAGCTGGATACCACGGGCGGGTTTTATGCCACCGCTTACAGCTGCCGACAGTACGGCCGGCGCGGCCGACAAGGCCGCCAGCATCCCGCTGCTGTATATAAATTTTCTTCTGTTCATTTATTTGGTTTGTTGGTTCATTAGTTCATTGGGTCATTGGGTCATTGGGGCATTGGGTCATTGGGTCATTTTGGCATTGGGGCTTGTGCTGTGTTCAGTTTTGCCGATGTGGATCCTGCCAATCTCAAAAAATCCCGTGAATCCCGGTTAACACTTCGTACTTGCGTTAGGGATTGCAGCGGATACCGGCCCTGCGCCTAAGGCCTGCAGGCGTATGAGCGTAAAGCCCGGCCCGTTGGCTAACGGGAACGCCATAGCTAAGTAAAAAGTCAAAAACCTGCCTGCTGCATACCTAATAAAGCGATTGGCATTTTAACTTGCTAAATATCCCTTACCACAACCTCCCCTGTCGTCTTATCTTTTAAGATTAGCTTACGCTCGCCGTGGGGCAGTATCTCTTCTTTGATGAGGTAATAGTGCTCATCGTAGCTGGCAAATTCGGTAGCTACCTGCGTGCTGGTGCTGCCGCGCCAGTCGGTAATGTTAACGGGTTCCCAGGCGCCGCTTTGGGCAGATGCATAGGCGGCGTCGATAATGGCGTTCACTACGTAGCCGTCGTAAAACGTTTCGGCGGGCGGGCGGTTCTGCTCAATGGCCTCAAACATATCGGTAAACATGTGGTTGTAGCCCAATTCGTTCACCTCATCCCCCACCGGGAAAAGCCAGCCCTGGCTGCTCTCGGCCTTCTCTGCCACGTAACCGCCGCCTTTGCCGGTGCTGAACATATCAAAACCGGTACGCAAAAAATTGTTGATCCAGATGGTGCCTTCGGTGCCCATCACCTCGTCGCGCAGGTCCATACCGCCGCGAAAGCACCAGCTTACCTCAAACTGCCCGATGGCGCCGTTGGCATATTTAACCATGCCTATGGCGTTATCTTCGGCATCAATGGGGTGCACCTGCGTGGCCGCCCAGCACATCACCGCTACCGGGCGCACCTCCTTGCCTATATAGCTGCGGGCAATTTCGATGCAGTGGCAGCCCAGATCTACAATGCAGCCGCCGCCGCTTTGCTGCTTATCCCAAAACCAGTTGCTGTGGGGGCCGGGGTGCGCCTCGCGGCTTTTGGCCCACAATACGCGGCCGAGCGCCCCCGCCTTTACGCTGGCCAGGCTTTTGCCGAATTTGGGGGTGTAACACAGATCTTCGAGGTAGCCGCCCATTACACCGGCCTGCTCTACCATATCCAGCATCTGTTTGGCCTCGTGGGCGGTGCGGCCCAGGGGTTTGGTGCACAACACGTGCTTGCCGGCTTTAGCGCAAGCTTCCACAGCGGCCAGGTGCAAATTGTTTGGTAAGGCTATCACCACCACATCCACTTCGGGGTGGTTCACCACCTGGTGCATATCGTCGCTAAAAAGGGGGAGTTTATAATCATGGGCAAACTGTTTGGCCTTCGCCGCATCCCTACTGTACACAGCATGCAGCACATCCAGCCTGCGGTGCCCGATCAGCGAATCGGCATAGAAACGCGCAATAAAGCCCGAGCCAAGCATAGCAATTTTCATAAGCAGTAAATTTATAATGGTTTATGAGTGGTTAAGATAGGGATTTTTTGGATGTGCGGATATGCGGATGTGCAAATATGCAGATGATTTGCCCCCGTGCGTGGGTGCCTTACCACCAGCATGTCATTTAGAAAGTTTAGGCAGCCCCCCCTTCCCGTGGGGAGGGAATTAACCCTAACCCTATCGAAGAGCGCGGGGCCGACAAAAAACCGGGGCCGATGGGCAAATGCCTGTGCGTGGCAGGATTTTTTTGTCTTGATCTTTTGCTTCTTTTCTATCAAGAGAAAAGAAGGAGCCTCCGCGGCGACGAGCGGGCTAACGTTCATCAAAGCACTGACCTTCGATAGAGCCCTGTTAGGTGCGGCAATGCTTTATGAATAGCCAGTGGTTGTCACTTTCTTTTCTCTCAAAAGAAAGTAACCAAAGAAAAGTCGCGGCTGCGTCGTGTCGCTATTAAAGGCTGTGCTGCGGCAGGGATTGTGCTATCCGCAACACGCCAATGCCGCATCAGGTAGCTAACGTTCTGTTCGTGGGGGGTTGGGGTTGTGGCGGTTATTTGGCTGGTTGAAACCCCTCCCTGCCTTTGCGCTTTAGGCAGCCACACCCCTCCCGTAGGGAGGGAATTGAACGCCAACCTTATCGAAGAGCGCGGGGCCGACAAAAAACCGGGCCGATGGGTAAAGGCTTGTGCGGGGAAGGATTTTTTTGTCTTGATCTATTCACTTATTATTTTCTTTTGGTGTTCATGAGCTCCCTACGGTCGGTTTTTGCTTCTTTTTATCAAGAGAAAACGGCGAAGCCCCCTTGAGCACCTTAAAAAAATAAAACAACAGCGAAAAACAAGGAGCCTCCGCGGCGACGAGCGGGCTAACGTTCATTAAAAGCACTGAGCTTCGATAGAGCCCTGTTAGGTGCCGCAGCGTTTTATGAATAGCCTGTGGTTGTTACTTTCTTTTCTCCGAAAAGAAAGTAACCAAAGGAAAGTCGCGGCTGCGTCGTGTCGCTATTAAAGGCTGTGCTGCAGCAGGGATTGTACTATTCGCAACACGCCAATGCCGCATCAGGTAGCTAACGTTCCGTTTGTGGGGGCTTGGGGTGGGTGGTGAAGTTGGGCGGTTAAACCCCTCCCTGCCTTTGCGCTTTAGGCAGCCACACCCCTTCCGTAGGGAGGGAATTGAACGCCAACCCTATCGAAGAGCGCGGGGCCGACAAAAAACCGGGGCCGATGGGCAAATGCCTGTGCGGGGAAGGGTTTTTTTTGTCTTGATTTATTCACCTATTATTTTCTTTTGGTGTTCATGAGCTCCCTACGGTCGGTTTTTGCTTCTTTTCTATCAAGAGAAAAGAAGGAGCCTCCGCGGCGACGAGCGGGCTAACGTTCGTTAAAAGCACTGACCAATCCTACAGCCCCACGCCAAACAATGAACCAATGAACCACCAAGTAAAGGTGCTGTAGCAACAATCGGTTATGGTAGCCCCGCTATCCGCTCATACTGCACAGTCCTTAGCCACAAAGACGGCCGGTATCCGCTGCTATCGGGCTTAAGGGTGGCGGGGCTTTCACCACCTTGTCATTTCGAACAAGGTACGAGGAGAAATCTTAAAAAAAAGTCAAGTGATGACCTTTGATTATAAAGGGATTTTAAAACAATATCGTTTCACTTGGATTGGCAATCGCTGATAAAATATTCTCAGCAACCTTCTCTATAAGCTTTTCTCCCCAAAAAGGATCGTACATATCGTAATAAATTACTCTAATATGTTTTAAGTCAAATGGGACATCTTGTTCATTTGAACAGACTAATACAACAGGCTTTTTTAATGCATGAGCTAAACCTAATTCATAATAAACATTTGGATTTCTTGATGTCAATTCAGCTATTAAAACTTTCGCAGAAGTTATTCCAGCCCAAATTTGATCTATAATTTTACCAGTACCAAATAAATCATCGTCTGCTCGAACTGCCTTCAAACCTGCTTTTTCAATAGCTGGTTCAAAGATTTTTCGATAATATTGACCTAATGGAGCGGCAAACGGCATCATAACAAAACATGTATCACTGGCAGAAACCGAAGCAGCCTTGCTTAACTTTTTAAACTCTAAAGAAGTATCAACCTTTGGCGAATTGCGCTCAGACGAGATATCTAATATTCTTTGTTTATCACCAATATTTTCTATTAATCGTGCTTTATTTAACGACTCAGTAAAAATGTCAATAAATTCGGTAAGCTTTTCGTTAGGAATTTTAAATGTATCGACTAAAGTGTTTTCAAAAAATTTTCTATCCGGAAGGTTCTCACCTCTATAATGTTTATAAACATCGCTAATTACAGGTGCATTAAGTATGGCCTCACGCAGCCCTTTTAATTCATCTTCGTCAGATTGAGGCCTAATTATTCTTTTGGCTAAATCTGTCGGTTTGACCTGTCCTGGAGCTGGTTTTTCAAGAAAGCCAAACTTTAAGCTCGAACTCAATTCAACCGAAAAAGGGCCTTTAATGTTCGTTATCCCTAAAAATTTGGCAGCCTCAATATCTGTTGATTCTTTTCCAGCATTTTGTTCCAAAATGGCTTTTGGTATTCTAAGAGCCTTCTCAAGTGAATGTCTGGGATAATTAGATTGACTACTTTGTTTGACAGGCATCGTTTTCGATACCGAAACATTTTCCGAAGGATTGTCCTTTAATTTTTCTTTGTTTTTTTTGGAACCAACTGCTTTTGCACGAGCCACCCTTTTTGGGTTGCTTTTTGATTCTCCGTCTAATTGATCTTGCGCCATATAAGATTTAGATTATAATTTGCAAGATAATAATTTATGATCAGAAAATACTTGTAAACACTTTACAATCAAGCTCTCCCCGTCCATCTGTCCCCAACCCTTCGGCCCCTGTCAGACACTATTTCCAAGATTTAATAATTAGATAATTATATAAAGCTTTATAATAATCGTATATTGTTCTAAATAACCTAACAACCTTTATTACAACAAACATGGACTTTAAAGACCAAATCACACAGTTAGCATCTCGTGTTGAAAAAATTCTACCCCAGCTTAAAACAGAGGAAGCTACAAAAAACGCATTGATAATGCCATTCATTCAAGTTTTAGGCTATGATGTTTTTAATCCTTTCGAAGTTAACCCCGAATTTATTGCCGACATTGGAATTAAAAAAGGTGAGAAAGTTGACTATGCTATCATGCAGGATGGTGAACCTACAATTTTAATAGAATGTAAACATCACCTGGAGAAACTTGATCCTCACAATTCGCAGCTGTTTCGCTACTTCCATACGACAAAAGCAAAATTTGGGCTTTTAACCAATGGGTTAAACTATCGTTTCTATACCGACTTAGAGGAAAAGAACAAAATGGATAGCACCCCATTTCTTGAATTTAACATCACCGAGATCAAAGAAACTGAGTTAGTGGAGCTTAAAAAGTTCCATAAGTCTTATTTCGATGTAGAGAGTATCACCAATACAGCAAGTGAGTTAAAGTATCTTAACGAGTTAAAAACACTGTTAAATAAAGAGATGATCCTGCCATCAGAAAACTTTGTCTCGTTTTTTACAAAGCAGATATATTCGGGTGTCTTAACTGCTAAGGTTAAAGAACAATTCGGCCCGATAATCAAACGTTCATTTAATCTTTTAATTAGCGACGCGATAAATGAGCGCTTAAAGTCGGCACTCAACCAGGAAAAACAAATTGAAGTTGCAGAGGCTGTAAAATTAGAGGCAACCGCAGAACCAGCATCACTTATCGTTACTACAGAAGAAGAACTGGAAGGATTTTATATCGTCAAATCTTTGTTGAGGCAGAATATAGATTCCAAAAGAATTACTTACAGGGATGCACAGTCGTATTTTGCAATTCTTTTAGACGACAACAACCGTAAAACCATATGTCGCTTATATTTAGATGGGGCTAAAAAGTACTTGGTTGTATTAGATGAGGCTAAGAAAGAAGTTAAGTACGAGATCAATTCCTTAGATGAGATTTATAAATATTCGGAAACGCTATTAACCGCGGTAGCCCGATTAGAGAATAAATAATGCTATAAAGAAGCCTTACTTCACAGTAGGGCTCCTTTACATGGTATCGTTCTATCCAACGGGTCAGTTCACTTCGGCATCAACTTATTAACCAACCCCACAGAGATACCCAATTCATTGCTTATCTGTCGCTGGCTGTAACCCAGGGCAGCCAGTTGGACTACTTTGGGGCTTAATAATTCCCTGTTTATTGTGTGGCGGGTGCGCAGGTGCAGGCGTTCGTAGCTGTGGCCTTCAAACTGCATCTGCAAAAAATCATGAGGCTTGGTGATGCGGCAAAGGCATACGTTATCTTCACCATAGATCTGCGCGGTGCTGCGCTGCTTTATTTGTTTAAGGTAACGCAGGTGCGGGTCGGCGGCGCTTGTACCAATGGAGAAAGCGCTATCGGCAAAGTTCATGATCAGTTTACTGCCATGCAGGTCATCCGCCGAGAGCGCAGAGCCGGGGTTACGCCGTTTGGGGGTATGCGCCAGCACCAGAATAGATAGGTGATGGTCGGTTTTAAGCACTTTTAGTTTCTTCATCAGGCGGAGTGCCACCGGGGCGCTTTCAGTACCGCCGCGCAGGCAGCTGATGTTATCAATGATCAATACCGTAGCATTTACCTGTTCAATTCTGTATTCGATGCCGGCGATGATGTGGTCATCGTAATTGCCGGTGCCGCTGCTTATCGCGTGATCCGGCTTAAACTCGGCGCGCAAAAAGTTATTCGTAAAGCCGTAATGCCCACGGGCATGCGTATAGCGCTGATAAAACTGGTTAGTGGTAAGTTCAAAATCAATATAAAGCACTTTGGCCGGTTGGGCATGCAGGGCAAAGGGGGCGATGGGTTTGCCCTGGGCGATGCTGTTACCGATCTGCACGGCTAATACGCTTTTGCCCACATTGGTATCGGCAAAAAGGATACAAAGTTCGTTTTGGTGCCAAAGTTCACCAAACAGCATTTTAGGGGTGGGCTCGCGTTCGCCAAGTTCCATCCAGCGGCTGCCGGTAGCCACGGTGAACAGGTAGCGGCAGGCATCAGGGTTGGCCGGTGGCGGCGCGGTGGCCGTTTTCAATCTATTGGCCGGCCGAAATTTGTAGCCTTTAATTTCGGCACGGATCTCTTCGATAAAATCCGGCCGCGCGAACGAGTGGTTTTGAGTCATTTCAGGTTAAATAAATGTTATCGAAACGTGGGGAAAGCAAGCACAGGTATGATGCCCCACCAATAAAGGATACAGGATGTACCCCACATACAAATATAACACCCGCAAACATCAATCATGGTGACAGTGGATTGTCAGTAAGAAATGGAATAGAAAACCGGGTCGTTTCCAGGCCGTTTCGAGGTGTTTGTAAGGCGTTTAGCGTAGTGGAGGGGGCGGATTTACGAACGGTCTGATCCGCAGGTATTTACGTTCTGTTCACGGTGTTCACGCCGCGTGAACGTGAACGGCGGGGTAGATGTGCAGGTGTGCGAATCTGCGGATGTAGA
>NZ_SNQG01000017.1 GCF_004378255.1 Mucilaginibacter phyllosphaerae
CATCTCCGGGCCCAGGAGAAGTCCTGATTCGCAACCACAGCATCGCGGTCAACCCCATCGACTGGAAGCAACAAACCCTGGGAGTCATGGTGGAGTCGTACCCAAAGATCCTGGGTTCTGACATCGCGGGCGTTGTCGTCGAGGCCGGTCCGGCCGTGGACAACTTCAAGCCGGGAGATCGCGTCCTGGCCGCCGCGCCCAGCATCACCACCAACAACGCCGACAAGTCCGCCTTCCAGACCTTCACCGTCGTGCCGGCCTCGTACGCGACCAAGATCCCCGACTCGCTCACCTTCAACCAGGCCGCCACCCTGCCCATGGCCGTGAACACGGCATCCATCGCCTTCTTCGCCAACCTGAACCTGCCCCTCCCCCCCGAT
>NZ_SNQG01000018.1 GCF_004378255.1 Mucilaginibacter phyllosphaerae
ACGGTGTGTGCGCGAATCGCTGCTGCGCGTGTGATGTGATGGGTGCGAATCGGACGGATGCGTGGGAGCGGAGAAGTTGGCGCAAGTGATTGCAGGTGTGCGTGCGTGCGGCAAGTTTAAGGTCGGGCCGAGGATTGGATCTGATGGGATGGAGTGTGTGGTGGTGGCTGCTTGCTACTGTCTTGTCCTGGCTTTCGGGTGGGTGCTAGGCTAGCTTATACCAAGAAGCAAGCGACAGACACCAGGAAAAAAACAGACGTTTTATTTCCTTGACGGTTGGCAAACCGGCTTATGTTGTTGATGTGGCTGCGATGTGTAAATCGTTATATTTAGCCATGCAGGCTGCCGCACAGAGAGTTTGATATACTCGTGCATG
>NZ_SNQG01000012.1 GCF_004378255.1 Mucilaginibacter phyllosphaerae
CCCTCAAACCTCCCAAAACCACATCCTCATCGCAAGGCCGACAATCCCTCTAGCGGGCCATATCCTCCTCTACAACCTTTTTGATCGCCGGCCTGGCCACCAGGGCGTCCAACCACTTCTTGACGTGGGGGTAGTCGTCGCTCTTGTAGTAGTCCTTGGCCAGCATGCCGGCGTAGTACTGCCAGGGCACAAAGGCGAGGTCGGCGTAGGAGAACCTGCGGCCGACCAGCCACCTGTTGCCGTCGGCGTCGTCGGCCTGCTTGGAGAGGTGGGTCTCGAGCACGGCGGTGACGCGGTTGATCTCCTTGGCGTAGCGCTCGACGGCCGAGGGCACCTTGGGCTCGTGGTACTTTGTGAACCAGACGAACTGGCCGTAGTAGGGGCCCTGGCCCGTGGTCTGGAAGAAGAGCCACTGCTTGGCCAGGTGCGACTCGTTGCTGCCCGCCGGGAAGCTGACCTTGTGCTCCTTGTCGTACGTCTCCACCAGGTACTGCAGGATCGCGCCCGATTCCCACAGCGTCAGGTCCGTGTTGGGGTCCTCGATGGCCGGCATGCGCCCGTTGGGGTTCACCTTTGTCAGGTACGGCTCCTGCTTGATGCTGGTGAAGTCGTGCGGGGTCGTGGTGTGGGGGAGTCCGAGCTCGTTCAGGAGCATGTGAACCTTGGGCGGGTTGGGGCCGATTTTGCCGTGGACCACGATGGGCTTGATGGATGAAGACATTTTTTGTTTGTTGTTTTTTTGAGTTTTGGGTTTTGGCGTGTGGGATTGTTTTTCTTATTATTAATTTATTTGGTTTATTGGATGTTCTCCTGGATTATGTTTGGTTTTAATTGCGTGGTCTTGTAGCTTTGCGGTGTGTTGATTGACTGGATTGAAGAA
>NZ_SNQG01000002.1 GCF_004378255.1 Mucilaginibacter phyllosphaerae
TCCTCCAGTTTGTACGGCAGAAATGTCAATTGGTCGGGGTCATATGGTTTAAAGACTACTTTCGCTCCCATGACTTTAAGTTACCAAAATCGCATTAAATAACAAAAAGGCTGCCCCACTTTTGAGACAGCCTCTAGCAAAATATATTATTATATTTGAGTTATGTCTATATCATGTTACAATACTAAAAGCGTTATTGAAATAATAATGGGCTGCATTATGCTCATCGTTATTGTTGGGGTTTTAGTAAGAAGCATGTACAAAAAAAGCTCTACGGGTAAGCCTTCAGGAATAGGGGCCAGAATTATACAATTTACTTGCGTAACATTAATTATCCCTACTCTGATAATTCTTGGTATTGAAAATATACTAAAAGGAGAAACTATAGCAACAATTATTGGTGGCCTTATTGGATATGTTCTTTCTGGAGTAGGGAACTATGAAGGACCAGATAATAATAATCCAAAAAGCAGTAAGCCCAAGCCTGTGCCTACTAAAATAAATTAACTCAATTAAGTACTTCCCTGGTCGAAGTTTTTAATTCGACCTAAAACACAGTAAGCATTCTGCTTGCGTAAGCCAAAAGACCAATCTATAGCAGTGCGCAAAGCCTAAAACAGTTTTGAAGGAATGGGTCTACCTCTCCATCATCTCCAAAACATCTTCTTCGCTACCCTCAAAAGGGCCTGATGCTTCAATTTTTAGTCCGGCCATGGCGGCGGCAAATTCACCTGCTTTTTGGATATCGGCACCCTTAACACGTTTGTACAGGTAGCCGGCCATATAGGTATCGCCGCAACCGGTAGCATCTACCACATCGGTAGGTTTGTAAGCGGGGATGGTATAAAAAATACTATCGGCATATATTACCGAGCCCATGCTGCCCAGGGTTACCACCACTTCTTTTACGCCCCACCCGGCCAGTACCCGGGCGCCCTCTTTTATATCCGTAAGGCCGGTAAGCGCCTCTAATTCGTGTTCATTTACTTTCAGGATATCAACATACTGCAGCGCTTCTTTTTTATCGGCCCAGTCGGTTGCATGTACGCCTTTGTCAATTACCTCGCGCAGATAGCCCTGTGCATCAACCGAAACATTCCCCCTGCTAAATAAAGCTTTGATCAGATCGGTAGACATATCATCGGCCAGTAACGGCCCCAAATGGAATATAATGGCCTCTACTTCTTTCAGGTCTTCGGCAACAAAGGCATCGGCCTTTTGCAAAACACGCTGCGTGCGGTTATCCTGGTTTTCACCGTAAATATTTTCAAAGTAAACGGTATGTGCACTGGGTAATACCTTTACCTCTATACCTTTATCACGCAGGGCGGTAACGCTTGGCAGTTCGGTATCGGCAACGGCGGTAACCAGGCCGTATTTAACATCCATGTTACGAATGGCGTTTGAAAAGTAAAAGGCAGTGCCCCCGGCCATATGTTTTACAGCCTTTGGAGTAACAATTTTATCTAAGGTAATATGCCCTATGCAACAAATATCGTACATGTATTCAATTCTATTTACGGTAAGCGGGGGTACAAATGTAATAATCTGCCTGTCAAATATTTGCTATGGGCATTACAAACAGCATTTATTACATTGGCTTAACGGTTTTCGGCTATCTCGTTGGTCAGCTTCACAAAATCGGCCACGCTTAAACGTTCTGCGCGCAGGTCGAGGGTTTTATTATCCACCATCTTTTCTTTGTTAATGAGTGATGATACCGCGTTACGAAGGGTTTTACGGCGCTGGTTAAACCCTGCCTTTACCACCTGCCAAAACAATTTTTCGTCGCAGCCCAGGCCGGCTGTTGCATTGCGGGTAAGGCGTATCACAGCCGACAGTACCTTTGGCGGTGGGTTAAACACGCCCGCCTTAACAGTAAACAGGTATTCTACCTTGTAATAAGCCTGCAAAAAAACACTCAGTATCCCGTACTCCTTGCTTCCGGGTTTAGAGGCGCAGCGCTCGGCAACCTCTTTCTGAAACATGCCTACTACTTCGTGCACCTGGTCGCGGTGATCTAATATCTTAAAAAGTATTTGCGACGAGATATTGTACGGAAAGTTGCCGATAACGGCCATCTGGCTATCAAACTTGGCTTTAAAATCCAGTTCCAAAAAATCGGCGTTGATCAGGCGCTCGCCCAAAGCAGGATACTTTTTTTTCAGAAAAGTGTACGATTCGGTATCGATATCGATCAAAAAAGTTTCGTAATCGGTCTTTTGCAGCAAAAAATCAGACAGGATCCCCATCCCCGGGCCTACTTCCAGCACCTGCTTGTATTTACCTGCAGGGCGCAGGCTTTCTACAATTTTTGATGCGATATTTTTATCAGTAAGAAAGTGTTGCCCTAAATGTTTTTTTGCCCTTACCAATGTCATTATCTGTAATTATTTAAGCAAATTAAGGCATATTTGTGCTTTAATCAGGAATTATAAACTTAAAATCTTTTTATTTGCATGTTGTGCATAAACTTAACGGCTTATAGCACCAGGTAAATTAAATAAAACCGGCTGTTTTTTTACCCGATGTAATCGGCGAAATTAAATCACAACCGGTTAAATCATCATACAATCATGAGCGACAAACCTAAAATAGGCATAAGTATCGGCGATGTTAACGGGATAGGGTTAGAGATCATCCTTAAAACCCTGTCAGACAGCCGCATCTACGATTACTGCACCCCTATTGTTTACGGGCATACCAAGGTAGCGTCATTCCACCGCCGTGCTACCCATATCAGCGAGTTTAACTTTAACGTGGCAGACCATCCGGCTAATGCCCTGCACCGCAAACCCAACATGATCAATTGTTGGGAAGAAGATGTGCGCATTGACATGGGCCAGGTAACTGCCGATGGTGGTAAGTACGCCCTGATATCTTTGCAGCGCGCCACAGACGACCTGCTGGCCGGCCATATAGACGGGCTGGTAACCGCACCTATCAATAAAGATAACATCCAAAGCGAGGAGTTCAGTTTCCCCGGCCATACCGAATACCTGCAGCATCGCGACAGCAAACAAGAATCGCTGATGTTTTTGGTAAGCGATACCCTGCGTGTAGGCGTGGTAACCGGCCATATCCCGGTATCAAAAATAGCCGAAAGCATTACTACCGATAAAATTATACATAAGCTAAAGCTGATGAATACCAGCCTGCAGGAGGATTTCTGGATCCGCAAACCAAAAATTGCGGTACTGGGCCTAAACCCGCATGCCAGTGATAATGGGCTGATTGGTAACGAAGAAAAAGAAACCATTGTACCGGCGATAGAAGAAGCGCGCAATAATGATGTGCTGGCCTTTGGCCCCTACAGCGCCGACGGCTTTTTTGCCAACGGAACTTACCTGCAGTTTGATGCCGTACTGGCCATGTATCACGACCAGGGGCTGATCCCCTTTAAACAGATTGCGTTTGAAACGGGCGTAAATTATACAGCCGGGTTAAGCTTTGTGCGCACCTCTCCCGATCATGGTACGGCTTATGACATTGCCGGGAAGAACCTGGCGTCAGAGATCTCTTTCCGTGAGGCATTGTTTACGGCCATACACGTAATTAAGCACCGCAAAGAGACTGCCGAACTGAATGAAAACCCGCTGGTATTTGCCAAGTTAAGCCGCGACAGGGATTAATAACCCTTTAGCAGATACTGTTTTGAATAAATAGCCGTTTAATTAAAACATTTATCTCTAAAAATCATTCTCCTGTTTAATGAGTAATTTAATTAACCGCATCAGGTCAATTGATGCGTTTCGTGCAGTTACTATGTTCCTGATGATCTTCGTGAATGATCTTGACGGAGTGCCCAATACCCCCGAATGGCTCAAACATGCTGGTATCAATGCCGACGCTTTAGGACTTGCTGATACCATTTTCCCGGCGTTTTTGTTTATAGTGGGCCTGTCTATCCCATACGCCTTTAAAAAGCGGCTGCATAACCAGAATGCCCATATCCCGATGCGTATCATTACGCGCTCGTTCGCCCTCATCTTTATCGGCTTTTTTCATGCCAATATGGAAACCTATAACGAGGCCACCACTGTTTTGCCCAAGCCCGTTTGGGATAGCCTGGCAACCTTCAGCTTCTTTTTCATCTTTTTAGATTATAGCAAAAACACCTCAAAACTAAGGCGTTATCTTTTCCAGGGCTTTGGCGTAGCTCTGCTGATAGCCATGTGCATCGTCTACAAAAGCACCGACCCTAACCACCCTTGGCTGCATCTTACCTGGTGGGGCATACTGGGGCTTATAGGCTGGTCGTACCTGGTATGTGCATTCATATATTACTACTCCAACGGCATATTATGGGTGCAGGCCGCCGCCTGGATCTTCTTCATGTTCTTCAATATCGATTTTCATTTCGGGATGCTCAACTTTTTAAGCGGTATCCAAAAATACATGTGGATAGCCGGCAACGGTGCCATGCAGGCCTTTACTATGGCAGGTGTCTTTGTATCAGTGCTTTACATGCGCCTTAATAAAAATAACGAAATTAAAATGCTATGGGTAGCCATGCTGCTGATGGCCGTAATATTGTTTAATCTGGGCTTTATTGTACGCTATTTTAGCGGTGGCATCTCCAAAGCGCGCGATACCCCGTCATGGGTGCTGATATGTACCGGCATCAGTTTGGTAGTGTATGCATTCTTTATATTCTTGGTAGATTTTAAGCATAAGTTCCACTGGTTTAAGGTGATAGAACCTGCGGGCACCAGTACTTTCACCTGCTACCTGCTGCCCTTTTTGTTTTACCCCCTTTACCAGATGACCAACCTGGGCTACCCCGAATACCTGGACCAGGGCACCGGCGGCCTCATCAAATGCATCGTGTTTTCGTTTGTGATGGTATGGCTTACAGGCCTGCTGCAAAAGATAAATGTGCGGCTAAAAATTTAGCGATGACCCGATTTAAACCGGGGGCAGATGCACACCGTAAGTCCCAGAAAACAGCGGATTTTTTCGCCCGTAAACTACTTTTTTTCGCCCCTTTTTCGCCTTATATTGCACGTTTAATTACCGTAGCCCATGCCCAACACCGCCCCGTACTGGATAAACCATTTAAACCTGCAACCGCACCCCGAGGGTGGCTATTACAAAGAAGTTTTCCGGTCGGCAAATGAGGTGAGCCGGGCCGGCGAAACCGCGGCCAGGCAGGCATGCACCTCCATCTACTATTTGCTGGAAGGGGCCGACTTTTCGGGCTTCCACCGCCTGGCGTCCGACGAGTTGTGGTACTTCCATAAAGGCGCCCCATTGCACATCCATGTCATCGCAACCGACGGCACCCAAACCACCATCGAACTGAGCGACACCGGTACCGGCCAGCTGCAGGCCATTATACCACCCCACACCTGGTTCGCTGCCGAGCTACCCACAGGCACCGGCTTCGCCCTGGTAAGCTGCGCCGTGGCACCCGGCTTTGACTTTGCCGAGTTTGAGATGGCCAACCGCGACGAGCTGCTGGCGCAATATCCGCAACATGCAAAAATACTGGGTAGGCTGTGCAGACCGTAACAGAAGCTACAAGCGCCTGTCGCCCTCGTTAATCGCCAAATCATTGATACTGGCATAGCGTTTCTGCATCAGGCCGTTCACATATACAGCACAAGGCTTTATGCAAGAGCCGGTATCCGCTGTTATCAGGTTTAATTACTTTGGGCTGTAAACAATAAAGCACAGTGGCATTAGCGGCCACTGTGCTTTATTATCTTTTTATATAACCGTGTTATCTATTAAAATCCTTCATTTAGGGCAACCTCTTCCGGAATCATCACTTTGGAATCAGCCATTTTCTTTTTGGTCATGTGATCAACCCGCCACATTAAAAAGATGCTGATGATGGATATCACCACAATTACATAACCTACTACATTATAGTGCTGCAGGGGGCTGCCCTTGCTTTGCTGCGTTACAATCATACCTGCAACAGCCGCGGCTACCCCGCCTGCAATTTGCTGCAGCGACGCGTTAACGCTCATGAACGCCCCGCGGTCGCTGGGGTCAGGTATGGCGCTGGTTAGGGCCGAGGATGGTACCATGCGGCTCATTACGCCCATCATTAGCATAATATTGAATGCCATTACCAAAGGCAGCGGTGTTACACCCAAATTGGTATAAATTACACCGACAACCATCATCCATACAGATGCAATGGCAAAGATCCTGAACTTATCTATCTTATCGCTTAGTTTACCTACCAGCGGCATAATGAGTAAGGAACTGAGGCCGGATACCATCAGCAGCATCGTGAGCTGTTTATAGCTAACGCCCAGGTTGTTCACTGCAAAGGCGCTGCCGAAGGGCATCATCATAAACCCACCTATAGACAGCAGGGCGGTAGAGGTAAAGCCTACGCGGTAGTTAGCCTTAGATACCGTATGCCACAAGTGCGCCAGGGCCGACTGGTTACGCTGTGTGGCCAGGTGCGCCGTAAGCGGTTTTAAATATACGGCAATGGCCATGGCTATTAAAATACTCAGGGCGGCAACCATCCAGAAGGGTGCTTCCCACTGCCACAGGGTAGCAATATAAATACCGATAGGCACCCCCAGCACCTGGCTGGCGCCAAACCCCATCTGGATAAAGCCCATTACCCGGCCGCGCTGCTGCAGGGCAAAAATATCGGTAATAATGGCCATGGATATGGAACCGATAACCCCGCCAAACAGGCCGGTGATGATGCGTGCGGCCACCAAAGCCGCATAAGAATGCGCCATGCCGCAAAAAACAGTACCCACAATAAAGCCGATGTAAAAAAACAACAGCAGTTTTTTACGGTCGAATTTATCGGCGAAGCCTGCAGTGAGCAGGCCGGAGATACCCGCGCTAAAGGCGTAGGCAGACACCGCCACGCCAAATGCCGATGGCTTTAAGTTAAGCGATTTCATCAGCATATCGCCCAACGGCGACATCACCATAAAATCAAGTATCACGGTAAACTGGGTAATAGCCAATATAAATATTGCAAATTTTTGGTAGCCTGTAAATGCCGCTGCCGGCTGCTTGTTATCCATGGGATGTTAGGTTAGTTCGCAGCAGTAATAGCCGCTGCTGTTCATCAGTTCAATTATCTGCGGATGGCTTAAGGTGTAGGATACTATCCTTAATACACAGTCTTCATCATCCAGATCTACACTCCAGCACTGTATATCCGGGTTGCCATCCAGCAGGGTATGTAATAGTTGTTTATCGCCGGCACAGTTTGCGTTGGTTTTAAACAGCAGGATATGGTCAAAATTTTCTGTTAGCATATAATTACTTTTTCAGGGCTTTTACAACCAGGTTAAACGTTTGCCAAAGCACCTCGTCTGTCAGCTTAAAAGGTTTGCCGGTCATGCTTTGCCCTTCATTATCAAAGCGTACGAGGTTATACAAAGGGGCGAAGGCGACAGACCAGTACACCTCAAAGGGCATCGGTTCAATTTCGCCGCGCTGGATAATGTTATGCATAAATTTGGACATGATGATCTTAAAGTCGGCTAAAAAGCCGGCCAGGAATTTATCCTGATAGCTGGAAGTACGCAGCTGATCAAAAAACGTATTCATCACCGGGTTATCCATCATATACTGATACCTGTTTTGCCATTGCCTGCGCAGGCCCTGCTCAAAATGCATATTGGGGTCAAAGCCATTGATCATAGCCTTTGCCATCATCTCACCTTCTTCCATAGCCACATTCAGGATCAGGTCATCCCTGTCCTTATAATAAATGTAAAGTGTAGCAACAGATATGCTGCATGCCTTGGCCAGCTTATTCATGCTGAAGCCCTCGAAGCCGTCTTTCACAATCAGTTCGATAGCTTTTTGCTTTACCAGCTGTACTTTATCCGGGTTTCTTACGCGCATTTGATAATCTATCCCACAAATATAAATGAATATTCATTTATTTATAAATTATTTAAACAAAAAAAGCCGCTGTTAAGCGGCTTCCAATTTGTTGTACGATTATTGATTATCGCCTGTTACCGCCAAAAATGCGCAGTAATAGCAAAAATAGATTGATAAAATCAAGATACAAGGTTAAGGCACCCATAATGGCAGTTTTTTTACCTTCGGCGCTACCGTATTCAATGCCGGCGCCAATGCGTTTAAGCTTTTGTACATCATAAGCGGTTAAGCCTACAAATACGGCAACCAATACGTAGCTGATCAACAAGTCGAAACTGCTGCTGCGGAAGATGAATACATTTAAGATAGTTGCAACAATGCCACCGACCAACAGCATGATGAGGATAGAGCCAAATTTGGTCAGATCCTGATTGGTGGTGTAACCGCCAATAGCCATTACACCAAATACGATAGATGCTGTAATAAATGCAGTTGATATGGTACCGAAAGAGTACAGGTAAAATATATAGCTAAGGCTTATACCCATAATGGCCGAAAAAGCCACAAAAACAATAGCGGCAGTTACCATACTCATTTTGTTTATCCGGCTTGCCAGCACTAATACCATAATAAAAGGGGCAAACATGGTTATGGTACCAAAAATGTTGTTTTGGCCCGTTTGCGGATCGCGCAGCATGCCGGATAGTTCGGGAATAAACGCGAAAGTATAGGTGCATATAGAGGATATACCTAATGCAACAAACATCCAAACAAATACATTAGCAATGAATTTGCGGGATGCTTCGGGGTTTTCAACATAACTTACGTTGTCGTAAACGTAATCGTGAGTTTTAGTTTCCATTTATTTATTAGAAATTATTTGTACGAATATAGTAAAAACGATTTAATGATGGTAAAGTTGCAGCTTTTGCAAAGCTTACAATGTAATGAAATTAGTTGAGCCTTTTGGTTAACTGTTCTTCTACCTTTTTAAATACCTGCAGGGGTTTTAATGCGCGCCAGTTCAGTTCATCCAGCTGGCCGCCAAAGTTGATATAGTAATCGATATTGGCGTTTTTAAACTCGCGGATAACATGCTCCTGGAAGTTTATGCCGGCTATCCAGCCATCCTCTACTTCCTGAAACCATTCTTCGTAGTAGCTATCGTCAGAGAAATGAAAGTTGAGCACGTTTTCGCCGATCAGGATAAAATGGGTTATCCCCTGGTCTATCATCAGTTCGATCAGTTCGCGCTTCATCAGCATAATATCGTTGTTAATGGCATCGTTCCATTCGCCAATAAACTCGATGATGCTGTAGCCGCGGTCGTAATCAACGTACAAAACTTTCAGGTACAGGGTATTGGAGCCAAACGAATCCCACTGCGGATGCAGCAAATAGTTATATACCTGCTTATCAAACTCAAATTCGTTATACTGCGTAGCATAAAACGGAGAAAACTCATCCTCCGAAGCTACATAATCATCCCGCCAGCGGTAATATGGTTCTATTTCGTGCATGTAGGTATTGATGTGCAGATAGGCAGATGTGCAAGTGTGCAGATGCCTGCACGGCGCATATACATATCAAAATTATTTAATCAATTTGTAATCTATTTTTTATCTGCACATCTGCACACTTGCACATCTGCACATCTATGTTCTCATCTTACTTATTATTATACGCATCCACCGCTTTACGTACGCTGCCGTGTTGCTTTAACAGTTCGGCAGCAGTGGCTTCATCTATGCCTGTTTCGGCCATAACCATACGCGCGGCGCGGTTTACCAGCTTATTATTGGATAACTGCATATCCACCATTTTATTACCCCGTACGCGGCCCAGCTGTATCATTACACTCGTGCTCAACATATTTAAAACCAGCTTTTGTGCCGTGCCCGCTTTCATGCGGGTGCTGCCGGTTACAAACTCAGGGCCGGTAACTACTTCTACGGGGTATTGCGCGGTAGCGGCAACCGGGCTGCCTGCATTACAAACAATACAGCCTGTGGCAATACCGTGTTCGTTAGCCATTTTTAACCCGCCTATAACGTAAGGTGTGGTGCCGGATGCGGCAATGCCTACCACCACATCCTGTTCGTTTATATTAAATTCCTGCAGGTCCTTCCAGGCCTGGGTGGTGTTATCCTCTGCAAATTCTACCGCTTTGCGTATGGCGGTATCGCCACCGGCAATAATGCCTACCACCCAATCAAACGGTACGCCAAAGGTTGGCGGGCATTCTGATGCATCAACTACGCCCAGCCTGCCGCTGGTGCCGGCGCCGATATAAAACAAGCGGCCGCCTTTGCGCATCCGGTGGGTAACGATAGTTGCCAGCTGTTCTATCTGCGGCAAAGCCTGTTCTACCGCCAGCGGCACGCTTTGGTCTTCTTTATTGATATTTTGAAGGATCGCCCGTACCGACATCTTTTCGAGATCGTTATACCGGGAATCTTTTTCGGTGTTTATTTCCATATTTTGGTCATCAATTGGCCTCACCTAAATCCTCTCCAAAGGAAAGGACTTGAGCTTCACAATTTTAAACCCTCTCTTTTAGAGAGGGAAGGGTGAGGCTAAATAAATTAATTATTCTTTTTAACAAAATTGAATAAAAAACATCAAAGCAACGAACGTGATATAAATTATAAGCAATAGCTGCTATTTATTAGATTTGCGTGGCTAAATTTTAGATGAAAAGAACTGCGGGCATTATTTTCAGGACGTTGATATTGATTTTGATAGGCGTAACGATCGGCCTGCTGATTAGTGACGACAACATTTGGGGGCGCAGGCTCAGTTTCAACTTCTCGGCAGCAGATAAGATCTCGCGCGTGCTTTACCTGGTCAGTAATAAATATGTAGACTCGGTAAACACCGATAGCATAGAAGGCGTAACCGTGAACGATTTGCTGCAGAACCTTGATCCGCATTCGGTTTATCTGCCTGCGCAGCAGGCCCGCTCTATCAACGAGCGGCTGGAAGGCGGCTTTAACGGCATCGGGTTAGAGTATCAATTGCTGCGCGATACCCTTTTTGTGACCCATGTAAACACCGCAGGCCCTGCTGCAAAGGCCGGTATTATAGTTGGCGACAGGGTAATAAAGGTAGATGGCAAAGCATTCTCGGGCACCAAACTTAACGTTGCCCGCATCAGCAAAACATTCCGGGGCGAAAAGGATACGCAGATAGTTTTAGGCATCAGCCGCGACAGATCAAAAAATATTAAGGATTTTGCCATTAAACGCGATCGGGTGACGTTAAGCAGCCTGGATGCCTTTTATAATACCGGCGATGCCGGATATGTTAAAATAAGCAAGTTTGCATCAACTACCGATGCCGATTTTAGGGAAGCCCTAACCAAATTAAAGTCCGGCGGCATGAAAAAACTGTTGCTTGACCTTCGCGGCAATGGCGGCGGTTACCTTAACACGGCAACAGCTATGGCCGATGAGTTTTTACCAAAGGGTAAACTGATTGTTTATACCCAGGGCATTCACGAGCCGCGTACCGATTATTTTGCAACCGACTCCGGCAGTTATGAAAAGGGCGACCTTACCGTAATTATTGATGAGTACTCGGCATCGGCAAGCGAGATACTGGCCGGGGCCCTGCAAGACCTGGATAGGGCCGCCATTGTTGGCCGCAGGTCGTTCGGCAAGGGGCTGGTGCAGCAGCAGTTTCCGTTTGGCGATGGTACGGCCATTAACTTAACAGTGGCCAGGTATTACACGCCGTCGGGCCGGTCTATCCAAAAATCGTATAAAAACGGCGTGGCCAGCTACCGCAATGAACTGGCTAACCGCATCAGTAAAGGCGAACTGTTAAATGCAGGCAGCAACCTTACCGACAGCGCTTTTATCGGGGCATCAACCTATCATACTACCAAAGGGCGCAAAGTATTTAGCCGCGGCGGCATCATGCCTGATGTTTTTGTACCGGCAGATACCAGCCAAAACACGCAGCTGATTGAACAGCTTGCCGGCAACCAGCTTTTTACCGCGTATGTTATAGACAGGCTGCAGCCTGTAATAACCAAATACCCAACTGCCGATAATTTTATTGAGCAATATAATTTAAGCCCCGAAGGCCTGCATAATTTTATTATGTATGCATCACAAACGGTAAAGTATATCGATTCGCATGAGTTGCGGATATCGGGCGAGATGATCAAAACTTTAGTGAAAGCCAATGCTGCCCGCTTTAAATGGGGTAACAATGCTTATTACCGTGTGCTTAACAGTAACGACCCTACCTTTAAAAAAGCTTTACTGCAATAATTAAAAGCTTACCCCCGCACCGGTAGGGAAAAACATGTTTACGCTTACCGGTAACTTGCCCGTTGGTTTCATTAACCCGGTTATTACCTTAACGGCCGAGCGCTGCATGGCATCATCTTTTTGGTAACCTACAATAATACCTGCGCTTTTTTCTAAACCCGGTAAACCTGCAATGGTGTAGGGGTTGGCAAAAACGCTGGTAACTACATTAGGTTTGGCGGCCAAGGCAGCTACCAGGTATTTAACATCACTGCTAAAATCAAGCTTACTGCCGGGGCGTGTGCGGCTATCATGGATGCTTACGTATAATTGGTCGAACCCTTTCAGGGTTTGCAGCATGCGGTTCAGATCGGTAAGGGAGGTGCTTTTACCTACCAAAAATATCATACTGTTGGCATACCATTTTGATAGTTCCATTTCAAAAACAGAGGGCCTATCCACCCCGATGCTGATGATAGCTGTTTTTTTAAGCGGGTTTTGGCGTAAAACAGGTGCGGTGCCTTTAAGTACGGTAACCGATGCATCTGCCAGCTGCTGTATCAGCTCTGCCGCGGCAGGGCGGTTGATATCCGGGATCAGGTTTGCCGGTGTTGCCGGTTTGTAATTGCTTAAGCCCACCCAGTATTTAGCGGCGAGCAGTTTTTTTATTTTAGCCTCAAATTCCGCTTTGGGTATCTTGTTTTTTCTGATGGCTTTCAGGATCAGTTTAGCGCCATTTTGCGAATTGACCGATAACTCTATCAGATCATTCCCGGCTAAAAAGGCCCTTACATCGGCCTCGCCGTTAGGGAAGTTTTTAACCACGCCCTGCATTTCCATAGCATCAGAGGCTACGATGCCCTTAAAGCCTAAGGAATCTTTTAAGATGCCGGTAACTATCTTTCTGGATAAAGTTGAGGGTAAGTTTTTAGTGGTATCCAGCGCTGGGATATTCAGGTGCGCTATCATTACCCCGCTTACCCCGGCGGCTATAGCCTCCCTAAAGGGGTATTCTTCCAACGAATCTAAACGTGCGCGTGTAAATGGCAGCTGGGGCAGCGCAAAATGCGAATCGACGTTGGTATCGCCGTGGCCGGGGAAGTGTTTGGCAAAAACAATGATGCCGGCATCCTGCATGCCCTTAAAGTAGGCAATGCCTTTTTGGGCCACATTATATTTATTATCCCCAAACGAGCGGTAATTGATCACCGGGTTGTTGGGGTTATTGTTCACATCCATATCCGGCGCAAAATTGATGTGCATGCCCAGGCGCTTAAAATCATAGGCCACCATCTGCCCCATTTTATAGATCAGGTTATTATCCTGAATGGCGCCCAGCGTCATCTGGTAGGGGTAGGATACCGACGAATCCAGGCGCATGCCCAGGCCCCATTCGCCATCCATGGCAATCAACAAAGGTACTTTGGTTTGCTTTTGGTAAACATTAATGAGGTTGGCATGCCTTACAGGCCCTCCCTGAAAAAAAACCAGGCCCCCTACATGCTCGTCCCTGATCACTGCGGCTACAGAATCTTCATACTTTTTACCCTTATTGGTATGCGCCCTGATGTAAAACAGCTGGCCGATGCGCTCTTTACGGCTCATTTTTTTATAAACAGAATCAACCCAGCGGTTTTGCTGGTTTATGCCGGCTATAAAATCTGCCTTCTGCGCAAAAGCGTTTTGAATAAAAAAAATAGCTGTAACAATAAGCGCGGGGCGCAGGTATTTAATAGATTTCATTATGGTTCAAATGTAGCTTTAATCTTAGTTATCAGGATTTGTTTTACTATTTAACACATTAAAATTGATATACGAATAAACCATCGGCCCAATTTTTACTCTATAGTTTATAAAAATTAACAATAAGCAGCTATCCGGTGGTATCCGTATAGCTATAACACCTTAAAAACATAAACCGATGAAAAAATTTCTCTTTATGGCTATTTGCCTTTTAACCGTTGCTGCATCAGCAAGTGCACAGCGGTATGACCGCCGCTACCCGCGCAGAGGAGTAAGGCGCCCCGCCCCGGTACAGCAAAGATACCGCGATGATTTTATGCAGCCCAAAATTGGTATTGCAGCCGGCGTCAATTTTTCTAACACGGTAGATGCCTATAATTCTGATTTTAGTACCAGTACCATAGCCGGCTGGCATGCAGGCTTAACATTTGAACTGCCGGTATCATACTCTTTCTCGTTTGCGCCGGAAATACTGTTTTCGCAAAAAGGGTATAAGGCAGAGACGGATTATGGCGAGTTTAAGCAGCGTACCAATTATATTGATATACCCCTGCTGGCAAAGTTTAAAGTGGTGCCGGGCTTTAATTTTATAATCGGGCCGCAGCTTACCTTCCTTACTTCAACCAAAAATATTTATGATGACGGCTTTGATACCGTTTACGAAAACGAGTATAATAACAGGGGCGATAAAAGTGTGATTTCGGGCGTTATCGGGGTGGGTATTAACCTTAACCGCAACGTTGAATTACGCGGCAGATATGCTATCGACCTGTCTAAGAACCGCACCAGCTTCGACTCGTCCATCCCGGATTACCGCAACCAGGTATTTTCTTTGGGTTTAGGGTTTAAGTTTAATTAAAAGATATTACATCGATTTACAAAATGCCGCAGTAAAATGCGGCATTTTGCATATAAATGAATTTATTTGCAGCAAATAACATGGTATTTGCCGTATATCCAACACATTACATCCGCCGTTAATGATATCTGTAATTATTTGCTCTGCCAACCCTGGTTACCTGGAAAATGTAACCCGAAACATTAGCGATACCATTGGTGTACCCTATGAATTGATCGCTATTAACAATGCAGGCACAAATAAGGGTATAAGCCAGGTTTATAACGAAGGGATAAGCCGGGCTAAGTATCAGGTGCTTTGCTTTATGCATGAGGATGTTATTATCAAAACATTAAACTGGGGCAATACACTGCTTAACTTATTTAAAGATGAGCAATTGGGGCTTGTTGGCGTGGCAGGCGCCGGTTATGTGCCTATTTCACCATCGGCAGGCGGTGGTGTAAATAGCCAAAGTGTTTACATGAATATCCTGCAATCATTTAAATTCAGTGCAAAAGGCACGGTTCATGATTATGAGAACCCCGAAGATGAACGGCTATCTGAGGTTGCTGTTTTAGATGGGGTGTTTATCAGTACCACCAAAAAGGTAGTGGCCGAATTTACTTTTGACGAGGTGACCTGCAGCGGCTTCCATGCTTATGATATTGATTTTTCTTTGGCTGTGGGCACCAGGTATAAGAATGCCGTAACATACGATATCTTGCTTCATCATCTTTCTGAAGGGAACTATGACAGCAGGTGGATGCTGGATAACATGAAGGTATTTAATAAGTGGAACCACAGGCTGCCGTTAAATATCAAAAATATTAGTGCGGCTAAAAGCTATAAGATAGAAAAAGCGACCTTTAAACGTTTTACAGACCAGTTAATGGAATTTAATTTACCTGTTAACCTGGCTTTTACAACCCTTTTTAAAAACAATACCTTTTGGAATTATAATAAAGGCCTTTTTTTAAAACTTAGTTTTTATGCCCTAAAAAAGAAGCTTTCTGCTAAAAAAGCATAATTACCGATCTGTTAGTTTAACCTGCGCGAATACCTTAACGCAAACCCTATTTTAGATAACATACCCCGTTTTTTGTTATTAGGGAACATGGCATGGTAATTTTGATAAACAACCATTACAAGCGGCATATAATAAGATCTTTTTAATTTTTGATTGCAGGCCTTCTTTAGCGTGTTAATAAGACGGGCATCTTTTTTAGCAAGGTTTTTATAACCAGCAAAATTAGCCAGCATCGTTAACGTAGTTTTAAAATCAATCAGTTCAAAGGTGCGTTTCTCGTTACTCATCACGTTTTGAATTACCGAGCGCTGATGGATGCGGTAACGGGTAAGTATCTGATCGGTATAGGTTATCTTATGATGGTATAGGGCTACAAACCCCATCCACCAATCATAATAGCCGGCAGGGGGGAATGGCACAACGTATTGTAAAAAGCTGCGGGCCACAAGGCAGGTGTGGCCGGTTACGTAATTAAGCAACAAGATATTCCTAAAATCAAGCGTATCAAGCTTAAAGTTATTTAACAATGTGCCCGGGGCGGCTTGCCCGGTTTCTGTAATAAACGCCGAATTTGAAAATATCAGCCAGTTATCGGCAATGCCATCAACCAGTACCTGTATTTTTTGCGGTTCCCAGATATCGTCCTGGTCGCTGATGGCAATAAAGTCGCCTTGGGCTAATTGTATTGCCTTCTCGAAATTTTTATTAAAACCTATGTTATCCGTATTTCTTATACACCTGATACGCGAGTCTTTGGCTGCAAACTGCTGTGCCAAAGCAAACGTGCCGTCTGTAGAGCAATCATCTACTATAATCACCTCAAGGTTTGCATACGTTTGGCTTAAAATACTATCCAGCTGCTGTGCCAGGTATTTTTCGCCATTGTAGGTGCATAGTGCTACAGATACAAGCGCAGGTAATTTCATCATAATATTGCTAAAGCTAAATATGATACCCCTGTACTTTAAACTCGGGGCGCCAAAAATCTGTGTACAGATCCCATGCATGGCATCCGAAGGGAAGCCTGCCCTCATTCAGCGCAAAGGCCCTGGCTGGTTCCAGTTCGATAGAAAACTTTACGGCGGTTTTGTAACCGGGAATTTTTAGGCGCTTAATGCTCCGGTTAACCTCAATGCTCCAGAATACATCTTCGTTATGCTTATCGTCGGTATGTTTTAAATAGTCATCGGCAATGGGTTTCAGCTTAATACTTAATGCATAAAACTTTTTAACCCGCCTTAAAGATAAGCCGCCGTTGCCAACCTTGTTATAAAACTGTTTATCGGTAGGCACACCGTTTTTTTTAACATTAAAGCGGGTATGCATATCAAACATAAACTGGTACGCTTTTTCTTTTAGTTTTAACTGGTAGCCTTTTCTGCGTAGCCAGGGCGCCCCGATGTAATCAAAACCAAGGCTGCACCAGTGCATTAATTCGTCTTTAAATACAAAAGCATCTAACTGATAGATGAGGATGTAATCATAATCTAAAAAAGCTTTATAAAAAACATCCGACAGCATGAGTGAATTGTACCCCCTAATGCCATCAAAATAAGGGTTGGCAAAACTTACAACCTGGTTAAAAACAACTGCCTGCTGTGCCTTTTGGGGTAAAGCAAGGCTTTGGGGCTTAATGGCTATTTTATGGTAATTACCTAAAACCTTTTGGCATTGCTGCAGCGCTATTTCTTCCAGATCTGTGATCAGATCACGGTAAAAGGGAATAATAACGGCTACCTTGTTTAATGCTTCCATACCGGCTTAACTGGCTCTGAATTAATTTTCGGTAAAGGTTTGCATACTGATCAATTTGCGGTACATGCCATTTACGGCAAGCAGTTCCTGATGGGTGCCCTGTTCTATTATTTTTCCGTTTTCTAACACGATAATAATATCTGCATTCTGGATGGTACTTAAGCGGTGCGCAATTACCAGTGATGTACGGTTCTTCATCAGGTTGTTTAAAGCATCCTGCACCAGTTTTTCAGATTCGGTATCCAGTGCCGAGGTAGCTTCGTCCAGCAGCATAATAGGCGGATTGTTAAGCACGGCGCGCGCTATGCAAATACGCTGCCTTTGCCCGCCGGATAATTTGGTACCCCTGTCGCCCACGTTGGTATCATAGCCATTATCTGTTTCCAAAATAAAGTTGTGGGCGTTTGCTATACGGGCGGCAGCTTCTACATCCTCGCGTTTAACATCTGTTTTACCAAAGGCTATGTTGTTATAAATAGTATCATTAAACAAAACCGACTCCTGGTTTACAACGCCCATTAAATTGCGTAAAGAAGCGGCAGTTACATCTTTTATGTCGTGCTCATCAATGGTTATACTGCCTTGCTGCGGGTCCATAAAACGGGGGATAAGGTCCATCATGGTAGATTTACCACCGCCGGACGGGCCTACCAAAGCCACTGTTTTCCCTTTAGGGACAACCATATTAATGTTTGATAATACCATTCTGTCCTGATAGGCAAATGATACATCCTTAAAACGGATAGCGCCGGTAAAACCGTCAACCGCAACCGCATCGGCCAAATCTGTAAACAATGGCTTTTCATCAATAAGGCCTAATACACGCTCGCCGGCGGCTATGCCCTGGTGGATGTTACTAAAAGAATCTGATATGGCCTTTGCCGGGCGCATCACTTGTGAAAACAAAGCAATGTAAGTGATAAAATTCTCGGGCTTTAAAAAGGATGCATCATTGGTAAAAATAAGGTTGCCGCCATACAGCAGGATCCCCGCTACCATGGTTATCCCAAAAAATTCAGATACGGGCGATGCCAGCTGCTGCCTTTTTGCCATAGCGCGGGTGATATCAGAGTAGCGGGTGTTCTCTTTATCAAACCGGCTTTTAATAAAGCCAATAGCATTAAATGCCTTGATGATTTTAATGCCCGACAGCGCCTCGTCCAGGTAGCTTATCATGTTGCCATAAGTTTGCTGAGATGCGGCAGCCTGTTGTTTTAAACGCTTTACAATGCGCGATATAACAAAGGCCGATACCGGGATAATGAGCAATGAAAACAGCGTTAATTTTACGGAGATGATAAACAGGCCTACCATATAGGCTATAAGTGTTAGCGGCTCTTTAAATATAACCTGCAGCGTGCCGGTAACCGAGTACTGTACTACCTGCACATCAGATGCTATTTTAGAAATAATATCGCCTTTGCGCTCATTGCTAAAATAACCCAGATGCAGGTTCATTACGTTGTTAAATACGGTTCGGCGCAAATTTAACAGCGTGTACACCCTAAGGTTTTCCATGGTACGCTGAGACAGGTAACGGAAAAAGTTGCCCAATAAGGCTGATGCTATAATAGTACCGCATACAAACTGCAATGCGCCCCATGCGCCGTATTTGCTTAAAAACCATTCTACATAATAATTAAAGGCAGCCAACAGGTGAAACACAGATGGCGCCGGGCCCGCAGGGGCCTGATGAATGATGTTTTTATCTATAAAAAGCGTTTTGAGTAATGGCGATAACAGCGCTAAATTAAGCGTGCTGAATATTACATAGAGCACGGTGGTTAAGATATAAGGTATAGCAAATTTTTCTATTGGCTTTGCGAAAGATAATAACCGGAAGTAAGTCTTCATTATAAAATAAAACGCAAATCTAACAGATATATGTTATTAATTATTAAAAGTAAGGTGGTTAGCCGTTTGAATGCAGCCGCTTTATACTGGCACAAGCTATTTTATCGGCCAGCTTTTACCGCTCGGCATGATACAATGCTGCAACCAACGATTCAAAATGTTGCTGGAATAGAAAATCATTCCCGCCCGGGCCCTCGGGCACAACATTGATCACATCAAAGGATAACTCCAGCACACGGGGCACCTTTAGCCCTTCTGCTATCGAAAAAGGGAACGACTGATTACCAATGAAAAATTTACACCCGGCTATGATACAAGCCATTTGCAGAAAATCGTTCACCGGCTCCCATCTGATATTAGGGATCATCTTTTTTATCTCGCTATACTCAGTTTCTACACCTATAAAAACTACATTTTGGTATTGGCTGATAAAGCTATAGTCGATCTGTTTATTTTGATAACGGGCACTGCGGGCAATAACAATCGTATCGGCATAATCCGTGTCGGGCTTAACAGAGAGCCAGTTTTGCCAAAGATCAGGCGTAACACCTGTAATGTAACCGCACCAGCGGGCAATGTTACCTTTATCTAAAGGGATTAGCCCGGCCCGGAAATAGTCCAGGTCAATATCTATCACCTCATCTGTATAAGGCTGGCAAATATTGATATAAGCCTGCTGCCTGATCAATGGCGTTATCATATCGGCCATTTTTTGGTTAAACATTACATTACCAAGCGGGTGGGTAGTATTATGCTGCAGCAGCATAGGCTTATTTAAACCTAAATAAAGGTTAACAGGTACACCGGTTTGCTCATGTATTTTTTTTAACGTGGGTAAGGCATACATAATATCACCGGCGTTGCCGCTATGGATCACATTTAAATGGCCTTTATTTTTAGCAGCGCCGGTGATTTTAGAAAGATTATTTAACCGCTGCGAACCCAACAAAAAATTAGTGAACTGGGATTGTTTATAGTTACCTAACTCCCATTTATAGGTTTTATAGGTATCTCTGTCGGTATATTTAAGCCACAGTTTGCTTATAAGGGGTCTTTTTTTGAACGGCATTATTTAAACGTTTTGTATTCGCTTATCCTAAAGATAATTTGAAGTGTTTTTAAGTATTTTATTTTACAGGTAATAACCCGCTAATAGCCTCGTTGGTTAACTCTTTAACCAGATATTCTAAATGTTCCTGATAAAAAAAGTCATGGGACCCTTCACCCTCGGGTACCACATTTATTATTTCGTAAGATACCTCCAGGATGCGCGGTACCTTAAGCGCCTCTGCTACCGAAAACGGAAACGACTGGTTACCTATAAAAAGCCGGCACCCTGCAACTACTTGCGCCAATTCTAAAAAATCAGTAACAGGCTTCCATTGTAAATTAGGGATAACGGGCAGCAGATCTTTATACTCGCTTTCAATTCCTATAAATACTACTTTGGGATAAGCGTTTAAAAAAGAATAATCAATTGCCCGGTTCTGATACCTGCCGCTGCGCGCCATTACAATGGTGTCTGCATAGCTTTTATCAGCATCTATGGTAAGCCAGGGTTTCCATAAAACCGGGCTTACACCGGTTATATAGCTATACCACCGGGCTATATTACCATTAAGCGGTACCGTGCCCGACCGGAAGTAATCCAGATCAATATGTATCGGCTGATCTGTATAAACCTCGCAATTATTAATGTATGGCTGCGATTGAATTAAGGGGATGAGGTTATTAACCATGCCCTGGTTAAGCATCACATTACCAACCGGATGCGAACTGTAAAAGGGTGAATGATTTGGCCTGCCAATTTTCAGGCAGAGGTTAACAGGTACATTAGTAATCTCACCTATTTTTTTAATGGTAGCCAGCGCATAGATAATATCACCGGCGTTACCACTATGTATCAGGTTAAGGCTTTTGTTAGCTTTGGCGGCATCCAGAATTTTATTGACGTTGTTTAGTTTATTATCGCCAATCAAATGATCTGTAAACTGTGTTTGCCTGTAATTTATCATCTCCCACTTATATTTTTTATAAGCCGGTTTGTCGGTAAATTTCAACCACAGTTTACTAAGTAAGTTTTTTTTCTTAAACATCATATACTTTTAAGCTAACCCTGTAATTAGGGCTTAAAGCGCGTTGTGTTTTTGCCTTTAACACCCTTCCTAATTATATCCATCATCTTAAAGATACTTACGTTGCTGTTATGGTTAACAAGTAAGCTTTGCAACTTTTGGCGATATTCCTTTATTTGCGCCCAGTTTTTAAACAATGCTTTATAGCTCCCCCACAAATACCACTGGCCAATTAAAAGCTTTGGCAGTAAATCAATAAAGGTAATTTGCATAAACCAACCCAGCAATGCCAATCCGTTTAAATGGATTGCATGCATATAAAACCTGTTGCGGTAATAAATGCTTTTTACCCAGCGCGCAGTTTTATAATTTTTAGTGCTGGCCGACAGTTGATGCCGGCAAACCGCCTGATGCTCGTAATAGCATTTCCAGCTTAGTTTCCACGCCCTTATACTTAACTCCATATCCTCGCAGTAAAACGGAGAAAATATTTCATAGAAACCACCGATACTTTTTAGCTTTTCAGCATCTATTAATGCATTTGCACCCGATAGATAGAAAGTGTATAACCAAGCATTGTTATCTGCAGTATAATAAAAGTAATCGGTTTTTAATTTTAAGCCGTTAAACTTAGGTACGCGTGCAGCATCCTGTATATGGTCGCCTTCCATATCTATAATCCGGCCCATTACCCCAAAGGTATCATCATTTATAAAGTATTGCCATTGATGCTCAAAGTAATCAGGTGTTAGCATCACATCAGAATTTAGTAATAATATCAGCTCATGCCGGGCTGCTGCTATACCCTGGTTACAGGAATAAGAAAAGCCCTTGTTTTGGGGGTTAACCAGCACCTTAATTTGCGGATATGCCTCAAGTAAATAATTAACAGATTCATCCGTCGAAGCATCATCCACCAAAATAATTTCGTAAACCACACCGGCGTTTTCAATAGCCGTTAAAGTATAGGGCAAATACGTTTCTAATAGTTTGCGGCCATTATAATTAGGGATAATAACAGAGATGCTTTTTTTTGAGATTTGCAAAATACTTATTTAACAATTTTATAATTCCTGTATTCGCTGATACGCCAGCCGGTAAGGTCTTCAATTTTTTGTAATAACTTGCGGCGAAAGCTCATTTTTCTATCCAGTTCGTTCAGGTCAATATCCAGGCTCCAGTTGGTGGCCGCCAGCCGCTTTTGCATTACTGCCGGGTGTGTGCCGGTAAAATGTACCAGCCTGTCGGGGTTTTTGTGGCTGTAATCAAATGTAAAAGTTTCGGGCAGGTTTTGCGCCATCCACTCATCATTATGGTAAAACAGGTTAAAATTGCGCAGCTTGTTTGCCAGGCCTGCAGGTGGTTTTACCCAACCATAATGGTAAATGCAGGCATCTATAAGTTTTACCTGTATTTTGCGGTTATTGGCCCACCTAAACCCTTGTGCGTCGCGGTACGATCGGATCTCCTTATTATTCCTGATGATCCGTATCTCGCGGCGGTACCACCTGCGCGAGTGCCCGTAATAATCATACGAGCCATAAAAATGCAGGTACTTAAACAGCAGGCCTTCAACTTTTACATCAGCCAGGTTATCCTGCATTTCCTGCTTTATCAGCGGCAGGTATTTTTCATGCACTACCTCATCGCCCTGTATGTAAAATGCCCAGTCGCTATCCGCAGCTATGGCATTAAAGGCTTTATCGGTTTCATCGGCAAAAACTTTACCGCCATTGCGCACGCTGCTATCCCAAATGGTATGCACGATCTTTATTTTTGGCGACCCGATAGCATTGATCAGTTTTTCGGTATCGTCGTCACAATCGCCCAATGCCACAATAAATTCATCACATACGGGTAGTATTGATGTGATGGACTCCACAACAGGATAGTCGTTTTTAACAGCATTACGTATAAATGTAAACCCCGAAACCTTCATTAATATATAAGGTATATGTTGCTGCAAATATAATTATCTGTAGCCGCCCATTTTATATTATTATGTGTTGATTAATTAGGGCTTATTTTTGTTTCTTTACAGGCATACGATGACCAGTGCAACTCAACATATTAAACCCGATAGCGCCGATTTCCGGTCGGTTGCGCGGGCGTTAACTATTGTTGAAAACAACCTGGCCGGCAGCGGTGATCTTTTAAAAAGCCTTACTTTTAGTAACGATACGCCGGTTACCGGTATTACCGGGCCGCCGGGCGCCGGTAAAAGTACACTGGTAAATGCTATTATAAATAACCTGGTGCAGCAGGGCAAAAAAGTGGCCGTGCTGGCTATAGACCCTACCTCGCCTTTTAACTTCGGCTCTTTACTGGGCGATAGGATCCGGATGGCTTCGCATTTTAACCATCCGGATGTTTTTATCCGGTCATTGGCCACACGCGGCTCATTAGGCGGCCTGTCTGCAAAAACCATCGAGATGACCGACGTGCTTAAAGCGGCAGGGTTCGATCATATTATTGTTGAAACGGTTGGCGTGGGGCAATCAGAGGTAGAGATTGCCGGCCTGGCCGACCTTACCTTTGTAATGCTGGTGCCCGAAGCAGGCGATGAGATCCAGAACATCAAATCGGGCCTGATGGAAATTGCCGATGCCTTTATCATTAACAAGGCCGACCGCGATGGCGCCGACCTGTTCATCAACAACCTCAAAAAAATCTTGCAGCAAAATAAGGATGCTAAACTACCCATATTTAAAACCGTAGCATCAAAAAACGAAGGCATAGATGCTGTAACAAACTTTATCCTGTTAAACCCGCAACCCCAAAACAGCCGCCGCGAGTTGCTGCTTACACAAAAGATATACAATATTATACAGCAAAATAAAATGGCGGGTATCGATAAAAAAAAGCTTCGGCAGGATCTTGCCAAAGCTTTAACTTATGATGATTTTAATATGTACCGGTTTGCCGCCAACTACCTGGGTGAGTAGTTAAACTAAATTAATTAAGTGAATGATTAACTAATCACCACTCACCTAATTAACCACGCACTATTTCGAGTTCATAATTTCTTCTATCTCGTCCGCTTCTACCGGTATAGCAGCCATCAGGTCGCGGTTACCATCTTTGGTTATCAATATATCGTTCTCTAAACGGATGCCCAGGCCCTCTTCTGGTATATAGATGCCCGGCTCGCAGGTTAGTATATTACCTACTTCAAAAGGCTTGTAGCGGCTGGCATAATCATGCACATCTAAACCCAGGTGATGTGATGTACCGTGCATAAAATACTTTTTATATAAAGGCGCTTTAGGGTCCTGCTTATCTACCTCATGTTTCTTCAACAAACCCAGGTCAATCAATTCGCCGGTCATCAGTTTGCCCACCTCTTCATGATAATCGTTCCATACGGTACCGGCTACCAGCATTTGGGTTGATGCGCGCAGTACACGCAGTACGGCATCATACACCTGGCGCTGCCTTTTAGTAAAGCGGCCGTTAACCGGTATCGAGCGGCTCATATCTGCATTGTAATTGGCGTATTCGGCTGCCCAGTCAAACAGTATCACATCGCCGTCATTACAAACCTGGTTGTTATCTATATAATGGAGCACAATGGCGTTTTTGCCCGATGCGATAATAGGGTTATAAGCATTGCCGGTAGCACGCTGCCTTAAAAACTCGTGGGTTATTTCGGCCTCAATTTCGTACTCTGTTACGCCTGGCTGTACAAATTTTAGTACACGTATAAATGCATCCCTGGTTATATCACACGCTTTTTGCGTTAATGCAATCTCTATTTCTGATTTAACAACACGCAGATCACGTAATATAGGCGCCGATCTTTCGTAATGGTGCAGCGGGTATTTTTGGCGAAGCGTTTCTAAAAAACGCAGGTCGCGGTAGGGTACCGTATGTGTGTAACGGTCGTTTTCGTTGGTATTTATATAGATGTTATCTGCATAATTAATGATCGTATGCAAAATGCCGTCATACTCGTGCAGCCAATAAATATTCTGTATGCCCGATGCTTTCCTCGCTTCGTCTTTAGTGTATTTATGTCCTTCCCAAATGGCAATATGCTCATTGGTTTGTCTTAAAAAAAGTACTTCTTTGTATTGCTGATTAGGACAATCGGGGTACAAAACAAGGATGCTTTGCTCCTGATCGATACCTGTTAGATAGAAAAAATCGGGGTTTTGTTTAAAAATAAAAGACTGATCGCCGTTCCTCGGATACTCGTCATTAGCATGAAATATAGCTATAGAGTTTGATTTTAATCGCGAAACGAAATTTTTTCTATTAATTGTAAATAACTGTTCGTTAACGGGTAGATATTTCATGAACTATAAAATATTAATTTTTATGAAAACAATTTATTTCTACTGATTGTAGTAGATATTATAAATTTTGGAACAAGATTTGGTATTTGTTTCAAACATAATTACTAATTTTGAAAAAAATCACAATTAAATCGTTTAATCTTAAAACTATGAATTATTCTACATTACGAAAATCAGTAGCATTATCATTTGCTTCTCTGATGGTTGCTGGTGTGGTTAGCGCGCAGACCGACTCTACTGCAAAAACTACTACCACAATGACCGCAGACACAACAATGTCATCTACAGCAACTACAGCCAAAGTATTTGGCGGTAGGGGTCAGTACAAAACCTGGAGCATCGGCTTAAACGCTGGCGCAACTTCACAAACACTTGCTACAGGCGGTGGTAACGATTTCAGGAACAAAGTTATTGAATTAGGTTACGGCCTTTCTATCCGCGATCAACTGGGCCACAACTTTGGTTTACAGTTAGATTTACGCGGTGGTAAAGTATCTGGCGACAATGCCCCTAACGTAGGCGACTACACTACCAAATTTTGGCAAGCTACTTTAAGCGGTGTTGTTAACGTTGCAACTATCGACTTTATCCGTCGCAAAAACTCTGTTAACTTCTTCGTTACAGCAGGTGCCGGTTTAGCTTTATACAACCCAACTGGTATCACTCCAACTGGCGTACCATATGATTTTAAAGATGGTGTTGCAGGTGGTAACGCTGGTACAGACAAATACGTTAAAGAATTAGTTATCCCAATTGGTGCAGGTGTTAAATTCCGTTTAAGCGACGCGGTTGCTTTAAACTTCGGTTACACTCAAAACTTTATTGATGGTGGTAACTTTGATGGTGTTACTACTGGTAACAACAGAAAAGATCATTACTCTTACGGTTACGGTGGTCTTGAATTCACTTTGGGTTCAAGCTCAAAACCAAGCTTAGAGTGGGTTAACCCTGTAGCTATGATGTACGACGAATTGTACGATGCTGCTTTACGCCAGGAAGTTGAAGCCCTTAAAGGCCGTGTAACTAACGTTGAAAACGCAGTTACTGATCTTAAGAAAGATTCTGATGGTGACGGTGTATCTGATCAGTTTGACAAATGCCCTAACACTCCTGCTGGTAGCGTTGTTGATGGCTCTGGTTGCGTTATCGTATTCCCTAAAGCTGATTCAACTGCAACTGCTTCTACAGCTGCTGCTTACTCAAACATCCAGTTTGAATTTGATAGCTCAGTGTTAAGAACTTCTTCTTACCCTGTATTAGATGCTACTTCAGCAGACTTACGTTCATCTGGTAAAACTGTTGAGATCGATGGTTACGCTTCATCTGAAGGTACTGCTGCTCACAACTTATCATTATCACGTGACCGTGCTAACTCTGTAAAAACTTACTTAGTTAACTCTGGTGTTGCTGCATCAAAATTAAAAGTTAAAGGTTACGGTGAAACTAACCCGATTGCTGATAACTCAACTGAAGAAGGACGCGTTGCTAACCGTCGTGTTGCTTTCAAACAAAGATAATATCACTTAAATATTATTAAGAAGCCCCCCGAATAACTCGGGGGGCTTTCTTTTTTTTATTAAATTTGTGTTATGTACTTCTTTAGAAAAAAAGACCCCAACAGGCCCACCAGCTTTAACCTGAAGGTTATGCATGTAATTAATGCCATTGCCATCAGCATGTTTTTAATCGGCATCACCTGGAAACTTATCCAGTGGTTTTTTCTTAAAAAGTAACCCCCAAACACCTCACGATCATGAAAACGATTATCAATACCAGTAATGCCCCTGCACCTATAGGGCCATATAGCCAGGCAGTTGCTGCCAATGGTTTACTATATGTATCCGGCCAGATCCCCGCAAACCCTAAAACAGGTGATATTGTTACCACCGGCATAACCGATGAAGCTACGATGGTGATGGAAAACCTGAAAGCGATATTAACCGAAGCGGGTATAGGTTTTGACAGCATTATTAAAACCACCATATTTTTAACCGATATGCAAACTTTTGCACAGGTTAACGAGGTGTATGGCTCTTATTTTATTGCTGATTTCCCTGCGCGCGAAACCGTACAGGTATCGGCATTGCCTAAAGGTGTTAATGTAGAGATATCTGTAATTGCCTTAAAGCCCTGATATTATTAAAAATTGAATAATCAGCACTTTCAAACACCCATTGAGTATTTAAAAGGTGTGGGCCTGGCCCGCGCCGAAGTACTTAAAAAGGAATTGCAGATTTACAGCTTTGAAGACCTGCTGAGGCATTTTCCTTATAAGTATATAGATCGTACGCGGGTTTATAAAATAAAGGATATTTTGCCTGATATGCCCTATGTACAGGTACTGGCAAGGGTAAGCAAAAAAGAACTTATTGGCGAAAAGCGCACCAAACGCCTGGTTGTACAAGCTAATGATGATACCGGCGTAATTGAACTGGTATGGTTTCAGGGCATAAAATGGGCCGAAAAAATGCTGGTGCCCGGCAAGGTGTATATCATATTTGGCAAGCCCGGCTTTTTTAACCACAAAGCCCAGATGGCCCATCCCGAAATGGAGCCTTATTTACCCGGTGTGCAGCAGCAAAAGGGCAACTTAACCCTGCAACCTGCTTATAATTCAACCGAAAAATTAAAGCAGTTTAGCTTAGATAGTAAAGGCCTGCAAAAATTAATTGCCGCATTGCTGGAGCAGCAGGGCAAAGATATTCAGGAGAATTTACCCGCCTACATCCTTAACCGCTTTAAATTGGCAGGCAGGCAGCAAAGCTACCGCAACATTCATTTCCCCAACGATGCCAGTCAACTGAAGGAGGCACAATACCGTTTAAAATTTGAGGAGCTGTTTTTCCTGCAGTTAAAACTGTTAAAAAATAAACTGGCGCGTACCCAAAAATTCAAAGGCAATGTGTTTGATAAAGTAGGCCATTACTTTAATGGGTTTTATCATCATAAATTACCGTTTGCGTTAACCAACTCGCAAAAACGGGTGCTAAAAGAGATCCGTACAGATACCCAGCGTGGTGTTCAAATGAACCGCCTGCTGCAGGGCGATGTGGGCAGCGGTAAAACCGTTGTGGCTTTAATGAGTATGCTGATAGCGGTAGACAACGGTTTCCAAACCTGCATTATGGCCCCTACCGAAATTCTGGCCAATCAGCATTATCAAACTATAAAAAGCCTGGTAGGCGAAGGGTTTGTAGAGGTGGCCCTGTTAACCGGGTCGGTACCTAACAAAGCCCGTAAAGTTATTCACGAAAAGCTGGAGAATGGCACACTGAATATCCTGATAGGCACGCACGCGCTGATAGAAGATAAGGTGCAATACAAAAACCTGGGCATGGTGGTTATTGACGAGCAGCACCGTTTTGGGGTAGAGCAGCGCGCCAAGCTTTGGCGTAAAAACGTTGTGCCCCCGCATATCCTGGTGATGACGGCTACACCCATCCCCCGTACGCTGGCCATGACGATGTACGGCGATCTGGATATTTCTGTAATTGATGAATTGCCCGCAGGCCGTAAGCCTATCCAAACTTCGCACTATTATGAAGCCCAGCGCCTGCGCATGTTTGGCTTTATGAAGCAGGAAATTGCTAAGGGCCGCCAGATTTATGTGGTATATCCGCTGATACAGGAAAGCGAGAAGCTCGACCTGAAAAACCTGATGGATGGCACCGAAACGATGTCGCGCGAGTTTCCGTTGCCCCAGTACCGCATCAGTATTGTGCATGGTAAACTAAAGGCCGCCGAAAAAGATTTTGAGATGCAGCGCTTTATAAAAGGCGAAACACAAATAATGGTTGCCACTACCGTGATAGAGGTAGGGGTGAATGTACCCAATGCATCGGTAATGATCATCGAAAATGCCGAACGCTTTGGCCTGTCGCAATTGCACCAGCTGCGCGGCAGGGTTGGCCGTGGTGCCGACCAATCTTACTGCATACTCATGAGTAAAGAAAAACTGAGCAATGATGGCCGCATCCGCTTAAATACCATGGTAAAAACAAACAACGGCTTTGAGATTGCCGAAACAGATATGCAGCTGCGCGGCCCCGGCAATATTGAAGGCACGCAGCAAAGCGGTGTGCTGGACCTGAAAGTTGCCGACCTGACCACCGACCAGGAGATACTGCAGCAGGCCCGTAATTGTGTGATAGACATCTTTGAGAAAGACCCCCAACTGGCCGCGCCGGAAAATCAGATCCTTAACCTCGCTTTCCAGGTAAACAATGCCGGTTTAAGCTGGGATAAAATATCCTGATGCATTCATGAAAACGCGCAGCAAATATTACATTTGCTTAAACGCTTTTAAACATGAAAAAATTCTTACTTCTTTCCATCTTTTTAGCAGGCGCTGCCATCAGTTCGCAGGCGCAGGATTCCGTACAGATCCGCCGGTTTTATGACGAAGCACTGGTTAAGGGCCAATGTTACGATAATTTACGCTACCTGTGCAAAAAGATAGGCCAGCGTTTAAGCGGCTCTGCAGGCGCGGCAAAATCTGTAGAATGGAGTAAAAAACTGATGGAAGGCTACGGTTTTGACCGGGTTTACCTGCAGGAAGTAATGGTACCGCATTGGGTGCGCGGCGCAAAAGAACAAGCCTATATCATGGATGGTAAAAATAAAATAGCCGTACCGGTTGCTGCCCTGGGCATGTCGGTAGGTACACCGGCTTCAGGCATCACCGCCAATATTGTAGAGGTGCGCAGCCTGAAAGAATTAGATGCACTGGGCGAAAGCGTTATTAAGGGCAAAATTGTTTTCTTTAACGGCCCGTTCGATCAGCGTTTTATCGAAACCGGTGCCGGTTACGGTGCAGCCGGCATACAACGCTTTGCAGGGCCGGCGGCAGCGGCAAAATATGGTGCGGTTGGCGCCATCGTACGCTCAATAACCCCGGCATTGGATGATTATCCGCACACCGGCGGTACCGTTTATGCCGAAAGTGGTAAAAAGATCCCGGCGGCAGCCATATCAACATTAGCTGCCAATAAACTCAGCAATATGCTGAAACTGCGTAAACTGCCGTTGATTAAATTTTACCTTAAGCAAAGCTGCCAAACCCTGCCCGACGTAAAATCATACAACGTAATAGGAGAGATTAAAGGCAGCGAAAACCCCAATAAATTCATCACCGTTGGCGGCCACCTGGATTCGTGGGACCTGGCCGAGGGCGCGCATGATGATGGCACCGGCGTAATGCAATCTGTAGAAGTATTGAGGATAATTAAGGCAACGGGCTATAAACCTAAAAACTCCATCCGTGCGGTATTTTTTATGAATGAAGAGAATGGCCACAAAGGTGGTATTAAATATACCGAACAGGCCGCAGCAGATAAAGAGGAGCACATTGCAGCCATTGAAACAGACGAGGGTGGTTTTACCCCCCGCGGCTTTAGCTTTGAAGATGCATCACCCAAATTCCTGAAAGAAATTAACAAAAGCTGGAAGGGCCTTTTAGAACCCTATGAGGCCGACAGGTTAACCGCCGGTGGCAGCGGCACAGATATCGGCCCTTTAAAAGAGGCTATCCCATCCATAAAGCTGATCGGTTTCAGGCCCGATTCGCAGCGTTATTTTGATATTCACCATACGCCTAACGATGTTTTTGAAAACGTAAATAAACGGGAGCTGGAGTTAGGCGCTGCAGCCATTACCGCATTGGTTTACCTGATAGACCAGCATGGCTTAAACTTTTAAAATTTAACTTTGAGGCCGCAATTTTCAATTGTAAATTGCGGCCTCACTTTTTAACATACTACCAAAGTGCCAGACGACGGAAATTCCACCCCCAAAACAGATTCATTTGCAGCCTTAAGATACAAGGATTTCCGGTCGTACATTGGTATGCGCTTTTGCTTTACGTTTGCCTACCAAATGCAAACCGTAGTTTTGGGTTTTTATATTTACCAGTTAACACACAGCAAAATAGCGCTGGCGTTTATTGGCTTAAGCGAAGCTATCCCGGCTGTAGGGATAGCCCTGTATGGCGGTTACATTGCCGATAAGTACGAAAAACGGAAAATGCTGCTTATTATATTTTCAGGCGTACTTTTATCATCGCTGGTAATGTTTATCACCACATTAACCAACGTGGCATCGCAATTACATACAACGGGCATATTGACTATCTTATACGCCATGATTTTTTGTAATGGCCTTGCCCGTGCTTTTTATGGCCCGGCCACTTTTACCATTTACGCACAAAGCATCCCCAAAGAACTTTACCCCAACGGCAGCACCTGGAGCAGTTCCAGCTGGCAGGTTGCATCTATACTGGGGCCATTAACCGGTGGGTTTATTTATGGGTTTGCGCATCATTTTTACCCCGGTCTAACGGGTATAACCGCAACATTTGCGTTAACGCTGATATTTATGCTGGGATCATTGGTGTTGGTTTACCTGCTGCGCGAATATCCGCCCATTTTTATCCCGAAAGAGAATATCTGGGTGAGTTTAAAAGAGGGCTTAAACTTTGTTTTTACCAACAAAATAATGTTTTATGCCATGAGCCTCGACTTGTTTTCGGTGTTTTTTGGTGGGGTGGTGGCCTTGTTGCCCGTATTTGCGCTTGATATTTTAAAGGTAGGTGCAGAAGGCCTGGGCATTATGCGCATGGCATCGTCATTAGGGGCGGCATTAACCATGATCGTCATGATCCGCTTCTCGCCCATGAATAAGCCCTGGCGAAATTTGCTGATAGCAGTTTCGGGCTTTGGCATCTCTATCATCGGGTTTGGTTTATCAAATATATTTTATGTATCGCTTATGTTCCTGTTTTTACAGGGCGCTTTTGATAGCGTAAGCGTAATTATCAGGGGTACTATTATGCAGCTTTTAACGCCCGACCATATGCGGGGCAGGGTATCGGCGGTAAACTCCATGTTCATTGGCTCATCTAATGAAATCGGCGATTTTGAATCGGGTATGGCGGCCAAACTACTGGGCACAGTGCCGGCGGTTATATTTGGCGGCACCATGACGCTGCTGATCGTATCTGTTACCTGGTTAAAAACAAAAAAGCTGGTACCGCTGTCGCTCGCACAGATACAAGAACCAACCGCCCCTGTATAGTTTTAAAACCACAGGTGTTACTCCTATTTGGGCTAAAATCAGCCAATGATTTTTATATGATATTATCCAGCTTTAATTACTTTTGCGCATAAGTATCACCCCTACTTAATAATTAATTTTTTAAGCCTTGATTACAAAGCGTAAAACTATTTTGCAGCGTAAGTTGCTTTTTACGATCATGATATGGTTGTTATTTTTGCCATTGCTTACTTTTGCGGCATACAGCCCCCCGCCGGTATATAAACCACACATTTTTAATAGCTTAAAAGATACGGTAGACGCGCATCGTGTTGATGGGGCCAGGGCCCTGTATCGCATCAATTGCCGTAAAATGAGCGAGGCTGACGCCATGCACAGCCTGAACGATATGCGAACCATCGCCAGGCAACTAAGAGACCTGCACCTGGAGTGCGCCATATTTGATATGCGTGCCGATTATTATTCGGTTAACAGAGGGTATAATTTAAAAAGTAATATTTATTTTAATAAGGCCATTGCTTTTGCACAAGGCGAGGATATGCAGCTGGAAACGGGCATATATCAGCATCGCAAAGCCAATTATCTGTTTCTTTACAAATATAATTCGGCAGCATGCAGGTACTATCTGCTGTCTGAAGAGAACCTGCGCGAGGTTGGGTTTGATAACGTGCCCGAAATGGGCAATATATTTTCAGAAACCGCGATCTTTTATTATTCGGTAGGTGACTTTGATAATGCGCGCGAAAACCTGCGCCGGGCTTTAAAATATCAGCGGCAGGTAAACCGCACACGCATAAATATTGTAAATACTATTGGCCTTACCTATCGTAACAGCAACCAGTACAGCATAGCCGAAACTTATTTTAATAATGCCCTATATATGGCAAAGGCTATTAAGGATAGCGCTTGGGTAGCCATAGCCAATGGCAATATCGGGTCCATTTATTTTTTGCAGCACCGGTATGGTAAGGCTTTGCCCTTAATAGAAGATGATTACAGGCAATCGTTAAAGTATGAACAGAAGCTTAATTCGGCCATAGCATTGCTGCGCTTGATCAGAATAAATATTGACTACAGCGAACTTAAATTAGCCGGCATGCGCCTGGATACGGCAGACAAGATCTTGCTGAAGTGCACCGAGAACGTACTTACACAGCGTGTGCAGTATTATGAACTTAAAACAACACTCAGCGAAAGGCTGGATCATGTAGCTGATGCCACCCGGTATCGTAACACATCCGAAAAACTGAGGGATAGCGTATCCAAGCGGGATAATGTTGCGGCCATTGAGCGTGTAAAGATGCAGTGGGTGATGGAAAAAAGCCGCGAGGAGTTTAATAACCTTAAAAAAAGCGCGCAGCTAAACGCTTTTAAGCAAAATACCATCATTACTGTGCTATTGCTTTTGGTGATCATAACTGCTTTGATCTATAACAGGCAAAGGCTTAAGGCTAAAAAGGATAAGGAGCTGATGGAATCTGAAAAAAGGCGGCTTGATGAAGAACTTCAGAATGCCAGCCTGTCTTTAAACGGGTACACCGAAAACCTTAAACAAAAAAATATCCTGATAGAGAGTTTTAAAACCGAGCTGGAAAAGGTTAAAGGGCAATTTAGCGATACGGATGTAGCCGTTAACCTGGATAAGATGATGCAGGCCCACATCATGACGGAGGAGAACTGGGAAGAGTTTAAAAAACTATTTTCGAGAGTACACACTACATTTTTTTATAACCTGCGGCACCAGTATGGTAACCTATCCGGCACAGATGTAAGGCTATTGGCACTTATTAAATTAAAACTTAATAATAAGGAAATGGCTGCTATGCTGGGGATAACGATTGATGGTGTTAAAAAAGCCAAGCAGCGCCTGCGCAAAAAAATGGAACTTTTAGAGAGTGAGGAACTGGAAGATGTTGTTAATAGCCTGTAATGCTAAAAAAGAAGCTATAAAAGCATTTGTCTTGATTTTGTCCACCCTTAAAATTCTTTGAAATGTTGTTTATCACCCATCTTTGAGGACTTTATCATATTAATTAAACCAATTAACAAGCACTCAAATAATAGATAGAGCTAAATTTACCTGATGCAAAAATTGTATATTTATATTGTAGAAGATAACCCTTTAATAGCCCTGGCTTTAAGGGAAATAATATCAAATATGGGCCATACGGTTTGCGGCACAGCATCAAATTATACCAAGGCAGTAACGGACCTTGGTACAATGAGTGTTGACCTGGTCATAACAGATATAATGTTACAGGGAAAAGAGAACGGGATTGACCTTGCACAATATATTAATCATCATTTACATATTCCGTTTATATTTCAATCGTCAGTAACATCAGCAGATATATTAACTCAGGCTAACCAAACCTGCCCTAATGCTTTTTTACCCAAGCCGGTAAACAAGCTGGCAATGATAGAGGCTATTGCTAAAATAGCTGCTTAAAAATATGATATAATTATTGATTAATTGTTAACATTTAATACCCCTACAATGGAAACAAAACAAAAAAAGACCTGCCCGCATTGCGGCAGGGGTAAACTAGCCAACAGGGCCCGAAGGCCCGCGTTGATGAAGGCCACTTTATTCTGGCTCCCTATAAAACGATACTCGTGTAACGTGTGCAATAAAAAATCATACGTTTTTGGTTCTGTATGGGAGGACGAAAAAAAAAACTCTGATTAATACGATTTAGAGGGGGATTTCTGAATCTATTATGTGCATCATTTTTACCTGTCGGGCATTACACTTGCCCGATAGGGCTATGGTGCTGTAGTGATCATTAAAATCCTCTTTTGGTATTGTGCCCTGATTTGTACCTGCCTGTTGTAAAAATGCAATGTGGTTAAAAAACGATGAGTACGATTTTTTAACCCCCGTATTAATTACAGATGGCTGCCATTAAATACGTTTGCACTTTACAACATTATTATTCATCTTTGTAACGCTTATGGAGAAAGACGGAGGGATTAGACCCTGCGATGTCTTAGCAACCTGTTACTTAACAAGGTGCTACATTCTACTCCGGTTAACAGAACAACCGGGGACAGATAAGTGAAAGTCAATATTATACCCGACTTTTCGAGATAAGCTACATTTAGATTGGAGATATTACATGTGAGATTGGAGATAGCTACTGCTTTTCATTGTCACAATAATACCTTGTTTTATCAGATATGAGAATTGAGTTTTGAGTAATGGTTTTTCCTTGTCTCACAACTCCTATCTCCTATCTCACATCTCAACAATGGATATTAGAAAAGAATTACAGAAACGGATATTGGTTATTGACGGGGCTATGGGTACCATGATACAGCGGTACGAGCTCACCGAGGAGGATTTTCGCGGGGAGCGTTTCCGCGACCATCCATCAGACCTGAAAGGCAATAACGACCTGCTGAATATTACCCGCCCCGATGTGATCAAGGCTATCCATGCCGAGTACCTGGATGCGGGGGCGGATATCATCGAAACCAATACCTTCAGCACGCAAAAAATATCACTGGCCGATTATCACCTCGAAGAGCTTGATTACGAATTAAGCTACGAAGGCGCCCGCATAGCCCGCGAAGTGGCCGACGAGTACACTCAAAAAGACCCATCGAAACCACGCTTTGTGGCGGGTGCAGTTGGGCCAACTAACCGTACGGCGTCTTTGTCGCCCGATGTGAACGACCCGGGTTACCGCGCCGTTACCTTTGATGACCTGGCCCAGGCCTATTATGAGCAGGTGCGCGGTTTGGTAGATGGGGGATCTGACGTGCTGCTGGTAGAAACCATTTTTGATACCCTGAATGCTAAAGCAGCGCTGTTTGCTATCCAGCGCTATAAAGACGAATGTAAAGCAGCAGGTAAAGATTACCCTGCCTTCCGTGATAGTGGCGGTATCATGATCTCAGGTACCATCACCGATGCATCGGGCCGTACTTTGTCCGGCCAAACAGTAGAGGCTTTCTGGAATTCTATCAGTCATGCTAACCTGTTATCGGTAGGCTTGAATTGCGCTTTAGGTGCCCGCGAAATGAGGCCCCACTTAGAGGAACTTTCTGCAAAGGCAGGCGTATTTATATCTGCTTATCCTAACGCCGGCCTGCCTAACGAGTTTGGCGCATATGATGAAACCCCGCACGAAACAGCCCATCAGGTAGATGATTTTATCAAGGCAGGCATTGTAAATATTGTGGGTGGTTGTTGCGGCACCACGCCCGATCATATTAAATGTATTGCCGATAGGGCTGCTAAATACCCGCCAAGGCAATTACCTGACATTGAGCCATACCTGCGCTTAAGCGGCCTGGAAGCCGTTACCCTTACCCCCGAAACCAACTTTGTAAATATAGGCGAGCGTACCAATATCACCGGGTCGCCCAAATTCTCTAAACTTATCCTGGCCGAAGATTACGAGGCTGCCCTTACCGTTGCCCTGCAGCAGGTAGAAGGCGGTGCGCAGGTGATCGACATTAATATGGATGAGGGGATGATAGACTCGGAAGCGGTAATGGTGAAATTCCTGAACCTGGTTGCCAGCGAGCCGGATATTGCCAAGCTGCCCATCATGATCGATTCATCTAAATGGACGGTTATCGAAGCCGGGTTAAAATGCCTGCAGGGAAAAGGTATTGTAAACTCCATCTCCCTTAAAGAGGGCGAAGAGAAATTTAAGGAATATGCCCGCAAGATCCTGAGCTATGGCGCTGCTGCCGTGGTGATGGCCTTTGATGAAACCGGACAGGCCGATTCGCTGGAGCGCCGCAAGGAGATCTGCGGACGATCATATAAGATCCTGGTTGAAGAAGTGGGTTTCCCGCCGCAGGATATTATCTTCGACCCGAACATCCTGACCGTAGCAACGGGTTTGGAAGAGCATAATAACTATGCGGTAGATTTTATTGAGGCTACCCGTTGGATAAAACAAAACCTGCCATACGCCAAGGTGAGCGGTGGGGTCAGTAATATTTCCTTTTCGTTCCGCGGTAACAATGTGGTGCGCGAGGCGATGCATTCGGCATTCCTGTATCATGCTATTAAGGCTGGGCTGGATATGGGCATCGTAAACGCCGGGATGCTGGAGGTTTATCAGGAGATCCCTAAAGACCTGCTGGAACTGGTAGAAGACGTTTTACTAAACCGCCGCGATGATGCCACCGAGCGCCTGGTTGAATTTGCCGATACCATCAAAAGTAAGGGGAAAGAGATCGTTCGTGATGAGGAATGGCGTAAGGGTACGGTGGAAGAAAGATTGTCGCACGCCTTAGTAAAAGGTATCATCGAATACCTGGACGATGACGTGGAAGAGGCCCGCCAGAAGTTTGCCAAGCCTTTAGAGGTGATTGAAGGCCCCCTGATGGATGGCATGAACGTAGTAGGCGACCTGTTTGGTGCCGGTAAAATGTTTTTGCCGCAGGTGGTAAAATCTGCCCGTGTAATGAAAAAGGCGGTGGCTTACCTGTTGCCGTATATCGAGCTGGAGAAACAGCGTGTTATAGATGCCGGTGAAGACAGCAGTGGCAGCAGGGCTAATGCGGGTAAGGTATTAATGGCCACCGTAAAAGGCGACGTGCACGATATCGGCAAAAACATCGTAGGCGTGGTGCTGGCTTGTAACAACTTCGAGGTGATAGACCTTGGGGTGATGGTGCCTGCCCAGCGCATTATAGAGGAAGCTAAAAAACAGGAAGTAGACATCATCGGCCTAAGCGGGTTAATTACCCCATCGCTTGATGAGATGGTACATTTTGCCAAAGAGATGGAGCGCGAAGGGTTTACTATTCCGCTGATTATTGGCGGGGCAACCACCTCGCGCATCCATGCGGCGGTAAAGGTGGCGCCGCATTACTCGGGTGCAGCCATCCACGTGCTGGATGCATCACGCAGTGTAACCGTTTGCAGCAGCTTGATGAATCGTGATACCCGCGACAGCTACATCCAAAACATCAAAGACGAATATACCAAAGCCCGCGAAGCACACGCTAACAAAAAAAGCGACAAACGCTTTGTAAGCATTGAGCAGGCCCGCGAACAAAAATTCCAGATAGACCTGAAGATGGTTGCGCCGGCACCAGGCTTTACCGGCACCAAAGTTTTTGATGCCTACCCGCTGGAAGAACTGGTGCCTTATATTGACTGGACACCATTTTTCCATACCTGGGAGTTGCGTGGCAGTTACCCTAAGATCTTTGCCGATAAGTTTGTAGGCGACGAAGCTAAAAAGCTATTTGATGATGCCCAGGCATTAATGAAACGCATTGTAGACCAAAAGCTATTGCGTGCAAGCGGCGTGATTGGTTTTTGGCCGGCCAACAGCGTGGGAGATGATATTGAATTATATACTGATGAAACCCGCCAGCATTTGCTGACACGCATCCATACGCTGCGCCAGCAGAACGAAAAGGTTAAAGGAGAGCCGTATTATGGCCTGTCGGATTTTGTGGCGCCTAAGGAGAGCGGCGTGGCCGACTACTTCGGTGGCTTTGCCGTAACAACCGGTATTGGCTGCGACGAGCTGGTTGCTGAATTTGAGGCCGACCACGACGATTATAACAGCATCATGACCAAAGCCATTGCCGACCGCTTTGCCGAGGCCTTTGCCGAAAAAATGCACGAACTGGTACGTAAGGAATACTGGGGTTACGCTAAAGACGAACATTTAGATACGGTTGAACTGATCAAGGAAGAATATCAGGGCATCCGCCCGGCACCGGGTTACCCTGCCTGCCCGGATCATACTGAAAAAACAACTTTGTTTGAGATACTGAGCGCCGAAGAGAATGCCCACATGCACCTTACCGAAAGCCTGGCCATGACACCGGCAGCATCGGTAAGCGGGTTCTATTTCTCGCACCCGCAGGCAAGGTATTTTGGCTTGAATAAAATAAGTAAAGATCAGATAGCGGATTATGCTGTCAGGAAAAACTTATCTGTTGATACTGTGGAACGTTGGTTAGGGCCAAATTTGAATTATTAGCCCCCCAGCCCCCTGAAGGGGGAGCAGGAAAGGGTAGTTTATTATTAGAAATTTAAAAAATTAAATTCCCCCTTTAGGGGGTTAGGGGGCTCATGAAGATTACAGAACACATAGCCAATGCGGCAGGAAAAACACTTTTTTCCTTTGAACTTATCCCACCTTTAAAAGGCCAAAGCATTCAAGGGATTTATGATGCTATCGACCCGTTGATGGAATTTAAGCCGCCGTTCATCGATGTAACATCGCTGCGCGAGGATTATATTTATAAGGAGCACCAAACCGGCTTGCTGGAGAAACTGGCTTATCGTAAGCGCCCTGGTACTATTGCTATCTGCGCGGCTATTATGAATAAATACAAGGTAGATACCGTTCCGCATTTACTTTGCGGTGGTTTTACCAAGGACGAAACCGAAAACGGCCTGATAGACCTGCAGTTTTTAGGTATAGATAATGTGTTGGTTTTACGCGGGGATGCCCGCCGGGGCGATGCATCTTTTGTGCCTACGCCCAACGGCCACTGCTACGCTACGGACCTGCTGCAACAGGTAGTGAATATGAACAATGGCGTTTACCTGCACGAGCATTACGAAGGCATCCTGAAAACAGATTTCTGTATAGGTGTTGCCGGTTACCCCGAGAAACATTTTGAGGCGCCGAACTTAAAAACAGATTTTAAGTATCTAAAGCAAAAGGTTGATATGGGCGCAGGCTTTATTGTTACCCAGATGTTCTTCGATAACCAAAAATATTTTGATTTTGTAAATAACTGCCGCGCCGTTGGTATCAACGTGCCGATCATCCCGGGGCTGAAACCTATCACCACCTCAAAACAATTGGTTAATCTGTCAAAAACCTTTCATATCGATATCCCCGAAGCATTAAGCGATGCCATCCACGATTGTAAGGATGAAAAAAATGTAAAAGATATTGGTATTGAATGGATGATTGAACAGTGTAAAGAACTGATGAAGTTTGGCGCACCTGTACTGCACTTTTATACCATGGGTAACCCCGGCCCAACCAAACGGATCGCTGAAGCGATATTTTAATCGATAAACTTTGTCATGGTAAGCCTGTCGAACCATTAACCGGGCGTACAAGGTCTTCGACAAGCTCATACTGACATTTTGTGAAGTGTGTCATGGTGAGCCTGTCGAACCATTAGCCTGGCGTGCAAGTCTTCGACAAGCTCAGACTGACATTTTGTGAAGTGTGTCCTGGTGAGCCTGTCGAACCATTAACCGGGCGTGCAAGTCTTCGACAAGCTCAGACTGACATTTTGTGAAGTGTGTCATGGTGAGCCTGTCGAACCATTAGCCGGGTGTACAAGCCTTCGACAAGCTCAGACTGACATTTTGTGAAGTGTGTCATGGTGAGCCTGTCGAACCACTAACCGGGCTTACAAGGTCTTCGACAAGCTCAGACTGACATTTTGTGAAGTGTGTCCTGGTGAGCCTGTCGAACCATTAACCGGGGGTGCAAGCCTTCGACAAGCTCAGACTGATATTCAGGAGTGTGTACTGGTGAGCCTGTCTAACTATTAACCGAGCGTACAAGTCTTCGACAGGTTCAGACTGACATAATGCAGATGTCATGGTGAGCCTGTCGAACCATTAGGCGAGCGTACAAGTCTTCGACAAGCTCAGACTGACATTTTGTGGAGTGTGTCATGGTGAGCCTGTCGAACCATTAACCGGGCGTACAAGGTCTTCGACAAGCTCATACTGACATTTTGTGAAGTGTGTCATGGTGAGCCTGTCGAACCATTAGCCTGGCGTGCAAGTCTTCGACAAGCTCAGACTGACATTTTGTGAAGTGTGTCCTGGTGAGCGTGTCGAACCATTAACCGGGCGTGCAAGTCTTCGACAAGCTCAGACTGACATAGTGTTTTAGCTTGTCATGGTGAGCCTGTCGAACCATTAGCCCGCTTTGCTAAGTCTTCGACAAGCTCAGACTGACATTAAGGAGTATGTCCTGGTGAGCCTGTCGAACCATTAACCGGGCGTACAAGTCTTCGACAAGCTCAGACTGATATAGTGTGAAGTGTGTCATGGTGAGCCTGTCGAACCATTAACCGGGCGTACAAGTCTTCGACAAGCTCAGACTGACATTTTGTGAAGTGTGTTCATGGTGAGCCTGTCGAACCATTAACCGGGCGTACAAGTCTTCGACAAGCTCAGACTGACGTTTGGTGAAGTGTGTTCCTGGTGAGCCTGTCGAACCATTAACCGGGCGTACAAGGTCTTCGATAAGCTCAGAGTAACATTTGGTGAAGTGTGTCCTGGTGAGCCTGTCGAACCATTAACCGGGCTTACAAGTCTTCGACAAGCTCAGACTGACATTTCCATATAACCAAGTAAGGCCCGGCGATTCGCCGGGCCTTACTTGGTTATATCACAGAAATTATCTTAGATCCCTGCCGGTTTTAATTTTGATGCAGCAAGCAATGCTTTGTAGGCATTTACGATGCCACCTGTTTTAGACAGTGTGGTAAAATCAACCTTTTCTGTAGTGCTGCCCGGTTTTAAAACCATAGTGCCGGTTAGCGGCGTGGCCGATTCCAGGATCACCTGTTTTAGCTGTTTGGCGCTCAGGTTTGGGTAATACTCCAATACTAAAGCGGCCACACCTGCCGTAATGGGCGATGCAAAGCTGGTACCATCGGCAGTGTTAAACTCGGCATCCATATTTACAGATGTTACCTTTACGCCCGGCGCAAATACATCTACATTCTTTTTACCGTAGTTGCTAAAAGTACCCGCCAGATTTTCATTCAGTTTATCGGCAGATGCGCCAACGCTTATCACGTTATCGGCATCCGTGCCGGATCCATCTGCAAAAGTATCATTCGGGAATTGCGGCTTGGCGTCCACATCCTGGTTATCGTTACCCGAAGCCTGCACCAGCAATACATTTTTAGATGCCGCATATTTAAAGGCATCATCTACCCAGGCCTTATGCGGCGATAGTTTTTTACCAAAGCTCATGTTAATGATGCGGGCGCCATTATCTACCGCGTAACGTATCGCGTTAGCAATATCCTTATCGTATTCATCGCCGTTTGGTACAGCCTTAATAGCCATAATACGCACATTATCGGCCACCCCGTCTATACCATATTTATTGTTGCGCACGGCGCCAATTAAGCCCGCTACCCCGGTGCCATGCTCGGCATCAGCAAATTTAAGCAGGTTATTGCCATAAGGCTTGCCGTCCTGTACATCGGGGTTATCGCCAACAATACGTTTACGCGCATCCGGGTCGGGGTTTACATCGTTATTTAATTTGGCCAGGTATTCGCTTAATTCGTTAATGATCTTGGCGTTGGTATCATCACCGCCCTGCTGGTCAAAAACCGAGTTCCATACGTTTTTACTTTGTGTAACCGTATCGCTTTTTGAAGTGATCTTGGCCAGGTCGGCCTTTTTAAATGATGCGTCAGATTTTAAGTTCAGCGCCTTTTTAATGTATCCGCTTGTTGCCATTAAGGCATTCATAACAGGCTGTAGCTGCTGTATTTCGCCGTTTGATTTACTGATGGTAGCATCATGGGTAAGCTTTACCTGTTCCCAGTAAGCAAACTCTTTTTCGCTGCCTGCAGGTGCGGTTGTAAGGCCTTCATATTTACCTTTTAGCTTGTTGTACTCGCGCACTTCTTCGGTAGTTTCGGTAAAATCGCATTTGCCGCCCGGCCCGCCTAAAAAGTCCCAGCCGTGCATGTCATCAATATAACCGTTCTTATCGTCATCAATGCCGTTGCCCGGTATCTCTTTGGTGTTGGTCCACAATACAGGTTTAAGGTCGGCCTGTGCCGTATCTATACCGCTATCTATCGTAGCAATTAATACGGTTTTGCTTTTTTTGCCTTTTACAAACAGGTAAGCCTGGTTCAGGCTGATGCCGAAGTAGCCATCGGTTTTAAGGTCCATCAGGTGCCAGTTCTTTGGCAGTTCGGCAGCAGGTTTGGGTGCAACCTGCGCGGTTGATTCAATGCTGATCAGCAGGGCGGCGCTTAAGGCTGCGCCGGTTATGGTCTTGAAGATTTTATACATATTTTAATAGTTCGTGTTTATAATTTATTCGTTGCCGGGTTAGCCCCCTCTAAATCTCCCCCGGTAGGGGAGACTTTAACCGCGCTCTTTTAAAAAAGCCCTCTCTGCCGGGAGGGTTGGGTGGGCTATCTTACAGGTCAAATTTAATGCCCTGCGCTAAAGGCAACGTTTTAGAATAGTTTATAGTATTGGTTTGGCGCCTCATATACACTTTCCAGGCGTCAGAACCGCTCTCGCGGCCGCCGCCGGTTTCTTTTTCGCCGCCAAAGGCACCGCCTATCTCTGCGCCGGATGTGCCGATGTTAACATTGGCAATCCCGCAATCAGAACCCGCGTAAGAAAGGAATGTTTCTGCCTCGCGCAGGTTATTGGTCATGATGGCGGATGACAGGCCCTGCGGAACGCCGTTCTGCAAATCGATCGCCTCATCCAGATCCGAATATTTGATCAGATAAAGGATAGGGGCAAAGGTTTCGTGCTGTACAATTTTAAAGTGGTTTTCCACCTCGGCAATGCAGGGTTTTACATAACAGCCCGATGCATAAGCGTCACCTTCCAGCTTGCCGCCTTCTACTACAAAATTGCCGCCTTCTGCTTTACATTTTTCTATCGAATCTAAATACAAAGCAACCGCATCCTGATCGATCAGCGGGCCCATGTGGTTGTTCTCGTCCAGTGGGTCGCCAATTTTTATTTGTTTGTAGGCGTTAACTAATTTCTCTTTAAAGGCATCATAAACACTTTGATGGATGATGAGCCTGCGGGTACTGGTGCAACGCTGCCCGGCCGTGCCTACCGCGCCAAATACGGCACCGATCAGCGACATGTCCAGGTCGGCATTTTCGGTAATGATGATGGCATTATTGCCGCCCAGTTCTAACAGGCTTTTGCCCAGGCGCGCGCCAACAGCCGCGCTAACGGCCTTGCCCATCCGGGTAGAGCCCGTTGCCGATACCAGCGGTACGCGGGTATCGCTGCTCATCAGTTCGCCTATCTCCCGGTCGCCAATGACGAGGCAGCTTACGCCTTCATCAACGTTATTGCGTTTAAATACTTCCTGTGCAATGTGCTGGCAGGCTATGGCCGTTAAAGGTGTTTTTTCGGATGGTTTCCAGATGCAAACATCGCCGCAAACCCAGGCCAGCATGGCATTCCAGCTCCAAACGGCTACCGGGAAGTTAAAGGCAGATATTACCCCCACAATACCCAGCGGGTGGTATTGCTCATACATGCGGTGCTCGGGGCGCTCGCTATGCATAGTTAAGCCGTATAACTGCCTGCTAAGGCCAACGGCAAAATCGCAGATATCTATCATTTCCTGTACCTCGCCGTAACCTTCCTGCAGGCTTTTGCCCATTTCGTAAGATACCAGCGTGCCCAGTTGTTTTTTATTTTCGCGCAGCGATTCGCCGATCTGGCGTATGATCTCGCCGCGTTTTGGAGCAGGTACCTGCCGCCAGGTTTTAAAAGCTTTTTGGGCCGTTACAACAACACTATTATACTCATCAGCAGTAGCAAACTTTACCGTGGCTATCTTTTTACCATCGGTAGGTGATGTAACATCTTTTACAAAAGCATTAGGGCTGCTGCCCCAGTTGCTGCCTGTACTAAACGCATGGTTAATGTCGTTTATATGTAAATGCGAAAGAATATCTTTTATAGGTAAGCTCATAATTGGTACTTTTGTCAAAGGTAAAAATCTTTAGGGCAATTATCTCAACTCATCACTCGCCAACTAAATTGCTTCATATTTATTATCAGGCATTTGTATTAACAGCTGTTAATAATGTTTGTATGTTGAAAACTTAATTGCCATTAAGAGGCTTATTATTGTAATTTGAACTCATGTTTGAACCGGGCGCGTCTGGCACCTGCCCGCAAAATATAGTGTTCTCTTAAATAAACTTGAATGGAAGAAGAATTTGAATTTGGTTTTACCGAAGATCCAAAGTTTTCGGTGGAGCGGTACGAAGAGATGATTCGAAATCACGATCAGTACTTTTTTGACGCACAGGCGTTTGAGAACATTATCGATTACTACATAGAAAAAAACGACCCTGCCAAAGCACTGCAGGTGTCAGAGTATGCCCGCAACCAGCACCCCTTTGCTGCCGTATTTTTAATTAAACAGGCGCAGCTGCTGGTAGTTACCAACCGTGCATCAGAGGCGTTTGCCGCTTTGGATAAAGCCGCTATGCTGGAAGCAAGCGATGCAGATATCTACATCATCCGCGGTAACCTGTACGAGAGTATGGAGCGTAATACCGAAGCTTTAGAGAACTACGAAAAGGCGCTTGACCTTGCCGAAGAAACCGACGAGATATTACTGCATATCGCCTACGTTTATCAAAACATGGGCGATTACGAAACCTCTATCACCTATCTTAAACTGTGCCTGAAACAAAACATGGAAAACCAGGACGCCTTATACGAACTGGCATTTTGCTATGATGTTTTAGATAACCAGGAAGAGAGCGTTCAATTTTATCAGCAATATATTGATAACGAGCCTTACAGTTATGCCGCCTGGTATAATTTAGGTAATGCTTATACCAAACTTAGCCTGTTTGAAAAAGCCATAGATGCTTACGATTATGCCATCCTGATCAAAGACAGCTTTGCATCTGCCTACTTTAATAAAGGTAACGCACTGGTTAACCTGGAGAAATATGCCGAGGCGATAGAAGTTTACCGCCAAACCTTTGAGTACGAACAGCCCAACGCCGATACTTATTGCGCCATAGGCGAGTGTTATGAAAAGCTGGAGCAAATGGATGAGGCGCGTTCCTTCTACAAAAAATCGGTTAAAATGGACCCTAAACTGGCAGATGCCTGGTTTGGGATTGGCGTTACCCTTGATTTTGAAGAACGTTATTTTGAAGCGCTGCACTTTTACAAAAAGGCCTTAGACCTGGATATTGCCAACGCAGATTACTGGTTTGCTATTGCCGATGCAGAGTATAAGCTTGGCCACTTACCCGAAGCTGAAAACGCTTATGAAAAAGTGGTGGAGCTTAATCCGCTTGATGTGGACGCCTGGCTGGATTATTCATCCATATTATATGAGCAAAAACGTTTGGTTGATGCCATTGAAGTAATTTCGCAGGCGATTAAAAATAACCCGGATGCGGCAGAGCTTTATTACCGAATGGTGGCCTATTTGTTTGCCAAAGGCGATTATAATGAAGCATTGAACTACCTGGAAATGGCGCTGGCATCAGACCCCGAAAAACATTACATCCTGTTTGATTACCTGCCACAATTGCAGGAGAATAAGGTGATCATCGATATCATAAACAGGTATTGTAAGTAATAGTGGTGATTAGAGAATAGTGATTAGAGATTGGAGAGCAGTGAATAGTGATTAGAGAGTAGAAGGAATCGAATCTAATTATAAACCAAATAACTTAAAGCCGGGCGAATAACTACCCGGCTTTTTTTATGACGATGGTTTGGGGCGATTGGCGGGCGTTTTTTGGCGTTTTGTACCCCTTATTGCTATCAGGTGATAGCATCATAACACTGATTTATAACTGATAAATGTGGTGGCGCTGTTTTGTCAGTAGTTTAATTATTAATCTGTTGATTATGAGCTACCTAAAAATGTTCACGGTGTTCATGCGTCGTGAACGTGAACACTTTTGCTGATCATAGCTTTTTTGACAAACAAGCCTGCCACCCATCCGTTATGATTTAAAGCATAATAACGATGAATACGCCAGATAACCCAACACCCGTTAACAATCCCAACGACCCGAAAGTTAACGCAGCCGGGCAGGATATTGTTACCAATAGTGATGATGCAGCAAATGCAACCAATAAAGATGGCGCAGTTGCCGATACCGGTGCAATTGAGGAAACATTAAGCGAAGATGATGCTTCATCAGCCCTGAATGCGGATAATCACATCACCAACAATGATAGCGCCGGTACTGATCCGCTTGAAGCCGATGAGCAGTTTTAGAATAAGCTAATTTTTTTATTTACTGTGCGAAAATAACCAAGGCATCAATTGCGGCTCGGCAAAGGCATCATCCCAACTGTTATGGTCGTCATTAGGGTAAATGGTAAATTTGGGGTCTGCGCCGGCAGCCTTTAAAGCATCTACCACCACCTGCGAATGATCAAACGGTACCACACTATCTTTTAACCCGTGGAAGATCCACAGTGGGGTTTTCCTGGCGTATTTAGGTACGTTGTTAGTATTGTCGCCACCACAAATGGCAAAGGCAGCAGCAAAGGTATTGGGCTTGCGCCTAAGCATTTCCAGCGTACCCATGCCACCCATAGACAGGCCGCCTATGTACACCTGTTTTTTACTGATAAAGGGCTTATCCAGCATTTGATCTACCATGCCTAAAAGCAAGGTCATGGCGCAGTTGGGTTTGCCGCCTTCCTGGAAATTGAATACCCGTTTGCCTGTTAAACTCTGGCTTATTTTAACGTTGGCCCAGTAATCATCTTTAGGGCATTGCGGAAAAACCACTATAGCGGGGTAATTTTGCCGGATGGTATCATTTAGGAATAGTTTTGGCCCGTATTTAAGTTGTGCCTCGTTATCATTCCCTCGTTCGCCTGCCCCATGCAGCACTATAATTAAAGGGTATTTTTGAGCCGGATTAAAGTTTTTAGGGAATAAAATGCGGTAAGGAAGGGTGTCGGTTTTGATAATGAAGGATCCTCTGTCAAACGCCGAAAGGGTTTGCGCCTGCGCTAAAAAAGGCAATGCCAGGTATAGGATACCCAGCATTGCCACTATTTTTAATTTATGAATTGCCATTGGTAGTTAATTCTGGTTTATTACTAAACGTAAATTAACGGCTTTCTATTTAATTAAGATCAATTAATTATTTCTTAGCCAGTTCCGGGCTTTTAAAATCAAGCTTTTTTAAGCCCCGCTGAATTTCGGGCGCACTCATAAAAAGGTGCCACAATAAGCCCGAGCGATAATTCTCTATCATCACGATGATCGGCCCCTGATCAATAGCCAAGTATGATTTGGCGTACCAGTTCTTTGATTCGCTAAAGGCATCTGTAAAGCCGTATTCGCCCCAGATCTTATCGCCCAGGTCATAATAAAAATGGCGCAGGGCCTTCATCGAATATTCCGGTGTGTACGGAAAGGCCGATAGTGCCGCCGTGGGCGTAATAACCCCCAGATCATTATCAGGCGAATGTGCGTTGTAACCCTCGTAATTATCGCTGGCGGTTAAGCCCCACGAGTTTTCACCGTAACCCTTAAATTTTTTAGGATTATCAATACAATAGGCGCGGTTAATAAGTGTATGGTTTTGGTTTTGCTCCCAGTAATCGGCGTAGCGGTCTTTTAAACCTTTGGGGTTTAACCCCAGGAAAGAGTATTGCGAAAAAAACAATGGGCCGCCATATGGGAAACCCAAAGGCAATTTGTAGCCATAGTAAGTTTGGCCGTTTTTAAAGAAATCACTTTGTGCCCAGCCGCGATGATAAACATCGGCGCTAACGGGGTAGCGGTCGGCAGATGCAGCCAGGATATAAGTTATCAAACACTCGTTAAAACCACGGATAGGGAAATTCATGGCCCAGCCGTTGTTTGGGCTCCAGTGCCAGTACAGGTTGTCGCGTCCTTCGCGGGTGTACCAGTCCCACTCTGTTTCACCCCAGATCCAGCTGATCACATCGCGTATGCGGCGTTCTTTCGGGGTATCGGCAGTATAGTACTGTTTGGCGCAGATCAGGCCCTGCAGCAGGTATGCGGTCTCTACCAGGTCGCCGCCATCATCCTTGCGGCCAAAGCGGATGGTTTTACCGGTTTCACCATTTAACCAATGCGGGAAAACGCCGTGGTAGGCATCAGCCTTAAATAAAAACTCCACGATCTTCAGCATCCGGTCAACAGATTGCTCATGACTGATAAACTTGCGGTGATCTGCAGCTATCATGGCCATAATACCAAAGCCCGAGCCGCCTATAGTTACTACTTCATTGCCGTAATCAAAAGAAGTGTTGCTGCGTTCGCGCGCAAGGCCGCTTACGGGGTGCCCAAAATCCCAAAAATAGCGGAACGTTTGGCGCTGCACTACATCTAACAGGGCACTATCGCTGAGGTTTTTGATAATGCCTACCGGCTTGATAGCATCTGCTTTTGCCGCAGGTTTTTGGGCTACGCTATATAAGGATGCTACAGCCATAAACGCTGATAGTAATATTTTTTTCATGTGTTGATGTTATTAAGTCATAAAGCCCATTCAATTTTGGGCAATTTTTAGTTTTTATAAATTCGGGCTTGTAAACCCAAGCCCTTTCATACCCGTTTTAATTTCGGTGCAGCTCATAAATAAGTTCCATAAAAGGCCGGTGCGGTAATTTTCTATCATCACCACAATCGGTCCCTGGTCAATAGCCAGGTACGAGTTGGCAAACCAGGCATTGGTTAAGTTGTAGGCATCGTAAAAACCGTAATTGCCCCATATTTTATCGCCCAGTTTGTAATACATAAAACGGAGCGCCGCCATAGATTCTGTTGGTGTGTAAGGCAATGATGAGATGGCCGCAGTTGGCGCAATTACCCCTACATCATTTGTTGGCGAGCTTGCGGTGTAACCATTCTGGATATCGCTGGCTGTTAAGCCCCAGCTATCTGCGCTGTACCCATAATAACCTTTAGGGTTGGTAACCGTGTACTTGTAATTAATTTGGCTGTGTGCAATGTTTTGTTGCTGGTAGTTGGCATAAGCATCGGCCAGGCCATTAGGGTTAATACCCAGGAAAGAGTAATGCGCAAAAAATAAAGGGCCGCCAAGCGATGGGCCTAAAGGTAATTTAACACCGTAGTAGGCAGCGCCATTCTTCATGCCGCCATTGCCTGCCCAGCCGTTATCATATACTATTTTAGGTATGTTATGTGTGGGTGATGCCGCTGCCAGTACGTAGGCTATCAATCCTTCGTTCCAGCCGGTAATTTTCATGTTGATGGCCCAGCCGTTGGTGGGGCTCCAGTGCCAGTATAATACATTTTGTCCGCCTTGCCTAAACCAGTCCCATTCTACATTTTGCCAAAGGGTATTGATATCGGCGCGCAAGGCGGTTTCATCGGCGCCTGCCCCATTGTAAAACTGCCGGGCAGTTAGCAAACCCTCCATCAGGAAGGATGTCTCTATCAGGTCGGCCCCGTTATCCTGCGCGCTAAAAGGCTGCACGGCGCCTGTTGCGCCGTTTAACCAATGCGGAAACGCACCATGAAAGGTTTGTGCCGTATTTTTTAAGAAACCAACAATTTTTTGCATCCGCGCCAAGCCCTCGGCGCGGGTGATAAAGCCGCGGTTCACACCAACTATCATGGCCATTATGCCAAAGCCCGAACCGCCGGTGGTTACCACATCGCCGGATGTATTGCGTTCGCGGGCCAGGCCGCTGGTAGGATGCCCAAAATCATAAAAGTATTTGAGGGTTTGCCTTTGCACCAGGGTGAGCAGCTGGTCGTCTGATATTCTTGGGAATTTGTCGGCAGAATCTATGCGGTTTGGTTTTACCGGTTGAGTTGGGCGTGCTTCATTACCCCCCTTACAGGTAAATAACGAGCCGATAAGAAACAAACCGGTAAAAAGCTTAAGAAAATTTATCATATAGCTGCACTTTGTTATTGCCAAAAAAAGGCTGCCGTAACAACGACAGCCTTATATCAATCAGATTTTGGGCCGTGCCCGGTTATAAAACTTATTGTTGCAGGAGATTAGTATCCCGGGTTTTGAGTTAACGTACCACCACTAATATCTATCTCGGTTTGTGGTATTGGCCAAACCTCGTTTTTACCGGCTTTCCATCCGCGCGGCCCAAATACTTCGGCTCCTCTGCCCTGGCGTATCACATCAAAATAACGTTCAAACTCCATTGCAAATTCAAAGCGCCTTTCGTTATAAATAGCGGTGCGCAGGGTGCCTTGGTCTGTAGTAATAACCGCAGGTAATACACCTGCGTTGCCAGCACGTGCACGTGCGCGCACCTGCTCTAACGGGCCTAAAGCTGCTGCTGAATTTCCAAGTTCGTTGTTGGCTTCTGCATTCATCAGCAATACATCTGCATAGCGTAATACGATTTTGTTTTGCTGCGCACCTTCATTAAAGCCCGATACATACAGGCCGAACGGCACATATGATTTTTGGTTATACATGGGGTTATCGCCTTCCAAAGGTATTTTATCACCTTCGGGTGTAGTTTCTCCCCTAAAAATAATTGTTGCATCACGGCGCGGGTCGCCGGTTGCGTAAGCTGCAGCTAATTCCGGGCTTGGTACGTTAAATCCCCAGCCACCACCTGTAGAACCGCGCACGCCCTGTACCTGCGAATATTGCGAATTTGAGGCAGAAGGATTATTTGGTATCACGTTATTCTGGATCTCAAATATCGATTCCTGGTTGTTTTTATTTGTTGTACGAAACATTTGCTCGTAATTAGGGAACAGCGAATAGCCCATGCCCATAACGGTATTGGTATAACTTAAAACGTCATTCCATTTTTTAAGGTACATCGCAACTTTTGCATGCATGGTTAAGGCTGCGCCTTTTGTTATACGGCCAATATCTGCCGAGCCATAGCTTTGCGGTAAAACAGCCGCGGCTTCGGTAAGGTCTTTTTCAATTTGTGCCCAAACCTGTTCTTTTGGCGTATGTGGCAAATTATATTCGGATGCGTCTTTAGGGATTGTAAGGCGCAAAGGAACATCGCCAAAAGCCCTTACCAGCCTAAAATATTCATACGCTCTAATAAATTTAGCTTCGGCCAGATACCGGTTTTTAAGTGCCTCATCCATAGTAATGCCGGGCACATTTGCCAAAATCTGGTTAGCAAAATTGATGGTTTGGTATTGCCCTGTCCAAAAACCACCTAACTGTCCGTCGCCGGCAGTGATGGTAAAGTTGTGGTAATCATTAAAAAATGTTGCGTCGCTGGCGCTGCTACCTTTTTCTACATCGTCAGATCCCATGCTTTCTATGGCAATAGGGGCAAAGGCAATGTTGTTCCACTCGTGCAGGTTTGCATACATGGCATTAACTGCCTTGCCGGCATCTTCCGGTGTTTTAAAAAACTGCGTTGCTGCAGTGTTTTGGGCCGGGGCTGTGTTTAAAAAGTCTTTTTTACAGCTTTGAATTAATATGGTTGATGCAATAAGGCCTAAAACTGAGGCCTTGCGCATAAATGTGTATTTTTTGTTATTCATCTTCTTTTAAGATTAAAAAGTAACGTTAACGCCAAAGTTATAGGTTGCATATAACGGGTAAACATTAGCATCAATACCACGACTGCCAACACCACCGCCAATTTCTGGTGAGAAACCTTTGTAGCCAAAGATGTTGAGCGCATTCTGGGCATTGGCAAATAACCTAACTCTTGATATTTTCCAGGTATTTAACAGGCTGCGTGGTAAAACGTAACCTAATTGTGCATTCCTAAGCCTTAAATACGAACCGCTTTCTACATAAAAAGAGTTTGGCGCTGCATTGGTTGTTTTGCCAACGTTTACAGATGGGTAGGTGTTTGAAGTACCCTCGCCATGCCAGCGGTTGTTATAAAAATCTTGAGTGAAGTTTTCGTTACCGAAACGATATGCAACGTTTGCATTATAAACGCTTACATCTGCCACACCCTGAAAATCTAAGGCAAGGTCAAAGTTTTTGTATGTAAATGAAGTATTTACACCATAGCTGTATTTAGGAAGCGGGCTGCCTAAAGCTACGCGGTCGCGGCTGTCAACAATTTTATCGTTGTTGGTATCCTGATAAATAAAATCGCCGGGTTTAGCGCCTATTTGGGCCGATTTGGAAACCTGGTCTGCCGTTTGAAATACGCCTACAACTTTATAACCATAAAACTGGCCTATAGGTTCGCCTACTACGGTGCGTGTTGCCAATGCACCGTTTGCAATGCCGTCGCCACCCTGGTAAATAGGGTTTTTGCCGGTAATTACATTCAATACTTTGTTGGTGTTGATACCAAGATTGGCACTAATGCTGTAAGAGAATTTATTTGAAGCCTGATCTTTCCAGCCTACCAAAAACTCAAAACCACGGTTTTGGATGCTGGCCTGGTTGCCAATAAGTGCGCTGTTACTTGTACCTAATGACCCTGCTACAGGTATAGCAAATATGGCATCCTGTGTTTCGCGGTTATAATAATCAGCTTCGAATGTTAGTTTGTTATCAAACAAACCACCCTCTATACCAAAGTCAGACGATACCGTTTTTTCCCATACGATAGATGGCGGTACGATGCTGTTGATGCTGGCGCCCGGATAAGCTACCTGCGGGTTGCCAAATATTGCTGTAAGATATGGATCAGTAGCTATTACCTGTACGGTGGGATTAATAGGTACTACCGAGTTACCTACTTTACCCCAACTACCACGAAGTTTTAAATTGCTGAACACTTTTTGGTCCTTCATAAAATCTTCGTTGGTAATTACCCAGCCGGCACCAACCGAAGGGAAGTAACCATAGGTATTTGCACCAAAAAATTGCGATGCACCATCACGGCGGATAGACGCGTTTAACAGATATTTATCTTTATAAGAGTAGTTTACACGCCCGAATTGCGATAGCGCACGGTTGCGTATCTGGTCGCCTGGTGTAGCCAGGTAGGTAACGTTGGCGTCATCTGGGAAAGATGTTTGCAGGTTACCTTTTGCAGCATAAGGTACGTTATCTGCCTGGCCATTTATTTGCCTGGTAACATTTTCAAGCGCACTGTAGCCTAATAATGCGGTGATCCGGTGGTCGTTTAACTTAACCTCGTAAGATAAAGTGTTTTCCCAGATCCAGTTACGCACATCGGTATGGGTAAGGCTAAGGTTTGTTTTGTTGCTGAATTGTTTTACAGTAGCCTGGTATTCCGGCGTATATGATCTGATCTCGTTTTGGCTTACATCGCCACCAAAGCTTGATTTGAATTTGAAATTCTTAAGAAAAGTAACTTCGCCGTACACGTTGTAGGTAACACGTTTGTTTTTGGTACGCTGATTATAAAAATCAAGCGTAGCCTGCGGGTTATAATTGTTACCGTCACCAGTGCCATAATCATTAGGGTCGCCGTAGCTGCCATCTGCCTTACGTACAGGCAGGGTTGGTGCAGCGCCGTACAGCTGGTGAAATATATCGCCGCTAACATCCCTTGATTTATCAGATAAGCCGCTGGCAGTGTAGCCAAGTTTTAGGGCCTTGCTAATTTTAAAATCGTTTGATAAGTGTACGGTGTAACGCTGAAAATTGTTGGTTTTAACAATACCATCCTGGTTTAAATAACCAAAAGAGTAATTATAAGTGTATTTATCTGTACCGCCGCTTATTGAAGCCTGGTGGTTTGTTATAAAAGCTTTGCGCAGTATTTGTTTATACCAGTCTGTACCGGTGCCGTAGCTTGCAGGGTCTGCAAATACTGCGGCGCCGTTGTTTAAGGCAGCCAGCTCATTCACGGCAGTAGCATACTGGGTTGCATTAGCCATTTTAACCTGGTTGGTTACAGCCTGTACGCCAGCAAAGCCATTATAGTTAATTACCGGCTTGCCCTTTGCACCACGTTTGGTACTAATTAAAACAACACCGTTAGCCGCCCTGATACCATAAATTGCGGTACTTGACGCATCTTTAAGTACGCTGAAGCTTTCTATATCTTGTGGGTTAAGGAAATTGATATCATCATACCAAACACCATCTACCACAAATAATGGTTTAGTATTACCGTAAATAGTACCTAAACCACGAATGGTTATATCCGGCGTTGAACCAGGTGTGCCGTTATTTACAATTTGCACGCCGGCTACCTTACCCTGCAATCCGCTAACGGCGTTCTGTGATGCCTGCTTGGCTACATCGGCCCCTTTAACGGTTGCTATAGAACCGGTAACATCTACCTTGCGCTGGGTACCGTAACCAACAACTACTACGCCCTGTAATTCGTTGGTTGAGCTTTGCAGTTTAAAATCAATTGAAGTTTGGCCCGCTACTGCAACTTCTTGCGTGGTATAGCCTATATAAGATACCTGTAGGGTTGCGTTTGATGGGGCATTTACTGTGTAAGCGCCGTTAACATCTGTTTGGGCGCCTGTTGATGTACCTTTTACCGCAACTGTAACGCCAATAAGCGCTTCGCCTGTTTTAGCATCAGTAACCTTACCTTTAACAGTAGCGTTTTGTGCTAAAACAACAGTCGAGAAAAAAGTAAACAATAGCAGTAACCCCGAGATTGAGTAAATTCTCTTCATAGTGGTTAATAATTTTTGAGTACTTGGTTAATTGGTTTTGTAGGTTCGAAATTGTGCAGATAATACAATTTTAACAAATATTATAACTCTACATTATTACATCAGGCTAAAAATACTTTCTCAATAATTTTAAGAATAAAGTATAAATATCTTATTTACAATTGCTTATATATTGTAAAAATGTATAACCTATACTACAACATATGGGTTTTAAACATACCTGCTTTATATAGCTGTGAGAGGTGATGATGTAGTATTATAACTCAATGAGAAACTCTACCAGGTTTTTATCGTGGGGTAAATTAAGCTTTTTGCGCAGCCGGTAACGCCTTATCTCTACACCGCGTAAAGAAATGTTCAGTAACGATGCCATTTCTTTACTGTTCATGTTCATGCGCAGGTAGGCACAAAGTTTTAGGTCGTTAGGTACCAGGTCGGGATGGTCATGTTTTAACTTCTTAAAAAAGTTTTCATGTGCCTCGTTAAAGCTGTTTTCAAAAACATTCCAGTCGCGTTCATCGCTCATGCCTTCGTCAATAACCTTATGGATTTTTTTCAGCTGATCTTCAGAAAGCTTTTTACCTGTGCTATCTTTAAAATTGTTGATCTCGTCGCTTATTTTTTGCAGCAGTTCATTTTTATAAACAATGTTCATGGCAGAATTGGCCAGTTCGCGGTTCTTACTGGCCAGGTCGGCCTGCAATTGTTCATTTTTAATAGTTACGATCTGCTGCTCGCTAATGATCGCTTCCTGCCGTAAAAATTCCTCCTTTTCACGTTGCAGTTTTTCCTGGATCTCCTGTTGATGCCGTTTAAGCTTTAACAAATAATACTTGCGTATGCCATAATAGATCAATATCAGCAGCAATACATAAAATGCAATGGCAGCATTGCCGGCATACCAGGGCGGCAAAACCTCAAAGGTAAATGTGGTTACCGGCGATTGGTTTTCATCATTGATCTTAGCACGTACATTAAAATGGTAGGTGCCCCGGTTAAGGTTGGTAAATTCTTTTTGGCTTTGCGGGCTCCAGTCGCTCCATTGGCGCGAATAACCTTCCAGATAGTACTGATATTTAATTTTTGCCTGTTTGTAATAAGGTAGTGAATACGCTATGCGGATATTGTTTTGATTATATGGGATGGATATTTTTGCATCACCGTAGCTCATATCACTAAGCGGGTAAACCTTGTCGGTAATATTCTCTACTTTGCGGATAAGCACTGGCGGCAGCTTAAAATGCGGCTCGCGGGTAGCATCCTTATCGTTAACGATCACAAAGCCATCATCTACACTAATAAGATAGGTAAGATTATTAATGAGGTTGATATTCTCGTAATTCTGCACCATCTGGCCGTTGAGCATGCTAAACCGGTTAGAATCGATAGTGAGCCGCCCGGGTACCGAAAGATCTGCAAGTGCTACACGGCCATGGTTTATAAACCAGTACTTTTTACCAATAGCCGCTATAACTTTATTGGATGATGCAAACGTATGCAGCTTTTTATTTAGCTGCTGGTATTTATAAAAACGATCGGTAATATCATCATATACGTAAAAACCCGAGTCGGACGAGAAGACAATCCTGTTATCCAGGTTAAATACGCCAATATTGTAATTATCGGGCAAGCCCGAACTTTTATCATAATACTTTTGTGTTATCACTCTTTTTTGATCGGCGCTTAGGGTAAGTTTATAAATACCCTTATAGGCGTGGCTGATCCAGATCTGGCCTTTGCCATCCTGCTCTACATAGCGGGATGGCTGTGTAAACCCTGCTACCTTGTTTTCAAAAACCCAATTGCCGGCAGCGTCTTTACGGTAGATGATGAGCCCGTTATAAGTGCCTTGTATCAGGCGGCCATTGTTGAATTTTTTGATGGTCCAGCCGCCATTTAAAGGCGTTATTTTGGTGATGGATGCGCCATTTACCTGGAAAGTGCCATCGTTATGGCCGCAAAGCAGTTTCCCATCCTGTAAAGAAAGGTCCCAAACCTGCCCCTGCGAACCGGGGATCAGCTGGAAGTTGAAAGATTGTAAAAGCCTTTTGGTATCGTTGCTTAACCAATCACTATAATAAAGGCCCTGGTTAGTGCCCAGGTATATTTTGTTATTAAATATAATGCTGGAGTACACCGTGCCGAACCTGCCGGTTTTATCAAAATAAAAATAAAGCGGGGAGTTAACTTCTATCCTGTCTATCCCGTTATCCAACCCTGCCCAAAGGTTTTGCTCGGTATCTACATATAAACTTAGTACCGTATTGTTTTGTAATCCGCTCGATTTATTGATGTGCTGCACTATATTCCCTGCCGTATCAATAATAATAATACCGTTTAAAATGGTGCCGTAAGCAATGTATTTACCGGGTATAACGGCGCCATTGTTGAGCTGATATGCTTTTAAAAAATTATTAGCCTGGTTTTGCCATGGGGTTATCTTAATGCCGTCGTAAACAAACAAACCATTTTTGGCGGTACCGATGATGTATTTGTCTTTTTTAAATGGCAAAATAGATAATACGCCGCTGCCTAAAGCATTACTGCCGGGGATATAGGTTAATTTATTGTTCTTGAGTTCGGATAAGCCGGCATCTACCTGCTCTACAAAATACCGGCTGCCTGTTTTAAAAAGAAATAAGAAGGGGTTAAGGGCTTTAACAACATTTATTTTGCCATGGGCATAAATGTAAATAGCACCAAACGACTGAAAGATAACCTGATCTTTATCCACATAGATCTTCCAGGTTTCTTCTGTTACGGGCTGAAGTTGTTTGGGTACAAGATGCGTAAGCGAAGTGTATTTTAAAAATCCTTTGTTGTCGTTTTCCCAAAAGCCGAACTCCCCGAAACCGCCCGAATATATTTTGCCATGCCCGTCTGCCGCTACCGAGCGTACGATAAGGCCGTTTGGCATGCGGTTAAGCTGCCAGTAACGGCCATCGAAAGACAGCAGGCCCTCGTCATTACCAAAGTACATAATGCCATGCTCATCCCTTGTTACCGACCAGTTTTGATTGCCCGACTGGTATTGCGCCTTGGTATAGTTTTGCACATAAGGCACACCAATACTTTTAATATCTGCAGCATTGGCCCCTATATATACTAACAATAAAAAAATAAGGATGAAATGTTTACGCATAATGTAGCAGTGCAGCTATAATTATACGAAAATACAATTTGCCATTGAATAATAGCTTATCGGCTTTAGCCGAAGCCGTAAGCGTTCAGTTAATGCGTGTTCAATTCATAACACATCAATACCACCCCGTTGCCAAATACTTTGGTTTGATAGGGTTGCAGGTGCAGCCTGGTTTTAAACATAGGCCGCCCCTTTTTTATCACCACCGGGTGCACCCACAGCCGGTATTCATCTACCAGGTTTAAACGGTTAAGGGCAGCAACCAACTTGCCGCTGCCATAAACCAATAATTCTTTACCGGGGCTCTTCTTCAATTTCATTATTTCTTTATAAATGCCCCGCCCTGCCAGCCGGGAATTGCGCCAGCTTACCGTTTTAAGTGTTTTAGAAAATACCACCTTTTGGTACCGGTTCATCATATCGGCATAATCCACATCTGTACGTGCGGCATAGATATTTGCTTGTTGTGCCTGCCAGTAAGGGGCAATTGCTTTATAGGTATTGCTGCCCAGTAACAAAGTATCGGCATTGCTTAGTTGCGCTGCGGTAGCCCTTGCCATGTCATCATCCCAATAGGGCATATGCCAGTCCAGCTGGCCGTTTGGGCCGGCCATAAAGCCATCAAGGGTTACATTCATTGATACCACAAGCTTACGCATGCCCGTTCCACTTTATTTTGCTGCCGGGTTATAGCACAGCACGGTAACACCGCATTCAAACGCAATGGCGTTTACCAGTTGCAGGTTAAGGCGCGTGTCCAGATCTGCAAAAATGGTTTTGCCCCTGCCAAGTGCAACCGGGTTTATAAACAGATGGTATTCATCTATCAGGTTGTGTTTTATCAGGGCCGATGCAAAGCGCGCACCGCCATAAGCCACTATATCGCCGCCGGGCCGGCTTTTTAAGTTGTTGATCTCTTCAACAATATCGCCTGTTGCCAGCCGGGTATTTTCCCACGGGTTTTCGGTAAGGGTTTGGGTGAAAACCACCTTAGGGTCGTTTACCATTTTGTGGGTAAAGCTATCTGCAGCCGGGTCTGCAGCGCGCTCTTTCCAAACAGGTATAAAACCTTCGGCCAGTACGCGGCCAAGTATAATGGTATCTACAGGCTCGGTAATTTGCTGTACATATTCCTTTAGTTTATCATCCCAGTTCCAGGTCATCCAGTCCATTTCGTTATCCGGGCCGGCTACAAAGCCATCAAGGCTCACCTGCATTTGTAATTTTAGCTTTCTCATTGTTTTTGTTTTGGCTGATACAAATGTATCCTGTTGTAATTTATTTGTTAAGGTACAAAAAGGACTAATAAAGGGTTGTTTACGACTTTCTACTTCACTACATTTATACTTAATAAACCAATTGTATCGCAACCATGAGAAACGTTAGCATCCTGATACCCAACGAAGCTGTGTTAGCCAGCATTGCCGACCCGCGCATTATGTTTACCGGCGTAAACGATTTTTTGGCTGCAGCTGGTAAACCGCCCCTGTTTAATGTACAATTGGTTGGGCTTGAAAAAGAGGTGCGGCTGCATGGCGGCCTGTTTTCGGTACATACCGATGCCGTGTTAAGCGAGGTGAAGAAAACAGACCTGGTCGTCATCCCTGCATTTGGCGGGGATATCAACGATTCTTTAAAGCGGAACGAAGCGTTTATCCCCTGGATAACACAACAGCATCACCAGGGGGCCGAAGTAGCCAGCCTGTGCATCGGGGCGTTTTTACTGGCCTCTACAGGGCTGCTCAACGGTAAGGAATGCAGCACTCACTGGCGCTTTGCCAATGAATTCAGGGAGATGTTCCCGAAAGTTACGCTGGTTGACGACCGTATTGTTACCGAGCAGAAGGGCCTGTACAGCAGCGGCGGCGCCACATCTTACTGGAACCTGCTGTTATATCTGGTAGAGAAATATGCCGGGCGGGATATATCCATCCTGGCTGCCAAGATGTTTGCACTGGAGATAGACAGGAAGAGCCAATCGCCGTTTATTATGTTTAACGGGCAAAAAACACATGAGGACGAGCCTATTAAAAAAGCGCAGGAATTTATAGAGGCCAATATCACCGAGAAGATCTCGGTAGAAGACTTGGCCATGAAATATGCCATAGGCAAGCGCCATTTTGAACGCCGTTTTAAAAAGGCAACCAACAACAGCCCGCTGGAATATATACAGCGCGTTAAGGTGGAGGCGGCCAAAAAACACCTGGAAAGCAGCCGCAAAAATGTGAACGAGGTGATGTATGATGTGGGCTACTCGGATACCAAAGCTTTCCGCAATGTGTTTAAAAAGGTAACCGGGCTATCGCCTATGGAGTATAGGAATAAGTATAATAAAGCGGGTTGAAAAAAGGTTAAGATATAAGAATCAAGAGCTGCTTTCAAAGAGCATGTCATGGTGAGCCTGTCGAACAATTGCCAAGCGTATAGGTCTTCGACAAGCTCAGACTGACATGGCGAAGATGTCCTGGTGAGCCTGTCGAACCATTAGCCAAGCGTATAGGTCTTCGACAAGCTCAGACTGACATGGCGAAGATGTCCTGGTGAGCCTGTCGAACCATTAACCGGGCGTGTAAGTCTTCGACAAGCTCAGACTGACATGGTGGGATTGTCCTGGTGAGCCTGTCGAACCATTAGCTGCTTTGATAAGTCTTCGACAAGCTCAGACTGACATAATGCATATTGTTATGGCGTTTAGCATGTCATGGTGAGCCTGTCGAACCATTAGCTGCTTTGCTAAGTCTTCGACAAGCTCAGGCTGACATAATCTATATTGTCATGGTGTTTAGCATGTCATGGTGAGCCGGTCGAACCATTAACCGGGCGTGTAAGTCTTCGACAAGCTCAGACTGACATGGCGAAGATGTCATGGTGAGCCTGTCGAACCATTAGCCAAGCGTATAGGTCTTCGACAAACTCAGACTGACATAATCTATATTGTCATGGTGTTTAGCATATCATGGTGAGCCTGTCGAAACATTGCCAAGCGTATAGGTCTTCGACAAGCTCAGACTGACATGGTGGGATTGTCATGGTGAACTTGTCGAACCATTAACCGTATTACCCCCTTATAAAACTATTTCTTTTCAAATTTAACCTGGAATAGCTTATCCCATTTTTTGCCGGTAACAAAAATACGTTTGGTAGCTTTGTCATAGGCAATGCCGTTAAGTACATCTGCTCCAGGGTTGCGGTTGGCCTGGGGGTACAGGTTGGTCAGATCAACCTTTTGTACAACAGCGCCTGTTTTAGGGTCGATAACCAGGATGTAATCTTTATGATAAACATTGGCGTAAATCTTCCCGTCGATGTATTCCAGTTCGTTTATCTCGTTCACGGCACCTTTATCATCATATACATCCACAAAACCGGTTTGCTTGTACGTGTTTTTATCCAGAAACCAAATTCGGTTGGTACTATCGTCCATATAGATCTTGTTACCGTCGTAGGTCATGCCCCAGCCTTCTACACCTACGTTATTGTTAAATGTGCTTAACAGCTTCAGGCTTTTTTTATCATACACATAGCCTATTTTTTCTGTATAGGTAAGCTGCATAATTTTATCGCCTATAACCACTATACCTTCAGCAAAAACTTTTGGATCAACATTTACAACTTTAATCACCTTGCCTGTAACAAGATCTGCTTTCCGTAAACTTGATGGCCCCATTTCCTCTGCTAAACGCCCTCCATCACTTTCATACATCACACCGTCTGCATATACCAGGCCTTCTGTATAAGATGAAGTATCATGCGGGTAAACTTTTTCCAAAGTATAATTCAGTTCTTCGGCAGGTTTGGCCAGCAGGTTAATGTTGGTAGTCAGGTCCTGGCTTTTGCCTTCCTGGTAAATTTTGGCGGTGATGATCCTGGCGCCTAATGTAAGGCTATCCGTTTTCAGGCTGATGGCAGCTGTATCTTTAGCCACACTTATCCGTGCCGAATCCAGCAGATAAACCACCGAATCAACCTTAACGCCTGACGGAACATTAACTTTTAGGGCCACCGTATTGCCGGTAGTGTAGTTAGTGCCGGCTTCGGGGCTTATGGTAAAATCCTGCTGCTTATTGTTATCTGTACAGCCATATGCCAGCAGCGCTATAACAGCGAAAAATATGATACGTTTATTCATCTTAAATGGCAGAAGGCCAAAAGGCATCTTCAATATGTTTTAATGTGTGGTTATTATTACGGTCGAAAATGATAGATATTATATCAAACCTCACTTCGCCCTGGTGATTCATCAAATATATATACTCGTCGGCAGCTTCTACCAGCAAACGTTGCTTGCGGGCATCCACAAAATCTTCGGGTTCGCCAAAGTAATTGCCGGTGCGGGTTTTTACTTCGGTAAATATAATGATCCCCGCCTTATAAGCGATCAGGTCTACTTCAGCTTTACCGAAAACCCAGTTCTCATCCATGATCTCGTATCCGGTAGCCTCCAAATGGGCTTTTGCCATCGCTTCGCCTTTTTGCCCGAGATCGTTGTGGGATGCCATTATTTTAAGATAACCGAGCCTAAGTAATCAGATATGGTTTTCTCCACTTTTTTCATGTGCATGTACTGGTTCAGCAGAATTTCCTGGTCGGCTTCGCCGGTGGTGGTTTGCAGTTCTTTGCGCAGGCCCTCCAGTATCTTGCCTACCTTTTGTTTTTTAAGATGGAAGATAGCGCCCAGGATGGTTGCCTTCATGTTGGCCTGCTCGTCAGATACCAATATCTTGTGCATCTCGTACCAGTTCTCGCTCAATACATATTTAGTGGTCAGCAGGGTAACTACCATATCTACAATGGCCTTATCCGGGTGATGGATAAAGTGCTGTTCTTCGGGTAAAACGCCGTTCTCTACCTCCTGCCGGTAGATCTCCATAAAATGTTTGGTTACGGGTTGTTCAAAATCCACATCGCTAAGTTCGGCTACCATAAATGGGCCGATGTAAGTATTGGCGATGCCATCCCAGTCTATCATTTTATTGCCGTAAAGCAGCAACAGGCGGATGATCTCCCGTTCCTGCGTATCAGATTCTTTGATGAGCTTTTCTTCCGGCTCATCAAAAAACAAAAGATCCTCCGGCGATGGTTCTGGTTTGCGGGCATTTTGCTGTTGCTGGCTATCCTTTTTGGCTTTCGCCTGCCGCATCTTGTTCAGTTCGGATAAAAGTGCCCGTTCGTCTATCTGCAAGCGGTTACTGCATTCTTTAAGAAATACAGAAGCTTTGATCGAGTCGGGGATCTTGGCAATGCTCTCTACGATCTCGCGGATAACTTCGGCCTTTTTGATCGGGTCGTTGCCAACATCCTTTAAAAGGATCTCGGTTTTGTACAGGATAAAATCCTTTTTATTTTTATCTACGTGAGTTTTAAAGGCGTTAGTGCCAAACTTCTGCACAAACGAATCCGGGTCGTGCCCGTCGGGGAACAGCACTACCTTTACATTAAGGCCTTCCTCCAGTATCATATCCAGCCCGCGCAGGGATGCTTTAATGCCCGCCGCATCGCCATCGTATAGTATAGTGATGTTTTTTGTGAGCCTGCCTATCAGCCTGATCTGCTCAACCGTTAAGGATGTGCCCGATGATGCCACCACATTCTCGATACCCGCCTGATGCACGGATATGACGTCGGCGTAACCCTCCACCAGGTAACAGTTATCCTCCTCGCGGATAGCGCGCTTGGCAAAATACAAGCCATATAATACGTTAGATTTATGGTAAATGTCCGACTCGGGCGAGTTTACATACTTGGGTACATTTTTGTCGCTCTTCAGCGTCCTGCCGCCAAAGGCGATCACCCGGCCCGTAAAACTATGTATCGGGAACATCACGCGCCCGCGGTAACGATCATATATCGAGCCGTTATCCCGCTTAACCGAAAGCCCGCTCTCAACCAAAAATTCTTCTTTATAACCTTGTTTGATCGCTTCGCCTGTAAAGGCCTCCCATTGGTCGGGCGAGTAACCCAACTCAAATTTTTTGATGGTTTCGCTGTTAAAACCGCGCTCTTTAAAATAGCTGAGGCCAATACTTTGGCCCTCATCCGTATCCAGCAAACTTTCGTGGAAGAATTTTGCGGCAAAGCCGGATACGATCATCAGGCTTTCGCGGTGGTTCTGTTCTTCCAGGTTTTCGGTGGTATCTACGGTTTCCTCTACCTCGATGCCATACTTTTTGGCCAGCCATTTCAGCGCTTCGGGGTAAGTGAATTTCTCCAGTTCCATCAAAAAGGTAACGGCACTGCCCCCTTTACCAGTCGAGAAATCTTTAAAGATCCCCTTAGCCGGCGATACCGTGAACGAGGGTGTGCGCTCATTCGCGAATGGCGAAAGGCCTACATAATTGGCCCCGCGTTTTTTTAGTTGCACAAACTCACCAATCACCTCCACAATATCTGTGGCTTCCATTATGCGGTCGATGGTGGGCTTGGTGATCATGTTTGTTGCTTCGCGATTTAGCGGGTTACAAAAGTAAGGGTTAAGTAAGTAAGTAGATGTTTAAATATATAAAAATATCGGCGATTTACTCACCCCGACTACGCTTCGCTGGTCGTCCCTCTCTTCGCTACGCCTAAAGAGGGGGAAAAGGATAGTGTATTATTTTACTCACCCGGTCATCGCTTCGCCCGACCACCCTCTCTTCGCCTGCGGCGGAAAGAGGGTTAAGAATTTTCTATTTTATTTTTCCCCTCTTTGCGCAGCATAGAGGGGGCAGGGGGTGAGTCAACTACACCACCACTTCCTTTTTCTTCACCTTTAAAAACGATAGGGCTATCCCCACTAAAACGATAACACTGCCAATAATTTCTTTCAGATGTAATACCTCGTTAAGCAGCCCTATTGCTAAAAAGCCGGCAATAACCGTTTGCCCAAGCAGGGCTATAGATACTTTGGTTGATTCCAGGTAGCGCAGCGAATGGTTGATAGTAAGCCAGCCTATTAGCTGGCAAAGTACCCCCATGCCTATAAAACACCCCCATGTGCCGGTATTGTACCCAACAAACGCATCGCCGCGCAGCAGGGCTACCGTGGCCAGTAAAGCAGCAGCGCCCAGCATATTATAAAACATAAAGGTGAAGGTATTGATGTGCTGCAATACCCCTTTGGTTAGCATGATGTATCCGGCATAAAGCATACTGGCTGCTATGGCATATAAAATCCCTTCGTTAAATTGCAAGCTGATTACATTTTGGTAGCCAACCAGTATCACCATACCAATTATGGCTATAAATGTACCGGCCCAAAACAGCAGTCCCGATTTTTTCCTGAAGAATAAGTAGCTCATTAACCCCACCCAAACATGGGCAAGGTTGGCCAATAGGGTAGATACCGTAGCGCTGATCTTGAGCAGCGAAATATTCCAAAGTGCAATATCTGCCCCGAAAACTATGCCGCCGATTATGGTGATGATCAGCGCCCGGCGTGTGGTTTTTAACTTGCCTTTAATAATGCAATAGGGCAGCAGGCACAGCCAGGCAATAAAAATGCGGTAAAAACCTGATGTAATGGCCGGCGAAGCTGCCAGCTTTACAAATATTGGCGAAAACGAAATGCAAACGATGCCAATTGCCAGGCTTAACTTAGGTTTCATGATTTTTGTTGAATTGCAAACTTAATTGTCTGAATCAGAATTTACAGGATTTTTAAATTAACAAAATATGAATTAAGCATTCATTATAAAAATTCCATAATTCTGAAAATTCTGGTTCAGACAAAAATTTTCCGGCCCTACTGTAACACCCTTTATTTTTTTAACGTAAAGTATATACAATACAACTAAAATTTACTGACATGAAAAAGCTAACTTTTACAGGCCTTGCACTTTTATCATTATTATTTTCGGCATGTTTAAAAAACGATAACTGCTGTACGGCACCCTACCAGCCTTATTTTGTAGCAGAGAAAAACGGACTGGCCGTATATGGCGCACCTGGCAGCATTAAAGTAGGCACCGATTCGGTTTCTGTAATTGGTAAAAGCCAGGATGCCGGCATACGTATGCACATTAAATTTACCGGTAAGGGCATTTACGCCTTAAGCGGCAACCAGGCCAAGTATTACCAAAAGATAGCCAATGATACGGTAAGCCGTTACAACATAGGCATAGCAAATGGCAGCCAGCTGGAGGTTACCGACTATGATTCTACCGCGAAGGTTATTGCCGGCAAATTTACCCTTAAGTTTAAACGCACCTTCCCTGCAACATCAAGCATTTATCCGGATAGCGTAAAATATACCAATGGGCAGTTTAGTGTGTACCTGCCCCGCTAATTGATTTGTACAATTCCCCGTTAAACAGATCCCTGTATTCTATTTGAAACGGATTTAAAAAGTCTCCCCTTTCGGGGGAGATTAAAAGGGGGCTTTTTAGCAAATAATTGTATTTTTGCCGCTGTAATATTTAAAATATGAGCCAGCGTACAAAAATTAAAGCACTGCTTGAAAGTGGTAAAACCGATATTGATGTAACCGTTAAAGGATGGGTGCGTACCTTTCGTAACAATCAGTTTATTGCTTTAAACGATGGCTCTACCAACAGCAACCTGCAAATTGTGGTTGATTTTGAAAACACCGACCCTGCTTTGCTCAAACGCATCACCACAGGCGCAGCCATCAGCGCTACCGGCAGGCTGGTAGCCTCGTTAGGTAAAGGCCAAAGTGTTGATGTTAAAGCAACGCACATCGAGATACTGGGCGACAGCGACCCGGAAAAATATCCGCTGCAGCCCAAAAAACATAGCCTGGAGTTTTTACGTGAGATAGCGCACCTGCGTTTCCGTACCAATACTTTTGGCGCAATATTCCGGGTGCGTAATACGCTTTCTTACGCTATCCATACCTTTTTTCAGGAGCGTGGCTTTGTTTATCTGCATACCCCTGTCATCACCCAGTCTGACGCCGAAGGCGCGGGCGAGGCTTTTCATGTAACTAATTTCGACCTGGCTAATGTACCGCGTACCGATACCGGCGAGGTGGATTACAAGCAGGATTTTTTTGGTAAATCTACCAACCTTACCGTGTCCGGCCAGTTAGAGGGCGAATTGGGTGCTATGGCTTTAAGCGATATTTATACCTTCGGCCCTACCTTCCGTGCCGAAAACTCAAATACTACCCGCCACTTAGCCGAATTTTGGATGATAGAGCCCGAAATGGCTTTTTATGATTTGAAAGATAACGCCGACCTGGCCGAAGATCTGTTGAAATACGTGATCCGCTACGCGCTGGATAAAAACAAAGCGGATATTGAGTTTTTAACCCAGCGTTTGATTGACGAAGAAAAACAAAAACCACAGCAAGACCGCTCTGAACTTAACCTGTTAGAGAAACTGCAGTTTTGTTTAGATAACGAATTTAAGCGTTTAACCTATACCGAGGCGATTGACATTCTGAAAGAATCTACCCCTAACAAAAAGAAGAAATTCCAATACCTGATAGAAGGCTGGGGTACCGATCTGCAATCAGAACACGAGCGTTACCTGGTAGAGAAACACTTTAAAAAACCGGTGATCCTGACGGATTATCCTAAAGAGATCAAATCCTTCTACATGCGCCAGAACGACGATGGTAAAACCGTTGCCGCTATGGATATCCTGTTCCCGGGTATCGGCGAAATTGTAGGTGGCTCGCAGCGTGAGGAGCGTTTAGATAAACTGGAACAGCGTATGGATGAGATAGGTATCCCTAAAGATGAGCTTTGGTGGTATCTGGATACCCGCCGCTTTGGCGGCTGCCCACATGCCGGCTTTGGCTTGGGCTTTGAGCGTTTGGTGCTGTTTGTTACCGGCATGGGCAACATCCGCGATGTGATCCCCTTCCCAAGGTTCCCAAAGAATGCGGAATTTTAGACCGCTGATTGATACGATTTTTAAGATTACGCCGATTATTGATGATCGGCGTTTTTATTTAAAGTATTATTCATGTCCGTTCGTTCACCAATGGGTGGCTAATATAGAAACTTGTAATTTGCCTGTGAATGCCTAAAATAGTATTAACCACAGCTATCAATACGCCTATCCAAAAGTGTTTTGACATTGCAAGGGATATTGATGTGCACGTAGCATCTACCGTTCACACCGGCGAACGTGCTATTGCCGGCCGTGTAAGCGGGTTAATTGAGTTAGGCGAAACGGTAACCTGGCGGGCAAAACATTTTGGTATCTGGCAAAACCTTACTTCAAAGATCACTGCTTTTGACCCGCCTTACTTCTTTGCCGATAAAATGGTTAGCGGTGCTTTTAAAAGTTTCCGTCACGAGCATTATTTTACCGGGGATGAAAAGCAAACGATTATGCGCGATGAGTTCATCTTTGAATCGCCATTAGGCTTGTTGGGCAAGCTGGCTAATTGGCTGTTCCTGAAAAGGTATATGACGAATTTACTGGTAAAACGCAATCTGGTGATCAAAGCAGAAGCAGAAAAGAACACGATTAAGGGATTATAAGATTAACAGGATTAAGCTTAAAAAAATCCTGTTAATCATTCAATCTTATAATCGTGTCTTAATCGTGTCTATTCCTTCTTATAATCCTTATGCACAATTAAAAAGCTGGCGCGTTCTTCTTGGTGGAAGGGGATGTCCCAGTTGCCCTGGTAGCTTATCTTAACGGGCAGCAATTCGTCGTTGAATTTGTTAAGTTCGATGTTCATCTGCACATTAAAATCAAACAGCATGTTACTGTATTTCATATCGATATACCGCCCCAGTATCTGGAAGTTATTGACATCAAATATGGTGGTCATTTCTTGTATCATTACATCATCGGCTGCCGTGCTTGGCTTGCGTTTTACTTTAAAACGGTAAACCGGGATGCTGTCCAGGTAAGTGCCACGGGCAAATTCATAGGTATAAAACTGCCGCAACTCCGGCCCGAAGATCTCTGTTTTACTGCTGATGAACGGGATGCCCGACACTTTTCTGCCCGGTGTAAATACCAGGGTTTTCAGTTTGGCTTTGTAGCCTTCATTTTTACTTTTATTTGCGGCAGATGTGCCTTCGCTTTTTACAAAATCAGAGTTGTAGGCGTTCATAAAAATATAGTCGAACATCTCTACCGTGTAAAGCTGATATTTGCCGTTCTTTTTAAATACGTTACCGCTGTCGCGCTTGGCGGTATATTCAATTTTGTGCTTGCCGGCCTGGTTGCTGTGCAGCAAACGGCGATAGATCTTGCCTTCAACCCGGTTCTTTTTATCATAGGTGTAAATGCGGTTTTCGGCAGTAAAGGCAAAGCCCTTCATGTTCTGGAAAGCCTTGTAGAAGCTGGTGTCATTCATCACCGCGTCAATAAAATCCTGCGCGTTCAACTTATGCGAACGGATATTGGCTACCGCGCTATCGATAGTGATCGTCATGATAGTATCCGGGTTAAAACGCGGGATCTGCTGGGCTTTTAAGCTAACGGCAAACAGTATAAAACAGAAAGTTATAAAGCGTATTTTATTCATAAAACAGTCCTTGGTTAATAGTCCATAGCCCATGGTGAAAACTTCTATGGGCTATCGTCTATGGTCTATTAACTAATTAATTTCCTAACTGTTTGATAGCCAGGTAAGCCATCAGCCCCGTGCTTTGCTCCAGTGCGCTTTCTTCTACATCAAACGTTGGGGTATGTACCGATGAAGTGATACCGCGGCTTTCGTTACGGGTACCCAGGCGGTAAAAGCAGGAATCTGCCACCTGCGAGTAATAGGCAAAATCCTCGGCAGCCATCCAGATATCCAGATCAAGCACATTCTCTTTGCCTAAATAATCTTCGGCATGGCTGCGGGTATTGGCGGTTAGTTTTTCCTCGTTGATCAGGAATGGGTATCCCCGCATAATATTAAATTCGCAGCTGCCGCCCATGCTTTCGGCAATCCCCTCAGCAACTTTTTTGATCTTTAAATGGGCCTCAGAACGCCATTTTTCGTCCATCGTACGGAAGGTTCCTTCCAGGTAAACTTCGTTGGGTATTACGTTAGTGGCGCCGTTGGCGATCACCTTTCCAAATGACAACACCGATGGACTTTTAGGATCTGCAGAGCGGCTGACAATAGTTTGCAGCGCGGTGATGATATGTGCGGTAATTACAACCGGATCTACATTTTGCTGCGGTTGCGCACCGTGGCCGCCTTTACCCCTTACGGTTACATAAAGCTCATCTGTCGATGCCATATACTTACCCGCGCGGAAACCTACCTTGCCGGCATCAATCAGCGGCATTACGTGCTGGCCAATAACGGCCTGCGGTTTGGGGTTTTCCAGCACACCTTCCTGTATCATCAGGCTGGCGCCACCGGGCAGTTTCTCCTCCGCCGGCTGAAAGATGAGTTTTATGGTACCGCCAAACTCACTTTTAAGGTCGGTTAATATTTTGGCTACGCCTAATAACGATGAGGTATGCACATCGTGGCCGCAGGCGTGCATTACACCGGGGTTTTGCGATTTATAGGGCACATCATTGGCTTCGGTAATGGGCAGCGCATCCATATCGGCGCGCAGGGCCACCACCTGGTCAGACGGTTTATCGCCTTTGATCAGGGCCACCAAACCGGTATCGGCCATTTTATGATATTCCAGCCCAAGCTCTTGTAATTTGCCGGCCACAAACACCGATGTAGCTACCTCGTGAAAAGATAATTCGGGGTGGGCGTGCAAATGCCTGCGGTTAGCCACTACATCGTTAAAAATATCCTTAGCTAATTGCTGTATCTTTTCTTTAATCATTAGTGATAACCGTTTTGGGTGGATTGATCTTTTCTGAGATAATAAACATAATAGGGAACAGGGGCTTTAGCTGCTCTTTCATTCGCTCGGCTTCAATGCGCGAACGGAAATCGCCGGCCCTTACCTTAAAGTTCGGTTCGCGGTAAACAATGTAGGTGCGCATTTCCGGAAACTCGCTGTTAAATTTTGCCTGTGCGTTATAGGCCGCAGCCCGGTTGCTGCCATTGTAGATCTGCACCCGGTAACCATATGCTGAATAGCCGGATGCCGCCCCGCCACCGCTTTTACTATTAAGCGTACCGCGTTTGGCTAAAAGCGTATCAAACAAAGGCGGTGCTACTACCTGTACACTGCCCCTGGTTTGCGCAAAGCCTTGCGCAGACAGGGTGAGCAGTAAAAATAAAAAGCAATATCTGATGAGGCTTATTGGAGCTTTATGATCAAACGTTGCTTTTTTCATTTTTTGATATTTCCTTTTAACCGTCATTGCGAGGTACGAAGCAATCTCTTCAGGCATATCGGTTATGCTTAGTGCTGAGATTGCTTCGTACCTCGCAATGACGCGTGGGTTATTTTATATTATCATGGTAAGCCTGTCGAACCATCAGTTTGCTAATGGTTCGATAGGCTCACCATGACATGCTAAAACGCCATAATAATATACATTATGTCAGTATGAGTTTATCGAAGACTTATACGCTTGGCAATGGTTCGACAGGCTCAGACTGACATTCGTACAAGCCGGCTATTAATTCAACCCCTGGCCGTGGCAGCTTTTGTATTTTTTGCCGCTGCCGCAAGGGCATGGGTCGTTCCTGCCTATTTTTTGTTCAACCTTTACCGGGGTTGGCTTTTGCATTTCGCGGGTATCGTCCATCGCTACTCCGTTTGCTTCACCAGCCAGTTCGGGCTTTGAGGTACGCATGTTCTTCAGGTCAAGCTTTGGCTCAGGCCTCGCCTCGCGTACCTGCTCTGGCTCCTGCTGTACCGGGATACCACCCCTGAACAGGAAGCTAACCAACTCTTTATTCACGTTTGATAACATCTGGCGGAACAATTCAAACGCCTCGAACTTATAAACCAACAGCGGGTCTTTTTGTTCGTAAACCGCGTTTTGTACGCTTTGCTTCAACTCGTCCATTTCGCGTAAATGCTCTTTCCAGGCATCATCTATCAGCGAAAGGGTTACGTTTTTCTCGAATGATTTAAATACTTCCAAACCATGGTTATCAACCGCTTTTTTCAATGGTACTGCCACCTGCAAGCCGTGGATACCGTCAGAGAAGGGTACCACAATATTCTCTACATACTGGCCGCGGGTATCGTAAACATCCTTTAATACCGGGTATGCCTGCTGGGCTACGGCCTCGGCTTTGCGTTTGTAAAACTCGGTTGCTTCAATAAAGGTACTATCTACCAGTTTAGCTATAGATGTAGCTGCAAACTCTTCGGCGGTAACTTCGGTATCTACCGAGAACAGGCGGATGATCTCCATCTGGAACCCTTCATAATTGGCGGCTTCTTTGTATTCGGTAACTACATCTTCAATAACATCAAATACGGTGTTGCTGATATCTACATCCAGTCGGTCGCCAAATAATGCGTTCTTACGTTTGGCATAGATAACGGTACGCTGCGAGTTCATCACATCATCATACTCCAGCAAACGTTTACGGATACCAAAGTTGTTCTCTTCTACTTTCTTCTGCGCACGCTCAATTGATTTAGAGATCATCGAGTGCTGAATAACTTCGCCCTCTTCGATCCCCATCCGTACCATCAGGTTAGAGATCCGTTCCGAGCCAAATAAGCGCATCAGGTTATCCTCTAACGATACAAAGAACTGTGAAGAGCCCGGGTCGCCCTGGCGGCCTGCACGGCCACGCAACTGCCTGTCTACCCGGCGCGATTCGTGGCGCTCGGTACCTACAATGGCCAAACCACCGGCGGCCTGTACGCCCTCGCCCAGTTTAATATCCGTACCACGGCCGGCCATGTTGGTGGCAATGGTAACCGTACCTGCTTTACCGGCTTCGGCCACAATGTCGGCCTCTTTCTGGTGCATTTTAGCATTCAGTACGTTATGTTTGATGCCGCGCAGTTTCAGCATGCGGCTTAGTAATTCTGATATCTCTACCGATGTGGTACCTACCAGTACCGGCCTGCCGGCTTGTGTAAGTTTCACTATCTCATCGGCAACGGCATTATATTTCTCGCGGATGGTACGGTAAACCAGGTCCTGCATATCTGCACGGCTGGTTGGCGTGTTGGTTGGTATCTCTACCACATCCAGCTTATAGATCTGCCAAAACTCACCTGCTTCGGTAACGGCGGTACCCGTCATCCCGCAAAGCTTGTGGTACATCCTGAAATAGTTTTGCAGCGTTACAGTAGCAAAGGTTTGGGTTGCATCCTCTACCTTCACATTTTCTTTAGCCTCGATGGCCTGGTGTAAACCGTCGGAGTAGCGGCGGCCATCCAATACGCGGCCGGTTTGCTCATCCACAATCTTCACCTTTCCTTCATCCAGAATGTATTCGGTATCTTTTTCAAATAAGGTGTAAGCCTTCAGTAATTGATTAACCGAGTGGATCCGCTCTGATTTGATCGAGAAATCGCGCATCAGTTCATCTTTCCGCGCTATTTTCTCATCAGCAGGCGCATCAGATTTTTCGATGTTGGCAATCTCGGTACCTACATCGGGCATTACAAAAAAGTTAGGGTCTTCGCCGGATGTGGTGATCAGTTCGATACCTTTTTCAGACAGTTCTACCGAGTTGCTTTTTTCATCGATGATGAAAAACAGTTCAGAATCTACCTTAGGCATTTCCTTACCCTGGTCCTGCATATAATGGTTCTCTGTTTTTTGTAATACCGTACGGTTACCGCCTTCGCTTAAAAATTTAATAAGCGCTTTATTTTTAGGCAGGGCACGGTGGGCGCGTAATAAGGCCAAACCGCCATCTTCAATACCGGTATTGCCATCATTAATGGCTTTTTTAGCCTCATTTAAAACAGAATTTACGTATGCTTTTTGCGCATTAACCAAACGCTCTATACGTGGTTTCAGTTCATAAAACTCATGCTCGTCGCCACGCGGTATCGGGCCCGAGATGATCAGCGGGGTACGTGCATCATCAATCAATACCGAATCCACCTCATCTACCATAGCGTAGTGCAGCTTGCGCTGTACCAGCTCTTCGGGGCTGCGTGTCATATTGTCACGCAGGTAGTCAAAACCAAATTCGTTATTGGTGCCAAAAGTAATATCGGCCAGGTAAGCCTTACGGCGCTCTTCTGAGTTTGGCTCGTGCTTGTCTATACAATCAACCGCCAACCCGTGGAACTCGTATAGGGGCCCCATCCATTCGCTATCACGGCGTGCCAGGTAATCATTCACGGTTACAATGTGTACACCCTGGCCGGCCAATGCGTTTAAGTATGCCGGCAGCGTGGCTACCAATGTTTTACCCTCGCCCGTTGCCATTTCAGATATTTTACCCTGGTGCAATACAATACCACCTATTAACTGTACATCGTAATGTACCATGTTCCAGGTAACCTCGTTACCGGCAGCCAGCCAGGTGTTGTGGTGAGTGGCTTTATCGCCTTTAATGATAACGTTACTCTTTTTTGCAGCCAGTTCGCGGTCAAACTGGGTGGCGGTAACCTCGATAGTTTTGTTTTGAGCAAACCTGCGCGATGTTTCTTTCACTACGGCGAAAGCCTCGGGCAAAATATTCATCAATATCTCTTCCAGTTCTTTATTGCGGTCTTTTTCCAGCTTATCTAACTGCGTATAAAGGGCAACCTTTTCGCTTACCTCCATGTTCAGTTCAGTTTCGGTACGCGCTTTAATGGCCTGTATCTCGGCATCTATCCCGGCAAGGCCGGCTGCAATGGTTTCTTTAAATTCTGCGGTTTTGGCCCTAAGCTCGTCGTTGGTTAGCTGGTCAAGTTTGGCGTAGGCCGCTTTAACCTTCTCTACAATAGGCATAATGCCCTTAACGTCCCTATCTGATTTGCTTCCGAAAAGCTTACTGAAAAAATCTAACATATTGTATTTATATAATGCACCAAACTCAATAATTGCGCCAGTGCAATTTTAAAGTCATTTTGACAGGCAAAGGTACAATTTAATGTGCAAATATGCGGATGTGCGGATGTTGTAAATGTGCAGATGTGCGAATATGCAGATAAAAGAAATTTATACTAACGATAAGTGATTTCCCTTGTTTGTATAATCTCAAATTTATCAGGGAACCCATCGTTCATTCGTTTTACAAGCCAGTTGCCTGGTAAATCTACAATTATCCCATCAAATAATTCGTCTACACATTACGTATCCAGGCATTTGCATATTTGCATATTCGCACATCTGCACATCAAACCTTATCTTTGCCCGTATGAATATCCTGATCCTTGGTTCGGGCGGAAGGGAAAGCGCCTTCGCCTGGAAAATCTCTCAAAGCCCAAAATGCGATAAACTGTTTATTGCACCGGGCAATGCCGGCACCGGCCAGTATGGCACCAATGTAAACCTAAAGGTTACCGATTTTGACGGCATAAAAGCTTTTGCTTTAGGCAACGATATTAAAATGGTGCTGGTTGGGCCCGAGGAGCCGCTGGTAAAGGGGATTCATGATTTCTTTTTGGCTGATGAGCAGTTAAAAAACATCCCGGTGATTGGCCCGCAGCAACATGCGGCGCAGTTAGAGGGCAGTAAAGATTTTTCGAAAGCGTTTATGCAGCGCAACGGCGTACCTACCGCCGCATCGCGCACGTTTACGCGCGATACCCTGCAGGAAGGTTTTGATTACCTGGCAACCGCAGGGTTACCCGTGGTATTAAAGGCCGACGGACTGGCAGCCGGCAAAGGCGTTTTAATTTGCCTTACACTGGAAGAAGCCCGCCAGGAACTTTTAGAAATGCTTACGGAAGCCAAGTTTGGTGATGCCAGCTCTAAAGTGGTTATCGAGCAGTTTTTACAGGGGATAGAGCTATCTGTTTTTGTAATGACAGATGGCAACAGCTATAAGGTTTTACCCGAAGCTAAAGACTATAAACGCATTGGCGAAGGCGATACCGGTTTAAATACCGGTGGTATGGGCTCGGTATCGCCGGTGCATTTTGCGGATGCTGCCTTTATGCAAAAGGTAGAGCAAAAAGTGATTATCCCAACCGTTGAAGGTTTGAAAAAAGAGGGCATCCCCTACAAAGGGTTTATCTTCATCGGCCTGATGAATACCCACGGCGAACCCTGGGTTATTGAATATAACTGCCGCATGGGCGATCCCGAAACGGAAAGCGTTATGCCACGTATAGAAAGCGATTTTGTAGACCTGCTGCTTGGTGTTGCCGAAGGCAACCTGGTAGAGAAAGAGTTGGTGATATCTGACAAAACTGCCGCGACAGTGGTTTGCGTAGCAGGCGGTTACCCCGGCGAATACCTGAAAGATAAAACCATCAGCGGGATAGAGAACGTGCGCGATTCGCACGTTTTCCATGCAGGCACTACCCTGGTTGGCGAAGATATAAAAGCAGTTGGCGGCCGTGTATTAGCGGTAACCAGCTTGCAGGATAATATGTTTGATGCCCTGCAACAAGCTACAGCCGATGCCGCCCGGATCTATTATGACGGGGTGTATTTCCGTAAGGATATAGGATTCGATCTGTTGTAATTTATCGGGTGATAGATAATAGTTTTACCTTTTTCTTTTTTGTTAATAATTAACTCATTATTAGTATATTGGGTTACATTTAAACCAAACAAAAATGAAAAAACTAAAAGAACTTGGAAAGGCACTAACCAGAAAAGAAATGAAATTTGTTAATGGCGGGTATGCACAATGCGTAGAGGGTTACGTTTGCGGCCCATCATGCCCGGATCCTAATGGCCCTTACACCATTTCAAAGGGATGGGCTTGCACCAGCCCGGGTGGGGCATGTAAGCCGGTTGAATGCGTTTACAACTAATAAAAAATGCCGGGACCATTTAAAATCCCGGCATTTTTTGTGATGCTTTTCAACTTATATCTTCCCGAACAATTCCACAAGTTTGGCATGCAGGTCGTCGCCGCGCAGGTTTTTGCCGATGATCTTGCCGTTAGGATCGATCAAAAAGTTTTGCGGGATGCCGCGCACGGCATACATATCGGCTGCTTTGCTGTTCCAGAATTTAAGGTCGGATACCTGTGTCCAGGCCAGGCCATCTTTGTGGATCGCTTTCAGCCACGCTTCTTTGCCGTTCGGCCTGTCTAACGATACGCCTAAAATGGTAAAGTTTTTGTTTTTATAAGCATTATAGGCTTTAACCACATTCGGGTTTTCGGCACGGCAGGGGCCACACCATGATGCCCAGAAATCTATCAGCACATACTTACCGCGAAAGGATGATAAACTTACCATTTTACCGGCAGTATCGGCCTCGGCAAATTCAGGCGCTGTTGCCCCCAGGGCTACGGCTTTCAGCTTGGGCATCATTTCTGCAAATTTTTTGCCCGGCTCGGTAGCCTTTACTTCCGGCGAAAGTGAATTATATAACGGCTCTATATCCTTGTAATCGGCAGCGTAGGCGAATGATTGCAATACATTAAGGCTAACAATTGAGCCGGGGTGCGTTTCAATGAATTTTTTGTTCAGCACTCTTTCCTGCGCATCAGCTGCCTTTTCTTCGGCTTTGTTTTTGGCAATATAAGCAGCAGATTTTTTTTGTTCTTCGGTAGCTGCCTTATCTTTCGCTTCCATTGCTTCGTAAGCATCACTTACAGGTTTTAAAGCTGTATGGTAGGCCTCATTCTCTGTATTGGTTTTAGTGCCGTTAACGGTTGCCCTGGCTATTTCGCCAACGCTGTTTACGGTGATTGTACCCGGTTCAACGTAAATGGATTTATAATCGCGCGAGTTGTTGATGCCTGTGCCTTTATCATTCAGCAATAAATAACCCTGGCTTGGTGTAACATCGGCATCGCCTGTAAGTTTAAATTCGCCGTTATTCAGTACAGCCGAATCCAGGATGGTTTTGTTATCCTTACGGTATTGAATGTAAACTTTGGCGGGGGCGCTGTAGGTGCCCAGTTTACCTTGTACGGTAAATTTGGTGTCTTGCGCGGCGGCAAGCAACGGCATTAGCGCGATGGCGCTCAGGAGTATTTTTTTCATATAGGAGTATCAGTTTGTTAGTGCCCTAATATCAAAGTAATTAACGGTAAATCAAATTTTACCGAGTAACTTTTCTAATGCGCTATCCAGGTCGTCGCCGCGCAGGTCTTTGGCTACAATTTTTCCTTGTGGGTCCAGTAAAAAGTTTTGGGGGATAGATTGCACGCCGTACAAACCTGCTGCCAGGTTGCTCCATCCCTTCAGGTCAGATACATGTGTCCAGGTAAGGCCGTCGTTTTTAATAGCGGCCAGCCAGGCGGCCTTGCCATCCGGTTTATCTAAGGATACGCCTAAAACGGTAAAGCCTTTAGCTTTGTATTTGTTGTACATTTTAACCACGTTGGGGTTTTCCTGGCGGCAGGGGCCGCACCACGACGCCCAAAAATCTACCAGTACATACTTACCGCGCAGGGACGACAGCCTTACCGGGGTACCGTTAACATCGTTTTGCGTAAAATCCGGTGCGGTGGCGCCAATAGATGTTAGTTTAAGCGCATCTATCGCTATTTTTAGCTGCTTACCACCTTCGGAGTTTTTAATATCGGCAGATAGCAGGTTGTATAAAGGCTCTACCTCGGCAACATTGGGCGAGGGGCCGCTGACGCTTGAGAGTGCCAGCAGGCTGATATAGCTTGCCGGATGCGTGGTAATAAAGTTTTTAAGCACAGTTTTCTGCTCGGCCTGCAGGGTTTTGTATTTACCCTGCATGGTGTTTTGGAACGCGGCCGAGCGCTGTTGCTCGGCCGTAGCTTTTTGTGCTTCCTGCGCTATCGCTTTGGCTTTATCTATAATTACCTTTAACTGCGTTTTAAGCGCTTTGTTATCGTCGTTTGTAGGCGAACCTGCCACATCTGCGGTAGCTACAGAATCTTTACCGGCAATGCTGATGTTGCCTTTCTCCAGGAAAAAGCTTAAACCGTCGGCAGTTTTAGAAGGGCCGCCATCCGGGAAGTTCTGCTCGATATATTTAGCGAACCCCAGGTTTTTATGATCGATAAATATGGATGCATTCACCGGGTCCATCACTACCCCATCAAACCTAAATTCGCCGTTAACAATACTGGCCGAATCGGTTACGTTATTGGCGCCCAGGTAATAAACCAGGTAGGCCTTTGCAGGGCCGGTGATACCGGTAAGCTTGCTTTTGATGGTAAAGGGCTGCGCATTTTGGGCCGACGCCAAAACAGGTAAAAAGGCCGCCACGGCAAACAGAAATTTCTTCATTTAAATAATAGGATAAATAAACATAACGTGTAAACGCCTCATGAATTGCAGGTTAGTTTAATTTTTGATAGGTGCGCCACCACAGATCGGGCATTTCGCCGGATACCGCTGTTTTATAATCTTCGTACCGGCAGGGCACCAGATGGAAGCGTTCGTTTTTTGACCCGCCTGTAGGGTAGGGCACCTGCATCCACCAGCGGTCGCTTTTTTTGCTCTTTACAAATACCAGTTCGTGCTCTTCGTGCTTCAGGCTGGTTTTGTAGATCAGGTACTGCGATTTGGGATTCAGCGGAAAATCGCGCTTGCGGTTATAAAAGCCATCTATAAAATACCAAACCATTTGCGATAGCAGCATGGCGGTTTGCCCGTTGGTATCATAAGCCGGGTTAAACTCGTAAAAACCTATAGAGGTAAGCTTATCGCTGAAACCGGCATACCGGCAGATCTGGCAGGCCTCTTCGCCATAAAACCCGTTTGGTTTGGCATTGGCATTACCGGCCGCATCTGATGAGCGGATGGCCCCCATATCAAAGCTAACCATATTGGCATTGCGGATGATGGGCTCGGCCACGGCTATGTTCTGGGTAAGTTCGCCCAGGCGGTGTACATCAAAGTACAATTTATCCATCACCCGTAAACTGTCCTGGCTGGCAAAATAGGTTTGATAGCCCATATTGCTGTAGTTGAAAAGGTAATTGGGCTCGTGCAGGAATACTTTATTAAGATAGGCCGCAGAGGTGGTTTCAATGCTTTCGTGGAAACCATCGTCGTCCAGGTCAAACATCGCATCTACCACCAGCAGGTCTACCTTTTGCTCCAGGTTTTCGTAGCCCAGGTACTGGGCGTAGGTAAGGTCCTGCCCGCCGCCGATGATCAGGGGAACAATATCTTTTTTGATCAGTTCTTCTACCACCGTTTTTAGGGCGTAGTAGGTATCTGTAACGGTTTCGCCGCGGGCGATGTTACCCAGATCAACTATTTTGGTGGTGTAACTGCCTTCGTGCAGCTGGTACAATTTTTCGCGGATGTAATCGGGGCCTAAGCCGCAACCGGGGTTATTGATGGCATTGCGGTCGTCCATTACGCCAATAATGGCGATGTCGGTTTTTTCTTCCAGATCCGGAAAATCAACCGAATGATGATTGATCTTATCGCCCAGCTGGCTGGTGAAGTATCCATTTTTCGGTGTGATCTTTTTAAGATCTATCGGTGTAAAAAAATCAGCTAAAGACATGTTTTTGATGTGCGAATATGCAGATGTGCAAATGTGCAGAAAAAAATAGATGTGCAGATGGGTAGATGTGCAAATATGCTGATGATAGATGTGCGGATGTGCAGATAGGTAGATGTGCATATTTTGCAGATGTGCGGATAGGTAGATGTGCAAATATGCAGATATGTGAATTTTGAATGGGAAGCCAATTCAATCATTTAATATAATTTTCTTATCATCTGCACATCTGCATATTTGCACATCCGCACATCTATCATCCGCACATCTAATTTGCACATCCTCACATTTAATAACACATTTGCATATGATCTTAGTAACTGGTGCAACAGGGTTTTTAGGGGCCGAATTAGCAAAGGAACTTATCCTGCGCGGAAACAACATCCGCTGCACTAAGCGGTCATCATCATCCATCCCCCAAATACTGCAGCCTTATGCCGCTAAAATTGAATGGGTTGATGCCGACCTGATGGATTTTGACGCGCTCGAGATGGCATTGGAAGGTATTACACAGGTTTATAATTGTGCGGCGTTTGTATCGCTGAAACAGGCCGATAAAGAACCGATGATCCGTACCAATGTACGCGGCACCGCCAATTTGGTTGATATTTGTGTTGAAAAAGGTATGCGTATGGTGCATACCAGTTCGGTAGCGGCCGTGGGCGAAGCTAAACCGGGAGAACTGATCACCGAAAACCATCACCTGGATTCGTCAACAGAAAACGACGGCTACGCGATATCTAAACTGGAAAGCGAGATGGAGGTTTGGCGCGGTATTGCCGAAGGGCTGGACGCGGTTATTGTAAACCCCACCATCATTATCGGTGCCAGTGCAGGCACGGCAGGCAGCGGGCAAATTTTTGAAACTGTACGCCAAGGCCTTAAATTTTATACCGGCGGTACTATTGGTTTTGTAGATGTGCAGGACGTGGCCAAATGTATGATAGCCCTGATGGAAACCGATATCAGCGGCGAGCGTTATATCATCAATGCCGAAAACCGCCCTTATAAGCAAATTTTTGAAGAGATAGCCGTTTGTTTCGGCGTAAAACCACCCGCCACGCTTGCCAAACCCTGGATGATGGAACTGGCCTGGCGCGGGGCATCTGTATTAGGGTTTTTAACCGGCAAAGCGCCTGCCCTTGATAAAACCAGCGCCCGCGCAGCATCTGTAACCCGCGAGTTTGATAATAGTAAAATTAAAAAAGCCATTGGTTTTGAGTTTAAGCCCGTGAGCGAAAGTATAAAGGAGATTTGTATAACGTTGAGGCATTAGTTATTGCTGGTTGGTAAGCTTACTCACCCCGACGTCGCTGCGCTTGTCGTCCCTCTTCTGTTGGAGAAAATAACGATGATATGGGGGGTAGAGACGCGATACTTCGCGTCTCCCTTACTTCGCGTCTCCCTTACGCAAATCCAGTTTGATAATCCAGTCGGGGGACGCGAAGTATCGCGTCTTTACAATTTCTGATGACAAAAAGAATTACTTCCTTAACTGCAACAACACCACATTCTCTACGTGCTGGGTATGCGGAAACATATCTACGGGCTGGATCTTAACGGTATCATACTTTTCTTTCAGCACCAGCAGGTCGCGGGCCTGGGTAGCGGCATTGCAGCTTACATACACAATTTTTTCTGCTTCTATCTCCATCAAACGGGCCACCACATCGGCATGCATGCCGGCGCGTGGCGGGTCGGTGATGATCACATCCGGTTTGCCGTGCTCCACCACAAAATCATGCACTAGCACATCCTTCATATCGCCGGCGTAAAACTTAGTGTTGGTAATATCATTAATCTGCGAATTTACCTTAGCATCTTCAATGGCAGATGGCACGTACTCTACCCCTACCACCTGGCGTACATGGCCGGCCACGAAATTGGCGATGGTACCGGCACCGGTGTAAAGATCATAAACCAACTCGTCGCCGGTAAAACCTGCAAAATCGCGGGTTATTTCGTATAGGCGCAGGGCTTGTATAGAGTTGGTTTGATAGAATGATTTGGGGCCAACCCTAAAACGCACTACTTTGCCATTGGCAGCGGGCATTTCTTCGTGAATAAATTCGGGGCCGCGCCATGCTATTACTTCCTGGTCAAAAATGGTATCATTCATTTTTGTGTTCAGGATATACAGCAATGATGTTACCTGCGGGAATGCAGCATCCACATAGTTCATCAGCAAATTTACCTGCTCTTCATCCGTGTGCGCAAAAACTACGATCACCATGATCTCGCCTGTGGATGAAGTACGGATGATGAGGTTACGTAAGGCACCCGTATGAGCACGCACATCGTAATAGCTAATGCCATTTTCTTTGGCGAAAGCGTTGATGCTGTTCCGCAGATCGTTTGAGGGCTCGGCCTGTAGGTAGCAATGGTTAATGTTCAATATCTTATCAAAACGGCCGGGGATATGGAAACCCAGTGCGTTCATATCCAGCGTTTCGTCTTCGCGGCTTTCGCCATCGTACAGCCAGCGTTTGTTAGAAAAAGTATATTCCAGTTTATTGCGATAGTACCTGTCGGCAGGCGAAGGCACAATGGCATCCATGTGTTCCACATCTATTTTGGCAATGCGGGTAAGCGCATCGTGCACGGCTTTTTGTTTAAACTTTAGCTGCGCATCGTAGGTCATGTGTTGCCATTTGCAGCCGCCGCAGGTGCCAAAATGCTCGCAAAAAGCAGGTACGCGATATTCTGATGGGGTGATAAGTTTAGTGATCTTGGCCTCGCCAAAGCTTTTTTTACTGCGGTAAACCTCTACATCTGCCACATCGCCGGGAACGGCCTTTTCTATAAAAAGCACAAAATCTTCGGCTTTGCCCACACCCTTGCCTTCTTCGGCAATATCAATAACAGTTACGTTCTCAAAGAACTTAGGTTTTTTTGCAGATCTACTCATCAGGCTGCAAAGTTAATAAATTAGTGATTAGTTGATTTGTGCATAGTGATCAGGAAAAGACAATTAGAAATTGTATAGATCCCGCCCCTTAAATGGGGTGGCAATGAAAATAAATGAGCAAAAGAATTTCCAGCCCGCCTACTATTGTTGGCGACTAACAAGTAATGTTGTTGTTTTCAGATAAACAGGTGCAAGATATCGTTCCAAAAAGTATCCGGTTCGGTGTCTTCCTTATCAAACTGTTCGTCTATCAATTCAGAAAATTCAGTTAGTTCCCTACTCATGGCGCTAATTTTTACTATGCAAACATAATATTTTTTATACCAAAAACCAAAACGGTATTTTGAAATTTATGAACAAAAGTTTAATAAATAATCGATTGTATAATGCATTATTCAATCGATTATTTTCATGCATCATGGGGACTATCGCTTTGTAGCTCATGGAAAAAAACAATAGTGCCTTGTAGAGGCTACCTTTTTTTCCATGAGCCAAAGATAAGCCGCTTACCTATCAGATTATAGGGTAGACCCTACGGGGCAATAATCAAGGTTTATTATACTACAAAGCGGTAGCCCTTACAGGGCAGCAAAGCATGATGACATACAGCCAATGAATCTTACAGCTAATGAATCTTAATTTCCGTATTTAAAAATCATTTTTTGATAATCTGAAGGCGGGGCCGTTATGGCACTAATGGTTTTCTTATACTTATACTGCATCTTTTTTACATACATATCAAACGTTACACCGCCTGCCATAAACAGTTTTTTGTGTCCGTACCAAACCAACAGCGACGTGGCATGGAAAAAATGCTTGTAAGCCATCTTGCGCCAGGTTTTAGAAAAGTTTGATTTACCATCGAATATAATAGCCAGGCGTTCTGTTTGGAAGGTAATGTGTGGGGCTTCGTCTATTAGGATGTCGGTACAGATATCTTTTAATAAGCGGCAGTTAGTAGCATCTTTAAGGGCCTGGTAAAAGATCTGGGCGGTACTTTCTACCACAATAACAGCAAGCGTCCATAACTCCATATTCGTATTGAAATAGCGCACTTTACGGAACAGCGTATCTCCCCAGTCTTTTTTTACCCGCTGCTGGCCTATTTTATCGATATACCTGCCCAGGTTATTACCATGCTTTTGCTCTTCTTTAATAAACAGGCGTACGGCATCCACATAGTCCGGGTCGCCCAGGTGAAAGGCGTACTTTGTTGAAGCGGCTATCAGGTGCTCCCCTTCGGATGTTTCGCCCAGTTGCCAGGCCTGCAGCGATGGCAGGATGGCTGCGATCTCGTCCTGTGTTATTGCCGGCGCGGTGTTCCAGTTAATTCTTTTGTGGCGGGCATTTGCCTGGAAATACCCTATCCAATAATTGCTTGTATGCATCGTTTTTTTGATGTTTGTTGTCTGAACTCGAATTAAACGAATTAAGGAATGAATAGAATTAGGTAAAGGCATTCTGAAAATTCTTTAATTCGTTTAATTCGGGTTCAGATTATTTATTGTTTGTCCCAATTTATTTTGCGCGAGAAATACATCAGCAGGGCAATGATGACAAACAGGGCTATACTGCCTATCAGCAGGGCCAGGTCTTCTAACTGGATGATCACGAAAATGAATGTGTAAATGATAGAAAGGATCAATGCAAATAAGCCTGCAGCACCTTTGTTTTTAAGCAGCGATGCAATGAATACCGATACCAGCCCCACCGTAAATACAGATGCAATAAGGTAGGCGTAGTTGTAGCCCACCTGTTCTGAAAAGGATAGCAACAAGGTGTAATAGATGATCATGGCGGCCCCTATCAGCACATAGTTAAAGGCATGGATGCGTTGCTTGCGGATAAGCTCGGTAAGGAACAGCGATACAAACGTTAACAAGATAATGAGGATGGCATATTTACTGGTGCGGGTTATCTTTTGGTACTGGTCTACCGGCAGGCGCAGCTTTACCCCAAAGGAGGCGTTGGCTTCTTTCTTTTCGTCGGTAAGTAAATTGTTATCGTTAACCCATTGCTGCGGGTAAGGCCTGTTGTAATACAAAACGCGCCAGTTGGCCTTAAAGCCGCCGCTATCTACCTGGCGGGTATCCGGCAGGTAGCGCCCATCGAAACTCGGGGTACCCCATTTGCCGCTAACCTCCACATCTGTAGTTTTGCCCAGGTGTAAAAAGTGCAGGTCCTGGCTGCCTTTCAAATCCAGCGTGTAATCAAAGGTAAAGGCGCCTTCTTTGGTACCGGTTAAATTAATATCTGCCTTTAAACCGTTATTAAATACATCTTTACTATTAAAAGAGGGGGCGGCAGCTACCTGCATGCCGGCTGCGTTAATGACCGGGTTGTTTTTTAACCCCTTTAAATCGCTGATGCTAAACTCCAGCCGGGCTTTATCCAACATCAGCTGATCGGGTGTTAAGGATGCACCTGCGGCATCGGTTTTGGCAAAGTTGCCCGCTATGTGGATGCTGGAATTATAAACCACCGTTTCGAACATCCCGCGGTGCAGTACCTCGGGTATTACATTGGCTTTTATCTTTAAGTTTTCGGGCAAAATGTACAGGTTCTCTACCACTTCTTTAAAGCTTTCTTTCTTATCGACATCAACCGACTTAATGATTTTGCGGTATGGGATGATAAGCACCGGCCCCTTTACCATCTGGCTGCCCGACCACTGCCCGGCTACTTCATTAACGATCTGGTCCTGCCGGCCCGAGCGTTCGCGGATCAGATCGCCGATGAGCACCGAGGGGATCATCAATACCAATATCAGTATGCCAATAAAAATCAGTTTTACGGTGATCGATTCCTTGAACCAATCCATAATGCCTTTAAGCGGGTTTTGTTGTTCTTGTATCATTTGATTAATTGAAAGTACTTTGAATTGCAAAGTGAATAGGTAAAAAAATATAGCTATAACGTTTTTTGATTTTTAATGATCTGCTCCAGCGCATCCAGGTGTTGTTTAAACGCCTGTTTACCTTTGGCCGTGGCTTCGTAATTGGTGTTGGGTTTGCGCCCTAAAAAAGATTTGTGTACCATAATATATTCCTCTTTTTCCAATGCCTTCAGGTGCGACGCCAGGTTACCGTCTGATGCATCCAGCAGTTCTTTTAATGAATTAAAATCGTAGCGTTCGTTCACTACCAGTACGCTCATGATCTGTAAACGCAGCCGGTTCTCAAACGCCTTATCAAGTTTTTCGAATGGAATCTTCACCGGTCGTATTTTAAGTACATAATGCTGCCGTAAACAATGTGCAGCACGCCAAAACCAAAGGCCCAAATCAGCAGGCCGCAGCCAGGCAACAAAGCGGCCAGCAAACCTAATGTTATTTCTATTATACCTAAGTATTTAACATCGTTATAAGTAACGTTACTCGCGTTCACTAAAGCCAGTCCGTAAAATATCAATGTGGTTGATGCTACTACACTAAAGTATCCTCTAAATATTAAAACGAGTACCAGTATAGCCCCCGTTACTAAAGGCACGGCCAGGTTAAACAATAGCTGCCTGCTTGCCCGGCCCCAAACACTTTGCCCTTTTTGTTTTGCCTTGCGCCGGGTTAGCACCACACCTGTAATTATTGATGCAATAAAAACAATGATACCGGTTAGCGCCAACTTTTGTAAGTTAGTGTGCAATGGCCCTTCAACAGCATCATTGTAGGTATTGTAATCCAGCTGGTCAAAGTGGTCAGATCCGAATGTTAACCACCATGCAACAGCTGCACCTATCAAAGCGTAAACCCCGGCAAGCACCCCACTAAGGCCACTCAGCGAGATAAATTTTGAAGAGCGCTCCATCAAACTGCGGATGGAGGTTAGCTCGTCTTGTATTTGGTTTTCTTTCACTTAAAAGTACTTTGTTATTCAAAGTAACTTATTAAAAGTGGGAGTTGCAAATAAAAACTTATAAAGTTTATATATTTAAACCGATGACGGCCAATATCGACAAAGTAAATGCCCTTACAGCTTTTATCCAAGCAGACAAATTTGGTCTAAGGGAATGGGGAAATAGAGGATTAAACCCAAGCGATAATGAAATGTGCAAATTCTTACAGGATACATTTAATGATATTGCTGAAGAATTAAAATCGACAATCTTAGCCGATAAAAAAAGTAGTTCTTTAAAACCAATTCTCAAAGCCGGCCTGAGATTATTTCCAAATAGTGCTTATGATACCGAAGAAAAGGAATTCATCTGTGATACATTTAATACTCTTGCAAAAATAATAGACGTTGATTTCGCTTCAACTCTTAATAAGTGGCTGTATGGTTCTCTACTTTCTGCGTTACTTAAAATAGGGAAGATCTTAAATCCAGAGAAAATCATTTATACGCTACAACAACCCTGTAATAAATGCGGAATAGAATTAGAAACACATGTCAACAAAATCGAACAGGGGATTCCAGATACAAACTGGTTTATTGTAAAATGCAATAATTGCAAAGCATTAAACCTTTTAACGCTTGAACCCGATATTAAAGGGATGAAATTTGGAAACTATGAATTGGTGGAAAATCTGTTTAAACAAGATTACACTTATGAGCAGGCACAAATACGGCTCGAACAAATTACGACGTATAGGAAATAGCTTTTATTAACCTAACTCTACACCAAAATCGCCGCCTTAACCAAATAAGGCAGTATCTCTTTCTGGAAAGACACAAAGTTTTTGCGCACATCGCTGTCGCTTACGGATGTAAAGGCGAAGCTGAACACGATGCTTTTGCTGCATTTGATCAAAAAACGTACACGCTGGTGATAACCCTCGTGTTTACGGATGCCGGGTAACTGCACGAATGATTGTACCAGCAATTCCTCCAGCTCGTTAGACAGATTCTTTAAAAAATCTTGTGAGTTGGTGCTTTCGCGGATAAAATCCCAGCCGATAAACTCGTTACACACGGTGTAGGATAGGCGACAGGTTTTCATGATCAGGTTACTCAGGTGCGCTTCCTCATCCATATCCGGCGTATTGGTATTGATCAGTTCATCAACACTCACCTTAATATAGTCCATCAGTAAAACATGCAAAACGGCTTCTTTGCTATCAAAATACTTGTAGATGGTAGCTTTGGCAATTTTAGCCCGCTTGGCTATTTCGTTTACACTGGTTTTATGGTAACCGAATTTGCGGAACAGATCTTGCGCTGCCCGCTTAATACTATCTTTAATTTTATCGGCTTCCATTCATTAGTTTGAAACAAATATCTCAAATTGCGTGGTATTTACAACATACTGCCTCAGATATTTGGTTGCCGGGGCTTTAACCGGGCTGCCGTCTGACAAGGAAAATTTAGAACCGCTGCAGGGGTCGGTTGCGGTAAAGCCCGTATCGTCAACCGTAATGGCGCATAATTTTTCGGGCATGTAGCTGCTGCAACGGTCGTAAGCGGTGTAGGTGCCATCCACCTGGCGGTAAATAATAACGCCTGCCACGCCTGCCCCGGCAATATAAACGTACCCGCCGGCAGCATTTAATGCCGTGTAGCGCGGGTCTGTTTTTATAATACTGATGTTTACCGGTACACTTGGCACCACACTCCCGGTTTTGGCACAACCTAAAAATAGGATGCCTGTTAAGATCAGTACCAGCGCTTGCTTCATTTTAAATAATATCTGTAGTGAACTGTTTTAAGAAACGTACATCGTTCTCAGAGAATAAACGCAGATCCCTTATCACATATTTTAAGTTGGTGATGCGTTCTATACCCATACCGAATGCAAACCCGGTATATTTTTTACTGTCGATACCGCAATTCTCTAAAACATTAGGGTCAACCATGCCGCAGCCCAGTATCTCTACCCAGCCGCTGTATTTACACATATTACAGCCCGATCCTTTACAAATGGTACAAGATATATCCATCTCTGCAGATGGCTCGGTGAAAGGGAAGTATGATGGGCGGAAACGCACTTTGGTACCCTCGCCATAAAGTTCCTGCACAAAATGATAAAGCGTTTGTTTCAAATCAGAGAAGGATACATTCTCATCCACATATAAACCCTCTACCTGGTGGAAAAAACAATGCGCACGGGCAGAGATCGCTTCGTTACGGTAAACACGGCCCGGCATAATCGCGCGGAACGGCGGTTTGCCGTTCTCCATCATCCGTACCTGTACCGATGAGGTGTGGGTACGCAAAGCAATATCATCCGTACCATCGCCTTTGCGGATAAAAAAGGTATCCTGCATATCGCGGGCGGGGTGTTCCTGCGGGAAGTTCAGGGCCGAAAAGTTATGCCAGTCGTCCTCTATCTCGGGGCCTTCTGCTACCACAAACCCCAGGCGTTTAAATATATCGATGATCTCGTTACGTACCAGCGATAGCGGGTGGCGCGAGCCTACCTCAAAGCCATCGCCGGGTAAAGTCAAGTCGATATCTGATTCTTTAACCTGCGGGCCCGAACCTAAGCTTTCTTTGATCTCGTTGTATCTGCCTTCGGCGAATTGCTTAAACTGGTTAAGCACTTTACCAAAGGTGCGTTTCTCTTCGGGGCCTACGGTTTTAAATTCCTCAAAAAGGTCTTTAATTAAACCCTTGGTGCCTAAAAATTTTATCCGGAAAACTTCCAGTTCATCAGCCTTGGCAGCTGTAAATGCTTTGATCTCTTCGGTATATTGATCTATTTTAGATTGCATTATAGTGTTCTTAAAAATTGTTCGGCAGTAAATACCGGTATTGTAGCTTGTTTATAGTCTTTTATATTACGGGTAATAATGGCATCGGCACCTGCACTTTTTGCAGCATAATATTGTACGGCATCTTCAAAATCAGAAAAATCAGATCCTGCAGCTTGTTTAATTAAGGCTGCATCTTCTTTAATAATATTCAATCTTTCTGTAAGTACTAAAATTGCTTGCCTGGCTAAGGCTTCATTAAAAGCCCTTTTTGTAGCATAATGAATATTTAGCAGGCTATGTACCGATGCACACAGCGTGTAAGCATTATTATCAGCAAGTTTTACAACTTCGGCACTGTAATTAAAATGTGGCTGCCGAATCAATATTGTATCTAATAAAATATCCGAGTCAATAAACAGAACCTTATAAGCCATACTTTTCATCTAAATGCTTATGATATTCTATTTTGTGATCAAAGTCGGAAGTTGGCTCTTTCGCAATTATCAGCTGCTGCATCCAGTCAGGAAATTGATTTACAGGCTTGATATTAATCTCCTTTTTTTTCTTCTTGCTTCTTTCTGTAATAAGTATCTTAAATAATTTTGATACACTTATATTACTCTCTGATGCAATGGTTTTAGCTAACTGGATAGTGTCCTTATCTGCGCTCAATGTTAATTTAGATACCGACATAATTTAACTATTTATACGTACAAATATAAAAAATATATACGTAACTATTTAATCACCTCTAAAGCCTTGCCTACTTTGGTAAACGCGGCAATTGCTTTATCTAAATGTTCGGTATCGTGAGCGGCCGAGATCTGTACGCGGATGCGTGCCTTACCTTGCGGTACAACGGGGTAATAAAAACCGATCACATAGATACCCTCTTCCAGCATTTTGGCGGCAAACTCCTGGGCCAGCTTGGCATCGTACAGCATCACCGGTACAATAGGGTGTACGCCTGGTTTAATATCAAATCCCGCAGCAGTCATCTTTTCGCGGAAGTATTGCGTATTGCTTTCCAGCTTATCGCGCAGGTTGGTGGTTTCGCTCAACATGTCCAGTACGGCAATAGAGGCACCTGTAATAGCCGGGGCCAGGGTGTTACTGAACAGATAGGGGCGCGAGCGCTGGCGCAGCATGTCAATGATTTCCTTACGTCCGGAGGTGAACCCGCCCGATGCACCGCCCAAAGCCTTGCCCAATGTACCGGTAATGATATCTATTTTACCCATTACATTATGATGCTCATGCGTGCCGCGGCCTGTTTTGCCCATAAAGCCGCTGCAATGGCTTTCGTCTATCATTACCAAAGCATTGTATTGCTCGGCAAGCGCGCAAATTTTGTCTAATTGTGCAATGGTGCCGTCCATGCTAAAGGCGCCATCGGTTACGATGATCCGGTGGCGCAGATCCTGTGTAGCTTTCAGCTGCTCTTCCAGGTCGGCCATGTCATCGTGCTTGTAGCGTTTGCGCTGGGCTTTGCAAAGGCGCACCCCGTCAATAATAGAGGCATGGTTCAGTTCATCAGATATGATCGCATCCTGATCGTTAAACAAAGGCTCAAAAACGCCCCCGTTCGCATCAAAAGCGGCTGCGTAAAGTATGGTATCTTCGGTGCCTAAAAATTCGGATATTTTTTGCTCCAGCTGTTTATGAATATCCTGCGTACCGCAAATAAAACGCACGGAAGACAGGCCGTAACCATGGGTATCCATGGCATTTTTGGCTGCTTGTATCACCTGCGCGTTACCGGATAGGCCCAGGTAGTTATTGGCGCAAAAGTTTATCACTTCTTTGCCACCCTGTACGGTAATATCTGCGCCCTGCGCCGACGTAATGATCCGCTCTTTTTTATACAGGCCGGCGCTTTCAATATCGGCAAGTTCCTGTTGTAATACAGGCTGCAATGTTTTATACATAAATGTGTGTATTAAACCTCAAAATTAAACAATAACAACTAATTGAAAGGTTATACCAAACAATTAATATAAATTACATATAGTTACAAACATTTTGTGCCTAACTGCTATTAACCGTAAAATGCTTATGAGAAGATACTTACCCTTTATTATATTTATACTTACCTGTTTTAGCGCATCGGCGCAGCAATATCTTTTATCGGGGCGTATAACGGGCCAGAAAAACGAGCCGGTATCTTTTACATCGGTGTACATCCGCAACTCCACCTACGGCACCACGGCTAACGAAGAGGGCCGCTATCAGCTTAAGTTAAACCCCGGCACCTACAATATCACGTATCGTTTTACAGGCTACCGCGAGCAAACAGAAAGCATCACCATTACCGACCATAACGAGGTGCATGATATGCAGCTGGCAGATGAGGTTTTTAAGTTTAGCCAGGTATCTGAAAAATGGAAAGAAAACCTCGACCCGGGCGATACCATTATGCGTATGGTGATCAGCAGGCGCCAGGCACACATGAAAGAGGTGCAGGGGTATTCTTGCGCGGTGTATATTAAGGGGGTGCAAAAGCTGCTGAGTTCGCCAAAGGCGTTAACAAGTAAAGCGGTGATCGCTGCACTCGACCTCGACTCGAACGGCCGGGGGATCCTCTATCAATCGGAAATGCTGTCCACCCTTAATTTTGAAAGGCCCAATAAAATACGCGAGGTTACCATAGCCGCCAAACAGGCCGGGGTAAACACCGCCTTTGATTATACCAAGGCATCAGACCTGCAGGTGAACTTTTATAACGATGTTTTTAAAATAAACGGCCTGAGCAGCCGAGGCTATATTTCGCCGGTGGCATCAAACGCTTTCGACCATTATAACTACAAATTAATTGGCAGCACCATCCAGAACGGCCGCACGGTTGATAAGATTGAGGTGATACCCAAACGCGAGAACGGGCAGTATTTTGTGGGCAACATGTATATAGTGGAGGGCGACTGGCGCATTTACAGCGCCGACCTGATGCTGACCAACAAGCGCAGCAGCCTTAACCTGGTTGATACCCTGAAGATAAGCCAGCAATACATCCCCATAACAGATAGTGTTTGGATGCCCGCTGCCGTGCAGCTTAACTTTAAAGGATCGGTGCTGGGCTTTAAGTTTGGCGGCTATTACGAGGGGATCTATAATAATTACAAGCTTAACCCAAGCTTCCCGAAAGGGTTTTTTAACGGCGAGATACTAAGGATAGATACGGCAGCCAACATTAAAACCGCAAACTACTGGAATACCAACCGCCCGCTGCCCTTAACCCGCCCGGAAGCCCGCGACTATCAAAAAAAAGACAGTATTGCGGCCTACAAAAAAACAGATGCCTATTTAGATTCTATCCAGCATACTAAAAACAACATTAACTACTTTACCTATACCATATTTGGGTACAGCGCCAGCAACCGTGCCGAAACAGATTCGCTTTATATTTTCCCGTTCCTGCAAACGTTTTACTATAACACGGTTGAGGGTTTTGGGATAAATGCCAAGGTAAAGTACAGCCATAAGATAGATGATCTGCATTCTTACGCTATTACGCCTGCTGTACGGTATGGCTTTGCCAATAAACTGTTTAGCGCCAATGTGCTTGCCGAGTATTTTAATAACCCGTTTCGTAACAGTAAATTTTATGTGAATTTTGGCAGCGATGTGCTCGATCTGAATAATGTGGGCACCCGGTCGTTATATTTTAACACGCTGAGTACCCTGCTGTACGAGAATAACTATGTAAAGTACTACCGCTCGCAGTTTGGCGGCTTTGGGTATCAGCGCGAGTTATCTAACGGTATTTTATGGATGGCGGGGTTAAGCTACTCCAGCCGAACCCAGATGTACAATAATGCATTTGGCCATTTGTTCGATTCAAAGAACAGAAACTACACCTCTAACAACCCGCTGGCCCCGGCAAATGCCCCCGCAGATGATCGCTCTTTCCTGTTTCCGCAGCACCAGGCGTTAACATTTAATACTTCGGTAGCCTTTACGTTCGATCAGCAGTATATTACCCGGCCAACAGGTAAATTTAACCTGCCGTCAAAATATCCAACCTTAACCGTTAACTACCGCAAGGGCATCAAAAGCGCTTTCGGGTCAGATGTAGATTATGATTTTGCATCGGTAGATATCTCGCAATCAAACATGAGCATCGGGCTCTCCGGTTTTTCATCCTTTAAATTAACCGGCGGCGACTTCTTCCGGAACAATAAGCTGTATTATATGGATTATTACCATTATTTAGGTAACCAGGGCGTAACGTTCGATCCTACGTACATCGGTAGCTTCCATTTTTTGCCGTTTTATACCTACAGCACCAACGGCGCTTTTTTCGAGGCGCATTACCAGCACAACTTTGCCGGGTCTATCTTAAACAAGGTGCCATTCATCCGCAAGCTTAAGCTGGAAGAAGTAATTGGCGCCAATTATTTAACCACCAGGGGCAACCCTAATTATAAGGAGTTTTATGTAGGCGTACAGCGCCTTATCTTCCGTGTAGATTACGGTATATCCTACGCCGGCAGTAAAAAATATATCCAGGGGTTCCGCATCTTTTACGGGATCAGGTAGAGAGATAAGAGATTGGAGTTTAGAGATTAGTTAAGATGCATTTTATCATCGCAAACAACTAATCTCTAACCCTCTAATTAACTATTCACTCCAATTTATTATCTTTGCACCTCATTTAACACCGTTTGCAGCGGTATCAATGGCATTATGGCAATATACAATACACTACTATACTATTGTTATTCAACAATAGCCGATGGCGAACAATTTGCGGCCGATCATTTAAAATTCTGTAAATCGCTGGGGTTAACCGGGCGTATCATTGTGGCCGATGAAGGCCTTAACGGTACGGTGTCGGGTTCGGCAGCATCCTGTAAAACCTATATGGATACCCTGCACGCCGACGAGCGTTTTGCGGGTATTGATTTTAAGGTGGATGAGGTGGATGAACCTTCGTTCGTAAAAATGCATTGCCGCTATAAATCAGAGATCGTGCACTCCGGCCTGCGCGATCCCCAGATGATCGATCCCCAAAAACAAACCGGGAAGCACCTGGAGCCAAAAGAGTTTTTAGCCATGAAAGACCGCGATGATGTGGTGGTATTGGATGTACGCTCTAACTACGAGCATTCATTAGGCAAGTTTAAAAACGCTGTTACGCTGGATATCGAGAACTTTAGGGATTTCCCGGCGATGATCAACGAACTGGCCAAGTACAAGGATAAAAAGATATTAACCTACTGCACCGGCGGTATTAAATGCGAAAAAGCATCGGCCCTGTTGCTGCACGAGGGTTTTAGCGATGTTTACCAGCTGCATGGCGGCATTATTAAATACGGTAAAGAAACCGGCGGCGAAGATTTTGAAGGCAAATGCTATGTGTTTGATAACCGCCTTTCGGTTGATGTGAACAGCGTTAACCCGGTAGTAATATCTACCTGCCGCAACTGCGGTAAAACTACGCCTAAGATGATCAATTGCGCCAACCCGGAATGCAACGAGCATTTTACCCAATGTGATGAATGCGGTACCGCGATGGAAGGCTGCTGCAGCGATGCCTGTAAGCAGCATCCGCGTAAGCGTGTGTATGATGGCACCGGTTATTATGTAAAAGTGCCGCAGCCGGTAAACACGGCTAAAAAAGGCGCCGTACAGTTAGCCGCCGAACAGGATGTCTGAGGCTTAATTAGGGGCGGTACATGGATATAAAAAAAGCATTTGCCGGCGCGTGGCAAATGCTTTTTTGTTATACGGGCTTTTACAAAACCCGGCTACGGTTTACCGCCAGGCTTTGTATTGATTGATCAAACCGTTGGTTGACGAATCGTGGCTGCTTATTTCTTCGTTGCCTTTTAATTCGGGCAGGATCTTACCGGCAAGTTGTTTGCCCAGTTCCACACCCCATTGGTCAAAGCTGTAGATGTTCCAGATGATGCCTTGTACAAATATCTTGTGCTCGTACATCGCGATCAGGGCGCCCAAAGTATGCGGGGTTATTTTTTTAACCAGTATAGAGTTGGTAGGGCGGTTGCCTTCAAACACCTTAAATGGTGCTATTTTGCTTATCTCTTCGTCGCTTTTACCGGCTTTTTTCAGTTCATCAATTACCACCTCTTCGGTTTTGCCGTTCATCAGGGCCTCGGTTTGGGCGAAGAAGTTGGATAAAAGCATGTTGTGATGCTCGCCCAGCGGGTTATGCGATTGTGCCGGTGCTATAAAATCACAAGGGATCAGTTTAGTGCCCTGGTGTATCAATTGGTAAAAAGCATGCTGGCCGTTGGTGCCTGGTTCGCCCCAAATAACCGGGCCGGTTTGGTAATCTACATGCTTGCCGTTGCGGTCTACATGTTTACCGTTGCTTTCCATATCCCCCTGCTGAAAGTAGGCTGCGAAGCGGTGCATGTATTGGTCGTAAGGCAATATAGCCTGGGTTTCTGCCTCAAAAAAGTTATTATGCCAGATGCCTACCAGCGCTAAAATAGCGGGCAGGTTTTGCTCAAGCGGGGTATCTTTAAAGTGATTGTCCATGGCATGGGCGCCTTCCAGCAGCTCCACAAAGTTATCAAAGCCAATGCTTAAGGAAATAGACAGGCCTATGGCGCTCCATAACGAATAGCGGCCGCCAACCCAATCCCAAAACTCAAACATGTTTTTGGTATCGATGCCGAATTTTGCCACCCCCTCGGTATTGGTAGACAGGGCTGCAAAGTGTTTGGCCACATCCTCGTCCTTACCACCATTTTTAATGAACCAGTCGCGCGCGCTGTGGGCATTACCCATGGTTTCTTGCGTGGTGAAGGTTTTAGATGCGATGAGGAACAGGGTGGTTTCCGGGTTAACCTCTTTTAGGGTCTCTACAATATGGGTTCCATCCACGTTAGATACAAAGTGCAGGTTAAGGTGGTTTTTGTAGGCTTTTAAAGCTTCGGTAACCATTACCGGCCCAAGATCTGACCCGCCGATGCCGATATTTACCACATCGGTAATGGCTTTGCCGGTATAGCCTTTCCAGCCCCCGCTGATGATAGCTTCGCTAAAATCCTTCATCTGGTTCAGCACCCGGTTCACATCGGGCATTACATCTTTACCATCAACCATTACCGGGGTATTGCTGCGGTTGCGCAAGGCAACATGCAGCACCGGGCGGCCTTCGGTAACGTTGATCTTTTCGCCCGTAAACATGGCTTCAATTGCCTTGTTTACACCACACTCGCGGGCCAACTGTACTAATAAGGCAATGGTTTCATCATCTACCCGGTTTTTAGAATAATCCAGCAGGATGTCTTCAAACTGAAGCGAGAATTTTTCAAAACGCTGACTATCAGTTTCAAATAATTCTTTCAGGCTTTTGGCAACCATATCAATGTAATGGTCGGTTAGGTATTTAAACGACTGGGTGGAGGTAAAATCGGTATTTGGCAGCATAGTTGTGATGTTTTTTGTAAAAGTAACAAGTTAAAACTGAGCCCGATAGTAAAAATCAAAAAAGGACAGTTTGGTGTTATTTTTACACTAATCAACAGGCCATACATAGTGTTTGTTTTACACTAATTAGATTGTCATTTCAATAACAAATGTTTGATAATTTTTTTAAAGTGAAAATAAATATTTGATATATTTGTGGGGTTGGTAACAAAACCAATTATTTTTCATCATTTTCTTAATTGTTTTTTTAATTGCATTTACCATGTTCGAAAAACTTTTTTTGCTCGTAAAAAATAACGCTGAAGCAGCGGTTATTAACAACCCGGTAGTTCCTCAAAAATATCATGAGGCAGTGATGAATGATGCTTCCAGCTCGATCATCGAGGTTTTAAAAAGCCAGATGGAAAGCGGTAAGTTAAAAGATCTGGTGAAATACTTTCAGTTTTCGGCCATTTATGAAAACCCGCTGATCAATAGCGCGGTAAATAAATTTGCCAACAAGCTTAACAACTTTTACAATATAAGCACTGCCGAGGCCATGAAAATTGCCGACGGATTGATACCGCCGGTAATGCACCAGATAATGGAGCAATCTAAAGGCGAGCAGAATAAGGAGTTTGCACTGAGTGCCATCCTGTCAAAAATTAGCGGTAATGTAACCGATATGGGCTTGCTGCTTACCCAGATGCGGATAGCTTAGTTTTAGTGATTGGTTATTAGGGAATGGTAATTAGTTAAAAGTTATAACTACTTACCATTCACCCTTACTGCAATTTTATATATTTGCCGCCATGACAAAAGAAAACATGCAGGATTTAAGGGATAGAACAACTTCCCTGAGGAGGCATCTTTGACATCGATACCAAACTCGATGCCATGCACAAGGAACAGGATATTACCTTAGGCCCAAACTTTTGGGATCATCCTAAAGATGCCGAGAAAGTTCTGGCATCCATCAAAACCAAAAAAATATGGACCGACGCTTTTCAAAAAGTAGTATCGGTAGTTGATGACACCAGCGTATTGTTTGAATTTTACCAGAGTGGCGATGCCACCGAGGCCGAAATGAACGAGCAGTATGAGCAGGCCGTTGCCGCGGTAGAAGAGCTGGAATTTAAAAACATGCTGAGTGCCGAAGAAGACCAGTTTAACGCCGTGCTGCAAATTACCGCCGGCGCCGGCGGTACCGAAAGCTGCGACTGGGCAGGTATGCTGATGCGCATGTACATTATGTGGGGCGAGAAGAACGGCTACAAAGTTACCGAGCAGGATTACCAGCCCGGCGATGTGGCCGGTGTAAAAACCGTTACCCTGCAGTTAGAGGGCGATTTTGCCTACGGCTATTTAAAGGGCGAAAATGGTGTGCACCGGTTGGTGCGTGTATCGCCATTTGATGCTAATGCCAAGCGCCATACCTCGTTTGCATCGGTTTATGTTTATCCCCTTGTTGATGATACCATTGAGATTGAGGTAAAAGATGCCGATATTGAGTTTGAAACCTTCCGCGCGGGTGGTGCAGGCGGGCAAAACGTAAACAAGGTAGAAACTGCTGTGCGTTTATACCACAAACCATCGGGCATTATCATCAAAAATCAGGAATCGCGCTCGCAGTTGCAAAACAAGGAGAATGCTATCCGCTTGCTAAAATCGCAGTTGTATGAAAACGAAATGCGCAAACGTGCCGAGGCATCCAGCGCGGTAGAGGGCAACAAGAAAAAGATAGAGTGGGGGTCGCAGATCCGTAACTATGTTTTACACCCATACAAGCTGGTGAAAGATTTACGCACAGATCATGAAACATCCAATGCCGCCGCCGTTTTAGACGGCGACCTGAATGAGTTCCTGAAATCGTACCTGATGGAATTTGGCGGGCCAAAAAGTTAAAAAATAATAAAACATTCCCTCCCCACGGGAGGGGTGCGGTTGGTTGTGCAGTGGCAGGGAGGGGTTTAGAAAATTAGTTTAACCACTTCATTAGCCCCTTTCTGCACCTTACCAAGGGAAGGAATCGCTCGGTCCCTTGCTTTGGTCTAACCAATAAAAAAACGATGCTGCACCACACAGCGTCGTTTTTTATTGGTGTAAATTGTAACTTGCCGTTACCAATTACACGCCATCATGACAAAACACTTTTTTACCGCTTTTATATTATCTGCCATCACTACCACGGCTTTTAGTCAGGAACCAAAACCGTTGCCATTATATCCTAAAGGTGTGCCCAATTCAAAACCCGCACCTGCAGGCTACGCCGAAAAGAATGATAAGTTTTGGATCTTTAAGGTTACCGATCCCACGTTAACCTCCTATTTCCCGGCTAAAGGAGCGGCAAACGGTACGGCAGTAGTTATTTGCCCCGGTGGCGGCTATGCCGGCCTGGCATCCGGCCACGAGGGGATAGATGTAGCCAAAGAATTCAACAAAATTGGTGTGGCTGCCTTTGTGCTGAAGTACCGCCTGCCAAGCGATAGCATTATGGTAGATAAAACCATCGGTCCGCTGCAGGATGCGCAACGCGCTATCCAAATGGTGCGGGAGAATGCAGCGCAATGGGGCGTTAACCCCGGCAAAGTAGGTATTATGGGTTTTTCGGCAGGGGGGCACCTGGCTTCAACCGAAGGCACCCATTTTGATAAAGTGGTTATTGAGAATAAAGCGAATGTCAGCGTCCGCCCCGATTTTATGATGCTGATCTACCCGGTCATCACTTTTGGCGAAAAAACGCATGCCGGATCGCGCGAAAACCTGATCGGCAAAACGCCCGCGCAGGATCTGGTCGACCTGTACTCTAACGAAAAGCAGGTTACGGCCAATACCCCGCCAACCTTCATCGTGCATGCCGAGGATGATGATGTGGTACCGGTAGAGAATGCTTTGATGCTATATGATGCCTTGCTCAAAAATAAGGTAAAAACCGAGATGCATTTGTACCCGGCCGGGGGCCATGGCTTTGGTTTGGTAAACCCTAAAAGTAAAGGCCTGTGGTTTGAGTGGGCAAAGATCTGGATGGGCGATAACGGGTGGCTGAGTAAATAGAATACATTAATTTTTTTGGTGCGGATCTGATAAAATGGTGGCCGTATTTTGTCAGTACCTTGCCCGGCCTTGCAGATAAAAAACAGGTACAAGCCTTTGTAATTACCACCCTGTTTTAAGGAGTGGATCGGGGGTGTTTTTGGGGCGAAAAAAAGTGTTTTAAGGGCGTTAAAAATCCCTGTTTTGCCCAATAAAAGCTGCGGTTTTCACTTGCCCAATATCGCCAGCAATTCGTTCAACTCATCTACTTTATCAGATGATCCTAAATGCTCGTATGCGCTGATGAGGTTTCGCAGTACCCGTTTAATGATGTCAGCGTTAGCGCAGGGTTCGTAAAACTGCTTGTCGAACTGCAGGTTTAGCTGTTTTAAAAACATATCCACATCCCTGCGCCCAAAAATGAAGCCTTTATTGAACGCATTGATATAGAATAAGATACCTCCCTCAAATTCAGTTTCGCGGCTTTCATCCAGGTAAGCCAGTATAAAGTGCTGGGGCAGGTTTACGCCATAAACGGGAATATCCAGCTTTTGCGCAATAATGGAGTAAATGATGGCCAGCGAGATCTGGTTGCCCTTTTTGCTCTCCAGCACCTGGCTTATATAGCTGTTTTGGGGGTCGCGGTGGTTGGTGGTGTTGCCGCTAAAGCCGTGGATGCTGTAAAATACGTGGTTCATCAGCTTTACCTGTTCTACCGGGCTGGCCTCGTTCATCATCTGGATCCAGATGTCGCGCTTGATCGCTTCTATCTGATTTACAACCCTTTGCTCGTCCAGGTCGGGGTATTGGTACCGGTTGATGATCAGGATTCCCTGCAGCAGATCAAAGGCGCCACCCTGGTACCATAGCTTCAGATCGTTTTTTACGATACCGAACTGGATCTCGTGAACCAGGTTGGCAATGCGCTCCTGCTGAATGGGGTCAAACGCCTGCTCAAAGGCGCTTTCCAGGTATTCTATAGCTTCATTACCAAAAGAAAGCAACTTTTTGTGCACATGTTCGTACACCTCTGCATCCGGGTCATCAAGCAGCCGGATTAAAAAATTTACTTCTGTAGGATTTATCATATGCCAATATGCTAAAATACTAAAGTTTATATATTTTTACACCAATGTTCAATCTAACGTTCGCAAAGGATTTTCTGTTTCACAGGCTCAAGTCAAAAAATCGTCATGGTTTACACTCTCCGTTTATTTACCGTTTAGTAGATGAGGTGATCTACGATAGAAAGCACAAAGCCGTTTACGACAAAATAGAGCATGAGCGCGACCACCTGCTTATTGATGACCGCTACATCACCGTTACCGACCTGGGCGCCGGGTCGCACGTTAACAATAACAAACAGAAGAAGATCAGCGATATTACCATTAATGCGCTTAAACCGCCTAAACTGGCCAAGCTGCTTTACAGGCTTACGGCGTTTGTAAAACCATCAAACATTGTAGAACTGGGTACCTGCCTGGGGGTTACCACGCTTTACCTGCAGGCTGCCGCGCCCAATGCAAAAGTGTACACTTTAGAGGGTTGCCCGCAAACTGCCGGTGTAGCCAAAGATGTTTTTGATAGGGCGGGGGTAAGGGATATCCATATCATCACCGGTAATTTTGATGATAACCTGCCGGGGGTTATAGATGGCTTGGATAAGCTTGATTTTGTTTATATAGATGGCAACCACCAGCGCGACGCCACCCTAAAATATTTTGAATGGTGCCTGCCCAAAGTGCACGAAGATACTATGCTGATATTTGATGATATTTACTGGAGCGAAGGCATGAAACAAGCCTGGGCGCAAATTAAAGCCCATCCGCAGGTAACCGCCACGGTAGACTTATACTGGATAGGCCTGGTGTTTTTTAAACCCGGCCAGGCGAAGGAGAATTTTAAGATAAAGGTGTAGATAGATGTGCGGATGTGCAGATTATAGATGTGCAGATGATGCATTATTAATATCTGCATATTTTTCAAAACGCTTCCCTATCCTATATAAACACTGATTTCCTGCTTCAATTCATTTACAATAAAGGTTTTACTGTAAACATAGGCGCATAATATTTGCGGTAGCCGTAACCCAAAAGCAGGTTGGGCACCAACAAAAAAACACCCATCAACCAACCGGATGGTACTAAAATGGTGTGGAATAAAAATACGTTTAAACTGATAGGAAATAACACCACTGCCGAAAATGGTGCGTAGCGGTTGATCAGTAACGAAAGGCCGCCAAGTATTTGTATGGTTTTTTGCATGGGGTAAAAATAGCCTGTTGCCATCAGGCCCGCTTTAAATTCGCCGGCAGCGCCGCTGTGTAAAGGTGGCTGGTAGGGAATAAAATGCAAAAAATAGTCGAGCCCGAATACAAGATATAGAAAGCCAAGCAGCACGCGGGATATCAATACTGTAGTTTTCATTTTAAGATACTTATGGTGTTTAAAAATAGCTATAACAATAACATAATCTACTAAAACGCTTCTCCTAACCCCACATATACACCGCTTTGCTTGCTTTCGCCGGAGCGTTTTTCGCCAACGCCGTAATCTATGCGGATGCTGAGGCCTTTTTGTACATCAAAAAAGTAACGCAGGCCGCCGCCGTAATTTGGCTTTAGCTGGTTAATGTCAAAATCTTTATGGAACACTTCGCCGGCGCCAATAAAGCCCACAATGCCCAGGCGCTCGGTTGCGCGGTAACGTAATTCGGTTTGGCCGGCAAGCAGGTTGCGGTCGCGGAAACGGCCGTTGTAGTAGCCGCGCATCATTTCATCGCTACCCAGTGCAGGCAGTAAATAAAATGGCGATTGGCTACCCGTCATGTTCTGGCTTTGTACGTCAAACGCTAATACAAACTTTCTGCTTAAGGCAAAAAAATGGGTGATCTCTACGTTTAAAAAGCCGCCGCTGTAGCCGCTGTTACTGCCAGCGCCATTCATAATGTTTAAATAACTGGTTAGTGTACCGCCGCTGGTGGTGTAAGTGTTGTTGTTGCGGCTGTCAAATATAAGGCTGGGCCCGTAATACAAAATAGTGCCGCCTTGTTTGCCCTCAATTGTTGGGTCGGTTGTAAAAATACCGCCGGTTTCCCGGTCGTGGAAACGGTAATCATACCCGCCGGCCACCAATCCCACATAAATGTTACGGCCTATTTTTTTTTCGCCGCTAAAGGTAACACGTAAGCGTTTTTGGCCCAGGCGGTCGGCATCTGCTTTTGCTGTATTATTACCGATACCGTAAAAATCAAACGGAAAATTAATGTATCCTATGGCACCTGTAAAGTGATAATTATTATTGGGCGCCCAATAGCTGCTGCTTAAATTCAGGCGGCTTTGGCCTTTGGTGGTCAGGGTAGCATAAGCAAATATGTTAGATACGCGCGTGTTTTTGCTTAAGGTATCGGTATAAAAAGAATACAACGCCGAACCGCCCCCTTCCAGCCCGGTTTCGGGTGCCGAACTGATGACCGGCAGCAGCACAAAACTGCCCCTTTTGCTGGTATCTTTCTCAAAATACATGCGTCGGATAAATTTCGGCAGGATCTTTACCTGCGCAAAAACGGGCTGTACAAGTAGAAAAAGTAATATAATATTGATGAGTTTTTTCATGCGTTGTAGTGCCATAAAGGTAATTTTAAAGCACTTGTTTTATCGAATTTGTATTTTAAAATTCGGATGTGCGCAAAATACCTACTTTTGCAGAATAATAAGAGCAAATAATTATGAGTACAGCAAGAGGCCCTATATCTCAGTTCATCGAGAAAAATTACCTGCATTTTAATGCAGCGGCATTAATGGATGCAGCTAAAGGTTACGAAACGCATTTAACCGAAGGCGGCAAAATGATGGTAACCCTTGCCGGCGCCATGAGCACGGCAGAATTGGGTATTTCGCTTGCCGAGATGATCCGAGAGGGAAAGATAGATATCATATCATGCACAGGCGCCAACCTGGAAGAGGATATCATGAACCTGGTAGCGCACTCGCACTATAAACGCGTGCCTAACTACCGCGACCTGAGCCCGCAGGACGAATGGGACCTGTTAGAGAACCATTACAACCGTGTTACTGATACCTGTATCCCCGAAGAAGAGGCCTTCCGCCGGTTACAGAAACATATTTACAAGATCTGGAAAGATGCCGACACTGCAGGCGAGCGTTATTTTCCGCATGAATTTATGTATAAAATATTGTTGAGCGGCGAGCTGGAGCAGTATTATGAAATTGACCCTAAAAACTCGTGGATGCTGGCAGCTGCAGAGAGAAACCTGCCGATTGTGGTACCCGGATGGGAAGATTCTACCATGGGTAACATCTTTGCATCATACGTTATCAAGGGCGAGATCAAAGCCGTTACCATGAAAAGCGGGATAGAATATATGGCATGGCTAGCAGACTGGTATCCAAAAAACTCGGGCGGTAAAGGCATGGGCTTTTTTCAGATAGGCGGCGGTATAGCAGGCGATTTCCCGATATGTGTGGTACCGATGCTTTACCAGGATATGGAAATGCAGGATATCCCTTTCTGGAGTTATTTTTGCCAGGTGAGCGATTCTACTACTTCTTATGGCTCTTACTCGGGCGCGGTGCCTAATGAAAAGATCACCTGGGGCAAGCTGGATGTAAATACCCCCAAGTTTATTGTAGAGAGTGATGCAACGATAGTTGTGCCCCTGATATTTGCCTGGATATTAAAACAATAATTAAATAAATAAAAGTATTTAACGGTTTGCAATTTAACGGTTGCCCGCAAAAAATGACAAAAAGCCCTTTAGCAACGTTTAAAGGGCTTTTTACAATAATTTAGAACGATTATAAATTAGATATTGGTGTCATTATATTGTCAGCGATAGTGTAATAAGTTATACTTTTGTGCCTGAAAAAGTGGCTAAATCATACAGCTCTACGTCAGTTTATCACTTTAATATAAAAATTATTTAGCATAAATACCTTTTATGAGAAATATCTCATTGATTTTTAAACAGTTTTCAAGGTCGGTTTTACTAATTGCCGGTTTGGTTGTGGTTGGGTTAACAGCCCATGCGCAGGCAGATGCAGCAAAAGGTGAGGCTATATTTAAGGCCAAATGTACCGCGTGCCACAAAATAGATACGCGTATGACCGGCCCGGCCTTAGGCCCGCAGCTTACAGAAGAGACGGACGATGCCTATTTAACCAAGTGGATCCAAAACAACCAGGCATTAATTGCTGCCAAAAACCCAAAGGCCGTTAAAATTTATAACGAGTATAACCAGGCGGGGATGACAGTGTTTGCCGAGTTGAGCGATGCTGATGTAGGTAATGTGATTACCTACGTGCGTACCGAGTGGAAAAAAATGCAGGCCGATAAAGCCAAAGCACCTGCAGGCGGTAGTGCTGCAGCCGAAGATAAGGGGCCAAGCAGCCTGGTTATCTGGGGTTTGTTGGGCGTTATTGTGATTGCTTTTGTAGTTATCCTGGTATTGAACAAGGTAATTGCCACGCTGGAGCGTTTGCTGTTAAACAAACAAGGCTTACTGCCCGAAGAAGAAGAGACTGAAGAAAAAGCAAAAACCGACCGTTTGGCTGTAGCTAAAAAGCTGCTTAAAAACAAAAAGCTTGTTTTCTTTATCGTGCTTTGCGGTGTAGTTGGCTTGGGCAGCTTTAGCTGGATCACGATGTGGAATACCAACGTACACCAGGGCTACCAACCGGTACAGCCAATTAAATATTCGCACCAGTTGCACGCAGGCGCCATGAAAATAGAGTGCCAGTACTGCCATACCAGTGCCTTTAAAGGTAAAAACGCCGGCATACCATCATTAAATATTTGTATGAACTGCCACAAATCTGTTAAAACAGAATCACCGGAGATCCACAAAATTTATGATGCGCTGGGTTATGACCCTAACACCGCTAAATACGATAGTACTAAAGCCAAACCAATTCAGTGGGTGCGTATTCACAACCTGCCCGATCTGGCTTACTTTAACCACTCGCAGCACGTAAAGGTTGGTGCCATCAAATGCCAAACCTGCCACGGTCAGATCCAGGAGATGAAGGAAGTTTACCAATACTCTCCGCTTACCATGAAATGGTGTATCCAGTGCCACAAACGCACCGAGGTTAACGGAAAAGGTAACGCTTACTATGATAGCATACTTGCCGCTCATGATAAGATCAAAAAAGGCGAAAAGGTTACCGCAGCAGTATTAGGTGGTATTGAGTGCGCCAAGTGCCACTATTAATAAATTAAAGAACAGTACATTACAGTTTATATAACTATAAATGGATAGCAATAAAAAATACTGGAAAGGTTTAGAAGAACTGAACAAAACGCCAGAATTTGTTGAGAAGAATAAACACGAATTTGCCGAGCCAATTCCTATCGAGGAGGTTTTAAGCGGAGGTGGCCTGATGGGCAAAACTCCCCGCCGCGACTTTTTAAAGGCACTGGGTTTTGGTGTGGGTGCGGTTACTTTGGCAGCTTGCCAAAAAGTGCCTGTACACAAATCAATCCCTTACCTGATCAAGCCGGAGGAAGTTACCCCGGGTATAGCTAACTACTATTCATCAACTTATGATGGCAGCGCTATATTGGTTAAAACCCGCGAGGGCCGCCCAATTAAGGTTGAAGGTAACCCTAACGATCTTTTATCAAAAGGTGGTTTAAGTGCGCAGGCCCAGGCATCGGTACTTGAATTGTATGATACCAGCCGCATTAAAGACCCGCAAATGAACAACAGCGACAGCAGCTGGGCGGCAATTGATGCTTTTGTAAAGAACGAGCTGGCTGCCATTGCCGCAAGCGGTAAAACCATCAGTATCGTTACATCAACCATTCATAGCCCGTCTTCACTGGCTGTAATTGCTGATTTTATTGTAAAATACCCTGCTGCAAAACATGTACAATATGATGCAGTATCTTATACCGGTATCATCAAAGCCAATCAAAACAGCTTTGGTAAAGCCGTTTTACCACATTATAACTTTGATAAAGCTGATGTAATTGTAAGTTTCGCTGCCGATTTCCTGGGAACCTGGATCTCTGGCGAAGAATTTACCCGCCAGTATGTATCCAACAGGAACAACAAATCGCTCGAAGAGAAAAAGATGTCGCGTCACATCCAGTTCGAGAGCGGTATGAGCCTTACCGGTACCAACGCCGATGTGCGTATCGCCATCAAACCATCCGAGGAAGGTTTGGCGCTGGTTAACCTTTACAATGCCGTATCCGGCACTACCTTACCGGGATCAAAAAAACTAACCACAGCCAACGCCGATAAAGCAATTATGCTGGTAGCGGCAGAACTTAAAGCAGCCAAAGGCAAAGCCCTGGTGGTTTGCGGTTCTAACGATGTTGCTACACAGGTATTGGTTAACGCCATCAACTCTTTGCTGGGCAGTTACGGTAACACAATTGATCTGGATAACCCGTCTCGCCAGTATGCAGGTAACGACGGTGCGATTGTTGAATTTATTGCCCAGGCCAAAAACGGCCAGGTAGGTGCAGCAATTTTTCTGGATGCCAACCCTGTTTATGATTATCATGCAGCAGCAGCCGTAAAAGATGCTTTAAAGAACGTCCGTTTAAAAGTATCGTTATCAGACCATGCAGACGAAACCACCGCGCTTTGTAATGTAGTTGCACCCAACCACCACTACTTAGAGTCGTGGGGTGATGATAGCTCTGTAGAGGGTTATTACACCATTATGCAGCCAACCATTAACCCGGTTAATAATACCCGCCAGGCCGAGCAAAGCTTATTGGTATGGAGCGATAACCCTGTTAAAGATTACTATACTTACGTTAGAAACAACTGGAATAACAGCCTGTTAGCCAAAGGCGGCCTTTCTGGCCAGGCAGGTTGGGAAATCTTGCTGCAAACAGGTTTTGTGCTTACCGCCCCCGTTGCGGCAGGTAGCTATAGCTTTAATTATGATTTAAATGCGGTTGCACAAACCGTATTAAGCCAAAGCACTAAACTGGCCGAAGGCAATAAAGTAGAGCTGCAGGTTTACCAAAACACCGCTATGCGCGATGGTAAAAAGGCAAACAACCCATGGTTACAAGAGCTGCCAGACCCGGTATCTAAAGTTACCTGGGACAATTTTGCGGCCATGTCTCCGTCTGACATCAAAAAAATGGGCCTTGAGGAATTTGAGGTTGTTAAAATTGAAGCAAACGGTTACACGGTAGAATTACCTGTATTATCCCAACCCGGCCAGGCGCCCGGTACGGTATCTGTAGCTGTAGGTTACGGCCGCACGGCAGCAGGTTTGGTTGGTAACAACGTTGGTAAAAACGCTTATCCTTTCTTAAGCTTCCGTAACGGTACGTTCCAAACTGCAGCAGCAGCAACGGTAACGGCCACCGGCGATATCTTCCCGCTTTCGCAAACACAAACGCACCACTCTTTTGAGGGCCGTAACGTTATCCGCGAAGCAACCTTTACCGAATATAAAAAGGATGCAGCAGCAGGCAGCGGCAAAGAAGGCGAAGAAGAGAAGATGTTTGACCTTTGGGAGAACACGAATGAAGATCACATCCACGCACGCCCGGTTTATGACTGGGTTATGGCTATCGATTTAAATGCCTGTACAGGTTGCGGCGCTTGCGTTGTGGCATGTAGTGCAGAAAATAACATACCGGTTGTTGGTAAAGATGAAGTTGGCCGCCGCCGCGAGATGCACTGGATCCGTATTGACCGTTATTACAGCTTTAGCCAGAATGGCGAAGCAAAGGTTGACGGAAGATCTGGCATGGTTACCCAGGAGAAGGAAATTGCAAAACTGGATGATTTTAGCAACGTAACTGTTGTGCACCAACCCATGCTTTGCCAGCACTGCGACCACGCACCTTGCGAAACGGTTTGCCCGGTACTTGCTACCGTACACTCAAGCGAAGGTTTAAACCAAATGGCTTATAACCGTTGCGTAGGTACACGTTACTGTGCAAACAACTGCCCATACAAAGTACGCCGTTTTAACTGGTTCAACTACTGGAACGACTCTCGTTTTGATAACTATCTGAACAACGAGCATACCCAATTAGTACTTAACCCTGATGTAACTACCCGTTTCCGTGGGGTTATGGAAAAATGCTCGATGTGCGTACAGCGTATCCAGGCAGGTAAATTACAGGCTAAGATGGAAAAACGCCCGCTTAGGGATGGCGAGATTAAAGTTGCCTGCCAGCAAACCTGCTCGGCAAACGCTATTGTGTTTGGTAACCGCAACGACAAAAACTCTGAAGTTTACAAAGCTTTGCAAAGCGAGCGTACATATTATGTGCTTGAAGAACTTAACGTAAAACCGGGTATTGGTTACCAGGTAAAAGTTAGGAACACCGGAACTGAATCATTGGCTTAAATTTTACATCGAGATATATAACAACATATGGCTCATCAACATGAATCGATAATCAGGGAACCGTTAATGACGGGCAAGGACATCACCTATGCCCAAATCACTAACGATATATTATTACCTGTAGAAAATAAACCCAACAAAGCCTGGTGGATAGGATTTATCGTATCATCATTAGGTGCATTGCTTTGGGTAGTATCTATCAGCTATACCTTTTGGTTTGGCTTAGGCGCCTGGGGACTTAACAAAACTGTAGGATGGGCCTGGGATATCACAGGTTTCGTATGGTGGGTAGGTATTGGTCACGCCGGAACGCTGATCTCGGCGGTGCTATTGATCTTCCGTCAAAACTGGCGTAACTCCATCAACCGCTCGGCAGAGGCGATGACCATCTTCGCCGTAATTTGCGCCGCTACTTACATTGTAGCGCACATGGGCCGCCCGTGGTTAGCCTACTTTACTTTACCGCTGCCAAACCAGTACGGCTCACTTTGGGTAAACTGGAACTCGGCACTGATGATGGACGTGTTTGCGATCTCTACTTACTTCTCGGTTTCCTTATTGTTCTGGTACACCGGTTTACTGCCTGATATCGCTACCATTCGTGACCGTGCAACAGGTTTACGCCGCCGTATCTACTCTATCCTGTCTTTCGGCTGGAATGGGTCATTAAAAACCTGGCAGCGTTTCGAGACCGTATCACTGATACTGGCAGGTATTTCTACACCGCTGGTACTATCGGTACACACCATCGTATCGTTTGACTTTGCTACCTCGTTAGAGCCGGGATGGCACACTACCATTTTCCCGCCATACTTTGTTGCGGGTGCTATCTTCTCTGGTTTTGCCATGGTGCAAACACTATTGCTGGTAACCCGTAAGGTGTTAGGCTTGGAGAATTATATCACCATGTTCCATATCGAATCGATGAATAAGATCATTATGCTTACAGGTTCAATTGTAGGTGTGGCTTACATCACCGAGTTCTTTATCGCATGGTATTCGCAGGTTGAGTATGAGCAATACGCCTTTATCAACCGTGCAACAGGCCCTTACTGGTGGGCTTACTGGAGCATGATGAGCTGTAACGTAATTTCACCTCAGCTGTTCTGGTCTAAAAAATTGCGTACAAGCATTAAATTCTCGTGGTTCTTGTCAATCATCGTGAATATAGGTATGTGGTTTGAGCGTTTCGTAATTATCGTAACCTCGCTGCACCGCGATTATATCCCTTCGAGCTGGGCAATGTTTTATCCTACCTGGGTAGATGTAAGCGTTTTCATCGGCTCGATAGGCTTGTTCTTTACCATGTTCCTGTTATTCATCAGGGTATTGCCATCGGTAGCTATTGCCGAGGTAAAACTGCTGCTGAAAACATCAAGCGAGCAGGCTAAGAAAAAATTAATAGACGAAGGACACCTGGAGCCTGCTGAGGTTCAGTATTACAAAGAGTCCTTAACCAAGTACGACAGTATTGACATGGCTGATTACGAAAAAGTATAAAAATGAGCAACACTAAATTTATATTGGGATGTTTTGATGACCCGGATGACATGATGAAGGGCATCGATAACTTACAAAAAGCGAGCGTACCAATTTATGATATTTATACCCCGATGCCTATTCACGGTATTGAGGATAAAATGGGCGTTAAGGATTCAAGACTGGGCTACGCGGCATTTTGCTTTGGTTGCCTTGGTGCTACGGTAATATTCAGCATTGTGTATTATACCCTGGTGCACGATTGGCCAATGAACATTGGTGGTAAACCAAGCTTTGCCATACCCAACTTTGTACCGTTTACCTTTGAGTGGACTATTTTGTTTACCGCCTTTGGGATGACGTTTACCTATTTTGCAGCAACGCACCTTTTCCCGGGCCGTGCACCACGTGTAATGGACCTGCGCGCAACAGATGACCGTTTTGTAATAGCCGTAAGCGCTAAAGGGAACGTGCCGCACGAGGACATAACAAATTTATTAAAAGACGCAGGAGCAGTAGAAGTAAAGCATAACGAAAGAAAATATGTTAGCTATGAATAAACTTAGAATATTGGGTACAACGGCTTTCGTTATTGCTGCATCGATAGTAATTACTTCGTGCAAAGATAAACGCAGCACCGGCTGGGAATATGCTCCCAATATGTACGAGCACAAAGCTTACGAGTATGACCAACCTAACAATAATTTTAAGGATGGTAAAACAGCGCAGGTACCGCCTGCAGGTACTATACCCTTAGGTTTTAAACGCTTTGATTATCCAAACACCCGCGAAGGATATGATAAGGCAAGCCTTGAGGTAAAAAGCATTTTAGCGCAAACCCCACAGCACCTGGCAGAAGGTAAAGCGTTATTTATCACCTTTTGCTCGCCTTGCCACGGTGTAACAGGCCAGGGCGATGGTTTAGTGGTACAGCATGGTTACCCGCCGCCGCCATCATACTCAAAAGGGCAATCATCACGTGGTGGCGCGATGAAGGATCTTACAGACGGAAAAATATATCATACCATAACTTATGGTGTTAATGCGATGGGCTCATACGCATCGCAGGTTGCACCGGAGGAACGCTGGAAGATAGTTATGTACGTACACCATTTACAAAATTTATAAGAAATATTTTTAATGAAGACTCATAATAGTATAGACGAACGATTTGAATTTGCAGGCAATGCCAAAACAATAAGTTTGGTTGCTATTGTAATTGGTGTAATTGCAATTGCGTTCGGCTTTATAGCCGGTGGCGACCATGTACAGCGTGCATACAGTAACCTGTTGCTGATGTCTTACTTTTTTGTTGGTGTTTGTACGGCAGGCGTATTCTTTTGCGCTTACCAGTATGTAGCACAGGCAGGCTGGTCGGCATCATTCATCAGGATACCGCAGGCATTTGCCAAAGTATTACCTGTTGCAAGTGTTATTTTACTTTTGGTAATTACGGCCGGCTTATTACATACCCACAAGGTTATCGAGCATGGTAAAGAAGAGGTTGTGCCTTATTTATATGCACACTGGGCTACACACGGCCTGGTAATACCGGGCAGCGAAAACTTCGACCCCATCATATACGGTAAAAGAGGTTTCCTGAATATTCCGTTCTTTTACACAGTATTGGTTTTAATGCTGGGTTCGTACAGTTTCTTTGGCCTTAAAATGGTTAAATTCTCTACAGACGAAGATACAACCGGCGGCATGAGCAACTATGATAAAAGCTTTAAATACGCCTGTATATTCCTGGTAATATTTGGTTTTACCTTTCCGATATTTGCCTTTGGTGTGATCATGTCTTTAGAAGCGCACTGGTTCTCAACCATGTTTGGCTGGTATAATTTGGCAGCGATGCACGTGAGCGGTTTAGCGCTTATTGCCTTAATAATGATATACGTGCAAAAGAAAGGTTACTTTACCTGGCTGCATATAGATCATTTGCACAGTATAGGTAAAATGATCTTCGGTTTCTCTATCTTCTGGACGTATGTGTGGTTTGCACAGTTTTTCCTTACCTGGTATGCCAACATGCCCGAGGAATCTGTTTATTTCTACATCCGTTGGGAGCCGGAGTACAAATTCTGGTTTTGGCTTAACATCGTCATGAACTTTTTAGCGCCTTTATTATTGCTGATGTCTCGTGATGCCAAACGTGTAACCAACCGCATGATGTGGACATGTATCTTGTTAATTGCAGGCCACTGGCTTGATTATTACCTGATGGTTATGCCGGGTACCGTAAAAGAGCACAGAGGTTTTGGTGTAGAAGAAATAGGTATATTTTTAGGGTTTGCAGGTTTATTTACCTTCCTGGTGTTAAACGCATTGGCTAAGTTTAATTCACTTGTGCCTAAAAAACATCCGTTCTTGCAAGAGAGCCTGCACCATCACATATAATAATTGTTAAATTTGCAACCGGATAGCGCAATTCAAATAACCAATAAAATGGGATTCAAAAAATTATTCAATTCTAAAAAAATACTTTCGCTTTTAGCTGTGTTTATGCTATTGGGCACAAGTCTGCTTTTTGCCCAGGATACGGAGTCGGCCGGGGCTGCTGCTTCACCTGCTGCAGATGCAGTTAAAGATAACGGTTTAGCAACTGCCGGTTATTACATCCTGCTTTTTCTGATCGTTTGCTTCATTATCGGGATCTTTGGAAAGATCCTGCGTGTGTTTGATCTTACGCAGCAGATACAGGGTAAGCAGCCTATTAACTGGGATAACGTTATGGGTGTTATGTGCCTGGTATTCCTGGTGGCAGGTGCTTATGGCGCTTACTGGGAGTTTACGGTTCAAGGCCGCATGATATTGCCCGATGCAGCATCAGAGCATGGTGTTAAATGGGATGAAATGTTCTGGACAACCACCGTGTTAACCATGATCGTTTTTGTGGTTACCCAGATTCTGCTGTTCACCTTCCTGTTCAGGTACCGTTACAATAAAAACCGCCGCGGCCATTTCCTGCCGCACAATAATACCATCGAAAAGGTTTGGACCATAGCACCGGCTATTGTTTTAACTATCCTGGTAATATTTGGTTTCTTTACCTGGCAGCAAATTACAGATAACGTTGATGCCAAAGGCCAGCCGGCTTCTATCAACGTAGATATAACAGGCCACCAGTTTGCCTGGGAGTTACGCTACCCCGGTAAAGATGCCCGTTTAGGCGCCACCAATTACAAACTGGTAAGCGGTTCAAACAAATTAGGTATCAACTTTAAAGATAAATACAGCTATGATGATTTACAGGCCGATACCATGTATTTGCCGGTGCGTAAATCGGTAAGGCTAAATATACATGCACAGGATGTTATCCATAGCGTTTACATTCCTCATTTCCGTGTGCAGCTGAATGCGGTACCGGGCTTACCAACCTTCTTTAAATTTAAACCAACCATCACTACGGCAGAGATGCGTATTAAACTGGATAAACCAACGTTTGAGTACGAGATACTTTGTAACAAAATTTGTGGCGGGGCCCATTATAACATGAAGAAAATTGTACGTGTGGTTACAGAAGCTGAGTACCAGGCATGGCTGGCACAGCAAAAACCATATCTTACTGACGCGATTAAGAAAGACCTTAAGTTTGCTGCAGAGAAACAAGAAGTACAATCAAAAAGGTTAGCGTTAAACAATTAATTCAAAAAGATTAGCGAGTATGTCAACATTAGCAGTTCACGATCACGGTGTAGCACATCACGAAGACGATCACGGACATCATAAAGCAACTTTCCTGAATACCTATGTATTCAGTATGGACCATAAGATGATCGCCAAGCAATTCCTGATCACAGGTATGGCCATGGCTTTTATCGCCATGATCCTTTCTGTCCTGTTCAGGATCCAATTAGCTTACCCCGACAGGGCGTTTCCTTTAATGGAAACCTTACTGGGCCGTTTTGCACCCGGTGGCCGTTTAGATTCAAACTTTTACCTGGCGCTGGTAACCATACATGGTACCATCATGGTGTTTTTTGTATTAACAGCAGGCCTGAGCGGTACTTTCGCCAACTTATTAATTCCCTTGCAGTTAGGTGTACGTGATATGGCATCGCCGTTCATGAACATGCTTTCTTACTGGTTCTTTTTTATTGCCAGTGTTATCATGCTATCATCTTTCTTTATCCAAAAAGGCCCTGCAAGCGGTGGGTGGACAATTTATCCGCCATTATCTGCCTTGCCTAAAGCCATGCCGGGTTCTGGCATGGGGATGACGCTATGGCTGATCAGTATGACCTTGTTCATCGCATCACAGCTGATGGCCGGTATTAACTATGTAAGTACCATCCTTAACATGCGTACAAAAGGTATGGACCTTTGGAAGATGCCTTTATCTGTATGGGCATTGTTCTTAACTGCTGTATTGGGTGTATTATCATTCCCGGTTTTGGTTGCGGGTGTTGTATTATTAATATTCGACCGTAGCTTCGGTACCAGTTTCTACTTATCAGAAATTGTATTGAACAGCTCGCAGGTGCAGCCTTTTGAAGGTGGTAGCCCGATCCTGTTCCAGCACTTATTCTGGTTCCTGGGCCACCCCGAGGTATATATCGTAATTATGCCTGCCATGGGTATCTCATCAGAGGTAATGTCTGTAAACTCGCGTAAACCTATCTTTGGTTACCACGCCATGGTTTACTCGCTTATCGGTATCACCGTATTATCGTTTATTGTATGGGGGCACCACATGTTTGTTACGGGGATGAACCCGTTCCTGGGTGGTGTGTTCATGATCACTACGCTTATCATTGCGGTACCATCGGCAGTAAAAACATTTAACTGGCTGGCTACTTTATGGCGCGGTAACATCCGTTTTACCTCAGCTATGCTGTTTGCTATCGGTATGGTGTCATTCTTTATCTCGGGCGGTTTAACAGGTATCTTCCTGGGTAACGCAGCGTTAGATATCAACCTGCACGATACCTACTTTGTAGTAGCTCACTTCCACCTGGTAATGGGTTCGGCAGCTATATTCGGGATGCTTGCCGGTGTTTATCATTGGTTCCCTAAAATGTTTGGCCGTATGATGAACGAGCGTTTGGGTTACCTGCACTTCTGGTTAACATTTATCGGTGCGTATCTGGTGTTCTTCCCGATGCACTTTATGGGCCTGGATGGTGTACCACGCCGTTACTATGCGTTCACCGAGTTCGAGTCAATGAAACAATGGTTATCGGTAAATACATTTATAACCTGGGCGGCTATCATGTCTGCCGTGGCGCAATTAGCGTTCCTGTTTAACTTTGTTCACTCTATTTTCTGGGGTAAAAAGGCCACACAGAATCCATGGGAATCAAACACCCTGGAGTGGACCACTCCTGTAGAGCACCTGCACGGCAATTGGCCGGGAGAGATCCCTACCGTTTACCGCTGGCCGTATGACTACAGCAAGCCTGGTGCCGAACATGATTTTATACCGCAAACAACACCGCTTTCAGAAACAATGAGTTCTAACCTTCCGCACGACTTTGAGGATAACCCGATAGGTTTAGAGGAGCATACCAAATGGGCAAGTACTCAAAAAAGCAACGAAGAAGTAAAATAACATTATACTGATCTGATCTTTTAGGGTATCTGTGCAGGCATTATTGTCCTTAACAGGTACCCTAATTTGTTAGAAATATTTAGATGAGCATTAAAGCATCCGGCAGTAAGTTTCTAAAAATTAACCTCATAACCATCATCCTGCTGTTTGTATTGATACTTGCAGGCGGCGTAGTGCGCAGCACAGGCTCGGGTATGGGTTGCCCCGATTGGCCCAAATGTTTTGGAAGATATATACCACCAACCAGCCTGTCAGAACTTCCGGCGAATTATAAAAAAACTTACGCAGATAAGCGCCTGGCCAAAAACCACAAGTTTGCGAGGATGCTGGATGTTTTGGGTTATAGCCAGATGGCTGTGCGGATCCGTAACGACAGATCTATACTGGTGCCCGAAGAGTTTAACACCGCCAAAACCTGGACGGAATATGTTAACCGTTTAATAGGCGCAGTATCGGGGATGTTTTTATTATTATGCGCTGCATATTCTTTTAAGTATTGGAAAACCAGCAAACTGATTGTGTGGCTAAGTATATTTAACGTGATACTGGTTGGTTTTCAGGGCTGGTTAGGCTCAATAGTAGTATCTACCAACCTGGTAGCCTGGATAGTAACCGTGCATATGCTTATTGCACTGGCAATTCTGGCCATCAGTATCACAACCTACCATCTGGCTAAAGTGCAGGGCAGGTATAAAGTGGAGCGCAAACCGCTTGTGGCCATTGTTACGCTACTGGTATTGGCCCTAACTATTTTGCAGATAACCTTTGGTACCGAGGTACGCGAAAAGATCGACGCCGTAGCCAGCCACCTGGAGGGCAGCTACCGCGATAGCTGGGTACAGCGTGCCGGTGAAATATTTTCGCAGCATCGGGATGTTGCCGTGATTGTGCTGATTGTGAATTTAATTTTATATGCGCTGATCCGTAAAAACTTTAACCGCCATTCTATACAGCAGCAGTTAATGAGCTTTACGTTTTTGATGATCATGCTGCAGATAGTTACCGGTATATTTTTATCGTACTGGAGCTTACCGCCTTTTGCGCAGGCAACACATATTGTATTGGCGAGTTTATTATTTGGCGCCCAGTTTTATTTATTGTTGAATTTATTTAGTTCGGATAACGTGCAGGGGGCAGGCAAATGAAATGGAGTGATTTTTCGAAGCTGATAAAAATGCGATTAACGATGCTGGTAGTATTTTCGGCATCCATCTCTTTCATTATCGCAGTTAAAGCTAACGGCGGCAATACCTGGGGCTCGTTATACAGTACCACCATGTGGATAAACTGGCTTAAGCTTGTGTTAGGCGGCTTTTTAGTTACATCGGCAGCAAACTGCTTTAACGAGGTAATTGAAGTAAAGCTGGATAAGCTGATGAAACGCACGATGGACCGCCCTATGCCCGCCGGAAGAATGACCACCGGCCAGGGTTTAGTTTTAGGCATGGGTATGGGCATAGCCGGTACCTATATTTTAGGTACCTTAAATGTGCTTACCGGTTTGCTATCCGTGTTTTCTATTTTATTATATGCGTTTGCTTATACCCCGTTAAAGCGCAAATCGGCCGTAGCCGTTTTTGTGGGCGCTATCCCGGGGGCTTTACCCGCGTTGATCGGGTACGTGGCGGGGCAGCCGCATGGCCGTATAGATGAAATAGCTTTGATACTTTTTGCTATACAATTTGTATGGCAATTCCCCCACTTTTGGGCTATTGCCTGGGTGCTGGATGATGATTACAAACTGGCTGGCTTTAGATTGCTACCAACCGGCAAACGCGATAGGGCCAGCGCCGTTATTACTTTTATAACAACTGTAATATTGCTGCCGGTAAGTTTATTGCCTTATTTAAATCATAATGGTGGTATCTATGTTGCAATAGTATCACTGTTGATGAGTTTATTGTTTATTTATCAGGCATTTAATTTGATGCGTACGTTGGAGATCACCAGTGCGCGTAAATTAATGTTTGGTTCTTTTTATTATTTGCCGGTAGTGCAATTAATGTTTTTATTTGATTTTATAGCAAAATAATGGCCCAGATACAAGAAGACAGATATAACCTGGCCCCCAAAAAATTCAACATGTGGATCTTTATATTCACATCGTTTATGTTTTTTGCGGCCTTAACCAGCGGCTTTATTGTTTACGCAGGCGGCAGTGCGGCACACGGCTTAAATATTAAAATGCCCGATGCTTTTTTATACAGCACGGCAGTAATAATCGTAAGCAGCATAACTATGTTTTTGGCATCCAAAGCGGCCAAAAGTTCTCAATTTGCCAAACAAAGGCTTTACCTGTGGTTAACTATTATATTAGGTGTGGTTTTTTTTGGCATCCAGCTATATGCCTGGACCTACCTGGTAAAAACAGGCGTTTATTTTAGTAACCCCAATGCATCCCTCTCTTTTATATATGTATTTACCGGGATGCATTTATTGCACATTTTTGCCGGCTTGCTGCTACTGGCCCATACGCTTTGGCGTAGCTACCGCAGTATAGAGCAGGTTAAAAATTTATACAGTATGCAGATGTCCTCTATTTTTTGGCATTTTGTCGATATTATATGGATTTATCTGTATGTTTTTTTACTTTTGAACCAACAATAAAAACTCATGAGTGTACAAGTATCACCTATTGATGAAGTAAAGACAACGCCGTGGTCTGGTGGCAGATCGCCGTTTAATGTGGAGTATGGTAAAATGATGATGTGGTTTTTCCTCCTTTCGGATGCATTTACCTTTTCATCTTTATTAATTGCCTATGGTGCACTGCGTTTCAGCTCAAGCAGCTGGCCCGCGCCTGATCTGGTTTTCCAATCGGTACCGGGTTTGTTGGATAGCGGCGCGCCCCTTGTATTTGTGGGTTTGATGACCTTTATCCTGATCCTGAGCTCGGTTACGATGGTATTGGCTGTAGAGGCCGGTCACCGTATGGCCAAAAAAGAAGTTTTATGGTGGATGGTTGCAACCATTATTGGTGGTTTTACCTTTTTGGGCTGCCAGGCATTAGAGTGGAGCCACTTACACCACGAAGGTTTTTGGTGGGGGCACATCCCTACCGCAGAAGAGCTTAAACACGTTTTTAACGGCGGTAACGAGGCTACATACGCAACCTATGCACAGCAGTTTGCCAACCTGTTCTTCACCATTACGGGTTTCCATGGTTTCCACGTATTTAGCGGGGTTATCATCAATATCATCATCACGATAAACGTATTGGCAGGTACCTACCAAAAACGCGGCAGCTATTTAATGATCGAAAAAGTAGGCCTTTACTGGCACTTTGTAGATCTGGTATGGGTGTTTGTATTTACTTTCTTTTACTTAGTTTAAAAATTTAACTGATAAACATATGTCATCAGAATCAACAGAAGTTCACCACGAAGAGCATGGTGAAGGAATGACCCGCAAAAAGATCGTACAGATCTTCCTGGTTTTATTAGGTATAACTGTAGTTGAATTTATTATTGCGCTTTGGTTAGTGCCTAAAGGCCACATCCCTTTGCATTGGGCAAACCCGATATACATCGTATTAACCCTGTTTAAGGCGTTTTATATTGTTGCATATTTTATGCACTTAAAATTCGAAAAAATTGGAATGGCCCTGAGTATCATCGTACCAATATTGTTTATCATCGGTTTGATACTGGTGCTTACAAACGAAAGCCATTACTGGGTAGACCTGAGGCCGAAAGTGTAATGCGTAAAGGATTTGTCCTTAAAAAAATAATAATCCTGGTATTGATATTAGCTTTACCGGGATTTTTATATTATTTACTAACCGCAAAGGGTAAAAACAGGTATAAACCGCTATCGTTTTACGGGCCAAAGATAGTTGCTAAAACAGGCCGTAAGTTTCATGGCAGGTTTATCCCCGATACCATTTATCACAAGCTGGCCGATTTTAGTTTGGCAGATCAGGATGGTAAGCCGGTATCCTTTAAAAACTTTGATAAGAAGATATTTTTAGCAAGCTTTTTTTATACCAACTGCCCGGATGTTTGCAGTACGGTGAATAAAAACATCAGCGAGCTGGTATATGCCTACCGTAAAAACCCGATGGTTTATTTTATATCAATAACGGTAGACCCGCAACGCGATACACCCGTAGCGCTAAAAGCTTACAGCAAAAAGTTTGAGGTTACAAATAAGTGGTTTTTTTTGTCGGGCGATACGGCTACTACGTATAAGCTTGCCCGTAACGGCTTTTTGGTGAATGCCGTACAAGCAGGTAAAGGCGATTTTATTTACAGCGATAAGTTGATATTGATAGACGCCGAAAAACGCATCCGCGGGTATTATGATGGCACTTCAGCTGCCGACCTGACCAAATTGAACGACGAAATAAAGGTGCTGATAGCCGAAGAATTACGCAAGGTTGATAAAGCGCTTTATTAAAGCAACATATAAGGATCAAGGGCCGGGAAGGGCTCTTTTAATTATAAAATGAATCTTGACCCTTGCTGGCCTGGTTCCTGAATCTTTTTAAAAAATGACTGATAAATTCATATTCCGTTTCGTTGCCGGTATAACCGTGTTTGTTATTGTTGTGGTAATAGTGCTTCAAAGCAAAATAATACCTGCACCTGCGGTGGTGCCTTCATTTACGCACTTGTTACCGTTATTAAACGCCGTTTTAAACGGCACTTGCAGTGTGTTGTTATTAACATCTTTATATTTTATAAAGCAAGGTAATGTTATCGTTCATAAACGGTTGAATATTTTAACCTTTTGTCTGTCATCACTATTCCTGGTATCCTATATCCTTTTCCATTACCTGGCACCCGAAACGAAGTATGGAGATTTGAACGGAGATCATTTGGTATCCGATGCTGAGAAAGCAACGGCCGGCTCTTTAAGGTATATCTACTTTATAATATTGGTGCCCCACATTATATTGGCAGCGGGTGTTTTACCGTTAATATTACTGAGTTTTTACCGCGGGTTGCAAATGCAGGTAGAAAAGCATAAGAAACTGGTAAGATGGGCGTTTCCTATCTGGTTATTCGTTACAATATCGGGTGTTGTTGTATATTTGATGATCAAACCTTACTATCATTTTTAACAGTACAAAAATGAATAAATTAAAATTTTTATATCTCATATTCGTATTCGGTTTGCTGGTAATCAGCGCTGCCCCGGTAAAGGCACAATGTGCTATGTGCAGCGCCAATGTAGAAACCAACAGCAAAAGCGGCGATAATAAAACAAAGGGGCTAAACAATGGCATTATGTATCTTTTGGCCGCGCCTTACCTGGCTGTGGCCGCTGTTGGATACATTTGGTATAAAAAATACCGCCGTAAAGATGTTGAATTAAACATGCGCAGCGAAAAGCTTAACCTCAACTAAGGCCACCCCGGTTTTAATGCGTTTAACATAAACTTTGTAATGATACAATCCCAAACGCTTGATTTTTTAAAAGAGCTTGTTGATAACAACAATAGGGAGTGGTTTCAGGCCAATAAAGAACGGTACGATAAGGCCCGCGAGAATGTAATTGAACTTGCTGCTGCTATTATCCCGAAGCTGCACCATATCGACCCATTTCTTAGCGCCGAACTTGACCCTAAAAAATGCGTGATGCGTATTTACCGCGACATCCGCTTTAGCAAAAATAAAACACCTTATAAAAATAATTTTGGCATCAGCCTGCCAACTTTAGGCTCAAAGCTGGGCGGGGTAGAATATTACCTGCAGATACAGCCCGGCAAATCATTTATTGCCGGGGGATACTGGATGCCCGAGGCAGAGCACCTGAAAGCTATTCGCCAGGAAATTGATTATAATGCCGATGACCTGAAAAAGATCATCGATGATAAAGAATTTGTAACCCTGTTTGGCGAATTCAGAAAACAGGACCAGCTGAAAACAACCCCTAAGGGTTATGATGTTGATAATGAGAATATTGACCTGCTGAAACTGAAAAGCTTTATTGCCTGGCATCCGTTAAAAGATAAAGAAGTGTGCAGCCCCAAAGCGGCAGATGAGATAGCTAAAGTATGCAGCCGCATCTATCCGCTGAACGTTTTTTTGAAGAATGCCCTTGCATAAACCCAATTTACTATCTATGAAACTTAAATATTTATACCTGGCCTTTTTGCTGGCTTCCGCATTACAATCGTGCGTGGTAATGTCGCCCAAAAAGCATAAAGCTTTGCTTGCCGAGCGCGATTCGCTGGCTACACGCACCACTACGCTGGAAGACCAGGTGTCAAAACTGATAGCCGATACCTCACGCATCCGGCAGGAACTGGCTTCGCTTAAGGGTAACTATAACGGCCTGAACGACAAGTATAACACTTTGGATAAGAACTACAATGCCAGCTCATCCAAGGTAAGCCAGCTATCCACCGATTTGCAAAAACGCGAAGCCCGCCTTAAAGAAGTAGAAGAGATTTTGCGCAAGCGCGATGAGGCAACAAACGCCCTGAAGGATAAGCTGCAAAAGGCCCTGCTGGGCTTTCAGCAAAGCGGTTTAACGGTAGATATCCGTAACGGTAAGGTGTATGTATCACTAACAGATAAACTGCTGTTCCCGTCGGGCAGTATAGTTATTGATGATAAGGGAAAGCAGGCGCTTAAGCAGTTAGCCGCCGTATTGAATAAAGAAGCAGATATCAATATAGCCGTTGAGGGCCATACAGATAACAAAAAGATCAAAAACCTGGGCCAGATCAAAGATAACTGGGACCTGAGCGTACTACGGGCAACATCGGTAACCCGGTACCTCACCGAAACCGAGAATATCGACCCTAAAAGGCTTACCGCAACCGGCAAGGGCGAGTTCCAGCCGATTGATACGGCCAACACCCCGGAAGCACTTTCCAGGAACAGGCGCATCGAGATCGTGTTGACACCTAAGCTGGATGAATTGTATAACCTGATCACCAAATAGGCTGAAAACAGCACCAAAAAACGCCCTTAAATCACCAAAAAACGGCTTTGAAACGACCTTGAAACCTCCGGAAAACGGAGGTTTTTTTTATGCCCTAATATTTCGATATTGGCGGCTGATTGACCAATGTAAAACCGATGTTAAAAATTGATACCCACCAACATTTCTGGAAATACCACCCGGTAAAAGATGCCTGGATAACCGATGATATGAAAGTGATTCAGCGCGACTTTTTACCGGAACACCTGGCGCCGGTTTTAGCAGCAAATGATATTACTGGATGCGTGGCCGTGCAGGCAAACCAGTCGGAAACCGAAAATGAGTTTTTGCTGGGGCTGGCCCAGGGGCATAGCTTTATAAAAGGTGTGGTAGGCTGGGTAGATTTTAAGGCCGGTGATATAGAGGAACGCCTGCAGCATTACAGCAACGAAAAATTAATGAAGGGTTTCCGGCATGTGTTGCAGGGCGAGCCGGATGAACAGTACATGCTGAACAAAAAATTTATGCACGGCATCAGCCTGCTGGATAAATATAACTTTAGCTACGACATACTGATAAAACCCAACCACCTGCCTTATGCCAAAACGTTTGCAGCCGCGTTGCCCAATCAGCGATTGGTGGTAGACCACCTGGCCAAGCCCTATATTAAAGATAAAATTACGGATGGCTGGAAGCAAGATATACAAGCATTAGCCGCTTACCCTAACGTATCCTGCAAGGTGTCAGGCATGCTGACCGAGGCCGACTGGCTAAACTGGCAGCCCGAAGACTTTGTGCCTTACCTGGATACCGTGTTTAACGCCTTTGGTGCAAACAGGGTGATGTATGGGTCCGACTGGCCGGTATGTAACGTAGCAGGGGGCTACAAAGGCGTGCTTGCTGCCTTGGAGGCCTATGTAAGCCGCCTAAGCCAAAACGAGCAGGAACTGTTTTGGGCTAAGAACGGGGTGGGTTTTTATGGTTTATAACCAGCCGGTTTAAAAGGCCATTCCTTGTTCATGTTTGCCTTGATGAAGTAAACTACCGTGCCCAGGGCTATGGCGCTTAAGCCGCCCAATACCATATGGAACCCGGTTGATACCAGGATGCCTATCCACATCAGGATAGCCAAAAAAATGGGGATAGGGAAGAGGGGCATTTTGTAGGGAAAAGCAGTTTCGCCCTTTTTACGGCGCAGCAGGTACAGGCCGAACGCCTGCGAGATGAACTGGATCAGTATCCGCATGGCCAGTATGGCGCTGATCACATCACTCAGCTTAAACAGCAGGCTAAAAACAAAGGCTATCCCGCCCAAAAACAATAGCGATACATGCGGGAAGTTGCCCGTAGGGTGCAGCCGGGCAAATATCTTAAAAAAGGCGCCGTCTGCAGCAGCGGCATACGGGATGCGGCTGTAACCCAGCGTAGCCGAAAATACCGAAGAGAACGCTACCAGCAAGATCAAACAGGTAACAATTTTAGCAGATACATGGCCGGATAGCTTTTCCATAAATTCGCTTACCACAAACTGGCTGTCCTTAGCCTGCTGCCAGGGGATAACACTCACCACGCTTACATTCATCAGCATATAAAGTATAGCAATGCCGGCGATAGATAAAAACATACTTTTTGGTATGTTTTTAGATGGGTTGATGATCTCGCCACCCAGGTGGCATACGTTATAATAGCCTAAATAACTATAAACGCTTTTTACACTGGCAAAACCAATGGCGGCAACAAAGGCATAATTAACGGTAAGGCCATCATTTATATGTTTAATAGGCGCCAGGAAGTTGCCATGTGCCAGCCCTCCGGCAATGATCCAGATCATGGTAAATAAAACGCCTACCCACAGCACCATACTTATTTTGCCTATGGCTTCTATTTTACGGTAAAGCAATATTACAATGGCTATAACCACGCTGCCGCTAATCACTTTTTTAAGATCATCAGCCACCGGCACCAGATAAGAAAAGTAGGACGCAAAGCCAATAGCCGCCGATGCGATCACCAAGGGGGCTTGTATCATGGTTTGCCATACAAATAAAAAGCTCATCAGCTTGCCCGGGCCATGCTTGCCATAAGTTTCTTTCAAAAAGTTGTAAGATCCGCCGGCCATCGGGAAGGCCGCGCCCAGCTCGCTCCATACCATGGCATCAATAAAAGAAAGTAATGCACCGGCCAGCCAGGCGTATAAAAACCAGGGGCCATTCATCATGCCAATTACCATGGGCAGGGTAATAAACGGGCCGATACCTACCATGTCGGTCATGTTGATGGCGGTGGCTTGTGCCAGGCCAAGGCGTCTTGCTAATGTTGTTTCAGCCATGCAGGTGTTTGGGGAGCAAAATATAAACCGGTTAACATCTACAAAAATAACTTTAAGCAGTACAGGGCAAAATTTATTGGGTCAGCCGTTTGTAATCAGTTAGCGGTTTAATCGGCACATATAGCATGTTTACCGGCACATTATTAATTTTACTGTTACAAAAGGTGTATTTTGCGCGTACATGGCCTGTAATGGCAGTTAACTAAGCCAGCAAGTGTAAAAACCTTGTTTCTTAACAAAAATTAACACTTCAGGCATTAAATTTTCATCAAATTAGTCCCGGTTTTACACGCATCACCTTTCATAAAAATGAAAAAAACACTTACCCCGCTTTATTTATTGCTTTTAACCCTGGTTGTTACCTTTAGTGCTTGCACAAAAAACAGCAATGTAGCTAACGAATTACCCGTTTTGGTTACCAATAACTTAGTTACCGAAGCATCGGGCACCAGCGCCTATACCGGTGGCATCATTACTAATACCGCAGCAAACTTTATAGAGTATGGCGTATGCTACAGCACAGCTAACCCAGCACCTACCATTAGTGATGCCAAAACGCAGGAGAAGATACGCCTGTTATCTTTTAACAGCCACCTTACCGGGCTTACCCCCAATACCACCTATTACGTACGGGCGTATGCCACCAATGCTACAGGCACAGGTTACGGCGATGTGATACAGTTTAAAACAGGCGATGGTACTACGGTGTACGGCACAGTTAGCACTTTTGCCGGTAACGGCGCCGGCTATGTAAACGGTACCGGTACAGCCGCTTTATTTAACCACCCTACATCGGTAACTGCCGATGCTGCGGGTAATGTTTATGTTTCTGATGCCTTTAATTCGGTTATCCGTAAAATTACGCCTGATGGCATCACTACAACCGTTGCCGGCAACGGCACACTGGGTTATACAGACGGGCCCGCCGCGTCGGCACAGTTTTATGCACCGGCAGGTTTGGCTGTAGATGCCGCCGGGAATATTTTTGTAGCAGATATGGGCAATAACCTTATCCGCAAGATCAGCACGGCAGGCGTAGTAAGTACGGTTGCAGGCAATGGTTCTGCAGGTTATGCTAACGGAACAGGCGCCGCCGCAACATTCAGTTCGCCTGCGGGTATCGCGCTGGATGCCCAGGGAGATTTGATTGTGGCCGATATGAGCAATAACATCATCCGCAGGGTTACCCAGGCCGGTGTTGTTACCACCATTGCCGGCAGCCGCAGCGCAGGCTATCTCAACGCACTGGGTACCAGCGCCGCGTTTAACAAACCCAGCAGCATTGCAATTGATGCAACCGGTAATATGTACGTTACCGAGGCCGCCAATAACGCCATCCGTAAAATTGATAACACCTCTTTGGTAACCACCTTTGCCGGCGGGCTGGATTCTATTGCGCTTGCCATAGGTAAGCCGCAGGCCATAACCATTGATGCCGCCAACAACTTTTTTATTGCCGATGCCAATAGCCGGATACTGAAGATAAGCAAGGATAAGGTACTGACCGTGTTTGCCGGTAAAAGCGGCACAACAGGCACCGCCGACGGCGATGGCAGCATGGCTTTGTTTAACGACCCGCGCGGGATAGTGGCCGATAAGCAGGGCAATATTTATGTTGCCGATTATAATAACCACCGCATCCGTAAGCTGAGGTAAGATCTTGAAGTTTTTTTAGAAAGCCACCCCAAAAAGGTGGCTTTTTTTAATTTAAGATTAATAAATTTAAGAGTGTATGTTTTTTTGACCACGTGATTTTACGTGATTTTAAAATAGTTTGCTTTAAAAGTTGTAGTATGCTTTTTTAATGGATAGCTTTAGAGATACTACTGTTAACCTATGGACCTATTCTCTAAACTCCCCAACTCGGATGCAGCTTTGGTTGCGCTTATAAAACTCATTAACCCGCAAATTAAAGCCGCAGAAATTACAGATGAACTAAGCACGCATCCCGATTACCCTAACCTGATAGCCTTAAGCGATGTGCTGAACAACTTTGGCATAGAGGCCGGCGCTTACCGTATAGAAAATGCCGAGCTGCCGGATGTGCCCTGCCCGTTTATAGCGCACACCCACAAAAGCGGCAGCGAATTTATAGTGGTTACCGCTTTTGCCAATAACACGTTTACCTTTACCGATAATAACAAGCGGCAGCAGGTTAAGCTGGACAACTTTGTGCGAATGTTTGCCGGCGTTGTACTGGTGCCCGATACAAGCAGCGCAAATGCCGCCGTGCCGCAAACAGCATCCAAGTTCTCGTTAGATGATATCCGCTACCCGGCAGGGATAGGCTTGCTGCTTTTTGCCCTGGTTGCCGGTACCTTGTTTTATTCATCCGTTTTTATTGGCTGGGCTTTTGCTTTGGCTGCATTATTTAAAACCGCCGGGCTGGCGGTATCTGTATTGTTACTGGTACAAAGTATAGATAAAAATAACCCCTTTGTGCAAACCCTTTGCGGGGGCGGCGGCAAAACCAATTGTAATGCCATCTTGTCGTCTAAAGCGGCAAACGTTTTTGAGGGACTAACCTGGAGTGACGTTGGCTTTTTTTATTTTGCCGGTACCTGGCTGGCGCTGCTGTTTGGCGGCGGCAGCACGGCCATGCTGCAAACGCTCGCTATCTTAAATATAGTTAGTTTGCCCTATACGGTGTACTCTGTTTACTATCAGGCACGTGTTGCCAAACAGTGGTGCGTTTTCTGCTGCGCAGTGCAGGCCCTGCTCTGGCTGGAGTTTATCCCCCTGGTAAGTAGCCTTAGCCAGCCGTTTGCAGGGTTAAGCAGTGGCAGATTGATAAGCCTGCTGATTTGCCTGGCCCTGCCTGTAGCCGCATGGCTGTTACTTAAGCCCCTGCTGCTAAAGGCGCAGCAGGCACTAACCCTGAAGGGGCAGCTGCAAAAATTTAAGTATAACAGCGAATTGTTTAACTCCGTACTTAAAGAGCAGCCCAAGTATGCCAACCCGGCACCCGGCTGGAGCATTGTACTGGGCAACCCCGATGCCGAAAACGTAATTACCATGGTAAGCAACCCTTATTGCCCGCCATGTTCTAAAACCCACAACCTGCTGGATGACTGGCTGAACCACAACACCGAACTACAGGCAAGGATTGTATTTACGGCCGACAATACCGAGGGCGACATAAAAACACCGGTTGTGCGGCATTTGATGGCGCTAAACCGGCATGCCGATAAGGCCACCGTAAAAAAGGCCCTGCACGATTGGTATAACCAAACCCAAAAAAGCTACACCGCCTGGGCTAAAGCCTACCCCGTAGAACTGGACGAAGCCGGTTTTACCCAGCTGGACAAGCAGAAAGACTGGTGCCAGCTGGCCGAAGTAAAAGCCACGCCCACCCTGCTGATAAACGGTTACCGTTTACCAGATGCCTACCAAATAAAAGATATTAAGTATATGCTGGGCTAACAGCAATAAAAGAAACTTCTCGCGAAAGTAAGGGAGCATGCACTTATATACATGCAGCCTAAATTACCGGGGCGTGGTACCGGCAAAAATAAACAATTATTTAATTATTTATTTTATGTCAAAGTTTAACAAACTCAGCAGGGCTGAGATGAAGAATGTTTTGGGTGGGAATGCACCAATTGATGGTGAAGATTGCTCTACAAGTTGCTCATGTCCAGGAGGTACGTCGGTCACAGCGAAATTAAAGAATTGCGCAAAAAATACATGTTCAATAAATGATGGTGTTACATGCACAATTGATGGCAAAGTTACGAGCAAAACATGCCAGAACGTTTGCCCAACATCTTAACTGCAAAGCCTCACATCTGTATAAAGATGTGAGGCTTTTAATGTGTATGTGAAATGAAGATTTTAAAGAATTTTATTTTGTATTGTGCGCTGTGTTTAAATTTTGTAGCCAGTAACGTTCTTGCACAAAACATCAATATAAATATTGCCAACACTTCAGGTTTTGGGTCTATGCAAATGCCAACAGATAGGGTACCTGATTCAGTAATAATTAATGTACCCGATCCAAAAAGATTTTCTGATTGGAGTTTGCGCCGAATGCCTTATTACAAAAGCCAGGCAAGGTTTGAGAACGTGAAAAGCGATGCCGGGTCACAAAGAAATTATAAAGATTTTGTACAGAGATATGATGTTGATACTACTTACCTGATCAGTCAAAAAATTGTTAGCAACTATATTTATTTGCTAACCGGAATAGATAGTGCCGGGAAAAAGCACGTTATTATAGATACCAATAATGACCATGACCTTAACAACGAACAGGAATACGTTTTCGATCCTAAAACTTTTAAACAAACGTTGCCTGTCATACAATCTTGGGTTAGTTACTACGATGGAAGAATAATTAGGTGGGGCAAGGTATTACTGCAGATAGATCCATATAATCTTACTTATGACGATGATCATTACAAATCAGCAGTTGAAAAACAGCTTGATATCAGCCTAAATGTTTTAACATATAACAAAGCTGGATATTTTACCATCGGCAGGCAGCTTTATAAAATATCGCTGATTAATTATGATGGAATGCATCCAAAAACGCCATATAACATAAATATACAAAAGCTGCCTTTTGATAAAAAGAACAACAACGAGTATTATTATAAAAGCATTGATACGATAGGAGTAGCAGCAGATTTATATCAGGTGAAAGATATGACCGGAAATAAATTAGCACTGGTTTACATAGGTAAAAGTAACGGCAGTGGGGCAGAAACCGGTACAATGGCACCTGATATTGTATCAAAAGATATTCGTTCAAATTCGGATTTTAAATTAGGTGACGAAAAAGGAAAGTACATTTTGCTTGACTTTTGGGGTTCCTGGTGCAGGCCATGTATCAAACTGATCCCGGAATTAAGGAAGCTTAATAAAACGTATCAGGATAAGATCAAATTTGTAAGTATTGCTTATGATAAAGTAAAGGATAAAGGCAAGCTGTTAAAATTAATTGAAGATAATGAGATGCACTGGCTACAATTGCTGGATAACAGGGAAGTTAAAAACGGAATAATAGATCAATTTAAGGTAAACGAATTTCCTACAAGTATTTTAATAGACCCAAAGGGTAAAGTAGTTTACAGGGGAATAGGTGAAAAAGGCTTAACAGGTGCAATTGATTTTTTTAAGAATAAGAAATAATACTTCAAAAACGCATTTATAATCTACCAAATAAAAGATATTAAGTATATGCTGGGCTAACAGCAATAAAAGAAATTTCTCGCGAAAGTAAAGAAGCATGCACTTATATACATGCAGCCTAAATTGCCGGGGCGTGGTACCGGCAAAATTAAACAATTATTTATTTTATGTCAAAGTTTAACAAACTCAGCAGGGCTGAGATGAAGAATGTTTTGGGTGGGAATGCACCTTTGCCCGGAGGTGGGTCAGGTGGTTGTGCAAATAGTTCTTGTAGTGTTTTTGATGAAGTTACCGGAATTACTACAAATGGTCGTTGTGCAGTAGATGTTCAGTCATCAGGTTCTACAACAACCTTTATTTGTTATTGTAATGCCGTAAACTCTGGCGTCAAAGTAAATACAAGCGGTAAAAGCCATTGTAATATTTAGTTGGATTGGGGCCTTTAGTTAGGCCCCATTAATTATAATAAATGAAAGTAATTTGTATCGTATTGATAAGCTGTTTTGGCATTGCGTGTAATGCTAAAACACATGAAAATATTTTAATTGGCCGTGTGAAAAATTATCCTGCAAAAAAGATTTATCTTATGGATGCCTATTTACATGATGTAAAAGATTCTGCGTATGTAAAGAATGGTAATTTTAAGTTTTCAATCCCGGTAGATAAAAAATACAGTTCGGAGTTATCATTATCTATAACCAAAACCTATGATTATCAAAAAGTACTGGTTTTTAAGAATGACATTCTATCTGTTAACAAAAAGTTATACGGCGGTACTTCATTTATTTTGGATGATGATACAGTTAAAATAACAGGAGATTACAATAATTTAAATCATTTTTTAAGTATAAAAGCGGGTAATGAAAATAAGCTTATAATGCGTTATCAACTAAATGAGTTTGGTTATATTCAAGGCTTAAATGCCGACCAGCGGCAGCAAAAGATCAAGGAGATCAAAGATGTAATTCAGAATAACCCTCATTCATCTTTCCTGCTATCCAAATTATATTTAAATAAAGAAAAGTACTCGAAAACCGAAATCGCCGCATTAGTTTCTCTATTTGATAATGATCTTAGGAAAACGATCATGGGCAATAAATTTCAAATATATTTAGATAACCGGTTAGATGCCGGTCAAAAGTTTTTTGATTTGAAATTAAAAGATGATAAAAATAATGTCAGGTTAGTTCTTGATGATAAAAAACTGAATATGTTAATATTTTGGGCCAGTTGGTGCGGCCCATGCAGAATGGAAATCCCACAAATTAAAAGGCTAAACACGCTGTATAAAAATAAGGGATTAAATGTAGTGAGTATATCAATAGATGAAAATCAAATGGAGTGGTATAAAGCACTAAAGCAAGAACAAATGAAATGGGATCAGTTTCTTGTAGATAAGGCCGATATAGAAGTAATTGAGGCAAGGTATAATTTCTCTTCTATACCCACTACCATATTTATAAATGGCGCAGGAAAAGAAGTTTACAGGATCTCTGGATATGCTGACAATCAGTTCGCCGCATACAAAAATGTTATTGATAAATTAATTAGTGATAGTGAGTGATAATACAGTTGATTAACTAACATCAGATGTTTTTTCTTTTTTAATTAAAAATCACCTTAATTAATAGTTTTATATTTAAGTTTCAATTTACATAAATGGCTTTTACCTTTTACAAACAACCCGACCAAATGGACTGCGGGCCTACCTGCCTCAGAATGGTGGCCAAGCATCATGGGCGCAATTTTAAGGTGCAAACCTTAAGGCAGCTGTGCGAGATCAATCGCGAGGGGGTTTCGTTACTGGGTATCAGCGATGCTTCCGAAAAGATCGGCTTCCGGTCTATCGGTGCCAAGCTTAATCTGGGCGACCTGAAGGAGGCGGTTCTTCCCTGCATTTTGCACTGGCGGCAAAACCATTTTGTGGTGCTTTACAAGATCAGCAAAGGCCATTACTATATAGCCGACCCCGGCGCAGGCCTGGTGAAGCTCAACGAAGAAGATTTTGCCCGCAACTGGGTTTCTGATCCGGATAAGGGAGAGGGTATTGTATTGCTGCTTTCGCCCACCCCAAACTTTTACGATCAGGAGGAAGAGAAGGATACCAGTGTAAGCTGGAGTTTCTTGTTCCGCTATTTAATTACCTATCGCCAGCTGCTGTCGCAGTTGTTTATAGGGCTGGGCATAGGTACCCTGCTGCAGCTGATCACGCCTTTTTTAACGCAGTCGGTAGTAGATATCGGTATCAACACCCGTAACCTTAATTTTATTTACCTGGTGATGATAGCCCAGGGCTTTTTAATACTGGGCCGGGTGAGTGTGGAGTTTATCCGGTCGTGGATATTGCTGCATATCAGTACCCGCATCAACGTATCCATCCTTACCGATTTTTTGATCAAACTGATGCGGCTGCCCATCAGCTTTTTTGATACCAAGCTTACCGGCGATATTATGCAGCGCATGAACGATCAGCGCCGGATAGAGAGTTTCCTTACCGGGTCTACGCTGAGTACGCTGTTCTCGATGTTTAACCTGGTGGTATTCTCGGTAGTGCTGGCGTATTACAATATGGTTATTTTTGGGGTGTATATGGCCAGCAGTATCCTGTATGTGGCCTGGATCTTTGTTTTCTTGAAACGCCGACGCGAGCTTAATTATAAAAGCTTCGAGATCTCGTCTAAAAACCAAAGTACCATTGTGCAGCTGGTAAGCGGCATGCAGGAAATTAAACTGAACAACTGCGAGCAGGAAAAGCGCTGGGAATGGGAGCACCTGCAGGCGCGTTTATTTAAGTTTAGCGTAAAAAACCTGGCGTTAAGCCAGTACCAGCAGGGCGGGGCTACGCTCATTAACGAATCTACCAACCTCATCATTACCTTTTTAAGCGCCAAAGCGGTGATAGACGGGCAGTTTACCCTGGGCGCCATGATAGCCGTGCAGTACATTATCGGCCAGCTGAACGGGCCGGTGCAGCAGTTGCTGGGCTTTATACAGGGCTTTCAGGATGCCAAGATCAGTTTAGAGCGTTTGAACGAGATCCACCAGATGGAGGATGAAGAACCTATAGACAAGGAGTTTAATAACACCCTGCCCGAAAACCGCACCATTACCTTTAAGGATGTTACCTTTAGGTACCCCGGCGCAGGTAACGAGCCGGTGCTGCAGGATATTAACCTCACCATTCCGCAGGGCAAAACAACGGCCATTGTAGGCATGAGCGGCAGCGGCAAAACAACCATACTTAAACTGCTGCTTCGGTTTTACGAAACCGAGCAGGGCGAAATTAAGGTTGGCGAGCAACTGCTGGATAACATCAGCTTTAAAATATGGCGCAGCCAGTGCGGCGTAGTGATGCAGGACGGCTTCATCTTCTCCGATTCGATAGAACGCAATATTGCGGTGGGCGATGAGTCGCCCAATAAGGCCAAGCTGCAGCACGCCATCCGGATAGCCAACATCGGCGATTTTATCGACAGCCTGCCGCTGGGGCTAAAAACAAAGATAGGGGCCGAGGGTAACGGCATCAGCCAGGGCCAGCGCCAGCGTATGCTGATAGCCAGGGCCGTTTATAAAGACCCCGAATACCTGTTTTTTGACGAGGCCACCAACGCCCTTGACGCCAATAACGAGCGGGTGATCATCAATAACATGAATGAGTTTTTTGTGGGCAAAACCGTCATTGTAGTAGCCCACAGGTTAAGCACTGTTAGCAATGCCGATAACATTATTTTGTTGGATAAAGGCCACATTGCCGAGCAGGGCACACACCAGCAGCTGATAGCCCTTAAAGGCGATTATTACCAGCTGGTAAAAAACCAGTTAGAACTTGGCGCTTAAAAGTTATACCAATAAATACACATACAACATGCCGGTACCCAGCAGAGAGAACTTAATAAGCACTACACCGCATACCGATGATATGCAGGATATCATGACGGCCGTACCATCGTGGTTGCTGCGGTGGGGTATTACCCTGTTTTTTATGGTGCTGATAATGGTAGTGAGCATAGCCGCCATTATTAAATACCCCGATGTGGTTAAAACCAGTTTAAAGATCGTATCATCAGACGTGGCCAAGCCCGTTGTGCCTAAGGTAACCGGTAAACTGGTAAAGCTGCTGGTTAAAAATGATACTAAAGTAACCGGCGGGCAGCCATTAGGCTATATAGAAAGCACTGCCGACCATGATAAGGTTTTGGTTTTGATAGAAAGGCTTAACCAGTTAAAAACAGACCTGGCCCTCAACAAAACCGACCAGAATTTTTTCGATAACACCCATTATGGCGAACTGGGCGAATTACAGCCTGCCTACCAGGCATTTACAACTGCCTATATCACCTACAAATCATCTACCCAAAACGGTTTTTTAGTTAAAAAACGGGCCTACCTGCAAAAAGATATGGCCGGCCTTAACCAGCAGGCCCAGCAGCTAAAGGCCGAAAAAACCTTACAAAAGCGCGATTTTGATCTGGCCCAGGATGAATATGATATGCATAAAAAGCTGGCCAAACAAAATGTAGAAACATCTGCCGAGCTAAGGCAGCAGGAGAGCAAGTACCTTTCTAAAAAGCAGCCCTTGTTACAAACAGATGCGGCCATGATATCGGCCAATACCAATTACCTGGCCAAGCAAAAAGAGATACTGGAACTGGATAATATGGTGATGGAAGAAAAGGCCAGGTTTTTACAATCGCTTAACAGCCTGTTAAGCCAGGCCGAAGACTGGAAAAGCAAATATGTATTATCGGCGTCAAAAGATGGCTTTGTGGTTTTTGCCGGCACCGTTCAGGAAAACCAGGTTGTATCCCCCGCCAACAACGTGTTTTATATAAATGCCGGCAATACCGACTACTTCGGCGAAATGAGTATCCCCCAAAACAATTCGGGCAAGGTAAGGGCCGGGCAAACGGTTTTGATCAAGCTAAAAAGCTACCCTTTTGAAGAATATGGTATGATAAAGGGCAAGCTCGACTACCTCTCTGAAGTGCCGTATCACGATAGCGTTTTCCTGTCGAAGGTTACCTTTAAGCTCGGCAGATCCGCAGATCCGCAGAAACAGATCCATTTGAAGGAGGGCATGAATGCCGATGCCGAGATCATTACCGAAGATGCCACCATATTGCAGCGCATTACCCGCAATTTAATTAAGGCCCTGCATAATTAATTTATAAAACTTAACCGGCCCTTTATAAAAACCAACCCGCGCAACGGCCTGATGGCACTGCGCGGGCTGGTTTTAACCTGTGGCTTAAAGCTTTAAATTACGGGATCGAGGGTTGCTTTTGAGCGTATCCGGGGTGTTTTTTTTGATTTTTTCTTTTTACCCAGCCAGATCATAAAGCCTGTAATGGGTAACGATGCGCAAACCAGCGATGCCATAAATGCCAGTATCTGTGTGGGCAGCCCGTATATTTTACCGGTATGAATATCTTTATTAGAGTTGCGCCATTTTAAGCCTAAGGGCTTTTGTGCATGTATCAGCTGATCGAATTGTTTGCCTGTGCGGCTGTCAAAATAATAATAGCTCAGGTTGCGCCAGCCGTCTGTACGGGTTTTAAGGTAAACAAAGGCCATCATGGTGTTTTCGCCCTTATCGGGCAGGCTCAGGCCAATAACGTGGTAGTTACCGTTAAGCGTTCGCTGCAGTTTGCCTACCATCATATCCAGGTGGTTTGCCGTGGTATCGGCTGTATTGATTGCAGGCGCCTTGCGCAACAGTACTACAGGCTTATCAGAACCAAGCATTTTATAAATGCCCTTTTCCCACCATTTAAATGACCATGTAAGCCCCGTTACGGCAATAATAATGGCTACAGGCAATACATAAAACCCCAAACTGTTATGCAGATCGTAGTTTACGCGTTTCCATTTGCCGCTCCATTTTACAGTGATGCTTTTTTTTAACTGCCGTAAATTTTTGGGCAGCCACAATATAAAACCGCTGATCAGCATCACCAAAAAAATAAGGATGCAGCTGCCAATAATTACACTGCCAACCGGTTTTACCAGTAACAGCTGCCTGTGCAATTGCTCGGTAACGTTAAAAAATTCGTAACGTACGTCTATCTGCCCAAGTACTTTGCCGTTATAAGGGTTAAGGTACACGTCATCGCGGTATTTAAACTGGCTAAAATAACTCAGCGTAATATCCTTTTTCTTATTCGCCTTACTGGCCGAGAATACATAGCTGCGGCCATCCTCATTTATCCGGATATCGGTAATGGGTTTGCTTTTGCCCAGGGCATGCTGTGCAATAGCCATCAGTTCAGAAACGGGTTTTTGCCGGCCGGTTGGTTTAACCTCGGTAAGGTTGCGGTTAAAAAAGCCAAACAGTTCATCTTCAAAAACCAACAGGCAGCCGGTTACGCCTATAATTACTACAATTATCCCCGTAACCAGCCCCAGCCATAAATGCAGCCATGCTGCTGTTGCTTTAAACCGTTTCCAAACCTGCCTCATTAATTAAAGGTATAAGTTAATGTTAACAAATAATTGGATGGCGCACCGGGGAACAGCCGGATATAATCATACCCGCCTACCCAATATTTTTTGCCGGTAATATTATTAGCATTAAACTGCAGCTGCACCTTGCCTATATTGTAAAACAGCGCGGCATCAACCAGGGTATAGGATGGAATGCTTTGGGTAACATTGATAGATAGGGTGCGCCTGTCTACATAATTTGCCCCCAGGCCCAGGCCCATGCCGCTTAACTTACCTTTGGTAATGTTATAACGCGTCCAGATATTGGCCATGTTTTTTGGTGCATTGGGTTTTTGCAGGCCCACCTCTGCCGGGATGCCGCTTTCGGTTATTTTAGCATCATTGTAGGCATAAGATGCCAGCAGGCTCCAATAGGGGGTTATGCGCCCGGTAATATCAAACTCCACCCCTCTTGATCGCTCTTTGCCTACCGGCCTTAACAGGTCTGGCTGGCCTGCAACATTGGCGTTGTACAAAGTATTTTTTTGTTCTATCTGGTAAATAGAGGTGGTTATGGCCAGCCTGTCGTCCAGCCAGCTGCTTTTGGCGCCCAGTTCTATCATGTTGCTGGTAACCGGGGCAAACGGGCCGCCCGCATTGGGGTTGGCTATAGTGGCCGCAGTTTGCGGGTTGTAACCCATTACATAAGTACTGTAAATATTAATATTGCTGGATGCGGTATATACCAGGCCAAAGCGGGGCAGCCACGCGCTTGAATGTGTTTTTTGCTGCGTGGGGGTTGCGTAGTTTAAAAAGTCGGTGTAGTATTCATAGCGAATGCCGAGCAATGCCTGCAGCCGGCCAATTTTTAACTGGTCCTGCACGTAACCGGCATGCAGGTAATAATAGGTAGGCGACAGGGTTGTGGGTGCAAAAATAGATTTGCTGTCGTCCTGCAGTCGCTGCGAGTTTAAAATATCATTCAAATTAAACGATGCTACGTTGGGTACCGGGTTGCCCTGCGTATCCCGCCTGTATTTAAGGCTATCCTTAGCCACATAACTTGCAATGGTGCCTGTGTTGGCTGCATTACGATAGCCCGATGCCGTAAGCTGCGAGGCGCCTACGGGCATTTTTTCGCTGCCATAATCATAACCCGCCACTATTTTATGTTGTATGGGGCCTGTTTTTTCATTGTAATTAAAGTAACCGGTAAAGTTATCTATATAACGTTTGCGCTTGCGCTGAAAAATCTGCATGGCCACCAGGTTAGGGATATCCGCACCAAGTTTATCTTTGGCGTAGGCGTTGGCGCTGCGGTGCTCATACAGGTCTTCCTGGTAGCCGGTTTTAGAGTAACCGGCGTTAAAGCTTAGTTTATTGGTAAACTGGTGGTTTAAGGATAAGGATACGATGTAGGTTTGTTCGTTCAGATAATCGTTACCGGCGCTTAAAGCCAGCGATTGGGGCGTGGAGTACAGATCATTACCAATAACGGCCTGCCCACGATCCAGCCTGCTGCGCGAACTGTTGTAAACAAGATCGAAATTAAGCCTTGTTTTGGGCGAGGCCACAAACGATAACGAGGGTGCAACAATAACGTTCTTATCAAACTGCAGGTCTCTGAATGAATTGGCATCCTCGTAACCCAGGTTAAGGCGGTAAAGTAACGAGCTATCCTTATTGGCGGGGCCGGTAAAATCTGCCAGCGCCCTAAAGGTATTAAAGCTCCCTAACGAAAAACTGATGGATTTACGCGTTTCATCCAGCGGTTTTTTGGTTACCCTGTTTACCACACCACCGGGGCTGGCATTGCCGTATAATGCAGATGATGGCCCTTTTAATACTTCTACGCGTTCCAGGTAATTGGTTAAGGGCTGTTTCCAGAAACCGGTGCTGGTACGGAAACCGTTTACCAGTTGCGTATTGCTTTGGCCGTTTACCCTAAAACCCCTGATGGTAAGGTCATCATAAAAAGTAAACTGGCTTACCCCGCTAAAGTTTTTTACCACATCGCCAACGCGCACGGCGCCCTGGTCGGCCATCAGCTCTTTACTGGCGTAGGATACGGATTGCGGCAGGTCCTTAATATCTGTTTCTGTTTTATTCCCTATAAAGGTGGATTTGGTTTTGTAGGTTTTTTCCTTGCGGCCGGTAATTTCTACCAGCTGCAAAGCATTGTTATTTTCGCTTAAAACCACATTAAGCTGTAATTTTTGCCCGGCAATAATGTTTACTTCTTTGTTAATGGTTTCGTAACCGATAAATGAGAACCTCAGGCTGAATTTGCCGGCGGGTAAACGCAAAGTATAGGTACCATCGCTGTTGGCTGCGGCTGATATTTGGGTGCCGGTAACCAGCACGGTAGACCCGGCCAGCAGCCTGCCGCTGTCATCCTGAATAAAACCCTGTATAATGGCATTGTTTTTTTCCTGAGCGTTTGCAGGATCGGCAAATAACAAAAAAAGAAAAGCTAAAAATGTAAAATTATGTTTCATTTATTAAGACTAATTAAAAATAACTTTGCAAGTATAGCTATAATTTTGGCGTTGTAAAAGTTTTGTTGCAATAGTTACCGCATAACAGTACATAACAGTTATAAAGGATGGGTTAATTAGTTTAGCATGTTATTTACCAATTAACCTATTTTCATGCAAGCAATTTTTGGGATCCTGTTCCATTTTATCGGCGGTTTTGCGTCTGGTAGTTTTTATATACCCTATAAAAAAGTTAAGGGCTGGGCCTGGGAAAGCTTTTGGATTGTGGGCGGCATCTTCTCGTGGCTTATTGTACCGCCGTTGGCAGCCTGGCTAACAATACCGGGCTTTGCAGATATTATAAAACAAACCCACGGCCATGTATTACTGCTAACCTACTTTTTTGGGGTGCTGTGGGGTATTGGCGGCCTTACCTACGGCTTGGGGGTAAGGTACCTGGGGGTAGCCCTGGGCAGCTCTATCATACTGGGCTTATGCTCGGTTTTCGGGGCGCTTATACCCTCTGTTTATTATGATTTTTTCCCGGCAGAGGGTAAGGATACCATCACCATGTTATTAACCAACCACTGGGGGCAAATGGTTTTACTGGGTGTGGCGGTATGTGTGCTGGGCATTGTTATTTGCGGCTATGCCGGGATGATGAAAGAGCAGGAGCTATCTAAAGATAAGCAAGTTGCAGTAAACAATACCGAATACAAGTTTGGCATAGGCATATTTGTAGCCATTGTATCTGGGATATTAAGTGCCTGTTTTGCCTTTGGTATTGATGCAGGCAAGGTGATGGCTAACGAAGCGAACGATGCCTGGAAGGCCCTGCACCCGGGCGACGGCGAGTTTCTGTTTCAGAACAATGTAACTTATATTGTAATACTGTGGGGCGGGTTAACCACAAACTTTATCTGGTGCATGTTGCTGAATGCGCGCAACAAAACCTTTGGCGACTATACCAATAAAAAAACGCCGTTAAGGGCCAATTACCTGTTTTCGGCATTGGCGGGTACCACGTGGTTTTTACAATTCTTTTTTTACGGCATGGGCGAAAGCCGTTTAGGCAACGGCCCAAGCTCGTGGATCTTGCACATGGCGTTCATCATCCTGATAGCCAATACCTGGGGCCTTGTACTTAACGAATGGAAGGGCGTAAGTAAGAAGGCGCTGCGCACCGTATTTGCAGGTATTGTTACCATTATTATTTCGGTGCTGATAGTGGGTTACGGTAATTCAATCAAAGGTTAATGATACAGCAATGGGAATTACCGGCAGCGATGGGTTTTAAACCCATCGCTATAAAAACTAATTATTTAAACACACTTTTTGCCATGCTGGTTCCATACAGTGCATAACAGTTAAAAAATACTTGTTAATTAATTTGCGGCCCTTACAGAATTATTCACTCACGTTAAATCAATAGATTAAAAAATTATAAATATGTCTGCTAATACAACTCAATTTAAACATGTAAGTTACTTGTGGGATGATGCCCGTGCGGCCGAACTGGCGGGTGATGAAGTAGCACTGTTAATATACCGGTCTAACTTGCTGGGGGCCGATCTGCGCCTTACCAATTACGGCGGCGGCAATACCTCCTGCAAGGTTACCGATAAAGACCCTTTAACGGGTAAAGAGGTAGAGGTGATGTGGATCAAAGGGTCTGGCGGCGATATTGGCACATTAAAGAAAAGCGGACTGGCGGCTTTATATGTAGACCGTTTACGCAGCCTGGAAAACGTTTACCGCGGCATTCAGTTTGAGGATGAGATGGTAGAGCTGTTTAACCACAGTATTTTTGACCTTAACTCCAAAGCACCGTCTATCGATACACCTTTACACGGCTTTTTACCCTTTAAGCATATCGACCACCTGCACCCCGATGCTGCCATAGCCATTGCGGCCGCAAAAGACGGTAAAAAAATAACCGAAGAACTTTTTGAAGGCACCATAGGCTGGGTAGACTGGCAGCGACCCGGTTTCGACCTGGGTTTGCAGCTAAGGGATTGCCTGGAAAGTAACCCAGGTATCCGCGGTATTATGCTGGGTTCGCACGGGTTGTTCACCTGGGGCGATACCGCTTATGAAAGCTACATCAACACCCTGGAGGTGATAGAAAAATGCGCCGAATATCTGGAGCAAAGTTATGCTAAGAATGGCAGCGTATTTGACGGCCCCATAATGGAAAGCCTGCCCGAAGCTGACCGTAAAAAACAGGCCGTTGCTTTGGCCCCGGTACTGCGTGGTTTTTGCTCATCTAAAACACAGATGATAGGGCATTTTACAGATGATGCCAGGGTTTTAGAGTACATCAACTCTAACGACCTGGAACGCCTGGCACCGATGGGTACCAGCTGCCCCGATCACTTTCTGCGCACCAAGATCAGTCCGCTGGTTTTAACGCTTGCACCGGATGAAAACCTGGCAGATGTTGCCGCGATAAAAGAAAAACTTACCCCTGCGTTTGAGGATTACCGCAAAATGTATGAGGGTTATTACAACACCTGCAAGCACCCCAACAGCCCCGCCATACGCGATGCCAACCCCGTGGTGATACTTTATCCCGGCGTAGGTATGTTTACCTTTGCCAAGGATAAGCAAACGGCCAGGGTAGCAGCGGAGTTTTATATCAATGCTATTAATGTAATGAAGGGTGCCGAAGCGATATCAGCATATACTTCCCTGCCGCGGCAGGAAGCGTTTGATATTGAGTACTGGCTGCTGGAAGAGGCAAAACTACAGCGCATGCCCAAACCAAAGGCCTTATCTGGCCGTATTGCTTTGGTAACAGGCAGCGCAGGGGGTATTGGCAAAGCTATTGCTAAAAAGTTTGCAGAAGAAGGGGCAGTTGTGATTCTTAACGATATGAATGCCGAACGATTGGCCGGCGCTTATGACGAATTTGTAAAGCAGTTTGGTAAAGATGCCTGTGTAACAGCCACGCTGGATGTAACCGATCAAACACAGATCCGGGAAGCTATGGCAACCGCTATACTGGCATTTGGCGGGGTAGATCTGATCGTGAATAATGCGGGCTTATCCATATCTAAAACCATTGCAGACCATACCGAAAAAGATTGGGACCTGTTATATGATGTATTGGTGAAGGGCCAGTTTTTTGTTACCCAGGCCGCAGTTGCTGTGATGAAACAGCAGGCAATCGGCGGCGATATTATTAACATTGTAAGCAAAAATGCCCTGGTAAGCGGGCCCAACAACGCCGGCTATGGCAGCGCAAAAGCGGCGCAGCTGCACCTGAGCAGGTTAAACGCTGCCGAACTGGGTGCAGATCATATCCGCGTGAATGTGATTAACCCGGATGCGGTAATAAGCGATAGCAATATATGGGCCGGCGGATGGGCCGAAGGCCGTGCTAAAGCTTACGGCGTTACGGTAGAAGAATTACCCGCGTATTACGCCAAAAGGACTTTACTTAACGAAGTGATCTTACCTGTTGATATTGCCAACGCCTGCTTTGCCTTAACCGGCGGCTTGTTAAATAAATCAACCGGGAACGTAATTAATGTGGATGGCGGTGTTGCTGCCGGGTTTGTAAGATAACCCCAAAAAAACTGATCGAACTTAAAGGCCGGCTAACCACCGGCCAACCAAAAACAAACCGAGATGCAAATTGAGCAAGATAAATTACAGGAGATAAACCATACCGGCATTGAAAAACACCGGCGGCAGTTTGAACATGTTGCTGCCGATATAAACGATGTTGAAGCAGTATTGCAAAAGCTAAGTGTATTTAACATCGCTATCCCAAGCTGGGCGCTGGGCACGGGTGGCACACGCTTCGGCCGGTTTTCTGGCGGGGGCGAGCCGCGCAGCCTGGAAGAGAAGATTGAAGATGTAGGCGTGATACACGCGCTCAACAGATCCAGCAATGCTATCTCCCTGCACATCCCCTGGGATATTCCTGAAAATGCCGCGTCTGTAAAAGAACTGGCGGCACAGCACGGTTTACACTTTGATGCGGTAAACTCCAATACCTTTCAGGACCAGAAAGGGCAGCAGCACAGCTACAAATTCGGCTCGCTGCACCATACGGATAAGGCGGTGCGCCAACAGGCCGTTCAGCATAATATCGAGGTCATAAAATATGGCGTTCAGCTTAATTCAAAAGCCTTGTCGGTCTGGCTGTCAGACGGGTCGAACTTTCCCGGTCAGCTTAACTTTCGTAATGCCTTTCAGAACACGCTGGAAAGCCTGCAGGAGATCTACGAAGCCTTACCTGCCGACTGGAAAGTATGGGTAGAATACAAGCCTTACGAGCCTAACTTTTATTCTACCACCATCGGCGATTGGGGGCAATCGTATTTACTGGCATCCAAGTTAGGGCCAAAAGCAGCCACCTTGGTAGATCTGGGCCACCATTTGCAGGGCACCAATATCGAGCAGATTGTATCTTTACTGCTGATGGAGAATAAACTGGCGGGCTTCCATTTCAATGATTCTAAATACGGGGATGATGACCTTACCGTGGGCAGCATTAACCCCTATCAGCTGTTCCTGATATTTAACGAACTGGTAGAGGGAATGGATGCACGCGGTATGGACCACGCCACCGGCCTGGGCTGGATGATCGATGCATCGCACAACGTAAAAGACCCTGTAGAGGATCTGCTGCAATCGGTACAGGCCATTAAAATAGCTTATGCACAGGCCTTAATTATAGATAAGGATGCGCTAACCGCCGCCCAAAAAAATAACGACGTTGTGCTGGCCCAAGAAATACTGCAGCAGGCCTATCGCACAGATGTACGCCCGCTGGTGGCAGAAGCCGGCCTGCGCAACGGCGGTGCGTTAAACCCGGTTGCTGCTTACCGTAAATTGAAGGTGCGCGAACACCTGATAAAAGAACGCGGTTTAAACACCGTAGCTACCGGATTATAAGATATGATGAGCCCAACACCCGTTATAGCGGTATTTGATGTGGGGAAGACCAACAAAAAACTGTTTCTGTTTGACCAGGATTATCGCATTGTTTATGAAAAATCGGCGCGGTTTACCGAAACGGTTGACGAGGATGGCTTTGCGTGCGAAAACCTGCAAAGCCTGCGCCTGTCGGTATTTGATTCGTTGAGCGAGATTTTCAGGCTGAAGGAGTTTGCGGTAAAGGCCGTAAACTTTTCGGCCTATGGCGCCAGCCTGGTTTACCTGGATGAAACCGGCCAGGCCATAGCGCCGCTGTATAATTACCTTAAGCCCTATCCCGAAGAGTTAAGCCACGAATTATACGCCAACTATGGCGGCGAACTGCCATTCAGCACCCAAACAGCATCGCCTGTACTGGGTAGTTTAAATTCGGGCCTGCAGCTTTACCGCATCAAACACCGGCAGCCGGCATTATATCAGCGCATACAGTATGCGCTGCACCTGCCCCAGTATCTGAGCTTTTTACTCTCGGGCCTATACTATTCAGACCTGACCAGTATTGGCTGCCACACCGCCCTTTGGGATTTTGGGAACAACCGTTACCACGATTGGGTGAACGGCGAAGGTTTGGCTGTAAAGCTTGCACCGATAGCAGAAGCAGACAAGGCGCTGCCCGCCTTGTTCCCCGGCAACAACTATAAAGTGGGTATCGGCCTGCATGATAGTTCTGCCGCGCTGATACCTTATTTGGTTAATTTTCATGAACCCTTTATCCTTATCTCTACCGGTACCTGGTGCATCAGTTTAAACCCTTTTAACCAGTCGGCATTAACAGCAGATGAACTGGATAAGGATTGTTTATTTTATATTGGCTATCAGGGTAAGCATGTAAAGGCCTCGCGCTTGTTTTCGGGGCTGGAGCATGAGCAGCAGGTAAAAAGGATTGCTGCACACTTTAACCAGGATGCCATAAAATTCAGGAACATGTTTTTCAATCCGGCAGTAATCCTGAAGCTTAAAAAGCAATTCCCGCAGATGCAAAAAGATGTATTTGCCAAAGCATCCCTGTTTGCAACAAGGGATTTGGCGGCTTTTGAGGATGATATAGAAGCCTATCACCAGCTGATGCTTGATCTGGTATGTTTGCAGGTGGGGTCTACCGGCATTATCTTAAATGATGCATCGGTAAAAAGGATCTTTGTAGACGGCGGCTTTAGCAAAAACAGTATTTACATGAACCTGCTGGCCGCAGCATTCCCCAATATGGAAACCTTTGCCGCTTCTATGGCCCAGGCTTCGGCAGTTGGCGCCGCGTTAAGCATCCACCAGGAATGGAATGTAAAACCAATAGCCACCGATATTATCGGGTTAAAATATTACGCGGCAAGCGGGGCCCTTGTGCTATAATATTGATGAAGGAGATAAAATTCCTTATATATGTATCTGGGTAAGCGCAAATGACTAAGCAAGCAACTTTTTATGATTTTATAAAGATAGACGAGTACTCGGCCACACCCAAGTATTTGCAACTGGCCAGTTCTATCATCAACGCGCTGGAAGCAGCCGTTATTGAAAAGGATTATCTGTTACCCTCCATCAACGAGCTGAGTTTTCGTTTTGAGATCTCCAGGGATACCATCCAGAAAAGCTACCGTCATCTTAAAAAAATAGGTGTGGTTAATTCTTTTCCGGGTAAGGGGTATTGCATCTCTGATATTGATTTCAAGCAAAAGCTCCGGATCTTTTTGTTGTTCAATAAACTCAGCGCCCATAAAAAGATCATTTACGATAGTTTGGTGGCCGGGCTGGGGGATGACGTGGCCATAGATTTTTACATCTACAATAATGATTTTAACCTTTTTAAAAAATTACTGCAATCCAAAAAAGATGATTATTCGCATTATGTGATCATCCCGCATTTTATGGAGGGCGGCGAAAATGCCAACGAGGTGATCAACGCCATCCCTAAAGATAAGCTGATACTGCTGGATAAGAACATCCCCGGTATCACCGGCGAATACAGCGTAGTGTACGAAAACTTTGAACAGGATATTTACGATGCGCTTTACCAGGCACGTACCCAGTTAAGCAAGTATCATACGATGAAGCTGATCTTCCCCGAGCAAACTTACTTCCCGGTAGAAATTATTAAGGGGTTTAAGCACTTTTGCGAGCAGTATGCATTTAACCACGAGGTGATCGGCAATATCAGCAGCGCAACTATCAATAAGGGGGAAGTTTTCATCAGCCTGATGGAAGACGACCTGGTGATACTGCTGGAGCGCATCCTGGAGTATAAATTTAAAGCCGGTAAGGATGTAGGGGTGATATCTTATAACGAAACGCCCCTGAAAAAGGTATTGCTTAACGGCATCACCACTATATCAACCGATTTTAAGTACATGGGCGCGGCGGCGGCGGCCATGATCACAGAGCATACCAAGAAGAAAATAGAGGTGCCTTTTTATTACACCCGCAGGGCATCGTTATAAGTAAGGCTGGTTTCACTATTTCTTCCACATCGATACTATCTTTTTGCAACCCGCTATTATTGCCAGCGCAATTAACCCGGCTACCAGGCCGAATGCCAGCTCTTTGATAATGGATGGGAAGTTGGGCAGCAGGTGGTGCAGGTAATCGATATTGTGCACAAAAATACCGCCCGATACTAAAATTAAGGCGATGGTGCCTACAACGCTTAATACCTTAATAATAACAGGCAGCAGCTTAACCAAAAAAGCACCGATGGCCGACAGGGCGCCTTTATTATTGGCCTTTTTAATGAGTTTATAGCCGGTATCATCCATTCTTACAATAAGGGCTACCAGCCCGTAAACGCCCACCGTGGCTATAAATGCAACTGCCGAAACCGTTATTACCTGTATCATCAGGCTTTTTTCTGCTACAGAACCTAAGGCAATAATTACGATCTCTACAGACAAAATAAAATCGGTAGTAACGGCCGATCTGACCTTGGTTTTTTCGGCATCAGCATCAGTTTGTTCTTTATCCTTAATTACCTCATGGGCCGGTTTTGCACGATGGAAAAGAAATTCAACAATTTTTTCGACACCCTCATAGGCCAGATAAAACCCGCCCAATACCAGTATGATCTTGATAGCCGCTGGGAAAAATATATTTAATAATAAAGCAACGGGCACGATGATAAGCTTATTTAATAACGAGCCTTTGGTAATTGCCCACAGCACAGGCAGCTCCCTTGATGATAAAAAGCCGGTTGCTTTTTCTGCATTTACGGCAAGGTCGTCGCCCAGTATGCCCGCGGTTTTACGGGTGGCTAATTTGGTTGCCACCGCCACATCATCCATCAAAGCGCCAATATCATCTAAAACAGCAAAAAAGCCTGAAGCCATGTTTAATTATTATGTTGTGCCTTATAAACTCCGTTTACTGTTATTAGTTTAGTTTATTTGGCATATTATAGCATAATACTTTAAACGATATAAGTTATCAGCAATGCTGAACAAGCCTGCTATTCTGTTTCAAAGGTAACGGTTACATTGCCGTTACCCAAAGCAGTGGCATAACCATCCGTATCGTTTACGGCACCAATTTTTGTATATGCAAACGATGTTTGAAAGCCTTTGTAAAATAGTACCAATGTTCTCGATCCGTAAAGCATGATATCGCCGTTATTAATATTGCCGGGATTGGAGGATTGGGTTGGTAATGACGAGGCGAGGTCAAAAAACTTTTCGTTTGCGTTTAAATCCTTCATTTGGATAGTAAGGGGCAGTAATTGAGCGAAGGCCCTGCCCGTTGCATTATTTGCCAGTGTGGCGGTAAATACTTTTGAATTGATTGTTATTTTCATTTTAAGGCTGGTGTTGGGGTTTGTAGCATCAGGGGTTGTTCCGGCGCCATCATCATTACCCTTTGAGCAGGAAAACGATGAAACAGCTAAAGCCGTTAATAACAGCAGTAAAAGGAGGTAGGTGCGATTGATGTGTTTCATGATGGGATATAAGTATATTTGGATAAAAGGGATTAATGCATCTTACAATTCGGCTAAAATGCCGCTTAAAATATCTGCCTGCTTTTTACCGATCTGTTTTGCGGTTACTACCGCCACAGCTATGAGTTGTTGTTTGCTTAAACCTGTATTAATGCCTGCCTGCACATGGAATTTTAATTGCGAAGCCACACCAGGCATTGCAGCAAGGGCAGCTATGGTAACCAGTTCCCTTTGTTTGTAGGATAGTACGTCGCTCTTAAAAATATCGGCAAATAAATGTTCTTTCAAAAATGTATCTATTCGTGGTGCAAATTCGCCAAAGCCAGGTGCCGGCTTTGGCTGCGGCGTTTGGCTTAAGGTTTCCAGCGTTTTACGGCCTCTTTCATAATTATCTGTGGTATCGGCTTGGTCAGCATATTCTTTCCCCGGGTTATCTGTAATGCCTTTTAACCTGCGTGCATCTAAAACAGCCATTAGTAAGGTTATGCCGTTCAAGCTTCGTGGGAAACCGCAATAAGCGTATAACTGCACCAGCGCTTCTTTGATCTGGTTAACCGTAAGCCCGGCATCCAGGCCGGCATTAAGCGCTGGTTTTAAATGATCCATGTCGCCAACCGCAGTGAGTGCAGATATGCTAACCATACACTGCTCCTGGCTATTTAAAGCGTTTAAAGGCTTTGTTGTATTTTGTGCTGTCATCTTTTTGGGGGTCGATAAAAAGATCAAGCATAACGGCCATAGCAGCCATTTAGCTTTGCCTTTAAATTTTAACATTATTTTTTGTTAACCGCTGCATATTCCTCTTCGGTTACCGGTTTTAGCCAAAATACATTTACATCATCTTTATAATTAGTGATGGCAATGTGCACCATCCCGGTGTCTGCCGACGCCCCGTGCCAGTGCTCTGTATTTTCGGGGATGTTGATCACGTCGCCCTTTTGTATGGCCTGTGCGGCTTTGCCTTTTTGCTGATACCAGCCCTTTCCTTCGGTAACTATTAAAACCTGCCCTTTGGGGTGGGTGTGCCAAACCGTTCTGGCCCCGGCCTCGAAGGTTACGCTGCCCATCAAAAAATCATTATTGGCATCCCTGGGTAGCAAGGGCTTCAAAAAGGCGTTGCCGGTAAAATAATTATCGGGCAATTTATCCCCCTTCGGGAATAATGAGCTATCGTTTAATGTTGTCATGTTCTCCTGGTTTTTGCCGCTTGTACAAGCGGCTGTTAATAATAACCCTGTTAAGGCGAATAAGTTAATGGCTGATCTTACTTTCATAAACATTAATTAATGGTTTTGATGAACTTCGCCGGAATCCCGCCCACAATCACGTTATCCGCAACATCCTTAGATACAACTGCGCCTGCCGCTACAATAGCGTTTTCCCCAACCGTTACCCCCGGTAAAATGGTGCAGTTTGCCCCCAGCCAGGCATTTCTTTTAATCAGTATGGGCTTAGTGATAAGCGAGCGCCTGTCGGCAGGGTTAGCCGGATGGTTCTCGGTGACCAGGTTTACTCTGGGGCCTATCAGCACATGGTCTTCAATAGTAATCCCGCCCATATCCAGAAAGGAGCATGCATGATTGATAAAAACGTGCTTCCCGATGCTGATGAACTTGCCGAAATTGGTATAAAACGGCGCAAATATGGTGGTGCTGTCATCTATATTTTGGCCGGTAATGTCTGATAACAACAATCGCACCTGCTGAATCTCAACTGCAGCATTGAGTTGAGCAGATAGCCGGATGGTACGGTTCACCACCTCATCTATTTCCCGGAAACCCGGGTCGTTTAAGGAAATAACCTTGCCTGCCCGCAGCCTTTTAAAAATATCTGATTGGTCCATTTAATGTTTATGCTTCATGGAAATTCTTCCTGTAAGTAATTGATGGTGCAAATTTCGCCCCGGCCGGCCGGATTGTGTTTATACAGGTTACGGTTTTATTTACCAGTTTTACTCATGCGGCAGTCAATTGTGCCTTATCATAAAATGGTTGCCTAAATTTGTACGGTAAAACCTTGATAATGGAAAGAGTAGACAGAATTGATACGGTAGCGCAGTATAACAGTTATGTAGGAGTTGATACCAAACATCCGCTGGTAAGCGTGGTTAACTTTAGCGAGGTATCCTCTATACATCACTTTCGGCAGTACATAGGCGTATATGCTGTTTTTTTAAAGGATGTAAAATGCGGTAATATTACCTACGGCTGCCAGCCCTATGATTATGAGGATGGTACGCTGGTATTTATATCGCCGGGGCAGGTGTATGGTATTGATAGTAACGGCCAGGCCATAAAGCCATCCGGCTATGCGCTGGTATTTCATCCGGACCTGATCAAGGGGACGCATTTAGGGAAGATCATTAAAGATTACACCTTTTTTACTTATGGTGTGCATGAAGCGCTACACCTATCTAAAAAGGAGCGAAAAACGATTGTTGACTGCCTGGAAAAAATAGCGGCAGAGATTGAGCAGAATATTGATAAGCACAGTAAAACGCTCATTGTATCCAATATCGAATTATTCCTGAATTATTGCATGCGGTTTTACGACAGGCAATTTATTACCCGCAACAACGTAAACAAAGACATACTGACACGCTTTGAAGAACTGCTGAACAACTACTTCGTTTCGGGCAGGGCCCAGGCTGATGGTTTACCGAGTGTAGCCTACTGCGCCGAGCAGTTGCATTTATCAGCTAATTACTTTGGCGACCTGATCAAAAAAGAGACAGGGAACACGGCATTGGAATACATCCAGTCGAAACTAATAAACGAAGCTAAGGGAAAGATGTTTGACACGGGTAAGTCTATCAACGAGATTTCCGGCGAATTAGGTTTTAAATACCAGCAGCATTTTACACGTTTATTTAAACAGAAGACGGGAATAACGCCGAATGAATACAGGAATTTGAATTGAGTTATTGGCGTTCGCTTCCCGGCTTTTAATTAAATTAGGAAGGCCCCGATATGGAGCCTTCTACTGTAGCGGGGAGCAGGATCGAACTGCCGTCCGTTAGCCAACGGATATGAATCCTACTACTAACCATCAATAGGCATTAATTTAGGCAAAATAGTTTGCCGGATAAAAGCTCTGCCGTTAGATGATTTTAATTGTTTTTCTCTTTTAAGAGCTACCGCTTTAGTGGTATGTTCTTCCGTGTAAGCGATGATCCAGGGCCGGTACTTTATTGTATGCCCTTTAGTAGCAAGTTGATTATGTGATAAGAACCGATTGTTTAGATCTGTAGTAAAGCCGATGTATATCTGGTTAAAGGATGGAGAATACAACACGTAAACGGTAAACATGCGCTGTAATTAAATTAGGAAGGCCCCAATATGGAGCCTTCTACTGTAGCGGGGAGCAGGATCGAACTGCCGTCCGTTAGCCAACGGATATGAATCCTACTACTAACCATCAATAGGCATTAATTTAGGCAAAATAGTTTGCCGGATAAAAGCTCTGCCGTTAGATGATTTTAATTGTTTTTCTCTTTTAAGAGCTACCGCTTTAGTGGTATGTTCTTCCGTGTAAGCGATGATCCAGGGCCGGTACTTTATTGTATGCCCTTTAGTAGCAAGTTGATTATGTGATAAGAACCGATTGTTTAGATCTGTAGTAAAGCCGATGTATATCTGGTTGAAGGATGGAGAATACAACACGTAAACGGTAAACATGCGCTGTAATTAAATTAGGAAGGCCCCGATATGGAGCCTTCTACTGTAGCGGGGAGCAGTATCGAACTGCCGTCCGTTAGCCAACGGATATGAATGCTACTGCTAACCATCAATAGGCATTAATTCCGGCAAAATAGTTTGCCGGATAAAGGCTCTGCCATTAGATGATTTTAATTGTTTTTCTCTTTTAAGAGCTACCGCTTTAGTGGTATGTTCTTCCGTGTAAGCGATGATCCAGGGCCGGTACTTTATCGTATGCCCCTTAGTAGCAAGTTGATTATGTGATAAGAACCGATTGTTTAGATCTGTAGTAAAGCCGATGTATATCTGGTTGAAGGATGGAGAATACAACACGTAAACGGTAAACATGCGCTGTAATTAAATTAGGAAGGCCCCGATATGGAGCCTTCTACTGTAGCGGGGAGCAGGATCGAACTGCCGACCTTAGGGTTATGAATCCTACGCTCTAACCATCTGAGCTACCCCGCCGGGTTTATTTTTCAGAATTTGCTTCTGAGTACATTTTTATATTTCGAACTGCCGTCCGTTAGCCAACGGATATGAATCCTACGCTCTAACCATCTGAGCTACCCCGCCGGGTTTATTTTTCAGAACTTGCTTCTGAGTACATTTTTATATTTCGAACTGCCGTCCGTTAGCCAACGGATATGAATCCAACGCTCTAACCATCTGAGCTACCCCGCCGAAAATTTATTTATATCTAAATTTTACTTTAGTTCTTTTTGACAGTCATACACGCAGTGCTTCCTGAAAAAGGTTTGCAAATATAGTAGAAATTCGCTTTCTTTAGAAAAAATGTTTAACTTTTACCCCTATAGTAATTTGTAACTACCGAGCCTTATGTCCGAAAAGAAGAAATTCAACATCGAGTACGAAATAAAATCGTCACCAAGAATATTATATACCTTTCTGAATGAGGCTAATGGCCTTACCCAGTGGTTTGCCGATGATGTAAGCGTGCGCGATCAGATCTATACTTTTACCTGGGATGATGAGAAGCAAAATGCAAAGTTAGTTACCCTGAAAGAGAATAAGCTGGTAAGGTTTAAATGGCTGGACGATGAGCCGCAATGCTATTTTGAGATGGAGATCATCCAGGATGAACTCACTAACGACGTAGCACTTAGCATTACCGATTTTGCAACGGAAGAAACCATTGCCGAGCGCAAGCAAATTTGGGATAACCAGATAGATTACCTGATAAGTACCCTGGGCGCATAATTTTTTATTTCCATACCTTTGCGATCCCTGAAACTGCAGGGCAATTAAACAATTATTTGCCGGGCAAAACGTTTCAGTCCCAGTACACTATTGCCCTGATGAAAAAAATACATCTGTTACTGCTTAAATCATTTATAAGGCCTTTTATAGTAACCTTACTTATAGTGATGTTTGTATTGCTGATGCTGTTTCTGTTTAAATACATCGACGATCTTATTGGCAAGGGTTTTCAGTGGTACATTATTCTGGAGCTGATGATGTACAACTCGGCCACTAATGTTGCTATGGCACTGCCGCTGTCTGTGCTGCTGTCATCCATTATGACCTACGGCGCCCTGGGCGAAAATTACGAGTTGGTGGCAATAAAATCTGCAGGGATCTCGCTGCGCCGCGCTATGTACCCGATGATAGTGGTAGTGGTGATATTGAGTATCGCCGCCTTTGCTTTCTCAGATTATATGCTGCCCGTTGCCAATCTTAAGTACTACTCTTTACTGTATGATGCCCGTAAGCAAAAGTCGGCCGATTTGCTGCCCGAAAATATTTTTACCAATCGTTTCCCCGGCTACACCATTCGTGTAAAGCGTAAAGACGCCGATGGGCAAACCCTGCATGATATCATGATCTACTCTAAAGGTAAGCTGGAAGTGAACCAGGTGGTTACCTTTGCCAAATCGGGCTTAATGTATCGTACTAAGGATGATCTTTTTTTGGTGCTTAAATTAAAAGACGGGGTAAGGTACGAAGAGGATGCCGCCAAAGAAGGGGGCTATAATCCAAGGCAAACATTCAGGCGTTTCCGGTTCAAAGAAACCGAGCAGAAGTTTGACCTGGGTGAATTTAAGATGAAGCGTACAGATGAGAATGAGTTCAGGAACGCATCTATGATGATGAACCTGCGGCAGTTGCAGCACTACATTGATTCTACAGGTAAAACGGTGGATAGTAATGCAAACTTTAATTACAAGCTGATAGTGCCTTATTTTAAATATACCTCGGTGCCAGAAAAGTCATCGGTTATTAAAAAACCTATTCCTGCAGATAGCATAAAGGCTACCAACATCAGCGACAAGATCAACTCGCTTAATAATGCATTGAGCGAGGTGCATCAGGTACAGGACCTGTTACGCGGCCGGGCCGATGTGCATAAGGAAACAACCAAAAGCATCCGGCGCTATATTATGGAGTATCAAAAGAAATTTACTTTAGGGGCCGCCTGTATCGTATTGTTTTTAATTGGCGCACCATTGGGGGCAATTATCCGTAAAGGTGGGCTGGGCCTGCCTGTAGTAGTGTCGGTAGTGTTTTTTCTGATCTATTACATCATCGGCACCATTGGCGAAAAATCTGCCAAAGAGGGCGATCTGTCGCCGCTTGTAGGGGCATGGATCTCAATTGCTGTACTATTCCCGATAGGCCTGTTTTTGAGTTACAAGGCCGCTACCGATTCTACCCTGTTTGATATGGAAATGTATAAGCGTTTCTTTAAACGCTTTAAACTGCGCAAAACCAAGCCTGCATAGTTTTACAAATTACCGACCTTATTCATCTAATTAACCTATAAATTTGCTGTATCATAAGGCTATCTGCAAAATAGCCCGGCTACAAACCAAACATAAAATGCTAAATACGATCCCCGAAGCCATAGAAGCTATAAAAGCAGGTAAAACCATTATTGTTGTTGATGACGAAGACCGCGAGAACGAGGGCGATTTTTTAACCGCTGCCCGTAACGCTACGCCCGAAACGATCAACTTTATGGTAAAATATGGCCGTGGTTTGGTTTGTGCGCCTATAACCAAACAGCGTGCGAACGAACTGGAACTGGAGCCGATGGTAAGCCGTAACACCACATCGCACGAAACTAATTTTACCGTATCGGTAGATTTGCTGGGGAACGGCTGTACAACAGGTATTTCGGCAACCGATCGTTCAAAAACTACGCTGGCTTTAATTGATCCGGCAACCAAACCGTCAGATCTGGGCCGCCCCGGGCATATATTCCCGCTGATTGCAAAGGATGGGGGCGTTTTACGCCGTTCCGGCCATACCGAAGCAGCTATCGATCTTTCTGTACTGGCCGGCTTTGAGCCCGCCGGTGTTATCTGCGAGATCATGAAAGAAGATGGCGATATGGCCCGCCTGCCAGAATTGCTGGTGATGGCTAAAGAGTTAGACCTGAAGATCATCTCTATCAAAGACCTGATCGCCTACCGTTTAAATACCGAATCGATGGTACGTAAAGAGGTATCTGTAAAGATGCCTACCGAGTGGGGCGATTTTGATATGATTGCTTATACCCAGCTGGATACCGGCGAAAACCACCTGGCACTTGTAAAAGGGGAGTGGGAACCAAACGAACCCGTGTTGGTGCGTGTGCACAGCTCATGTGTTACCGGCGATATATTTGGCTCTTGCCGCTGCGATTGCGGCCCGCAGCTGCATAAAGCGATGGAGATTATCAGCAAGGAGGGTAAGGGCGCTATTGTTTACATGAACCAGGAGGGCCGTGGTATAGGGCTTATTAACAAGCTGAAGGCATATCATTTGCAGGAGAGCGGGCTTGATACTGTAGAAGCCAATATAAAGCTGGGCTTTAACATGGATCAGCGCGATTATGGTATCGGTGCACAAATATTGCGCAGCCTGGGTATCTCTAAAATGCGCCTGTTAACCAATAATCCTAAAAAACGCGCCGGGCTCATTGGCTATGGTTTAGAGGTGGTTGAAAACCTGCCGATAGAAATTCCATCAAACCCCCACAACGAAGTTTACCTGCGTACCAAAAGGGATAAAATGGACCACGCCATCATGCGCGATCATTAATTAGTCGTCGCCCTCTGTATCCTCGTTGTTGTTATTATCGTCTGACGGTTTTGCCGGTGTTGGCGTATTGATATTGGTTGCCGGGATAGGTGCCGGTGCAACAGGTGCCCTGTCGCGGCGGCTCTGCCTGAAAATGTTTCTTATAAATTCGCCAAACGTATCAAAGTCGCGCTGGTAAACCAAACCAATACCGTTTACATATTGTATGCCCAACTGGTCGTTAATCGTATTCAGCGTGGTGCTGTTCAGCGCGCGGTACGAGTAGCGGGCCCTTAAGTTACCATCCTTGCGTATCAGGTACTGGATCTCAAAATCTTTTGTCAGCGTCCTGAAATCGGTATTTAGCAAGCTTTGGCGATTGTTAAATAAGTCGCTTGTGCCGCTGTTGGAGTATAAGCTACCGTTGATAACCAGCCTGTCATTCCAGAATTTTAAAGAAGCACTCGCATCGTTAAACGACCGTATATTTAAATCGAAGTACTTAATGTTTGATTGCGATATAAAACTGTTTAGTTTATTAAAGGCAAATTCGCTCACCGCTTCGCCGGCCGTGCCCAGTACCTGGTTGGTTAAATTACTGCCCGTGCCCGATGCAAAACTGCGGCGCACAATAATACTTAGCGCCTGCTGGCTGCGGTTATTATTATCTGCCAGGTAGGTGTTCAGGTCATCTTTTATAGATGGATCTACAGGGAAGTTAAAATTAAAATCGATGTTGGGTTGTAATAAAGATTTTGTCAGGATCAGCTCGGCCTGTACCAATACTTGTTTAGGCTGAGGTGCCTGCGAGCCTGCCGCTGTATATAACGGTGCAATATTGGTGCGCACCTCATATACGGCCTTTAAATTAATCTCGGCATTATTGGGGCTGCCCGTCCACTTAATGGTACCGCCCTGGTTCACCACAAAGTTTTTACTGATAAAATCTTTAGCGGTAAATTCAAACTTGCCGGATGTGATCAGGAAATCACCAAACATTTCAAAATCGCCCAGGCTATTAATATTAAGCTTTAGGTTGCGCGCCTGCCCGGTACCTTCTAAAACACCATAGTCGGTACTTATCCTAACGGTGGTGCTTTCGTCAATGGTTAGGTCAAAATTAAGCGTAACACCATTAAATGCCTTTGCCTTGTCAACCACTTTCATTGTGGTGTCGTTATGGTTAACCCAGCGTATAAAGTCATAATCTGCAGCAGTGGCCGATGTGTTCAGCGGGATATTAAATATGGTACCTGCCTCGGTAGATGCCTTGATATCTATCTTCATGTTATCAATAGGCCCGGTAAAGCTAAAGGTACCGCTGCCGTAGGCTGTACCATAGTAAAGGTGGTTGTCTTTAAAGGTGGTGTTAAGCGCCATCAGGTTTTTAGCCTCAAGCGAGATATTTAATGTTGGGTTTGATATGTTATTAAGGTCTACCGTGCCATTAGCTTCCCCGGTGCCGCCCCTAATGTCTTTCAAAATCATTTTATCTATCTTGATTACACTATTATTCACCGCCAGCTTATCATTCACCGTATAAGCCGTTTTAAGGTAATTAACCGTAATGCCGGTATTATCCAGAGAGAGTGAACCGTTCAATTCCGGCTTGGATGGCGACCCTGATAGTTTAAGATCGGCAGACACCGCACCCTTTATATTTGATACCAGTTCTTTAATGAACGGTTCAAAAATAATTGCTTCGGTATGGTCCATCTTCACATCAAAATCAAGCTTGTCGTCCGTTTCTTTGCCCAGCGTATAGATACCGGCAATGTTCATGGTTTCCGAGCCTTTATTGGTAATGTTAAGCTTAACATTTGCCTGGCCGCGCTCATTATCCAGGTTCGATACAATTTTTACATCGCCTACCAGGGTTTTATTCATCGTCAGCGAATCTATCCCCAGGTTGGCATCTACCCCCGGTTTTTTGATGATGGATGTAAGGGTAACATCGCCGTTTAATGAACCTTTAAGCAGCACCCCCGATGTTTTGGTTAACTGGTTAAGCGTAGCCATACTGAATTTTTCAAAGCTAACCTTCAGCTTGTCGGCAGGGCTGTCAGATATAAAACCGTTGATCCTTACTTTCTGGCTGCCGTTTGATAGCTCAAAACCCGATACCTGCGTTTTGCCATCAAGTAAGCGGATGCGTACCTGCTCGGTTATTTTCCAGTTTTCGCGCTCCAGCACCACATCAGATGGCAATATCTTTAGTTTAGCGGTAGTGTCCCGGCCAAACTCAACCAGGCCGTAAAGGTCTAACTGGTTGGCGGCATCCTTGTCAGATAATTTAACGTTGAAGTTCAGGCTGTCGTTCTTCAGGAAATTGGTGATGTTGATGTTTTTGATGTACAGGCTATCAGTAAGATCAACCCGGTTAAGCGACATGTTAAGCCCCAGCATATCGTCGCTGGTGCTTTCATCAATAATAAAATCATGAAAAACTATTTTGCCCAGTTTAATAGTTTTGATATATCCGTTTAGCGTAGCCGTTTTTGCCGCCGAATTAAATTTACCTATAAAAGTACCTTGTTCGGGTATCTTCAGGTCGGGCATAAAAATGGCCGTTAAGGGGTCGATATTTTTGATCGTGAAATTAAAATCAAAGTTTTGCGGTTTGGGCGGCGTAATATCTGTTTTTAATGATGGGATATACTTTTTGGCTATCGTTTTAAAATACGAAGGTAAAGTAGCCAGGTCATAACTGCCCTTAATGCTGCCGTCTGCCAGATCGGATTTTAGCGAGATCACCCGGGTATCTCCTTTACCGCTGGCGGTTAAGGCAACAGAATCTACCACATAATTATTCCGGGGGTTAAGCACCCTTATTTTGGTAAGCAAAATGCTGCCATCCAGGTTATCCAGGTTATTGCCCGAGAAGTTGGTATTAAGATCTGTACTGAAGGTAATGGTATCCTTTAATAATTTTAGCTGGCGCAACCTGGCGTTACTGATGTTACCGGTAAAATCATACACCGGCAGCTTGGGGTTAAGGTTAATACTGCCGGCTATATTCAGCTTTAAATTTTTATCATTAATGCTTACTTTACCTTTGGCAACCTTACTGATAAAGGTGCCGCTGGTTGCCAGGTTGCTGTAGTTATAACCTTTAAACTGCAGGTAGGCTATTTTAGCATCACCGCTTGCATTCAGGGTTTTAAGCTCGTCGCCGCGGCCGGTTACATTGGCAGATAGGGTGGTGCGGCCAATGGTGTTGTTGTCAATCAGTTCGCCCAGGTTAAAATTATTTGTGGTTATTTTGCCGCTGTAGCTTGGCATCCCCGCTTTATTTATCTTCAGGTTGATATCCGGGTCAAAACGGCCAAGTTTTGTTTTAAAAGTACCAAATGCAACAAAGTCATTCTGCACGCCGGTAAACCTGCCTGTAAAATTCACATGGCCAAATTTGCCTACAATGGCCGGCACTTTGGCGTTTGGTTTGCCGGTAAAATGCTGGTATAAATAATCAAGATCTTTTTTATTAGTGGCTATCTGGTCAAATTTTAGCTGCAAAAAGGTGTTCTCCCAATCGGGTAGGCCGGTTAGGTTAAAATCGCCCTTTATAAAGGTAGCCTGTGCGGCTGTAATGGTAACGCCTTTGGCTTTCAGGTTGTTTACCATGCCGCGCACGCGCCCGTCAATACCCAGTTCAAAGGTTGTTTTATCCAGGGCGCTGGTAAAGTAAGTAATATCTTTTGATGACAGGTGCGATGTTTTAAAATCGGCGTCCATGGTTACTTTGTTCTCAAAATCGTCAAAATCATCAAACGATTTAAACCTCATTTTAAAAAAGTTGCGCACGTTTGAATTTGCCGTTTGGATGTTGAGGTTCTGCAGCAATATCTGGTTGGTATCAACGGTAGCGTTGGTATTGAGGTTACGCACAAAAAAACCGCTTTTTTCGCGCAGGGTTAAACCGCCTATGCGGGCTTTAAACAGGTGGTTCTGCAGGTCCATGTTGCGTATCACCGTGCTAAAGTGACTAACATCCAAATTGTTAAAGTTTACGCCTTTAACCAGCTCGGTACGCAGATGGTTAATATACCTGAAACGGAAATTATTGAGGGCGATCTTTTCAAAGGTAAGCGTCCACGGTTTGGTTTTGGTTTTTGTGGTATCGCCCGAGTTAAAATAATCCAGTACAAACTGCAGGCTGGTGGTGCTGTCTTTTTGTTTTTTGAGGTAAAACGAACCGTTATCCAGCTGTATGGACGCAAAATCTATCTGCTTTTTTTTAATGCTGTTAAATACCGAAAAACCGTTAAGCTCTACAGCAAGCTTTGGGGTGCTTAACAGGGTGTCCTGCTGTTTATCCAGTATATACAGCCCCTCTAACACTACCGAAGAAAAGGGCTTGATGTACAGGCTTTTTATATCAACTTTGGTATGTAATTCTTTAGACAGGTACACGGTGGCTTTTTTTGCAGCCCACGTTTGTACCGGTTTGTACTGAAAAAGCAATAGCGTAATGCTTATCAGCAACAAAATTATCAATACGACGCTTAACGCTATTTTGAGTACTTTTTTAATAACTTTGTCTCTTTAATGAGTGACGTAGTGAATTATTGATTTAGCCCATTCTTTCCCCATCCCTATACAATTTAAAACAGGGATAGTTTGCCTTTTTAAATAAATCACTAATTCACCAAATCTGTAAATCAATAACCATACAACGTGCCGGTAATATTAGCAATCGAATCTTCCTGTGATGAAACCTCTGCATCTGTTTGTGTAGATGGCGAGATACTGAGCAATGTTATTGCTAATCAAACCATTCACGAAGCCTACGGAGGTGTTGTCCCTGAGCTTGCCTCAAGGGTTCATCAGCAAAATATTGTTCCTGCTGTGCAACAAGCACTATTAAACGCAAAAGTAAGCAAAAATGATATTGATGCGGTAGCTTTTACACGCGGACCGGGCCTTTTAGGGTCACTTTTAGTAGGCGTATCGTTTGCCAAAGCCTTTGCGCTGGCTAAAAACCTGCCGCTGATAGATATTAACCACATGCAGGCGCATATCCTGGCGCATTTTATTGCGGAGCGTAAGCCGTCTTTCCCGTTTTTGTGCCTTACCGTGTCTGGCGGGCATACGCAGATCGTTTTGGTGAAGGACTATTTTGATATGGAGGTTATAGGCCAAACGCTTGACGACGCTGCGGGCGAGGCAATGGATAAAACCAGCAAGATCCTCGGCCTGCCTTATCCCGGCGGGCCACTGATAGACAAGCATGCCCGTACGGGTAACCCCGATGCCTATAAATTCCCCGAGCCGCAGATCCCGGGTTTTGATTTTAGCTTTAGCGGGGTTAAAACGGCTATCCTGTATTTCATCAGGGATAACGTAGCAGCCAACCCTAATTTTATTCAGGAAAATCTGGGTGATATTTGTGCATCGGTAGAAAAGCGCATCGCAACCATATTGCTGAATAAACTAAAACGTGCTGCCGAGGCCTACAACATTAAAGATATTGCACTGGCCGGCGGCGTATCGGCCAATACCGGCTTACGCGAAGGGTTAACCAATTTGGGAGCAGCAAATGGCTGGAATGTTTTTATACCCAAGTTTGAATACTGTACCGATAATGCGGCCATGATAGCCATTGCCGCTTACTATAAATATTTAAAAGGCGAATTTGCCGGGCAGGAGATAGCCCCGCTGGCCAGAATGCCGATTAGCCCCCTAACCCCCTAAAGGGGAAACGGATACGGTTGATCAATTAATTACACTTTAGAAAAATTCTATTCCCCCTTCAGGGGGTTAGGGGGTTAAACTATGAACATTCCTTCACTTATATTTTGGGCGTTTTTTGTACTGCCGCTGGTAGCTTTTTTAATTTGGCTAATGCGCCAGGATAAGCGTAAAGGTGTAACCGGGCTTATTGTATTGGCTATTACCGTAATTGGCTGTATTGCCTATATGTACTGGAAAACCGGCGGTAAATAAAAAGCCTCCCAAAAAAAGGAGGCTTTAATATTGAAATGGCTTAATATCTAAATCGATAAAAAACAAAAGTTTAAGCAGTTGAACGCTGTATTTAAGCTTCTGCCAAACTTTCGCCGGTTACGGTTGCTTTGATCTTGGCTTCCAGTTCTTCCATCAGTTCCGGATTATCCAAAATCAGTTGCTTAACGGCATCACGGCCCTGTCCCAGGCGGGTTTCGCCGTAGCTAAACCATGACCCTGCTTTTTTGATGATGTTGTATTCCACACCCAGATCAATGATTTCGCCTGCTTTAGAGATACCCTCGCCAAACATAATATCAAATTCGGCAATGCGGAACGGAGGGGCAACCTTGTTTTTAACAATTTTTACCTTAACGCGGTTACCGGATACTTCGTCGGTATCTTTAATTTGTGATATGCGGCGTACATCCAAACGTACCGAAGCGTAGAATTTTAAGGCGTTACCACCGGTAGTGGTTTCGGGGTTACCAAACATCACACCTATTTTATCGCGCAGCTGGTTAATAAAAATACAGCAGCAGCCGGTTTTGCTGATGGTACCGGTTAACTTACGTAATGCCTGCGACATTAAGCGGGCATGCAAACCCATTTTAGAATCACCCATTTCGCCTTCTATCTCGGCCTTTGGCACCAGGGCCGCAACCGAGTCGATAACCAAAATATCGATAGCTCCCGAGCGGATCAGGTTATCGGCGATCTCTAAGGCTTGCTCACCGTTATCCGGCTGCGAGATCAAAAGATTCTCTACATCTACGCCTAATTTTTTAGCATAAAAACGATCGAACGCGTGCTCGGCGTCGATGAAGGCAGCAATGCCACCTTTTTTTTGGGATTCGGCTATGGCATGTATCGCTAAGGTTGTTTTACCTGAAGATTCGGGGCCATAGATCTCTATCACCCTGCCTTTTGGTAAACCGCCCACACCCAAAGCGATATCAAGGCCCAAAGAACCGGTTGATATGGTTTCGGTAGCCTCAATAGCGGTATCACCCATTTTCATGATGGTGCCCTTACCGTATGATTTTTCCAGCTTATCTAACGTAAGCTGTAATGCCTTTAATTTATCTGCGTTGCTCATCTTAAATTATTGTGAAACAAATATAAAATACTTTTTATTAAATTACTAATATTTTTAGTAATTAATTTATTAATCCCGTTATTGCGAGCGATAGCATGGCAATGACGCAAAGGATTGATGTAAACTTACTTAACCCGCCACTATCAATCAAATATCTTTATCAACACTGCGTTTAGCCAGTTCTTTACTAATGGCATTCAGGCTTTTCCGCTTTTTAGCTTCTTTAACCTTGCGTATTTTTGCTGCCTCGGCTTTTAGCAAGGCAGTTTCGGTATTGTGCTGGGCGTAGTATTTGCAAAACCAGGTAAGCGGGCAAATTTCGCATTTAGGTGTACGGGCCACGCATATATAACGGCCATGCAGTATCAGCCAGTGGTGTGCAATGGCCAGCGTGTTTTGCGGCAAATGCTCTACCAGTTGTTTTTCTACAGCAAGCGGGGTGGTGGCGCGGATGGTTAAGCCTATGCGGTTAGCTACCCGGAAAACGTGCGTATCTACCGCAATGGCAGGCGCATCAAAAACCACAGATGCAATAACATTGGCGGTTTTGCGGCCAACGCCGGGCAGCTTTTGTAATTCGTTGATATCAGAGGGTACTTCGCCGTTAAAATATCCTATCAGCATTTTACCCATGCCGGCCAGGTGTTTAGCCTTATTATTAGGGTAGCTAACACTGCGGATGTAAGGGAAGATCTCGTCTGCATCTGCAGCGGCTAAGGCCTGTGCATCCGGGAAGCGTTTAAAAAGGGCGGGTGTAACCTGGTTGATGCGTTTATCGGTACATTGGGCCGATAGTATTACCGCTACTAAAAGTTCATAAGAATTGCTGTAATGCAGCTCTGTTTCGGCTTCGGGTTGATTTTTAGAAAAGTATTCAACAAAATGGCGGTAGCGTTCGGCTTTGAGCATCGTTTGTTCATTAGTTCATGGGGACATTTGTTTATTGGGCTTACCAAAGCATAAACAAATCAAGGTGTAAAAGTATAAAATCCTGCGCAGCAACTAATGAACATCATATAAAATAGAAAGGTTCATAAACCGGGCGCAGCGGATAATGATCCAACCGGGCTGATTTATGAACCAGTGTTTTGGCGTTGTACTACTTAGCGCCGGCTCTTTGAATAATCGAGGATGTAGTGGATCGTCTGCAGTTTTGGTTTCTTTTTTAGAAGATCCAAATCAGCGCGGATAGAGTGATAAAATATCACATCATCAGCCTCCAGATTTTCATTTACTACCTCTGATTGTTTCACCTGAGCTTTGTTAGTAACCGCATTAAAAATTGAAGTAAAGGTTTCACCCATAAGCTGTTGTTTGTTTAATTATAAAAGTAACGAGAAATATTTATTAATATTTTACAAAGATGAAATTTTAATGAAATTTTTTTCGGGGGTTAATATTGGCTTAATACAGCCGCTTTTAATTAACAATATTAACTCATTCGGTTAAAAATTTTCATCATAAAATCGAAATTTAAACGATAGCATGGCATTTGATATTGTGGCTGCCAAATAAAAAAAGCCGCCCCTTGCGGGGGCGGCTTGCAATATTGTTGTTACGCGTATAAAAGTTTAATTTTTTAAGCTCATTTCTTTGTTCTGCATCATTTTGCGCAGGTTATTCAGCGCATAGCGCATGCGGCCCAGGGCGGTATTGATGCTTACATCGGTAACATCGGCAATTTCTTTAAAGCTCATATCGCCGAAGTGGCGCATTATCAAAACCTCTTTTTGCTCAGACGGTAAAAGCTGGATCAGCGATTTCAGGTCCTTATGCGTTTGCTCGCGCACCAGCCGGTCTTCGGCGCTTTCGTCGTAATTGCCCAGTACCTCAAAAATATCAAAGTCGTCGCCATTACTTACCATCGGCGCGCGTTTTTCACGGCGAAAATGGTCGATAACCAGGTTATGCCCTATACGGGTTACCCAGGGCAAAAACTTGCCTTCTTCGTTATACTTACCTGCTTTTAGCGTATTGATAACTTTAATAAACGTATCCTGAAAAATATCCTCGGCAAGGGCTTCGTCCTTAACCAGCAAATAAATAGAAGTGTAAATTTTGGTTTGATACCGCCTGATGAGCTCAACAAGCCCGGCCTCGTCGCCGGCGATGTAAAGATGGATTAGATCCTGATCACTTTTCAATTGAAAATCCATAGAAAACTACTAATAAACTAAATTAATTTTTTTTTCGTTATTAAAAGTAGAGTTATATCTATAGCGTTTCTTTTTAGGGTTAAGAAAAATGTTACCCTCAAATATAATAATCTTAAAAAATAAAAACAAATATTTTTTAAACGGGTATGGTATGTTTTCTTAAAAGCGATGTGTCACTACAATGCAAACTCTTTTATCTGTAACTAATTAAGCCCCACAATTACCAAAACCTATTTGGATTAAGCTAAATATTTTAGGATTTTTGCATTTCCAAAAAGTTCATGATTAATAGATCATCGTTCGTTGCAAAACTATTGGTTAGACTACAGGTTTTCTTTTAGGTTTAACCGGCAATGCAAACTTCTGCCATGATCTGTGAACCATCAACTATGAACTGAAATTATGATCAAAGAAGCAGAAAAAGATCCGCAAAAAAATATCATTATAAAAGGGGCAAGGGTACACAACCTTAAAAATATGGATGTGGCCATTCCTAAGAACAAGCTGGTGGTGGTAACCGGCATGTCGGGTTCCGGCAAGTCGTCGCTGGCGTTTGATACGCTTTATGCCGAAGGGCAGCGCCGGTATGTAGAGAGCCTTTCTTCCTACGCACGCCAGTTTCTGGGCCGTATGAATAAGCCCGATGTAGATTATATAAAGGGTATAGCCCCTGCTATTGCTATTGAGCAAAAGGTAATTACCAGCAACCCGCGCTCAACGGTGGGTACCTCTACCGAGATCTACGATTACCTTAAACTGCTTTTTTCGCGCATAGGTAAAACCATTTCGCCTGTATCCGGCGGTATCGTAAAAAGGGATAGCGTTACCGATGTGATCAATTTTATTACCACCCTGGCAGATGATACACAGGTTACCATACTTTGCCCGCTGCACCCGCATAACAACCGTACCATTAAAGAGGAGTTGGCTGTTTTAATGCAAAAGGGTTTTGTAAGGGTGGAGTACGACGGGCAGATCTCGCGCATTGAGGCTTTACTGGAAGATGAAACCATTGATAATGCATCTATAGAAACCGGCAAAAAAGCAAAAGGCAAAAAAGCGGATAAGGCCGGCCATGAGCCTACCACCAGTGTTGACCCGCATGTGCGCATTGTAATTGACCGTGTAACCAAGAACGAGGAAGAAGAAACCATCAGCCGTTTGGCAGATAGTATCCAAACCGCATTTTTTGAAGGCAAAGGTGATTGCTATGTGCGGTACAACGAACCTGAAGAGGCCTCACCTAAATCCTATCCAAAGGAGAGGACTTCTGAAAACGGAGAAGTGGAGCGTTTCTTTTGCGACCGTTTTGAACTGGACGGCATTCGTTTTGAAGAGCCTACCGCAAACTTTTTTAGTTTTAACAACCCTTATGGCGCCTGCAAAAAATGTGAGGGCTACGGTAAGGTTATCGGCATAGATGCCGACCTGGTTATCCCCGATAAAAGTAAAAGCATTTATGAAGGTGCTATTGCCCCGTGGCGCGGCGAAAAAATGCGCGAATGGAACGATGTTTTGGTGAAAAACTCGTTAAAGTTTGATTTTCCTATCCATCGCCAGTATAACCAGCTTACCGATAAAGAGCAGCATTTACTGTGGACGGGTAATCAATACTTCCGTGGGTTAGATGCCTTCTTTAAAGAAATGGAAGAGCAGACCTACAAAATACAGTACCGTGTGCTGCTTTCCCGTTATCGTGGTAAAACTACCTGCCCGGAATGTAAGGGTAGCCGCTTGCGTAAAGATGCTACTTATGTTAAAATAGAAGGCAGATCAATTACCGATGTAGTATTGATGCCTTTAGATACCGCGCTGGACTTTTTTAGCCAGATACAATTAAACGAAACTGACCTTAAGATAGGTAAACGCCTGTTGCTGGAAATAAACAATCGCCTAAGCTTTTTAAACGATGTGGGGTTAAGCTATTTAACGCTTAACCGTTTATCCAATACCTTATCGGGCGGCGAATCGCAGCGTATTAACCTGGCTACTTCTTTGGGCAGTAGTTTAGTAGGATCTATTTATGTGCTGGATGAGCCCAGTATAGGCCTGCACCCGCGCGACACGCAGCGGTTAATAACCGTTTTAAAATCCCTGCGCGATGTAGGGAATACCGTTTTGGTGGTTGAGCATGAAGAAGAGATCATGAAAGCGGCCGACCATATCATCGATATTGGCCCCGAGGCCGGTACCCATGGCGGCAACCTGATATTTACCGGTACTTATGACCAGATCATTGTAGATGATAATAGCCTTACCGGCAAATACCTGAGCGGCCGCGAAGAGATCGCTATCCCCAAAAGCCGCCGTAAGTGGAGCGATTTTATCGAGATTAAAGGTGCTCGCGAAAATAACCTTCAAAATGCCGATGCCAAGTTTCCGTTAGGTGTGCTTACCGTGGTAACAGGGGTATCCGGCTCGGGTAAAACCAGTTTGGTTAAACGCATTTTTGCACCGGCGCTGCAAAAAACCCTGGGTAATTATAACGGCGACCAAAGCGGATCTTTTGATAGCATTGAGGGCGACTACAACAAAATAGAACAGGTAGAAATTGTTGACCAAAACCCCATAGGCCGTTCATCGCGCTCTAACCCGGTTACCTATGTAAAGGCCTGGGACGAGATCCGTAACCTGTATGCAGCCTTGCCTGCTGCCAAAGCTGCCGGGCTAAAGCCGTCGGCATTCTCTTTTAACGTAGAGGGCGGCCGCTGCGATGTTTGCCAGGGCGAAGGTGAGGTGAAGATAGAAATGCAATTTATGGCAGATATCTTCCTGACTTGTGAGGCTTGTAACGGCAAACGTTTTAAACAGCATATTTTAGACCTCACCTATAACGACAAGAACGTTTCTGAGGTATTGGAAATGACGATAGACGAAGGCCTGGAGTTTTTTGCTAAAGAACCAAAGATCCTGGCCAAAATAAAGCCTTTGGTTGATGTGGGCCTGGGTTATGTGCAGTTGGGGCAGTCGTCAAACACCCTGTCGGGCGGCGAGGCACAGCGTATTAAGCTGGCATCTTTCCTGGTAAAGGGTAACAACACGCATAAAACGCTCTTTATATTTGATGAACCTACAACAGGTTTGCACTTTGCCGATATTAAAAAGCTGTTAAAATCATTTGATGCGCTGTTAGAGCACGGCAATACTATCATCGTGATAGAGCACAATATGGACGTGATAAAATGTGCCGACTGGGTGATAGACATTGGCCCCGAAGGCGGTGACCGCGGCGGTAAAGTGGTTTTTGAAGGCCTGCCCGAAGATTTGATAAAGATAAAGGATAGCTATACCGGCAAGTTTTTGAAAGAAAGGTTTTAGTGGGAGATTAGTTACGAGATTTAAGGCGACGAGTTTACTTGTCGCCTTTGTTGTGTAACCATGTCATACCACAGGTTACACGCTAAAATAGCGCCACAAAAAAAGCCTCCCCATTCGGGAAGGCTTTATAAAATTTACTTTGGATTTTTAGCTTAGTTAACCATTTGCCTGCGGATGATGTTTAGTGCACCGCCTGCTTTAAACCACTCAATTTGCTGCGCATTATAAGTATGGTTTACCGGGAACGATTCTGTTGAACCATCTTTGTGGTGTAACACTACGGTTAACTGTTTGCCGGGGGCAAAGGTGGTTAAGCCGGTAATGTCTATCGTATCGTCCTCCTGGATCTTTTCGTAATCGTTAGGGTCTGCAAAGGTGATACCCAGCATACCTTGTTTCTTCAGATTGGTTTCGTGGATACGGGCAAATGATTTTACCAGTATGGCACGTACGCCTAAGTGGCGTGGCTCCATCGCCGCGTGCTCGCGTGATGAACCTTCACCATAGTTCTCGTCACCAACAACGATAGAACCAATGCCATGGGCCTTATAATCACGCTGTGTGGCCGGAACCGGGCCGTATTCGCCTGTCAATTCATTTTTAACGCTGTCAGCCGTGTTGTTAAAGTAGTTAATGGCACCTATCAGCATATTGTTTGATATGTTATCCAGGTGGCCACGGAATTTTAACCACGGGCCTGCCATCGAAATATGGTCGGTAGTACATTTACCACGGGCTTTAATTAACAATTTAAGGCCGGTAATATCTGTGCCTTCCCAGGGGGTAAACGGCTCCAGTAATTGTAAACGCGATGAAGTTGGGCTCACCAAAACCTGTACCTGGCTGCCATCTTCGGCAGGTGCCTGGTAACCGGCATCTTCAACAGCGTAACCGTTCAACGGCATTTCTATACCCTGCGGCTCATCAAATTTAACCTGTTCGCCATTTTTGTTGGTTAAGGTATCTGTAAGCGGGTTAAAGGTAAGGTCGCCGGCAATAGCAAACGCAGTAACAATCTCCGGAGAGGCCACAAAAGCATGTGTATTAGGGTTACCATCCTGGCGTTTAGCAAAGTTACGGTTAAACGATGTAATGATAGAGTTTTTGCGTGTAGGGTCATCTGTATGACGTGCCCACTGGCCAATACATGGGCCGCAAGCGTTAGCCAGTACTACACCGCCCATTGCGGCAAAAGTATTCAGGTAACCGTCGCGGTCTACCGTGTAACGTACCTGTTCAGAACCCGGGGTGATGGTAAATTCAGCCTTGGTTTCTAAACCTTTATCAATAGCCTGTTTGGCAATAGATGCCGAACGGGTAATATCTTCGTAAGACGAGTTGGTGCAGGATCCTATCAAACCAACCTCTAATTTCTCCGGCCAGTTGTTTTCTTTAACAGCTTGTGCAAATTTAGATATCGGCCACGCCAGATCCGGTGTGAAAGGGCCGTTAACGTGCGGCTCCAGTTCTGATAAATTGATCTCGATAACCTGGTCGAAATACTCGGTAGGGTTAGCGTAAACTTCCTCATCGCCGGTTAAATGCGCTGCAATGGCATCGGCCATATCTGCAATTTCTTCGCGTTTGGTACCTCTCAGATAAATGGCCGCTTTTTCGTCGTAACCGAAGATAGAAGTGGTTGCACCAATTTCGGCACCCATATTACAAATGGTTGCTTTACCGGTGGCCGACATAGAGCGTGCGCCCTCGCCAAAATATTCTACAATAAAACCGGTACCACCTTTTACGGTAAGGATGCCGGCAACACGCAAAATAACATCTTTAGCCGATGTCCATCCGGATAGTTTACCGGTTAATTTAACCCCCAGCAGTTTAGGGAATTTTAGCTCCCATGGTAAACCTGCCATCACATCGCAGGCATCGGCACCGCCAACGCCAATGGCAACCATACCCAAACCACCTGCGTTAGGTGTGTGGCTATCGGTACCTATCATCATACCACCGGGGAAAGCGTAGTTTTCTAACACTACCTGGTGGATGATACCTGCACCGGCTTTCCAGAAACCGATACCGTATTTATCAGATACAGAGGAAAGGAAATCGTAAACTTCGCGGTTAATATCAACCGCCGTATTTAAGTCGGCAACGGCGCCTACTTTTGCTTGTATCAGGTGGTCGCAATGTACGGTAGATGGTACGGCAACCTGCGGGCGGCCCGCCTGCATAAATTGTAACAATGCCATTTGCGCGGTTGCATCCTGCATCGCCACGCGGTCTGGTGCAAAGTCAACGTAGTCGGTACCACGTTCAAAAGCTTTTTTAGCATCGCCTTCTGTAAGGTGAGCGTATAATATTTTTTCGGTTAATGTTAGAGATTTACCGGTCGCTTTGCGGGCAGCATCCACACGGGTGCTGTAGCGATCATAAACCTTTTTGATCATATCTAAATCAAAAGCCATAATGTTTGATTTTTTTAGTGGTAAAAAGAATCGACAAAACCGTTTCCGGCTGTCAGCCGCGAATTTACAAAATATAAACTTTATTCACAGTCAGCCCTTTGTACAATTGTTATTTGGATATGTTCTAAATAACAATCTTCTGCAATAGTTTATTACTAACAAAATCTCGGGCAGATTGTAAATCGGGGCTATTTATTAAATCTTTTTCTAAAACCTTGTTTACCCATTTGGGTCCATGTAACGCGAAACTTTTATCAAATGCTTCAATTTCTCCTATATCCAGAATGAAAATCCCCTTGCTTTCTAATTGCGCATTTATCTCGTTATAGGCTCTGGTCGCCTCTCCTGAAGGAATAAACGATTTGCCATTTAATTTAGCCTCAGACCAAGGAGAAGCTTTTTTTAGTTCATCTTTCATCCTTTTCAAATCAGTATCCGATATCACATTTCCGTCTATTGATGATATGATTTTGTTAATAGATTCTTTTAAATCATCTTTTTGTAATTCAGGCTTCTTCTTATCAATTGAATTTTTGACAATTCTAAAATCCTTTTCTATGTCAGCCCAAGTCCCGCCAAAGCCCTCATACATAAATCTAATAGGATTTTCATTATTAAACAAATCAAAATCTCCAATTACTTTAAGTGGTACATTTAATTTATTTAGAGCATTGATAACAATTGGGAATCTGTGTTTACCTCCACACTGCACAAATAATATATCAGGAACAGGATTATCATTAACTTCAGATATTGCAGTAAGTATTGCTGAAAAGAATCTGCAGTCAGAATCGCTTTCACAAACTATTACTTCAGAATGAAAAAGGCCATCCAAAATATTTGAATGTCGAAGTAATGAATCACTCCAAATATTTTTGATTTCATCATTTTTTAAGAGTGAGAAAGAATTAACATATTCATTTCGCTGAATGCGAATAATATTTAATCTGTCACCAGCGTAGTCTAACAAGCCCTTTAAGAAATGCTCACTATGTGTGGCAATAAAAAATTGTTTATTAAAGTCTAGTTCTTTAGAAATCATTTGACCAAGCAGTTTTGCTTGTGGTGGATGTAAAAAAGCTTCCGGCTCGTCTACTATATTTATTGACATATCGCGTGCATATAAATTTAGAAAGACGTTAGTGAAGCTTTTCATTCCATCACCTTGTAGATGTAATAGATCAAGTTTAGAAAGCTCATCTAAATATTTTTCGGAGACTCGATCATTAATTGAATCATAAGCCGGAGCTTTTCCAACATGTAGAGGAACAATATTTCCCGCTCCACGATTAACGATTATATCTTTGTTAAAAGCTTTTCTAAAATAACTTGTAAATTTTGTTTCTAAACTATCTTTTAGTTGTATGATATGAATTGGATGTGATGGTGGTTGCGTTAATCTATTAATATTATCTGGGGGAGAAATCCCTGTAAGCCTTTGATCAGTTGATAACTCTTGAACAAAGAATCCTTTCGCATCAGCAAGTGTTTTATTGAATTTTGAAAATGTGTATTTAAAGTCACTTTTTCTGGTAAATGTGTTAATAGTTGAATAACTTACTCCGTCAGCTGTTAGAAACTGTTGTAAATACTGCTCTACACTGACTAAATCAAATGGGATTGATAAAGAGATGCTTTTTACAACTTTCTTATTAGCTTCATTACTATTTTGTAACAGTTGGCTTATTTCTTTTAATACGGCACTTTTTCCTGCATTGTTGGGACCAACAAAAACTGTAATTGAGCCATCCTTTAATTGAAGTGTATAATCATTATTAAAAGTAATACAGTTAATCCATAAATGTGGCTTCATGGCATAAAGATAATATTTGAACCATCATTTAGCATATTTAAATACCTACTTCCCGCTCACCTCTATCAGCCTGTCATTACTCCCGTTGCTGGTTATGATGTAAACCTTGCCTGCGGGTGAAATGGCTACATCCCGCATGCGGCCGTATTTGCCTTTATAAAACGTATGCACAGCTTCTACAGCGGTACCTGCGGTATTAAGTTTCAGCTGCAAAAGTTCGCTGTCTTTTAATACGGCTAACAGTAACGATCCTTTCCACTGTGGGATAGCATCCTTGTTATAATAATCGATGCCCGATGGTGCGATGGTTGGCGTCCAGATCTGTATGGGTTCGGCTACATCATTTACCGAGCAAAAAGCTTTCTCGGCATCGGTATTGCACAGCCCCTCTACGTTGGGCCAGCCAAAGTTGCGGCCTTTCTGGATAATGTTTACCTCATCATCGGTACTGTTGCCATGCTCCGAACTGTAAAGGCGGTCGCCAACAAAAACAAGGCCTTGCGGGTTGCGGTGCCCGTAGCTCCATACCGGGCTGCCGGCGGTAGGGTTATCTGCCGGGATACTGCCATCCAGGTTGATCCGCTGAATTTTACCTGCCGGGTTATTTTTATCCTGTGCGCGTGATGCTGCCGCCGCATCGCCGCTGGTAATAAATAGTTTTTTATCCGGCGAGATAGCCAGCCGCGTACCATTATGGATATTAGCTGCGGGGATATTATCTATCAATACAACGGGATTAATTAACGTACCGCCGCTGTAGGTGAATTTTACGATCTTTTTGGTGTAAGTGCCATTCTTATCATAATTGTAGGCTACAAAAACTTCGGGTGTTGTTGTAAAATCGGGATGCAGCACCATGCCCAGTAAACCGCCCTCGCCGCGTGATACCACATCGCTTAAAGTTGCAATTACAGTGATAGCACCGGTTGCAGGGTCTACATTGCTGATCTTGCCGCCACGCTCGGTTATCCACAGTTTATTATCAGGCCCCCACAAAACTTCCCAGGGCAGGGTAAGTTTGTCGGTCACAACTTTATCGGTAAGGCCGGCAGTGCTGCCGGGGGCGGTTGGCGTACCTGTGCCGGGCGAATTTTTTTTACATGCCCCCAACAACAAAGTACCCGCCAAAGCAGCTGTCCATAGCCATGTTTTCATAATGGGTTTAATTAGTGGATCAATAGAACAGCAACAAGAATATACACAAATTGTTGCAAATGGCCTTATCCGCCCTTAAACTGCTTTGGTTTCCGTTTTAATTTATACCCCCGGCGCTGTAAACTGCGCCGCATCCAGCGCTTTAAAAGTATAGCCTGCTTTGCTAAAATGCGCAAGCATCAGGGGCAGTACATACTCCAGTTTATGAAAAGCCTTCACGCTATCATGAAACAATACGATAGACCCATCCTGCAAATTTTTTAAAACGTTGTTCAGCGCCTCGTGCCGGTTAAGGGCAAAATCAAAATCACCGCTAAGTACATCCCACATAATTATCTGCAGATCGGGGCGGGCTTGTTTTAATAGTTTAACTTGCTGCCGTTTAATGCGCCCGTAGGGCGGGCGAAAAAGCGGGGTGTTCAGCATCTTATCGGTTTGTAAAAAATTTTCCAGGTAGGTATGGTCGTCCGTATCCCAGCCTTTAAGGTGATTATAAGTGTGGTTACCTATAGCATGGCCTGCCTTTTTTACGTCGGCAAATACATCCGGATGCTTACGCACATTATCGCCAATGCAAAAGAAGGTGGCTTTGGCATTGTACTTTTTTAAAATATTTAACACAAAGGGTGTAACAATGGGTATAGGCCCGTCGTCAAAAGTCAAATAAATACACCGGGTACCGGGTTTAGCATCCCAAATTAATTGGGGGTATAGCTTTTTAAGCCACCAGGGAGTTTTTACCAGATACATGATGCGCGAAAGTTTATGTGCTTATATTTAACCAAACAAAAAGAGCTTGCAAAGTAAGTAGCATTACTTACAATTGTATATAATTATTATGAAACTAAACTTACCAATCACAAAAATAAGTATTGCATGCTTCCTGTTACTTTCGGCGGTTAATTTTACGGTTAAGGCGCAAGAGGTAATTACCCTGCAAAAAGCCATCGATCTGACGCTCGAACGCAATTTAACCATAAAGCAGGCACAATTTAGTGAAGCCTTATCAGAAGAAACGCTGAAGCAATCTAAATACAACCAGTTGCCAAATTTAACGGCAGGGCCACAGGGCTCGTTTAACTTTGGCCGTAATATCGACCCTTCTACCAACCAGTTTACCAATCAGCGTATTTTTGCCTTAAGCGGTAACCTGTCTACCCAGGTTACTTTGTTTCAGGGCGGGCAATTGCGTAACCAGATCATCGAGAACAAATTGCTGCTTGGCGCCGACCGCAGTTACACCGCTAAAATAAAAAACGACCTTATTTTAAATGTGGTTACCCAATACCTGCAAATTTTAACCAATCAGGATCTGGTAATTGCTGCCCAGCAGCAAATTGATATTGCCAAAATAGGGCTGGACAGGGCACAGAAGAACTTTGACGTAGGTAACCAAACGCAGGCAGACCTATCGCAGGCCAAAGCGCAGCAATCAACCGCCGATTTAAACTATACCAATGCGCAAAACCAGTTAGAGCTATCGGTACTTACTTTAAAACAGTATATGGAGATGCCGCCGGCAACCCGCATCGCTTTTGAAAAGCCGGACATCAGCAAGTTTAAAGATAATAGCACCGTTTATGACCCGGAGGCTGTTTTAAGAACCGCCTTAGCTGTAAACCCCGATGTAACGCTTGCAGAAGCCAGGCAAAAAGCTGCCGAGCAGGATATTAAAGTTGCCAGAGGCAACTACTACCCAAGTGTGGTATTGTTTGGCCAGATAGGTACAAACTACTCTGATGCCAGGCGTTTGGCCGGTACACCGTTTGCCACCGGCAGGTTAGATACTTTGGGCTTTGTGCAGAATACAACCAATGCCATCGTATCGCCAAATTTTTCGGTACCGCTGTTGCATTACCCTATTGGCAGGCAGTTAACAGATAACTTTAACCAGTCTGTAGGGATTAGCTTACAGATCCCTATTTTTAACCGTTTTACAGCGCGTACTTCTGTACGTAAAGCTAAAATAACTAACGAGAATGCGCTTGTTACCGCACAGCTGGCTAAAAACAACCTTAGTAAAATAATATACCAGGCGGTTTGGGATGTGCAGGCATCCAACAAAAAATACCAAAGCACGCTGCAAACATACAATGCCAATAAAGATGCCTTTAACGTGGTGCAGCAACGGTATAATGTAGGCCTGGTTAATTCGCTTGATTATAACACATCGTTAACCAATTTAAACCGGTCGCAGTTTGATCTGATACAGGCGCAGTACGAGGTAGTGTTCAGAAGCAAAGTAATTGATTATTATCTTGGAAACCCGATAACCCTTTAACACAAAACAATCCTGAAATTATTATGGGAAAAACTACTAAATATATTTTGATAGGCCTTGGCGTACTTATAGTACTGTTAGTAATAGGTAAAGTAACGGGCATTATAGGCAAGCCGCAGCTAACGCAGGTTGCCGTTGAAAAGGCCGAAAGCCGCGATATTAATGAAACGGTATCTGCAAGCGGTAAAATAAAACCGCACATCGAGGTTAAGATCAGCCCCGAAGTATCTGGTGAGGTGGTAGAACTGCCCATTAAAGAGGGCGACGTGGTTAAAAAAGGCCAGCTGCTATGCCGCATTCGCCCGGATATACTCAAATCGGGCTATGACAGGGCGGTGGCATCATACAACACACAAAAAGCAAGTGTTGGCAACTCTGCGCAAATGCTCAAACAATCAGAAGCCACCTTTGCCAACCAGCAATCCATTTACAAACGCAGTAAAGAACTTTTTGATAAAAAAGTATTAACCGTTGCCGAGTTTGAGCAGGCGAAAGCGAATTACGAAGGTGCAAAGGCATCTTTAGAAGCTGCAAGGCAAAATGTTGTAGGCTCTAAATTCGGGTTAGAGCAATCGCAGGCATCTGTTAAAGAGGCACAGGATAACCTGGCCAAAACAACCATTTATGCCCCGGTTGATGGCGTGGTATCAAAACTATCTATAGAGCAGGGCGAGCGTGTGTTAGGTACCCAACAGTTTGCCGGTACCGAGATCATGACCATATCTGACCTGAGCAAGATGGATGTAAATGTGGATGTGAACGAGAACGATATCAACCGCATTGCTGTAGGCAACCAATCGCAGATTGAGATTGACGCATTTTTAGGTAAAAAATTCACCGGCGAGGTGATTGAGATAGGCAGTTCGGCAAATGTGGTGGGCACCAATGCCGACCAGGTGACCAATTTTACGGTTAAAGTGCGCATCACGGCACAATCGTATATCGACCTGCTGAAAAAAAATGCGGCCAATCATTCACCGTTTCGCCCGGGTTTAACCGCTACGGTTGATATTCAAACCAACCACGTGAAGGCGCTGTCGGTCCCTATCCAATCTGTCACCACGCGCGACGAAAAGAAACCCGAAGCAAAAGAGGAACAGAAGGACGATAAGAAAACAACCATCGCCGCGCCATCAAAAGAATATGTATTTGTATTGCAGGCGGGCAAAGTAAAACAGGTTGAAGTGAAAACCGGCATACAGGACGACACCTATATCCAGATCCTATCCGGCCTTAAGGGCGGCGAAGAAGTGATATCTGCACCATTCGCAGCCATCTCCAAAACATTAAAAGATGGCATGCTGGTAGAGAAGGTGGATAAATCAAAGCTGTTTAATACCGATGCCAAGAAATAGGTTTTAAGCTGAAAGTTTAAAAGTACAAGGTGGAAGGTTTCAGAACTTTTCACCTTTTGTATTTTCAGGGCGTTTTTGGGGCGATTTAGAGCCATTTTGAAGGCGTATCCGGCCACCGGCAGGCAATTACCAGCAATAGCATTTATCCGTTTGCTGGTGGTGGCGCTATTTTGTCACCTTGCTAAATTTGAATTGCTTGATTATAAGCCGATTGTGAAAAGTTCACAGTGTTCACACCGTGAACGTGAACACTTATTGGCAATAGCTTAGATACAAGGCCTATCAGCTTTCTCTTCAGCTTCCCAATAATATTTCATTAATTTGTATCCACCGGTAAAACCAATTACCCGGGTGAGACATTAATACTTAATGCTTAAGCAAAAAAACAAGATAGCTGTTGTGGGCGGCGGAAGCTGGGCCACGGCTAATATTAAAATGCTTACCGATAACGCTGCCGAAAAAGAGATTTTTTGGTGGATGCGTAATGAAGAAGCGGTTCAGCATATCCATAAATTCAGGCATAATCCGCATTATTTAAGTTCGGTTGAAATAAAGGTGCCGTCACAAAATATTTCTACAGATCTGAGATCGCTGATACAGGTTGCCGATTTTGTATTGCTTAACGTACCGGCTGCTTTTTTAAAAGAAGCACTGCGGGGGATTACCCCGGCAGATCTGGAGGGTAAAAAAATAGTATCGGCCATAAAAGGCATCGTACCCGATGAGAACAAGATCATCGGTGAGTTTTTAAACGAAAACTATAAGGTGCCATTTGACCATATCCTGGTAATAAGCGGCCCCTGCCATGCCGAAGAGGTAGCGCTTGAAAAATTATCCTATTTAACCATTGCATCAAAAAATACCCTGCTGGCCGCCGAGTTTGCCGGTATGCTGAGTACACGCTACATCAAAACCATTGTATCTGATGATATATACGGCACCGAGTATGGCGCTGTTTTAAAAAATGTTTATGCCATTGCCAGCGGCATTTGCCACGGTGTGGGATATGGCGATAACTTTCAGTCGGTATTGATATCTAATGCCATCCGCGAGTTGGAGCGTTTTGTTGACCAGGTACACCCCATAGACCGGGATATCAAAGAATCAGCCTATCTGGGCGATCTGCTGGTTACCGCTTACTCTCAGTTTAGCCGTAACCGCACCTTTGGTAATATGATAGGCAAGGGGTACACCGTAAAATCGGCCCAACTGGAAATGAATATGATAGCTGAAGGTTATTATGCAGTAAATTGCCTACACCAGGTAAACAGGCAATACCAGGTTGATATGCCTATCTGCGAGGCTGTTTATGCTATTTTGTACAAGAAAGGGCACCCTGTTACCGAAATGCAAAAGCTGGCAGAGAAATTGAGTTAACTGATACAGTTAATTAAACAAAACCTTAAAAATGAAAAAGCTATTTAAATCAGTTCTGTTTGCGGCATCATTATTTGCAGCATCATCGGCTTTCGCACAAACACATAAAGATACTACCCTTGGCCAAAAGATTGGTACAACGGCTAAAAAAGGCTGGAATTCTACCAAAAAAGCAGGCAAGGCAGTTGGCAATAAAACAGCAGAGCTTGCCTCTAAAGGTGCATCTGCAGTAAGTGACAAAAAATATGATGAAAAAGTAGGCCCGCAAGGCCAAACTATTTACATCGATAAAAACTCGTATTACTATTACGTAAACAAAAAAGGCCGCCACATATATGTGCCTAAAGCCAAACTGGTAGATAAGCCGGTAAAATAATTGCAAATAAAAAAAGCATCTGTTACTTGGCAGATGCTTTTTTTATTATCTTATCACGATGAAAAAACATGCTTTAACCTTTACATTATTAACCGGGATAGTGATGCTTACGGCTTGTGATAAAAAGCAGGTTAACACAAAATTACAGGGAAACTGGGTGTCGAAGGATAAAGAAACCACCTTGAAAATTACGGCTAAAAAATTTATAATAGATGGCGATGAGCAAAGCGCCGAAGATTATTTTACTAAGGGCGATACCATTTTCACTTCTTTTGAGGGTAACCAGCCATATACCAAATTTGTGATCCAAAAGCTGGATGAACAAAGCCTTAAACTGATATATCCCGATTCTGTTTTGGTAGAATTTATCCGTTAAAACAAAAACCTCCCGGATGATTAACAAACGAGAGGCTTTGTAAACAAAACTAAACTAAAACTATGCTTCCGGTTAACTACTCCGAAAGCCCTTATGAAAACTAACTAACTAAAATCTTCTGCGGCGTTCCGGGCGCTCTTCGCGTGGTTTGCCAGAGAAATCACGGAAACCGCCGCCGCTGTTACCGCCGCCGCTGCTCCTATCCCTGTTAAAACCACCTTCACGGCGTCCGCCACCACCACTATTTCTATCGCGGTTGTAACCGCCGCCGCCTTCGCGCCTTTGGTAACCACCTTCACGTCTGTCGCCGCCGCTTCGTGGGCTGCTGGTGCCTTCGCCAGATACTTCGATCCTAACTTCGCGGCCTTTAAACTCAACGCCTTTAAAGTTATTCATTACCTGTTCAACGTCGCCATTGTTCACTTCAAAGAAAGAGTAAACACCTTTAACATCAATTTTACCAACGGTACGGCCGCTTATTTTAGAGTTGTTGCAAATGTAACCCAGCAGATCGCCGCGGTTAAACTCATCAACACTACCTAAGTTGATAAACAAACGTGTATATTCTGATTTGCCGCCAGAGTCGCGCATGCCGCGTTCGCCTCTTTCGCCATCCCTGCGGAAATCATCTGTAGGTGCGTTAAGGTCTGGTGCATTTTTGTAATAATCTAAAAAGCGGTTAAACTCTAATGATGCAAAACGTTTAATTACCTCTTCTTTATCAAGGTCTTTAAACTCATCCATTATACGCGGGATGTATTGCTCAATCTGCTCATCGTTTACGGTTACATTATGTACTTTATGTACCAATGCAAAAAGTTGTTTCTCGCAAACGTCAAAACCTGTAGGTATCTCTGCTTTGATGAACTTTTTACCAATAACGCGCTCTATCTGGCGAATTTTACCAAGTTCTTTACTGTTGATGATAGCGATTGATACACCGGTTTTACCTGCACGGGCTGTACGGCCGCTACGGTGAGTGTAATTCTCGATCTCATCAGGTAACGAGTAGTTAATAACGTGTGTAACATCATTAACATCAATACCACGTGCGGCAACATCGGTAGCAATTAGTAATTGCAGGCTGCGTTCGCGGTAGCGTTTCATTACCTTATCGCGTTGTTGCTGCGAAAGGTCGCCGTGTAAAGAATCGGCGTTGTAACCGTCTTTGATCAGTGATTCGGCAATTTCCTGAGTCTCTATTTTGGTACGGCAAAATACGATACCGAAGATCTCGGGGTTGTTATCAACAATGCGTTTAAATGCGGCATATTTATCACGTGCACGAACAACATAGTATTCGTGGTCGATGTTAACGTTGCCGGTGTTTTTTTCGCCCATGGTTAACTCAAAAGGGTTATCCATGTATTTTTTAGCGATCCTTCTAACCTCAGAAGGCATAGTGGCCGAGAACAGCCATGTTTTTTTCTCGTCAGGAGTGGTAGATAAAATACTGTCAATGTCTTCCTGGAAGCCCATGTTGAGCATCTCATCAGCCTCATCCAATACTACAAACTTAACCTGCGAAAAATCGATCGCTTTGCGGTTAATAATGTCAAGCATACGGCCTGGTGTGGCCACAACGATCTGTACGCCACGTTTAATTTGGCGTAATTGATCCTGAATGCTTGCACCGCCATAAACGGCAACAACATTAACGTTGTTCATTTTTTTGGCGTAGTTCTTAATGTCGTTTGTGATCTGTAAACAAAGTTCACGTGTTGGGCATAAAACAAGCGCCTGCGGATGATTTTCTTCGAAATCAAGCAGTTCTAATAGCGGCAGTCCAAAAGCAGCTGTTTTACCGGTCCCTGTTTGGGCTAATCCGACAAAATCGTTGCTGCCTGTTAACAATACCGGAATTGACTGTTCCTGGATTGGTGTAGGATTTTCAAATCCTAACTCAGAGATGGCATTAACAATATCATGACGGATTCCCAGATTAATAAATGGGTTCATGAATTAAAATAACGTATTTGGCTACATCGCCAAATCGGGTGCAAAAGTACAATTAATAATTATAATATCAAATACTGTTTTATAAATTTTAATAATGACAATTTAACGCCAAGATTTGGCTGTAACAGGCTTAAAATCAAAGCTTTTTTTGCATTATTTCCTTTTAGCATAGTGTTAGCAGTACACAATAGTGCTTTTTTTGTCACTTATAAAAAAGAGTCAAATAATGTTAACCACAGTTATGGCAATAGGGCAAACCGGCTACAATCGCTATATTTAGCAAATAAATCATACACAATATGAAAAAGCTCCTATCTTTTATTACCGCACTTTTATTTTTAACAACCGGGTCGATTTGTTTAGCACAAAACTTTCAAAAAGACATGGATACTACCACCTATGGCCGTAATAAAGCTGTTGGTAAGTATGCAGAACTACGCGGAATAAAAATGTATTACGAGGTGTATGGTAAAGGCGAACCACTGCTGATCATCCATGGCAACGGAGGCTCTATCAATAACTTTATTTATCAGATTCCTTATTTTGCTAAAAAGTATCAGGTGATACTGGCTGATAGCCGCGCACAGGGGAAAACTGTTGATGGTGCCGATTCGCTGAGTTATGAAATGATAAGCGATGATCTTAACGCCCTGCTTGACCACCTGAAAATAAAAAATGCCAACGTTTTAGGCTGGAGCGACGGCGGTATTGAGGGCCTGTTGCTGGCCATGTATCATCCGGATAAGGTGAAGAAGCTGGCCGTAACCGGCGCTAATTTAAGGCCCGACACCACAGCTGTTGACCCCTTTGTGCAAAAAATGGTATTGGCCGTTAACGTGAAAGGCGCCGACTCACTGAAACGGATGAAAAACCCAACGCCTGCAATGAAGAACCAGTTAAAACTGATGCATTTATTATCATACGAGCCCAATATTAAAACCGCCGATCTGAAGAAAATTACCTGCCCAACCCTGGTAATTGGCGGCGACCATGATGTAATTACCACGCGCCATACCCTGGAGATATTTGAGGGAATTAAAAATGCTTACCTGTGGATTTTGCCTAATTCGGGCCATTCTACCCCCATTGTTTATAAGGACCAGTTTAACCAGGTGGTGGGCAATTTTTTTGCCAAGCCTTACCGCAAAATAGAAAAAAGCGGCAGGTTTATGTAGCCCGGTAAATAACCCATTATAATAGGTGTAAACACCCGTTAAAAACCTTTAGGTTATACCAATCTTCGATCATCAGATTTAATCAAGTATGATCATGAAGAAAGTTTTATTATTTGCATTGTTTTTTTTAAACGCTTTTGCGCTGTCAGCGCAGGTAAAGCGTGACAGTATATTAAGAAATATTTTATCTGACAGCAACTATTGCAACTACTTAGATAAAAATTTTAAACAAAAATATAAGCCGGCAGATTCGCTTTATAAAAAATTTAAAGCAATTGAAGATGTAAAAAAGCGTTTTCACTACACCGATTATCAGTATATCACCACATACTCTATGAACCGCCTGATAAGGCAGGATCTTACTAAAATTACCCTGAATGAAGATGGGATGCCCTCGGTTGGTAATTATGCAACCATAAAGTATTCTGAAGATAATTCTAAGATTACCTTAAATACATCCTGGTACAATCCTTTTTATAAATCATCAGAGAACGACCCGATAAAAAACATCCTGTCAATAAACATCAAGGCAGGAGTTACCGATGGGATAGCATCTTTATTTGCCGATAAAAACCTGAATAGCGGGGTAGGCATCAAAGCGAAAATGACTTTTTTAACCAGAAACACCTTTTATGAAGGTGCATCTATATATGGTTGTAATACACTTGCGCTTTACAGAACACGCCTGTTGGATAATTATAATTTAGAATATCAGAAGTTCTATCTTGACAGTTTGTTACGGATGGAAAAATTTAGAAAGCAGGTTTCGGAACTGAGGCAAACCTTAAGCAAAGATCAGCAACGTACTAACGAGGTAGGCAGTACTTTAAATGATTTTAATGAAGCTGATTCGGTTAATTTTAAAAAGAAGTTTGCTGCATTTTCCGGAAAGCGTTTTGAGGAAGTAAGTAATATTCCGGTAGCTGAAATAAAAAGCAGAATGATTTTATTATTGACAGGCATGACGATACATAATGATTCTACCGGTTTGGCATTAACACAAAACAGGCAAGAGTATAATAATTATATGGCAAAAAGCCGTAGCTACAGCAGCGAAGGCATGATAGATGCATACTACAAGCAGCTGCTTGATTTGGAAACCAGGAATGTAAAATGGAGGCGCTTCTCTATCGAATATTGGAATGTTGACGTCAGCATCAGCGGAGAAAAGTATAATGTGTTTAACAGCTTATTGCCGGTTAAAGATCAGTTAAGCAAGCAATCTTTCACCAATTGGAGTGTAGGTACATCGTTTAACCGTTTTATGTCAAACAGCAGCAAAGGGCTTGTTAAGAATGGATTTTTATATAAAATAGGCTACTCTTTATCAAACAATAACAATTTTATTGGTGCTAAAACCCAATCAATTACCAATACGGTAAATATAGATACCCCATCTTTCAGGCGCGAGGTTGTGGATAAGGTTGATGCCTATGCCGGGCCATTTAAAAAGTTTTATGCGCATACGTTAAGTGCCCAGGCAACAAAATATATTAACGAGAAAAAATCAAATGCGCTATCGCTGTATAGCAGTGTGATATTGAATTTTGATGATCTGAAAAATCCGGTTAAAATAAAAGATAAACCTTATTGGACTACCGGTACAGGCTACACACTATCCCTGCTTGATAAGGAAAAGGAGAAAGCTGTAATAAATTTCGAGCTCTATTTTAATTTTTATGATCTGCTTAATTCGGCAGAAGATAAAGAGACCAGATTTTATCAGCGCAGGGAATTAGGGATAAAAATAGGGGTTCCGTTTAGTAGTATATTTTTAAACTAAAACTTAAATATTTATGAAAGATTTTGAAGATAAAGTAGCCGATTTTAAAATCGCAACTACAGGTGCGGCATATTTTACCGATAATTTTACAGGGAATGAATTTTGTGCCAACGGGCTTACCAAACAGCAAGCCGATAAATTTGCAGCTGAAAACAACCTGACGCTTGTAAAGTGGAAGCCGGGTGAAAGCTGTGGTCGGTAATTACCGCAGCCTGTCTGCAGATCTTACCAGCTTTTCGTCCCTTTGAATTGCTTTTACGGCAAAAATAATAAGCACGATACTTAACGAGGTTAAGAAAAGGCCGATGCCCATGTTTTTATATTCCAGCGTTATTGGGCCAACTACACCCTTTACCGTTTGTGCCATCCAAAAGCTGTAGCCAATTAATACCAGGATAGCCACATAGCTGATGGTGATTTGCTGCTTGCGGTTTCTAAACAGAAAAATCAACACCAGGGGTATTAATGCGGCAATAACCGTAACGATAGTTAAAGGCAAAAATGCCTGGATCTGCCTATCGGTACCGTTCACAATTTCGTAAACACCGGTTACAGAAACGTTTACCAGCTTACCATCCACAAAAATGTTGTGGGCAAGCGGAAAAACAAACAAGGCGAAAAGCACTAAAGAAGCGAAAAGCAGATATATAGATTGTATTCTTTGCAGCATTTTATTTGATTATATGTTGTAAGCAAAGATAGAACGGAATTGGTAAATCTAAAATCGTAAATGATGTTAACTTTGCGGTGTGGCAAACACCCAACGATATTTTATTGAACTGGCTTACGATGGCACCAATTATCACGGCTGGCAGGCGCAGCCCAATGCGGTAACCGTACAAGCAATTTTAGATAAGGCACTTACCACATTGCTGCGCCAGCCCATAGAAACAGTAGGCTGCGGCAGAACGGATACCGGGGTACATGCCAAAGAGTATTTTGCGCATATAGATGTAGAGACCATGGAACATAGACCATGGACCATAGACAAACGTAGTTTAAACGCCCTTTTACCGCCCTCAATCGCCATAAAAAGCATTATTGCCACAGATGCCGGTGCTCATGCCCGTTTCGATGCCACCAAGCGCTCATATGAGTATCACATCCACTTTAATAAAGATCCTTTTTTGAACGGCTACTCGTGGTTGATACGCGACAGGCCGGATTTGGAGGCCATGAACAGGGCGGCGGCGATAGTGATGGAATACACAGATTTTAGCTGTTTTAGCAAAAGTAATACGCAGGTTAAAACCAATAATTGTAAAATTGTAAAAGCAGCGTGGATAGAAACAGATAACGGCATCGTTTTCCGTATCTCGGCAGATAGGTTTTTGCGTAACATGGTGCGCGCTATAGTAGGTACCTTATTGCAGATAGGAAGGGGCGAAATATCACCGGAAGACATCCGCAAGGTAATAGAAAGCAAAAACCGCAGCAAGGCGGGAATGAGCGTACCGGCTTGCGGCTTATATTTAACAGAGGTGAAATATCCATACCCCCTAACCCCCTAAAGGGAAATAAAGTTTAATAGATGGCGAAAGACATAAAAGATAGCAAGTCAACGGTTCCCCCTTCAGGAGGCGGAGGGGGTGTAATAACAGGTAAGGCGCTCGACTGGAAATTAATGGGCAGGGTTATGCACTATGTAAAACCATATAACGGTACATTCATCATAGCTACATTCCTGACTATTTTTTTGGCGGCAGTTGCCATTGTACAACCCATACTAATACAGCGTACGCTTGATGTAAACATTTTAGGTAACGATTATAACGGCCTGATATTTATGGTTAGCTTAATGGTGCTGCAGCTTGTTATACAAACCATTGCGCAGTACTACCAAACGTTTTTAACCAATGCCCTGGGCCAGTCGGTTATCCGCGATCTGCGGATAGATGTTTTTAACCACATTACCAGCCTGCGTTTAAAGTATTTCGATCGTACGCCTATCGGCATGCTCATCACCCGTACGGTATCTGACCTGGAAACCATTGCCGATATTTTTTCGGAAGGGTTAATCTCTATCATGGGCGACCTGCTGCTGGTAGTGGCCGTTATTGGCATTATGCTGTATCAGGATTGGAAACTTGCCCTGATCACGCTGATCCCAATGCCGTTGCTTTTTGCATCTACCTATGTGTTTAAGGAAGCCATTAAATCATCGTTTCAGGAAGTGCGTACCCAGGTGGCACAGTTAAATACTTTTTTAGCCGAGCACATCAGTGGTATCAGCATCATCCAGTACTTCTCGCGCGAGGAGCAGGAGATGCGGAAGTTTAAGGCCGTAAACCTGAAATACCGCGATGCCAACATCCGCTCTAACTGGTACTATTCTATTTTCTTTCCGGTGGTCGAGATCTTGTTTGCCATTTGTATAGCCCTGCTGGTTTGGTATGGCTGCAAACGCATTCTGAACGATCAGCAAATGCATGCGCTGTCGGCATCGCCAAATGGTATTACACCGGGCGTTATTACCGGGTTTATTGTGTTGCTGAATATGCTTTTTCGCCCGATACGCCAGCTGGCCGATAAATTTAACACCCTGCAAATGGGTATGGTAGGTGCCGACAGGATCTTTAAGGTTTTAGATACCGATGAAGTAGCTACTGACGAGGGCAAACTTGCCCCGCCGGCCTTGCGCGGCGAAATTGAATTTAATAATGTTTGGTTTGCTTATAATGAAGAAAACTGGGTATTAAAGGATATTAATTTCCACATTAAGCCCGGCGAAACCCTGGCTTTGGTTGGAGCAACCGGTGCGGGTAAATCATCAACCATTAATATTTTAAACCGTTTTTATGAGATAGGTAAAGGCGAAGTGAAAGTAGATGGGCACGACATACGGGAGTATAAGGTAGATTACCTGCGCTCTAAAATAGCTACTGTGATACAGGATGTTTTTTTGTTTACAGATACTATTGGTAACAACATCAGCCTGAATAATACAGATATAACCCGCGAAGAAATTATCGCGGCAGCCAAAGATGTAGGCGCGCATGAATTTATTGAACGCCTTCCCGGCGGTTATGATTATAATGTGATGGAACGCGGTGCAACCCTCTCTGCAGGGCAGGCACAATTAATATCTTTTATCCGCGCACTGGTGTATAACCCGGCTATATTGGTTTTAGATGAGGCCACATCATCAGTAGATACCGAAACAGAATTGCTGATACAAAATGCCATCAATAAGCTGATGCAGGGGCGTACGGCTATTGTGATAGCACACCGCCTTTCAACTATCCAAAATGCCGACAAGATCATCGTACTTGACCATGGCGAGATCAAAGAAATGGGGACTCACCAGGAATTGCTAAGAATAGAAGGCGGCTATTACCGCAAACTGTACGATCTTCAATTCAATTCGGCAGGCATAGCCAAACCTTTAGAATAAATTATTTGGATTCCAAACGACGGGCGTCATCATCAGATGCATCCGGCTGATCTTCTTTTGGTGCATTCTTTACCGGCTCCACAGGCTGTTCGCGGTTTTCGTAATATCCGGCTACATTTTCTTGCTCCGGCTCATCAGCATGGTATTGTTCATCCTGCTTTTTAACAACACTTTCATGTCCGTTATCGGCAGGCCTTTCTGTTGGCGTATCAGATGGGGATGGTTTATCGTGGTCGTTTGCTGGCTTTGTCATATACGGATAACAGGTGAAACTTAAATTTGTTGATGGCTATGGACACGATTGCTGGATTAAAGGATTGACAGGTTAGTAAGTTGTGTGTAAATTAAAAAGATTGATAGCGAATTCATCCAATCCTTAATTCATCATCCTGTTAATCCTTTAATCCAGCAATCGGGTCTCTCGTTAATAATTGTTAATTATCCGTTATAAACTTTTACCTTTAGGGCAGGTTTGTTAATTTCGCAAATTATCTACAATAACGCATGGAAGAATTTGAAGCAAGCGCATCGGCAAAAAAAACAAAAGCGATATATATATCAACTGTTTTTGGGATTGCCATGGTTTTATTGATGATAGGGCTGCTGGGCTTAATATTGGTACACGCCAATAACCTGTCACGCTATGTTAAAGAAAACATTGTGCTGAATATATTTATGGATGATTCTGCCCACGAAACTGATGTGCTGCAATTGCAAAAGCAACTGGATGCTAACCCAATGGTAAAACAAACCCAGTATGTAAGCAAGGAACTGGCAGCGCGTAATCTGCAGAAAGATCTTGGCGAAGATTTTGTGAAATTCCTGGGATATAACCCTTTATCACAATCGCTGGATATTTACCTGAAGGCCGATTATGCCAACAATGCAGGGATAGAGAAATTTAAAAACGATCTGCTTAAAAATAAACTGGTTAAAGAAGTTAAATACCAGCAATCGCTGGTAGATCAGATGAACGCTAACCTTACCTCTATCAGCTTAATTATATTAGGCTTTGCCGGCATCTTCATCATCCTGTCGGTAGCGTTGATCAATAATACCATCAGGCTGGCCATCTACTCGCAGCGTTTCCTCATCAAATCTATGCAGCTGGTAGGGGCAACAAAAGGCTTTATACGTAAACCCTTTTTACTATACGGGATTTGGCATGGTTTATTAGGTGCATTAATAGCCGTTGTAATATTGATAGGTACCTTGTTCCTGGCAAACAAACAAATTCCTGATCTGGTTATTCTGCAAAGCCCTGCCGAGTTTGGGATGGTGTTTTTAGGTATCGTAATACTGGGTATCTTTATTTCGGCGTTTAGCACGTTCCTGGCGGTTAACAAGTTTTTACGCTTAAAAATATACGATCTGTACAGGTAGTTTATTTGTTTATCAGTTCATTTGTAGCTAATCAATAAATCATTAATTCAACAAATCATTAAGTAAAAAATATGGCACTGCAACAATCAAAAACAGCTGCAAGCAAAACACAGCCACCGGTAAGCAATACCACGCCTGTTCAGTTTATATTCAGTAAAGACAATTACATGTGGCTTATCATCAGCATAGCTGTGGTAGCTTTTGGTTTTGTGCTGATGAGTGGTACTACAGATATTTACAGCACCACTAAAATTGTGATTGCACCTATTGTAGTACTGGCAGGGTTCGGGCTGGGTTTTTATGCTATCTTAAAAAAGCCTGCCGCTAAATAATGAATATCATCCACGTAATTGTCCTTGCTATAATAGAGGGCATCACCGAGTTTTTGCCGGTATCATCTACCGGGCACATGATCATTGCATCATCTGTAATGGGTATCCAAAGCGATGATTTTGTAAAGCTTTTTACAGTAGCCATTCAGTTAGGTGCTATCCTGTCTGTAGTAGTGCTTTACTTTAAGCGTTTTTTCCAGTCCATCAATTTTTACTATAAACTTTTTGTGGCCTTTATACCGGCCGCTGTTTTTGGTTTGCTGTTTAGTAAAAAGATAGATGCTTTACTGGAGAGTGCCTTAACGGTTGGTATCACCTTGTTTATTGGTGGTATCATTTTACTTTTTGTAGATAAATGGTTTAACAATCCCGATGTGAAGGAAGAAAAAGAGATCAGCTACTTAACCGCTTTAAAAATCGGTTTCTTTCAATGCTTATCTATGATTCCCGGCACATCACGTTCTGCGGCTACCATTGTTGGTGGTATGAGCCAGAAACTAAGCCGCAAGGCAGCTGCCGAGTTCTCATTCTTTTTAGCCGTACCAACCATGTTTGCTGCAACCGCTAAAAAGCTTTACGATTTTTACAAAGATGGGCATGTGTTTACCGGCGAAGAGATTAAGCTTTTAGCTATAGGTAATGTAATTGCATTCATTGTAGCCTTGCTGGCTATTAAAACATTCATCACATTTTTAGAGCGCCGCGGCTTCCAGCTTTTTGGCTGGTACCGTATTTTGGTAGGCGGGGTAATTATTATCCTTTACCTGAGCGGCCATAATTTGCAGGTGATCTAAACAGGATTTAAGGATTGATGGATTAAGAAATTGATTTTTTACTTTTAATCTCTTCTAAACCTTAATCCCGACCATTCATAAATCATAAAATCGTGTCCTCTTATTCCTCCATACAAAACTTTGCCGACGGGCAGCTCCTTCTTATCAACAAACCCTATAAATGGACCAGCTTTGATGTGGTAGGCAAACTGCGTAACTCTTTTAAGCCCCTGAAGCTTAAGGTAGGCCATGCCGGTACGCTTGATCCGTTGGCTACAGGCTTGCTTATCATCTGCACCGGTAAAATGACCAAGCAGATCGATACCTTCCAGGCAGAGGATAAGGAGTACACCGGTACCATGGTACTGGGCGCAACCACCCCAACCTACGACCTGGAAAGTGAGCCCGAGATAAAATTTGATACCAGCCACCTTACCGAAGAACAAATAAAAGCCGCCTGTGCACAATTTACCGGTGACATACAGCAATACCCGCCCGCGCATTCGGCTATAAAAATTGATGGTGAGCGCCTGTACGAAAAAGCCCGCCGCGGCGAAGAGGTAGAACTTAGGCTGCGTAATGTAACCATATCAGAATTTGAGATAACCCGTGTAGAACTACCGGAGGTTGATTTTAGGGTAGTATGCAGCAAGGGTACTTACATCCGGTCGTTGGTTAATGATTTTGGTATAGCCTTAAACAACGGCGCTTACATGTCGGTACTGAGGCGCACCCGCAGCGGTAATTACAGAATTGAGGACGCGCACGAGATAATGGAACTGGTAGATGCCATTCGTGACCTGAAGGCTAAAGAGCTTCAGCGCAAAGAAGTACAGTAACATCTTTACATTCAATCCGCAAAAACCTTTCGCCATTCTGCATTCTCCTTTTACCTTTGTGAAATCAAGATAATGAAGATCTATAATCATATTGATGAATTTACACCGGTTAAAAATGCCGTGGTTACTATTGGCACTTTTGATGGTGTGCACATTGGGCACCGTAAAATAATATCGCGCATAAAGGAGCTGGCTGCCGCTACAAGTGGCGAAACAGTTATTTTGACGTTTTTTCCGCATCCAAGGATGATCCTACACCCGGAGGATGAAAGCCTTAAATTGATTAACACCATCAATGAGAAAGCAGAATTATTAGAGCAGTTAGGTGTCGATCATTTAATTATCACGCCGTTCTCCAGAGATTTTTCCAATCAAACTGCCGAAGAATATATCCGCGACATACTGGTAAATAAAATTGGCACCAAAACAATTGTAATAGGCTACGACCACCGCTTTGGTAAAGACAGACAAGGCGGCTTGCAGGACCTGCTTGCCCTGGCACCGCAGTATAATTTTGAGGTGGTAGAGATACCTGAGCAGGATATCAACGACGTAGCTATCAGTTCCACACGAATCCGTACAGCCTTAATGGCCAATGACATCCGGATAGCTAATGAATGCCTGGGTTATCCGTTTTTTATTACCGGCAAGGTAGTACGCGGCGACCAGTTGGGCCGCGAGTTAGGTTACCCAACAGCTAATATCCAGATAGAAGAAAATTACAAATTGATACCGGCCGACGGCATTTTTGCGGTGAAAGTTAAAATTGCCGGCAAAGGCTACACGGGTATGGCCTATATTGGCCATCGCCCCACTGTTAACGGGATGACCCGCAATATCGAGGTGAATATTTTTGATTTTAGTTCCGAGATATACAACCAGCAGATCAGGATGGAATTTTTGCACTTTGTACGCGGCGATGTTAAATTTGAATCGCTTGAGCAACTGGTTGTGCAGTTAGGTAAGGATAAGGAAGATGTGCAGGCACTGCTGGTGATTGACGGCCCGCAATTCAATACTTAGTTTTCATTTCAATTTCATATACAAGCCCTAAATTCCGTGTAGATTTATGATGATTAAGTGTTAATTAATATTGTTATTGATCACTTATCTCTATAAATTCGTATATCTATCAAGCTATGGCTAAACTGAATATCGACCGGCAGGAAAGTGAGTTTTTAAACAATACCATAGCGCATTGGCAAAAAAGCAACCTGCTTGATGCTGCCCAGGCCGAAAAGCTCCGTAATTCTTATGAAGTAAAAGGTTTCGATTGGATGCGGTTGGCCAAGTATAGTATTTGGGTGGCTTTATTTTGCGGTGCCATAGCTATCGGGTCGTTAATTGTAGATAGTGCAGTTATTACCTGGCTCAAAAAGCTGTATGATACCCCTGATGTTATTATCAGTATCCTATCCGGCACAGCTGCTGCTGCCTTATTCTACTTAGGCCGCAGGCGTGAAAAATTATACCCTGAAAAGATTTTTAGTAATGAAGCTACCCTGTTTTTAGGCGTTTTTTGCACCGCCAGTTGCATAGCTTACCTGGGTAAAACCTTTGATAATGGTTCGGGGCATTACTCTATATTGTTCCTGGTATCCGTATTGGTATATGGTATATTGGCATCGCGCATGCAATCAAGGCTCATCTGGCTTTTTGCGCTGGTATCGCTCGGCAGCTGGTTCGGCACCGAAACGGGTTACCAAACCAACTGGGCCTTTTACTTTTTGGGGATGAATTATCCGTTGCGTTTTGTGGTATTTGGGTTATTACTGGTAGGGGCCTGCCACCTGCTTAAAGGCAAAAAATGGTTCGCCTACTTTTGGGAGCTTACTTATGTTGTAGGGATGTTATACCTGTTTATGTCGCTTTGGTTATTGAGCATCTTTGGTAATTATGGCAGCCTGGATGTATGGTGGCAAATCAAGCAGATCAGCCTGTTTTACTGGGGAATTATTGCTGCCGTAGCTGCAGGTTTGTTTTTGCTTTACGGCTTAAAATTTAAAGATACAATTGCCCGCGAGTTTGGCATTACCTTCCTTATCATTTTCCTGTACACCAAATACTTTGAGTATTTTTGGGATGGCACCAACAAAACGCTGTTCTTTTCTATCCTGGCCCTATCCTTTTGGCTGGTAGGCCGCAAGGCAGAAAAGATCTGGAACATTCATGTAAAAACCTCTCAGGAATAGTAAGCGCTGTTTAAATAATGCCGGTGCAGTATTTATCCCAATAACTTAGCATCAGCTTTTTTCCAAACCGGGTAAAGTTCATTCCCATAGATGGGGTTGGGGTAAACTCGCCAAATACACAACCGTTGCAGGTAGCATATACATCTATCCTCACAAACATATTATAGCTGCTGCCCAAGGTTTTTACCATCTTCACCATCTCATCAAAACACCCGGGTTTTTTGATGTCTGTTGCAAGCGGATAGTTATGTTGTACCTTTTCCATGGGTTGCCAGTGCTCATCATAAAAAGTACCGAAACCGGTTTTAGGGCTTAACCTTTTAATGGCGTATAAACAGGCTATTTCGCCTTTAAAACAATAAAATTTGTAGTCGGTAAGAATGTCAAATTCCCCGTCCTCATTTTTTAAAAACTCTTCCACTAAAAACTCCTGATGGGGGTTTGCCGCAACCTCTGATCTTAAAATTGCCTTAATTTCATCACAGGTATAAAGCGTTTTATCAAACAGATTAATGCCGTTCTTCATCACAAAAACATTGTTTGAAGAATGCCCTACTGTTGGCCTGATAACATATTGAGGTGGCAGGTCTGCAAAGTTAATATCATCTATATGAGATCCCTTCCAGTAAAGGTGAGGCACTTTGCAGCCATGCATTTTGGCAAATTCCCTGGCGTTATGCTTATTGCTTAATTTGCGTTGCCAGTATGGGTCGTCCATCCACTTATCCAGCGGGTCGTGCCGGCTCATCTTGGTATTTCTCACACGTTCGCCGTGGCGGTTTTGCCAGAAGGTTTCGTGGCGCCTTTTTATTCTTTGTGAAAATTGACCGCTGTTTCTGAAATAATGAATAATGCTGTTGATCATACTTTACAAGATTATCATACCTGAAAATATGGTGCAAGTTATGGTGATCCTTGTAAAAATTAAACACCCGGCATTAAAGTGTATAACAAAACGGGAAAAGTGTGATGTAATTACCTGTGCTTAAAATACACCAGGTAGATCTGCTTAAAAACATGATAAGCTGCAAAGGCAAAAAACAGGATGGAGATAGCAATATCGATAGCTTTGGTGCTTAACTCAAATTTGCGTTGCAGGTAGCTGGCAAACCTGGCATATAAATATAACGCAATGAACGCCCCCGCCGCCGAGCCGATACTGAATATCACCAACGCTAAACGGCCGTCCTCTATCCATTGATGCGTAATGAGGTAAGTGCCCGTAACCATCCAGAAGGGGATCTGCATCGGGTTTAAAAAGCCCAGCAAAATTCCGTATTTGATACTGGCATGGTTGCTATAAGTGGTTTTTGGCGGCTTATTGCGGTTTAACCAAGTAATGGTACCCAGGGTGCCAAAAAGCACCACCATTACCCAGTCGATAATGGTATCCAGCTTAACCTCTTCAGATAGCCATTTGGCGCCCTGCATCACTACATAGGTAAAAAAAAACTCTATACAGCTAAAGGCTATAATAAACTGCAGCGCCTGTTTCATGCCACGGTTTATGGTGATCTGTACCAAAGTAAGGTTGATATTACCGGGAGGTATATAGCCGATGAAATTGGCAATTATCCCGATAAAAAAGGTTAGAAATATCATTAGCGGCAAAGGTAATGTTTAAACAGGAAAAAATATCATGTGCAGGGTATGCGCTGTATTGCGTAGCTGCCAGTATCCACTTATCTAAAAAATGCTGCTATATTTTGCATATTTGCAGCATTGTACCTGCTAAAAAGAAATGTCTGATAAAATAGTTTCGTTATTACCCGCCGCTACCGAAATAGTTTGCGCCCTGGGGCTGCAAGCCAGCCTGGTTGGCCGCTCGCATGAGTGCGATTACCCCGAAGCGGTAAAAAGCCTGCCCGTATGTTCTGAAGCCAACTTTCCGGATGGCTTGAGCAGCGCCGATATTGATGTAAAGGTAAAAGAGATCCTGGCGGATGCTTTGTCGGTTTATACAGTAAAACGCGAGGTGATCAAAGATTTATCGCCTGATGTGGTGATCACCCAGGCACAATGCGAGGTTTGTGCGGTATCGCTGCCGGAGGTGGAGCAGGCGCTGGAATGTTATCTGGATAAACAGGCAAAGATCATTTCGCTGCAGCCCAACAGCCTGGATGAGATCTTTAACGATATTAAATTAGTAGCCAGTACCCTGAAGGTAACCGATGCCGGCGAGCGCTTGCTGGAAGACCTGACAGAGCGGGTAGACATCATTCGCCATAAGCTAAAGTTTATGGAAAACAAGCCAACCGTAGCCTGTATAGAATGGCTGGAGCCGCTGATGATATCCGGCAACTGGGTGCCCGAGCTGGTGCAGATTGCCGGTGGTACGCCTGTATTGGCCCAGGCGGGCAAATATTCGCTCTATGTAAGCTGGGATGACATTCGCGCAAGCGACCCGGACATCATTTTGCTGATGCCTTGCGGATTTGCTATAGAGCGCACCATGCGCGAGATAAGCCTGCTGTTAGGCCGGCCAGGCTTTACCGATCTGAAAGCGGTAAAGAATAACCGCGTTTATATTGCCGATGGTAACCAGTACTTTAACCGCCCCGGCCCAAGGGTAGTAGATTCTGTGGAGATACTTGCCGAGATCATCCATCCCAAGCAGTTTATATTTGGTAACGAAGGCAACGGCTGGGTGAAATTTGCACTTTAAAAAATATTTTAAAAAGATTTCCCGCATCTTAAATTGTTTATATTTACGGTTGAGTAGTCTTCAACAGGCTCAGACCGGCAAGTTGTTAACGTGTCCAGACTGACAAGATGGAGCGCGTACAGAATGACATGGTATTTTAGCATGTCATGGTGAGCCTGTCGAACCATTAACTGCTTTGCTAAGTCTTCGATAAACTCAGACTGACATGGCGAAGATGTCATGGTGAGCCTGTCGAACCATTAGCCAAGCGTATAGGTCTTCGACAAGCTCAGACTGACAAAAGTCGATAGACTCAGACTGACAAAATTGACAAGCTGACTAAAAAATTGAATATTAACTAACCCAAAATATAACCCATGCGCCGCTTTTTTACGCTGATATTTTTTATTGTAATAACCTTTAAAACTGTAATAGTTACGGCTGGTGCGCCGGCTTTTAATGTAAAAGATTTGCACCTGAGCTGGGAGGTGGTTGATAATAATTATCAGAATAAACCACGGGCTTTAACGGCGTTAATTATAACCAATAAAGGCAACCAAACTTTGCCTGCAAGCGGCTGGAAGATCTATTTCAATTCATCGCGCGATTACACATCTGATGCGGTTAGCGGCAATGCTAAAATTGCACAAATAAATGGCGACTTATACTGCATTACGCCTAACGATAAATTTGCAGCCATAAAACCCGGAGAGCATACACGCATAGAATATGTATGTGATGCCCCCGTGGTGAATTTTACAGATGCCATTGAAGGGCCTTATTTTGTTTGGGATGCTGTGCCGGATAAAGGTTACCTGCCCGGCGATTTTACGATAAAGCCATATAGCCCAACTTACCAGGGATTGATAACGCCCGAGATCTTGTATAACCAGAACAAGGTTATTCAGGATATCCCGGCATCGCAGCTGCAAAAAATTATCCCTACGCCGGTTAGCTACATCGAAAACTCGGGTAATTTTATCATAACCAACACCGTAAATATTGTAAGCGACCCACTTTTTGCTAAAGAGAAAGCTTACTTTATTGCCGGATTAGAAAAGCTTTTGGGCAGTAAATTAAAGAATATATCAGCAGGCAAAAGAATAACTTTTAAAAAGGATACCGGCCTGGGTGCCGAGGCTTATACACTCACGGTTACACCAACAAGTATCAATGTAGGCGCATCAACCACGGCAGGTTTGTTTTACGGCATCCAATCCCTGCAAACGGCAATAGCCCCTTCGCCGGGGATGAAAGCGCAAGCCAATATCCCGGTGCCTTGTATGGAAGTTAAGGATGAACCACGTTTCTCTTACCGTGCCGTAATGCTGGATGTTGCACGTAACTTTCAAAGCAAGCAACAGGTAGTTAAGCTTTTAAACCTGATGGGGGTTTACAAACTCAATACCCTGCACCTTCACTTAACTGATGACGAGGGGTGGCGGATAGAGATCCCGTCGTTACCGGAATTGACCGCCGTAGGCTCCAAACGCGGCCATACGCTGGATAGTAAAGCATTGCTGCCTGCTTCTCATGGCTCTGGTCCGGATATTAGCAATATAGCTGGTACGGGCTTTTATACAAAGGCAGATTATATAGAAATTTTAAAATATGCCACCGAACGCCATATTACCGTGATACCCGAGATAGAAACACCCGGCCATGCCCGTGCATCTATTAAAGCGATGACTGCACGCTACAACCGTTTAATGGCTGCCGGTGATAAAGCCGGTGCAGAACGTAACCTGCTGGTAGATCTGAACGATAAGTCTGCCTATCACTCTGTACAATATTGGAATGATAATGTAATAGATGTATCCCTGCCATCAACCTACAACTACATTGAAACCGTAGTGGGAGACCTGGTAAATATTTACAAGGAAGCTGGTGCGCCGCTGCCGCTTATCCACTTTGGGGGCGACGAGGTGCCTGCGCACGTTTGGGAAAAATCGCCAGCTTACCTGGCATTAAAGGCAAGCAATCCCGAAATACAAAATACCGGAGACCTTTGGTATTACTTTTACGGCAGGGTAAATAGTATCTTAAAGAAACGCAATATCCGGATGGCCGGCTGGGAAGAAATGGCCCTGCGTAAAACCCTGGTTGACGGGCAAAGCACCTATGTGCCCAACCCGCAGTTTGCAGGCGAAAATATGCAGGTTGATGTTTGGAACAACGTACTGGGGGATGGGCAGGAAGATCTGGCTTACAAACTGGCTAACGGCGGTTATAAAACCGTGCTTACCTGTGTAACCAACCTGTACTTTGATATGGCCAACTATAAATCTTTTGATGAGCCGGGTTATTATTGGGGGGCTTTTTTGGGGATAGATAAATTTTTCTCGTTCATTCCGTATGATTACTTTAAAAATGCAGATGTGGATAAGAATGGCCGCCCGATAAACCGCAATATCTTTATAGGTAAACAGCGCCTTACCGACTACGGTAAAACCAACATTATTGGCTTACAGGGTGCGTTATGGGGCGAAACTGTAAAAACCCCGGAGCGGATGGATTACATGATATTCCCTAAGCTGATAGGTTTGGGCGAACGCGCCTGGGCCAAAGACCCGGCATGGGCCACCGAGCGCGATACCGCCAAAGCCCGCGAATTATACAACGCCGACTGGAGCAAATTTCTGAACATTTTAGGTAAACGCGAATTGCCGCGCCTGGCTTATTACAATGGCGGCTACAACTTCCGCATCCCTAAGCCGGGTGTGATACTGGAAGATGGTAAATATAAAAGCAACATCCAGTTCCCTGGGATGGTTATCCGCTACACCACCAACGGTAAAGAGCCGGATGCCAACAGCACGATTTACGAAAAACCCATCCCTGCAAACGGTATGATCAAGTTCCGTGCGTTTGATGTTAAAGGCCGTGGCGGTAACGTAGCCGAAGTGCAAAATAAGCAGGAACCGGCGATGTAGGTTAGTCCATAGTAAATGGTTGATAGACCATAGCAAAAGCCGTCATTGGTACCCAACACTTGCGCAAGCTTACAGCTTGTGCCTAAAATGCGGTGAGCTTTCAGCTGACACAAGCTGAAAGCTTGCCTGTTGTTACACACAAGTTACGCTACGCTAAACTTGCGCGAGCGCTATGAACCATCAACTATTTCGCTATAAACCCACCCTACATATTCAAATTTATCCCAAAAAAGTAATTCCTTAGCGGGGCGGGGTTGTAATAACGGTTGCCAACGGCGTTCAGATCATTACCCAGGCTGTATTTTTGATTTAACAAATTATCTGCACCAGCATAAAGTTCTAATCGGGTTTTATGGCTGATATTATGCTGCCAGGACGCTTTGGCCTGTAGTAAATGATACTTAGGCGCATAAACGGTATTGGCATCGTTCAGCGGGATATTGGCGGTGTAGTTATGCTGTATAAATAAAGCAAAAGTTTGCGGCAACAGCATTTGCAAGGACGATACTACCACCTCGCGCGGGACCCCGGTTAAGCGGTTGCCCGAGTAATTTGCCCCGGCCACATTATAGTCCCTGAATTTAAAACGGCTAACCGTGAGCGCGGTATTAAATTGCAGGCCACGGATGATACCATTATTCTTTCTTTTAACAAGCCAATCGGTAAAAGCAAGTTCAAAACCGGGCTGGTTGGTGCCGCCTGAATTGATGTAGTATTCGGTTTCATCGGGGTTTAAGCGGCGAACAATTGATTTATTTAACCGGTAATAAAATACAGAGGCATCCAACAGCATGCTTTCATCTGAATTGCGCAGGCGGAAACCTGTTTCGTAGTTCCAACCCAATTGCGCCTGCAGGCCGGTATTGATGATGTTATTGGTAGGCCTAACCTCTGCCGTGGTAGGCGGCGAATATCCCCGGCTAACCGATGCCCGCCAGATAAAATCATTAGTAACCTGGTAGGAGAGGGCCAGCCTTGGCATTACCACGGCATCAAAATTACGGTTGGTAAAGCCGGTTTCATTCAGTGGCGCCAGATTACGGAATTTGTAGCCGTAGTAATTTAAGCTTGCAGCGGCCTCTACGTGCAGCCGTTTAAAAATATCAGCCGCGTAGCGAACAAAAAAGAAATGCTGCCCGGTGTTGATCTTATCTATCTTTTGCACGTTGCCCTTTTCGCCTGCATTATTATCATAATTGCTTATCTGCGAATTGGTTTGCTGCCACTCTATGCCCAGGTTTAGTTTCCAGTCGAGGTTTTCCTTCCGGATAGCTGCCAGTTCAAAGTAAGTGCGCAGGCCGTAAGTGTTTTCATTGCGCTGTTCATAGTTGGTAATGAATGGGTTGGCAAAATCTACATGATTGCCAAAAACGGCCAATACATTACGGATGCGGTTGGTTAGCCGGGCATCGTTTACCAATCCACCCAAAAGCATTTTGGTATTAATGCGGATCTTCTGCTGGATGGCGCCCGGAAGGGTAGCCGTTGGCAGCCGTGCAGAGCGTGGATTAGCCATCATTTGCGCCAGGTTTAAGCCGCCGGGTGTTTGGTAGTCCAGGTCGGAGTATAAGATGCTTGCACGTAATTCGCTTTGCGGGGCATAGCGATAAGCATCGCCGGCCTGTATATAGGTGCGGTGCATGCGGCTGTTTTGGCGGTAACCATTGTAAGTTTGGTAAGATTGATTGAAGTTGAAGCGGTTTTTAGCACTGGTATTTTGTAACGAAACCTTCTCATGAAACAAACCATACGAGCCGCCGTTGATCCCTGCCGATAGGTAATTGCTATCCATACGGTTCACGGGGTTCAGTAAAACCACACCGCCAGAATTCGCCCCAAAAAGGCTTCCATCCGGCCCTTTTAGCACCTCAATGTGCCTGATATTACTAATATCTATCGCATTAAGATAAGTATTGCCCCCTGCATCGGTTAAAGGGATCTCATCAAAATAAACTTTAACGTCCCGCACCCCAAATGGTGAGCGCAGCAAACTACCCCGGATAGACAGGCGGTAACTTCCCGGCGAACGTTCTTCAGCGCGTACGCCCGGTACCGTATTCAGGGCGGTAACAAATGAATTATCGGGCTGTAACCGTAACTGCGCCCCACCCAAAACGCTTACAGAGGCGGGCACACTTAAAACCGGCTGTTCTGACAAATAGCCCTTTACCATAACGGGGGGTAATTGCCGTACGGTATCGGGTTTACCGTCAGGCTTTGTCTGCGCAAAAGCAGTATTAAAAAATAGGAGGAATAAAAATAAACTTGAGTAGTTTTTTATCATAAAAGCATTCAAACTAAACAAAAATAGCCCTTTACATGATGTTGGGCTATTTTTTGTTTTAATATTTGAAAGTTATTTTGCGCTAACCCGCCATATACGGTTGCTGGCATCATCTGCCACTAACAGCGAGCCATCTTTAGCTACAGCTACGCCAACCGGGCGGCCGTAAACTTCTTTCTTTTCTAAATTGGCTACAAAGCCGGTTAAAAAATCTTCCATTTTAGGGGCAGGTTTATTGTTGGTAAAGGGCACAAAACCCACCTTGTAACCAGATAGCACCGACCGGTTCCATGACCCATGCTGGCCGATGAACGCACCGTTATGATATTTAACCGGGAATTTTTTGCCAGTGTAAAACTCCAAACCTAAGGATGCGGTATGCGGGCCTAAAGACAGATCGGGCGTGATAGTTTTTTTTACCATGTCCGGGCGTTTAACTTCCGGCCTCGGGTCTTCATGCTGGCCAAAGTAGGCCCAGGGCCAACCGTAAAAGCCGCCTTCTTTAACGCTGGTCAGGTAATCGGGCACCAGGTCGTCGCCTAATTTATCGCGCTCGTTCACTACGGCATATAATACGCCCGTTCCCGGCTGCAAGGCTATCCCCGCAGGGTTGCGCAAGCCGCTGGCATATACCCGTTCGCCGCTGCCATCGGGGTTTATCTCCAGCACGTCGGCGCGGCGTTTTTCTACCTCCATACCTTGCTCGGCAATGTTGGTGCCCGAGCCTACGGCCACATAAATTTTGGTGCCAGCTGCATTTGCTTTGATATTACGCGTCCAGTGGTTATTATAGCCGCCCGCAGGCAACGATAGTATCATTTTGCCGGGTGTGGTTATTTTGGTTTGGCCGGGTTTATAATCGTAGCGCCACAGGCCATCGGTATTGGCTACGTAAAAATAGTTGCCCAGTATCAGCATGCCGTAGGGCTGGTTTAGCTGGCTTAAAAATACGGTGCGGGTATCGGGTGTGCCGTCGTCATTGGTATCGCGCAGTAAGGTGATCTGGTTGGCGCTTTTGCCCATGTTTTGTGAGGCCGCGGCGCCTATTATTTTAGCGCCTATCTTTTTAACGCCCTTAGCCTCAGTATTGGCTTCGGATACAAAAATATCACCGCCCGGGGCGATGTATATATTGCGTGGATTTTTTAAGCTATCGGCAAATAAGCTTACTGTAAAGCCCGCAGGTGCAACGGGGGTTTTACCGGCCGGCCAGCCTATCACTTTGCAGTAATTACTTACAGATTTGGTTTGGTAAGGGGCGGGTAGTTTAACCTCTTGCTGAACATCGGTATTTACGTTTGCGGCTTTGGTGCTGTCTGCTTTTTTTTGCTGGCAGCTGGCAGCAAGCAGGGTAATACTTAAAGTATAAGCAAGGTATGTTTTCATGTTTGTTTTTTAGTTAAATAAATAACCTTAAAGTATGGGCTTTTGTTTGGTGCGTGATTATGGCGCTTTACAGTCAATAATAAATACAATTATTGGCCAAAAACAATATTTTTGATATCTGCAGAATAACAGATGTATTGCAATAAGGGTAAATTATATATCATAGCACTTTTAATGCTGGTAACCATGCAAGCCGCTGCACAAGTTTCTGAAGGTGCACTGGGCGACCCGGTAGTTAACATCGATTTTGGATCTAACGGCACCCCAAAGCTACCTGTAACAGATTATACCTATACCAGCAATACCTGCCCTATCGATGGTTCTTACAGCGTAGGTACAAGCACAAATAATTGTTTTGGCGGCACCTGGCACACGGTTACGCATGACCATACCGGTAATACAGGCGGCTATATGATGATTGTGAACGCAGATGAAACCCCCAACAAAGAATTTTTTAGGCTAACAACAGATGCTGGCGTATTGTGCGAAAATACTACCTATGAGTTTTCGGCATATATACTTAACCTGATAAAGCAAGATGGGCAGGCCATAAAACCCAAAATAACGTTTATTATAGAAACACCCGAGGGCGTACAGTTAAATTTGCCATATACGGTAGAGATACCCCTATCTGCAAGTGCAGACGGCTGGATAAAATATGGCACCAAATTTACCACCCTGCCGGGAATTACCCGTGTAGTGATCAGGATGGTGAATAATGCGCCCGGCGGTAACGGTAACGATCTGTTGCTTGATGATATTGTTTTCAGGGCTTTCGGGCCGGTTTCAAAAGCCGGTTTTGCAGGCGATATAAATGTTACTGATCAAAATGCGTGTGTAGGGCAGCCCGCATCTTACAATATTACAGCCGTAACCGGTACCGGTTTTACAATGCCAATGTACCAATGGCAGCAAAATTTAAATGATGGCAATGGTTGGACAGATATTGCCGGGGAAGTTGATCCTGCGTCGTTAAAAAGGGATTTCCCAAGTGCAAAATTAGGCATTTACCAGTATAGATTAGGCGCAGCCGAGGGTAATAACATCAATTCTTTAAATTGCCGTGTATATACAAATGCAATTAGTATTAACGTAACAGCTTTCCCGTTACCGCCAACAGCTACTTCACAGCAAGTATGTGAGGGCGATGCGCTTACCTTAACCGCAACCGGCGGGGCCACCTATACGTGGAGCGGGCCCAATTTGCAGGCAACCTCGCAAAACCCGGTTAATATACCCAATGCCAGCGCAATAAATGCAGGCACGTATCACCTGGTGATCACCTCAGCGGGCAATTGTTTTACCTCTGCCGATGTGCAAGTAACTGTTAACGCCAAGCCTGTAGTTAATGTTAGCCCAACAAAACAAATATGCTCGGGTACCGGCACCACTATCAATGCTTTTGCCACGGATGCGGTAAAGTATAGCTGGTCGCCTGCGATTGGCTTATCTGATGCAAATTCGGCTAATCCGGTTGCCAGTCCGTCTGCCTCAACGCTATACACGGTTAAAGTAACCAATGCCAGTAACTGTGTTGGCACGGGTACCGTACAGGTAAATGTTTTACCTACACCGGTAGTTAACGCGGGCAGTAACAAAAAGATATTTGAGGGGCAGTCTGTTAAACTTGATGGTAACGCCGTTGGTGATGTGGTATCTTACATCTGGACACCTGCAGATTACCTGGACAACCCCGCTTCCCTAACACCAATAGCAACCCCGCCTGCAGATATTATTTATACACTTAACGCTATATCCGTTAATAATTGCAGTGTTAACGCCAGTAGCGTTTTTGTTAGGGTTTATAATAAAATTGACATACCAACAAGCTTTACACCTAATAACGATGGCGTAAACGATAGCTGGAACATTGCAGCTTTAGAAACGTACCCGCAAAGCCTTACCACCATATTAACCCCAAACGGTAAGCAGGTATTCCAAAGCAGGGGCTACGGCAAAGCCTGGGATGGCAAATTTAACGGCAGTGCCCTGCCTGCAGGTACTTACTACTACATTATCGACTTTAAAAAAGATGGGCTCCCTGCAAAATCCGGCTGGGTGTTGCTAATGCGCTAAGCCTTAAAACATAATAAATTTATCCATTTGCTCGGTAGTGTAGCGCAGGGTATCTTCCTGGGTAAGATTCCCCCCGGCATCCATTTCTTTACGGATGGATGCGATATGCAGCTTTAAGGGCATTACATGCAGGTTAAGGTAATGGCAAACGCCGGTAAAATGATCTATCCCCCTGATGTTGCCATACTTGCCGGATGACAAGCCCACCAGTGCAGCCTTCTTATCGTAAAAACTCTCGGGGAAGCTGCAGGCATCTACAAAAACCTTTAATATACCCGGGAAACTGCCGTTATATTCCGGGATGATGAACAGGAATTTTTCGGTAGCGGTGATGATCTGTTGGATCTCGTTAAAAGCTTCGCTGCGTTTGCCGTACAGGTCGGTTTCGATCAGGTTGGGCGGCAGCTGTGCCAATGATAGCAAATTACAATCGAGCCCTTTGGCGGCAAGCTGCTTTTGATAGTATTTGGCAAGCTGCAGCGTTAAGCTTCCGGGGCGGTTGGTTGATGCTATGATGGTGACCATGTTGTTAGTGAGTAGTGAATAGAGAGTGGTGAGTAGTTAAATAGCTAATTTAAAGACAGGTTTAAATCATGATTATAAGCACGTTATAAAACCATTCTCTATTCACCACTTACCACTTAACCAAACTCAAATATGTTTGTAAGTTGGCAAAACTGTTAATTTCTCAATTATTTAAATCCGTATCTTTAGCGTCGGACAAAAAACAGTACAAACATAAAAATTTATGCGCCTGTTTTTCGTTTGTTATAAACCGCATACTTAATTTTTTTAGAGATACCAGAATGGGTAAAATTATTGCTTTAGCAAATCAAAAAGGTGGCGTTGGTAAAACTACATCATCCATAAACCTTGCCGCAAGTTTAGCTGTGTTAGAATACAGGACATTGCTTGTAGATGCCGACCCGCAGGCCAACTCAACATCGGGCATTGGTTTCGATCCGCGCAATATCAAAAATAGTATATACGAATGTATCATTAATAATATTAACCCGCATGATGCCATTCAAAAAACCGAAACACCAAACCTCGACCTGCTGCCGGCACATATTGACCTGGTTGGCGCCGAGATAGAAATGATAAACCTAACCAACCGCGAGTATAAAATGAAAGCGGTGCTGGAAAGCGTGCGCGATGAGTATGATTTTATTATTATCGACTGCTCTCCGTCGTTAGGTTTAATTACCATTAACGCCCTTACCGCTGCCGATTCGGTGATCATCCCGGTACAATGCGAGTATTTTGCGTTAGAGGGTTTGGGTAAACTTTTAAATACCATCAAAATTGTACAGTCGCGCCTGAATATGCAACTGCAGATTGAGGGGATATTGTTAACCATGTATGATGTGCGCCTGCGCCTTTCAAACCAGGTGGTTGATGAGGTGCGCACCCATTTTGAGGATATGGTTTTTGATACCATTATACAGCGTAACACGCGCTTAAGCGAGGCGCCAAGTTTTGGTATATCGGTAATTATGCACGATGCCAACTGTAAGGGTGCCGTAAATTATTTGAACCTTGCCCGCGAGATCATCCGCAAGAATGGCCTGGTGAGTAACGAGGAACTGGCAACCACCGTAACAGCTTAACAAAAACAATGAGTACAGAGAAAAGAAACGCTTTGGGAAAAGGTTTAAGCGCCCTGCTGAACGATTCCCCGAACGTAAATACCAATAATAAAAAAACTTATGCCAACCCGTCTAACCCGGTATCAGAACTGGATAGCCTGGGCTCGGTAAATGAGATCAAGATAAGCGAGATAGAGGTTAACCCTTTTCAGCCCCGCACCGAGTTTGATGAGCAGGCCCTGGCAGACCTGTCGGCTTCCATAAAATTACAAGGGCTGATACAGCCTATCACCGTGCGTAAGGTTAGCGCACATGCCTATCAGCTGATATCCGGCGAGCGCAGGCTGCGTGCCTCTAAAATGGCAGGCCTTACCCAGATCCCTGCTTATGTGCGCACCGCTAACGACCAGCAGATGCTGGAGATGGCCTTGATCGAGAACATACAGCGCGAAAACCTGAATGCCATTGAAGTTGCCCTGAGCTTTCAGCGAATGATAGACGAGTGCAGCCTGAAGCAGGAAGAACTGGGCGACCGCGTAAGCAAAAACCGATCAACCGTTACCAATTATTTAAGGTTATTAAAATTGCCGCCTACCATACAGGCATCCATCCGCGATGGCGGCATTACCATGGGGCATGCCAAAGCCTTGCTGGCTGTAGATGACCCAACCGTACAGCTTTACATTTTTCAGCAGATCATTAAAAACGAACTGTCTGTACGTAAGGTAGAGGAGATGGTGAGGGAGATTCAGAAAGCCCCGCAAAAAAAGGAAGGTAAACAGCCCGAAGCGCTGCCCTACCAGCTGCAAAAGGTGCAGGACGACCTGGCATCAAAGTTTAGCACCAGGGTTAAGCTTAAAGTTAATGCCCAGGGCAATGGAAGCATAGAAATTCCGTTCTTATCCGAAGATGATCTGGGCCGTATATTGGAAATGCTGGATTGGTAATACATCACATGCTAAAACAACTTTTAACCACCGTATTTTTTTTAAGTTTTGCCCTTTTGGCTATGGGCCAGCAGCCGGATACTCTGGCAAAGCCCAGGGCAGATACGGTTTTAAAAAAAGCTGATACGGTAAAAAAAACCTCGTTTGCACCCAAAATAAAAAAGGATAAAGAGTACCATCCGGATAGCACACACAGCCCAAGCCTGGCCGTTAAGCGATCGTTGATGGTGCCGGGCTGGGGGCAGTACTATAATAAGGGCATTTGGTATTTAAAGGTACCGGCTATTTATGTTGGCTTAGGTTTTTTGGCTAAGGCTATCATTGATAATCAAAAGCAGTATAAAGTTTTCTTGAACCTTGCCCGGATCTCTAATACCGGCGTTGTGGGCATGCCTGTAAAAGGCGATCAGCTATATGATACTTATGTGAAATATAAGCGCGAGTATGATTTGTATGTACTGAATTACGGCGCTTCATATGCCGACCTGGAGAGCGCCGCGAACGGTTATCAGCGCAATTTCCAGATAAGTATATTAGGTGTGCTGATTGTTTGGGGCGTGCAAACGATAGAGGCTTACATCGATGCCAAATTCATTAATTCGTTTACGGTAGATAACAATTTATCTTTTAGGGTAACCCCAACCTTTATGAATCAGCCTGTTTATGCTTCAAATTTTAGCAGTGCATTTATTCCGGGTATAAAATTTACCTTTACGCTTTAAAATAATTACAAAGCCTTAGCTAAATAAATTAACCGATGAAGATTGCATTGTTAGGTTACGGTAAAATGGGTAAAATGATAGAGCAGATAGCCCTTGACCGTAAGCACGAAATTGTACTGAAGATAGGCCGGGATAACGCGCACGAACTAACTGCCGAAAACCTGCAAAAGGCCGATGTGGCTATCGAATTTAGCACCCCGGCTACCGTTTTATCTAATATCGAACTTTGCTTTAATGCGGGTACGCCCATTGTGGTAGGTACCACCGGCTGGCATAAAGAGCTGCCGCAGATAAAAGAGCAGTGCGGGTATAACAAGGCATCGTTAATATACGGTACCAATTTTAGCGTAGGGGTAAACATCTTTTTTTATATTAATAAAATGCTGGCCAGGGTGCTGAACAACTATCCGTACTATGATGTACAGGTAGAAGAGATACACCATACCCAAAAACTCGATTCGCCAAGCGGTACGGCTATTACCATTGCCGAGGGGATCATACAAAACCTGGACGGTAAAAATGAGTGGAAAAATGTTTTGATAAGTGATGATCAGCCTGATGATGAAACCATCGCTAATAACGAGGTGCTGATAGAATCTTTAAGGATAGAGAACGTGCCGGGCACCCACACCGTGATATATGATTCTGAAGTGGATACCATAGAATTTAAGCACACCGCCCATAACCGTAACGGGTTTGCACTGGGCGCCGTACTGGCTGCCGAATGGGTAAAGGATAAAAAAGGTTTTTATTCTGTTGAGGATATGTTTGATTTTAATAATTAGTATTAATTTACTGCCCTATATTTAAATAATGAACTGGAAATTCTGGAATAAAAATAAATCAGCAGAAAATAAGAAAAAGAAAAGCGCCGGCCGCGAGTGGTTCGACGCTATCATATTTGCTGTTGTAGCCGCTACCTTGATCCGTGTGCTTTTTATAGAGGCATATACCATACCTACTCCCTCGATGGAACGCTCGCTGTTAGTAGGCGATTTTTTATTTGTGAGCAAGGTTAACTATGGCGCGCGTACACCAATGACACCCGTAGCATTCCCGTTTGCGCACCATACCATGCCCCTGCTTGGCACCAAAGCCTACTGGGATGGTATTAAGCTGCCTTATTACCGCTTGCCCGGTTTAAGCGAAGTTAAAAAAGGCGATGTAGTGGTATTTAATTATCCTATGGAGGCAGATTCGCCGTACTACAGGCCGGTAGATAAGCGCGAAAATTATATTAAACGCTGCCAGGGCGCCCCGGGTGATACCCTAAGCCTGGTTAACGCGCAGGTATATGTAAATGGCAAGGCCGCGCCAAACCCGCCGGGCGAGCAAACAGATTATACCGTTACCACCAACGGCATGGATGTAAATCCCGATATTTTGGCAGAGCTTAACGTATCTAATTATGATAACGTACCATCGCCAACCATGACTAAGGATGCTGCTGCCAAGCTTAAAACCTACTCTAACGTTAAAGCTATTACACCAAACTACATGCCCGCCGGTTTAACAGATCCGTTAAATCCGGTGTTCCCGGCCAGTTCACCCCAAAAATATAAGCTTAACCCCAACAATAAAAATTTCGACTGGAATGTAGATAACTACGGCCCTATCATCATCCCTAAAAAAGGGTGGACGGTAAAACTGGATAGTTTAACCCTGCCGGTTTATGGCCGCGCCATTGAAATATATGAAGGTAACAAGCTGGAGATCAATAACGGTAAGATCCTGATAAACGGTAAGGAAACTACTACCTATACCTTTAAAATGAATTATTACTGGATGATGGGCGATAACCGCCACGACTCGTTAGACTCGCGCTACTGGGGTTTTGTGCCCGAAGACCACATAGTAGGTAAAGCCCTGTTTGTATGGATGAGCTGGGACGATAACGGCTCGTTCTTCAGCAAGATCCGCTGGAGCAGGTTATTTATGGGGATTCACTAAGATCTTGCTATCAAATAAACAAAGCCCCGTTCGGTAAGAATGGGGCTTTGTTTATTTAACAGGGTTACGGAAATTACCTATTTAACCTATTCGGCAGGTTCTAACCAGTTGCCATCGCTTTTGATGATGCCGATAAGCTCATCAAGCGCGTTGGCCGAATTGATATTCTTTTTTACGGCTTCCTGCCCGCGGTATAGGGTAACCTTATCCGTGCCCGAGCCTACGTAGCCATAATCGGCATCGGCCATTTCGCCGGGGCCGTTTACAATGCAGCCCATAATGCCGATTTTTAACCCTTTTAAATGGCTGGTGCGGCTGCGGATCATTTGTGTGGTCAACATCAGATCGAACAGCGTGCGGCCACAGCTTGGGCAAGAGATATATTCTGTTTTAGAGATCCGCGAGCGGGTGGCCTGCAGTATGCCAAAAGCGGTAGACGTGATGATGTTGGCCGGCACCTGCGGTGCATCTATCCAAATGCCATCCCCAAAACCATCAACCAATAAAGCACCCAAATCGGTAGCGGCGTAAAGTTGCAGATAGGTGGTTAGGTCGGTTTGTCCATGGTCCATGGTCGATGGTACATGGTCTGAGAATGTATAGCTTCTCTTCACGATCACCGGTACATCCAGCTCCATCTCCTGTAGTTTCAGGAAAAAGGTGCGCTGGTCGGCCATGCCGTGGGCTTCATCAGTTTCCAGCACAAAAACCAGCGACTTATCCAGCGGGATCAAACCAAAGGCATCTGTATCCAAATCCGCATTTTTAATGCGCACCAGGTTAAGGGCCGATGTACGGTCGGCACCTGTACGGCTATACTCATCCAGCGTAAACAGCGGGTGGCAAAGCGTTTTATTGGTAAGCTTTTGCCAGGTTGTATAGTTATAAAGCTGCTTTAAGTTACCCGGTAGCGTAAACGATGGCAAACTATCGCCCAGGTAAACAAAATCTACCGATTGCTCGGCCATGGTATATTTATCCAGTAATGCCGAATACAGGTAGCCTGCATCATTCATTACAGCAGCATCCTTCAGGTTAGCCCGCGAAAGATCAATAACCACCCTCGGCACCATGTGGCCGCCTATAAAAGCATTAGCCTCGTAGGTGTCGCGTTTTTTGTATTCGTACGGAGAATGTGAAGATTGGGGTGCGGGGTGCGAGATGTTTTCTTCCTTATTCTTCGCTACAGCTACTTCGCTCTTCGCTCCTAAAATCTCACTCCTTAACGAATATCTTTTTACCAGCGCAATGGCAACAGGTGCTTCGGCTTCGGGTTCTTCGGTTAAGGATACACGCACGGTATCGCCCAGGCCATCTTCCAGCAGGGTACCAATACCCACGGCAGATTTGATGCGGCCATCCTCGCCGTCGCCGGCTTCGGTTACACCCAGGTGCAGCGGGTAATTCATACCTTCGGCCACCATGGTTTGTACCAGCAGGCGGTAGGCTTGCACCATTACCTGCGGGTTACTGCTCTTCATGCTCACCACAAGGCTGTAATAACCTAAGGCCTCGCACATGCGGATGAATTCCATAGCGCTCTCTACCATACCCTGCGGGGTATCGCCGTAGCGGCTCATGATCCGGTCGCTCAACGAGCCGTGGTTGGTGCCAATGCGCATGGCCGTGCCGTATTCCTTACAAATATTTACCAGCGGTGTAAATTTCTGGAAGATGCGGTCCAGCTCGCCCTGGTATTCCAGGTCGGTATATTCTATGGTATCAAATTTCTTTTTATCGGCATAGTTACCCGGGTTTACACGCACTTTTTCTACAATGCGGGCGGCTACCTCGGCAGCGTTTGGGGTAAAATGTATATCGGCAACCAGCGGCACATTATAACCGCGCATGCGCAACTGCTTTTTAATTTCGGCCAGGTTGTTGGCTTCTTTAATACTCGGGGCTGTTATCCGCACATATTCGCAGCCCGCGTTAACCATGCGGATGGTTTGCTCCACCGTACCTATAGTGTCCATGGTATCGGTGGTGGTCATGCTTTGGATGCGGATGGGGTTATTGCCGCCCATTGGCACATCACCAATAGCAACCTCGCGGGTTACAAAACGGGAATAGCTGGTTAATGAATTACAATAACGGCCTTGCAGCATTTTAACGGCATCAGCATTCATGCAGAGGTGGAATTAATAAGATGCAAAAATACGAAAGAACTTTGAAGGTTGGAGTTTGTTTGTGTAGGTATGGGGTAAACTTAATTATTTGCTTATATCCAACAAAAGAAAAAGTAAGGTACTGAGGAAAGTTTAGAATTAAACATGGCTGATGAGTATAAGCGATGATTGACAAAATACTTCAAATAATAATGTTAAAAAGCGCCTTTAAATGTCCGTTAAACAGCATTATTCCCTATCTTGGGTTTATTAATACGTCTACATGAAAAGAGTTATCTGTTTCCCGCTTATACTGAGTATATTTTTATCGTGCAAAAGTAAAACCGACGATTCTGAACAGGGCAGTAGCAGCAGGCTCAACCAATCGCCCGCGCTGATACAGCAGTTTAAGCCAATGATCAATGGCGTTTGGGTAAAAAAGGACTACATTAAAAAAGTAAAAAAGAGCAAATCGCCTTTAGAGGCTGTGGATAAAGGCAGGGGTATCACCGTATTATATATTGATACAGCCAAACTTACCGGCGACAGTATTATAGTGCCGGTTATTTTAAACAACCACGAGGGCAGTAACCTAACGCTTAAATTTCAACCAGGCAGAAACACAACCACCATTACTTTAGGTAAAGATGAGTTAAGTTATAAGCTTAAAAAAGATACAAACCTGATCATCTATCATTATAACCCGGATACCAGGGAAACCAATACCGACCAGTATATAAAGGCGATGGATAAGCAGCCTGCAGCCGGATTGGCCCCGGGCATGAATTTTATGATCAACCAGGCTATCCTGTCGGGCAGGTATGAGGGGGCTGACGCATCAGGCAAAAAAATTACCGCCAATTTTACCAATGATGGGAAAGTAACGGGCCTGGCCGGCTTTACCACTTATTACATACAAAATGACCTGATTACGGATCCCGACCACAGCCACGACGAGATCATCTTTAATCTGGGCACTACAGGCCAGAAAGCTTATTCGTTTATCATCAATAAAAAAACCTTAAGCCTTTACGATGGCTCAGAAAAAGTAAAATCTAACAAGCCCGCGTTTTCTTTAAAAAAGCAAAGGTGATCGTTAATTGGTGTTATCTAAATATTTATAGATAGCTATCAGATCTTCGTCTCCAAACTTTGCAGAAGCCTTCTCAAACGTATTTAGCGCAGCCTGGCCTAAAGGCGTGGTGAGGCCTATATCTTTAGATAGCTTCAGGTCTTTCACAATATTTTTAAGGCTGAATGCCGCTTTAAAATTATTATTGGTAATGGCCTCGCCTTTTAATTTGGTGTAAGGGTTAGCAATAGCTGCGTTGCCCAAAAGATCCAGCAAAACTGCCGGCTCGATGCCATTGTTTTTGGCGAGGATAACGGCTTCGGCAAGCCCTTGAGTGTAAAAACTAAGCAGGGTATTTATAGCCAGTTTAGCGCTGTTGCCGGCACCTGTTTCGCCAACGTTAACCACCATTTTGCCAATTTTTTCTAAAATAGGTTTGGCTTTTTCAAAGGCAGCAGCTTCGCCGCCCACCATAATAACCAGTTGGGCAGTTTCGGCCTGTTTAACGCTGCCTGATACCGGCGCATCCAGATAATGCAACCCCTGCGCCTTACATAACCCGGCCATTTCTTTGCTGATGGCGGGCGATACCGTGCTCATATTAATCATGATCTTATCTGTAGCACCTGCCTTTAACAAACCGTCCTCACCTGTAAAAATATCACGGATGGCCTGGTCGTCGGTCACCATAATGATAACCACATCGGTTTGCTGCAATAATTCTTTTGGGGATGATGCTGTTTCGGCACCTTGCTCTTTCAATGCAGCTTCTTTATCCTTATGGCGGTTGTAAACCGTAACGGGGTAACCGGCTTTCAGCAATTGCTGTGACATGGGGTTACCCATTAAGCCAAGGCCTATCCAGCCAATTTTTGTTGTATTTGTCATGATGGGTTAACATTTGTTGCGGTCACAACGTTTTCATCAAAGTATTTTTTTACCAGCAGATTAATAAAGCGTTTTAAATAAGTTTCATTCAAAAACACGTTCGACCAGTTTTCGAACCGCCTGCATTGCACCCCGAGGTAAAAGAAATACATACTAACACCCAGCACAGGCAACAGGCGTTTCTCTTCCGCACTTATCGGAGTGATAGATTCATACCCGGCAAAAAAGGCATTTAGCTTTTCGTTACGCTCATCCTCTATCTTTTCGGTACTGTGCAATTGTAATACGTAATAAGCAATATCCAAACACAACCACCCGTTTCCGCAAAAATCAAAATCAAACAAATTGATCTGGCCATCTTTAGTGATATTAAAGTTATCGAACCAAATATCCATGTGCACGGCACCTGTACGTAATTGCCCTAAATCGGCTTTGGCCAGTTCGTTTAGTAAATACTTTTGCGTAGATAATATCCAGGCCATCTCTTCGCTGTCAGCAGGTAAAAACTTTTGCAGGCCGGATATTGTGTCTTCTGTTAAAACTTGCGGTGTATAGGTTGCCCTTTGCAACCCTACATTTTTAGTTACCTGGTGTATGCGGGCCATGGTTTCGCCAGCTTTATGATGTACCTCTGCAGGGAAGTTGAGCAGCTTTTCACCCTCAGCAAAAGAAAACAATACACCATAGCGCATGCCTTCGGGTGCATTCAATTCCTGGATATGATCTCCATCGGCATCTGCTATTGGATAAGATACGGAGATCCCGGCATCGCACAGCAAATTCAATAACCTGATCTCTTCCTCGATCTCTAAGCGGGTGCGCCAGTCTAAACTATAAATACGGAATACATACTTATCAGGAAAGTCTTTTATCAGATAACTGTGGTTGATGCCTGTTTTTAAAAGCTGGCAGGTAACGCCGGTGTTTAAATTGTAAACATCCTGTACCAATACGCCCAGATGATCTGCAGACAAAACTGAACTACTAACCGGGAATTTTTGCATGATAAAAGCTTTGGGGCTGCAAATAAACAAAAACGCCAATAATAATGGCCTTTAAACCAGATTTGACAACTTTATTAAAGTTGTCAAATCTCAAATCCCAGAAATCTCCCTTGCACCGCATTCGATAGCGATCTGAACGTAAGGTTACTAATCTTCATCGCCATTAAGCGCCATTTCAAAACCAGATTTGACAACTTTATTAAAGTTGTCAAATCTCTTATACCGCATCTGATAACGAGCTAAATGTAAAGTCCCTGATCTTCATGGGCGGGATCAGGTAACTACGGTAGCTTTCTACGCTGATGCTGCGTTCCTGCTTGCCCAGGGCTTCCAGGTTGTTCAGCATAATTACCGGGCTCTCGTTAAACCTGAAGTTTTTTACCGGGAACATGATCTTACCATTCTCAATGTAAAACGTACCATCGCGGGTAAGGCCGGTAAGCAGCAACGATTGTGGATCTACCATACGGATATACCATAACCTTGATACCAGGATGCCACGCTCGGTACCTTTGATCAGGTCCTCTAAACTTTGGGTGCCACCCTCCATAATGATATTGCCCGGGCCGGGGGTAGGCGCTACACCTTTTTTTTGCGCCCAAAAGCGCGAGTAGGATAAGTTTTTCACTACGCCTTTATCTATCCACATGGTTTTTTCGCGTGGCAGGCCGTCGCCTGTCCAGGTTGATGATGGCAGATCGGGATTGAACGGATCAGAGTAGATGGTTACTTTAGGGTCAACCAGTTGCTCGCCTAAACGGGTACCGCCGCCTTTTTTACTCAGGAAACTGCGGCCCTCTTCTGCGCTGCGCGCATCAAACCGGAACATATTTTCCAGCATGTAGGTTGCTGCAACAGGCTCTAATATCACCGTGTATTTACCCGGTTCCAATGCTTTTGCACCAACTGAGGCATTAGCTTTCATACAGGCCACACGCGTGGCAGATGCGGTATCTAATTTAGATACATCGGTAAAGCCGCGGGCTGCGTAGCCGGATGTAGTGCCGCCCTCGTTACGGGTGGTAACAGAAAAGGTAACATCGCTGCTTTTGTTGTAGGCAAATAAACCTTTAGAATTCATGACCGCGTTAAACCCGGTTGAGTTTTCAAGAAAGCCGGCTGCAAATAGTTTGGCATTTTTGCTTGCCTGCAAACTTTTGCCTACCATATCTGCACGGCTTTCCGGCGTCATGGCGGCTGTATTGGCATTATAGGTTATCGACTCTTTAAATTCTGACGGACCAAGCATCGGCATGTATTCCGAATTTTCGGGAGCCAGCTGCGCCAGTTCCTCCGAACGGCGAACAACGCGCTCCAGCGAAGCATCGTCGAACTGATCTATAGTAGCCGACCCTGCTTTTTTGCCGTAAACAGATGTTACGCTAAGGCCAACCGTACTGATATCACCAGCGGTAGAAACTGCGTTTAAGGCATAACGTACGTTACCGCCCTCGCTGCCGCCCAGGCTTACCTCGCACTCATCGGCTTTGGAATAGTTAAGCACTTTTTTTAATAAAGCCTGTGCTTGTTCTTTTGTATATATAGGCATATGTTATCCGATCTTTCTTTTTGTGTTAATCACATTAACACCGTTAAACCTTGCTGTTGATGAGCCATGCGATACCGCGCTGCTTTGGCTTGGCTGGCCTTTGCCATCGTTGAACGAGCCGCCTAAACGGTAATCGCGCTGATCGCAAACAGCAGTGCACGAGTTCCAGAATTCCTGGGTGTTGGCCTGGTAGGCCACATCATTCAGCATCCCGGCTATTTTTCCATTCTTGATCTCGTAGAACAGCTGCCCGCCAAACTGGAAGTTATAGCGCTGCTGATCTATCGAGAACGAGCCATCGCCAATAATGTAAATGCCTTTTTCAACATTCTTGATCATGTCATCCACCGCCAATAGGGTTTTGCCCGGCTGTAGGGATACGTTTGGCATCCGCTGAAACTGTACATCCTGCCAGCTTTGGGCGTAGCAGCAGCCCTGCGATTCTTTTAACCCGATGATGTGCGCCTGATCGCGGATGGCCTGGTAATTTACCAATGTACCATCTTTAATGATATCCCATTTTTTGGTGCCCACGCCTTCATCATCATACCCCACAGCACCTAATGAACCTACCTCGGTTTTATCGCCGGTTACGTTCACATTTTTACTGCCGAAGTTGAACTTGCCCGATTTCCATTTATCCAGCGTCAGGAAGCTGGTACCTGCAAAGTTGGCTTCATAACCCAATACACGGTCAAGCTCGGTTGGGTGGCCTACCGATTCGTGGATGGTTAACCAAAGGTGACTTGGATCCAGCACCAGATCGTACTTACCCGGCTCTACCGTTTTGGCGGTTATTTTTTCTGCCGCCTGTTTAGTGGCAAATTTCATATCCTCCAGCATATCGTAGCGCTTTTTATAGCGGGTAGTTATGCCGGTTACTTTTTCGCTTTCCAGCGGCATCAGATACTCGTAACCCATACCAACCGGCGAACTTAACGAGCGGCGGGTTTGGAACGAATTGGATGCCGAATCTATCTTGGTAACCGTAAACGACGGGTACAACCTGTGGATATCCTGATCGATGTAGGAGCCATCGGTAGAGGCAAAATATTTTTGCTCGTTCACTGCAAAAATGGTGGAGTTTACAAAATTGGCCCCGCCTGCAATGGCAGATGCATTTGCCCCCAAAAGCAGGTCGACTTTTTCTTTAATGGGCACTTCAAAGGCGTTTTTTTCGATAGGTGTTTTCCAGCTTACCTCGCCATACCCTTTTTGCGGTGCCAATTGTACAGGGGCACTGCCTAATTTAGCGTTGGCTTTTGCAACAGCAACAGCGCGTTGAGCGGCTTTAGCCACACCATCTTTGGTTACCTCGTTGGTGGCCGCAAAGCCCCAGCAACCATTGGCAATTACGCGGATGCCCACACCGTACGATTCGGTATTGGCTACGTTAAGCACCCGGTTTTCGCGGGTGATCACAAACTGGTTAAGGTAACGGCCAATGCGCACATCGGCATAACTGGCGCCTGCGCTTTTGGCTGCATTCAGTCCGGCATCGGCCAGTTCTTTTTTAATGCGCACGTCAACACCCTCAAGCGCCTGCTGCACATCAATATTTTTACCAAAACCGTCTAAAGAGGGGAGCATCATGGCCCCTGCACCTACGCCGGTTAAAAAAATAAAGTCTCTTCTTCTCAAAGTTTATCCTCCAATAAATTAATTACTAAATAGCTTTTCTCTGCATCTGCAAAGGAGGGGTTCTAAAAAAGCTCTTTAAAAGAGGCTTTTTATTTCTGCCCAAAGGAAAGTACATGCCGCAAGCAACAAGATATAAAAATATATTTTCGGCACATCAATCCGCATTTTTTGCTGTATCTGTTTTGTTACAATGCTATTTATTTGATGTGCTTTAGCATATTTTTTGGTGGCCGATAATTTAGCAGATGCCTGCATAACTGCCCAGCTTTGTTTGGTGTATGCATACCAATTGTTGCTTTGTAATGTTTGCCATCCTGGTTTTGCGGGCCGGTATTGCGCACGGTATTCAAAAGGTATAGCAGCGTTTTGTAATGATGGGGTATTTTTACCGTTGATAATTAAAGGCGATGCATTACCCTGTGCTATTTGCAGGTGTACAGGTTCGCCCGCATAAGCCGGGGTCAAAACTTCAATCTGGCTTTCGTCGGGGTTTTCTTTTCGTGCGGCTTTGGTGATCAATGTACTCCACAATAACCAATAATCCTGCTTATTGCCGCCCAGTATCCAGGTAAAAGTATTATTAAGCGTAGTGAAAATAATTTTGCCCGAGCCATATAATGCGCTGCTTGCCAGCACTTGTTGCTGTGTATTCTTTATAAGTGGTTGCGTACCGTTTTGATAGGCTATATATGCCAACCCATTGTTAAGCTTGCCGGCACTTTTTTTACCGTTGATCAGGATCGGGCCTGCTGCGGGTTCCTTGCCAGATGCCCTGTCTACCGGGAAAGGTTGTTGTAGCCAGGAGGTTTTACCTGTACTATCTGCACGAACGATCAAACCTAAGCCATTATCGGCAACAGCTTGTTTTAGTGCGCTGTTTTCTGCAACACTTAGTCCGTTAAAAACTGACAAGTCGCCAAAAACCACATCAAACTTGTTTAAGGTTTGTGCCGATAGCTTGGATAAATTAAACTGATCGGTATTAATAAACTCGCTGTTGAATTTATTTTTGCTGATGGCCGAGCGCAGAGCCACGGCATAACCGTTTCCGGTTAGCCAATTCTTTAAAAATTTGCTTTCAAAATCCGGCGAAGCCGACAGCATTAAAATCCTGAGTGGTTTAACCGGGGCAATTTGTACGGGTATGCTACCCTGCAAAGCTGTATCAGCATATAGCGTAAATACTATTTTACCGGTTGTTTTAGGAATGGTAGACAGATTGAAGTTGGTTTGTGCGTTTGGCGGCAACATGACCGAATCTAAGCCGGTATTTAATCCGTTTAAAACCAATTTTACTTTTTGTGCCGATGTATTGTTGTATTGGCCCTGCACATGCAATGGCTCGCCTGCCTTGATGGATCCATCCCAATTTACATAGTTAACACCAACAGGCGCTTTTGCAGGGTGGAATACGATCGGTAACGTATCCAGTTGCGCTAATTCATCCTCATTTAAACCGTAGCCGTAAATATGCAGGTTAGTGTTTTTGGGCAACTCATTTAAACCGTTTATCAGTTTGGCATTGGGGTATTGATTTTTAATGACCGCATCTGCAGTGATGATGTTGGTATCTGCCCTGTTTAAGCTATCATTATTAAACCCAGTGGTTAATAAAATGGCTTTACGTTCAGCTGTTTTATTAAGCGCGCCATCATAAGCAATGGGTAAAATGATACAGGCCAATGCAGTTACCGCTAATACTACTGCTATGATGCGCAGCAACAGGTGCCTTTTGTTAGCACGCCTGTATTCCTGCCAGGCAAACGCTACAGCCACTAAGATGCAAATTGCGATAACGATGTATGTAAAGTTGCCCAGCATTAACGGTTAGCTTGTTTTAGGTTTTTGTAATACTGTTTAGACAGGCCCATATCTACCTGATTTCCCTGTGCTGATGGCATGTTTTTTAGCGCTATCAGTGTTTTTTGCAAAACACGCTCTACCGAATTGATGTCATTAAGATTTGCCTTGGGCGATGATAAGATCCTGCGCATGGCATTCATAGCGGGCAGATAAATTCCCGGCTGCTGTGATGCCCTTTGGCTTAACTGTAAATATGCCGCTTGCAACACCTGCCCATCAGCAGCTTTTTTTACCGGATTTTGCTTTAGTCCCTCTAATACCGTTACGGCTTTTTTCAAGCCGTCCGTTTGGTCGGCAACGGGTTTTATATCCTGCTTATTTATGGGTTGAATAATTTTATCCAGTTCGCCGCTTAACCGTTTTTCATCTTTTAAGGGCGGCGGGTTATAAGCCGTTTTGGCCACAAAAGAACGCGATTTTTGTTGCAGATCTTTTAATAATCGTAAGGCCTTGTAGGCAAACGGCAGGGCGGCCTGTGGTTTGTAAAGGCGCAGCTGTAGTTCGGCCTTCCACATTTCGGTAAGGGTGGCTTTTAGCTGGGCTTTAACGGTTGGCTCTAAAAAGCCTGCGTCCTCGGCATTATCATGGTCGTCGGTATATTCTTTCAGGATCTTTTGGGCATTGCTAAAATCAGCCGGGTCGGCAGCATCGTTATTGGGTGCGCCAATGGCATCTTCACCCTCTTCGCCCAAAAACTTGCCATAACGCAGGCGCAGCAGTTTTTGGTCGATGCCCAGGTTATTGCTGCGGGCGTTAAATTTCTCCAGGGCAATGGTATCTTTTTCTTTCAGCAATTGCTCGGCATCTATAATGATTTGCCGCTCGCTCCTGAAAAACTCGGGCTTTAAATTTGCGCCGGTAAGCATGCCGTTCATACTCAGCAACTCTGCGGTATCCTGGATGCTTACAGTGTACACATCTGTGCGGCTTAACTGTTTGCGGGTATCCTGTGCCTGCACATAAAAATAAAGTTCGTCACCAGGTTCCATATTTAAAGCCGGCAGGTCTATCAGTTTCTTTAAGTCGTATTGCGGTTTTTGCGCGGCAAAACCCTCGGCAAAATTTAGTTTGTATTCCTTAAACTTCACTCCCTCGCCACGGCCTTTGGCTACCGTGGCCATAATGGTTGCCGATATTAATCCGTAATCATCATCCAGCGAGGTATTTATATTTACCCTGGGCGCTTCACCGGCATCTATATAGGTGTACTGCTTAGGCGATTTCAGGTGGATCACCGGCGCAGCATCTTTAATCACCTGGATGTAGTATAGATCCGACAGCTTACCATCAATATTTACCTGGTAAAAACCCGCCTTGTCAATCAGCCTGGAAGCATACCAATTAGTATTTTTAGTGGGCTTTAAGGGGATCTGCTCGGTATTATTAAATAGCAGGCTTGCTTTTTTTATGGCAATATTGGTTTTAATTGTCCAGGTAAGAGTTGCGCCTTCTTCAACCGTGAGGCTGAATTTATCCCAGGTGCGCTTTGGCCTGTGGATATAGGCGGGAGGGGTTATTATGATCTCGACCGTACTTACCTGTGGCAGCATTTTTTCATTTGGGATAGGGGCACACTCGTTAACCGGATGAAAAGAACTTGATTGAACAGAACGCTTAGGCAGGTTTTTAGCTACCACCCATAACAAGGCAACCGAAACAAACAGGGCAATAAAAGCTTTTAACAGGCGGCTGCTAAAATGCTTATGCGAAACTTTAAGGCCCGCTAAAACAGCCGCCGTTTTAGAGGATGCAATATGCTGCAGCGGGTTTAACTCGTCTGTTGGTAATAACAATAATTGAGTGCTCTCCTGTAATTCCGGGTATTCCTTATTTAAAAATGCGGCAATTTTTTCATTGTTTATTTGCCACGGGCGGTGGATAGCTAAAAGTATTGCCAATGCTATAGGGAATATGAGCATACCCCACAGCCAGGTTGGCGAAAGCAGGTAGTATATTAAGCCGCCTGCATATAATGCTGCGTACAAGGCATACAGCGCATCCTCCAGCACGCGGTAAATTATCCGGCGGCGACGCAGGTTTTGGATCTGATGTATGCCGCCCGGTTTAGCCATTGTTTGCTTGTTTAGTTTGATGCGACAGTACGCGTTCTATGATCAATATAACTACAAGCATCAGCCAAAAATAGCGCGACAGATCAGTTTGTTGCGTTGCTTTAGCAGCTGTTGCCGGTTTGTTTTGTTTACGTACCTGCGGCTGAATTTCCTCGTTGCTTAAAACGCGTTTATCCTGTTTTGGCGACAGGTCAGTTTGATCCTCTGCGATCAGTTTTAATATCATCTTTGGGAAGGCATCACTCCAAACCAAATCATTCCAAAGCGGGTTAAAACGGCTGTAAAAATGGTAGGTATTGTTATCTAACTCCAATACAGTTTTACCAAAGCCATCTTTCCATATCGCGTCATCTTTGCTATCGGCATTTATTGTTTTAGCTAAAGCGATGTGTCCCGGCTCTATCCAGGTGTTTACATCCACAGCTTTGCCTGCCTCGTATTTGAATATATTTTTGCTGTTTTTTGCAGGGCCAATTATAACTTGTTCAGATAACCAAAATAACCAGTTTTGCCCGCCCGGTATAGATGATGGATTATTATATTGTTTAATAATCGCCTTACGGCCGCTAAAGTTAACCGCTGCCGATAATGCTGCCTTTAAATAACCTGCATCAAGCGCATATTTATCGGTGTAAATAGCTAAACGCATAGTGCCGGTATCTACTGTTATACGTTTACCATCTTTTAAACTGACGGAAAGCTGGCCCTTCTGCATATTGATGCGGATCTGCGGGTTGCCTTCGTTGTGCAAAATTTGGTGCTTATAAGTTACCCCTGCAGGGTTACTATTCCCTTGGGTAACTTTGATAGCACCGCTAACGGTTAGTGATGCCGATGCCAGCCATGTGCTGACAGAATCTGCTGCTGTGTAGGTTTGCCAGTACAGCTTCATATCAACCGCAGGTTTAGTCCCTTTAAAATAGTTGATGCCGTTTTGGGTGAAAATATGAACCGGGGTAGCGGCGGTAACTTTACTGTTTAAGGCCTTAATTAAAGTCCAGTAATTGCTTACAGCTACGGTATCTTTCAAATCGGTATCAGCTATCAGCCTATTCAGGTCCTGTTGTGCAAATCCACTGTCAAAATAATGAAACTCGTATCCGGCTTTACTCAATGAATCTACAGTTAGTTTAAATTTTTGATACGTTTCTTTAAAATTCTCTTTAGGGATGAGCAGCCAGCCTTTTGATTTTTGCATGGATACAGCCCTTTGCCAAATTGGCGACGCCAGCAGCGCAGCCAATAAAATCAGCAATAAACACCGCAATATCAGTAATAAAACATCCAGCAGTTTAAAGCTACGGCTGCTGCTTTTTGATGCCTCTGTTATTAATGATATACTGCCCACCTTCAGCGTTTTGCCCGGGCGGATATTCCATAAATGGATAATCACCGGGATACCAAGTGCAGCCAGCGCCAAAAACCATATTGGGGTTAAAAACTGCATGCCTATTTTGCCCCCTTTTTACGCCGGACCAAAAATGCCCGCAATGCTTCATCAAGCGGTTGTGCGATGCTCACCATTTGATATACGATACCTTTTGCCGCGAGGTTGCTTTTGATGCCTGCCAAATGTTCTTTCAATCTCACCTGATAAGCGTCCTTTGCCCGTTGGGTGTTTACCTGGATGGTTTCGCCGGTTTCCAGGTCCTGCAACGTCGTATATCCTTTAAAATCAAAGTCAATTTCGTTTTGCCCTATCAGGTGGAAAACAATGATCTCGTGCCTTAATGATGATAGCGATTTCAGTAATTCATCTATCTCGCCGTTTGCCTGGTACATATCGGTCACAAAAACCAATAATTCTTTACGGCCGGTGCCCGCAAAAAGCTCTTTATACTGTATAGGTTTGGTGAATTTCCCTGTCGGGTTTATTTGTTGCAGGTGATGAAATAACCGCTGTAAGTGCTGCGGATCCGGCCTGGAGGGCAGGGAGAACAGCCCGCCATCCTGAAAAACATTCAGCGCAACCGAATCGCCCTGCAGATTGGCCAGGTAGGCCAATGAGGCGGTTAGCGCTTTGGCGTATTCTATTTTTTTCACCCCGTCATCATCATGGTTCATAGATGCGCTGGCATCCACCAAAAACCTTACGGAGATACTCGTTTCCACCTCCGATTCACGGATGTAATACCTGTCGCTGCGGGCAAACATGTGCCAGTCCAGCCAGCGCAGATCATCGCCGGGTTGGTAGCTGCGGTACTGACTAAATTCCAGCCCGGGCCCCTTAACGGTGCTTTTGTTAAACCCGTTCATAAAGCCATCAATAACCGTTTTCGCCAGCAATGGCAAATCCTTAATGGTCATTAAAACTTTGGGGTTAAGCATTTTTAGTGATCAGAGAATGGTTAATTAGAGATTAGTTGCGCATAGTTTATCAGAACCCTCTCCTTTGGAGAGGGCAGGGTGAGGCTACAGCGCCCCTTTCCGTTCCACCACTTTTATCAGTTCCTCGGTTACCCTGTCGGATGTGATGCCCTCCGCTTCGGCTTTAAAGTTCATCAGGATGCGGTGCCTTAAAACGGCCGGGGCCATAGCGTGGATATCCTCCATCAGTACCGAGTACCTTCCTTTTAGCAATGCCCTTGCCTTGGCTGTCAGGATCAACGCCTGGCCTGCACGCGGACCTGCCCCCCAGCGTACCCACTCCTTTATATAATTAATAGTGGTGGTATCCGGGCGGGTAGCGCGAATGATTTCGCTTACATAGCGGGTCAGGTCCTCATTAATAGTTACCTGCCTTACCAGGGCTTGCGCCTGTATAATTTCATCGGCGGTTATTACGGCCTGCACATTGGCTTTTTTAGTGCCGGTGGTGCGGTTTAGTATCGCAAATTCTTCTTCGGGTGTTGGATAGCCAATTTTTATCAGCAGTAAAAACCTATCTAACTGTGCCTCGGGCAGGGGGTAGGTGCCTGCCTGCTCAATGGGGTTTTGGGTGGCCAAAATAAAAAATGGCTTATCCAGCGGATAGGTTTGCCCGCCGTAGGTTACCTCAAACTCCTGCATGGCCTCTAACAAAGCCGACTGTGTTTTGGGTGGCGTCCGGTTGATCTCATCAGCCAAAATTATATTGGCAAATAAAGGGCCTTTGTTAAATTTAAAAAAGCGTTTCCCTGTAACGTGGTCTTCTTCCAAAATCTCGGTACCGATGATATCCGTCGGCATCAGGTCTGGCGTAAACTGGATACGCCTGAAAGCCAGGTGCAGCGCCTGCGACATGGTTTTCACGATCAGCGTTTTGGCCAGGCCCGGCACACCCTCCAGCAGGCAATGGCCGCCGGCTAAAAATGCCACCAGCAATTCATCCAATATGGCATCCTGCCCTACAATTACTTTTTGGATCTCGGTTTTTAGCTGTGGTAATTTATCCAGCAGGGCTTTTATATTTTTTTCGGTCAGTTCCAAATATTATAATATTTCGGCCTCTCCCTAACCCTCTCCAAAGGAGAGGGCCGGGGAGAGGCTCATGAGCCTACAAGATATTATGCTTTTAACTAAATACCATGCTTTTTTATCAAAATATCAACAAAGTATCTAAAACTTTACAACATCATCGTTTTATTAATATAAGCGGCCCATATTTTTGTTTTAATTTTAGATTTTTAGCGGCAGATGGCGTACAGACAAAAATTTACATTTACAAGGTTAAGTTACCACAGCGGCGATTGGGATACCGATCAGCGGATGCCATCTAACTTGCTTAATTCTTTGCTGGAATATACCACCATCCCCATTAACGAGCACGAAAAGGTTATCCCCTTAAGCAGCGACGATATTTTTGCTTATCCGTTTTGCTACCTCAGCGGCCACAAGCTGGTGCAGTTTGATGCCAAAGAGAAGGCCAACTTTAAAAAATACGTGCAAAACGGCGGCTTTGTGTTTGTGGACGACTGCAATCACGATATAGACGGGTTGTTCGCCAAATCATTTGAGGCGCAAATGGCGGCTTTATTTGGGCCGGCGGCTTTAAAAAAGATCCCGAACAACCATAAACTGTATAACTCGTTTTTTAAGTTTGAGAAAGGGCCGCCTACCACAACCTTTGAGCTAAACGGCTGGGGCGATGACCTGGTGCACGACTATCTGAAAGCTATTGAGATAAATGGCCGTATAGGCGTTTTATACAGTAGTAAGGATTATGGCTGCGAATGGGATTACGATTTCCGTAACAAACGTTTCCTGGCCGAAGACAACACCAAGTTTGGCGTAAACATTATTGTTTATGCCTTAAATTCGTAAACGCGTAACGGCAATTATGCTTACCTTTCGCTCAGTTTTTTAATTGCACATGACAGACGGTTACTACATATCGCAGGGAGAAGAGGAGAACGGCCCATACACGCTGGAAGAGATGCTGAATATGCCGCTCAATGTGGATACGATGATACTATCGCCACAGCAGGACGACTGGCAGCGTGCATCAGACCTGCCCGAATTTTTTGAATACTTTGAAGCCCGCGGCATCTACTTCCCCACCGAAGATAACCTGGCCGGTTTTGGCTGGCGCTTAATTGCCTACGTGGTAGATTCCATCATCCTATCTTACCCTATATCATTCTTCAGGCCGGCTACCTTTACAGAGGTTTATGCCAGGGCAACAAACGGCACTGCTACTGTAGATGATTTGGTGATCATGCTTAAATTTAATATGATCAGCTTTTTAATTATGGCGGTGTACCATACCATTTGCGAATTTTCGCCCATGCAGGGTAGCCTGGGCAAAAAATTCTTTAAGATCAGCGTGGTGGATGCCGATGGCATGAAACTAAGCTTTGGCAGGGCACTGCTGCGCAACCTGGGTAAATTTGTATCGGGCACGGCATTAGGTATTGGCTATTTAGCCATCCTATGGGATAGCCAGAAACAAGCCTGGCACGACAAATGGGCCCGCACTTATGTGATCATCAAAGGTTAACAGAAATTAATGAGTGTTCATGTTCACGCACGTGAACACCGTGAACATTAGTTAATATACTAATAATCAGGCCTATGAAAATATAGCTGACGACATTCTGTCACCATAGGTTATGTAAACGCTTTATGCATCCCGGGTTAGATATTTAGGCCATTAAGATTTATTTCGGCAGCTCCTATGCAAAGTAGGTAACCTACTATATCCCTTGCGCGTTATTGCGAGTTATGAAGACAACCGACCGTAGGACAATTAGATATTATATGTGTCATTCCTTTAAATTATATTTAACAGAGTAGTATAAGTTGTTATTTTGAAGCTAATCTAAAGGAAATGATATAGTTATTAAAGTACGTACGAACTGGGTACGACAGCAGGTGGCATACGCCTATGAAACTATTAGTTTAATTTCTTTTTTTCAATATTGAATGGACTTTGGATTTTTTCTAAAGTATAAGATGAAGCTCTTAAAGCAGCCAATTGTTGAGAGGCAGCTTTTCTAAGTAGATCCAATTTATTATGACTTTCTATTCCTTGCTGATTTAATATTGCATTTAAGCCTTCCAAATTAGATAGTACTAACAATTCATGAGCATCTGCCAAGTCTCTTACATTCAAATTTTGTTTTGCCAATGTTGGGTTCGCCTGTTTCCATTGAGCGGCAGTAAATCCAAATAGCGCGACATTTAATAAATCAGCCTCTGTGCTATAAACCCATTTTTTTCTTTCTTCATCAGTAATCTTAGGAATCACATAATTTTTTATTGAATCTGTGTGAATTGTGTAATTAGCTTTTGCAAGAAAGCGTTTATAATCCCAATCTGAATTTAGTCGCTTAGTTTCTTCTTCTTTTAATCTTTGAAACTCTTTTACTAATAATAATTGAAACCTTGGACTCATCCACATACCGAATTGAAATGCTATGTCCTTATGTGCATATGTACCACCGTATCGACCAGCAGTTGCTCTAATACCTATTGCTTTTGTTTTCTCAATCCATTCTTTTACGGATAGTACATAATTGTTTCCACCTGCTGTATTTTTAATTGTACCGAAATCGGTATAATTAAAATCAGGATTATACATAGCCTCCCATTCTCCTAGATATTCAATTGTATTTTTTAAACTTAGCCATTTAGTAATGATTATATTTTCGTGTTGGCTTTTGGCCATATCCGTTAATGATATATAGTCATGATCATTTTGTGTAAAAATGGTTATTTCAACACCGTCTACTTTTATTTTACTCATTAAATTCTTTTTCTTTAAACATCTAACTTACGAAAAAAATTAATATTTTTTGTTCCTCCTCCGCATCCGCAATCGTTCCGCTTATGGTTTTATACATCATCTCCACCTACCCATAAAGAGATTGCTTAGTACCTCGCAAAGACGGGTAAATTAGAATTAACCCGACGAGATTGCTTCACCGCGCCGCCAACATCACAGCCCTGGTTCGCAATGACATGGTGGACTACTGAGCCTGACAACCTGAACAATAACATCCTAAATGCGGCATAGTGTAACGCACGGATAGCACAGGTATTGATAAAGCACTACCTTACAAAGGGCGTTACCAAGCCGCGACTTTTCTTTTTGGTTCTTTCTTCTTTTGAGAGAAAAGAAAAAGAACATCCACAGGCCAAAATTTGCGCACTGCCTTTCCTAACAGAGAACTGATCCGCGAATTGTCCTCAAGAGATTGCTTCGTAACTCGCAAAGACGGGGGTTAAATAGATAGTCAGCACAACTACTGCATCGAAAACCTTTACATGCGGCTAATAGTTCGACAGGCTCACCATGACAATTTGCTTATCTAATTTATAAGCCTCACCCAAAACCATCTCCGAAGTAGAAGGGCTTAAAAAAAAGTCTCCCCTTTCGGGGGAGATTAGAGGGGGCTTTACTATATTTAGGCTTTAATCATATCACTTTGAAAAGAAAAGACTTCCTTTACCTTACCGGCATGGGCATTAGTGCATCTATGCTCAGTAGTTTTACTGCATCCGGTACGCCTATTGTGCCGGGTACGCGCATGCGCGATGTGGACGTGGCTATTAAAAAGCGCATGAGCGATGTGGCCCTGAACGCCGCACGTGCCAAAGGCGCAACCTATACGGATGTTCGCCTGGGCCGCTACCTGAATGAGTATGTTACCACCCGCGATAAAAACATCGAGAATATTGTAGATACCGAAAGCTACGGCATGGGTATCCGCGTTATTGCCAACGGCTGCTGGGGTTTTGCCGCAACAGATAAGCTGGATAACGATAGCATTGCCCGCGCTGCCGAAACAGCCGTAGCCATTGCTAAAGAAAACTCGCGCATCCAAACCGAGCCGGTACAGCTGGCCCCGCAAAAAGGCTACGGCGAGGTTACCTGGAAAACACCTATAGAGCGCAACGCTTTTGAGGTGCCCATGAAAGAGAAAACCGACCTGCTGCTTTCTGTTAACGATGCGGCCTTTAAAAACGGCGCCAACTACGTTAACTCGGTGCTGTTTATGGTGAACGAGCAAAAGTATTTTGCCTCTACCGATGGTTCTTACATCGATCAGGATATCCACCGCATCTGGCCGGTATTTGGGGTTACTAAAATAGACGAGAAGAGCGGCAAATTTGAAACCCGCAGCTCGTTGAGCGCTCCGCGTGGCATGGGTTATGAATACCTGATGCCTAAGGCAAGCGAAAAAATAAAAAGCCAAACCACCCTATACCGCGACCGCTACGATATGCTGGAAGATGCCGGCGCGGCTGCCCTGCAGGCCGCCGAAAAGCTGAAAGCCAAATCGGTAGAGCCGGGTAAATACGACCTGGTGCTGGATCCAAGTCACCTGTGGCTGACGATCCATGAGTCGGTTGGTCACCCATCAGAGCTGGACCGTGTGCTGGGTTACGAGGCCAACTTTGCCGGTACCAGTTTCTTAACGCTGGATAAATGGAAATCGGGCAAGTTTAACTTTGGCAGCAAAAACGTAAATATTGTGGCCGATAAACTGCAGCCGGGTTCATTGGGTGCGGTTGGTTATGATGACGAAGGCGTGGGTACCAAACAATGGGATATCATTAAAGATGGCATCCTGGTGAACTACCAGGCCATCCGCGATCAGGCGCACATCATCGGGTTAAAAGAATCGCAGGGCTGCTGCTACTCGCAAAGTTGGCGCGATGTGCAATTCCAGCGCATGCCGAATATATCCTTGCAACCGGGTAAAGAAAAAATGTCCCCTGCAGATATGATCAAAAATGTAGAAAAAGGTATTTATATTATTGGCGATAGCTCGTTCTCGATAGATCAGCAGCGCTACAACTTCCAGTTTAGCGGGCAGCTTTATTACGAGATTAAAAACGGTAAGATAGTAGGCATGCTAAACGATGTAGCCTACCAGGCCAACACCCAGGAGTTTTGGAACGCCTGCTCGGCGGTTTGCGATAAGGATGATTACCGTTTAGGCGGATCTTTCTTTGACGGTAAGGGCCAGCCTATGCAAAGCAGCGCGGTATCGCACGGTTCATCAACAGCCCGTTTTAACGGGGTTAACGTAATTAACACAGCAAGAAAAATATAACACCATGGCTATATTAACTGAAAACGAATGCCGCACCCTGTTAAAAAAGGTGATAAGCTATTCTAAAGCTGATGAATGCCAGGTAAGCATTTACAGTTCCGATTCGGCAAACGTACGTTTTGCCCGCAACAACGTATCCACCAGCGGCTTTATAAGCAGTACCAGCATGGCCATATCATCGGCCTTTGGCAAAAAGCTGGGCGTTATTACCTTGAATGATTACAGCGACGAATCGATTCAAAAAGCCGTAAAACGCTCGGAAGAACTGGCGCATTTTGCCCCCGAGAACCCGGAGTATATGCCGATGCTTGGCCCGCAAACTTACCCTGCCCACGGCCAAACTTATGTAGCCGCAACAGCTGCCATTACCCCTGCACAACGCAGTAAAATGGTAGAGGATAGCCTGAATATCTCTAAACAAAACAAGCTTACCGCCGCCGGCTTTTTGCAGGATAGTGCCGCCAGCAGCGCCATGATGAACTCTAAAGGACTGTTTGTGTACAATAGCGGCACCAATGTAAACTTTTCGGCCACGATGCGCACGGCAGACGGGCAGGGATCTGGTTATGTAACTAAAGATTATAATGACGTGGGTAAGGTAGATATCAATGCCTTCTCGCTAATAGCGGCTAAAAAAGCGGCCGGATCTGTTGGGGCTAAGGCCATTGAGCCGGGCAAATATACCGTGATATTAGAGCCTGCTGCAGGTATTGTGTTGTTAGAGCAGCTATACGGCAGCCTGGATGCCCGCAGCGCCGATGAAGGCCGTAGCTTTTTGAGTAAACCGGGCGGCAAAACCCGCCTGGGCGAAAAGTTGGTGGATGAGCGCGTAAACATTTATTCGGACCCTACCAACCCCGAACTGCCTGCCACTACTTATGATGGCGAAGGCATGCCGTTGGATAAGCGCAGCCTGATAGAAAAAGGGGTGATCAAAAATTTAAGCTACTCGCGCTACTGGGCACAAAAGAAAGGGGTAAAACCGGTACCCGAAGCAGCCAACATTATTATGGAAGGCGGCACACAAAGCCTGGAAGACCTGATAAAAGGTACCGAAAAAGGAATATTGGTTACCCGCCTTTGGTATATCCGCCCGGTAGATCCGCAAACTTTGCTTTACACGGGCCTTACCCGCGACGGTACTTTTTACATCGAGAACGGCCAGATCAAGTTCCCGATAAAAAATATGCGCTTTAACGAAAGCCCCGTGATTATGCTGAACAACCTGGATGCCCTGGGCAAAACAGAACGTACGGTAAGCGGCGAAAGCAGCCAGAGCGCCCTGATCCCGCCTATGCGGATCCGCGATTTCACCTTCTCTTCGTTATCTGACGCAGTTTAGGTAATAACTCAATTCCCCAAATAGGCCAATAATAGGTTTGGCAACTTTTTAAAAGTTGTCAAACCTTAATTCCCGAATAAATTAAATAAGAAGCCGTTCACAATAGATTGGACAACTTTTTAAAGTTGTCAAACCTCAATTCCGAATAAATTAAATAAGATGCCGTTCACAAATAGATTGGACAACTTTTTAAAAGTTGTCCAATCTTAATTACCGAATTAATTTTATTTATTATACAGTATAATACGCCCGATTGCCCCCTGTTTAAGATTATAAAGTATATTTATCCGGATGGAAATTGTTAATCAGTTGTACAGGTTTAAACTCCTGAGAAGAATAGCCCGGAGCATAAGTAAGCATATCACCATAGGCCAGCCATTTTATAATGGTAAAATTTACCTGAACGCGCTTGAACATAAATGGGCGTATTTAAATGGCATGAGCTTTGAAAAACATGATCACGCACGACCTGCAGCAGCAAATATTTGGCATGGCTAAAAATTGCGGCCTTTTTATTGATATAGGCTGTAATGTAGGTGTAATGACCATAGGGGCGCTGCTGCATCATCAACAACTTAAGGCCATTGCATTAGACCCCAGCCAAACTGCAGTTAAACTTGTAAAACGATCTGTAAAGGCAAATAAACTTGGCGACAGGTGCACAGTTGTTAACGCCGCAGTGGGCGATGCCGATGGCACAGCCCACTTTACGGATAGCCTTGGCAATGCTATGGCAGCAGTACAGGCTGATGGGGACATTGTAAAACAACTCAGCCTGTCAAATATTTTAAATGCTTATCCTGATGTTAAAAAACTGGTTAAAATAGATACCGAAGGTTTTGAAACGGTGATATTAAAAGATCTGGACAATGTTAAAAATAAGCAGGATGTTACTTTTATAATTGAAGTACATAACCTGGGATATAATAATGGTAACCCAAGCCAGGTGTTTAGCATGCTTAAAAAACAGGATGCTATTATTAAAAGTTTAAACGGTGAGGAAATAACAAGCTTGCCTGATGGTGAGATAAGCCAGATACTGGTGAGTTTTTAGTGTTGGCAAACTACACATCCAGGCGGTCTTTAATAATCAGTGTATCGGCCAGCATATCGTGCAGGCACTGCTGTTTTTTATTGAAGAAACACATTAGGTACCCAACAAACAGTGTGGCTACCGAAAGCAGTTTGGCTGCGTTGCGGTTAAATGCTTTTGATGGGGTAATGCGTTCGCCATAAATATCGCATACGCGGATCTTTACAAGCTGCTTGCCATAGGTGCCCTGCTTTGGGCCGCTTTCCATTTTAATATTGTAAATAAGCTTGGCAAAGGGTGTAAGCGCTACTATCACGGCGGTGATGCCAATGCGTATCATCTTGTATTCCTCCCCCGGGATAACTACCAGCAGGATAAGCATCACCACAAAAGCGGCCAAAACAAACACACCAAACACAATCAGCCAATCTATAATAGAAGCCAGTGCGCGCTGGTCAAAACTGCCAAAGTACTGCAGGGGGAGGGGCTGCCTGCTAAAGCCAAAAAGCTGCCGAAGGGCAGCTATCTCATGGGCTTCTTTATAGTCGTCCATAGCGGCGGTTTTTACAAAATCGCCGGGTTTAATATTATGCTCCTTTAACTGTGCTATGCTGAAGGGGCCATCGGGTTTGCCGTTGATGACCAGGATATATTGGTCGTTAGCGGTAGGGATATCAATATTATTGCCGGATGGTTGCATACTGTCAAATTTAAACATTAGGCATCAGCCATCCGGCAATAAAAGAATTAATATTTGATCACTTTTACATCAGACAAGCCACCTTTAACATGGATGATGATCTTGTTTTTGGCAGTGGCATAACCCTGGCTTTCATAGCTGTTATCGTCTTTTTTATCAAAACCAGTAAATTCGTTTGATGACAGGCCGGTATCAGATGTTATGCGGCAGGCTGCGTTTGCCGGTACTTTAATTTCCACTTCAGATACACCGGTAGAAACATCTACATTGGTTTCTGCCAGCGGCTGGCCAAGTTTTACATGGAAGGATGCCGCACCGCCGTTTATCTCCAGGCTTTTTATTTTAAACGGCGACAGGTCAAAATCCAATTCGGTTGCGCCGGCTTTTACATCAATGTCCCATTGGGGCCTGGTGTTCAGTTTCATGGTGGCACTATTGCCGTTATCGCTGTCCCAGTCAATATGGCCTTTTTTGTCTTTCATGCGCAGCTCAACAACGGGTACATTACCCTCCATTCTGTGGGTGTAGATATACCGGTTAAAGCGTTCTTTTGTGGTGGCTTCAAACAACAGGCTGGTGGTATCTTTAAGGGTATAAAGCGTACCGCCGCCGCTTACAATCAGTTTGGCAGATGTTGCAGCAGCAAGGTAAGGCTGTGTATAAGTACTGCTGCCTTCTACCTTAACAATGCCGGTACTGTCGCTGTCGCTGTCGTTATCATCATCGTTGTCGTCATTATCGTTCCTGTCGTTACGCCAGCCCTGGTCGTTAAAACTCCAGTGGTTGTTGAACGGAGAAAACCAGCGATTCTCAAAATGCCCGAATATCAGCAAGGTAAAGCCTAATATTACAACCCCAATTTTAAGTGCGGTTGCCCAGGGCGCTTTGTTGTTGGCAAACACCAGGTTTACACCCGCCATGATCAGGAATATGGGCCAAAGGTGCCAGATGTTACCCCAGCGGAAATCTATTATGTGAAAATTATCTAACAGGAACACGGTTCCTAACAACACCAGGATAAGGCCCGGTACAAGTTTTTCGCTTTTCATGATCTATGTGTTTGGAGTGTTATCGTTTTGTTTTTCTTCGCTTGTTTCGGTTTTAGGCTGTTCGGTAAAGTCGGCCTCTTTTTTTTCGGCGGTCCATCCCGGTTTTTCCCAGGGCTGTTTTTTGGCACCGAATATTAAGGTGGCGCCTACGGCAACCAGTACTACCGGCCACAATTTTTCAAAATCAAAATCGGGGATAAAATCTATCTGGTCAAGCAGGAATAAGCTGCCCAATACGATCAGTATGATCCCGAAAATAACACCGGCATTGGATGTTTTTTTAACCGTGGGCACAGGTGCGAACGGCTGGCCGGGGAATGGCGGCGGTACGGTATAATCTAACTTTACATCGCCAAAGGGTTGGCCGTAATTGGGGTTATAGCCCGGTGTAACACCCGGTTTAAAATTAGGGTTAATATAGTTGAAGGGGCGTTTGGGCAATACTATCCATAATATGATGTAGGGTAATACACCAACGCCTTTTAAACATACGGCCAATACAAACAGTACCCGTACAATTGATACGTCTATATTAAAATACTCGGCCAAGCCTGCGCAAACACCACCTACTGTTTTGTGCTGTTCGTCCCTGTAAAGTTTCTTTTCCATTATCTTATAGTTTAAGTGTTAGCACCCTCTACTCTTTTATTTTAAGCTCCTCTCCCTCGGAGAGGGGTTTGGGGAGAGGCTTATAACTGGCCCGGCGCAGGTTTTATCATCACTTCATCAACATTTGCACCGGCGCTCATACTTAATATATTTACAATTGCCGATGCTACATCCTCCGGGAGCACCATCGTGTTTTGATCAACCTCAACGCCTTTCCACGAATCTGTTAATGTTGACCCCGGGATCACTGCTGTTACCTTAACACCATGTCCCTGCGTTTCGAGCCTCATTACCTTATTAAGACCTAAAAGTGCATATTTAGTTACACTATACATACCTGCCTCTGCTATGGGGTTTATAGCCGCTACAGAGCATATATTGAATATATGCCCTTTACCGACAGAAACCATGGTTTTACCGAAGAAACGGTATAGTTCATAGGCCGGCATCAGGTTAGTATCTATCTGTTTTTGGAAAGAATCTTCGCTATCGTTAAGTATGGCAACATGCTTGTACATACCCACATTATTCACCAAAATGTCGACGAAACCCAGCTTTTTCTCGGTGAATTCGGCAAATTTTTTCAGTTCGGTGCGGTTACTGCAATCCGTTACCAGGGCTACTATCGTAATTTGAGGATTAATCGCCTGCAGCTCCTGTTTAAAATTTAATAAATCTTGCTCATTCCGAGAACAAATGGATAGGTTTATTCCTTGTTTAGCAAAAGCTACAGAAACAGCGCGGCCAATGCCCTTGGTTGCTGCAGTTATAATGGCGTTTTTCATGCTTAAATATCAAATTAAATTGATTGAATTTGAAGCGGCAATATAGCTTAATATTAAAAAATGTATTTTTAACCGAATTTTCACCCATCACAAATGTTTCAAAGCTTAGGAAAATATATACTCTTACTGCGTTTAAGTTTTAAAAAGCCCGAAAAGTTCAGTGTTTACTGGGCCGAGGTAATGCGCGAAATGGTATCCGTGGGCATTGGCTCGTTGGGTATCATCAGCATCATATCGGTATTCATCGGCGCAGCCACAACCATACAGGTAGCCTTCCAGTTATCAAGCCCTTTGGTGCCCCGCAGTATTGCGGGCAGCATCTCGCGAGATTCAAATATTTTAGAATTTAGCCCCACCATCTCCTCGCTTGTACTGGCAGGGCGGGTAGGCTCTAACTTTGCATCAAACATTGGTACCATGCGCGTAACCGAGCAAATTGATGCCTTAGAGATCATGGGGGTTAATGCACCGGGTTATTTAATATCACCCAAAATTCTGGCATCTATCACCATGGTGCCGCTGCTGGTTATCATATCTATATGCCTGGGTATTACCGGTGGTTATATAGCTTGTTTAGTTACCGGCAGTATTACCCCGGCCGATTACCTGATGGGTGTTAACGACGGGTTTGACGGCCTTACCATCAGGGTAGCCCTGGTTAAAGCTTTTGTTTTTGGTTTTTTGATAGCTTCTATTTGTTCTTACCAGGGGTTTTATACATCAGGCGGTGCGCTTGAAGTGGGCCAGTCGGCAACCCGTGGTGTAGTTTTCAGTTGCGTTTGGATCTTATTTGCTGACCTTATGATCACCAGTTTAATGTTATGATCGAGATTAAAGATATTTTTAAAACATTTGGTGATAACGATGTACTTAAAGGCATCAGCGCTACTTTCCAAACAGGCAAAAATAACCTGATCATCGGCGGCTCGGGCTCTGGTAAAACCACTCTGCTTAAGTGCATCGTAGGGCTGCACGAACCTACCAAAGGCCAGGTGTTTTTTGAAGATGAGAATTTTACCGAAATGGATTTTGAACAGCGCGTACCCATCCGTACACAAATAGGCATGCTGTTCCAAAATTCGGCTTTGTTTGATAGCATGACGGTGGAAGAGAATATTATGTTCCCGCTAAACCTGTTCACCAACCAATCTAAAGCAGAGAAGCAGGACCGCGCCAATTTTTGCCTGGAACGTGTGAACCTGAAGGACAAAAATAAGCTTTACCCGGCAGAACTATCGGGCGGGATGAAAAAACGCGTGGGTATTGCCCGCGCCATATCTATGGAGCCCAAGTTTTTATTTGTGGATGAGCCCAACTCCGGCCTTGATCCGAAAACTTCTATCCTGATAGACGACCTGATCAACGATCTGACCACCGAATACCAGATGACCACCGTTATTGTAACCCACGATATGAATTCGGTAATGGGAATAGGCGATCATATCATCTTTTTGCACCAGGGACAAAAATGGTGGGAAGGATCGAACAAAGACATTGCACATACCGACAATAAAGAATTGAACGACTTTGTATTCGCCAGCAAATTTATGCAGGCCGCTAAAGAGAAGTTGTAGGTTAAGTCAGAAAAGTCTGATGACCGAAAGTCCGAAAGAAGATTATCTTTGCAGTGATTAACAACTTCCGGACTTTCCGACTTTACGGACTTGCGGACTAATGATAAAGAATGATCCAACTGCTTACCCCAACCTACTGGAAAGATTACGAGCTGATTGATTGCGGCGACTTTGAAAAGCTGGAACGGTTTGGCAATGTTATATTGATACGCCCCGAGCCGCAGGCGGTGTGGAGCAAAGCCCTTAGCCCCGCCGAATGGCAACGCCTGCACCATATTAAATTTAAGGGCCGCAGCGCCACCGCAGGCGATTGGGTAAAAAAAGACCCAAAAACACCCGACCGCTGGCACATCGAATACAAAAATAATGATGTGGCGATCAAATTCCGCCTGGGGCTAACCTCGTTTAAGCATTTGGGGATCTTCCCCGAGCAGGCTGTAAACTGGGATTATATATCCGGCAATATCAAAAAATTTAAAACGCCGGCACCAAAGGTACTTAACCTGTTTGCCTACACCGGCGGTGCATCGTTAATAGCCCGCGCAGCAGGTGCCGATACTACCCACGTAGATTCGATAAAGCAAGTGGTTACCTGGGCTAACGAGAATCAGGAGCTATCCGGTTTGAAAGACATCCGCTGGATGGTAGAAGATGCGCTTAAATTTGTGAAGCGCGAAGTTAAACGCGGTAAAACCTATAACGGTATCATCCTGGATCCGCCTGCTTACGGTAACGGCCCCAATGGCGAGAAATGGAAGCTGGAAGACAACATCAACGAGATGATGAGCGATGTGATCCAGCTGCTGGATCCCGAAGAGCATTTCCTGATCCTGAACACCTATTCGCTTGGTTTCTCGTCGGTTATTATCGAAAACCTGATCAAAAACGCTTTCCCCAAGGTATCAAACTTAGAGATAGGCGAACTATACTTACAGGCTACAGCAGGCCCCAAGCTGCCGCTGGGCGTGTTTGGTAAGTTTTATAAAAATAAAAGTTAAGCCAGCACGGTATTATATATTAACAACCATTATATTTAACCACATATTAATCCGGTACCATACCGCTTATTACTCTATCTATTCTATGAAATTTAAAAGCGTACTATTTTCTGCACTGTTCGGGTTAAGCTCGTTGGTGTTATTACAAGCCTGCAATTCAAACAACGGCAGCAAACAGGCCGGTAAAAAAGCGGGGGATACCACTGCAAAAGCAAAAGGCGAAGAGGCCGATACCTTAAGTGTTGTAAAATCAACCTACCCGCCAATTGATAAAGCCCTGTATGATTCTTTATTAAAATTTAACGCACATAACGATACCAGCGGCAGGTGGCCGGTAAAAAACCAGCCATACCCCCTGGGTGGTGCCATATTGCCGTTTAAACGCGTGGTATCTTATTACGGTAACCTGTATTCAAAAAAGATGGGCATACTGGGCGAATTGCCGCCAAAAGAAATGCTGGCCAAGCTGAAAGGCGAAGTGAAGGCATGGGAAAAAGCCGACCCTAAAACACCCGTACAGCCGGCCCTGCATTATATTGCAGTAGTAGCACAGGGCGATGGCGGTAAAGATGGTAAATACCGTTACCGTATGCCGTTTAAACAGATTGACAGTGTGCTGGTACTGGCTAAAAAAGCGCATGCCATTGTGTTTTTAGATGTGCAGGTGGCATTAAGCAACATACAGGCAGAATTGCCTTTGTTTGAGCCCTATCTTAAAATGCCGCAGGTGCATTTTGGCATGGACCCGGAGTTTTCTATGAAGGATGGCAGCAAACCGGGCAAAAAAATTGGCACCTATGATGCGGCAGATATCAACTACGTATCTAACTATTTGGCTAACATTGTTAAAAAGAACGGCCTGCCGCCAAAAATTCTGGTTGTGCACCGTTTTACCCGTAAAATGGTTACCAACTACAAAAACATTAAATTGCACCCCGAGGTGCAGGTGGTAATGGATATGGACGGCTGGGGCGAGCCCGACCTTAAAACCGGTACCTACCGTTACTTTATTAATCAGGAGCCGGTGCAGTTTACAGGCTTTAAGCTGTTTTACAAAAACGACATCAAAAAAGCGCCTCACCACATGCTTACACCCGCAGAAGTGCTGTCAAGATACAGCCCTTATCCGTTGTATATACAATATCAGTAAGTTTTACTACAGCTAAAAAAAAGTCTTATAAAGCCTTAAGCTATACAACAGCTTAGGGCTTTTTTGCTTTTGAGGGTCGCCGGGATGTCCTGCCAACCTGTCACCGAAAAGTAAGTTAAACTGACGGTTTAGTTGTTAACTGACACATGCATTCTTATTTTACTGCCAAACGCATATTGGCACAGGCATTGATAAACAGGTATGTAAGCAAAACAATAATCAATAAAAAAATAAAATCATAATATGTCTAAAATAATTGGAATTGACTTAGGAACAACAAACTCCTGCGTATCAGTAATGGAAGGTAACGAGCCTGTAGTTATTGCTAACAGCGAGGGAAAACGTACTACGCCTTCTGTTGTAGCTTTTGTTAACGACGGTGAGCGTAAAGTGGGCGATCCGGCAAAACGCCAGGCCATTACAAACCCTACAAAAACTATTTACTCAATTAAGCGCTTTATGGGTAATAACTTTAATGAAGTTACTACCGAAGTTGGCCGCGTACCTTACAAAGTAGTAAAAGGCGACAACAATACACCACGTGTAGAAATTGGCGACCGTAAATATACCCCGCAAGAGATCTCGGCCATGATCCTTCAGAAAATGAAGAAAACTGCCGAGGACTTTTTAGGTACGGAAGTAACCGAAGCGGTTATCACTGTACCCGCATACTTTAATGATGCACAGCGCCAGGCAACTAAAGAAGCCGGTGAGATTGCAGGTTTAAAAGTTCGCCGTATTATTAACGAGCCTACTGCCGCTGCCCTTGCTTATGGCTTGGATAAAGCACACAAGGATATGAAAATTGCTGTGTTTGACTGTGGTGGCGGTACGCATGACGTATCTGTACTGGAGTTGGGCGATGGCGTTTTTGAAGTAAAATCTACCGATGGCGATACACACTTAGGTGGTGATGACTTTGACCAGGTTATTATTGACTGGATGGCAGACGAATTTAAAAGCGACGAAGGTGTAGACCTGCGTAAAGACCCAATGGCTTTACAACGCTTAAAAGAATCTGCAGAGAAAGCTAAAATAGAATTATCAAGCTCTACCCAAACCGAGATCAACCTGCCATACATTACAGCAGGCGCCGAAGGCCCTAAACACCTGGTTAAAACTTTAACCCGTGCAAAATTTGAGCAATTGGCTGATAGCCTGATCAAACGCACTATCGAGCCTTGTAAAACTGCTTTGAAAAACGCAGGTTACAGCACCTCAGATATCGACGAGATTATTTTAGTGGGTGGTTCTACCCGTATCCCTGCTATACAGGATGCTGTACAAAAATTCTTTGGTAAAGCACCTTCAAAAGGTGTTAACCCGGATGAAGTGGTTGCCATTGGTGCAGCTATACAAGGTGGTGTATTAACCGGCGAGGTTAAAGATGTATTATTGTTAGATGTTACCCCGCTATCTTTAGGTATCGAAACTATGGGCGGTGTAATGACCAAGCTGATCGAATCTAATACAACTATCCCAACCAAAAAATCAGAAACTTTCTCAACCGCGTCTGACAGCCAGCCGTCTGTAGAGATCCACATATTACAGGGCGAGCGCCCGATGGCAGCGGGGAACCGTACCATAGGCCGTTTCCATTTGGATGGTATCCCGCCTGCACCTCGTGGTGTTCCTCAGGTAGAAGTTACCTTTGATATTGATGCCAACGGTATCTTACACGTATCTGCAAAAGATAAGGCTACCGGTAAAGAGCAAAAGATCCGTATCGAAGCTTCTTCGGGCTTAACTGATGCCGAGATCAAAAAGATGAAGGATGAAGCTGAAGCTAATGCTGATGCGGATCAGAAAGCAAAAGAAGAAGTTGAAAAGCTGAACTCTGCCGATGCGCTGATCTTCTCTACCGAGAAACAACTGAAAGAGTACGGCGATAAGATCCCTGCGGATAAAAAAGGCGCTATTGAAGCTGGTTTAGAGAAATTGAAAACTGCTTACGCAGCTAAAGATCTTGCCGCTATTGAGCCTGCACAAGAGGAATTAAATGCTGCATGGACTGCTGCATCTGAGGATATGTACAAAGCATCTGCCGAGGCAGGTCAGCAACCGGGTGCCGACGCAGGTCAGGCTGCCGGCGGCGGCCAACCACAAGGCGGCGCTGATAATGTAACCGATGTTGACTTCGAAGAAGTTAAATAACCTCCGCTTATTATAAAACAGAAAGCCGGTACATTGTGCCGGCTTTTTTGTGTAATTCATTTTTGATTGTCAGTCTGAGCTTGTCGAAGACTTAGTAAAACGGCTGATGGTTCGACAGGCTCATCATGACATAGTTAAACAAGAAAGGCCATTTATATACTACGAAATGGCCTTCACTTTATAAGATCCTTTATCGCTTAAGAGATTAAATTATTCACTTTCTCAACCAGTTCGGTTAAATCAAACGGCTTATTGATGATGGCATCGCAGCCGTAGGCATACAGGTCAGATTCGTGGCTGATGTAGGCCGAGAAGATAATAACCGGCACATTGCCGAATTTAGGGTGTGCCTTAATATTCTGACAAAGCTCGCCGCCATTCTGGCCGGCAACGCGGTAATCAAGAATAACCAGGTCGGGCGAAAAATCTTCAACCAGTGGCATTACGTTTACACTTTCTCCGGTGCTTTTTACTTCAAAGTTTTCGTAAGTGAGGGTTTCATGAACGATATCAAGAATATCCTGATTATCATCCAGTACTAAAATTCGCTTCACCATGTTCAATAGATAATTAATTAAAAGTGAACAAATATATCGAAGAAAGATGAAAAATATATGATACTAACTGTTGCAGCGGAAGGTATGATATAGATGTGACGGATCGGCTCAGATCAAATTTACTACATTTAATTTAATTAGAAATGCAGCGGCCAAAATTTATGGCACCTAAGGAATGGTATGCACACAAAAAGCCGTACGTTATACAACGTACGGCTTTAATATATCTGTTTAAATATACTGATTAATAAGGATATGCTTTGCCCGGATGTGCACGTTTCCATGCGCGGCGGCGTTCCAGGTAAGCTGCGCGTTTGCGTTTTTCTTCGCGTTTGCGGGCTTCGTTACCAATAATGTAACCACCACCGGCACCAATAGCACCGCCTATTACGGCACCGCCAACATTTTTACCTATTAAAGCACCTGCAACTGCACCACCGGCACCGCCGATGATGGCGCCCTTGCCTTGCTTGCTCATTCCTTTGCTTTCTTGTGCCTGTGCGTTAAAAGTAACCGTGCTGGTTAATGATAGTAACAGGCCTCCGTATATAATTAACTTTTTCATGGGTATGTATCTAATAATAATGTGTATAACAAATAGTAAGCCGTTATTGTTTACCTTTATTACAGAGTGTTAAATACAGCAATGGTTTAAAAACTAAATTAAAAAACTGAATTATAAGGCTTCAACTGTATAGTATTCCCTGCACTGCTGTAATGGGGTAGATGCTAACCCCACAGGCAGGTTATACAAAAAGGTTTAGCAGCAGCACCCCTGCAAGGCCTATAACCGATACTAAACTTTCCATCATCGACCACGAGCGGAAGGTATCTTTAATGCTGAGGTTAAAATACTCCTTAAACAGCCAGAAACCCGAATCATTTACATGCGAAAATGCCAGGCTGCCCGCCCCGATAGACAGTACCATCAGGTTGGGGTTTACATGCTCGGTAACCACCAGGCTGGCCACAATGCCTGCAGCGGTAAGCCCCGCAACCGTAGCCGAGCCTAAGCTGATGCGGATGATGGCTGCTATTACCCAGCCTAAAACAAGCGGCGGCATGTTAAAGGCTTTCAGGCTGTTAGCAATTTCTTTATCCACGCCGCTGGCGGTAAGTACCTCTTTAAACGCACCCGAGCCGGATATGATAAGCAGTATCAGCGAGATATCTTTTACGGCATCTACATAATTAATGCCCAGCTGGGCCATGTTGCGCCCCTGTTTTATACCCAGCGTATAAGTTGCCACGATCAGGGCAATCAGCATCACGATGGATGGATCGCCCAGGAACGCCATTATTTTTAAGGCACTTTGGTTTTTAACGCCCAGGTAGGGGAACGATGCGGTAAGCATTAGCAGCAGCACGGGCAGCAAGGCGGTAAAAAAACTAATAAAGCCACTCGGCAGTTTATCGGCAGGCATTTCTTCGGCGCGGAAGGTGGCCAGCGGCTCGGAGGGGATGTTTCTGAGCGAGCGGGCAAATATAGGCCCCGCCAGTATAATGGCAGGTATGGCTATTGCCAGGCCATAAATAAAAGTGGTGGCCATATTGGCATTAAATAACACTACCAATGCCGACGGCGAAGGGTGAGGCGGCAAAAAACCATGCGTAACAGATAGTGAAGCGATCATGGGCAGGCCGATGAAAACCGCCGGCAGCTTATATTTATACACTACCGAAAATATCAGCGGTACCATCAGCACAAAGCCTATCCCATAAAACAGGGGGATGCCAATAATAAAACCCGCAGCCACCAGCGCCCACTGGATGTATTTTTGCCCAACGGCATTTACCAGCACTTCGGCTATTTTTTGGGCTGCACCGCTGGTTGCCACCAGTTTGCCCAGCATGGCGCCCAGGCAAATAATAATAAGCAGGCCGCCTAAAATATCGCCAATACCTTTTTGTACCGATGCGGTAACTTTATTTACAGGGATACCCAGCATTAGCCCGGCAGTTATAGATACCAGTAAAAAAGCCAGGAAGGGATTAAGCTTTGCCCAGCTAACCAACAGGATGAGCAGTACTATACAAAACAGTATTACCAGCATTGTTATTTATATAAAAGGGATGATTAAATAGTAATATTGCCGGCAAGCCGGTACAACTAAAGTAATAATTATATCAATTGAATGGGTGTTTAACCCGTAATAGGCTAATAAAATATAATATTTTGCCAATAATTATTTAAGGCGAATAAATCCTTGCAGCCGGTTTAAACTTTGTTTATTTGCAGATATGACAAGCCAACGCTACTTTTTCCTGATACTGATACTGGGCTCGCTTACCGCACTTGCGCCCTTTTCAATAGATATGTACCTGCCGGGTTTTCCGGATATTGCCAGATCGCTGCATACCAGCCCCGAGAAGGTTGCCCTGTCGTTATCCAGCTTCTTTATCGGTATTTCTGCAGGGCAGTTACTGTATGGCCCATTGCTTGATAAATATGGGCGCAAACCGCCCTTATTTGCCGGCCTGGCTGTTTACATTGCAGCATCGGTAGGCTGTTATTTTTCTACCGGTATCGAAATGCTTATCGCCATGCGTTTTATCCAGGCGGTTGGCGGCTGCGCGGCTTCTGTTGCATCTATCACTATGGTGCGCGATATCTTCCCGGTGAAGGACAATGCCAAAGTATTTGCCTTGCTGATATTGGTTTTGGGTGCATCGCCCATGATAGCGCCAACCGTTGGCGGATATGTTACCAGCGCCTTTGGCTGGCAGTTAATATTTTTAATACTGGCGTTAATTGCCATAGTAATAACGCTGTCGGTTATATTTTTCCTGCCCGAAAGTTACCAGCCCGATGCCTCTTATTCCTTAAAACCCGGCCCTATAATCAGTAGCTTTTTAGTGGTTATTAAAACGCCGCAATTTTATACTTATGCCATCAGCGGCGGTATCGCTTTCTCGGGCTTGTTTGCTTACATTTCTTCATCGCCGTTGGTGTTTATGGATGTGTTTAAGGTAAGCAGCCAAGTTTACGGGTGGATCTTTGCCCTGCTGTCTGTTGGTTTCATCGGCTCCAGCCAGTTAAACAGCCTGCTTAATAAAAAGTACAAAAGCGGGCAGATAGTTAATGCCGCCTTAATTGCCATGGTGGTAATTTCGGCGCTTTTTTTGGTAGGGTCGATGCAAAACATATTGGGGCTTGCGGGTACCATCATTATGATATTTTTGGTGCTGTGCTGTGTAGGGATAGCCAGCCCCAATACCTCGGCCCTGGCCCTGGCGCCGTTCCAGAAAAACGCAGGGACGGCATCCGCCCTGTTAGGGGCGTTTCAAATGTGTATCGGCTCGTTAGTATCGGTGGGTGTAAGCCTGTTTAAAAGCCGGTCATCTGTGCCTATGGCGCTTATTATGCTGGTAGCATCATCCGCAGCCTTGCTGGTATTAATAGCAGGCCGGCGTAATATTAAAGGTGGCATACAGGCCCTGGATGCTGCCTTTGCCGGGCATTAAGATTATAAGGGGTTTTAAAGCATCAATTAAGAGTAGTATTATTAAAAACCGTGTATAATTTTACACATGTTCATAATAGCAAACAGCCTGATGCAGTGTAAAATAGCGCCTGTGTGATAGAAATATGCGCAAACATTATAAACATATTCTTATAGGGAGTATAGGATAAGGCTGGCACTAAGCTTGTTAAAGGCAATATTGTAAATCTAACAGTTGCCCGTATTTTTTGATGCTGTTGGCAGTACATTTTACAAGACCCCTATGATGATTGCCGGTGCAAAAAAAATACCCATTCTGCGTTATGCTTTAATTGTTATGCTTATTGTTGTACTGTTTGGCAGCGCCTTTTATTTGTACCTGCATTATAATAAGGCAGAAAAGCTACGCAGTAATTTTCAAAAAATGGTTAGGGCGCGCGAAAGTTCGTCATTAATTGATAGCTGCATTGTAGAACTTTATAGTGCCGATAACAGCAGCCGCATGTATGCCCTCACCGGCCGTAAATGGTATTCCAACGAGTTTTCCAGGCAAATTAAGAATGTGAGGGACATCATTAGCGCCATCAACGCTAACGACAAGCAGTCTGCTAACCCCACCGGCGATGATGAGCTGGGAAATTTGGTAAGCGAGAAAAAACTAAAAGCGGATAACTACATTAAACTGATGACCCTGTCTGACAGTTTGATGAGATCTGCCAGGAAGTTAAATGCTAACCTGAAGAATGCCAACAGCAAGATCATACAGCAGCCGGTTATCAGGCGCATCAAAACACAGGTGCGTATCGATACGCTGAAAACGATGGCAGCTGCTAAGGCGCCGGCGCCCAAAAAGAAATTCTTTGGGCGCCTGTTCTCCGTATTCGGCAAAAAGAAAAAAAACGAGGAGCAGGTTAAGGCACCGGTTTTACTGGCAAAACGTACAGATACCATTATCACTACTACCACGGCCAACCCCATGGTAGCGCAGGCCTACAACAATTATTATACAAAGATATACGACGCCAACAGCAGGCTGCGTGCCAACGAGCGCGAGATGCTGGAGATCAATAACCGGCTCATCAACCAGATCATCAGCAGCCTTAAAAAATATAAGGTTGCCGAGCAGCAGTACATCAATGGTAGTAAAGAAGAGATAAACACCAGCCTGGCTACGGTTTTATATGAGTTTAAGCGCCTGTCGGGCATTATGTTTTTGCTGCTTACTACGGTGGTTATCATTATTTTGTATAACATCTGGAAGATCTTTCGTAATGAGGAAGAAATGGTGGTTTATACCGAAATGGCAGAGAAATATGCACAATCAAAAAGCCGTTTTTTAGCCAGCATGAGCCACGAGATCCGCACACCGCTAAACTCTATCATTGGTTTTTCGGAGCAATTGACCCAAAGCGACCTGACGCCCGCCCAGGCCGAGCAAACCAACGCTATCTGCACCTCATCAAAAATGCTGCTGGATGTGGTGAACGAGATACTGGATTTTTCTAAATACGAAACCGGTAAAATGAGCTTTGAGCAGGCCCCTTTTAGCCCATACCAGGGCATTAAAGAAATTGTGACCAGCATGCAGATGCAGGCCGGTAAAAAAAATATTGCCTTAAAATACGATATAAACTTTAGTGAAGACATTTGCTTTAATGGCGATTATTTCCGGTTAAAGCAGGTTGTTATGAACCTGGTAAGTAATGCCATTAAGTTTACCAGCCGGGGCGAGGTTGTGGTAAGCGCATTTATAACCGGGGCTGCCCCGGGGCAGCAAATGCTGAACGTGCAGGTAAAAGATACCGGTTTAGGGATTGATAAAGAACACCTGCCATTGATATTTGACGAATTCTCGCAGGTGGCATCGGCACAAAAAACAGCTAATTACGGCGGCACAGGTTTGGGGCTTGCCATTTGTAAAAAAATAATTGAGCTGCAGGGCGGCAGCATAAAGGTTACCAGTAAAGTAGGCAAGGGGTCTGTATTTAGCTTTAAGTTGCCTGTAACGGCTGTACAAAAAGATGCCTGTGTGAAGCAGCATCAGGCCGAAGCTACACCATATAACCCGCAGCAATGGGTGCAGGGCCGCCACGTGCTTGTTGCCGAGGATAACAAGCTGAACATATTATTGGTAAGCACCATTCTTAAAAAATGGAAAATAAGCTTTGATGTGGCTTACAACGGCCGCCAGGCGCTGCAGCTTTTTGAGGATAACCGTTACGATATTGTACTTACCGATATTGAGATGCCCGAAATGGGCGGGATAGAGCTGGCCCAGGTTATTCGTGCCAACGGCATGCAGGATAAGGCCGAGATACCTATATTGGCCTTAACGGCAAACGTACTGAAAGAAGACCGTGATAAATATCTGTCTGTAGGGATGAGCGGGGTGGTGCTTAAACCGTTTTCTGAACAAAACCTGATTGACAATATTGCCGCTGCCCTGCAAAAGAGGCATTCTATGGTAACTGGTGTTGCTTAAACCTTTAAGTAGATAAAAATACTTTTTATTGGTTTGATATTTAAAAACCGCTACATTTATAACCGTATCTATTACAGTTATAACCACCATGAAGAAAATTTTATTTGCATTATTGCTGCTTTGGCAGCTGGATGCTGCTGCGCAAAATACTGCAGGCATCACTATTACAGGTAATACAGGCCAAACCATTAGCAGGCATATTTACGGGCAGTTTGCCGAGCATCTGGGCCGTGGCATTTATGATGGTTTTTGGGTAGATAAAAATTTGCCCGTTGCCAAGCAAGACCGCATACGCCTGGATGTTGTTAACGCCTTAAAAAAAATAAAGATCCCCAACCTGCGCTGGCCGGGCGGCTGCTTTGCCGATGAATACCACTGGCGCGATGGTATTGGCCCGCGTGCCCAAAGGCCAAAAATGGTTAATACCAACTGGGGCGGTATTACCGAAGATAACAGCTTTGGCACCCACGAATTTTTGGCGCTGTGCAAGCTGCTGGATACCGAGCCGTATATTGCCGGTAATGTGGGCAGCGGCACGGTAGAAGAAATGGCTAAATGGGTAGAGTACCTGAATTCTAACAGCAGCAGTACGGTTGTGCAGATGCGCAAGCAAAACGGGCACCCCGAACCTTATAAAGTTAGCTTTTGGGGCGTAGGTAACGAAAGCTGGGGCTGTGGCGGCGAAATGACCCCCGAATTTTATGCCGGCCAGTTTAGGCGCTATGCCACCTATGCAAGGAACTATCCCGGCTCGCCGCTAAAAAAGATAGCCAGCGGTGCCAATGCTTCTGATTACAACTGGACGGAAGTGTGTATGAAAAATATCCCTAATAATATGATGTGGGGATTATCTATGCATTATTATACCCTGCCAACCGGCGATTGGGGCAAAAAAGGATCGGCAACCAAGTTTAGCGAAGCCGAGTATTTTAGCACCATGGTTAACTGCCTTAAAATGGAAGAGCTGGTTAACAAACATTCGGCCATAATGGATAAGTACGACCCGGATAAAAAAGTGGCCCTGGTGGTAGATGAATGGGGGATATGGACAGACCCAGAGCCCGGCACCAACCCCGGCTTTTTATACCAGCAAAACAGCCTGCGCGATGCACTGATAGCAGCAACCACGCTAAATATATTTAACAACCATTGCGACCGCGTTAAAATGGCCGAACTGGCCCAAACCATCAACGTATTGCAGGCGCTGATCCTGACGGAGAAAACCAAAATGCTGCTAACACCTACCTATCATATTTTTGATATGTATAAGGTGCACCAGGATGCAAAATACCTGGCTATAAAACTAAAATCGCCCGATTATGAGGTGAATGGTAAAAGTATCCCAGCTGTAAATGCCTCTGCCTCGCAGGATGCTACGGGCAAGATCCACATCTCGCTGGTAAACCTGGATGCCAATAAACCCGTAAGCATCAGTACACAGCTTAAGGATCTGGCCTGGTCATCGGTAAGCGGGCAAATATTAACATCTGCCAATATTACAGATATCAACACATTTAACCAGCCTGCAAAAGTACAGCTGAAAAACTTTGCCGGTGCAAAAAAGGATGGCAACAACCTGGTGGTAACCATCCCTGCAAAAGCCGTAGTTACGTTAGAGCTTAAGTAAATTAAGTTCGCGGAACAAAAAAGGGCGTAAAAAGTAATCTCTTTAAACAGTTATACACCTTGCACAAAAGTGTTTGTTTAAAGAGATTGCTTCATACGATCGTAATGTTATACGAAAGCGTTAAGCCCATACCCTTATTTAAAAATGCTTATCAGGTAGATTTTTTGGCTGGCGCAGCGGTGTTTCGCTCGGCCCTTTTTACCTCATCTTTTTCGCTTAAAGGCATTTCGGTCTCCAGGTCCTTATTTACCGTTTGGGTAGATTTTACTTCGGCCTTTTTTGAAGTTGCTGATTTATTATCTGATGCTGCCATAATGTAATTCCTCCTGTTAAAATAACTTACAGCATCTTAAAAGGTTTAAAAAACCTGCATTTTAACGTTTTTTAAAATCGCAGCAAAACCGAATACTTTGATGGAGCAGATGGCAGTAATTACTTTTTTAACAGGCGCAGTTCTGTTTTTAATTCTTTAAGCTGCAGCTGTGCCTGCCTGTTCTCGAGGTAAAAGTAAATGGCACATCCCAAAAAGATCTTGCCCAGCACAAATACAGCGGCAAACACCCATTTCCATGCTTTATGCACTTTCATGTAATTGTTTTCGCTTTCTACCTCAATATATTGCGGGCCGGTACCGGGCTGGGTAAAGTTTTTATAATTGCTTTCGTCGCGGCCGGTAAACTGTTCGGGGTCGTTGTTCTCGCGGATGATCAGCTCGTTGATACTGCCGGATATTTTATCCCAGGTGCCTTCTGGCGGTGCTACGGCCATTTGTTGGGCAATAAGCTCCATATCTTTTTCCAGTTCCTGCAGGGCAATATTCACCTCTGGGTACGTGGCTTTCATGTATAGCAGTTCCTTTACCTCCTGGTCAGAGGCAGCGCCCGTAACATAGGCTTCTAATATGCCGCTGTTAATGTACTGCTGTATCATTACGGTAATTCCTGATAATTATAAACGATTCTCTTAGTAAAGCCCTGATCGTGTTTTCGGGTTTATTTAATTCTTCGGCCAGTTTAGCCGTATTTTTGCCGTGGTAATGTATGCCGCAAAAAACAAGCTGCTGCTCCTGGTTCATCAGGCTGATAAACTTATTGCCAGTGATGCCTTTTTTAGCACTTATCTCTGCCTGGTCGTTGCAGTTTTCAACCGTGTTTATAAATGATGAAAGTTTTTTCCGGGCCATTTGCTGTAAACGTAAAAACGCATTGGCGCCGGGTTTTAGTATCTCCTCAATATCCTGTGCTTTTAGTTCATTAAAAACTTCGGTAAGGTATTGTTCAGCAAGGGCTAACTCTTTAACAACTTCTTTAATATAGCCTAAAAGCAACGCACCATAGCTGATATATAAGCTATGTTTACTTTGCTTTAATACGGGTAATGAAGCTTCAGTGGATGTTAACTGCTGTTTCAAATTTTATAATATTGTATTACGGTATCCAAAAGTACCTTAATTGTTTTTAAAGATATTCAAAAAAGGGTAAATATTTAAGAAAAATTATTGCTTAAACAGCTATCCGGATAGCTTGGGCGGCTATTGTTAAATTACGTTAAATATCTGCGCCTGTTTAAATAGTGTGTAAACAAGCCGATAAAGTTTGTCAGATCATCACCGGTTAGGGGCAGGTAGCGCGCAATTATGTCAGGCTGAAACGTTGCCGTCTAAAAGGGACTTTTGGCTGGCAGATTACCTGAATGCCTGTTACAAAAAGTACCAGGCACTGCCGCCAGATAAAAGGCAGCCACCAAAATTAACTGATTAATTATTTGCCCATAAGTTTTACGCCGCTGCTATAGGCAAAGCTATCGTTAAAGGCATCGGTAATGTGGTTAACTACATCCGGCAATTTTGCGGCGTGTTTGCGCAGGTAGTAGCCGGCTATGCCGGTGGCCAATGCAGCTGCCCCGCCAATGAGCATCCCCTTAAACATGCTTTGCTTGTTTTTACGGAAGATGGCAGCCCCCGCAAAGGCGCCGGACGCCACATGCAGGCCCAATTGGTTCAGGTCCAGTTTGTCGCCTGCCACGGTATTTCTTTTTCTTTCTTTTTCTGCTGCGGATAGTAACGAGGTAGCGATTGTAGTAATGGGCGATTGTACCAACCGGATGATACCGAACGAGCTGGACTTATACCCGTTACTGTAATAGTTTGCTATTTTGGGCGCTGCGCTTGCCCGTACACCTGCCACCGCACCTAAGCCCAAACTTTGCCAAACGGGTTTGCTGTTATTATGCATCTTGCTGTCCTGTTAAATATATCATACAGAACAGGTGGGGGCGTGGATGGTTTTAACAAAAAAAAAGCGACAGGCATCCCCGTCGCTTTTTGATAATTTGTAAGCAAAATTACATGGCTTTTTTAATACTGTCCTGTTTGGCTTTTTCTTTCTTTTTGAAAAATCCGCGCAGCAAAAAGTTATGCTGAACCGCCTCCAGGTCATCATTTAACTTCACCGAACTTTGTTGCAGGTAATTAAGCGTGCTTTGCACTTTTACGGCCGCTTTAGGGTCGTTTAAAAGTACTCCGAGGGCGTTATCCGTAGTGTTTAATTTGTTGCTTGCCTTATTCAGGTTATCGGTAAGGATGCTGGCATTATCGGCCGCTTCTTTTAGCCGGCCAACTGATGCGCGGATCCTGTTGAAGGTAACGGTATCAGTAAGCAGGTTATCGGCAAAGCCGCCTTTGGTATTCATTTTATTGCTAAAGCTGTTTAACTGCGATGACATTCTGGCCGCGTTTTGCGTGGCTGCCTGCAGGTTGCGCATGGTTTGTTTTAACTGGTTGCCCATAGTGCTATCGGCCAGTAGGGTGCCTACGGTGCCCTTGCCTGCTAAAATTTGTTTACTTAATTGCTTAAAATCAGTAGTAATAGCCAGCAGGTTTTGATTGTTTTGCTGCAGGGTTTTCATCACATCATCGGTAGACAGGATCTTCTCTGATTGCAGCACATCGCCGTCCTGCACAATGGGTGCCTGCGGCGAACCACCATCTATCACGATGATCTTGTTACCTATTAAACCATCGCTGCTGATGCGTGCGCCGGCATTACGGTGAATGTATTGCTGTGTGCTGGCATCAATACTCATTACCACATCAACCTGCGAGGGGCCGGTGAAGTGGATGTTTTTGATAGTGCCCACCTTTACACCAGAGAACCAAACATTATTCCCTTTTTTAAGGCCCGACACATCGTTGAATATCGAACTGATGTGAATGCTTTTTACAAAGGTTTTTTGTTGCCCGCCCAGGGTAAGCACGCCTATTACAAACACGGCTACGCCAAGTAATACAAACACGCCAACTGTTATTGATTTTTTATTTTCTGCTGCATCCATATATAGGGTACTAATATCTATTGTATAAAATTATAATCGTAAAAAGGGGTAACGCGCGGGTCGGTGGTTGCAAAAACCTCTTCAAATGCGCCCACACGCTGAAACTGGCCATCCAGCAGCATTGCAATCCGGTCGCCTGTCATTTTAGCGCAGGTTAGGTCATGCGTAATAATGATGGATGAGGTATTGTAACGTTCCTGTACTTCGTTTATCAATTCATTTATTTCGATGCACGTAATAGGGTCTAAACCGGCGGTCGGCTCATCATAAAGCATAATTTCGGGGTTCAGGATCAGCGTACGGGCAATACCAATACGCTTACGCTGGCCTCCGGATAACTCTGCCGGCATCTGGTTAATCGTTTGCGACAGGCCAACAGCTTCTAATACTTCTTGTACATTTTTGTCGATCTCTGCACGGGTAATGTTTTTACGGTTGCGCACCAGCGGGAATTCCAGGTTTTTGCGCACCGTCATACTATCATACAGGGCGCTGTTCTGGAAAGAAAAGCCGATGCGGATCCGCAGCTCTTCCAGTTCACGCTCGGTAATAGTAGTTACCTCGTTGCCTAAAACTTCTATGGTGCCTGCATCAGGGCTTAACAGGCCCGAGATCAGCTTGATTAATACGGATTTACCTGTGCCCGAACGGCCAAGCACTACCAGGTTCTCGCCCTGGTAAAGGTCAAGATCGATACCGCGGAGCACGTCGTAATCTGCAAAGGATTTTTCAACGCCGCGCAGTTTTATCACCCCGTTATTCCTGTCGATATTTGCCTTTTTCTTTTCCATAACTTAGCGGAACCATCCGGCTATCTGTACAATTAAAACCTCTTCAATAAATACTAAAAACATGGCGGTTACTACGGCGCCATTGGCCGCCTTACCCACACCCTCGGTACCCTTGGTTGAGTTATAGCCCTGGTAGCATCCTACGATGCCTATGGTAAAACCAAATACGATGGCCTTGCTTAGTGATGCCCAAAAATCAACAAAGGTTAAGGGCTCAAAGGCTTGCTCCATAAAGGTGGCGTAGCTGGTGCCCTCGTTTTGGCTTACATTTAAATAGCCGCCCAATAAAGCTATAAAAGCGGTATAAGTGGCCAGCAGGGGTATGGTAATGGTAGTTGCAATAACACGCGTACAAACCAAAAATTTAAATGGTTTTGTGCCCGATACTTCCATGGCATCTATCTGCTCTGTCACCCGCATAGATCCCAGCTCGGCACCAATGCTGGAGCCTACCTTGCCGGCAGCAATCAGCGCCGTAACCAGCGGTGCAAGGGCTTTCATGATGGCGATGGAAACTAACGACGGCAGCCAGGATTCGGCACCGAAATTGGTTAACGAGGGGCGGCTTTGTTTCGTAAAAATAACCCCCACAATAAAGCCTGTTAACGAGATCAGCGTAAAAGAGCGCACCCCAACTTCGTAACACTGGCGCACTATCTCCCTGAATTCGTAAGGCGGTAAAAATACCTCTTTAAAAAAACGCAAAATAAAGGCATAGATCCTGTACAGCATCAAAAAGAAATCTGCCACCTTGCTTCTCGTTTTCGAGATGCGTGAGGGGGCAGGGCTGGTTGTATTATTTACGCTATCCATCAATGGGGTAAAGGTATAACTAATGTAAGATATAGATAAAGTAAGGCCTTAAATTGTTTTAAAAGATATTCAGCCAAATGTAATAATTGCAAACGTTTTGGCTATATCTTTTTAAAATGCCTGTTTTTGAAATTTAAATCTCGTGGTTTTTTGCAATTAAAGTATCAGCAGCGTGCTGCCATAATGCAGGCTAAAACCGGTTAAACTACCGCCAGGCGCTGTAAAACAGGCATCAGGATTTGTAAAAATAATATTATCGCATACTTTTTAATTTTGTTACTTTTGAGATACCAGTTATACTTACAAAAATCAAATATACCAGGCCTGCGTTTGTAACCGGCAAAGGCATCGCAATATTATACTACGTGGAGTGGAAACCAACTATCAGGGCAACGCTGTTTGCATTTTTGTTGCTGTTTATTACAGTTGCGGGCTTTGCGCAAAATAACGAATTCCAATTCTCGCGCCTGGATATCACCAACGGGTTATCGCACAACCAGATCAATGCCATATTAAAAGATAATAAAGGTTATATGTGGTTTGGTACCTTATCGGGCCTTAATAAGTACGATGGCTATAAGTTTAAAGTTTACAAACATATAGAGGGCGATACCACCAGCCTGGACGACGACTTTATTGTAAGTATTGCAGAGGGCCCCGAAAGTAAGATCTGGATAGAAACACGTAACGGCTACAATATTTACGACCCCGTTACAGGCAGGTTTAGCCATGATATTAACGGATACCTTAAAAGGTTAAACATCCCCGCTGCCGGGCTAACTGCGGTTAAAAAAGACAGGTTCGGTAATTTTTGGTTCCTGAATGCCAATACGGGCTTATATAATTACCGGCCATCTGCCAAAACAACAACACATATTAGTTATAAGGCCGGCAGCAGTACATCTATTTACAGCAATACCGTTGCCGATCTGTCGGTTGATGCCAGGGGCAATATATGGCTGGCCTACAATAAGGGCTTATTAGAGCGCATCAGCCCGGTAACGGGCCGGGTAAATTATCGCAGGCAATTAACCGCTTTGCCATTTGGTTTAAACACCGGTTACCGCATTTTTATTGACGGGCAGGACGATGTTTGGGCCTTTGTGCCCACTTATTCTTTAGGGGTATATTACATCAATGCTGCCTTAAACGTTTTCAGGCATTTGGATAAGGGCACCGGGCCCGGCGGGTTAAATACCAATGTAATATCAAACCTGATACAGGATGATGAGGGCCGCATTTGGATAGGTACCGACCATGGCGGTATAAACCTGCTGAATAAGCATGATTTTAGTGTGAAGTACATAACCAACCGCGAGGATGACATCAAAACCATCAGCCAGAACAGCCTGCTGTTGTATAAAGACGATACGGGCATTATTTGGGCCGGTACTTACAAACGAGGCATAAGCTATTATCACGAAAGCATTATCAAGTTCCCGCTTTACACGCATCACTTATCAGACCCCGGCAGCCTGAGCTTTAGCGATGTAAATAAGTTTATAGAGGATAAATACGGTAACCTGTGGCTGGGCACCAACGGCGGCGGTCTGGTTTATTTTAACCGTAAAAACGGCAGCTTTAAAAAGTACCTGCATGATGCCGGCAACCCCAACAGCCTTACCAATAATGTAATTGTAAGCATGTGCCTGGATCACGACCAAAAGCTATGGATAGGCACCTATTTTGGCGGGCTGGATTGCTTTGACGGCAAAACCTTTAAGCATTACCGCCACAACGAGGCCGATCCGGGCAGCTTGTCTGAAGACAGGGTATGGTCTATACTGGAAGATTCGGATAATACGCTTTGGGTGGGCACATTATCCGGCGGCTTAAATAAGCTGAACCGTACCACAGATACTTTTAGCCATTATAAACTTGTGCCGGGCAATAACAACGCACTATACTCCAACTACGTATCGGCCTTGCTGGAAGACCGCCGCAAAAACCTATGGATAGTAACATCATTCGGGGTAGATGTACTGAACAAGCAAACAGGGGCATTTAAGCATTACATACACGATGATAAGAACCCCAACAGCATTGTTAACAACAACACCAACAATATTACCGAAGACAGCCGGGGGCTGATATGGATAAGTACCCGCGAAGGCCTGAGCATACTTGACCCGGTAAAAAATAAATTTACCAACCTTACACAAAAGAACGGGCTGCCCGATAACACGATTATCGAGATACGGGAGGATGATAGCCACAACATGTGGGCCAGCACGCCAAACGGGCTATCAAACATATTGGTAAGCCGGGGCAAGGATACGCTTGGCTTTAAGTTTATTAATTATAATGAACGGGATGGCTTGCAGGGGCGGGAGTTTGCCATGAATGCCAGCTACAAAACCCGCGGCGGCGAACTGATATTTGGCGGCGGCAACGGCTTTAACATCTTTAAGCCGGCAGATCTGCGGAATAGCAAGAATATCCCCAAACTGGTTTTTACCGATTTCCAGGTGTTTAATAAAAGTATTGCCGTTGGCGAAAAAATTTATGGCGATGCCATATTACCCAAGGCAATTGATAACAACCCGCCGGTTAAATTAGAGCACAATGAGAATGTTTTTGGGATTGAATTTGCCGCGCTTAATTATTTTGATGCGGATAAGGTGAAGTTTGAATACATGATGGAGGGCTTTGACAAAAACTGGATAACTGCAGATAACCTTACCCGCAAGGTGGTTTACACCAATTTGGATGCCGGTAACTATACCTTTAAGGTGCGGGCATCCAACCCGGGCTTTTGGAGCAGCAAGCAAATAGCCATGCAGGTTACCATACTGCCGCCCTGGTGGAAAACCACCTGGGCCTATATTTTATATGCCCTGGCATTTGCAGGGGCTTTGTTTTATATCAGGCATCGCGGTATTCAAAAGTTACGCGCCCAGTTTTTGCTGGAGAAAGAACGCGAAGAAACCCAGCGACTGCATGATCTTGACCTGATGAAGATAAAATTCTTTACCAACGTAAGCCACGAGTTCCGTACGCCGCTGTCGCTTATTATGGCCCCTGTCGACAGGATCATTAAGCAAACCCGGGAGCCCGAGATCCAGAAACAGCTGTTGCTGGTTAACCGTAACGCCAAAAGGCTGCTTAACCTGGTAAACCAGCTGCTTGATTTCCGCAAGATGGAATATCACGAACTAAAGCTGTATAGCAGCCCCGGCGATATTATTGGCTTTATACGCGAACTTTCCTATTCGTTTACCGATCTGGCCGAGCAAAAGGGCGTGCGGTTTGTGTTTGATACCGAAGCAGAAACATTCCATACCGCTTTTGATCATGATAAGATCGAGCGGATCATCTTCAATCTGCTCTCTAACGCCTATAAATTTACTCAAACAGGCGGTGATGTAAGCGTATTGCTGGGTTTTAGCGATGATACGGATGCCACACAAAAGCACTTGGAGATAAAGGTAATGGATACCGGTATAGGCATCCGCAGGGATAAACTTGAGCGGATCTTTGAACCCTTTTTTCAGAACGATCTGCCGGGCTCTATGCTCAACCAGGGCAGCGGCATCGGCCTATCTATCACCAAAGAGTTTGTGCGCCTGCATGGCGGCGAAATTACAGTGGAAAGCGAATTTGACCAGGGCAGCTGTTTTACCGTAATACTACCTTTGCAGCAGTTGGATAAGGAACTGTTTACAGATACGCCCCTGCTGCTGGAGCATACAGAAGAATGCGTTTTTGAACTTGAGCCGGGCAAGGCTGCCCACATCCGCGAAACCCGCGACGGAAAAAAGCCAACCGTGCTGCTGGTAGAGGATAATGAGGATTTTAGATTTTATATTAAGGATAACTTAAAAGATCACTTTAATATTATTGAGGCCGAGAATGGCAAAAAAGGCTGGCAAAAAGCACTTGCACAGCACCCCAACTTAGTGGTAAGCGATATTGCCATGCCCGAAATGAGCGGGATAGACCTGTGTTTGAAAATTAAAAACGATACCCGCACATCGCATATCCCGGTGATACTGCTTACGGCGATGGCCGGCGAAGAGCAGCAGCTAAAAGGCCTGGGCACGGGCGCCAGCGATTACATGACCAAGCCGTTTAACTTTGAGATCCTGCTGTCTAAGATCAGGAATATTTTGAGCCAGCAGGAGTATATGCGCAAAACCTACCAAAAGCAGGTAGAGGCCATACCGACAGAAATGCACGTAGAATCGCCGGATGAGCTTTTTATCAAAAAAGTACTGGTGCTGATTGATAATAATATATCCAACCCCAATTTTTCGGTAGAAGAATTAAGCAGCGATATGTGTGTAAGCCGTTATACACTGTATAAAAAAATACTGCAGATGACCGGTAAAACACCAAACGAGCTGGTGCGCCAGATGCGCCTTAAACGCGCGGCCCAGCTGCTGGAGACCGGGCACCTTACCATTTCGCAGATCTGCCATAAAATAGGCTTCAAAAGCCAGAAGTATTTTGTAAAAACCTTTAAAGCAGAATACAATACCATCCCCTCAAAGTATATGGATACCGTGGAAGAGTAGGGTTAAGGCCGGGTTTGTTCGTACATTCCTGGTAACGTTATATCTTACATGGTTATTTGATCCTTACCGCTGTTGATGCCGTTGACCTTACCCGGCAACCGGTGTGCCTTTAAACCTGTTATCTGCTTGATAATGATCCTTTGCAAATAATAACCTCATACAACGCATTGCAATGCAAAATTTAACACCTTAATTAGTTGAGGGGTAATACTATTCGGGCAGATTATAAAGTATCTAAAAGCCGTTTGCAGGTACACATTTGTAACCGATAGGTGTTAATTAGTAGTATTTTAACAAATAATTACTTGATTTTCAATTATTTATATAATATTGACATTTGTGCCCCTATATATCCACAACAGGGCTTTTAATAGCATATAATTTTAACCTCAGAATAATCAATAATGCACCGGCAGCAATTACCCGTGCCCGATTATATAAACCAATTAACCAATTTTAATAACGTATTAAACAAGCCAGGTGTATTTATATACCTGCAATGCAGGTGGCAGCAGCGGCTTTGTGCGGCATGGCACCCGGCTTTGCAAACGTGTAAACCAATTAAAACCAATATAAATAACCAAAAAACCAATCAATCATTATGGGAAAAATTCTACGAACAGTGTTGCTGTTTGCTTCCTTTTTTGTTTGTGCCGCAGCAATGGCGCAAAACGGGGGCACAGTGATCAGAGGAACAGTAACAGATGATACCGGCGCCCTGCCCGGAGTTACCGTTTCTGTAAAAGATGCAACGGGCGTAGCAGTTACCGATATTAACGGTAACTATGCTATTACTGTTGCTGCAACTGCAAAGGTGCTTGTATTTAAGTTTATCGGCTTCGAAACGCAGGAAGCCGCGATAGACGGGCGCACAGTTATTAATGTGAAGCTTAAATCATCTACCACCTCCTTAAACGAGGTTGTGGCAATTGGTTACGGTGCGCAAAAAAGGCAGGATGTTAACGGTGCTATATCGTCTGTTACGGCCAAGGATATTCAGAATATCCCTCAAACAAGTATCGACCAAATGTTACAGGGAAAAGCTGCCGGTGTTACTATTACCAACGGTTCGGGTGCTCCGGGCAGTTCAGCTTCGGTGCACATAAGGGGTATCACATCGTTATCCGGTTCAAACGAACCTTTGTACGTAGTTGACGGTGTTTTTATTGGTGGTGCGGCTATCAGTACAAATACCAATCAAAATAACGGCGAAAATACCATTAGCCCGTTGAGTTATATCAACCCTAACGACATCGCATCTATCGATATATTAAAGGATGCGTCTGCAACAGCAATATACGGTAGCCGTGCCTCCAACGGCGTTATTATTATTACCACTAAAAAAGGTAAAAATGGTTCTGTAAGTTTAAATTATGATGGATACTACGGTATTCAGGAGCAAGGCCGTTTTTTGAAGATGATGAATCTTCAGCAATATGCCAATATACAAAATGTAATTGCGGATGTAACAGGCGTTGGCCGCAGAGGTGAATTTGCAGACCCCAGCTTGCTTGGCCCGGGTACCGACTGGCAAAAAGCGATATTCAGAACAGCGCCGATGCAAAGTCATAACCTGTCTATAAGCGGGGGGACCGACAAAATGAATTATTATATATCCGGAGGTTACCTGCAACAGGATGGTACCATTATAGGGTCAAACTTTAAACGTTATTCTTTCCGTACCAATGCCGAAGGGAAATTGAAAGATTGGTTTACCCTTGGCTCCAGTATGACATTGAACCGCACCGAACAAAATGTAGGGGCGAGTAATAACGGCGGTATAGTTTACTCGGCCTTGTTAAACTCTCCCGATCAGGCAGCCAGCAACCCCGATGGCAGTTATACTGTTTCGCCGGCATCATATGGTAGCGGCGCGTTTATTAGCCCGGTTGCCTTAGCCTTATTAAATACCAATAAAGTGGTGCGTAACAGTGTCAACGCAAATTTTTATAGTGACATACGCTTTAATAAAGATTTCACCTTCCGATCAGAGATTGGTGGCTATTATAATTTTTCAAAAAGTTTATTGTTTTTTCCATCTTTTACTATAACCTCGCCAACCAATCCGGGTAATATTTTTGGTAATCCAATAGCCAGTTTGAGTGAGTATTGGGATCAGGGTTTAGGCTGGAACTGGAAGGAGTTTTTAACCTACAATCATACCTTTGCAAAAAAGAACAATATAACTGCTACTGCCGGGTATGAATTGAATCAAGGTAATTACAATAGCATAAGCGCCGGTACTAATACCTTTTTAACAAACGATTTACCAACCCTAAATCTCGGCGGGGCCAAAATACCAACAATTGGTGAAAATAAATCATCTAATACACTTCAGTCTTTTTATGCCCGCGCAATTTACAGCTACGATAATAAGTATAGTTTAACAACAACTATTCGTTCGGACAGGTCTTCAAATTTTGCACAAGGCCACCAGATAGGTTATTTCCCGTCTGCAGCTCTTGGATGGACAATTTCGAATGAACAGTTTATGGCTAACGCAAAAAACATTGTTGATAATATCAAGTTCAGGATCGGTTATGGTGAAGTTGGTAACCAGGATATTGGTGGATACCAATATGGTGCAGCCCTTAATCCATCCATCACTGGTTTAGGTACAGGGTTTAATGTTGATAAATATCCAAATTCCAACCTTACCTGGCAAACATCTAAGCAATTTGATATAGGGCTGGATTTCAGCTTATTTAATCGTGTTGATGCGGCTGTTGACTGGTACAATAAAACATCATCTAAATTTCTTTTCCAGGCACCTTTACCAGAATATTTAACCGGCGGGCCTAACTATTTGGGAGGTATCAATCCACCTTATGTAAACGGTGGTGAGGTTAGCAACAAGGGTATTGAATTTAGCATAAATTCAAGGAATATTATGTCAAAGAATTTTACATGGAGTACTTCAGTAACATTTACACACTACACCAATAAAGTAGTATCTACTTACAACAATTCTCAAATAAATGCGCAGATCACTTCAGGATTTTTGCAAATTCCGGTTACCAAAACAGTAGTTGGTGGTTCTATTGGCGAATTTTATGGTTACACTGTTCAAGGTATTTTTAAAACTGAAGATCAGTTACAGAATGCACCTACACAATTTGGCCTGCCTAAAAGCAATACCCCTGGTACTGTTGGTTCAACATCTTTAGGAGACATTCAGTTTGTTGATATAAACCATGATAATAAAATCGATGCTAATGACATGAGCGCTATTGGCAACCCTAACCCAAAGTTTACTTATGGTTTTACCAATAACTTTACTTACAAAGATTTTGACCTGTCTGTATTCATCTATGGGTCTTATGGTGGTAAAATACTTAATTTTTTAAATTACAGCCTGCAAAGTTTGAATGGATTATACCAAAACCAACTTGCCGAAGCTTCAAATTTCTGGAGCCCTACAAATCCTGATTCAAACATACCGGCACCAAAAGGCGGTGTAAATCCAAATCTTAACATGTCTACCCGGTTTTTACAGAGTGCATCATTTTTAAGGTTTCAAAACGTACGTTTAGGGTATAACTTGCCTACAAGATTTGCTAAATATATTGCACTTAGTAACTTAAAAGTGTATTGCAGTGCACAAAACCTATTTGTAATAACCCCTTATAAAGGGCTTGATCCTGAAGTTGGTCAGCAAAATCAAAACGTGTTTTTAACGAATGTAGATCTGGGAAGATATCCATCACCACGGGTTATAACTTTTGGAATTAACGCTAAGTTTTAATCAACGATAAAAATATAGAAATGAAAGCAAATACTAAATATTTAATAAGCATGGCTCTTATAGGGCTTATTACCATAACGGGATGCAAAAAAGAGTTTTTCAACAGGCCGCCCGAAAATGCTATAGCAATTGATAACTTTTATCAAACAGATCAGCAGGTATCAGCAACAACGCTTAACTTATATAACTCATTATGGTTTAACTATTGCGGTAAAGCAGGCTGGGCAATTTGTGAAATGACCGGTGGAAACGGGCGCAGTTATTCAAGCGATGTAAGCGATTTTGGAAATCTGAACGGGGCTATAACCAACCTTAACTCGCAAAACGATGCTGCCTGGGGTTCCTTATGGACAGTTGTACAACAGGCTAATGCGCTAATTAACTTAATGCCGTCAAGAGTAAGTTCCGGGGTAACGCCTGCTGTGCTGAATAATGCTTTGGGCGAGGCTCATTTTATGCGTGCCATGGCTTATTTTCATATTGTAAGGATATGGGGGCCTGTGCCTATTATCGAAAATGGCAGCGATTTCTTAAACGATTTCAAGGTAAATAGTAACAAGATAGAAGATATCTACAAATTCATGATCAATGATTTAAAATTTGCAGAAGCGAATTGTACACCCATGATCAGGACCGGTTCAATAGCACAAGGCCATGTATCCAGTGGTTCAGCTTCGGCTTTACTTGCTAAAGTATATTTGTACATGCAGGATTATCCTAATGCACTTAAGGAAGCGCAATTGGTGATCAATAGCGGCGAATTTAAATTATATGGTATCGATCTTCCAAATAAAACCTATAATGATCTGTTTAAGACCATTAATAATAATAACGAGGAAAGCATTTGCCAGATACAATGGGCCGGCGGCGCAGCTTATGGACATGGAAACCCCATGCAAGCCTCATTAGCGATCAATGGTATTATTACAGGTACAGGCGACGGATATGCCGTGTTAGGCCCAACTATCGACTTGCAAAAATCTTATGAAGCCGGCGATTTGCGGTTACATGCAACAATTATGCAGGCAGGAGACTTTTATCCGGAAATTAATGCGGCCACAGGAGGATACACCGTACCGGCAAATGTAAATGCACAGGGCGGAGGTGCCGGTGTTAAAAAGTATGTGGTAGGTACACCTGCTGATAATGGAGGCATCGGCGGTGCCCAGTCTGCGGCTAACAATACTTACTTAATGCGGTATGCCGAAGTTTATTTAATTGCAGCTGAAGCTATTGTTGGTGATAACACCACCTCTACAGATCCTTTGGCATTAAGTTATATTAACACCATCAGGAAACGGGCAAATCTGGCACCTTTAACTATAATTAATCGCAATCGCATGGTACCCAATCCTAACTATGATGCTGTTTTTAACCCCGGTGTTCCTGCTACTATAATTAAGGATGATATTATAGATGAAAGAAGGCACGAGTTTGCTATAGAAAATGATTACTGGTTTGACCTTTGCCGTTTAGATGGATGGAATAATATAATAAACAATCAACATCCGCGTGCAATTCAGATGATAGCCCAACAAGAGAGGGGTACATATGCGAATGACCGGAAAACGGTTTATTCTATACTGATCACACCTAAAAGCACCGACTTTTTATTACCTATACCAATTGGTGAAACAACAGCCAACCCTAAATTATTAGAACCGCCTGTACCGTACACATTTAAATAATTACAGTCATGAAAAATTTAAAATCAATATATTTTTACTGCATATTATCGTTAATTACCATATCTATTCTTAGTTCGTGTAAAAAAAATGATAGCGGTAACGGCGCGCCTTCTATAACCAGGATTCGCACTGTTTTTCAAAGCAGCCAAACATCACAAGCTGTTGTGGCTTTTGATTCAACAACCACCCAGGGTAAAATTGGCACCACTTATGCAATAGTGGGTAATAACCTTAGTACAACAAAATCTATCACTATCAACGGTGTTGCTGTATATTTCAATTCGGCGCTGGCTTCAAATACCACGCTTCAGTTTTCATTGCCTAATACTACGCCTTACAGCAACTCTGGTACAAGTAATACACTTACTGTTGTTACTGCCTATGGGCAGGTAAGCACTCCTTTTATAATTGAACAGCCCATACCCGGCATAAGTACTGTTAGCCAGCTTGCAGGTAATGCCGGCGATATTATTACCATAACAGGTACAACTTTTGATGGCCTTACCGGTGTTTCATTTGGTACTACACCTGCTAAAGTGCTTACAAATACACCTACAGTAATAACTGTAGAGGTGCCTGCCGGGTTAAGTGCAGGGCGTATTTCGGTTACCACAGCTGCTACTAAAGGTGGTGGGATAGGTACAGGCCCAATTGTAACATCCGGAAAAAGCCAATTATCTAATAATGTTACATCTGAAAAACAAACCAGTGCCATATTTGGCTTTAACACGGCCATTTATGAAGACTCTTTTAAAAACGGCTGGAGTGATTACGGCTGGGGCGGAGGGCCATCAACTGATACAAAAAATTTAAAAAGAGGAACTTCATCCAGAACTTACAGTTACACCGGTGGTTATGATGGGTATGTAATACAACCCGGTAGCGGCAATAGCGTTAATGAAAATACAGCGATCAAATTTTCAATATTTGGTGGAAAAGGAACGAGCGGAAAGAAGATAAATTTAATACTCAATTACAACTTTAACGTTTCTGTGCAGCTTACGCTAACTGAAGGCAAATGGACAGATTATCAAATTCCGATAGCTAACTGGGCAGATGCAAGCAATCCGGCACCAGCATCCGTTGATGCGCTGGTTTTCCAGGAATTTAGTGGTAACGCGTCTACTTTTAGCATTGATGATATAGGGATAACCAATATAAAGTAAGTTGTTAATACGGTCATCGCTTTTAATACGGCGATGACCGTTTACTTAAAGCGGCACATTATTTAAAGGTTAATTCATTATTATGCCAAATAACGTTATGCGTGAGATAACACCGCTTACACCAAGCGATTGTTTCACTATTTTTTCGCGTGTAAAAAATAAGTTTGATTTCCCGCTTCATTATCATGACGAGTACGAGCTTAACCTGATCATTAACGCCAGCGGCGCCAAAAGGGTTGTGGGCGGTAATATCGAGGTGATTGATGATCTGGAACTGGTGCTGGTGGGGCCCAACCTTTACCATGCCTGGTTTACGCACCAATGTAAAAGCGATGCGATCAACGAGGTTACCATACAGTTTCACAAAGATCTGTTTGATGAAAAATTTTTGCGCCGAAACCAGTTAAGTTTTGTAAAAAGCATGCTGGAGCGGTCGCAGCGCGGCATCGCTTTTTCTCACGAAACCATAGCTGCGTTAAAAGACAGGCTGTTATCATTAGATAAAAAGAATGGTTTTGACGGCGTGCTCGAACTGCTGTCCATTTTGCATGATCTGTCGATATCGCGTAACATGAAAACGCTGTCGGACCCAAGCTTTACTACCGAAAAATTTTATTACAACAGCCGCCGGATAGAAAAGGTATTTGAGTTTATGAATACCAATTACAACAAGCAGGTAAGCCTGGCCGAAGTAGCCCGGATAGCCAACATGCCCGAGGCATCGTTCAGCAGGTTTATTAAAAAACGCACCGGTAAAACTTTTATAGATAGTTTAAACGAAATAAGGCTTGGCCATGCCTCGCGCATGCTGATAGACAGCACCACCACCGTTGCCGAAATTGCCTATAAATGCGGATTTAACAACATCTCCAACTTCAACCGCATTTTTAAACGTAAAAAGTTTTGTATCCCTAAGGAGTTTAGGGAAACCTACACCGGTAACCGCATATTTATATAGTTTTTTTAAAGCCCGTTTGCCGTTATTAATGAATTTAAGGTTAGGATAGTATTACACGCCGGGCAGCCCCGGCAGCTATTTTAGCAGGTACAATTAACCACTATTTCCTATTACATGAGATTATCTCTTATCGATATTTCTATTATCGTGCTATACCTGTTAAGCACCATTTTTATTGGTTTTTGGTACCGTAAAAAAGCAAGGCAGGATAAAGACAGCTACATGCTGGGCGGTAAAAGCCTGCCCTGGTATAAGCTGGGCTTAAGCGATGCATCTGATATGTTTGATATCAGCGGTACCATGTGGATGGTAAGCCTTTGCTTTGTATATGGCATGAAAAGTATCTGGATCCCCTGGCTGTGGCCGGTATTTAACCAGGTGTTTTTAATGATGTACCTGTCGCGCTGGCTGCGCCGTTCAAACGCTACCACAGGGGCCGAATGGCTGGCAACCAGGTTTGGCAAAACCGGCGCAGGTGTAACCAGTTCGCACCTGGTAGTTATTGCCTTTGCCTTGTTAAGCTGCCTGGGTTTTATGGCCTACGGCTTTATAGGCCTGGGTAAGTTCATCGAGATCTTTATCCCCTGGGATCTGATAAAAGGTTATATCCCTTTTGATGTAGCGCCGCAATATGTACCGCATGTTTACGGTATCATATTTACGCTGTTTGCCATGTTCTACTCCATATTAGGGGGCATGCACAGCATCGTAACCGGCGATATGATCAAATACGCCATCATGACGGTTGCCTGCATCTGGATAGGCTTTATAGCGGCAGGCCAGTTAAGCAGCCATCATTTAAACGTGCCGGGCGGCTGGTACAGTCCGTTTTTTGGCAAGCACCTGGGGCTAAACTGGTCGGGCATTATTACCGAGGTTAACCAGAAGATAGAAAGCGACGGCTACTCGCTGTTTGCCTACTTTTTTATGATGATGACCTTTAAAGGTTTTTTTGCTGCCCTGGCAGGCCCTGCGCCAAACTACGATATGCAAAAGATCTTATCTACCCGCTCGCCCGAGGAGGCCAGCAAAATGAATGGTTTTGTAAGCGTTATCCTGTTGCCTATCCGTTATACATTGATCATCAGCTTAACCACATTAGGGTTGATCTATTACCGCCAGATGAACCTGGCCGATGGCAGCGGCGCTATCGATTTTGAACGCATCCTGCCGGCAGTGATCAATAGCTTTTTACCCGTTGGGCTGGTAGGTTTACTGCTTGCCGGTTTGTTAGGCGCCTTTATGAGCACCTTTAGCGGTACCATGAATGCCGCCCAGGCTTATATTGTAAACGATATTTATATTAAATATGTAAACCCGGCTGCATCCACCAAAAAAATCATCGGTATGAATTACCTGGTGGGGATAGTGGTGGTAGCCGTAGGGGTAATACTCGGCTTTTTTGTAAAAGATATTAACAGCGTGCTGCAATGGATCGTATCTGCCCTGTATGGTGGTTATATAGCAGCTAATGTGCTTAAATGGCATTGGTGGCGCTTTAATGCCAGCGGCTTTTTCTGGGGGATGCTTGCCGGTATTATGGCAGCAATGGCGCTTTCGTTACTGGTAACGTTTAAGGTTATCCCCGAAGGGCAGCTTTTATACTGGTTCCCGGCGTTGTTTCTGGTGTCGCTGGCCGGGTCGGTCATCGGCTCGTATGCCACGCCGCCAACAGATGCCGCCGTGCTGCAATCCTTTTACACCAATGTAAGGCCCTGGGGGTTTTGGGAGCCGGTTAAGCAAATTGCGCTGGCTAACGATCCATCTTTTCAGCCCAATAAAAATTTTAAGCTAAATATGTTTAATGTGGTTGTAGGCACTATTGCACAATGCTGCCTAACCATATTGCCCATGTACCTGGTGCTTTGGCAAAAAACGCCATTGTTAATTACCATAGCCATTTTGGCGGTAATGATGCTGATACTGAAAAGAACCTGGTGGAACAAACTAAAAGAATATTAAGATAGATAAATGACACAGCAATTTAAAGACAGACTGGCCGCATTAGAGCAGGCATATACGCAGCTTATTCATATAAACAACGAGGTAGACGGGTTGGGCAACGGTATTTTTGACCGTTACAAGCACCCGGTGATTACCGCGCAGCATGCGCCCATAACCTGGAAATACGACCTTGACCCTGCCACAAACCCCTACCTGATGGAGCGTTACAGTATCAACGCTGCCTTTAATGCAGGCGCCATAAAATTCAACAACAAATATGTAATGGTAGTAAGGGTAGAGGGTGCCGACCGTAAATCATTCTTCGCCGTGGCCGAAAGCCCTAACGGGATAGATCATTTTGAGTTTTGGGAACAACCCGTTACCATGCCCGAAACCGATGAGCCGGATACCAACCTGTACGATATGCGTTTAACCGCACATCAGGACGGCTGGATCTACGGACTGTTTTGCACCGAAAGGCGCGACCCCGAAGCGCCCGCGCATGACCAAAGCATGGCTATTGCAGCCTGTGGTATTGCCCGCACTAAGGATTTGCTTACCTGGGAGCGCCTGGCCGACCTGAAAACCAATTCGCCGCAGCAGCGCAACGTGGTTTTACACCCCGAATTTGTAAATGGTAAATACGCCCTTTACACCCGCCCGCAGGATGGTTTCATCAGCGCCGGTAAAGGCGGCGGCATTGGTTTCGGGCTTACTGACAGTATGGATAATGCGGTGGTTGATCAGGAAACCATTATTGATAATAAACAATACCATACCGTTTACGAGGCCAAGAACGGGCAGGGCCCGGCACCCGTTAAAACAGAAAAAGGCTGGTTGCATTTGGCGCATGGCGTGCGCAATACGGCTGCCGGCCTGCGCTACACCCTGTATATGTTTATGACGGATCTGAACGACCTTACAAAGGTAACCCATAAACCCGGTGGTTACTTTTTAGCGCCCGAGGGTGCCGAGCGTATTGGCGATGTATCAAACGTAGCCTTTTGCAACGGCTGGATAAAGGACGAGGACGGCAAGGTGTTTATTTACTATGCCTCTTCAGACACCCGCATGCATGTGGCTACAACCACTATTGATAAACTGGTGGATTATGTGATGAACACCCCGGCAGACGGCCTGCGGTCGGCTGCATCTGTAAATGTTATCAACAGCATCGTTAATAAAAATAAAAGCCTTTTGGCCATACAATCATAAGCAATGGAAACAATGGCCGGGCATACGATAAAAGATCAGCTGGAAACCTACCGCCAGCAACTGACCAGCGAACTGGCCAATATCCTGAATTATTGGATGGCCAATACGGTGGACGAGCAGCATGGTGGTTTTTACGGTAAAATAGATAACGATAATAACGTTATCCCGGCATCGCCCAAAGGTTCTGTTTTAAACGCCCGGATACTGTGGAGCTTCTCTGCCGCCTACAATCAAAACCCCGATGAGCGTTATCTGCAAATAGCAGCACGTGCTTACGCTTATATCATTAAATATTTTATGGATGCGGAGTATGGCGGCGTGTACTGGTCGGTTGATGATTTTGGGAACCCCTTAGATACCAAAAAGCAGGTTTACGCATCGGCATTTACCATTTATGCTTTAAGCGAATATTACAAGGCATCCGGCGTAGCCGAAGCAAAAAATAATGCGGTGGGCTTATATAAACTTTTGGTTGATAAAAGCTTTGACCGGGAGAAGACCGGTTACCTGGAAGCCTTTACCAAAGAATGGCAACCCATTGCCGACCTGCGCCTGAGTGCGAAGGATGCCAACGAGAAGAAAACGATGAATACCCACCTGCATGTGCTGGAAGCCTATACAACGCTTTACAGCATCTGGCCGGAGCAGGGATTATACAAACAGATACAAACGCTGATCCATAATTTTCTGGATCATATCATCGATAATAAAACCAGCCATTTGGTGCTGTTTTTTGATGAGGACTGGAATAAAAGATCGCAAACGGTATCCTACGGGCACGATGTAGAGGCAACCTGGCTGTTGCTGGAAGCCGCGGAGGCCATTGGTGATGATGAATTAATTGAAAAGGTGAAAAAGGTGTGTACCGCTATAACTGATGCCGTAAAAGAAGGCTTAGATGCAGATGGGGGCCTTTGGTACGAACTAGAACCTGCTGAAAAGCACCTGATAAAAGAAAAACACTGGTGGGTACAGGCCGAAGCAATGGTAGGCTTTTACAACACCTGGCAATTAACTAATAAGGAGGAATACCTGGCTCTGTCGCTTCAAAACTGGGCCTTTGTTAAGCAGCATATATTAGATAAACAAAACGGCGAATGGTTTTGGGGTATTGATGCCAATGGCGATGTAATGCAAACTGAAGATAAGGCCGGCATTTGGAAATGCCCATACCATAACAGCAGGGCCTGTATCGAAATAATTAAAAGGATAACCAAACAATAAACCTATGAAAAAACATTTTTTAAAAACAGGTATGGCAACGGTGCTTGCCCTTGCCTTGCTGCAATCTTGTAAAAAAGATGGCGCGCCAAAAGGCGACGGCGGCACCGGCGGCGGTACGGGTGATGGCGGCACAACGGTAATTACCCCGCCCAATAACCCCGATCTGGCAGCTACGCAGGGCTTCTTTTTAGATGGCTGGCAGGCAAAAACCTTTACGGCGCCGTCGGCAGCAACAGTGGCTAAACCCGCAGCAGGCAATATATCTGCCACGGTAGATGTAAGCCAGGTAATAAGCAAGGTATCAAAAAACCTGTATGGCAACAATACCAACCCGTTTATGAGCCAGTATGTAGATCAGCCGGTGCTGATGCAGCAGATCACAGATCTGGCGCCTAATATCCTGCGTTTCCCGGGGGGGAGCTTATCTGATGTTTATTTTTGGAAAGGCAGCAATAAAGCCCCCGATGATGCACCTGCAAAATTGCTTAACAGCGGCGGCGTTGCCGGCGATGCCAACTACTGGTATGGTAATAATACCGCCAACTGGACATTCACCTTAGATAATTATTATAAAGTTTTACAGCAAACCAACAGCACCGGGTTAATTACGGTTAACTATGGTTATGCACGCTATGGCACGGGCAGCAAACCTGCCGAAACGGCTGCACATTTGGCAGCCGACTGGGTGCGGTACGATAACGGCCGCACCAAATATTGGGAAATTGGTAACGAAAACTATGGCAATTGGGAAGCCGGTTACCGGATAGACCCGGCGGCTAACCAGGATAGGCAGCCTGCAACATTAACCGGCAGCCTGTACGGCGCACATTTTAAAATATTTGCCGATTCGATGCGGAAAGCCGCCACCGAGGTAGGGAATACCGGTATAAAAATAGGCATGGTTACTACCGAAGATGAGGAGAAGAACAACGCATCGGTAATTATCCAGAACTGGAATGCCAATGCCATGAAAGAAAGCGGCAGCTCGCCCGATTTTTATGTGGTGCATAATTATTACACCCCTTTTCAGCAAAATTCATCGCCCGAGGTGATCTTGGCAACACCGGCAAAGGTTACGGCCAATATGATGGCATGGGTAAAAACGTCTATCCAGAATGCAGGGGTGCCGCAAAAACCGGTAGCGCTTGATGAATGGAATATATTTGCTACAGGCTCCAAGCAAATGGTATCAAACATTGCCGGGGTGCATGCCGTAATGGTGCTGGGCGAATTATTAAAAAACCAGTACAGCATGGCCGCCCGCTGGGACCTGGCAAACGGCTGGGATAATGGGGACGACCACGGGATGTTTAACAACAGTATGAACACCAGCAACCCCGAACCCGGCGCACCCGCCTGGAATGCAAGGCCTGCGTTTTACTACATGTATTTTTTTCAGAAATATTTTGGCGACAGGATGGTTAACTCAACCGTAACGGGCAGTACAGATATTATCAGCTATGGCTCGTCCTATCAATCTGGCCAGGCCGGGGTTGTATTGGTAAACAAAGGCAGTACTGATAAGGTAGTTACGGTTAATATTAAAAACTTTGCGGCAGGCAGCAAGTATTATTACTATGAATTAAAGGGCGGTACAGATAATGCAACTTTTTCGCGTAAAGTATATGTGAATGGTACCGGCCCGGCAGGCGTATCCGGCGGGCCTTCAAACTTTAAAACTATAGCGGCCAACAGCGCGGCTATAGCCGGCGGTATTATTGTTAATGTACCCGCCTACGGAAGCCTGTTTTTAGTGGCAGAAGGAAAATAATTAAGCATATGAAAGCACGATTTATTATAAATAGTTGTTTAGCTGTTACAACACTGGTATGGTTTGGCAGCAAGGCATCGGCACAAACGCCGGATGGCGCCGCGCCGGTTACTGTAGAAAAAGTAAAGCTGGTAACAGGTAACCTGGCGCCAACCCCGCCTATGGGGTGGAATACCTGGAACACCTTCCAGACACGGATTGATGAACCCCTGTTAAAGGGGATGGTTGATGCGTATGTATCATCGGGCATGCGCGATGCGGGCTACCGTTATTTTGTTTTGGATGATGGCTGGATGACCATGGAGCGCGACAGCAACGGTAATTTAGTGGCCGACCCGAAAAAATTCCCTAACGGGATGAAAGCCTTTGCCGACTATGTGCACAGCAAAGGCTTAAAATTCGGGATCTATAACTGCGCAGGTAATAAAACCTGTGCAGGCTATCCCGGTACACGCGGGCACGAATACCAGGATGCCAGATTATACGCATCATGGGGTGTTGATTTTTTGAAGTATGATTGGTGCAATACCGATAGCTTGAACGCAAGGGAGGCATATATTACCATGAGCTCGGCTTTAAAGGAAACCGGCCGGCCCATATTGTTCAGCCTTTGCGAATGGGGTAACCACCAGCCCTGGCTTTGGGCCAAAGGCGTAGGCGAACAATACCGCACTACCGGCGATATTACGGCTAATTTTACTGCTGATAAGCACATGGGCACCTGGAGCGCGCTAAGTGTGCTTACTATTTTAGATAAGCAGCCCGCCATCCGCAAGTATAACGGCCCAAACCACTGGAACGACCCGGATATGCTGGAGGTTGGCAACGGTATGAGCTACGCCGAAGATAAGGCCCATTTTTCGCTTTGGTGCATGCTGGCAGCCCCGCTTGCCGCCGGGAACGATCTGCGTAAGATGTCTGCTCAAACCCAAGCTATCCTAACCAATAAAGAAGTTATCGATATAGATCAGGACGAGCTGGGCATTGCAGCTTATCCCGTAAAATTAGCCGATAGCGTGCAGCTGTGGGTTAAGCCGCTTAAAAACAATCAGCTTGCTTTATGCTTTTTAAACAGGTCGTCATCAGTGCAAAAAATAAATATTAAATGGAGCGACCTGGATATAACCAATGCAGAGGCGGGTAGCAGCATCAAGTTCGCCGAAAATAAATATGCCCTGCGCGATCTTTGGCTTAAAAAGAACGTAGGTACCACAAAGGCTGCGTTTAAACAGGATCTTCCGTCGCACGATGTGGTGATGCTGAAACTTACTAAATTATAACAGGCTATATATATGAAAAATATTTTTCGGTACGCTGTTACTGCAATTCTGTTAACTTGCGGTATCCCGGTTATGGCACAATTGTATAATCCTTGCGACAGGCAGGCCACTTATGAAACCAAACAGCTGTTTTACAGTATGCAGCGTTTGGTTGGGGCAGGCGCTATTTTTGGCCACCATGATGATACCGCCTACGGGGTGGGCTGGTGTTACGAGCCCAACCGGTCGGACGTGAAAAGCGTTACCGGTTCCTACCCGGCTATGTATGGTTGGGACCTGGCCAAGATAGAGCACGACAGCGCTAATGATATCAACGGCATCCCGTTCAAACTGCAAAAAAAGCTGGTGCGCGAGGCTTACGATCGTGGTGGTATCAATACTTTTTGCTGGCATATGGATAACCCAACAAACGGTAAAACCGCCTGGGATACTACCAACCGCAGTGTTAAAGAGTTATTACCGGGCGGCGCCTATCATGAGGTGTATGTAAAATGGCTGGAAAAAGGGGCCGATTATATGGCCGGCCTGAAAGGTGAAAATGGCGAGCAGATCCCGATACTCTTCCGCCCGTTTCATGAGCTTACCGGTAACTGGTTTTGGTGGTGCGCCAATACCAGCACCCCCGAAGAGTTTATACAGCTTTGGCGTTTTACGGTTGATTATATGCGCAACACTAAAAAGCTGCACAACCTGCTGATTGTATTTTCGGTGGCTGATTTTAACAGCGAGGCCGATTTTATGCTGCGCTACCCCGGTGATGCTTATGCCGATTTTATAGGCTTTGATAATTACTGCTATAAAAGCGTGCCCGATTACCAGGCCAAGCTGGATATGCGCCTGGGTATTTTAGATGTGGTTGCTGCCAAAACCCATAAGCTTGCCTGCCTGCCCGAAACCGGGTACGAGCAGATCCCGCAGGCCGACTGGTGGACCAAAGTTTTGCTGCCAACGCTTGCCAGGCATAAAACATCCTACGTAATGGCCTGGCGCAACGGCCGGCCCGACCATTATTATGTACCCTACCCCGGCCAGGTAAGCGAGGGTGATTTCAGGTCGTTTTTTGGTGATCCGAGGACGATTTTTGGTAACAGATTGGCGCCCTTAGCCGTGTATGGCCGGTACATGTCATCACAAAAATAAGCAGCTATACCCCGCTGAAATAAAACTTAATACCGGGCCGCCTGTTCTACCTATCCAAACAAATATATTATGAATGCTTATCAGCAAAAGTGGTTGGATGTATTACAGGGGGCCGGCCTTAAGGATTGGAAGATAGAAGCACATGGCGATGATATCCATATAGATATGCCCCATGTAACCGATTTGAAATTGATAAGGGATAACCTGCCCGCCACCCTGGGGGCTATCTCTTTGGATATCAGCCTGCCCCACGAACGGTTGAAGTTCATCTTTCATAACGGCTACGAAAATTTTGAGTATGTGCTTAACCCAAACGCCGCCGATCTGAACAAGGAATAACTAAATTTTTGCCTTGGTAGAAAACACTGTTACGCAGATGCCCATTGCGGCTATCAGCATAAAAGAGGCCTTTAACGAAGCTATACCTGCTATAAAGCCAATAACCGGGGGGCCTACTAAAAAGCCCATAAACGCAATGGTAGATACCGCTGCTATAGCCACACCGGGCGACATGGTGGTAGATTTGCCTGCTGCACTGTAAACCAGCGGCACTACCGATGATACCCCAAAACCTACCAGTAAAAAGCCAAAAATTGCTGTATATAAGTAGGGGAATGCAACCGCAATAATTAACCCTGTTGCAGTAAGCATACCGCTTATTTGTAAGGTGCGTTTTAAGCCAAAGCGGTGCGAAAACTTATCTGCTATAAAGCGGCCGGTAGCCATGGTGAACATAAATGCAGTATAGCCGGCGCCCATTAGGGCATTTTGCGCCAGTATAATCTTTTTAAAGTAAATAACGCTCCAGTCAAACATGGCGCCTTCGCATATCATCGAGCAGAAGGCAATAAGGCCAAGCTTGATGAGGGAGTTATCGGGCATTACAAAAACGGGGCCTGTGCTGGCCGGCTTATCGTTTTTTAAGTAGCGCGTGGTAAATATAACCGTTACAATAACAATAGCCATGATGAGGCTGAAATGCTTAAACGGGATAACGTGGTTGCCTATCATAAACGTACCAATAGCCGCACCGGTAAAACCGGCCAGGCTCCATAACCCATGGAATGAAGCAAGGATTGGGCGCTGATAAAGCTCTTCGGCGGCAATGGCCTGGGTATTTACAGATATGTTTACCGCGTTGCTGGAAAACCCGAACACCAGTAAACAGGCAATTAATTGAATGGTATTTTGTGCGATACCAAGCGAGAGCAGGGATACCGCATATACTGTAAGGGCGGCAATGAGCAGGTTGCGGCTGCCAATGCGGGTAATTATCCAACCCGAAAAAGGAAGCGAGCACATTAAGCCAACCGGTAAGGCAAATAGCACACCACCAAGCGCAGCATCGCTTAAGTTAAGGTTTTGCTGAATGGTGGCAATGCGCGATGCCCAGCTGGCAAAGCACAAGCCGGTCATAAAAAACATTACACCAACTGCTATGCGCAGCGTGGTTCGTGGAAAATTGTAGGTTGGGGTAATTGCTTTCAAAGTAATGTCAAATCTTAGTGTATTTATTACACTAAGATGCAAAAGTACTATCTAAATATTAATTATTAAAATTAATACTAATAAACAATATATCAATAAACAGTTTGTTTACATGTTAATACTGAATGATCCCGAAATTTCTTTTTCGGTAAAATCGGTTAAATCTTTTACTTTACCTGTAAAAGTTCCTTTTACGGTTCCTTTTAAGCCGGTATTATCAGTTGTTTTAATCTCTGTAAAGGTAACTTTGCCTTCACCCAAAAGGTTTTTACCTATTGTAATGATATCGGCATTGAAGGTGCCTGTAGCCGAAGTTGCGGCAATTAGTGAAAAGGACGTGGCAGGGTCTAAACCACCGCCTATCTGTACACTGCCGTTTGGCGGGATTATCGATGCGGAAATTACCTGAAAAAAGCCGATAGTAAATTTTGTTGTTTTACCATCTAAAGTATAGCTGATACTGGTGCCGGAGCTTCCGCTGGTACTGCCCGGGGTAAGCGGTGTCCCGTCCGGGTTAAGCGGCGGATCGATCTTACAGCCTGTTACCGCAATGGCAAGAAATATGATCACAACAAGTTTTGAGTAGCATTTATTCATAAGGCCTACGGTATTCATCGGGGTATAAAATTTACGTTTTATACGGCCTAAACCTGTATTAGGTTGGCTAATATTTAAAAGTTGCCTTTAAATTAGCAATTGCTATCGGGTGTGCAGGCCGGGCCTTCAATAACGTTTAGTTGGGGGGTGCTTTTTTCTTCCTTCCATTCGCTGTAAGCGGTTTGCAGCGTTTGAGTAAATACCGGTACGGCCTGCGCCCCGGATACCCCATATTTACCGTTCACCACAAAAAATGGTACGCCTTGTATCCCTAAATATTGTGCTTCTGCAATATCATGTTTTACATCGTCTGCATAAGCATCAGTATCCAATACCTGCCTGGTCTCTTCTGCATTTAGGCCAATGGCTTCGCCCAGTTCAACCAGGGTGTGGGTATCATCTACATTTTTACTATCGGTAAAGTAAGCTTTAAACAGGGCTTCTTCTGCTGCATCGCCCAGGTTATGCTTTTTAGCCAGATGAGTAAAACGGTGGGCTTTAAAACTATTGGCTACAACAGCGTTATCCATATGGTAGGTTAGCCCCACCTCGGCCGCCATTTCGGTAACGTGATTGTTCATTTGCCGGGCATAATCCAGCGTCCAGCCTTTGGCATCGGCCAGGTATTGATTGATGTTGGCAGACGGGTCGGTAACCATGCCTGGGTTAAGCTGAAAGCTCTTCCATTCTATTTCCACTACATCCTTATGGGCAAATTGCTGCAGGGCATCCTCAAAACGGCGTTTGCCAATGTAGCAAAACGGGCACATTACATCGCTCCAGATCTCGATCTTCATTGCTTTTAATTTTTACAAACTTACAGCTATTGCTTGCCAATAGCTGTAAGTAAAGAGTCAATTTATTGCTTAAGTAATTGGCCGGATCAAAAACGCGGACGTTTATTTTTTTACCTCGTCCCGCTCCACCAGGTCCATACCGCATTTGCTGCACGTGCCGGGCTTATCTGATGTAACCTCCGGGTGCATGGTGCAATAGTATTTACCTTTTGGTTTAGCGGCTTCTTTGGTTTCTGTTTTAGGGGCGGTATTACAAGCAGCGGCCCCTGACAGCAGGCCCGCGAATGATAATATGATCAATGCTTTTTTCATGTTGATTATTTGTTTTTAATAAAAGCGATAAAGCCGAACACTGATACCACAAACACACCCAGCGCGGCAAGCATGCTTACCACGTCGCGGATGTTTTTGCCGGCCCAGCTCATGCCGAAATATTTATGTAAAAATATAAAAGAAAGCCCTTCGGCGCGATCTATGCCGGCAACTTTTGTGGCCAGCTGCGATGTGGTGGTTTCTATATACCAGTTTTCGCCATTAGGGTAGGCTATCTTTTGTACAGGCAGGCGCTTATTAATAAAGCCATATTCGTTATCAAACTGGCGGATCTGGCTAACCTCGGTTTTACCATAAACTTGTTCGGGCGAATTAGTTGTATAATAAAAACTACTTAAATAAGCAGCATAAAGTTTATCACCATTTGCAAGCTGCCGGCCGCTTACGGTGTTGAAATAACTTACATCCTTATTAAAATTGCTTACCTGGTAATATGTGCTATCGGCATAATTTACTAATCCAATACTTTTTAAGCTATCCACAGGTAATTGCAAGTTAGAATGGGATAGGTTGGTACGTTCGATAAGCTGACTGTACTGTTTTTCGATGGGTTTGTTACAGAGCTTAATTATAAGGTGGAATGCCCCGCTGATAATAAACGTTAGCATCACAAAAGACACAATGAGCCCCAGTTGCCTGTGGAAGCGGTGCACAAAGCGGGTATCCGTTTTTTTTGTTGCCTTACGGTTATTGCTAATGGTTTTAAACTTTTTCCAGAAAAAACCATAAACAGTCAAACCACTTCCCAGCGATAAGGACATAATGCCTACAATAATCAGCAACACTACCAGACGGAATTGCTCGCCGCCTATGGCTTCCAGAAAATCCCAGGTGTGTAGTTGCTCAAAAACAGTAAGCATGGCCTTGCGGATATTGTTGTTAAATGTACCCATGCGGCTTTGTGCCGTTTCTACATACACATCCATACCATCTGCCCGGTCAAAAGCTATCTTCCAAACGGGCAACAGGTGGTTAATGGGCTGGTAGTGCGCATCAAAAGTTTTTTGCAAGGTGATGCTTTTTATTTTAGATGTACTATCCTGCGTAAAGTACCGCGCCAGGTAGGTGGCATACAGTTTATCGCCATCTTTTAATACTTCGCCTGTATTTGCCGAATAGTAATTGCGGGTGCTATCTTTATCCAGTACCTGGTAGTAGGGCTTATTATTAAAGCCTATCAATCCAAAATTAATAAATGCTGTTATGGCATTTTTATCCAGCACCTGCTGAATAGATAGCGTTGGTTTTAAAAATAGCTGCCCGGGCTTATATGTTTCCCTTGCAATAGTTGGCCTGAACCAATTGGACATGAACGGGTGCGAAAGGCCGCTCAAAGTCCACATCATCACAGGGATAAGGGCTGTTAAGCCCAATATCCTATGCCATTTATAAAAGTTTTGTTTTGCTGTTGCCATATTAGTGTTTTGCAAATGAATAGCTAATGCCCAAGGTGTAAACGCGCGGTGGTGCGGCGTTGTAAGTATCGCCATACTGGTTGCTGGTTACAGTTGTAGCATAAAGCTTATTGGTAACGTTAATAACGTTGAACCAGATACCCGCCCCTTTAAGCGGCCCGCTTTTTACATCAAAGCCTGTGCGCACATTAAAAATATCGTAACCCGAATAGGTTTTGGTATTAGCCGGATTGGTAAAATATTTATTAATATGCTGCCACTCGCCCGCTATCCTGAAACCATCTATATAAGCCGGTTTGTAAGTGATCTCGGAGTTGGCTATCCAGCTTGGGGCGTTGTTCATGCGGTTGCCGTTGTAAACCGTAACCGTATTGGTACCGGTGCTGTAGTTGGTGCTTACTTCGTTATAATCTACATAAGTATGTTTAGCATTAGTACCGCTAAACCTAAAGCTTAATTCCTTAACCGGCGCATAGGCTACCGAATACTCTACACCACGGTGGCGGGTTGCACCGGCGTTTTGGTTTTGGGTAGTGTTATCAGGCAATAGCTGGCTGATGATCTCGTTACGGCCTTCCAGATCATACAGGGTTACTTCTACATACATTTTTTTGTTGAATGCTGTGAACCAGCCGCCAGCTTCGTAGTTATTAAAGGTAGCCTGTTTTAACGGGGTTAACTGGCGGGCACTATACAGGTCGCCGGTTTCCGGTGGTTGGAAACCTACGCTGTAGTTGGCGTATAAACCTTTGTTGTTGCCAAAGTTATAGGTAAGCCCCAGTTTAGGCGCCACGATGTTAAAATCGTTAGTTTCCTGCTGTTTGTATTTGCTGCCTGCGGTTATGCCATTATTAAAGTTATAATGGATCCGATCGTAACGTAAGCCCATCACAATGCGTAAGGGCTCGGCAGGTTTTAATTCGTACTGGGCATAGGCCGCGGTATTAAACAGCTTAATACGATAGTTATCAATGTAGTTACCTGTAGCTGTATAGCCGGTGTAATAGTTGTTAGCTACATCCTTTTGTATATTCAAAAACTTGGCGTAATAACTGCTGGGGCTGTTATCTACATAAGCGCCTACAATTAACCGCGAGTGCAGAAAATCTATATCCTGCCTGTGTTGTGCCAGTAAACCCAGGCTATGAAAACTCTGGTCGTTCTCCTGCCCGTTAGAGCTTAGGTAATTACCCGCGTTATCCCTCACATCAGAGATAAAGTAACTGGGTAATTGCGCGGTAGAGTTATTACGGTAAAACAAAGTCAGGAAGGTGCTGCTTTTGTTGCCCCAGGCGTGCTCCAGTTTGGTGTTGGCCCTAAAGGCTTTCACTTTACGGTAAGTAAAACGCTGGTTGGCCCCGTAAGTGCGACTGTAAAATTTAGCGCTATCCAAACTGCCCGGAGTTTGGGTGTTTAAATAATTATAGGCTACTGATGTGGTTAAACGGGTGGATGCATCAAAATCATAAGTGGTTTTAAAATTGCCCGAGTATTTGTCAAAGTCGGTATAGTCCTGCCATCCGTCGCGCTGTTTGGCTATGTAGCCGCCAACATAAAGGCCAAACTTACCTGCTGTAAAGCCACCATCGGCATCAACCCTGCGGTAATGGTAGTTATCGCCCTGTACAGATACATTGCCTGCATAGCCGGCGGGCGGGCCCTGTGTAATAAAGTTAATGGCGCCGCCAATAGCGTTACTGCCATAAAGGGATGATGCAGGGCCTTTAATTACCTCAATATCGCGCACACCGCTCATGTTGATCTCGTAAAGTGAGTTATGGTTAAAGATGCCGGTAGGGCGTATAGGCAGGCCATCTTCCATATATAGATATAACGCATTGTAAGTTATGGGCTGGCGAATGGCCATGGTATGCTGTTCGTTCCCCAAATCTACCATGTAAACACCGGTTACCTTGTTTAGTAATTGGTAAAGTGCCGTTGCTTTGGTATCGTGTATCTGTGTAGCATTTATTTTACTGATAGCGATGGGCGCATCCTGCCTGGCCTGGCGCTCGCGGCTGGCAGTTACTACCACCTGCTGCAGATCAATGGTAGAGGGTTCCAGGTTTATTTCGATGGATGCTTTGCCGGTTACGGTATAAAGCTTATCGTTAAACCCTATCATGGCAAAGCGCAGCGTTTTAAGAGTATCGCTGGCTAATGTGAATTTACCCTTGGCATTAGTAGTAGTAAGCAGTTTGCCTGTGTTGGGGTTGCTTATCATTACGCCGGGGATAGCCTCGTGCGTGCGTGCATCAGTAACAGTGCCTTGCAGATTACCCTGGCCAAGACAAAGGGCAGGGGTAAGGCAAAGTAATATCATGTAATATAATAGTGAATGTAATTTCATAAAAACGTGTAAGGGTACCTGCAGTAAAAATTGCGGGTATAAATAAATTACAGCTTATGCCAAAGCATAGCAGATAAGGGCCGTTAAGCCGGTATCAATACTGTATTAGATGAATTATTGGGCGTTTTTATGCCAGCCGGGGCGGCTGAAAAATGGTTGCCATTTGTTGCGGCAGTTGGATACGGTAATTAGGAACTTTAGTGACCGATAATAGTACCGCGTAAAACTTAACCGTTGCGGGCTGATTACAATTAGCCTCCTGGAAAAGGTTTTTTTGTGCCTGCCTGTCGTCGGTGTTTTGTTTTTCTTCGGCTTGTTTTACTTTTTTCATAAAGTAGCACTTGCCGTTACAGTGCAGTTGCGGTTTATTACGGTTCTCGCAAAGTTTAGCTGCAATGTAGCCTTTGTTCAGCTCAAAACCCGCGTAAACAAAAAAACGCGAGAAATTGGCCGATACTACGGATACAATTAATAAGTATGCGGTTAAACGTTGTAACATTTGGCGCAAAGGTAAGCGTTGTAAAGCATTTAACAAGCCTGTTATTTACATAACGCAAAAAAGCCCCACCGGGTTGGCAGGGCTGTAAAATATTTAACGGGCAGGCAGATTATGTTATTTAACTCTTTTTAAAGTGAAATGCGCAGGGTCTCCACTGATGCTTAAGTTCATCGAAACCGAATCCGGGTAAACTTTGCCTTTGTGCGGTACATCAAGGCCGTTAACATTTACGTTAAAAGTAAAGTCGTCACCTTTAATTTTACCATCTTCGATGTTTACATCACCCTGCGGCGACTGGGCCGTGCCGGTCAATTTTTCGCCATCAACCTTAAAATCATAAGTAACCGGGAAGGTATTTCCGTCGCTCATGGTTAAATTACCGGTCCATTTTCCGTTAAGGTCGGCAAAAACTGCGGCTGCAAGGCATATCATAAAGCAGCAGGATAACAGGGCTGTACTAAAGATCTTTCTTTTCATAATAAGTATTAATTTATAGTCCTAATATAGGGTTATTATGTAAATTAATCAGCAATATGATGTTAACAGAAAAATTTAAGTAATTAAAATAGCAGCGAGGCTCAACCTGCTTTTTTGCCATTAAAAAGGCAAATCAGTATCCGTTACTCAACTTATCTTATGATATTTTACCATGTTGCGTTATGTTGTTTGATTTATTATGGTAAAATATGGGCAATATCAGGTAAAAAATCAATTTAAACAGAGATGATTATCTTGTACTTTTGATTTAACCATCATCAACAGGTGCAGCCATGAGAAAGCTTTGTTTGATCCTTTTTATTTTTTGCAGTTTTTTTGCTTTAGCACAAAAGCAGGATTACCCTATACAGCCCGTGGCCTTTACCAATGTAAAGCTGACAGATCATTTCTGGACGTCGCGCATAGAGACCAACCGTACCGTAACCATTCCGGCATCATTTGCCCGGTGTGAAAGTACCGGCAGGGTAAAAAACTTTCAGATGGCTGCAGAGCGTAAAGGTAAATTCTGCACCACCTACCCTTTTGATGATACCGATATTTACAAAACCATAGAAGGGGCATCTTATTCGCTCGCCCTGCATCCTGATAAGAAACTGGATGCTTATGTAGATTCGATGATAACTATTGTAGGTAAAGCACAGGAAGCCGATGGTTATTTATACACCGCCCGTACGATAGACCCACTGCATGTAGGCGACTGGCTGGGTACCGAGCGTTGGGTAAAAGAGCAGGAAAACAGCCACGAGCTTTATAATGCAGGCCACATGTATGAAGGTGCCGTTGCGCATTTTATGGCAACCGGTAAACGTAATTTCTTAAACATCGCCATCAAAAATGCCGATCTGTTAGTACGCACTTTTGGCCCTGGTAAAAGGCACGTAGCGCCGGGCCACGAGGTGGTAGAGATGGGCCTGGTAAAAATGTACCGCGTTACGGGTAAAAAAGAATACCTGGCCCTGGCCAAGTTTTTTATTGAAGAACGCGGACATAAAGAATATAATAAAAAAAGCAAAAACCCCTACGAAAATGGCGTTTACTGGCAGGATGATAAACCTGTAGTAGACCAGGACGAAGCCGAAGGCCACGCCGTGCGTGCCATGTACCTGTACTCGGGCATGGCAGATGTGGCAGCCCTTACCGGTGATAAGGAATTCCTTACCGCTATTGATAAGATCTGGAACAACATGGTGGGCAAAAAAATGTATGTGCAGGGCAGCATTGGTGCCGTTGGCGATGGCGAGCGTTTCGGCGCTAACTATGAATTGCCAAACGCTACGGCTTATAATGAAACCTGCGCAGCCATTGGCAACGTGTTTTGGAACGAGCGTATGTTTTTGCTCCATGGCGAATCTAAATATATTGATGTGCTGGAGAAAACGCTTTATAACGGCCTGATATCGGGCGTTGGGCTGGATGGTAAATCGTTTTTTTATACCAATGCTATGCAGATCCAGGATGGGTTTAATCACCCGGATATCGAGCGCGAGCGCGCCGGCTGGTTCACCTGTTCTTGCTGCCCTACCAATGTAGTTAGGCTGATGCCTTCCATCCCCGGCTATATTTACGCCCAAAATGGTAATGATGTTTTTGTAAACCTATTCATCAGCGGTACAGGTAACCTTAAGGTAAATAACAAGGGCCTGCAAATAACTCAGCAAAATAATTATCCCTGGGATGGCGGGCTGCAATTTACTGTTAACCCGGCAGGCAGTATGGATATGAATTTGAAATTGCGCATACCGGGCTGGGCGCAAAACCAGGCGGTACCTTCAGACTTATACAGCTACCAAACCGCACAGAACAAAAAAGTAGAAATAAAAGTGAACGGCAAAGCGGTTGACTATATAATTCAGAACGGCTATGCAGTTATCAGCAAAAAATGGAAAAAGGGCGATAAGGTAGAAATGAACCTGCCGATGGATGTGCAGCGTGTGGTGGCTAACGAAAAACTGGCCGAGGATAACAATAAGGTTGCCCTGCAGCGGGGCCCGGTTATGTACTGCGCCGAATGGAAAGATAATGACGGTAAAGCGGCAAATATCATCATCCCGCAAAACACAATTTTTACCACCGCTTACAAACCCGAGCTGTTAAATGGTGTAACTGTTTTAACCGGCGATGTAAAAGCGGTACAGGTTGATAGTAGCGGGTTAAGCATCAGCACCCAAAACAAAACGCTAACGGCTATCCCATACTATTCGTGGGCAAATCGAGGCAAAGGCGAAATGACGGTGTGGTTTCCGCAGCAGGTAAAGTATGTAGAGTTGCTGACTAAGTAAGTTGGCCCACCCAACTCCCCCAAAAGGAGAGGACTTAAAAATCACAGAGAAATAAATTAACATATTAACAATTAAAAAAACAAGTCTCCCCTAACGGGGGAGATTTAGAGGGGGCTAATATTATGAGCATAAATTGGAACGGGGTATTCCCGGCAGTAACAACCAAGTTTACAGAGAATGACGAGTTTGATTTTGATGCGTTCGATAAAAATATCGAAGCACAGTTAGAAGCCGGCGCAAGCGGAATTATCATTGGCGGCTCGCTGGGCGAAGCAAGCGTATTGAGCGATAGTGAGAAGATAGCATTATTACAACACACCGTAGAGGTGGTTGCTAAACGTGCCTATGTAATATTGAATATTGCCGAGCAAACCACCAAAGCCGCATTGCTTTGTGCCGAAAATGCCTTAAAATATGGTGCCGATGGTTTAATGATGCTGCCGCCTTTACGTTACCTGGCAGATGTAGAAGAAACCATAGCATACTTTGCAGCCGTTGCCAAAAGCACCGAATTGCCTATCATGATCTATAATAACCCTTACGATTATAAAATTGAAGTTACCCTGGATATGTTTGAGGAACTTTCTCAGTACAAGAATATCCAGGCGGTAAAAGAGTCTACCCGTGATGTAAGCAACGTAACCCGTATGATCAACCGCTTTGGCGACAGGTTTGCCATACTTTGCGGTGTGGATACCCTGGCTTTAGAAAGCTTATTTATGGGCGCCCACGGTTGGGTGGCTGGTTTGGTTGATGCTTTTCCGCGCGAAACGGTATCTATTTTCCGTTTGGCAAAAGCAGGCCGTATGCAAGAGGCATTGGCTATTTACCGTTGGTTTTTACCCGTGCTGGAGCTGGATATCCACCCAAAACTGGTACAATATATTAAACTGGCCGAATCTGTTACCGGCCTGGGTACCGAAACCGTGCGTTTACCAAGAATGAAGATTACCGGCGATGAGCGCGACAGGGTTTTAGGTATTATTAACCACGCTGTAAAAAACCGCCCGGAATTACCTGCAGGTACCTGGGGTGTAGAAGCCGAAGTTGATGTAACCGGCGTAAGCTAAACATATATTATATACGTTGTACTTAAGGCTTGCCGATGAATAGCTAAACAGTTAATGCATTTGCAGGCCTTTGGCAACAAAAAAAACACGATGGAAACAAGGAATTTAATTGGTTATCAATACAGCAAAGGCGGCAAGGCATTCCATGCGGTAAACCCTGCAACAGGTGCCGAGATCAAAACCGAATTTAATGCTGCCAGCACAGCTGATGCTGATAAAGCGATGCAATTAGCGGCTGAAGCATTTGAAACCTACAGCCTTACCGACCCTAAAACAAAGGCGGCTTTTTTACGCAGTATTGCTGCCGAAATAAATAATATAGGCGATGCCCTGATAGAGCAGGCCATGGCCGAAAGCGGCCTGCCTGCCGCCCGTTTACTGGGCGAACGCGGCCGTACAACCGGCCAGCTGAACATGTATGCCGGCTTTATTGAGGAAGGTAGCTGGGTAGAGGCTGTGATAGACACCGCCATACCAGATCGCCAGCCTTTGCCGCGTGCAGATATCCGCAAAATGATGGTGCCTGTTGGGCCGGCGGTAGTATTTGGTGCAAGTAATTTCCCTTTGGCATTTTCTGTAGCCGGTGGCGATACCTGTTCTGCCCTGGCAGCAGGCTGCCCGGTAATAGTTAAGGCGCATCCGGCACACCCGGGTACCAGCGCTTTAGTGGCCGAAGCCATTAAAAAAGCAGCCGAAGCAAACGGCCTGCCCCAAGGCGTATTTTCTATTTTATATGATGATGGTTACACCGTTGGCGAAGCCCTGGTAAAGCATCCGCATACCAAAATTGTAACCTTTACCGGGTCGTTTAAAGGCGGTATGGCATTGGTTAAAATGGCGCAGGAGCGTGATGAGCCCATCCCGGTATTTGCCGAAATGGGCAGCATCAACCCTATTGTGTTACTACCCAAAGCTTTAGATAACCGCACGCAGGAGCTGGCTAATTTAGCCGCGGCTATAACTAATAATGCTGGCCAGTTTTGTACCCAGCCGGGCTTATTGCTGGCTATCAGATCTGCCGGCTTAGATAAGTTTAAAGCGGCATTGGCTGCGGCTATAACAGCTATAGACTCATCTACCATGTTAACGCCGGGTATCTGTGCCAATTTCAACAAGCTGTCAACCGGTATGCTGGCTGATAAAGCAGTTAGCGTTATTGCCAAATCTGATAAACTGGATACAAGTAAAGAAAACCAGGGAATACCGCTGGTTACAGCAATAAGTGCAGCTGCGTTTTTAGCTGATGATAAATTTAAAGAAGAGGTTTTTGGCCCATACACCATGCTGGTTGTTGCAGACGATGAAGCGCAATTGGAAGCAGTGGTAAATTCATTACAGGGCCAGCTAACGGCATCTGTAATGGCCGAGAAAGAGGAGTTGGCACAGTATAAAAATATTACTAATAAACTGGCTAAAATATCTGGCAGGGTGATATTGAACGGACCGCCAACCGGTGTAGAGGTAGGCAATGCCATACAGCATGGTGGCCCGTATCCGTCAACATCCGATAGCCGGTTTACATCGGTAGGTACAGGCGCTATCAAACGTTTTGTGCGCCCCGTATGCTGGCAAAACTGGGAGAACGATCTGCTTCCGGATGAATTGAAAGATGGCAACCCGCTTAACATCTGGCGGTTGGTTAATGGTGAAATGGCTAAATAGAAAGCGCGGGGAGGGAGGAGCGAAGTGCGAAAAGTAAGACTACGCACCTCTTTATCCCACTCTCCACTCCAAAAAAACAAATGAATAAAACATTTTTCTGTATAGATGCGCATACCTGCGGCAACCCGGTAAGGCTGGTTGCAGGCGGCGGCCCCAATTTGGTGGGGAACAACATGAGCGAAAAGCGCCAGCACTTTTTAAAAGAGTACGACTGGATCCGCAAGGGGCTGATGTTTGAACCACGGGGGCATGATATGATGTCGGGCAGTATTTTGTATCCGCCTCATAACCCGGAGAATGATGTGGCCGTGCTTTTTATCGAGACCAGCGGCTGCCTGCCCATGTGCGGGCATGGTACCATCGGCACCATTACTATTGCTATTGAGGAAGGTTTGATAACCCCAAAGGTGCCTGGCGTGGTACGTATGGAAGCGCCTGCGGGCCTGGTGCTGATAACCTACCGGCAGGAAGGTAAAAAAGTTAAATCGGTAAAGTTGGTAAATGTACCAAGTTACCTGGCTGCAGAAAACCTGGAGGTAGAATGCCCGGATCTGGGTATGATAACGGTGGATGTTAGCTATGGCGGTAATTTTTACGCCATTGTAGATCCGCAGGAAAACTTTAAGGGTTTAGAGAACCACACGGCAGATCAGCTGATCTCCTGGAGCCGTGTGTTACGCCAGCGGATAAACGAAAAATATACCTTCGTTCATCCCGAAAACCCTACTATAAATGGCTGTTCGCATATCTTGTGGACAGGCGCAACCCTATCGCCGGAGGCTACTGCCCGCAACGCCGTTTTTTATGGTGATAAAGCGATAGATAGGTCGCCCTGCGGCACAGGTACATCTGCCCGTATGGCGCAATGGCATGCTAAAGGCAAATTGAAGAAAGGCGATAAATTCATCCACGAAAGTATTATCGGCAGCCAGTTCATCGGCACGGTAGAAGATGAACTGACGCTGGGCGGTAAACCTGCCATGGTACCCGGTGTAGAGGGCTGGGCAAAAGTTTACGGCTACAATACCATCAAGATTGATGATGAGGATGACCCGTATGCGTTTGGGTTTCAGGTGATATAAACCCCACCGGCCTTCCCTGAATGGTAGGGTAAGAAAGTAAAGTAGAAATAGAAAATAATTAAGTAATTAATCAAAAATTCCCCCTTCAGGGGGGCAGGGGGTATGAGTAAAGCAATAATAATTGGTGGTGGTATCATAGGTTTATTTTCGGCCTATTACCTGAATAAATCTGGATGGGAAGTAGAGATACTGGAACAGGGCGACCTGAGCGACAATGCATCCTTTGGCAATGCCGGGATGATCGTACCCAGCCACTTTATCCCGCTGGCAGCACCGGGTATGATAGAGCAGGGCATCAGGTGGATGTTTAATAGTAAAAGTCCATTTTATGTAAAACCATCTTTAGATCCTGAGCTGATCGGCTGGGGATTTAAATTCCTGAAGGCGGCAAACAAGCATCATGTAGAGCGTTCGGCAGGTGCCCTGCGCGATCTTTCTTTACTCAGTAAAAAACTTTACCAGGATTTAGAGGATGATGCCGATTTTGATTTCGGCTTTGCCGATAAGGGTATCCTGATGCTGTTTAAAACGCCGAAATTTGAGGAGGAAGAACGCCATACAGCCGAAAAAGCAACTAACTTGGGTTTAGATGCGCAATACCTTACAGCTGATGAATGCCGTAAGCTGCAGCCGGATATCGAACTGGATGTGTTAGGCGCAGTGCACTATCACTGTGATGCGCATTTGCATCCTAATAAATTGATACCGGGCCTGGTTAAACATTTAGAAAAAGCGGGGGTAAAGATCCACCGCAATACACCGGTTACTGCTATGGAACATGCGGATGGTAAGGTAACGCAGATCATAAGCAAGGATAAAAGTTTTACCGGCGATAAATATGTACTGGCTGTGGGTGCATGGACACCTGCCATAGCTAAGCTATCCGGTTTAAAAGTACCGATGATGCCCGGCAAAGGCTATTCTTTTATGGTAGAAGAACCGCAAAGCCGCATGACCATCCCCTCACTGCTTTGCGAAGCAAGGGTATCTGTAACGCCTATGAGCGGGCAGATCCGTTTTGGCGGTACAATGGAGATAGGTAAAATAAACCAGCAAATTAATATGAACCGGGTTGCCGGTATTGTAGAATCTATCCCTAAGTATTTCCCGGGCTTTGCACCTGCCTTGCCACAGCAAAAAGATATCTGGTTTGGTTTCCGTCCATGCTCGCCTGATGGTTTACCCTACATCGGTGTATCTGATAAATATAAGAACCTGGCTGTTGCCACCGGGCACGGCATGATGGGTTTAAGCCTTGCACCCGCAACCGGTAAACTGATAGATGAGGTGCTGAACGAAGAAACGCCGTCAGCCGGGATCAGCCAGTTTGCCGCAGGGCGTTATAGTTAATTAACGAATTATTGATTTAGTGATTTTTTATAAATCACTAAATCAATAATTCAATCATCAGCTATGCTGTTACCGTTAAGGTGCTGCCGGTTACGGTTACCGTATATTTTTTAAGTGCAGCGGTTGCCGGCCCCTGCAATACGCCCCCGGATGTATTAAACTGGCTGCCATGATTAGGGCAAATGAATACCCCCTGGTTAGTGTTATAATTAATACCGGTACCTTCATGTGTGCAGGCTACCTGCACCGCTGTAAACGAGCCTGCTACCGCACCTGTTGCCAGGCGCACCAGTATGACACCGTTTGATATTTTAGAACTGCCCACCGTTTGCAATTCACTGTTCAGGTCTGCAGTGAATACGCTGCCGCTGCCTGTTACAGGCGGTTTTGTGCCGCTATCTCCCGGTGCCGGGTCGCTGCCCTTAGATCCGCAACCGATAATGCTGCAGCCGGCGCAAACCGCTGCCATACTGATGCCTAATTTGGCTAAAAATTCTTGTCTTTCCATTGTGAGCGTATTTAGTAGTTAGATTTATGTTTCCGGTTAAAATCAAAGATCCTGGAGATGGTAAAGCCCAGGCGGAACTGCCCTTTGCCCCAGCTCGATTCGGTATCGTTGATGTAGTTAAACTCTGATATAGCCTGCGCGTTGCTAAAGTTGATGGTGAAAACGTGGCCGCCGGTCTCTATCTCTATCCCTACCCCAAGCCCGTTATAAAATTTAGGATTAATGCTGTTGTTCCTGAAGCTGGAGAAGGGGTGCACATAATCTAACACCAGCCCCATTCGCTTGCTGAACTTTAACCGCCCGGCAGCCGACAGCGCAAAAATATTTTTCTCGTTACCGGCTATGAACGGGTAGGGCACATTATTTATCAGGTACATGGGGGATACCTGTAACGATAGGGCCCTTGAAAATTTACGCGCAAATACCGCCTGTGCCAGGTAGGAGAAACGGTTGGCGTAATAATCAAAAACAGTGGTGTTTACATGGTATGGCTTAAACCCCGTTTTGCCTATCAGGGTAACGGCTACAGGCATGCTGTCATCCGTTTTTTGATGCAGTATGTTATATTTTAAGCCCAGTTCCAGCAGCTGTTCAAATTTACTGCGGCCAAAATCAATGTTCAGGTTATCGATAAGGCCATACTCAAAGCCAATGTATATGTCTGATGAGTTATCTAAGCCCCAGAGTGTTTTACCGCCGCCGTTGCTGCCGCCAATATCGCCAAAACGATGGATCACTAAGAAGTTGAGTTCGTTCTTTTTAACGGTTTCGGTAGTTTGCGATAATATCAGGCGGGTAGCCTTAAAGGTGGCAATAACCGGTTCGCCTTTCTGGGGTACGTTCAGCATTTTCATCAGCGAATCGGTGCTCGTGGCCGAATCTGTTTTGGCGGTTTGTGCCTTTAAAAGGCCTGCAGAAAATAATAGTGCAATCAGTAGTACAGATTTTTTCATGATCATGGGATAAATGGTTATTTGTAGGGGATATAAGCTGCGGTAACCTTAATTTTAATGTTCTCTGCAATGTTTTGGAATACCAGGGTAGGGATCTCTATCCGATGATCTTTACAGGCTACCATAAATTCTGAGGTAAGGCTGATGGCGCCATTGGCTACCATAAGTTTGCCTGTAATGCTGCGGTTTTGTTTTACGCCATGCACTTCAAATACGCCGGTTGCAGTTACGGGGTAGGTGCCGTTCCTGGTAAGGTCGGGTTTTTCTGTAAGCTTACCCTTAAAACTGGCCTGCGGGTATTTATCGCTCTCTAAATAATTTTCGTTAAAATGTTCCTGCATCAGGGCCTTATCAAACTTAAAGGAGCGGATAGGAACGCTAAAGGCTACATCGCCGTTTGCAATGTTCAGTACCGATGTGCCTATGTCAGATCGTGCATCAATATCCTCTATGGGTGCCTTTGAATAAAGGCTTACTGCTGCATTTTTACAAACATAGATACCCTTCCCCGCCTGGTTTACCGTGAACCAGGCAAGTAATATTACTGCTATATATTTCATGTTTTTGCTAAGGTTTTATTCCTGTATTAATATTCCATGATACGCCTACGGCAACCCCTGCCGATTTTAAGTTTACCTGCCCGTAGCCTATCCCAGTAAGCGGCAGTTTAAAATATGGCTGCACACCCAGCCCGAATTTTGAACTTATGGCACGCTGGTAAGTGGCGTTAAGGTTTAGCACGCCTAACAGGTGTTTATTACGGTTACGTATATTGTAGCTTGCGGGTCCGTCCGGGTAACCGCCGGCATAGTTGTATATGTAATTTTCGCGCAGCATAAAGTAAGATGAGAGGCCTGTGCCCAGGCTGAATTTATTAGCACCCTTACTGTAAACCTGGTAGCCGATATTTAGGGGGATATCCAGCACGGTGCAGCTTGCAGTAACGCTTTGCGGGTTGGTAGCAAACTTGTAGGCCGTTGCATAATTGGCAAACGGTGTCATGTAAGGTTTGTCGGCATATATGGCACCTGTGGTAACAGTAAACCTGCGCGATACACCCACGGTTAGTAAAAGCCCCGCATTGGTGCCCACCTTGTTTTGCGAAAAGCCCTGCACACTATTAATATCCGGCGAGGCTATTAAGCTTAATGCAAACGTTGGCCTGAAAGCATACCCGGTTGACGGGAAACTTGCCTTGCCGGGCTTTTTATATGCAGGTTTAACATCATCAACCACAGATACCAGGGCAGGTTTTTTAGCCACGCCAGCAGTATCTATTGTATTACCGGCCAGCATGGTGGTACTATTAGTAGTGGTGGTATCTGCTTTAGCTATGGTATTTGCGGCTGTAGGGGTAATAATTGTATCGGGTACATTATTTTTTTGCGGATGCTGCGGCAGGTAACCAGGGGTACCTGTAACAATATGGCTGCCCGGTGCAGCAGTTACGGTGAATAACGAATTGTTTTTACGGCCTATATTACCCGCGCTTATCGCATTGTTATTATTTACCGAAAGCGCATTGTTTTTAGATACTGCCGGTTGCTGCACATGCAGGCTATACTTACCGGCGGTTTTATTTACCGGCTGTTTTTTATTGGCCGCCTGTTGTGTGTAGTTGCCGGGAATGGTGTTTGGCTTTAAATATAGCCAGCCAATAACCAGCAACAGCATAGCCGCAACAGCACAAAGTAATGGTATTAAACTGCGCCCGATGCTTTTGGGCTTATCCCTGTCAAGCATAGCCTCCATAGCTTCCCAATCCTGCTCACGGTATGATGCATTGTCGCCGGGGTCGCTAAGGCCGCGGCTAAACAATTTATCAATACTATCTTCTTTTTCCTCTTTCATCGTTTGGTTACGTTATTGATAAACGATACGGACAGGTTAGGGGTATGGTGTTGGTTTATAGATATGATATTATCATTTGCCTGCCGGTTAGCGGTGCCTGTTACCCGGTTGCTTTCGGCTATCATAAGCTTTAGTTTTTCGCGTGCCTTATGCAGGTTTGATTTTGAAGTGCCGGGGCTAATGTTAAGCATGTTACCTATCTCTTCATGCGTGTAACCCTCAATCGCAAATAAGTTAAAAATGGTGCGGTAGGCGCGGGGTAACTCATTTATCATATTCAGCAATTCGTTGTAACCTAAATTTTTATCAGCATGTTCGCTATCATTAATGTGTTCGGCTTTGTCGAGTTCTTCTGTATAGGCAATTTTAAGGTTAGCACGGTAATAATCTATGGCAGTATTTACCATAATGCGGCCAAGCCAGGCTTTAAAAGGTTTGGCCGTATCAAATTTGGCCAGGTTTTTAAATACCTTATAAAATCCCTGGTTCATGATCTCCGAAGCCTCGTACCGGTTGTTAGCATATCTTAAACAAATGCCCATAGCAAACCCATAAAACGCTTTATACAGCAGCTTTTGACTCAGCCTGTCATCCTTTAAACAGCCATTTACCAGTTGATGTAGTTCTTCTTCGCCCATATCGGGTTGCCGGTTTGCCTTAAATTTTACCTTATCTGCATACATCACGATGGATGTTGCCTAAAGGTTGCCACGCAAACAAAAAAAAGTATTTAATTATCGATTTAATGCGTTATTGATTAAAATCCTGAAGAAATTTAATTATAATTAATGATATATATATATATAATCGAATGTCTGTCAATAAATCAATAATTCAATAAAACAGTAAGTGCCAAATGAAAGTACTGCCTTTTACCATTCCTGTGCCGCCCGGTAAAACTATTATTGTGCAGCAGGAAGTGCTGCCGCATTTTTATCCGCACCTGCACCGCCATGCCGAGGTACAGATAACCTGGATAAAAAAGGGAGAAGGTACCTTGCTGGCCGGGAACAGTATGCACCCGTTTAGTGCCGGCGATATTTTTATAATGGGGGCAAACCTGCCGCATTTATTTAAAAGCGGCCCCGAGTACTTTGAGGATAACAGCCAACTTACCTCAGAAGCGCTGACTGTTTTTTTTGACCCTGCAGGCGAGCTTGCAGCTATGTTTAACCTGCTCGAAATGGGCCTGGTAAAATCGTTTTTTAACCAGGGGCAAGCCGGGTTTAAAATACCGCTTAGTTTAAGTGCCGCATTTATACGCTACATTGCACAGATACAGCATAGCACAGGTGCGCTGCAAATAGCAACATTTGTAGAGATGCTGGGCGCCATGGCTGCCTTAGAAGATATGCAGCAACTATCGGCTGCAAATTTTGTACAACATATGACCGACCCCGAGGGTATGCGGATTGCATCGGTTTATAATTACATTATGCATAATTATGGCAGCACACTAACTTTAGATGATGTGGCCCGCCAGGCACATTTAACCCCTAATGCCTTTTGCCGGTATTTTAAAAAGCATACCCGCGTTACATTCACTGCGTTTGTAAATAAGGTTAGGGTGGGCCATGCCTGCAAACTGCTGGCCAATGGCGATCTAAACAGTATTGCCGATGTTGCCTATAGTTGTGGCTTTAGCAGCATAACCAATTTTAATTATGTGTTTAAAAACATTGTAGGCAAGGCCCCGCGCGATTATTTGAACGATTACACCGGTACGGTTAAGGTAAATAATTAACAAAAAACACCTATATTTAAGAATGAAGAAGCTTATATACCTGCTGATATTGCTGGCTGCCTGTAAAGGCCCCGATAAAAAAGCCGGCCCGGCTTTAAAAGTACCGGCAAAAACAACTGCAGCCGCTGATACAGCTTTTATAGTAAAAGAAAAGGGGAAGGATTTTTACCATGCCGTTTATATAGAGAAGGATAGAAATGCCAGGGTTTATAAAGCGTTACTCGATTTTAAATATGACCATAACGACAGTGTCGCTTACAAGGCAAATTACAGGGTCCTCAAGATCCGTAACCGCAAGCCGCTTAAAAAATATGATCTGGAGGGTTTGCCAAATGATTGGTTGCCCCTTAATTTATATAAAGGCAAATATTATTTATATGCACCCTGTAACTGGGGCAATGCAGGTATAAGGCACTTAACCGATAGCACGCTTAACTATTATAACGCCGATGGGCCCGACCCAAAGCCGATACTGGATTTTAAAAAGCAAACCGATCGTAAGTATAACCTGGTATCAATGCCGTTTTACCAGTTTGTACGGTCTTCAAATATCACTATTTATGTTATCGACCCTAAAAATTGGATAACCGTTTGGGAAGACAGGTCCTTACCTTTAGATTACAGGTATCGGCTGTTTGTGGCCAAAGAACATGCCGCCAGTTACGATATGATAGTTAACAATTGCAAAACAGAACGCACCCTTGAATTTGATTTTGAAAAGGTAAACTTTAAAAAACTGATCAAAGGGCTTTAATTGCCCGGGGTCTGATAGTAATATATGGGCGCGTAAATACCCTCGCTGGTGGTGTAGTAACCTTTTCCATCCGGGGTAAATGCAATAGCCTCGCCCTGCTTTTCCTGTTTGTAGGTTAGCTCGCGCGGGCTGCGTTGAAGGGTTTGCCATACAGGCTCATTTGCCTGCCGTTTCCAATAATAAACCTTCTCGTAGCTTTTTACCAGAATTTGTTGCCCATCGTGCGATATATCTGCCGCAGTTATCCATTTAAAAGGTTTTAAGCCTTTAAAAAACAGCCTGGCCCTAAACGTAAGCGTTACAGTATCATTGGCTTTATAATTAAGCGGTGTTGTATATACGCCAACACTATCACGGCGTTTGGTAATAATGTAAAGCAGTTTCTGAATAGGGTCTATAGCCATAGCCTCGGCATCTTTAGGGCCGTCGGGATATTTTACGTTGAGTTGCACCGGCAGGATATGCATCAGGCTGTCTGTTGCCCATTTTTTGTTTTCCTGGGCGCGATAAACAACTATAAAGCTTCTGGATGAGCCGTTGTCGCCAATATCGCCAATGTAAACATAACTTTTGCCTTTAACAGGGCCGGGGCCAACGGCAATATCTTCGCAATCGCGCACGGGCCTGATGTGGTCGCCGCCAAAGTAGATGGTAGATTTTAGCTTGCCATCGGCAGTAATGGCAAAAAAACGGCTGGTGTCGCCGCTGTCGTTATGGGCATAATAAATATCCGGGCTAATAGCCGATGCTGCCAACCCCGATGTTTCATCCATTTCTTTAGAGTATAAATGGCTTTCGGGCAGGTGCTTACTATCAATTAAGCGGTGCTTGGCATAGGCCGCTATGAATGCCAGGCATAATATGGGTACAAATATTTTTAAAGCCTTACTTTTAAACATAACTTACCTATAAACAAAAAACGGCCCATATTATTATGAGCCGTTTTTTTATGCTTTTAAACTGACAATTATGCGTTTTGCGGGGCCATCTGGCCGTCTTTGGCAAAACTCATTTCAGCATCAGGTTTTGATACATCGGTAATAGCCACTTTACCACGCTCTTTACGCAGTATCCGGTTAAATAACGAGATCTCCCTGTCAAACAAAAACTGGAAGAACAGCTTGGTCCACGAGGTATGGTAGTATAAGGTATCGTAATACTCGGGGGCTGTCTTTTTTATCTCCGGTAGCCTGTTCCAGGGGATAGAAGGAAAATCATGATGCTCGTTATGAAAACCTACGTTAAAAGCAACCGCATTAAAGTTACCGTAATAGCTGTACGTTTCCTGCTCAACACTGTGGGTTAAGTAATGCTCCTGGATCCAGCGGGCGCCCAGTGGGTGCAAGCCTACCGAGAAGGAGAAGCTTAACAGCAGGAAAGCTAAGGCATGCCATCCCATAAATTGATAAATAACAACAGTAAAGGCTATCTGCAGCACCCAGTTGGTCAGGATCCAGCCGTCAAAAGGATGGATCTCGCGCAGGCGCGACAAGCGGAATAACTGAAACACCGGGAAAAACAGCAGCCACAAAGCTTTACCCAGGAACGAATTGCTGATCAGCTTTGCCTCCCAACGGTTTGGCAGATCGGCATCCAGCTCATGGATTCCCTGAAAAGAGTGGTGTTTGATATGATATTTTTCGAAAGAGATTGCGCTTGGCAGTATTTGCGGCAGGTTGGCAAACATAGATGCCCATCTGTTAGCGTTGCGGTTTTTAAACAACAGCTGATGGGTACACTCGTGGATCATTACAAACAGTGCGTGGTCTGCAAATGCGCCTAACAAATAGGCTGCACCAAATACCAGCCACCAAGACTGATCGCGCAGAAACCAGGCCAGTACTACCTGAAATGCCACCAGGCCAATTATAGCCCAAATGGTTTTTGGGTTTTTTCCTATTAAATTCCTTAGCTGCGGAAACTGCTTCAGTATCTTTTTGGTTCTGATACGGTGCGGCTCTGATTCGCTGGAATAAACAAAATCCGTTTTTTTCATATTAGGGTTAAAACGATGAAGATAAGAATAACGTGTTAAAAAATTGGTTTTATTGTGAAAATTCATCAAATTCTTAATAGAAATACCCATTGATGTTAACTATTGGGAAATTTATTTCTTTTGATGATTGTTAAATCGAATATCGTAATAATAAATTTAATTTGTAGTAATTTAAATCATTCGAATAAAATACGCCGTAATTTTAGCTATCTACTATACAACCTTTACTCGTATTACCGGTTATACCGTCACAATTGTTACATGCTGTAAATGTAACAATTATGAAATCTGTTCTGTTAATTCAAAGTTTTCGGGCAGCTTTGCCGTTCTGATCATAACCGAGGTAATTCCATGCGATATTTTTTTATAATTCTGATACTGGCCGCATTAAACAGTAACGCACAAACGGCCGGTGATAAAGGTAAAATAACCGGCAAGGTTACAGACTCGGGCACCAGGCAACCGGTAGACTATGCTACCGTATCGTTATTTAAGCAGGGCAGCACCAGCCCTTTCAACGGCATCAGCACCGACCCTAAGGGCGACTTTATTATAGGTAGCGTACCTGCCGGAGATTACCGCCTTACCATTGACTTTTTGGGCTATAAGCGCTACACTGCAGAACATGTTATAGTGACCGATGGGGGTACGATGGCCCTGGGCATTATTTTACTGCAGCCGGTACAAAACCAGCTTAAGGGGGTAGAAATTGTTGCCAAAGCGCCGGTTATTGAAAACCGTATTGATAAAATGGTTTACAACGCCCAGAATGACCTGACCGCCCAAAGTGGTGCCGCCATTGATGTGCTAAAAAAAGTGCCCCAGGTAACGGTTGATATTGATGGTAATGTAGAGTTGCAGGGAAACGCTAATATCCGGTTTTTAATAAACGGCAAACCGAGCAGCATTTTTGGCGCAAGCCTTGCCGATGCCCTGCAGGCCATACCCGGCAGCCAGATAAAAAGTATTGAAGTGATAACCAGCCCCGGCGCTAAATATGATGCGGCAGGCACAGGGGGAATCATCAACATTATTTTAAAAGATAACAAGGTGCAGGGCATCAACGGCAGTGTTAACCTTACCGCAGCCACCCGCCAGGAGAATGGCTCTTTTAACCTGAATGCGCGGAAGGGAAACTTTGGGGTTAATGCATTTTTTAGCGGGAATGCCCAGCTTAATACCACTGTTTTAAACACCAACAACCGTACATCAACCGGCAGCAACGGCGATGTTACCCGCCTGTTTCAGCAAGGCAGCGCAGATACCAAGCGCAGCGGCTATCAATCGGGCTTAAACTTTAACTGGAGCATTACGCCAAAGGATGAATTAACCGCTTCTGTAGGGTTTGACCATTTTGGCAACCATAGCAACGGCATTACCAGCCAGCAGCAAACGCTTAAAGATTTTACATCAGGCGACATATTATCAGATTTGATTAGCCTGCGCAATTCTGATAGCAGGTTTAGCGCCTACTCTACAGATCTGAGCCTGAGTTATAAAAAGAACTTTAAAAAGGAAGGGCAGGAACTGGACTTTTTAGTTACCACCAGTAACAGTAAAAACACCGCTAATTACCTGCAGACACAGGATTATTTAAACGACCCCAGGGAAACAACAGGTATAAGGGGCAATAACCCGGGTAACGACCGTGAAACCAATATATCCATAGATTATACGCACCCCATCACCAAAACATTTACGATTGAAGGTGGCGCAAAAGCCGTAATTGAAGATCTGAAGAACACTACAGTTACCGATACCTTGTTAGGCGGCAACTATGTAAATAACGCCGACCAAAGCTACACCTTTAATTATAAACGCAATATTTATGCGGCTTACCTTTCTACTTCATCATCCTTATTTAATAAGTTTTTAGATGTGAAACTTGGCCTGCGTAATGAATATACCACCACCAGTACCGATTTTAGCGGCGTTACCATCCCCGGTTACAATACGCTTGCGCCGTCGGCGGTTATATCACATAAAATTGGTGGTACGCAAAGTATCAAGTTAAGCTACTCGTACCGTATAGAGCGCCCGGATTACGGCGAGATCAACCCGTTTTACAACATCAGCGACCCAAACAACATCAGCACCGGTAACCCAAACCTGAAGCCCGAAAAAAGTAACAGCTTTGAGTTGGGTTACAACAGATCGTTTAACAGCGGGGCTAATTTTTATATCGGGAGTTTTTACAGGCACAATACGGATGATATACAACAATTTGCTGCCCGTTATGATGAGCTGGACATTAACGGCAAGGAATACACCAACGTGCTGCTTACACAGCGGGCTAACCTGGGTATTCAGGCATCTTTGGGGGGTAACATTTTTATATCTGTGCCGGTTACCAGTAAACTGAATTTGCGCAGTAATATGTTTTTAGTGCAGCGTACCAATAAAGCGCCTGGGATAGATTCTATAAAGGCTTTGCAATACCGTGTAAATTTAAATGCCAGCTACCAGTTTGCAGGTAATTTTATGGCCGAGGCATTTGGCAACTATAATTCATCAACCCGTACGTTGCAGGGTAACCGCCCAAAATTCTTTTTTTATACCATGGCCGTGCGTAAACAGTTTTGGGATAAAAAGGCAAGTATAGGCCTGGTGGCCAACAATGCCTTTAGCCGGTATATTAACCAGGAATCGGTTACCAGGGGGCCGGGCTTTAACCAGTCAACCATCAGGCAGCTGCCGTTCCGTTCGTTTGGTATTACGCTGAGTTATAAGTTTGGTAAGCTGGAGTTTTCTAAAGAAAAAGAGAAGGAAGGCCACGAAGAAAATGGCAATCTGCCTGCCGAATCTGCCGGGAGGTAATTTTAAAACAATTCTGCGTTATATAGTATTATTATAATGATATCAAAAAGCATTATCGTTATGAATACTGCTGACAAACACTATAAATTCATAAACAGTAAGACTGGGTATGTAATTTACTACACATCGTTAAGTGCCTCCCATACTCCCGAAGAGCTGAAAGCCGAGCTGGATAAAATTAAATGCCAGGTTGCCATAAAAAACGGCATTTACCAGGGTACCGTTTACTGGGAAGAGCTAAAGGAATATTAGCGGGTTGTAATTAGCCGCGGCTGTTTAGCGGCTGATAAGATATACCCGCGACAATACCTTGCTGCGTGTTGCGCTGTTGATAAATGCAGGCAATATGTTTTCTTGCGGATAATCAGTAAAGGCTTTAATTATCCTGAAACCGGCTTTGTTGCTTGCCAGCTCATCCAGCGACGCCTGGCTTGCAAAAAAGATTGCCTGCTTGTTTGCCGGGAATTTTTCAAAATCGGCTATCGCTACAAGATCAACCGGTTGGTTACAGTAAAACTGGAAGATGTTATTTGACGGCCTTAGCGTATAAATACGGGCATTTGTAAACTGCGGTTGGTTAATGTATTTACCCGCGCTTACCTGCCCGTTGTAGGATGCAATGGTGGGAAACATCACCGTGTTTAAATAGAAATTGGCAAAAAGCACGGCACAGCAGGTTAACAAAAATACCCTGTAGCCGGCTTGCTTTATTTTTATGATGATGAATGCCGCAAGCAGGCCAAACACGGCCAGATCAGTAATAAATAATAGGGGCGATGCCGGTTTTAAATAGATGTGGATGATGATCACCACTATCGGCAAGGTTATTACAAACAGCCAAAGTGCCACCCGCCTGTAGATCTCGCCAGCGCGGCTTAACTGCACAAAACAATATGGCGCCGTAATAATGGCAAACAGCGGGAACAGGATGTTGGTATAAAACGGCAGCTGAAAACGCGAAAGGGAAAATAATGCCAGTAAAAGTAAGCCGCCGCTTAAGGTATAATACTCTGGCAGGGCAACCTTATGCCATATCTTTTTAATGCTTTTATAAACCGAGTAGTAAAACAGCAGGCACCAGGGCAAAAACGCCCACAGCAGGGTATGTAAAAAAAAGAAAACATCGCCCGATGCCTTTTGCTTGATAGGGCCGTTATTGGCAAACCGCCCAAACTGGCTATCCCACAAAAACCAGCGGATCCCGCTTACCTGGTGTCTGTCGAAAACCAGCTTCTCGGGGTGCAGGTCAAACTGAATGTAAAGGGCGTAAAACTCCGGCAGGGTAAAAATAAAGGTGAGCACATACAGCAGCAGCCATTTACCGTAAAACAGGTGTAAAAACTTTTTTTGAAATAGCTGCTGGCCCAGCAAGCCGCCGTATATCACTACAATTACAAACACGCCTTTGGTCATGATGGCGCAGGCGGTAAGCAGCGCAGCCGGCAGCAGGTGTTTAAATGCAGTTTTATCACTATAGCGGCTGATATGATAAATGCTGCCGATAATTAAGGCCATCAGGTAAGGCTCGGCCCGTACATCCAGGTTTGATAGCAGGATGTGCTGTGCCGTCATCAGTATTAAAACCGCGGTAAGCGCAATTTCTTTGGTGTAAAAGCGGCGGGCAAAAAGGTAGGTATAAAGCAAGCCCAGCAAAAAAAACAGCAGGGCAGGCAGCCTGTATGCCCAAACACTAATGCCCAATAACTTAAAGCTGACAGCCGTAGTCCAAAACGGGAAATGCGGCTTATCCAGCCAGTCGCGGTTATAGCTAAAAAGCTGCAGCAGGTCATTGCGGTGCACCATGCTTTTGGCAATGGCAGCATACAAGCCCTGGTCGTCGGTAAAAAAATCGGTTGTGATGCCGGCAAAACTAACCAGCAGCGCCAGTGCAAATATCAGCAGGTAAAAAGGTTTGTAATTGTTGGTCATCACTGGCCACAAATATAGCTTTAATGGTATCTAAATTTTATGGCTGCAAAGCACAAAAAAACCCCTGCCCGCAAGGGCAGAGGCCAAAAACTCACAACAATTGTTTAAACCTCTCGGTCTATTCCTAACTGCAATGTGAATTCAGCTTATATAACACGCTGTATGGGTGAAAGTTTTATGAGTTGCGGCCGGCATAATAATTTTTTTAGATGTTGTAAGTTTATCGGCTATCTTTATTGCCATAAACTATCTTATATCCATCATCATGAAAAAAACAATTCATTTAAAGGCAGCAATGCTGTTTGCATTTGCTATGCTGTTTACAGCCGTTACTTTTGCCCAGGATAAACCTGTACCAAGCCCGCGCGATAGCGTTAGTGCAAAAATAGGCGCTTCAACCGTAACTATAAACTACGGCAGCCCCGCTGTTAAAGGCCGTAAAGTATATGGCGAATTAGTGCCATTTGATAAAGTATGGCGCGCCGGTGCAAACGAGGCTACCACATTTACCACAACTAAAGATATTATGGTACAGGGTAAAAAACTACCTGCAGGTACTTACGGTTTTTTTGTGATCCCGACTGCTACCAGCTGGACGATTATATTTAACAAAGTGGCCAAGCAATGGGGCGCTTATAAATATGATGAGGCGCAGGATGCTTTAAGGGTAACCGCAAAGGCAGTAAAATCAAAAATGAGCGAGCGTTTGGTTTACAAAATAAATAGTAAAGGCTTTTCTTTAAACTGGGATACATTGTCGGTACCGGTTATGATAAAGTAATTTTTAATAACTTTTTGTTTAGAACCCCGGTTTATGCCGGGGTTTTTTGTTGCGTTTTATTTAGCGATAGGGAATTTCAGCATTTGCTTTAAACAGTATATTTACCGCAGTGATGCAGCAGCAAAAAATCAGAAAAACCCTGGCCCGGCAGTGCCTTATTATATTGGGTATTATACTGGCTATAAATTTGTTACTGGTATTTTCTGATCATCCGCAGATGATAGAAAAATATTACTCGCAGGGTTTTTACCCGGTTATTTGCCAGATACTGCACCCCGCTTTTAATTGGCTGCCCTTTAGTTTTGGCGATGTTGCTTACCTGCTTGTAATCGGTTATCTTATTTACGCGCTGATAAGGCTGGTATCGCTATGCTTTAAAAAACAGTTTTTAAGAGCCGGCATTTTTACTGCCCGCATCATAACAGGCGTAATGGCCGGCATCTTTATATTTTATCTTTTTTGGGGATTAAACTATTTTCGCCCCCCGGCAGGCGAGCGTTTAAACCTGCGCGACAGTACCTACACCAAAGCCGAATTGCAACGGGTTACCAATTTGCTTATCGACAGCGCAAATGCCACCCGCGCAAGGGTAACCGGTGCCGATCTGAAGCAAAATAACGATTCGATATACGGCACAGCCTTTAAAGCGGTAGTTAAACTTTCGGCTACGTCAAAAGATTTTAGTACCTACAGCCCGCGCATCAAACCCTCGCTGCTTACGCCTTTGCTAAACTACATTGGTACATCCGGTTATTACAACCCTTTTACCGGCGAAGCGCAAATGAACTACCAGATGCCTGTGTTTAACCGCCCTTTTGTGGCCTGCCACGAAATGAGCCACCAGATGGGGTACGGTGCCGAAGATGAGGCCAACTTTGTGGGCTTTTTAGCCGCAACCGGTACTACCGACAGGCTGCTGCGCTACTCGGCGTATAACCTGGCCGTGAATGAATTTATGCATACCGCGCGCTACACAGATACGGTGATGTTTAAACAACTTAAACAGCGCATTTCTCCGGCCGTGCTTGCCGATTTTAAAACCGAGCGCCTGTACTGGTTATCTTACCAAAATAAGATAGATACCATTACCAGTGTTTTTTATGATTACTTTTTAAAGGCGAATAACCAGCCCCAGGGCCTTGAAACCTACAACCGAATGGTATTACTGGTGATGGCAATGTATAGGGGGAAGTGAGTGGTAAGTGGTGAATAGTGAGTGGTTGATTGCTTAAAGACCATCGGTAATATCTATTATCATCAGTGTAATGCGGATAAAAAAAATGCGTTCCGTATCTCACCCCGGAACGCAAGCAACATCATCTCTCAAATAATGCTGATCAACTAAACCTCAGATAACCTGTTTGTTTATCCAAGCTCTTTATAATAACCATTGCGGTTTTTATTTCTAATCTGTTATTTATCTGTAAGTTAAATACAAAAGGCATCGACCTGTAAATAATTGTCAAATATACATCTAACAACTTAAAACATAAAACTATATTGTGATAGCGCAGAAAAAAACGGAAGTTTTTTAAATGCCGACAATACCGTATGTTTTATTGATATATGGACTGGATATTGTATGATTTGTTACAGCAAATTCAAACACAAACTTGCTATAAACGGTTTCAAACCAAAAAATAATATATATTTGTTTACCACGTAATAAATGAAAAAGTTTTGTTTGATAGTTTTACTGTTTTGCTTTGCTGTAAGTGCCCATGCGCAAAGTATCTCTTTTTTTGACCTGACCAATCTGACTAACCTGACCGACGGACAGGCGCATACCTATCTTACCCTGGGGGATGTTTTTAAACATCAGTACCTGGAAGAAAAAGACGGTAAAAAGATAGAGCACTTCCGATCCAGATCTGCAAAGGTTAAAGAGCAAAATATTACCATTGGCGAGAGTACCCGCCTATCCAACGGTACCGTTTTGCGTACCGTTACCTATGATACCCGCGATCCGCAGCATATTGTTAACCTGATAGCCCAGGCGCGGCGCGCTAAACTGGTTATGAAATTCCAGGGGCAGGATAAGCTTAATAACATCTACAAATTCGATAACGAGTTTTACTTTATCACCATGACCATCAGCACTACCGAAAACAAAGGCCAGGTGGTGATCCATCAAAAAGAATTTGTGGGTTATTAACTAAAGCGCGGTTTATTTACCTATCATGGCCGGGTTAAACACGCTTTTTGCTATAGGTTTATTGGCCTGTATATCATGGTAAATTTCGGTTTGTAAAAGCTTGTCGTTCATGTAAAATTTGCAAAGCGTTTCGCTCCAGGCGCCTTCTATCATTTTGTGCTCTTCAAAGGTAGCTTCCATTTTGCCGTTTGTATCAAATTTAAAATAACGTAAGGCCACAAGCTTATCCTTATCTATCCATAATTGGTTTAGCTTTTCGTCATCAGTTGCCGTACCAAGTACATATACAGGTTTGCCTTTCCACATACTTTCATGCGCCTTAGAAAGGTCAAAATGTAACTCGTTAAAATGAGTCATCACCTGGTCAAGGGGTTTAAAATACATCCCGCCTAAAAAAAATATCAGTTCATTCTCGTCTTTAGCGGCACGTACCACTTTGTTGTTACGAAAGATGTAAGAAGAATCTCCGCGGTATATCACCCCGTTGCCACTTTTATCGTCAAAATCTATCCTCAGCATATCCGGGTAAACAATGCGCTCATGCCAAACATCAGTTTTTACCAAAGTATCGTTACGATAACGGCCGGTGGTTTGGGTAAAAGTTAAGGATGTATGCCATTTATTATGATAGCGGCCATACATCTTTTTAATAATATCTGCAGATGTTAACTGCTTTGGTAAAGTAAAACCCCATACAGATAGTAATGTGATAACAGAGGTAATGATAGATAATAAGTACTTCATAGCAGCTATATTAATTAGTTGCTATAAATTTAAATATTAAATCTATTTTAAAAAATATGTTGTTATGGCGTAACCCATGCGCTTTAATTGGGCTTAACCACTTTAATAATTTGCTTTTACACGCAAATTATCTCATTAACTTTACCCCCGAATGAACCAGCAGCAGGCAGATCAAAAAACTAAGTGGCTTTATCTATTAATAGGTTTGGCCGTGCTGCTTAATTTTACGGGCTTGTTTATCCCCATACTGGCGCCTGATGGTACCTTATATGCCGTTATTGCCAAAACCATGGTGCAGCGTAACGATTATGTGCAGCTGTTTGTACACAATGCCGACTGGCTGGATAAGCCTCACTTTCCGTTTTGGGTAACGGCTATGTTTTTTAAGTTTTTTGGCTTTACTACCTGGGCTTATAAACTGCCGGGTATTTTGTTTATGCTGATGGGCGCAGGATACACTTATTTGCTGGCAAAGGCGCTTTATACCAGGCAAATTGCGCTATGGTCGGTATTGATACTGCTTACCGCGCAGCATATTATACTATCAAATAATGATGTACGGGCTGAGCCTTATCTTACCGGGCTTGTTATAGCATCGGTGTATCACTTTTATAAAGCTTACACCGGGGGCAATTTTGGGCAGCTTGTTTTGGCATGCCTTTTTACCGCCTGCGCTATCATGACTAAGGGGATGTTTGCGCTGGTGCCCATAGGCGGCGCCATTGCCGGGCACCTGGTTATTACCCGGCAATGGAAACAGCTTTTTAACCTGCGCTGGCTGCTGGCCGCCGTGCTGATATTGATTTTTATTTTACCCGAAATTTATTGCCTGTACCAACAGTTTGATGCGCATCCGGATAAAGTTGTTTTTGGCAGGCAGGGCGTATCCGGCATCAAATTCTTTTTTTGGGATAGCCAGTTTGGCCGTTTTTTTAATACCGGCCCCATTAAAGGGCATGGCGATCCGTCCTTTTTTGTGCATACTACTCTTTGGGCTTTTTTACCCTGGTCGTTAATACTGTTTGCAGCTATATGGCACTTTATTCAAACAGGTATTAAAAATGTACAAAAACACGAATGGCTTTGCATCAGCGGGGCTTTGTTAACCTTCGCGCTGTTCTCGGCATCTAAGTTTCAGCTGCCGCATTATCTCAATATCGTGTTCCCGTTCTTTGCTATCCTAACGGCGCAGTACCTGGTTGGGCTACAGCCGGGGCGTACCATCAAAACGATACGCGCTGTACAAATTGGCCTGGTAGTGCTTTTACTTTTGGTGATAGCAGCCTTACATTACTTTTTTAGGCCAACCCAGTTTAGATGGGATAACGGTGCTACCCTGCTGATATGGCTGGGCTTGTTGGTTTTTTTACCCGGTAACTTTGCCGGTACCGATTTCAGGCAAACCGCCTTCCGTACATTGATTGCCGCCTTTGTGGTTAACCTGTATCTTAACCTGGTTTTCTACCCGTCGTTACTAAAGTACCAGGCAGGCAGCGAGGCCGCAGTTTGGATAAACGGGCACAACCCGCAAAAACTGCCCGTAGTGCAAAGCTGGGAAGATGCCAATTACCCTATGGAATTTTACCTGAACCAGCCTGTAAACCTAATTGCCGAAGATGGCAGCGGTAAACTGCCTGCACCGCCTTTTATATTTTATGGTACTGCTACAGTAGCCGCATCTTTTAGCGCCAAAGGCTATCAGGTAGCGCATCTGGCATCGTTTCAGCGTTATTGGGTATCACGTTTAAAACCTGCCTTCCTCAACCAGGCTACACGCAGCAGGCAGGTAACGGAAATGGAAGTAATCAGGGTAACTAAATAACCCTGCCCATTAGCGGGTCTGTTAAGCCTGCCTGCCCGGTTTCTACCCGGCCGGCGTAGCGTTTTTCAAAATCGCCAAAACCTTTTACTTTGATGCTGAAATCGTACCAGTTATGGCTCTTGCCCAGATCCAGCCGGATGGTTTGCGGTGCAAAGCTTTCCGGCTGTACTGTTAACTGTTTAGTGCCGGTTTTGTAAGAATTATCGGTAACCTCAACCGTTAGCGGCGTTTTGCCGCCTTTAAGCCAAAAGTTAAGCATTACATTGCCGTTTAGTGTTTTACCCGCTGTTTGATACGTAAATTCCATACCCAGGCCGGGGTCATTACTGTTGCCTTTAAATGCGCGGTAAAAACCGTTTGGCCCGTAGGTGCGCAGGTGGTAGCTGCTGTTTTCAAATTCATTAAGCGGCCATGCGTCTGTCAGTGTATCGCCTGCTTTGGCGGCGTAGCTCCAGGTACGCACGGCTTCCATTTTTTGCGGATCGTTGAATGAGGCGTACCTGCCGGGTGCATAAACGTTAAACGGTACACCAATTGCCTTGTCGCCAAAAACCTTATTACCGGCTTTAAATTTTACCTCGAATGCGGTTTTATCCTCGTTTAAGCTGCCATCGGCATACAACTCATAGGGCAGGGCGCAGGCTGGTTTGGTGCCCGGTTCCTGTTTAGGCAGGTAGGGCGATGCAGCAGGGCTTTGTTTAATAGCCGCAACTTCATCTACCGAAAAGGCTTTGTAGCCGGATGGCAATTGTTTAAACTGCGCTTTATGGATGCCTTCCAGCAGATCGTTCTTTTTTAAGGGGGCGGGCTTTGCAAATTTCTCGCCGTTATAAGGGCGAAACACCGATGTCAGGTCGCCGCAAACGGTGCGCCGCCAGTCGCTGATGTTGTGTTCCTTTATTTTTTTGCCTGTTTTTTTGGCCAGAAAAGTTTCCAGAAATTGCAGGGTAGAGGTATGGTCAAAAACTTCAGAATTTACATACCCGCCGCGGCTCCAGGGCGAGGCGATTACCATCGGTACCCGGTACCCTAAACCAATCGGGCTTTCGCGTTCGTAACTGTTCGGGAAATTTTTGCGTTCCTGTTCCTGCTCCATGGTTACAAACTCTACGCGGGTATCTATCCCATCAGATACCTTTCCGGTACCTTTTTTGTGCGAATGAGGGGCGGTAAAAGGTGGTATATGGTCAAAATATCCGTCGTTTTCATCGTAGGTAAGGATGAAGATGGTTTTTTTCCAAACCTCCGGGTTTTGGGTCAGAATGTCTAACACTTCTGATGTGTACCAGGCGCCGTACCAGGGTGCGCCGGGATGGTCAGAAAAATTCTCGCCCGCAGTTAACCACGATACGGTTGGCAGCTTACCCGTTTTTACATCCTGCCTAAATTGGTATAATACGTCGCCTTTAGGTACCTGCATTTCGCGCGCTACGCCGTTGTCATTATACTTAAGCGTAGTTAACCGGTGGTAATCAGGGTCGGCTTTGTTGGTGGTAAAAGCGTTTAAATGCAGGTTTTTTTCCTTATCGCTAAGTTTATCAAATACGCCCGGCTCTAAAATAGCTTTGTTGTTATTAATGCCTTCCAGTTCGCTGTTGAGCTGTTTAAGTTGTTTTTTTAGCTTTACTGCATTAGCGTCATTTACCTGCAGGCCATCTAATTTTGCTTGTATTGCAGTAATTTGTTGAGGCAGGGACACCAGCTGCTTTTTAAGATAAGTAATGTGCTTATCGTGCAGCTTTACATTATACTGTTTAAAAAACTCTAAATTATTATCGGTAAAGTTTGATAGCCAGGCATCTTCCTCGCCTTCAAAACCAACACCTACCGATACCTCGTTCTGGTAACATTTCCAGGAAATGCCGTTTTCTTCCAGCCGTTCGGGGAAGGTGGTCCAGTTAAGTGTTTCAAAATCAGCATCCTCGTTCCATACATTTGGCCTGGATAATTCGTTTTGTTCCTTGCGGATGGTGCCGGTCCAAAAGTAATGGCGGTTGGGTGTTGTGCCGGTTAATGATGAGCAAAAGTTTTGATCGCAAACGGTAAAGGCATCTGCCAGGGCATAGTTAAAAGGCAGGTCGCCACGGTTATGAAAGCCCAATGTTAAGGGCATATTTTTATACTCCTGATGGCCGGATCGTTTTTCGTTCAGCCATTGGTCAAACCTGCCGTCGTTGCGTGCGTTAACCTGGTTATTCCAGCTGTGCGGCAGCGAACTCATCCAGGTAGACCGTGTGTTTTTGATATCCAGATGAAAAGGGGCGTAAGTTTCGCCTTTTTGGTTAGATTGCAGCCAAACCGGGTTGCTGTTGGGCAGGTCAATAGCACGCGGATCATTAAATCCCCGTACCCCTTTAAGTGTACCAAAGCAATGGTCGAACGACCGGTTCTCCTGCATCAGCAGCACGATATGCTCGGCATCGGCCCAAGTGGTACCCGGCAAAGGGTTTATGGCCATCGCCTTTTGGATAGAAGCCGGTAAAATATTGGCTAACCCTGCCGTACCGGCAAGCATGGCCGCTTTTTTAAGAAAATCCCTGCGCGTATCTAACATGCTGCAAAATTATAAAAACCTGCGTTAACCGGGCTTTGATGCAAGGTAACGTTTGTATGATGTTATTGTAAACTAAGTGTATAAAGCAAAAGGTTTTCGTTTTCTGGCGTGGTAACCCTGCCATTGTGTTTAAAGCCTAACTTTTCTAACAAACGCTGCGAACGTAAATTAGCATCAGATGTAGTAGCGTAAAGTTGGTTAACATTATAGGCCTCTTTTACATAGTTTAAGGCAGCCATGCCGGCTTCATAGGCCAGGCCGCGCCCGGCATAGCCGGGCATAAAGGCAAAGCCCAGGTCGGGCTTATCCAGGTAAACCCGCTGAAACAGCCCGCTGATACCCACAGGTTCGCCGGTTGCTTTAAGTGCCGCCAGCCAGGGGCCAAAGCCATGCTTATCATAAATGCTAAGGGGCACATTTTTAATGTAATTTAAAGCATCATCAAGGTTGTTAATGTTGCGGTCGCCTATAAATTCTTTCCAGGTGGGGGTATTTAACAGTTCAAAAATAAAGGCGCTGTCATCGTTTGTTATCCTGCGGATGGTTAGATGAGGTGTTTGCAAAGGCATCATTTTCATTATTACTAAGCTATGAAATTTACCAAACCGGCAAAACAGCAATTAATGAACACTATGCGCTTGTATTTACCGTAAACATTTACTTACTTGTAATTTAAATTGTAAAACATATCTTGCCTAACCCCCTGCCTATGAAAAAGTATTGCCTTACCCTTGATCTTAAAGATAATGAAGAACTGATTGCCGAATATGAAGAACATCATAAAGCGGTGTGGCCGGAAATTTTGAACAGTATTACAGCTTCGGGCATTACCAATATGGAGATTTACCGCCAGGGTGCCAGGTTGTTTATGATCATAGAGGCCGATGCCGATTTTAGCTTTTCAAAAAAAGCCGCAATGGATGCCGGTAATACCAAAGTGCAGGAGTGGGAAGACCTGATGTGGAAATATCAGCAGCCTATTAAGGGCGCCCTTGCCGGCGAAAAATGGGTTTTAATGGATAAGATCTTTCAACTATAACATCTGCTTACCTGATTTTATGAGAAAACAATTTTTACTGTTAACCCTGCTGTTGGCGGTTACTGCCGGCACTTTATCTGCGCAGGGTACTTACACCCCGGCTGCGCAGAACCTGGCGCAAAGGCAAAAATTTCAGGATATGAAGTTCGGGCTGTTTATCCACTGGGGTATCTATAGTATCCTGGGCGATGGCGAGTGGGTGATGCATGATAAAAAGATCCCATACGACAGTTATAAGCGGTTAGCAGGCTTTTTTAACCCGCAGGAGTTTAATGCTAAAGAATGGGTTGCCTTTGCCAAACAGGCAGGGATGAAATATATTACCATTACCTCCCGCCATCATGATGGGTTTAGCATGTATAGTACCAAAATGTCGCCTTATAACATTGTAGATGCTACGCCTTACCACAAAGACCCCCTAATGGAACTGGCCAAAGAATGCGAAAAGGAAGATATCGAACTGCATTTTTATTATTCGCTGCTGGATTGGGGCAGGCCCGATTATGCTTTTGGCAGCCCGGTTGTGGATAGCAAGCCGGTAAAAGGTGATTGGGACGGCTATATTAAATTTATGAAAGACCAGCTAACAGAACTGATCACAAAGTACCCCGGTGTAAAAGGCATTTGGTTTGACGGCGGCTGGGACCGTGTAAACGCTAATTGGCACTACGATGAGATCTACGGGTTAATTCATAAACTGAACCCTGCTATAATGGTAGGTAATAACCACCATTTGGAGCCGAAGGATGGGGAGGATTTCCAGATGTTTGAAAAGGATTTGCCGGGCAATAACACCACGGGCTTCAGCGGTGAATCAAAAATTGGCACATTACCGCTGGAAACCTGCGAAACCATCAATAACAGCTGGGGCTTTAATATAAACGATCGTAATTTTAAATCGTATAAACAGATCATCCATTACCTGGTAAATGCTGCCGGGCGCAATGCAAACTTTTTATTAAACATCGGCCCGATGCCAAACAGCAAGATCCAGCCGGAATTTACAGATACGATGGCTATTGTAGGTGCATGGGTTAAAAAAAATGGCGAAAGTATTTATGGTACCCGTGGTAGCAGCATGTCGCCACAATCCTGGGGCGTGGTAACGGTTAAGGCTAAAAACAGGTATGTGCACATTACTACGCCACAGGGTGGCCCATACATCTTCATCCCGCAGTTTAAAGATAAGGTAACTAATGCTGTGTTGTTAAGTAACGGCAGCCCCGTTAAGTTTAAACAGCAGCCAGAAGGTGTGTTTATTTATACCGCAGGGCTGGCTATGGACGGTGTTGATACGGTTATTAAGCTAACGGTGAAGTAAACAGTTACCAATCACGTTGATCTTTAGGTGTTGTTTTGAACGTATTAAGTAAAGTAATGCGTTGAGGCATTATGGTGTAGTATTTATAAGTTAATTCAAATAAGCCGCCGGGTAATGGCATTCATACGTAGGTGGGAAATGCAAAATAAAAAGGCCGTGCAATTTGTGTGCACGGCCCTGGGGTGTAAATATTAACTGATATAAGAACGATACAAATAGGGTTATCAATCAGGGTTTTTAATAGGAGCACTACCTGCAGCCGGTGGGTTTAGTACAAATTCATCAGCCGGTACATCCCAATAATCTAAAAAGTTGTAATTGATAGTTGCATTTGTGTTTACTACACCTGTACTGCTAACAACTACAGCTTTGGTTATGCCGCCGCCTTTAGAAACATCGTATGTAATACCATACCGGCGGGCATCATAAAATGCCAGCCCCCTAAATACTAAAGCAACCCGGCGTTCGCTTCTGAGCTGGGCTGTTGCTTGCACAGCGTTTAACCCTGTGCCGGCCAAGGCCGATAGGCCTGCACCCTGCGCGTTACGCACATTATCTATACTTTGTAAAGCTGCAGCCACATTGCCGGTGTTTATTAACGCCTCGGCTTTCATCAGTTCGTTCTCCTCGTAAGAAGGGCCAATGTATAGCTGGTAGTTTCCCGGCGTTCTGTCACTCAGCACCTGTACGCCCGGCATCTTATTACTTCCGTCAACCAATTGCCATCTGGTGCTGAAAGTAAAGCCACCTACCTGGTTTAAGTAAGGCGTTACGGCGTTAAAATTGTTGCTTAAACGCTTGTCGCCGCTTTGATAGCTTTGAATAAGGCGCTCGCTTATTTTAAATGTACTTGATTTAGGAGTACCGGTACTTAAGGCTGCAACAGAACCACCGGTTGCAGAAAAGAAACCATTTGATACGGCTGTACGGCCTGCAAATATATTATCGGAAGCGGTTATACCTGCGTTTACCAAAGTAAGTACAGCAGCCCAATCTGCCGATGTCATATCCGCAACTTTTTTGTTAGCTATAATATTACGCGCTTTAAGCGAATTGATACTATGTACAAACATTGCCGGGGTAGGGGCAGATCCATTTCCTGTTTGCACAAAACTTGGAATCAGTTTGCCCATCACTGCCTCATAATCACCTGCGTTTGTAATTCCGGTTAGTAACGCTGATGCAGCATCAAGATTTTTATTAGATTCTGTGATAAGTGCGGCACTATTTACATAAGCAGCAGAAACGCCGTTTACGGTATTATTAATTATCCCTGCATAGTAAAGTGATCCTAATTTGGCGTAGGCAAAACCTTTCCACCAGTAGCACCAGGCTTTAATGGTGTTTTTCTTGGTATCCGCGTCGCCGCTGAATGTAATATCATCTACAAGATCTAAAACTTGGTTACAGGCATTATTTAATCCGTACATATAGGTCCACTCCAGGTAAAATACATTTGCGGGGCGCTTATCGCGTGTATTACTGATACGCAGTACCGATTTTTGAGGAGAGGTGTTAGATACTTTAGTGCCATCGTCAAATACGGCATAATCAGGTAAGTTTACAACATTGATATTGATGTTTGAAGCTTCCGCTCCGATGTTGTCTCCAAGTAATTCGTGGAATTGAATACCCTGAGAGAAATAACTATCGCCTAAAGCGTTTAAGCCGCTGGTTACAGACGGGCTACTGCCGTTAAAGCCGCTAATATAAACGCCGCCCGAAGCCAGTGAAATAATACCTGATTCGGTTTTTCCCTGATCTAAGGTAGGCGAGTTTGGATTTTTAACATCCAGTTCTTTTTTACAAGACGAGGCCCCCATTAAAACCGTTGTTAAAAGCAGGGTTGAGAATATTTTGAAGTTTTTCATTTCTAAAAATTTATGGTCAATTAAAATCCAAGATTTAATCCTACTTGATAAGATTTAAGGTTGGGCGATGAGCTGTTGTCTACACCGCGGTCAAAAGCTGAGTTGGATGTACCCGTGCTTATTTCAGGATCAAAGCCTGTGTATTTGGTAAAGGTTAGCAAGTTACGCCCGGTAAACGTTAATTGCACTTTTCTGAATACCTTGTTTTTGATTAACCCCGCAAAATCCCATGACAGGCTTACGTTTCTTAGGCGTACAAATGACGCATCTTCGTAAAAATAATCTTTTGTACCGTTACGTGCAGGGCCGTTACGTGCTCCAAAATAATCGGCATATATACTACGGTAGTAAGCGGTATATGCCGCAGTTTTACCATCAATAGTAACCGGTATATCATAATCGCTGCTGATACCATCACGATACATCCATTCTTTAGTTTGGTTGTACAAGTGGCTGCCATGCACCCAATCGAACTGGAAGCCCAAACTTAGCTGTTTGTAGCTGAAGCTGTTAATGAACGACATGTTGAATTTTGGGTTAGGGTCGCCAAACGAATAAGCCTCGTTGGTAAATTGCACCCCTTTGGTTGCTTTATTAACCACCCTTCCGTTAACTATTTCATAATTGCCTAAATCTGCATCAGCTATATATCTAACACCGGCTTGGTTAACTTCTGTTAAGCTTGTTAATGCTTTGTAGCCATATATCTGGCCTATTTTGGTGCCTGCGTTTAAAGTAAGCTGTGTACTACCTGCGGCACTGGCCAAAATAATAGAAGGGCCGTTTATAGCATCAATTTTGGATGTTTGACGGCTAAAGTTGGTCGTAAAGCTCCAGTTGAAATCTTTGGAGTGTAATACATTGATATTTAAAGAAGCCTGGAAACCGTTAGATGAAAGATCAATCGCATTGGTTTTGATAGTACCGGCACCTGTTGATGGCGGTACGGCTACATCATAAATTACATTCGTCCCTTTGCGGCGCCAGTAAGTAGCGCTAAAATTGAATAAAGATAGCCAGTTACCTGTTAACCCGTTTACCGAAAAATCGGTACCAAACTCGGTTTCTTTTGATATCTCTACCGACAAATTGGGGTTTTTACTTGCATTTTGCAGCGCAAACGCAAGGTTTGTGCCTAAATTTTGAGGTACTAATGTTGGGTACCTGTCAAACGGTTGTGGCTGTATCCCGGCTTTACCATAAGCAGCACGTAGTTTAAATTCAGATACACGGCGGCCTAAACTACTGTTTTTCCAGAAATCGAACGAAGAGAGCCGAATGTAGGCATTGACATTAGGGAAAGTAAACGGCTTTGAACCTTGCCCGTAAGCTGATGAATAATCGCTGCGGAAACCGCCAGACACGCCACCAAACTCCCCAACATCTATTTTTTGATTAACAACATAGCCGTAGGTGATAAATGGTTCGGTATAATCATAGGCAACTGCCTGCGTTTGCGTTTGGTTAAAGTTGTAAATGGGATAGCTTGGCAAACCTAAACCATAAGTGTCAAATTCCTGGTATTTTCTATTCCTATAATCGTATTGCAGTAAGGTTGCAGTAGTAATTGGGGCGTTAATGTGAAAATCTTTCTGAAAATCGGTACGGATGATTGCCGATCCGTTAAAGTTTTGAAAAGTGGTTTTATACGTATTTTTATTTAACTCACCCGTGTTATCCCCGGCAAAATTACCAATGAAAGTATTAAGGTCCTGAGATGCGATGTTGGCCGACTGATTTTCATAAATGTAATTAGCTTCCTGGTTGCTGTAGTTTAATCCGTATTTAGCGTTCAGTTCCAAAAACTTGTTTATTTTATAGTCCGCCTGTAAATTTTGCAAAATATCTATGCGGTTATCACGCGTGTGGCCATATTCGGTGTAGTAAAAAGGGTTATTGCCATTTACACTCACCGTGCCGGAGTTTAAGGAAAAGGGATAGGTGCCGTCAGCAAGTTTCTGATTGAAATCATAAAATGGAGAAGCATTCAATGCATTAAATATCCCACCAGAATTACCTATTCCTAAATTTCTGTTAAGTGTATTGCGGGTGTAAATGAGTTGGGTTATGGATCTTAGCGTAAAACCTTTAAAAAGTTCTATGCCCAAGTTTGTAATCAGGTTGGTACGATCATTATACCCGTTTGTGCGGATAGTACTTTGCTGATGATTATTGGTTATACCAAAATTGTAATCAATTTTTTCGGTAGCTCCTGAAATGTTTACACTGTTATTAGTGGTGTAAGCCGTTTTAAAAAGTTGCTTTATATGGTCATAATACTTAAGGTTTGTACCATAAGATTTATCAGCAATATTTAATGGGTTAGACATTGCTGTTGGGTTACCATTACCCGATGGGAACGCCCAGCTTACACCCGGATATATTCCATCCCTGTCTAATGCTATAATATTGCCGCTATTATCTATAAAATTACCATTTGCATCTGTTTTAAAGCTATTAAACTTTGCCTGGTGTACATTACCGCTGTTAATGATACTGTTTGCAGCAACACTGCTTGATATATTTATTTGTGGTTTGCCCTTTTGGCCTTTTTTAGTAAATACCTGTATCACACCGTTTGCACCCTGTGCACCATAAATGGTAGATGATGCAGCACCCTGTACTACTTCTATGCGGTCTACGTTGCTTAAATCAAGCAGGCTGATATCGGTAGCTCCCGATTCAACCCCATCAACCAGAATCATTGGGTATGTACCCCGCTGTATAGTATTAATACCTCTTAGCACAATGTTAGCACGCGCGCCCGGTGTACCGTCAACAGAGGATATTTGCGCCCCCGGAATTTTACCTACCAATGCCTGATCTATAGAAGCAGTGGGAGTTTGCGGCAGATTTTTAGAGGAAACAGCTTCTACCGAAATACCCAGTCTGGCTTTGCTTGTGGCAACCCCAGATCCGGTAACAACTACTTCTGTAAGCTGGCGGTTAGATATAGCCAGTTTAACATTAATAACATTACTGGTTATAGCTAATTCTGTAGTGGTGTAACCAATAAAGCTGAAAAATAATGTACCTGCCCCGGCGGGTACTGATAATGAATATTTACCATCTGCAGATGTTTGCGTACCAATGCCGGTACCTTTAACACCTACGCTAACCCCGGGGATTGGTAAGCCATCATCCTGGGCAATTACGGTCCCGGTAATAATTCGGGTTTGAGATTGTGCATGCAGGCCGGAAAAGGCCATAACAATCCCAATAAAAATTTTGAGTAAATTTTTTTTCATGAATTTGATCAGTTATAGTTAAAAGTTAATTAAAGCAAGGTAAGTATGTAACATTTATAATACAATTGAAGCATGATTTTTACTTTTTTATTAAATTATTGTTTCAATTAGGCTTAATAAATATGTTAATTGTTAAAATGGTATTAGATATTTAATGATTTAATAAAAAATACTGGTGAAAAACTAAATTTTATCTAAAAATTAGCCCGTATTTAATTAGATATGTACAAAAAATGATCTTTTTATTAAAAATTTATTAGAATGACAACTAATACCGGAATTGCATGAATTTTATTTTGACGAGGGCGGGTGAATTGGAGGGAGATAAATAAAAATTTATTTACTATGCATGCATAGTAAATATTGCTATATTTACCGCAACCAATTATAAATCTACTTTTTAAATATGGATCATCTGTTAACCGATAGTCCTGCCGGCTACGACTTTTCTACCAGCGAGAATCAAAAAATGATAGGCCGCATGGCCAAAGATTTTGCCGAAAAACACATCAAACCAAACGTAATGGAATGGGATGAGGCGCAGCATTTCCCGGTAGACTTGTTTAAACAACTGGGCGAAACCGGCATGATGGGAGTGCTGGTACCAGAAGAATACGGCGGTTCGGGCTTTGGTTATGCAGAATATGTAACCGTAATTTCAGAGATAGCGAAAGTATGCGGATCTATTGGTTTATCAGTTGCTGCGCATAATTCCTTGTGTACGGGGCATATCCTGGCATTTGCCAATGAGGAGCAAAAACAGCGCTGGTTACCCAAACTGGCTACTGCAGAATGGATAGGGGCCTGGGGTTTAACCGAAGCCAATACCGGCAGCGATGCCATGCGGATGGCTACCACAGCAGTTTTAGATGGTGATCATTATATTGTAAACGGATCTAAAAACTGGATAACCCATGGTAAAACAGGTAACATTGCGGTGGTTATGGTACGTACAGGCGAAAAAGGCGATAGTAAGGGAATATCGGCTTTGGTTGTTGAACGCGGCACCCCGGGCTTTAGTGCAGGTAAAAAAGAAAACAAACTGGGCATGCGTGCCTCAGAAACCACCGAAATGATATTTGATAATTGCCGGGTGCCAAAAGAGAACCTTTTGGGCGCAGAAGGTGATGGTTTTAAGCAGGCGATGAAGGTTTTGGATGGTGGCCGAATTTCTATTGCAGCCCTATCATTAGGGATTGCTAAAGGCGCGTTCGAAGCCGCGGTTGCTTACTCTAAAGAACGCCACCAGTTTGGGCAGCCGATCAGTAATTTTCAGGGGATCGCCTTTAAACTGGCCGATATGGCTACCGAGATAGAGGCTGCCGAACTATTAATTATGCAGGCCGCCGATCTGAAGAACCGCCATTTGCCGGTTACCAAGCAATCTGCTATGGCAAAATACTATGCATCAGAAGTGGCAGTACGCTGCGCAAATGAGGCGGTACAGATCTTCGGTGGATATGGTTATACTAAAGATTTCCCGGTAGAGAAATACTACCGCGATGCCAAACTTTGTACTATAGGCGAAGGCACTTCCGAGATCCAGAAGATCGTGATCAGCCGGGAAGTGTTAAAGTAAAACTAAACTGATCTATTATAAACCTAAGTATGCCCGCAGCTTAACAGCTGCGGGTTTTTTATTGGCTTACCTTAACCGGGATAGGCGTAACATAGTAAAAGGCGCTGCGGTCTACATTTTTGATGTTTACGTCCATCGTTTCGAGCATTTTAGTAATGTTTACATTGATGCTGCCATCGGCATTTACCGGCAGGGTTACATATTTTTTGGTATCGGCCATAGCGGGGGTGATGGTGCTTTTAACCAGGTTTAGGGTTAGGGCTACGGCAATAATGGTTAGGATAATTTTGGTGTACAGGTCGGTTTTCATCTATGTTTTTTGCTTGAAGATACAAAACAAACGTTAAACAAGTGGCCGCAAATAAAAAAATCCTCCCTGGTTACAGGAAGGATTGTGGAGCGAAAGACGAGATTCGAACTCGCGACCCCGACCTTGGCAAGGTCGTGCTCTACCAACTGAGCTACTTTCGCGTTGGGGTGGCAAAAGTATAATTTTAGTTTAAATAGCAAAAAAATATTTTGAAATAGTTTGTTGTTAAGATTTGACAACTTTTTAAAAGTTGTCAAATCTGCTGTACTGCGTTATCTATGGCTGGAAGTGTTCACGTTCACGGCCGTGAACACCTGTGAACTTTAATAAATAGCTGATAATCAGTTGTTTTAAATTCAGCTACTGGCAAAATATAGTCACCATTTTCTTTGGTATAATTACTAAGAGGTAGCCCCGATGAGGTACAGGCATTGCCAACTAAACCCGATTGCAGCAGATACCGACCCGGCGCCTAAGGCCTGTGCAGTATGAGCGGAAAGCGGGGCTGGCGGGAGATAGCAGCACAGCAATTGCTTTACCTGTCGCGTAATTCAGTTCTTCCGCATCATTATTTATATGACAGATTAAAAAGTAAGGTGTCATGGTGAGCCTGTCGAACCATTAGCAGCCTATTCCCGCTGCACCCCTTCGACAAGCTCAGGGTGGCATTACCCGCTGTTATTTTACTCTCCCTCCACCTAATCAACCCATTACAAAAAACTTTTTCATCCAAGCCCTTGAAAATCAAAAAATAGTACCTACCTTTGCAGTCCTTAAAATAAGGATAAAACTGTAAATACAAAAAAGCAAAAATGCCTACTATTCAGCAATTAGTTAGAAAAGGTAGAGTAGCTCTGGTTGACAAGAGTAAGTCGCCAGCGTTGGACAGCTGTCCACAGCGAAGAGGCGTGTGCACCCGTGTGTACACCACTACCCCTAAAAAACCAAACTCAGCAATGCGTAAAGTTGCACGTGTGCGCCTTACAAATGGTAAAGAAGTTAACGCCTACATCCCTGGTGAAGGCCACAACTTACAGGAACACTCTATTGTTTTGATCCGTGGTGGTCGTGTTAAGGATTTACCGGGTGTACGTTACCACATCATCCGTGGTGCGTTAGATACTTCTGGTGTAGCCGGCCGTAACCAACGCCGTTCTAAATACGGTACTAAACGCCCTAAACCAGGACAAGCAGCTGCTGCCCCAACAAAAGGTAAAAAGAAATAATTAAAGGAGGATAGTAAAAATGAGAAAGTCAAAACCGAAAAAGAGAATCCTTCTTCCTGATCCAAAATTCAATGATGTTTTGGTAACCAGGTTTGTAAACAATATGATGTTCGACGGTAAAAAATCTACCGCTTACACTATATTTTACAACGCAATTGAAATTGTAGAGAAAAAAACAAGCGAAAACGGCTTAGATAGCTGGAAAAAAGCTTTAAATAACGTAATGCCTGCTGTTGAAGTAAAAAGCCGCCGTGTTGGTGGTGCTAACTTCCAGGTACCTACAGAAGTTCGCCCGGAACGTAAAGTAGCTTTAGGCATGAAATGGCTGATCAGCTATGCACGCCGTCGTGGTGAAAAAACCATGATGGAGAAATTAGCTGGCGAGATCATCTCTGCTGCTAAAGGCGAAGGCGCTGCTGTGAAGAAGAAAGAAGATACGCACAAAATGGCAGAAGCCAACAAAGCGTTCTCTCACTTTAGATTCTAAAAAATAATTAGCGATTTAGCGAATTTGTGATTTATTGATTTGGTAACATGTTACTAATTCAAAAATCACTAATTCGCTAATTCAATAAATCAATAATTGAAATGTCAAGAGATCTAAGATATACAAGAAACATAGGTATTGCTGCGCACATTGATGCCGGTAAAACCACTACTACCGAGCGTATTCTGTATTACTCGGGTGTGAGCCATAAAATTGGCGAGGTACACGAGGGTGCAGCTACGATGGACTGGATGGCGCAGGAGCAGGAACGTGGTATTACCATTACATCTGCTGCTACCACTATCGACTGGAAATACAGAGGCCAGAAATACCACATCAACATTATTGATACCCCGGGCCACGTGGATTTTACCGTAGAGGTAAACCGCAGCTTACGTGTATTAGATGGTTTGGTTTTCTTGTTTAGTGCGGTTGACGGTGTTGAACCTCAATCAGAAACCAACTGGAGGCTTGCTAACAACTATAACGTTGCCCGTATCGGTTTCGTTAATAAGATGGACCGTAGCGGTGCCGATTTCTTAAACGTTGTTAAGCAGGTAAAAAGCATGTTAGGCAGCAACGCCGTTCCGCTTCAATTGCCAATTGGCGCCGAAGAGAGCTTTAAAGGTGTTGTTGATTTAATTAACTGGAGAGGTATTGTTTGGAATGAGCATGATAAAGGTATGACCTTTACTGAAGTGCCTATCCCGGAGGATATGATCGAAGAAGCTACCGAATGGAGAGAAAAATTGTTGGAATCAGTTGCTGATTACGATGAGAGCCTGATGGAGAAATTCTTTGACGATCCGGAATCGATCACCGAGCGCGAAATTTTAGATGCATTGCGTAAAGCAGTGTTAGATGCTAAAATTGTGCCTATGGTTTGCGGTTCATCTTTCAAAAACAAAGGTGTACAAACCATGCTTGATTATGTGATGGAATTACTTCCTTCACCGATGGATGTTGACGGTATTGTGGGTACTAACCCGGATACCGGCGAAGAAATTGTTCGCCAGCCATCAGAAAAAGAACCATTTGCAGCATTGGCGTTTAAAATCGCAACCGATCCTTTCGTAGGTCGTTTATGCTTTATCCGCGTTTACTCAGGTAACCTGGAAGCGGGTTCATATGTGCACAACATGCGTTCAGATAACAAAGAGCGTATTTCCCGTATCTTCCAGATGCATGCTAACAAGCAAAACCCTATCCCTAACGTAGGTGCAGGTGATATTGCTGCGGTAGTAGGCTTTAAAGATATTAAAACAGGTGATACACTTTGTGATGAGAAACACCCTATCGTTCTGGAGTCGATGAACTTCCCTGACCCGGTTATCGGTTTAGCTATTGAGCCTAAAACTCAGGCAGACGTTGATAAATTGGGTATGGCTTTAGGTAAATTATCTGAAGAGGATCCAACCTTCCGTGTAAACTCTGACGAAGAAACCGGCCAAACCGTAATTAGCGGTATGGGCGAGCTTCACTTAGATATCATTATGGACCGTCTTAAACGCGAGTTTAAGGTTGAGGTTAACCAGGGTGCGCCACAAGTAGCTTTCAAAGAAGCTATTACAGGTACAACACAACACCGCGAAACTTACAAGAAACAAACCGGTGGCCGTGGTAAATTTGCTGATATCCAGGTGGTTTTATCACCAAACGATGAAGGTAAAGAAGGTTTAACTTTCGTTAACGAAATCTCTGGTGGTTCAATCCCGCGTGAATTTATCCCATCTGTTGAAAAAGGCTTCGCAGCTTCCTTAGCAAATGGTGTATTAGCAGGTTACCCGCTTACAGGCTTAAAAGTAAGGTTAATTGATGGTTCATTCCACGCAGTCGATTCAGATGCGCTATCTTTCGAGTTAGCTGCTAAAATGGCCTACCGCGAGGCTTTACCAAAATGTAAACCGGTATTACTTGAGCCGATCATGAAAATTGAGATCTTAACCCCTGAAGAAAACATGGGTGATGTTATCGGTGACATGAACCGTCGTCGTGGCCAGCTTTTAGGTATGGATAGCCGCGCAGGTGCACAGGTAATTAAAGCAACTGTACCACTTTCAGAAATGTTTGGTTATGTAACCCAGTTACGTACTATTACATCTGGCCGTGCTACTTCAACCATGGAGTTTGATCACTATGCTGAAGCACCACGTAACGTACAGGATGAAATAGTTGCTAAAGCAAAAGGCAGAAAAGCAGCTGGTAGCAACGCATAAATAAGTTGATGTGAAAATATGCAGATGTGCAGATATGCAAATATCATCCCGCACATTTGCATATACACACATCCGCACATATATAAACAACCAATCATCCTAATAAATAGCTCTTAGGGTGGTTTAAAACAAAAATAACATGAGCCAAAGAATCAGGATCAAATTAAAATCGTACGATTACAACTTGGTTGACAAATCAGCCGAGAAGATCGTTAAAACAGTAAAGCCAACAGGCGCTGTAGTTAGCGGACCACTTCCGTTACCAACCGAAAAGAAAATTTTTACTGTTTTACGTTCACCACACGTAAACAAAAAAGCACGCGAGCAATTCCAGTTATGTTCTTATAAACGTTTATTGGATATCTACAGCTCTAACTCTAAAACTGTAGATGCGCTAATGAAGCTTGAATTGCCAAGCGGCGTTGAAGTTGAGATCAAAGTGTAACTGTACCGGAAGATCTATAGAAAAGCCATTCTTGAAAAAGAATGGCTTTTTTTGTAGTTTCCCAATCATCTGCGAGGTACGAAGTAATCTCTTTAAGCAAATCGGCCATGCAGGGTGTATGACTACTATAGCAGATTGCTTCGCACCTTGTAATAACGCTTGAGGGTTGGATATACATTTGTTAATTATACATGTATTTATCCCTGTTGCGGTGGCCCTGCAGGGTCCATCCACATAATTTCCCAGTGATGGCCGTCAAGATCTGCAAAGCTGTGTTGGTACATAAAACCATAGTCTGTAGCTGGGTTGGGGATAACAGCGCCTGCAGCTTCTGCTTTAGCTACCATTTCGTTTACGGCATCCTTGCTTTCGGCCGATAGGCAAATAGAACATTCCGCCTCTGTATGGGCGTCTATGATCCTTTTTTTAGTAAATGTCTGGAAGAAAGCTTTGGTGAGCAGCATTACATAAATGGTATCGCTGATGATCATGCAGGTTGCCTTCTCGTCGGTAAACTGCGGGTTAAACGTATAGCCAAGTTTAGTGAAGAACGCAATAGATTTGTTAAGATCATTAACCGGCAGGTTTAAAAAAATTTGAGTTGCCATATTTAAGTTTGTTTGTTTATCAAAAGTACACCGGGGCTACAATACTTCAAATGCGTAACACGACAAGTTAAGGGGGCGTTTGCGACAATCGGTCGCCGGTTAGATTTGTCCGTAATAGGTATCAGCTAAAAAATTCAGCCAAACACCCTCCAGCTCATCAACCAGATGCGGGCGTATGGATATGCCCGATGCCTGTGGCGCCCAGGTTTGTTCGGCAAGGTTGCCTGTTTTTAAAACATCAAACGTCAGGATGTGCTCTTTATCCGGGTTAAGCAAAACATCCAGTGCAATTTCTATACGGTGGTAATGCCTGCCTTTTCTGAAGGCGACATAGGGCTCGGATTTTATACTACCCGACGCAAATATACCCCTTGGTTCGGCACCCAGGCGCACTATGTATGCCCTGTCGCCGGGTTTAATGGTTTTATGGCTGGCAACGCTCCAGTTATCTATTAGTTCGCCCGTGGTCTTAAGCTTTTCAATATCGTGGTCGATATTATCCCAGGCAAACTTAATGGGGTTCCATCCAAATAAAAAAGCTTTCATGGTAAATTACCCGTTGCCCATTAGCTCATCATTCTTATTGCGCTCGGTTTGCAGTTCACGGGCCAGCTTCTTTTCTTTTTCGTTGGCTTTTGTTTTGTAGGCTTTGTATTCTTCTTCCAGTTCGTTATAAAGCTTAATGCGATAGTTGGCCTCGCGACTGTGGCTGCCCGACCGGGCTATTACAATAGCTGCAATAACGCCAAAGCCTACTACCAGGCCCCACATAATTAAGTTATAGGTTGATTTTGCAAGCGGGATGCCCAGCAGCGCCACTTCATCAACTTTCGCTTTTGATTCGGCCACCATCTGGTCTTTAGTTGTTGCCGATGTTTTTAAAGTATCAATGGTTTTTGCCTGCAATGCCAAAGTGCTTTGTGCTTCTTTTAACTGCTTACGGGTAGTACTTAAAGTGTCACTGTAGTTTTTAAATAAAGCGGCTACCAATGGCTGCTGATAATTATAAACCTTGGTAAGCAGGTACTGGTATTGCCCGCGCAGGCTTTTATCTGCAGGTGCTGCCGGTTGCGTTTGTACCGGGCGTTGCTGTACTGGTGCAGCAATAGTACCCGGTGCCTGTGCTATTTTAGTGGCCGTTTTTTTATAGGGTATGGCTACAGCCTTAGTGGTTGCAGGTTTGGCCGGGGTAACTCTCCGGGCAGAATCTTGCGCGTTGCTGAAACCCGCAATGGTTAAAAAAACAATTAACAGCGTAAGTGAGCGAATTTTTACAAGCTGGATCATATAGATATAGTAGTATCGGTGTTTTTAAGATTAGTTTATTTAGCGTAAGCTGTAATTACTTAAACGTAGCAAATTAATTTAAAGTTTGTAAATAATTGTTCAGATAAATGCAAAACGCTGTATCACACTCATAGTTTAAACCTTAAAAACAGTTGCTAAACGTTTATATATTATAACTTTTGTATCATGCGCAAAAGCATATATTAGCCTTTTAATTTATACTATGCGCATAGGTATTATAGGTTTGGGCGATATGGGTAAGCTGTATGCTAAAGCTTTTGCAAAAGCAGGGTACACTGTTTGCGGTTGCGATATGCCCCAAAACCGGGAGAAACTGGAGAATGAATTATCCCCATTGGGTATTACCCTGATGGATGATGGCAAAGATGTATCACGCGTAAGCGACCTGATTATTTATTCTGTAGAGGCAGATAAACTGGAGCAGGTGGTAGGGCAGTACGGGTCATCAACTAAATACGGCGCAATTGTGGCCGGGCAAACATCTGTTAAACACCCCGAGATTGCCATATTTGAAAAATACTTGCCTGCGGCTGCACAGATCATCACCTTCCATGCCATGCACGGGCCGGGATTTGAACCCAAAGGCCAAAAACTGATCCTGATAAACCATCGCAGCAAACCGGATGCTTACCAACGCATGCTCGAACTGTTTACTGCTGTGGAAACCGACATCGTAGAGATTCCGGATTATCACGAGCACGATAAGATAGTAGCCGACACGCAGGCGGTTACCCACGTAGGCTTCGAGAGTATGGGCACCGCCTGGAAATCTGCCGGGTTTTTCCCTTGGGAAAACGCATCGTATGTTGGTGGTATTGATAATGTAAAGATCCTGACCACCCTGCGTATCTTTAGCTATAAAGCACACGTTTACGCAGGCCTGGCCATACTAAATCCGTATGCCCGCCAGCAGGTAAAACGCTATGCCGAATCAGAATCGGATCTGTTTAAGCTGATGATCAAAGAAGAGGAGCAGGAGTTTAGGCAGCGACTATACCGCGCCCGTGATTTTGTTTTTCATGAAAGCCGCAAGCCCATTATGTTTAATGATGCTGTGATGAGCGAATTTTCATTAGCGCAGCACGCCGGGCATCAAAAGCCAAATTCACATCTAAGCATTTTAAGTATGGTTGATGCCTGGTACCATCTGGGGGTAAACCCCTATGATAACCTCATCTGCCAAACGCCGCCATTCCGCCTGAGGCTGGGCATTGCCGAATATTTATTTAAGAACGAAGAACTGCTGGAAGAATCTATCGAAACAGCCTTGTATGATAAAACCATCCGCGGCGACGATCTGGAGTTTCATTCGGCCGTGCGCGAATGGAGCGCTATCATCGGGTACGGAGACATGCAAGGCTACAAGAAACACTTTAACGAAGTGCAGGCCTTTTTTGCAGGCCGACTGGAAGAAGGCAACAAGCAAAGCGCCGAGTTGATACGCAGGCTGATGATGGGGTAATTATAAGCAAAGGGACTAATCAGGATATTCTATCTTGCCCCATTGCAGGCGCAGCTCGTTTATTTTAAGAGTTGTGCTGTTTATTTTGTTGCGATATTTAACTTTATCATTATCCCGGAATTCTTGATACAATAATTTATAAAGCGAGCATTCATAGGCAATGATCTGAGATTTTATATTGGCGATCTGCTTTTCTTTAGCCGGCAGCGTAAGGCTTTTTATTCTCTTTCCGATTTCTGAAAGCGTATCTACCTTGCGTAGGGTTTTACTATTTAACATGGCTAAACGCTGGCTGCGGGTTAAATCATCTGTATGATAAAAATCATTATTCAAATCAGTAAATATATTTTCGGTTTTAGTGGTTAGTTGTTGCAGATATTTTAACTGGTAAACCGGGGTAAGCCAAATACATAACCCGGTATATATGATGGTAATGGCTAAAGCACTTGCCGTTACCAGGTTTTGTTTTTGTTGTTTTAAGCTTAAGTAAGCTATCCATCCAAAAATATAGCCGGATATTAAACCACCAAAATGTGCAGCATGGTCTACATGCCGCCCAATAGGAATAATACTGTAAGCTATAAAAATAGTAGTACTTATTAATAGTGCCCTGCGTACGTTATTCTCATAAAAATCAGTAGATAATAAGGCAAGCAAAACACCAAACATCCCGAATATAGCCCCGGATGCACCTGCCGATACACCTTCCTTATACCATATTACTGATGTTATGCTGGCGCAGATACCGGTAAGCAGATAAATAAACAGATAATTCCATTTGCCCAGTTTATTTTCTATAAGCGACCCGATGTAAATAAGCACCACCATATTACCTGTAATATGCAATACGGAAAAATGGAGGAATGTATTGGTTATCAATCGCCATAATTGCCCTTTTAAAACCTGGTTGCGCCCGCTGAAACCAAGTAAAAGATAAATATCTTCTAAGCTTTTGGTGTTACTACCTGGTGCGGATTGTTTGGCTTGCATAGCCATAACTATAAACACAGCCGCTATTACCACTGCAGTAATTAAATAGATGGCGATGTTGGCCAGCACCAGTATGGGGGTAACGGTATAACCGGGCTTTGGGTTAAAGGCAGATAAAAAGTTACGGAGTTTTTGTTTATAACCCAGTGGAGGGTTATTAAGGCTTATAAATTGCCTGTCGGGTATGCTATCAATTAATTGTTGTGTGGTTTCGTGTAGGTTTTGCTGTAAATGATATTCTGCATAGCTAATCTCTGCATATAACAATTCCAGGTTCTGCTCATTTTTCCCATAATCTGTAAACAGGCCTTGGTAGCCAACGCATTCGCTTTTAAAAATAGCCTGTTTATTGATGACCTGGACAGAAACCTCTTCTGCATACGATGCCCAGGATATATTAGTGTAGGCAATTATACCATCAGTATCAAAATAACCGATATGCCAGCCAAGGTTATTAAATGCCTGATAGAGCAGCGTAAGATAATGATCGGTGTTGTATTCGTTCAGCGCAATGGTAGCGGTTTTCCGCGGAGATATGCCCCAGCTCATGATATAAGTTTAGTATAGGGTATAAATATACATTATCAAAAGCAATACACAAGTTAAAGGCTGGGTATCATTAAATTGAATGCTAAAAACATTGTATTAATATTTATTTAAAAATAAGTTGATAACTATTTGAAAATTAATGTAAAGTTTCTATCTTTGCCGTCCCTTAAGGGGGAAATAATATGCCTTGAACGAAGCCCTACTGCTTCGATGGGCACAAATAAAATAAAGAAAATGTCAGGAATTATTGGTAAAAAAGTAGGAATGACCAGCATTTTCGATGAAGCAGGGAAAAACATTCCTTGTACTGTAATCGAAGCTGGCCCTTGCGTAGTAACCCAGATCAGGTCTGTAGAAACAGACGGATATGCAGCTGTACAGTTAGCATATGGCGAGAAGAAGGAAAAAAACACCTCAGGCCCGTTAAAAGGCCATTTCCAAAAAGCCGGTACTACTCCAAAACGTAAACTTGTTGAATTTAAAACATTCGAAGACGAAAAAGCTCTTGGTGACACTGTTACTGTAGAGATTTTTGCCGCAGGTGATTACGTTGATGTAGTAGGTACTTCAAAAGGTAAAGGATTTCAGGGTGTTGTAAAGCGTCACGGTTTTGGTGGTGTGGGTATGCAAACTCACGGTCAGCACAATCGTTTACGTGCACCAGGTTCACTGGGTGCTTCATCATGGCCATCTCGCGTATTTAAAGGCATGCGTATGGCGGGTCAAACAGGTAACGTTCGTGTTAAAGTACAAAACTTAGAAGTAGTTAAAGTATTTGCAGAGCAAAACCTGATTGTAGTTAAAGGTTCAATCCCCGGAGCTAAGGGTTCATTCGTAATAGTGGATAAATAAGATGGAAATCAACGTATTAAATCTATCAGGTAAAGAAACAGGTGCCAAGGTGCAGCTGCCTGAGTCCGTATTCGGAGTAGAGCCTAACGATCATGCTATTTACTTAGATGTAAAGCAGTTCTTAGCTAACCAACGCCAGGGTACGCACAAATCAAAACAACGTAATGAAATTGCAGGTAGTACCCGCAAATTACATAAACAAAAAGGTACAGGCGGCGCCCGTGCAGGTAGCATTAAATCACCATTGTTTAATGGTGGTGGTCGTGTTTTCGGCCCGCAGCCACGTGATTACAGCTTTAAATTAAACAAAAAGCTTAAATCATTAGCCCGTGCTTCAGCTTTATCATACAAAGCAAAAGATAACAACATTTTGGTATTAGAAGATTTTAGCTTTGATGCTATCAAGACTAAAACTTACATCCAGATGGAAGCAGACCTGAATGTTACTAACGATAAAACGTTATTGGTATTAGCAGGTGTTGAAAATAACAATGTTTATTTATCAAGCAGAAACCTGAAAAAAACTAAGGTTATTACCGTTGAGCAGTTAAATACTTATGATGTGTTAAATGCCGGTAAACTGATCTTAACAACAGGCGCTGTTAAAACTTTGGAGGGAGCATTAGCTAAGTAATATGGAAATTTTAAAGAAACCCTTACTTACTGAAAAAGTAGCTCAACTAACCGAGAAACTTAACCGCTACGCGTTCAAAGTTGATCACAGGGCTAACAAAATTCAGATAAAAGGCGCTATTGAGGCTATGTATGGTGTTAACGTTACAGCTGTTAACACAATGAAATATGTAGGTAAACTTAAAACCCGCAACACAAAAGCAGGTGCAGTGTCTGGCCGTGCGGCTACATACAAAAAGGCCATCATCACGCTGAAGGATGGTGAAACAATAGATTTTTACAGCAATATATAATATAAGACATGGCAGTAAAGAGATTTAAACCGGTTACACCGGGTACCCGCTTCAGAATTGATGTATCTAATTCAGATATTACAACTAATGTACCAGAAAAGTCGTTGGTTGTATCATCTAACAAAAGATCTGGCGGACGTAACCACAGCGGTAAAATGACGATGCGCTACCTGGGTGGTGGTCATAAACAAGCATACAGGTTAATAGATTTTAAACGCAATAAATTTGATATCCCTGCAAAAGTTGCAACTATCGAGTACGATCCAAACAGATCTGCACGTATAGCGCTGTTACATTTTGTTGATGGTGAAAAACGATACATGATAGCTCCGGAAGGCTTAACAGTTGGAACGGTAGTTGTATCTGGCGAGAGCGCTGCACCAGAGGTTGGTAACACCATGCCTTTGAAAAGCATCCCGTTAGGTTCTATCATCCACAATATCGAGTTAAACCCTGGCCAGGGTGGTGTTATTGCCCGCAGCGCCGGTACCTACGCTCAGTTATCAGCACGTGATGGTAAATATGCCATCATCAAATTGCCTTCAGGCGAAACACGTATGATATTGTCAACCTGTTTGGCAACTATCGGTACCGTTTCAAATGGCGAAAAAGCAAATGCTGTGTTAGGTAAAGCCGGCCGTAAGCGCTGGTTAGGTCGTCGCCCTCGCGTTCGTGGTGTTGCCATGAACCCTGTGGATCACCCTATGGGTGGTGGTGAAGGCCGTTCATCAGGTGGTCACCCACGTTCACGTAAAGGTTTATTAGCTAAAGGCTACAAAACCCGTGATAAGAAAAAAGGATCAGATCGTTACATCATTGAAAGAAGGAAGAAATAATAATGGCACGTTCAATTAAAAAAGGACCTTACATAGATCATAACCTGGAAAGAAAAGTTCTTACCTTGAATGATGCAAGTAAAAAATCAGTTGTAAAAACATGGTCACGTCGTTCCATGATCTCTCCTGATTTCGTTGGTCATACATTCGCAGTACACAACGGTAATAAATTTATCCCGGTGTATGTAACAGAAAACATGGTTGGTCACAAGTTGGGAGAATTTGCACCAACCCGCACATTCCGCGGTCACGCAGAAAAGAAAAAATAAGGCATGGAAGCAACAACTAAAATCAAAAAGTCTGTATTGATCAGGCAACAAAAAGAAGCTGCTAAACTCGTAGTAGGTGGTGCTTCGGTTGCTAAACTACAGAACTGTCCAACTTCACCACGTAAAATGCGTTTGGTGGTTGATCTGATCCGTGGTGAGAACGTTGAGAAAGCGTTATACATCTTAAAATTTACAAACAAAGAAGCTGCAATCCGCGTAGAGAAACTTTTGTTATCAGCCATCAAAAACTGGGAAGCTAAAAACGAAGGCAAACGCGTAGAAGATAGCGGCCTATTTGTAAAAGAAATATCAGTAGGTGGTGGCCGTCAGTTAAAAAGGTTACGCCCTGCACCACAAGGCAGAGGGTTCCGCATTCGCAAGCGCTCTAACCACGTAACTTTGATTGTGGATACTAAAAACGATAACAACTAATTTGAAATGGGACAAAAAGCACATCCAATAGGTAACAGGTTAGGCATCATCCGCGGTTGGGATTCTAATTGGTTCGGTGGAAACAACTACTCCGACAAATTAGTTGAAGACGAAAAGATCCGCAAATACTTATCAGCACGTATCAACAAAGGTGGTGTATCTAAAGTAGTTATAGAACGTACTTTAAAACGCATCACGGTAACTATCCACACTGCCCGTCCGGGTATTGTGATTGGTAAAGGCGGTGCCGAGGTTGATAAGATCAAGGAAGAGTTAAAAAAATTAACAAAAAAAGATGTTCAGATCAACATCTTCGAGATCAAACGCCCTGAGCTTGATGCCCAGTTAGTTGCCGAAGGTATTGCTAAACAGCTTGAAGCACGTATCTCTTTCCGTCGTGCCATGAAAACTACAATTGCTTCTACCATGAGAATGGGCGCAGAAGGAATCAAAGTGATGACATCAGGCCGTTTAGGTGGCGCTGAGATGGCACGTACAGAGCAGTATAAAGAAGGAAGAATTCCTTTGCACACTTTCCGTGCCGATATTGACTATGCTTTGGCAGAAGCCTTAACTACTTATGGTAAAATAGGTGTTAAAGTATGGATCTGTAAAGGTGAGGTTTACGGCAAACGCGATCTGTCTCCAAACATTGGCGGCACAAGCAGCGCAAGCGGTAAAGGTGGTCGCCCGGAAGGTTCAGCAGGTTTCGGCGGACGTGATAATGCACGTGGCGGCGAAAGAGGCGGAGAACGCAGAGGCAACGACCGTAACAAACCAGGCGGCGATCGCAGAGGTGGTGGTAACAACCGCCCGGGTGGTCCGGGTCAAGGTGGTGGCAACCGTCCAGGTGGCCCGGGAAGAAGATAATAGTAACAGATGTGAGATTTGAGATGTGAGATGTGAAATTCATCTGTCATCATTCCGGTCCGCAGTATATTGATAACAATTAAATAAGATAGAAGATATTTTGATAAGAGACACTGAAAAGTTATATCTCACATCTCATATCTCATATCTCAATACTTAAGAAAATGCTACAGCCAAAAAGAACGAAGTTCAGAAAGATGCAAAAAGGCAGGATGAAAGGTTTAGCCACTCGTGGTGCTGAACTTTCATTCGGATCTTTCGGTATAAAATCACTCGAAGCCGCCTGGATAACCAGCCGCCAGATCGAGGCTGCACGTATTGCTGTAACACGTTTCATGAAACGTGAAGGCCAGGTGTGGATCAGGATTTTCCCTGACAAACCTGTAACCAAAAAACCAGCAGAGGTACGTATGGGTAAAGGTAAAGGTGCCCCAGAATACTGGGTAGCAGTTGTACGCCCGGGCCGCATGATTTTTGAAGCAGAAGGTGTACCTTTAGAAGTTGCAAAAGAGGCATTACGCCTTGCAGCGCAAAAATTACCAGTGCAAACCAGATTTGTAACACGTAGGGATTACGTAGAAGCATAAATAAAAGGTTGAAAAGTTGTAAATGTTGAAAAGGTTGTAAGGTTATTGCAGCTGCCATCAGGTAACATTAAACATTTAAACTTTTCCAACATTACAACAACAATAAAGAACATGAAGAACTCAGAAATTTTAGAGCTTTCAACCGAAGAATTGTCAGCAAGACTGAGCGAGGAAAAAACAACTCTTACTAAACTGAAATTTGCACATGCAGTTTCGGCCATAGAGAACCCAACCCGCATTACAAAAGTGCGCAAGGATATTGCTCGTTTAAATACTGAACTAACAAAACGCAAGGCGGCGTCAGCTTCTGAACAGAATTAATTTTTAAGCGTCGGAAAACAATGGAAAGAAATTTAAGAAAAACACGTACCGGCCTGGTAGTAAGCAATAAGATGGAAAAATCTATTGTGGTTGCTGTAGAGCGGAAGGTGAAGCACCCCATCTATGGTAAATTCGTAAAGAAGACTACCAAATTTATGGCTCATGACGAAGCTAATACCTGTGGTATAGGCGATACCGTATTGATTATGGAAACCCGTCCGTTGAGCAAAAGCAAAAACTGGAGATTAGTTCAAATTTTAGAGAGGGCTAAATAACATGGTACAACAGGAATCAAGATTAAATGTAGCTGATAACAGCGGTGCTAAAGAAGTTTTAGTAATACGCGTATTAGGTGGTACCGGTAAAAGATATGCCTCTATTGGCGATAAGATAGTAGTTACCGTAAAAAGCGCTTTACCATCAGGTAACGTAAAAAAAGGTACCGTATCTAAAGCAGTAGTGGTTAGAACCAAGAAAGAGATTCGCAGGAAAGATGGTTCATATATCCGTTTTGACGATAACGCAGCCGTTTTGTTAAACAACCAGGATGAGCCAAGGGGCACACGTATTTTCGGCCCTGTTGCCAGAGAATTACGTGAAAAACAATTTATGAAAATTGTATCATTAGCACCGGAGGTATTGTAATATGGAAAGTAAGAAAAACACAAAACCAGCTAAATTAAAAATCCGCAAGGGTGATTTAGTGAAGGTAATTGCCGGTGACTCTAAAGGATCACAAGGTAAAATAGTTGAAGTTATCATTGATAAAAACAGGGCTATTGTAGAAGGTGCCAACATGGTATCTAAACACACCAAGCCTAATGCAGCCAACCCTAACGGCGGTATTGTAAAGCAGGAAGCTGCCATACACATATCTAACCTGGCACTGGTTGAACCTTCAACAGGTAAAACAACCCGCGTTGGCCGTAAATTAAACGATGCCGGCAAATTGGTTAGAGTATCAAAAAAATCAGGGGAGGAAATTAAGTAATGACTTACGTACCAAGATTAAAATCAAAATATAAGGAAGATATCCGCACCGCTTTGAAGGAAAAATTTGCCTACAAAAGCGTAATGCAGGTTCCTAAATTGCAAAAAATTGCGATCAACCAGGGTGTTGGCGGTGCTACTACCGATAAAAAACTTATCGAAAACACCATCACCGAGTTAACCACTATTACCGGCCAGCAAGCTGTTGCATCAAAATCTAAAAAGGATATCTCGAACTTTAAGTTACGTAAAGGTATGCCGATTGGCGTACGTGTTACTTTGCGCGACAATACCATGTATGAGTTTTTAGACCGCTTAATTGCTGTTGCCCTGCCACGTATTCGTGACTTTAAAGGTATCAACGATAAAGGTTTCGACGGAAAAGGAAACTATACTTTAGGTATATCTGAGCAGATCATCTTCCCGGAGATCAACATTGACAAGATCAACAAGATCCAGGGTATGGATATTACCTTTGTAACCTCGGCAACAAACGATGTTGAAGCATTGGAGTTACTGAAACAATTTGGTTTACCATTTAAAAATCAAACACCAACTAACAATGGCTAAAGAAGGCGTAAAGGCTCGTGAAGTAAAACGTGCCAAATTAGTAGCAAAATTTGCTGAAAAAAGAGCAGCGTTAAAAGCAGCTGGCGATTACATAGGTTTAGATAAATTACCTAAAGCTTCATCACCGGTAAAATTGCACAACCGTTGCAAATTAACAGGCCGCCCGCGTGGTTACATGCGCCAGTTTGGTATATCACGTGTTACATTCCGTGATATGGCACTGGCAGGTAAAATACCGGGTGTTAAAAAAGCAAGCTGGTAACAACCACATAATTCGTAAGCAATTAAGAATTCAAAACATAGTACCATATGTTTTGAATTTTTTTGTAATTTTGCGGCTCGAATTTTAAAAAGAATTAACCGATAGCAGGTCGGCCGGGACGTTACCGGGAGGAAACCACTATCATAAACAACAATAATGAATACAGATCCAATCGCAGATTATCTTACAAGAGTAAGGAATGCTATTAAAGCCAACCATAGGGTTGTTGAAATTCCTGCATCAAATCTGAAAAAGGAAATCACTAAAGTGCTTTTCGAAAAAGGTTACATTGCTAATTACAAGTTTGAGGATAACGGCCCTCAAGGCAGCATCAAAGTTGCTTTGAAGTACCACCCGATAACTAAAATCTCTGCTATCCGCAGCATTGCACGTATTAGTAAACCAGGTTTGAGGAAATACGCCGGTATGGATACCATGCCACGTGTATTAAATGGTTTAGGTATCGCTATCCTATCAACATCTAAAGGTGTAATGACCGATAAAGAGGCGCGTGCGCAAAATGTAGGTGGCGAAGTTTTATGCTACGTTTATTAATAGAGGAGGAAATTAAGCAATGTCAAGAATAGGAAAAGCACCTATCGCATTAACCGGCGGCGTTACCGTTACCGTATCAGCAGAAAATGTTGTTACCGTAAAAGGCCCAAAAGGCGAATTGCAACAGGCAGTTGATAGAGATATCATCATTGAGCAAGAAGGCGACCAGTTACTGGTTAAACGCCCTTCAGACCAAAAACGTCATAAAGCATTACACGGTTTATACCGGTCGCTTTTAAACAATATGGTAGTTGGTGTAACTACAGGTTACAAAATTGAGCAGGAATTAGTAGGTGTGGGTTACCGTGCTACTAACCAGGGCAATACATTAGATTTAGTGTTGGGTTACTCTCACCACTATGTATTCCAGTTACCACAAGAAATTAAAGTTTCAACCACTGCTGAGAAGGGTAAAAACCCAACTATTATCCTGGAATCAAACGATAAACAATTGATCGGTCAGGTAGCGGCGAAAATACGCTCGTTACGTACACCAGAGCCTTACAAAGGTAAAGGTATCAAGTTTGTTGGCGAAGTATTGAGAAGAAAAGCAGGTAAATCAGCATCTAAAAAATAATCGTCATGAAATTATCAAGAAGAGACAGGATTAAAAAAGGCATCAGAAAACGCCTTTCAGGTTCATCAGCACGCCCGCGTTTATCTGTATTCAGAAGCAACAAAGGCATCTATGCACAAATTATTGACGATGTAACAGGAAAAACCATTGTATCTGCATCATCTTTATCAAAAGATTTTACATCAGATGGTACAAAGTCAGACCAATCGGTAGCTGTAGGTAAATTAGTAGCTGAGAAAGCTATTGCCGCAGGTATTAAAGATGTAGTGTTTGACAGGAATGGTTACCTGTACCATGGCCGTGTTAAATCACTGGCCGAAGGTGCACGTGAAGGTGGTTTAAACTTTTAATCGAAAACAGAAATGTCAACAATCAACATAAAAAGAGTAAAAACCAGCGAGATCGAATTAAAAGATCGTTTGGTTAGCATACAACGTGTAGCCAAAGTAACCAAAGGTGGCCGTACATTCAGTTTTTCTGCTATCGTAGTAGTAGGCGATGAGAACGGTGTTGTAGGTTACGGTTTGGGTAAAGCAAAAGAGGTTACCGAGGCTATTGCAAAAGGTATTGATGATGCTAAAAAGAACCTGGTAAAGGTTCCGATTATCAACAACACTATCCCTCATGAGCAAATAGGTAAATTCAGTGGTGGTTTTGTATTCTTAAAACCTGCAGCAAACGGTACCGGTGTAATTGCCGGTGGTGCGATGCGTGCAGTGTTAGAGAGTGCTGGTGTACATAACGTACTGGCAAAATCAAAAGGATCATCAAACCCGCACAACGTGGTTAAAGCAACTGTATCTGCATTGGCGCAACTGCGTGATGCCGTTACCGTAGCGCAACAACGCGGTATTAGTTTAGGTAAAGTATTTAACGGATAATCAGTCATGTCGAAAATCAAAATAACACAGATCAAAAGCGTTATCGACAGAAGCGAGCGCCAGAAAAAAACCGTTGAGGCCTTAGGCCTTAAAAAAATTAACCACAGCGTGGAAGTTGAAGCCACTGCGGCTATTATAGGAATGGTTAGAAAAGTTAACCACCTGGTAGCAGTAGAAAATATTTAATAATCATGAATTTAAGTAATCTTAAACCTGCAGAAGGTTCTACTAAAAATAGGAAAAGAATTGGCCGTGGTACAGGTTCTGGCCGTGGCGGTACGTCAACCCGTGGCCACAAAGGTGCCGGTTCACGTTCAGGTACATCTACCAAGGTAGGTTTTGAAGGTGGCCAGATGCCATTACAGCGCCGTGTGCCTAAGGTAGGTTTTAAAAACCCTAACCGTGTTGAATATACAGGTGTGAACCTGGATGTTCTTCAGCAACTGGTTGAGAAATATTCACTGGCAACAGTTGATTTCGCAACTTTAAAAGAGCATGGTTTGGTTTCTCGTAACGATCTTGTGAAGATCCTTGGCCGTGGCGAGTTAAAAGCTAAATTAGAAGTTCAGGCACATGCATTTACTGCTACTGCACAAAAAGCTATTGAAGCAGCCGGCGGAACTATTGTTAAGTTATAATTTCGATGAAGAAATTTTTCACCACATTATCCAATATCTGGAAAATTGAAGATCTAAGAGTGCGTATCATAAACACACTCTTATTTCTTTTGATATATCGTGTCGGTTCGTTTATTGTTTTGCCGGGTGTAAACGCGGCATCACTGAATGCTTCACAAAATAAAGAAGGAATTGTAGGCCTTTTAAACATGTTTGCCGGCGGGTCGTTCTCACGTTCGTCTATTTTGGCATTGGGTGTTATGCCTTACATATCTGCTTCAATTGTGGTGCAATTGTTGGGTATTGCGGTACCTTACTTTATTAAACTTCAGAAAGAAGGCGAAAGCGGCCGTAATAAAATAAACCAGTGGACACGCTATCTTACGATCATCATAACCGCAGCGCAAGCTATCGGTTACTTAAAATCGCAGATAAGTGCCGATGCCATGCTGATTGCCAACCCATACTTTACCATATTAAATACCTGCGTATTAACAGCCGGTACCTTATTTGTAATGTGGTTAGGCGAAAAGATAACGGATAAGGGTATCGGTAACGGTATTTCCCTCATCATCATGGTGGGTATCATTGCCCAGTTGCCAAGTGCCTTTGTTGTTGAATTTAACTCACGTACGGGCGGCCCGGGTGGTTTAATTACCTTTATTGTAGAAATTGTAGCGCTGCTTGGCGTGGTAATGTTTACCATACTGATAGTGCAGGGTACACGTAAAATTGCAGTACAATACGCTAAACGTATTGTAGGCAACAAACAATATGGCGGTGTGCGCCAGTATATACCTTTAAAGGTAAATGCTGCCGGTGTAATGCCTATTATTTTTGCCCAGGCATTAATGTTTATACCTACAACGGTTTCTCAGTTCTTCCCGTCTACAAGTGCAAACGGTTTGTTAATTGCTTTATCAAATTACAACTCGTGGCAGCATAACGTATTATTTGGTGTATTGATTATACTGTTTACCTATTTCTATACGGCTATTACAGTTAATCCTAATCAGATGGCTGATGACATGAAAAAGAACGGCGGTTTTATACCTGGTGTTAAGCCCGGTAAATCTACAGCCGACTATATCGACGGGGTTATCTCTAAGATCACCCTGCCGGGTTCTATTTTCCTGGCTATTATCGCTATCGTACCGGCCCTGGCCAGTTTGGTAGGTGTAAGTAGCTTATTTGCAAGATTTTTTGGCGGTACATCATTGATCATCCTTGTGGGTGTAGTTTTAGATACTTTACAGCAGGTAGAGAGCCATTTGTTAATGCGCCATTATGACGGGTTAATGAAAACAGGCCGGATCAAGGGCCGTGCAAGTATCCCTACAGCTACGGGTGCAACCCCGCCGGTTATTTAATAATACATGTCAAAGATCATTTATAAGTCTGTCGAAGAGATAGAACTGATAAGAGAAAGTTCTTTACTTGTTTCCAAAACACATGGGGAGATAGCTAAAGTTATTGGCCCCGGTATAACTACTTTAGAATTAAATAAACTTGCCGAAACCTTTATCCGTGATAATGGAGGGGTTCCGGCATTTTTAAATTATAACGGTTTCCCTTTCTCTTTATGTATCTCGCTTAACGATCAGGTGGTGCATGGTTTCCCAGGCAAACATGTTTTGGTAGAAGGAGATCTGGTATCTGTTGATTGCGGTGTGGTACTGAACAAGTACTATGGCGACTCGGCCTTTACCTTTGCCATTGGCGAGGTAGACGAAAATACAAAAAAACTAATGCGCGTAACCCGCGAGTGTTTAAACCTTGGTGTAGAGAAGGCTGTTGTAGGCATGCGCATAGGCGATATAGGCTACGCAGTGCAGGAGCATGCCGAGAAGAACGGTTTTGGCGTAGTAAAGGAGCTGGTTGGGCACGGGGTAGGCACACGCCTGCACGAGAAGCCCGAAGTGCCAAACTATGGTAAACGCGGCGCAGGCATTAAGTTAGAGGAAGGAATGGTAATTGCCATCGAGCCGATGATCAATGCGGGCCGTGCCGGTGTTAAGTTTTGGGATGATGGCTGGACGGTATCAACCACCGATAAAAAACCATCGGCACATTACGAGCATACGGTAGCTGTAAAAAAGGGCAAACCAGACGTTTTATCGACGTTTGAATACATTGATAAAGTTTTAGAAGAAAAAAATAAAAATTAAAATATTTTTATTAATTTTGCATCCCGCTTTAAGGGCGGATAATCAAGTAATAATCAGTAAAATATGGCAAAACAATCCTCGATTGAGCAAGATGGTACAATTCGCGAAGCATTATCTAATGCGATGTTTAGAGTTGAACTGGAGAATGGCCACGAGATTATTGCACACATATCCGGCAAAATGCGTATGCACTACATCAAGATTTTACCTGGCGACAGGGTTAAACTGGAGATGAGCCCATACGATTTAACAAAAGGAAGAATAACCTACAGATATAAATAAGCAACGAGATGAAAGTTAGAGCATCCATTAAAAAACGCAGTGTTGATTGCAAGATCATCCGCCGTAACGGGAAACTTTATGTGATCAACAAAAAGAATCCTAAGTTCAAACAGCGTCAGGGATAATTAAAAAGAAATTGTAATAAACCGCACAACGGTGGCCCGCCGTTCGGTATTACTTAAAACAACAAACAAATATGGCAAGGATCTCCGGTATTGATTTACCAAAGAATAAAAGAGGCGAAATAGGCTTAACCTATATTTACGGTATTGGCCGTACAACCGCCCAAAACATTTTAACTGAAGCCGGTATCGACTTTAACATTAAAGTGCAGGATTGGAATGATGAGCAGTTAACTGCCATCCGTACCATCATCAACGATCAGATAAAAGTTGAAGGTGCATTGCGTTCAGAAGTTCAGCTGAACATCAAACGTTTAATGGATATTGGTTGCTACCGCGGTACCCGCCATCGTAAAGGTTTACCGTTACGTGGCCAGCGCACCAAAAACAACTCACGTACCCGTAAAGGAAAGCGTAAAACAGTTGCTAATAAAAAGAAAGCTACTAAATAGTAAATAGTTGATTGGTGAGCGGTGAGTAATTGATACTTTAAGCTTGCCAGGAATATAAAATTAAAACGATTGGTGGGCCCGGGTTAAATCATTAACTCAGTAATTCACTAAATCAATAATTAAAAAACAAAATGGCTAAAAGCAAAAAAGTTACCAAAAAGCGTATTGTTGTTGTTGAGCAGGTTGGCGAAGCACACATCAATGCAACTTTTAACAACATCATTATCACCCTTACCAACAAAAGTGGCCAGGCTATTTCATGGTCATCTGCAGGTAAAATGGGTTTTAAAGGTTCTAAAAAGAATACCCCTTATGCTGCCGGTCAGGCTGCTGCCGATTGCGGTAAAGTTGCTTATGACTTAGGCCTGCGCAAGGTAGAGGTGTTTGTAAAAGGTCCGGGTTCAGGCCGCGAGTCTGCCATCCGTACCCTGCAAACAACAGGTATCGAAGTAACTACTATTAAGGACATCACCCCGCTTCCGCACAACGGTTGCCGTCCATCAAAAAGAAGAAGAGTTTAATTAACCCAAGTTTAAAGCTAAGATTCGGCAGCTGCGGGCTGTTTGATACTTTAAAACACACAAATAATGGCAAGATATACAGGCCCCAAATCAAAAATTGCGCGTAGGTTCCGCGAGCCGATCTTCGGTCCGGATAAAGCATTGGACAGAAAAAACTACGGACCAGGTATGCATGGCGCTTCTAAAAGAAGAGGAAAGCAATCTGAGTACGCAGTACAGTTAATGGAAAAACAAAAAGTTAAATACACTTACGGTGTGTTAGAGCGTCAGTTCGAAAACTTATTCCATACAGCATCTGCTAAAGAAGGTATCACCGGCGAAAACTTATTAAAGTTTTTAGAAGCACGTTTAGATAATGCAGTTTACCGTTTAGGTATTGCACCTACACGTTCTGGTGCACGCCAACTGGTAGGCCACAAGCACATTACTGTTAATGCCAGCGTTGTAAACATCGCTTCATACCAACTTAAAGCTGGTGACGTTATTGCAGTACGCGAAAAATCAAAAACAATGGAAAGCATTACTAACTCAGTAGCTGGCCGTAAAATAAATAAGTATAGCTGGTTAGAATGGAACGCTGATGAACTGTCAGGTAAATTCCTAAACTATCCAAACCGCGATGAAATCCCTGAGAATATCAAAGAGAACCTGATCGTCGAGTTATACTCTAAATAAGATATGAGAATTGAGATGTGAGATCTGAGACAAAATACGTGTCGCAGATTTCGCATTTTAAGATAAATCAAAACGGTGAAAGAATTAAGATAAGAAATGTTCATCTCCTATCTCCAATCTAACATCTCAAATCTATTAATAAACAATAAATAAAAGATATAAATGGCAATTTTAGCATTTCAAAAACCAGACAAGGTTATCATGCAGAAATCAAATGATTTTGATGGCACGTTTGAGTTTCGTCCGTTAGAACCAGGCTTCGGTGTAACCATTGGTAATGCTCTGCGTCGTATCTTACTTTCTTCATTAGAAGGTTATGCTATTACATCAGTACGTTTTTCTGGTGTGATGCACGAGTTTTCGACCATCAAAGGTGTGGTTGAAGATGTAACCGAGATCATCCTGAACTTAAAGCAGGTTCGTTTTAAGAAAACAGGCGAATCGGGCGATAATGAGAAAATATTTGTGATCATTAACGGCCAGGATACTTTTTCTGCAGGCGATATTACCAAGTTTTCAAACAACTTTAGCGTATTAAACCCTGATCTGGTGATTTGTAATATGGATTCATCAGTAACGCTTGAAGTTGAGCTTACTGTTGCTAAAGGCCGTGGTTACATCAGCAACGAAGAAAACAAAAATCCGGATGCTAACGTAGGTGTGATAGCTATCGACTCTATCTTTACGCCAATTAAAAACGTAAAATACACTTTAGAGAACTATCGTGTTGAGCAGAAAACAGATTACGAGAAGCTGATCCTGGATATCTCTACAGATGGTTCTATCCATCCGGAAGATGCCTTGAAACAAGCTGCCAAGATCCTTATCCAGCACTTTATGCTGTTCTCTGACGAGAACATGATGTTAGAGGCGCAGGCTAAAGAAGAAACTAAAGAAGTTGACGAGGAAATTTTACACATGCGTAAGATCCTTAAAACGGAGTTGGTTGATCTTGACCTTTCTGTTCGCGCATTAAATTGCTTAAAGGCGGCCGATATCCGCAGCCTGGCAGACCTGGTTTCTTACGATGTGGCTGATATGTTAAAATTCAGAAACTTTGGTAAAAAATCACTGACCGAAATTCAGGACCTGGTTAAATCAAAAGGATTATCTTTTGGTATGAACCTTTCTAAATTTAAGTTAGACGAAGAATAATTAGAGATTAGCGATTAGAAGTTTGAGATTAGTTCTCGTGCTTTTAATCGCTAATTCTTTATAAAGAAAATGGGGCGAAGGATTAGAAATTAATCTCTGATCATTAACCTCTAATCACTAATAATAGGCGAGGGCATAATTCCGCGGGCTTGATTGAAGAGTCGCCCAACGGTATGCACGTGCACAAATTAACAAACAAATGAGACACGGAAAAAAAGTAAACCATTTAGGCCGTACCGATAGCCATCGCAAAGCGATGATGGCTAACATGGCATCTTCGCTTATTTTACACAAGCGTATTACAACAACATTGGCAAAAGCAAAAGCCCTGCGCGGTTATGTTGAGCCCCTTTTAACTAAATCAAAAAACGATACTACGCACTCTCGCCGTACCGTGTTTAGCTATTTGCAAGACAAAGATACCGTGAACATCCTGTTCCGTGAAGTTGCCGAAAAAATTGCTAACCGCCCGGGTGGTTACACACGTATTGTGAAGTTAGAGAACCGTTTAGGCGATAACGCCGAAATGGCCATCATTGAATTGGTTGATTACAATACCGTTTACGGTAAGGATGTTGAAGCTAAGGCTGAGAAAAAATCAACACGTCGCCGTGGTGGTGCTTCTAAAGCTAAAGCAGAACCAGCTGCCGCCGCAACAGAAACTGCTGCCCCAGTAGCAGAAACTGCACCGGCTGTTGAAGAAGCGCCTGCAACTGAAGCTCCTGCAGCATCAGATAAAGAAGGAAATGCTGAAAAAGGCGAGTAATTAATTACACCCTTTAAAAGGATACAAAAGCCTCCGGACCTGTCCGGAGGCTTTTTTTGTTTGCGAGGCCTGTTCTTACTAATAGATCTTACCGCCTTTAACGATCAATTTTTCAGAAAGGAAATTTTTGTAATTATCATAAGGGCTCTTGCTAAATATAATCAGATCAGCTTTTTTACCTTTTTCTATCGAACCATATTTGCTGTCAATATTCATAGCTTGTGCACCGTTCAATGTAGCAATCTGTAAAATATCTGCGGTTGTAAAATTAGCTTCGTGTAACAGCAAAAGCTCAGATAAAAAGGCTTTGCCGCCATCTTTGCAATCGGTGCCTATGCGTATTTTTACACCCTTATCATGGGCCTGTTTTAGATAATTCATCATCACATCAAAACACTTTGATAGCATATCCTTTTGCGCGGTAGTATAGCCGGACAGGTCGGGAGCATCCAGATCTGATAATGATGTATTGAAATAGGTTTTCCCGGCAATTGAACCCATAAAATGTATTGCAGTACTTAAGGTTACTTTATTTTTTGCCATCTTATCAAGCAAAGCTTCCAACCTGGAATTTAACTGAGGATTCTCACTGATATATCCATAAAATAGCAGGATCCTTGCAAGAAACTTGTCGACATTGTCGTCATCCCCAACTCCATACCTTTGTTGAATAACCTTAAAGTTATCCTTTAGGTTGAGCACTGCAGGTGGCAGGGTAAGCATGTGTTCTATATTTTTTACACCTAAATCAATAGCATCCCAAATAGAGGTTACATTGTTATCGATATGGGCGCTTATTGTTAAATGCTGTTTATTCCCTTCTAAAATAACAGCTTTCATCTCGGGCTCTCTTAACCGCCAGTATATTTTAATGTGTTCTAAACCTTTGTTTGCGTATGCAATAACTTTTAATCTGGCATCTTCGGGGTTGTTTACTACTACATGGTTCATGTAAGTTTTTCTCCCCTTTTCTGCCGAAACGATTGCCCCGCCGCATATGTAAATGTTAGGGTACGCAGGTAACGGATTTTTTTGCCAGTTAAGGGATGTATCCATCCACTGTTCTGGTTGCCCCATATCTATAATGGTAGTTGTTCCATATTTTAAGTAAGTATCCGCAAGCTTTTTTCTATCCAGGTTAACAGGTGCTTTTTCGTCGTTACTTATTTTGCCATATACGTTTTTCAAATGCGTATGTGTGTCAATAAAACCCGGAACGATGAGCCGGTCGTTCCCGTCAATTATCTTTTTTGCACTAAATGGTTTCGAGCTTTTTATAATAGCTGCAATTGTATCAGCATTTATTAAAACCGATTGGTGTTTTTGTAGCTTTTTGGTTTTACTGTTATAAAGTGTTACATTTTTTATAGCCAGATCATAAGTAACCGATTGGCTGTATGCCGTGCAGTTTAACGAGGCGAAAGCGATGCTTAAGGCAAAAAAAACATATTTTTTGTGATACATAAGGCTTTAAAGAAGTTTTGATAGCAGTTTAGATATTAGCTATCTAAATATAGATAAAAGCGATAAACCTGCATATATTCAAGTGAATTTAAATCCCTGTTATGTTTGTCACAGCAAAAAGATTTCACCAAATATTCAAAACCCCCGCCTGCTAATTGGGTTAAGATTATATAGTAACATTACAATATGGCAAACGTAGCAGACCAACTGGTTGAAATGCTGGTGAAAGCGGGAATAAAAAGGATCTATGCTGTAACAGGCGATAGCTTAAATGAAGTTAACGATGCTGTAAGGCGCGAGGGGAGCATTCAGTGGGTGCACGTAAGGCATGAAGAGGCCGGCGCTTACGCCGCCGGGGCCGAGGCACAGATAACAGGCAATTTAGCTTGCTGCGCGGGCAGCAGCGGGCCGGGGCATGTACACCTGATAAACGGACTGTATGACGCGCACCGTTCTGCCGCGCCGGTAATTGCCATTGCATCAACCGTAGCCAGCTTTGAGTATGGTACCGAATACTTCCAGGAAACAAACACCATAAAATTATTTGACGATTGCAGCCACTATAACCAGGTTGCTACTACGCCAAAGCAGCTGCCGCGTATGCTGCAGGCGGGTATCCAGGCGGCGCTGCACCGCAAAGGGGTATCGGTAATTGGCCTGCCCGGCGACCTGACCAGCATGGACGCCGCCGAGATCACCACATCTACCCAAAATTTTAACCCGGTTGCCTTAACCCGCCCCAACGATGAAGATATTGCCAGGCTTGCCGCGTTGGTTAATCAGCATAAAAAAATTACCATTTTTTGTGGTATAGGGGCCGCCGGTGCGCATGATGAAGTAGTTGCCTTATCGCAAAAACTTAATGCGCCGGTGGCCTATTCTTTCCGCTCAAAAATGGATATCCAGTACAATAACCCTAACGAGGTGGGGATGACCGGCCTTTTGGGCCTGCCGTCGGCATATCACAGTATGCATGAGTCGGATCTGCTGATATTGTTGGGTACCGATTTCCCGTACACGCCTTTTATGCCTACAGATTGCAAAATTGTACAGGTGGATATTAAACCCGAACGCATAGGCCGCCGCGCCAATGTTGATGTAGGTTTAAGCGGAACGGTAAAGGATACCCTTGCCGCCCTGTTACCGCAGGTAGAACAGCATACGGACGATAGCTTTTTAAAGGCCCAACTGGAGTTTTACGGCGAGGTGAAAAAAAACATGAAGATTTATGTGGATGATGCCGGTAAAAAGGATAATATCCACCCCGAGTATATTGCCAGCCTGATTGATGAACTGGCTGCCGATAATGCTATTTTTACGGTGGATACCGGCATGTCGTGCGTATGGGGATCGCGCTATATTAATGCCACCGGTAAACGGCAGATGATAGGCTCGTTCAATCATGGCTCTATGGCCAATGCGATGCCGCAGGCCATCGGCGCGGCCCTGGCCTGCCCGGACAGGCAGGTGATTGCCTTATGCGGCGATGGGGGGATCTCTATGCTGCTGGGCGACCTGGCTACCATTACGCAGTATAACCTGCCCATAAAGATCGTTGTTTTTAACAACCGGTCGTTAGGGATGGTGAAACTGGAGATGGAGGTTGCCGGCCTGCCCGATTGGCAAACCGAAATGCACAACCCCGATTTTGCCATGGTGGCCAAAGCAATGGGCATGAAGGGCATCACCATTACCGACCCGGATGACGCCAGGCAAGGATTAATAGAAGCTTTAATGTATAAAGGCCCGGCCTTAATTAATATATTTACAGACCCTAACGCCCTGGCTATGCCGCCAAAGATCGAGCTGGGGCAGGTAAAGGGCATGGCCCTTTCCATGACCAAGCTGATGCTGAACGGGCGGATGGACGAAGTGGTGGATACCATTAAAGCCAACTACAAACATTTAAAAGACCTGATATAAATTAATGAATATACGCAGGCAGCATATACTGCTGTTAGTACTAAGCCTTATTGTTGTTGGATTTGTTGGCCTGTCTGTTTTGGTGGTGCTGTATCCTTCCATGTCTATAGATCTGAAGATCTCGCACGAGATCCAGGAGCGTCAAAACCCTTTTATAGATGAGTTGATGTACCTGATCAGCACGCCCGGCTACATGCCCGAATCGGTAATTATGGTGGCTGCAACGGCTTTGATATTTTTTTTATTTAAATATAAAAAGGCTGCGCTTTTTGTACTGTGCACCGGCGCATCGGGCTTAATAAGTACCTTGGTAAAGGCGCTGGTTAACCGCCCCAGGCCTTCAGAATCACTGGTGAGGATAGTTTTTAAAACCACCCAGCAGAGCTTCCCGAGCGGGCATATGATGTTTTATGTGATCTTCTTCGGCTTTTTGATCTTGCTGATGTTTCAGTTAGAAAATATCCCCAGGTTGATCAGGTACGTGGTCGGGCTGGTCAGCGGGTTCCTTATTTTTGCTATACCGTTTTCGCGCATTTACCTTGGGGCGCATTGGTTTACCGATGTTTTTGGAGGTTTTTTGCTGGGGGTACCCGGCTTGTATCTTTTATCGTGGCTGTATCTGCGCAAACGCGCCGGCAAGCAGGAAGCGCCTGTTGCCGAAACTGAATAAATTGAACTGCTGCAGGTAATAGATTTTTGTTTAGATTTATTCACCTAAGTTTAAACTGATTTAAGCATGACCGCTAACTTATCCAACAAGCAACGGATCCAGGCAATTGATATATTGCGGGGCGTTATTATGCTGATAATGGCAATAGACCATGTGCGGGAGTATTTTCACACAGGCGCCATGATGAGCGACCCTACCAACCTTGCAACCACTACGCCCATACTTTTTTTTACCCGCTGGATAACCCATTTTTGCGCACCCACTTTTGTTTTTTTAAGTGGCCTGTCGGCCTACCTTGCCGGTATGCGGCGCACTAAAAAAGAGTTGAGCCTGTTTTTAATAAAACGTGGCTTGTGGCTTGTGTTTGTAGAGATAGCCATTATTTCGCTGGCCTTAACGCTCGATCCGCTTTATCATGGTATTGCCCTGCAGGTGATCTGGGCCATAGGGATAAGTATGCTATTGCTTGGCTTACTGATATGGTTGCCGCTGCCCGCAATAGCTGCAATAGCCATACTGATCATAGCGGGGCACGATTGGTTAAATACCATAAAATTGCCCGCAAACGGTGCCGGCGATGTGCTGATGAAGCTGTTCTTTACCTCGCGCGGGGCTCTCTTCTTCCTCGACAAAACCCACCTGGTATTTGCCCTGTACGCCGTGATCCCGTGGACAGGCGTGATGCTTTTAGGCTACGTTTTTGGGGCTTTATACCAAGCTAAATACCGGTATATTGACAGGAAGGTATTGCTGATCTACAGTTCGCTGTTTTTTTTCCTGGTGTTTCTGGCTTTAAGGCTCACCAATTTTTACGGCGACCCGGCGCCCTGGTCTATCCAAAAAACAGATGTGTACAGCTTCTTGTCTTTTATGAATGTAAGCAAGTATCCGCCATCTTTAATTTATTGCTGCCTTACCTTGTCTGTGGCCATATTGGTGCTGGCCCTTGCCGAAACAGCTACAGGCAAACTGGCCCGCTTTTTACAGGTTTACGGCAGTGTGCCATTCTTTTACTATGTGCTGCACTTTTATCTTATCAGGATGCTCACGGTAGTTGTTTTCTTTTTGCAGGGCTTTAAAACATCGCAGATAGTTACCCCAAACATGCCCTTTAATTTTGAGCCACCCGGCTTTGGGTTTAGCCTGGGCTGGGTTTACCTGATCTGGCTGGCAATAATACTGGCGTTGTACTACCCTTGTAAATGGTTCTCCAATTATAAAAAAACGCATAAGCAATGGTGGTTAAGTTATCTGTAAGCCCCGGCTGGTATTGCTCATCGTATCTGCGCGTGCTTTGAAATTGCAGCGTTATTTAATTCAAAAGATTATCTTTAGAATCAGAATAATGTATCAATCCTTATCACATGTTTAAACGTTTACTATTTGTTATTGCGGTAGCATTTTTTGTTAATGCCTGTAAAAAAGATGCTCCGGAAAGTAAATTACCGAGTGTAAACCCGGTTCAGGGTACGGTAAAGGCCGACTGGGGAGACACCATTACCATTACGGGTAATAATTTGCCGACTGATACAAAAGTTAGGTTTGGTGAAAATACCGCTGTGGTTGTTTCAAATAACGGTAAAGAATTGCGTTGTATAGTGCCTGTTTCTATTGCTGATAGTATCACCACCACTGTTTATCTGCAGTATAACGGCCAAACGGTGGGGCTAAAGGATTATGTTACCCTGAATGCGCCGGTGATCACTTCTTTTACGCCTACGCAGGCCATCGGGGATACGGTAGTGATAAAGGGAGCGCATTTTAATTATTTTAGGTTGCTGGTTAAATTTGGTAATGCAGATGCCAGGGTGGTTTCGTGGTCTAAAAGCCAGCTGAAAGTACTTGTGCCCGACGAGATCAAAAGTATCCATTCTGCTATCAGCGTAACTTCGCAGGTGCAAACAGTGGTGGCATCCAACCCGCAATTTGAGGTTTTGAAGCCGGTAATTACCAGTGTTACGCCCGAGGCATTTATTGGTGACGAGATCGTGATCAAAGGGAAATACTTTCATCCTTTGGGGCCGTTTGCGGTAACGCTGGATGGGAAGCCTGCGGGTGCAAGCGTAACTGATAACGGGACGATATCGTTCAAATTACCTTATCAGGCCTATCCGGGCCGTAAAACTACGGTTAAGGTTAAGCTGCTTGAATACGAGGTTACTTACCCGGTAGATATAAAGATCAAAAATAACTGGGTGCTGGTGCACGAGGGGCTTCCGTTCTCTGCTTATTACGCCACGCCGTTAACGGTAGGTGCAAATGTATATCTGGTTGCCCCGCTCAAAAACTCAAACGGCGAAGGGGTGTACCTGTGGCGCTTTAACCAGGCAGATTTTTCATGGACAAGGGTTGGCAATATGCTTCCGGATCCTGGTGATTTCCGTGTAGGTACCAATGGCCGTAAAATTTACTTATACAACTCTCTTTCCGCAACTAATTTTTATGAATGTGAGCCATCCAATGGTACATGGATCGCCAGGGCAAACTATTCGGGCCCTGCACGCAGGGAATCGGCACTGTTCAGCCTGGGTGGTAAGATCTACCTGGGGGCGGGATATCATTATATCGGGAATGACCGGAAGGGGCTGGATGACTGGTATGTTTACACGCCGGGGGCCAACAGCTGGTTGCGGATAGCAGATATGCGGACGGGTTATGAAGATAATTACCCCATGTCTTCTGCAGCAACGGTGGTGATCAATAACGAAGCTTATGTGTTATGTGGCGGCTGGTTTTATGATTATAAGTATAACCCGGTTAATGATAAGTGGACAGCTTTAGAAAATATGATGGAACCGCGCAGGCAGGCGGGGGTAGTGGTTTATAAAAACAAAATTTACACCATAAAAGGTTTCCTGGTACAAAACGTGGGCAATTCTAACCGGGATATATTCAGTTTCGATCCGGCGGCTAATCACTGGGCGTACGAACCTGTGGATATCAATCCCTTTGATGATGAATTAAATGTTGCTTTTACTGTTGGGGGTAAAATTTACATGCTATCATATGATTCTTCCGAATTCAGGAATAACCTGTATGAAGCGATAAGTCTGCCATAATAACATACGGGGAGCATGTAATTGCCCTGTGCAGGCAACGATAAACAGGCAAATGATCAATCCCCTTTTTATTTAACAATAATGGTTTTTGTTTGCGTGGTGTGTGCGCTGAAATAGCCCAGCGCCCCGTTATTAAGGTTGCTTGGCGGGTTGGCCGGCGTAGCCGAGCCAAAAGCGCCGCTGCTTTGCTGCTGCATCAGGCTGTACCAATAGGTATAAACAGGTTTATCGATACACTGCATCTCTACCGTGGCGGTATCGCCCGGTAATATATCCACATCCAGGTCTGATCCTATGCGCAGGATGGTATTCACAGCGCGCCCGTCGGTAAAGTCATCATCGGCAGCAAAAACACTTTTAATTTGTGCGCCGTTTATAAACAGTACAAACCGGTATTGATTGCTGATGCCGGCCTGGTCTTTATAATGTACCAGTACCTGGCGTTCCTGATCATCTGTAGGCCTGTTTCGGGACGAGAGCGAATCAAGCGCCACTAAACCGGGCATGGTTGATGTGGCCGTGTAGGTTTTTCCGTCAACCGATACAGAAAGGGTATAGGTGCTGCCGGCGATAGCGGCCAGGGGGCCGTAGGTGTAAGTGCCCGGTTGGCTTTCGGCCATCTGGTATTCGTTGCCGGCCTGGTCATTTAATTTAACGGTTGCGCCGCTTACTGCAGGGTAGGTATTGGTGTTATCGAAAGAGGTATTGCGGCTTATTTTAACCGTTTGCAGGCCGGTTACATCGGTAATATTCCCTTCAATAACCACAATGCCGGTATCGTCTTTAATATCAACATCAATCACCTTTTCGCACGATGTGTGCAACAGCAGCATCATAAAGGCTGTTACAGGCAGAAGGTAGTTTTTTATTTTCATGTGTTTTAAGCTTAGAATTTAAAGTTCCAGGTAACTGAGGGTACCTGGGTAGAGAAGATGCTGGTTTGCACGGCCTCGGTAGTATTGGGGATCGTTTTGCTGTCGCGGAAAGCAATGCTATATGGGTTATCGTAGCCCAAAAGGTTATAGATACCAAATGTCCAGCTGGAGTGGAACCTTTTATGCTGTTTACCTTCCAGGGTTGCGCCAATATCAATACGTGTGGTGGCCGGCTGGCGGTAGCCGTTGCGCTGCGAGTAAGAATAGGTAGTAAGGCCGCCAATATTATATTTACCGTTTGGATAGGTAACCGCATTGCCCGTGCCGTACAGGAAGGTGCCCGAAAATGTCCAGCGGTTATTGAGCTGATAAATGCCTACTACAGATACATCATGCGTTCGGTCTTGCCTTGCAGGGTAATAGTTGCCGTTATTAATGGCATCAAACTTACGTTCTGTTTTAGACAGGGTATAGCCAACCCACCCGTTAAAGCGCCCGTATTTTTTCTTAAAAAACAATTCCAGGCCGTAGGCCCGGCCTGTGCCATACACCAGCTGAGATTCTACATTTTGGTTGGCTATCAGCTGTGCGCCGTCTTTATAATCTATTTGGTTTTGCAGCCATTTGTAGTAAACCTCTGCAGAAAATTCATACGTGTTATCTTTAAAGTTTCTGAACCAGCCTGTTGATACCTGGTCAGAGATCTCGGGCTTTATGTTATTACTGCTCATCACATACAGGTCTGTAGGCGACGAGCTGCTGGATGTAGTAAGTAAATGAATGTTTTGCGTATTGCGGTTATACGACAGCTTAAAAGATGCGGCATCGCTTGTGGCGTAGCTTGCCGAAAAGCGTGGCTCAAGGTTAAGATAGCTTTTTACCGCAGCGCCCGAACCGTAGCTTTGAGACGATGTAATATTGCCGGCAGCATCATAAGTATTAAAAGAACCCGGCCCGTACAAGGCCATGTTACTTAGCCGCAGCCCATATAGCAGGGTAAGCTTATCGGTAGCCTTCCATTCATCGCTCAGGTAAAGGGCGCTTTCCAGCCCGTAGCGTTTTTCGGTAATTACATTGTTAAAGCTCGAATTACCTGATGAGGTGATGCTGCCCGGCTGAATGTTGTGATGCAGCAGGTTAAAGCCGAATTTAAGTGAATGAGTGTTGCTTAGGGTGTATTGCAGGTCTTCCTTCAGGTTAAAATCGGTAATTTTAGATACGGCTTTAAACTCATCATTACTGCTAAAGCTTTGAATGGTATAGTTATAATTGCTGTAAATAAGCGAGGTGTTAGAAAACAGCCTGTTGCTAAATAAATGGTTAAAGCGCAGGGTACCGGTGCTGTTTCCCCAATTGGTGCCAAACTGGTCTTTTATGCCCAGTACATCCTTACCAAAGTATCCCGAAAGGTAAATAGCGTTCTTATCATTAAAATGGTAGTTGGCCTTGGCATTTATATCATAAAAATATAAGGAGCTGCCGTTGAGGGTAGAGTCTTTAGAAAGCTTTAAAAAGGCATCGATGTAGGTGCGCCGTGCACTGATCATGAAGGAGCCCTTGTTTTTTACGATAGGCCCCTCTACCTTAAGGCGCGATGCCACCAGCCCAATGCCGCCCTGAACGGTAAACTGCTTATTGTTACCCTCATTCATCTTAATATCCAGCACAGATGATAACCGGCCGCCATACTGCGCCGGCATGCCGCCCTTATACAGGCTTACATCTTTTATCGCATCAGAATTAAAGGTAGAAAAGAAGCCGAACAAATGCGATGCATTGTAAACGGTAGCTTCATCCAGCAGGATGAGGTTCTGGTCAGACGCGCCGCCCCTTACATAAAACCCGCCATTACCCTCGCCGGATGATTTTACCCCGGGCATTAAGGTGATGGTTTTTACAATATCCTTTTCGCCAAGTACAACCGGCACGTTGTTTATTTGCGCCATACTCAGCTTTTCGAGCCCCATCTGGGGCGAAGCCACATTGTCGTTGTTCGGTTTGTTAGACCGGATCACCACCTCCTGCAAGCTGTTTTTTGCAGTTAAAGAAATGTTAACCACCAGGCTTTTACCAAGTGATACTTTTTGCTCGCGGGTATCATAACCAATATAACTTACCACCAGGGTATATTCGCCGGCGGGTGCGCTTAACGAATAAAAGCCGTAGGTATTGGCGGCAGTGCCCGTGGCAGCAAGCTCCTTTATCCTGATAGACGAGCCGATTAAAGATTCGCCGGTAGCTTCGTCGCGGATGGTGCCGCTGATGGTGAATTTGTTTTGAGCAAATGATTTAATGCCGCTAAATAGCATCAGGATAAGCAGAAGATGTTTGGCCATGCGCTGTAATTTAAAGCAAATGTATCTATCATACTAATAGCCGTTTACCATATTATATAAAGGCAGCCAAAAAGTAGATGAATGATGCTCTGCTACATACTAACATTAAAAGCTGCATTAGTATAATTTTTAAGCATGTTGGTAGAAACAAATCCCCGATCTGTACCCCTAATACTTACATTTGACAAGATTATAAACAGACCAGATCAATGGACTTACGAAATGAGCCCGCAACGGTGACCAATGATTACATTTTGCAATTTGTTACGCACCGCAGGTACCGTATTTACAGGCATGCAGCGTTGCTGCTGTTTCTTTCGGCTGTGTTTTTTAGCCAGAAGGACGTTTTGACAGAACCTGCAAACACCTATTTAAAAACAGGTATATTTTGCTTTATGATCATCATATTTTATTTTAACATATACTGGCTGATACCAAAAATGATCTTCGGGGGGCGGTATCTTACTTACCTTATATGGGTAGTAACCATTATCAGTATCATGGTTATTACAATGAGCGTTTGCGAAGGTTATATAAGGCCTTATCTCAAAAGCCCCTTTAATCATCATCCGCCGCCCAGCGTACTGCCCCTTAGTATCGGCATTATTGTTTTTATAGCAGCTTCATCGGCCATAAAGTTATTTCAGCAGTCGGTTATTGTAAGCCAGCGGGTGTACGAGTTAGAGAACCTTACTACGCAAACCGAATTAGAGCAGTTAAAGAACCAGATCAATCCGCATTTTTTATTCAATATGCTTAACAATGTTAATGTACTTACACAAACCGACCCGGAGAAGGCATCAAGCGTATTGATACGACTTAGCGAACTTTTAAGATACCAGTTATATGACAGTACCCGCAACAAGGTACTGCTTACATCAGATATCAGCTTTCTGAAAGACTTTTTAAATTTAGAAAGCATCCGGCGGGATAACTTTGAGTTTAAAATAGATACACATGGCGATCTAAACGGCGTACAGGTTTCGCCCTTATTATTTATAACTTTTGTAGAGAACGCCGTTAAGCATAATATGGATGCAGAAAACCTGTCTTTCGTTCACCTTAATTTTACCAAAAACGGCGATAAGCTTGCTTTTACCTGTGTAAACTCCAAGCCGGCCAAACCAACCGCCCGGCGCATGAATGGTGGGCTTGGCCTTGCAAACGTGCAGCGCAGGTTAGAATTGTTGTATCCTAACAGGCATTTTTTAAATATTAGCGATAGCGATGATATATTTAACGTGGAATTAAAACTAACCGTATGAAATGTATTATTGTAGACGATGAGCCCCTGGCCCGCGAAGCCATCCAGCTGCTGATTGATAAAACACCCGGCTTAGAGGTTTTGCAAAGCTTTGGCAGCGCAGGTTCCGCAGCGTTGTTTTTAAAGGATCATACGGCCGACCTGGTGTTTCTGGATATTGAGATGCCCGGAATGAACGGGATAGAATTTTCTAAAACCATACCCAAAAACACGCTGGTTATTTTTACCACCGCTTACGCAGAGTATGCGCTTGACAGTTACGAGGTAGAAGCAGTTGATTACCTCATCAAGCCCATACAAACAGAACGCTTTGGCAAAGCAATTAATAAGGCTGCTGCATACCAGGCTTTGCTAAAAGGCGCTGTTAAGGATAACCCGGTTGGCAACTTTGCCGACGGCTACTTTTTTGTAAAGGCCGAAAGAATGTACGTAAAGATCTACTTTAAAGATATCCTTTTTATTGAGGGGCTTAAAGATTATGTGGTGCTGCAAACCGAGAGCCAGAAGGTTATCACGGCCATGAATATTAAAACAATTTATGAGCAGCTGCCTCAAAATATCTTTGTACGCATCAGCCGGTCGTATATTATTAATGTGCAGCACATCAATTCATTTGATAACAATACGGTGCTCATCAGTAAGCACGAGATCCCGATAGGGAATACCTACCGCACGCATTTTTTTGAGGAGTTTGTAATTAAAAAAACGCTGAGTAAGTAGTTTGCCCCAACTTCCGGGCAATAACCAGGCGCATCAGTTTAGGTATAGCTATACATAAAAACATAATTGGTATAATTAGCAGCCTGTTTTGTATAAAAACAAACCGTTAAACAGGTTGTGCAAATACATTTGTATGGATGTAACTCTCCCCCATGCGTGCCTATGAATTGTTTAATATTATACAATAACCTGCCGTTTTTAGAAATGCTGAAGGCAAGCATCAACAAGTTTAACTTCCTGAAGATTGAAATGGTTAGCCCGCACCTGCCCGATGTGCTGGAGTGTTTAAACAATAACCGGATAGACCTGCTGATCACCGATATCCATATCACCCAGCAGCCGGATCTGTATGCCATTAAAGCTGTAGCCAACCCGCCGCTTATTATTTTGCTTACGGCACAGCAAGCGTATGTTACCGAGCCTTTCGACCTGGAGTTTGCAGACTACATTGTACAGGCGGCCGTATTCCCTAAGTTTTTAAAGATCCATCAAAATATCCGTGACCTATCCAGGCACGACGCGCCTAACCTGCCCGCCGCCGCAAGCAGCCCTGCCTTTTTTTATGTGAATACCGGTTACTCGCTCATCCGCGTTAACCTGAATGAGATCACCTTTATTGAGGGATTAAAGGATTATGTTAAGATAAACCTTACCCAAAGCAGAAACGTAATTACACGGATGGCCATGAAGGGGATTGAAAACAAGTTAGACTGTAAAAAATTCATGCGCATCCACCGCTCGTTCATCATCGCTGTAGATCAGATAGATATGATCCAGAAAACAAAGGTGATCGTTGCCGGCCAGGAGATCCCGGTAAGCGATGGTTTCAAAAAAACGTTGCAGGATCATGTAGCGCTTAATAATTTTCAATAGCACCTGCAGCCCCTGCCGGTATATGCTACGCTCTTCCAGGCACCCGTAATTGCGGTGCATCTTACGGTTTAATTCATATTAATGGTTTGCACCATGGCCTGTAATATAGCCCAAACCCCGGCAATGGTAGTAAAAAGCAAGGGTGTTCGTCGTGTTTAACATTTGTTAACATCCGCCTGATATACTTTTGGTTCCGGCTGCTCAACAGCAATCAGAAAGCACTTGTATATACATCCCCTTAATTAATTAACGATATGACACTAACTTTAAAAAAGGTTGCCCTGCTGGTTTTATTTGCCACACTTATCCAAACAACTGCTTTTGCGCAACGCACTTTCATCAAAAAGATCTTTTGGGTAAACAGAAGCTATTTGTATCACAGCAATGCCGCCGTGAAGGCCAACCAGCCCCTGATAATTGTTTTGCACCCCAATAAAGCCGATGCCGGTAAAACCTTTTCTGCAGCTACACAAAAAGCCACTTCATCTCCCGTGCATTTAATTTTTCCGGATGCGGTAGGGGGCAAATGGTCTTGCGAAGAAGGCTTTGTAAAAAACGATATCGCTTTAATGAAGGCCATTATTGCAGATTCATACAACAATTTCCAGATAGACCGTAACCGGGTTTTCATTTTGGCAGATACCACTAATAAATGCCTGGCCGAAAAATTTATGGAGGCATACCCCGATCTGATAGCCGGCAGCAGCATACTTAAACCCGATGAAACTTTTGAAGATGCGTTTAATAAAATACTGGCGGATAGCAGCCGCACAGGCAAAACATACAAACTATGGTCTGATCCGGTTGATGCTGCGCATGATGAGCCTGCAAATGCGCAGGCAAAAAGGCAATTGGAGGTAAGTTTAACCGGGGGCATCTTCTGGATGTTTAAATCGGTTAAAACCGGTATCAGCGATGCTACCAATGCCGATCTGAGCCATACCAAATATGCTGTGGGCCTTAATGTTACCCGCTGGATAAGCAACCCCTTAGGCTGGTTTGCCGAGGTGAGTAAGATAGCGGTGACCGAAAGGGTGCGCGATACCGGGATAGAAACAAAAACAGGTAACGGCACGGTAATACCGTTTACCGCAGGGCTTAAATACCGGTTTTTTACCAATAAGCGCATCCAGCCCTATGTTTTAGCCGGCGCCGGCGCCGTATATACCCATGCAGAAGGGTCGCAGCAAACAAGCGGTTCATCCACATCGCAGGTACGTAATCTTAATGCAGATTACCGTTTACCGGTACAGGTAACATTGGGTGCCGGTGCAGCCCTTAATTTGGGCACGCGGTTCATCCTGGCGTCAAACCTGCGTTACCTGCACTCTGCTGCTTTTAGCAACCTGGGCAGGATAGATGCCGTGCGCGGCCTGAACGTTAATTTTTCTGTAGGCTATGTAATTAAAACCTACAGCAAAAAAGGCAAGTAGCCCCATGCTTTTTTAGCAGTGCGCAAAGTAAAGCATTGCTTAATGCAATTGGCAGGTGCAAAATAATTCATCGCAATTACAGCCGGGCTGGTGTTGAAAACAATAGCCATTGGTAGCATTTAACATTTGTTAACACAAATCTTTTAGAGTTTAGCAACAGATATAAAAACCACAGCTTTTAAAAAGCCGCTGCCAAAATACCCGCAGCGCAGCTTATAAAAACAGATATATGATAAAAAATATTTTTACCCTGTGCATCATCGGTATTATTTTATTTGGATGCAGCAAACAAGATAATACCATACATATAGGCGAGGATACCAGCGACGGGTTCAGTTCGCTGGATACGTTTAAGATAGATGCATCTACCTTACTGCTCGATTCTTTGCCCACTTCCGGGCGCGGCGAACTGATGATAGGTAAACTGAACGACCCGGACTTTGGGGACATCGAAGCATCCACCTGTTTCCCCTTAAGCATCCCCGAAACATCTTACCCCGATCTGCAGAACATAAAATCTTCCAGGTATGATTCTGTTACCATAAGGCTTGCCTACACCGGCAGCAGCTACGGCGATACCACTCAAACCAATACCATCAATGTTTTCCAGCTATCAAACGAGCTGGAGCTGATAGATAACAAAAACTACCAGCAATCGCTTGTAAGCAGCGGCAGCGCCTTGTATAACAACAGCAGTGTTAAATATAGCCCCGCCCTGTTAGGCACAGTAAGTTTTAAACCCCGGCCCAAAAGCCCCGATTCTGTAGTGTTCAGGCTGAATAACAGTTTGGGCGAATCCCTGTACACCCTGATCAGGAACAAGGACGAAAGGATAAACACCAACGAGAATTTTGGCAAGTATTTTAAGGGAATTGCCCTGGTAGCCGGTACGCAGGCACAAAATTGTGTTACCAATTACAAGGTAGGGAAAACGGCGCTGCAGCTTTATTACTCAGAAAATGATAGTTACGGCAAGCGGCAAAGTAAAAAAATAGAGTTTAACATCTCCGGAACCGACTCTACCCTGCAGTTTAACAAGATCTCGGCAGATAGGTCAAACACGCTGCTGAAAGACCTGAGCTATAACAACAGGAAACTTGATTACAAGCAAACCGAAAATAAATGCTTTGTACAGGCCGGTACCGGTATAGCTACCCGGCTGCAATTCCCTACGCTGCTTGCTTTCCTCAATCAATCGGTTGTTGCTGTAAATTATGCCGAACTGATTATTGAGGTGCCTAAACTAAAGGACAGCCCTTTTGAACTGCCGGCCAACCTGGTTTTGTTTGTTGCCAATAAAGAAAACAGGCCCCAATCTGTAGTGGCCAACTTTTTTTCGGAGAGCGACCAATACGCCATATTACAAAAAAACTATGGCAACAACATTATAGGCAACACCCGCTATGTTTTTAACCTTACCGAGTTTGTAAGTAAATATAAATCCCTCGATAAAAATACCGAGCTATCGATGCTGTTGAGCGTACCCACCGATAGGCTTTTTAAATCGTTAGAACGGGTGGTTACGGGGTCGCCGGGCAATGCAGATACCAAGATCAAACTTAATATTAAATACACCAAATATACGGTGCCCGATTAATGGGCGCCGCTAAAAAAACTTCTCTAACTAATTCTATTTTATAATTAAACGTATATGAAAAAAACAAATTTTTATTTGATCCTGCTGTTTTCTGTTCTGGTACTGGGCTGCAAAAAAGATGATGATGACGACCTGTCTGGTAACTGGACAAGAAGCACCGATTTTGAAGGCGTACCCCGCAATGGTGCAATAGGTTTTACGATAAGTGATTTTGCCTATGTAGGCACCGGTTATGACGGCGACGACCGTTTAAAGGATATGTGGAAGTTTGACCCGGATAAAAAAACCTGGTTTAAACTGGCAGATTTCCCGGGAAAGGCCAGGAGCAACGCGGTGGCCTTTTCTATCAACGACAAAGGGTATGTAGGCTGTGGTTACGATGGCGATGACGCGCTGAAAGATTTTTGGGAATATAACCCGGCAACAGATACCTGGCGGCAAATTGCAGATTTCCCTACAACGCAGGGGCGGTATGATGCTGTAGCATTTGCGGTAGGCAGCAAAGGTTACGTTGGCACAGGTAAAGATAATGATGATAAAGATCAGCAGGATTTTTACAGTTACGATGCCGGCAGCAACCAGTGGCAAAAAATCAATAGCATAGGCATCAAACGCTCTGGTGCGTTTGCACTGGTTATCAACGGCGTAGCTTATGTAGGGGGCGGTACCAATAACGGCTCTTACGCATCAGAGTTTTATATGTTTGACCAGCAGAGCGGCGCATGGGTAGAGAAAAAAGATTTGAACCGGGCCGATGACGACGATAATGATGATGATAGCGATGACGATGACTACAACATCAGCCGCGAAAACACCATGGCATTTGCCATAGCCGATAAGGGTTATATCACCTGCGGCCAAAGCAGCGGAGCCAAAAATGATACCTGGCGATACGATGTAAATAAAGACTTGTGGACAGAGGTAGATGCCTTTGAAGGAGCTAACAGGGAATACGGCGTAGCCTTTAGCCTAAAGGGCCTGGGCTATGTAACCACGGGTAATAACGGCAGTAACCGTTTGGATGATACCTGGCTTTTCGACCCGAACAGCTCGGATGATGATTAACCCTGTAGCGGTCGCAACCTGATCTGTACAAGGTGCAGTTTTATTAATGGGCAAGGGCTGTAAAGCTGCTTGCCCATTCTGCTTAAAAATCTTTAACAGTGCTGTGTATTACAAACATGGGCTACCTGATCAATTTCTGTAAGCAATACTTAAGATAAGATATAATGCTTATTTTTGTAAGTAAGAAAATGGATATTAGTTCTCTGATAGCGCAATATAAGGGCCTTCATCTGGAGGATGTGATAGACCATGATACATTCAACCTTATTGCTATAGATCATCATTCCACAAAAATTGAAGGATCTACACTTACCGAGGTAGAAACTCAGGTGCTGATCATGGAAGGCCGCACACCCAACGGTAAACCTTTAGAGCATAGCCTGATGGTGAAGGATCATCATGCCGCTTTGCTTTTTACCCTGGAAGCAGCCAGGCAGGGCAAAGAATTAAATATCGGGCTGATACAGCAAATAAACGCCCTGGTGATGAAAACCACAGGGAAGATTTATAACACAATGCTGGGCACTATTGATGCTGCAACCGGCGCTTTCCGTAAAGGCAATGTTTCTGCAGGTAACACCTATTTCCCTAATTATGATAAAGTTGAAAGGCTTACTGCTGAGTTGTTGAAACTGATCAGCAATGGAATTAAATCGCTCCATTCTACAGAAGAGCAGTTAAATTTGTCTTTTGATGCGCATTACCGTTTAGTTTCTATCCACCCCTTTTATGACGGGAATGGAAGAACCTCCCGGCTGCTGATGAATTTCCTTCAAACACTTTACAATTTACCTTTAGCTATTGTAAAAAGTGAAAACAAGGCAGCATATATCGAAGCGATCATCAAAACCAAAGAAACCGGGGACCTTAACTGCTTTCGTGAATTTATGCTGAAGGAGTACACCAATCTACTTCAGGAAGGGATTCGCCAATACCGTGAAATGGAGAACCCGCCCGAAGGAAAAGATTTCAATTCTCTGTTTTAGGCAATTAAGCGTCGCTATAGGTAATACTTACTTTATGGGGCGCATATCTACCCATACCTCTTCAATATAATTAAGGCATTCTTCTTTGGTACCGGTTACACCTGTTTTAGCCCAGCCGGCGGGTGGTTCTTTAGATGCCGGGTATATAGAGTATTGCCCGGATGCGTTTTTTACCACATTAAATATTTCGTTATGCTCTGTCATGGCGTAAAATGTTTTTTAATAAGCTGGTTAAGGAATGGCCGTTTAATTCATTGTTTAAATAAAGGTCTTTACATGCGGCGCGGCGTATTTTGCCGCTCGTTGTTACCGGGAGCCGGTTTTGGGCTACAACAATAAGATCATCAATCACAAGCCCTACCGTATCTGCAACACTTTTTTGGATGGCTTTGCAATAATCAACAACCAGTTTGCCCGTAGTTTCGCCGTCGGGCCCTGCGTTGGCAATAAATTCATCCATCATTTTATAATGCGAGCGATGAATTTCTTTAACGATGATCAAAACTTCGCCGGTATCCCTCCAAACAGAAAAAGCGGCGCAGCGCCCTTCGTTCAGGTCCTGGTGGCTGTTATTTACACAGATTTCGATATCGGTAGGGTAAATGTTTCGCCCGTTCATAATAATAACATCCTTAATACGCCCGCTGATGTACAGCTGCTCGTCAAAAATAAACCCCAGGTCGCCCGTGCGCAGGTAATCGGTGCCGGGGCTTTCATTTAAACGGGCTTTAAAGGTGTTTTGCGTTATTTGCGGTTTGCCCCAGTAGCCGGCACTTACGTGCGGGCCGGTTATCCAGATCTCGCCAATACCTTGTGGTGTTTCTGTTTGGGTTTGCGGGTCAACAATGATCACCTGCGAGTTTTGGGCAGCAAACCCGCAGCCGATCAGGTCTATTGCGCCTGCCGCCCCCGGTGCTGCCTTTTTTACCTGCTTATTAAAAAGTGCAGCACTATCAAATGAGTTTTGCTTGTAATGCTGCCCTACTTTGCCCGCCGTAGCAAACAGGGCCAGTTCGGCCATGCCATAACAGGGGTACAGCGCGTTGGGCGAAAGGCCAAACTGCCGGAATTTTTCGTTAAAGGTTTTTAAGGTTTGATGCCGTATGGGTTCCGATCCGCAAAAAAGGGTTTTTAAGCCGGTTAGATCCAGGCCGGTGCCCTGCTCATCTGCAATCCGGCTTACACAATGCTCTAAAGCAAAATTAGGCACACCTGTACAATTGCCCTTAAGGGTGGTAATGGCCTTAAGCCATTCTAAAGGTTTAAGAATAAACTCCATAGGCGACAGGTAGTAGCCCGTGCCCCCGGCATGCAAAGGCGAGAGGATCATCCCCACCAGCCCCATATCATGATAAAAGGGCAGCCAGCTTACCATCACCAGCTGGGGGGTAAATTCAAACCTGTCTTTAATCATCTTTAGGTTGGCCTGCAGGTTTTTGTAGGTTACCATTACCCCCTTGGGGTCGGATGTGGTGCCGGAGGTATATTGCAGAAAGGCCACATCGGTTTCCTTGATGGCAGGTGGCGTAAACGCATACCCGGAAGGAATGTTATCAGATGCAATGGCGATGAGGCTACTGTTTAAAACAGGTGTGAATTTTTTAAGGGTTCCGCTCAAACCTATAATGATGCGGGCGTCGCAATCGTCAATAATGTTGCGCAAGCCGTCAGCCTTTTTAGGGTTGGGTATGCTGCAGGGCACCGGGATTATGCCGGCGATAATGCAGCCATAAAAAGCGATAATAAATTCCAACCCGGTTTCTGTAAGGATCGCCGCCCGCTCTCCTTTGGATGTGAAATTTTGCAGGTACCCGGCAAAGTCAATCGCTTTTTTGTGCAGTTCGGAGTAGGTTATGGCTTCTACATGGTCGTTTTGGAGGCGACCGAAGGCCGTTTTAAGGTCAAAAAAGGCGCAGTTTTTATAAAAATTACGAATGAAATCGGGGGTTTCGGGCAGGGTTTCTTCCTGCTCAAGCTTCGCCGTCTGCTCTATTAGGTTATTCATCATGATGGTTATAGGTGTTATATTGCCAAACGAAAAATATTTATTATTTTTTGATTTAATACCAGTAAAAATATCTTTTTTTAAGGTTTTTATACCCCTTAATTACCCTTTTTTTAAGCTTTTTTCACCCTTGATTTATTAATAGTTAAATCATAAATTAATTTTTATTAATTTAAAAAATCGTCTGCAGTTAGTATGATTATATCAGAGTTTCGCATGCGATAGTATAATAAACTAATTGTAAAATTCTTATTTACAATTAATTAAAGTTAATAAAAAATAGTTCTTTAAATCTTCAATTATTTTAAAATAGTTAATCACCTAAATTCTAAAGAGCAATCGGTATAAAAATTTGCATTTAAGAAGGTGTGCTAAAAGTATTTTAAATTAATTTTTAATTTTAGTGAAATATTATAAAAATAATATTCTAACTTGGCCCTCAATAAACATATTTTATAACCTTAATCTTATTCATTATGACAGCAACTACATTAAAAGCTGCGGATGGCAAAACACATTTCCCGTATTTGCCGGCAATCGTTAAATGTTTTCAGAACCCGGATTACCTAAAGCAAATGGTAGCCGATCCGATTGGTACACTGAAAAGTGATGGCATCGCAGTTGATGACGGTGTGGGCATCAAAATCACCATGGACGGTACTTCTGCCGGTGGTAACATGACTATTTATGTTACTAACGCAGGTGTAAACTGGCATGGTCAGGTTAATCTGAGCCTTTCAGCGTAAGCCTTTTGCCCGCAAATGCTTGTGAGCAATCACAGGCATTTGCTTCTATATATAACCTAAACCTTATTTCTTTTCTTATTATGGTGCCTATATATGATGAAGAGGCCATACGCAACTGGCTGATCCATAGAGTTTCTGCATACACCCAAATTCCTGTTTCGCACATCGATATTGATGAGCCTGTGTCTGAAACATACGCTATTTCATCAATCCATTCTGTATCGTTAATAGGCGAATTGCAGGAATATGTAGGATGTAAGGTTTCGCCAATAATTTTATATGAATATCCTACTATTGCAGATATAGCACATTTTTTGGCTAACAGAGATGGTGTGCCCCTGCAGTTATTTAATCGTTTTCATCTGCTGTTCAACAACATGGATATTGAGTTGACCTAATAATTAAAATGATGATGAAGCAAGGGTCTCCAGAGCTAATTGCAGTTATCGGTGCGGGTTGCCGTTTCCCGGGAGCAGAGAATTTAGAACAATTCTGGCATGTGCTTTCTAACGGTAAAGACCTGATCTCAAAAGACTTCAGCCACCGCTGGCAGGTAAACGAGCCTGCTACACAGTGGGCAGGTTTACTAAATAACATCTACGGCTTCGATGCCTCGTTTTTTAATATTTCGGAGTTAGAGGCGCAGTCTATAGATCCGCAGCATCGCATTTACTATGAGGCTGTTTGGCAGGCTTTAGAAAATGCATTCCTTACTAAAAATCATCTGGATAACAGATCGGTAGGCGTTTTTACAGGAATTTCTACTTCCGACCACGCCTTAAATTTAAACGTAAAAGAAAATATCACTGTTTATAGCGGCACCGGCAATGCAGGCAGCATCGCTTCAAACAGATTATCATATTTAATGAACTGGAAAGGGCCAAGCATCGCCGTTGATACGGCGTGTTCTTCCTCTCTCGTTGCTATTCACCTGGCTTGCCAAAGTTTAATTAACGGTGAATGCGAAACTGCAGTAGCAGGTGGCACCAATGCGCTATTGCGCCCCGAACTAACGCAGATCTTTACAGAAGCTAAAATGCTGGCAGCAGACGGCCGTTGTAAAACTTTTGATGCTTCTGCTGATGGGTATGTAAGGGGCGAGGGGGCCGGTGCGGTTGTTTTAAAACGTTTTGCAGATGCGCTGCGGGATGGCGACCGGGTACTTGCAGTTATCAAAGGAAGCGCTGTAAATCAGGATGGTTTTACAAACGGATTAACCGCCCCCAATGTAAAAAGCCAGGAAGACCTGATAAGGGTAGCCTGTAAAAAAGCAGGTATCGAGCCGGGCGGGTTACAGTATGTTGAGCTACACGGCACCGGCACGTTATTAGGCGACCCGGTAGAAGCCAAAGCATTAGGAAAAGTTTTAAAGGAAGGGCGTAAAGCGCACGAAAAATGTGCCGTAGGGTCTGTTAAAACTAATTTCGGGCATTTAGAGGCTGCCGCAGGTATAGCGGGTTTCATTAAAACCTTATTGTGTATTGTGCACAAGGCAATCCCGCCAAGTTTGCATTTTAATACGCCTAATCCGCATATTTCTTTTGATGACCTGCCTATAATGGTACAAACCCAATTAAAGGATTGGGATACCGCCGAACGCATTGCAGGGGTTAGCGGCTTTGGTTTTGGCGGCACAAACTGCCATATTATTCTTGCATCCCGGCCGGATACAGTGGATGCACCTTATATCCCGGATACCGATCATTTAACACTGTTTTTAAGTGCTAAATCAGAATCGGCTTTAAAGGATATCATTGCGCAATACAAAACCTTATTATCTTCAAAAACATCAGCTGATGTTGCCCGGATCTGCTGTATAACTAACACAGGGCGTACACAATTTACTTATCGTGCAGCCTTTCATGGTGCCGGTAATCCTGAACTATTAACTTGCATGACCGATCTGCCCGTTGATTTCCAGGCGGCAAAAGCTCGTAAAAGCAACGCCTTAAAAATGGTGTTTATGTTTACCGGGCAAGGGTCGCAATACCCGCAAATGGGCGCAGGCCTTTATAAAACGCATGCGGTTTTTAAAACAGTGATTGATGAATGCGAAGAATTGCTTGCAAAGCATCTTGATGTTAAACTTACCAGGATATTGTACGATGATGAGCAGCATCTTTTAACCCAAACCCGGTATGCCCAACCGGCCATTGTTGCAGTAGAGCTTGCTGTAGCTGCCCTATTACAATCATACGGCATTGTACCCGATTTGGTGATGGGCCATAGTTTAGGCGAATATACCGCAGCCTGCGTGGCTGGGGCAATTACGCGCGCAGATGTTTTAAAGCTGGTGGCAAAAAGGGGCACGCTGATGCAAAACCTGGAGCAAGGTGCTATGATAGAGCTGCATGTAAAAGAAGATCAGCTTAAAGCCCTGTTAACCGGCCGCCATCATATTGAAATTGCGGCGTATAACGGCCCCGAACATTTTGTTTTAGCAGGAGGTAAAAACGAGATCGAAGAGTTTATTGCTGTAGTTAAAGAAAACGATATCGAGGTTAAAAAGCTGCCTGTAAGCTCGGGATTCCATACCTGCCTGATGGACCCGGTTCTGGATGAATTTGAAGCATTTTGTTCATCCGTAGAAAGCAGTCCGCTAAACACGCCCCTGCTCTCTACCTGCAGTATGATGATGTTCCTGAAAGGGAATACGATTAGTGCAAACCATTGGCGGCAGCATACCCGCAAACCTGTTTTATACCATCAGTGCCTTAAGCTTTTAGCCGGGCAAAAAATTACGCATGCTTTAGAGATAGGCCCTAAACCTATCCTTGCAACCCTGGCCCAGTTAACCGCCGAAACCACGGGGATAGCCTTTTTACCTACTTTGCACAGCAAGGATGCCGGTGCCGGTATGTTTTATGATACGCTTTGCCAGTTGTTTTTAGATGGATACGGCATAAACCAGGCCGCACCTGCCGGGTTAAAGCATAACTTTTTAACCTTGCCTAACTATCCCTTTCAACGAAAAGAATTCAGGCTTGATGCCCCCCTGGAAAATTATCCCGCAGTAAACGGAAATACCTATGCGCACAAAGCGCCGGTGCTTACAACAGCCCAACAGGATATAGAAACTTATATAGAAAAACTAATGCCGGTTATCAATACCCCATCATCTGAGATGCTGCAAAAAACAGCCGACCAGGTACGCGGCACTATTGCACGCTTGCTACGTGTGAAAACTACACAGGTACAATTACAGGATTCCTTTTTGGAAATGGGTGCCGATTCTTTAGTGCTGGTGAGCGCGGTACGGCAAATTGAGTCGGATTTTAAGGTTGAATTAAAGGTGCGGCAGTTTTTTGAAGAGCTGAGTACTATCGAAAGCCTGGTATCTTACCTGCTGGTCAATTCTCCGGTTTTACAAGCCAAACCGGAAGAAAATATTGAGCATGTTGATCAGTCACTGCCCCATACCGCCACCCGCGAAAACCAAAGTAGTTTAGATCTGATCATCAGCCGGCAACTGGATCTGATGGAGCAGCAAATTGCTTTACTAAAAGGCAATCCATCCCATATTATACAGCCTGCAACCGGTGTTTCAGCATATAAACCGCTTGTAAAACAGGCGGTTAATGCCGCAGATCAGAATCAAAAGGCCGTACTACCATCCTGGGGCGTAAAACAAAAATCAAAAAGCAGTTTATCCGAAGCGCAGCAAAACCACCTTGATGAGCTGATCATAAGATATAATCAACGGACTTCAAAATCAAAAGAATACGCTGCTAAACACCGTAAGCACCTTGCAGATAACAGGGCTTCGGCAGGGTTCCGATTCTCTACTAAAGAAATGCTTTACCCTGTTGTTTCAAATAAGGCGAAGGGGGCTTACCTGTGGGATATCGACGGTAATCAATATATTGACATTTCGATGGGGTTTGGCGTTCACCTTTTTGGCCACGACCCTGATTTTATACGTGAAGCCGTTCATCAGCAGATAGACAATTTTTCGGGGCTGGGGCCACAAAGTTCACTTTCTGGCGAAACTGCGGAGTTGGTAGCAAAAATTACCGGCATGGAGCGGGTAATGTTTGCCAACTCCGGTACAGAGGCGGTGATGATCGCCATGCGCCTGGCAAGGGCCTCGCGAAAAAAGGAAAAAATTGTGATGTTTAAAAACTCCTATCACGGGCATTTTGATGGCTCGCTTGGGGAGCCGGGTTTTGATACCGGGCATACTACCATGCCTGTTGCCCCCGGCATTTTACCGGGTATGGTACAAGATATTATCCTGCTGGAATATGGCGCTGCTGAGTCTTTGCAATACATTCAGGATAATTATAATGAACTTGCAGCAGTTATTGTTGAGCCGGTGCAAAGCCGTAAACCCGAGTTACAGCCGGCCGACTTTTTGATAACCCTGCGCAGGATCACCGCCGAGCAGCAGGTTATCCTGATCATTGATGAAATGATCACCGGTTTCCGTGCAAGCAGCAGTGGTGCACAAGGTTGGTTTGGCATTAAGGCTGATATAGGTACTTATGGTAAAATTGTAGGCGGGGGAATGCCTGTTGGTATTGTAGCCGGTAAGGCGGCAATAATGGATGGGGTAGATGGCGGCCAATGGCAATATGGTGATCAGTCTTTCCCGGAGGCTGATACCACTTTTTTTGCAGGCACTTTTTGCAAGCACCCGGTTACGCTTGCAGCCAGCAAGGCCGTGCTGCAAAAAATTGATGTTGCCGGGCCGGATCTGTACCGGGATCTGAATCAAAAAACACAGCGACTGGTATTTCGCCTCAACCAATATTTTAAGCAGGTTGAGGCGCCGTTTAAAGTAAATCATTTCGGTTCGTTGTTCCGTTTTGAGTTTACGGGCAACCAGGATCTTTTCTTTTACCATTTGTTAGAGAACGGCATTTATATCTGGGAAGGCCGAAATTGTTTTCTATCTACCGAACACAGCGAAGAGGATCTGGACAGCATTTATAAGGCGGTTAAAAAAAGCATTGAGGCGCTTGCATCCAGTGGGTTTTTAAGTTTAAAAGAAAAGGCTATCCGGCAAATCCCTTTAACACAAGCCCAGGAACAGCTTTGGCGATTGGCGCAACTATCTGAAACCGGTAACGCGGCATATACCATCCCTACAACCATCGAATTAGCTGGACAGGTTGATGTTGAATTGCTGCAGCATTGTTTTGATGTAGTGGTATCACGCCACCAGGCGCTGAGGGCCTTTGTGGATGCGGGCGGTAGCTGCCTGAATATAGTTGATGAAATCAATGCCAAGATCAGCATCATCCAGGTAAAGTCTGAGCCGGAATTGGATAAACAGATAAGTGAAGAGCTGACCACACCGTTTGCATTGACTGATGGCCCGCTTTTTAGATGCGTTTTATATAAACTGGATAATAAATACCGGCTCCTTTTTCTGATCCATCACATTATCGCAGATGGCTTTTCGGTGCAGATCATCTTGGATGAGTTATTTAAAATTTACCAGGATCAAGGCGAAACAGCATTTTTACCAGAACCTAAAAAACTTGACTTTTGGGCAGATTGGCAAAGCACCATCAGGCAAAGCGCTGAATGGATAGGCGAACGCGAATATTGGCGTACGCAGTTTGAAAACATCCGGCCGGTTAATTTACCCATATATCGCAGCAGGCCCCTGCAAACGCGGTTTGCAGGCGGTAGTTACAAACGCACTTTTGCGCCTGCCATTTGGGAGGCGGTTAGTAAATTCTCCAAACAGCATGCGGTAACACCGTTTATGGTATTGTTATCAGCATTCGGGGCCTGGGTTAAACGGGTGTCTGAAAGCCATGATTTTTTTGTGGGCATCCCATCCAGCGGCCGAAACTTTAACGATGAGGGGCCATTGGTTGCTTATTGTACGCATTTGCTGCCCATCCGCTTTTTTCCGGACGCAGAAGATGGCGACTTTGCGCATATACTTGCACAAACCAAAAACTCACTGCTGAATGCGTTTCAGCATCCTAACTTTCCTTTTTCGGCCATGCTGCAAGAGTGCAATGGCTCTCAAAACCTGCATTCCCCGGTAGAAGTGACGTTTAACCTGGATAGGATCCAAAGTTCGTTCGATTTGCCCGACATGGCGTTTAAAACCATTAATCCACCCATCAGATTTTCAAAATTTGATCTGAGCCTGAATATGACGGAAGATGCCGGTGAACTTACCGCCAGTATGGATTTTAATGCAGAGTTGTTTGATGAGGAGGAAGTAAAGTGTTTTATGGATCAGTACGAGGCTTTGTTATCGGCTGCTATCCAATTGCCGCAAACCCCTGTTCGGGAATTGCCGTTACAATCGGTAAAAGAAGAGGCAAAGGTGCTTTCTTTGTTCAGAGATTATGATAAAGCGTCGACAAGGGCTTTGTTATTTACGGATCTTTTTAAAGCAAGTGTAACCGGCTTCCCTCATTATCCGGCGGTAAAAGATCTGGAGCTGACCTATACCTACCAGCAGTTAGATTATTTGAGCACAAAGATGGCGTTGCAAATTGCCGCTGAATTTAATTGTACCTCGCCCAGGGTTGCATTGTGGTTCCCAAGATCCTCGCAGATGCTTGTTGCTATGCTGGCTGTAATGAAAGCGGGGGGCAGTTTTATACCGATTGAAAATTACCCGGAGCAAAGGATAATTGAGATCCTGAAAATTGCAGAATGCCGGTTTATGCTGACAACTGAAGCAAAAGTTACCCAATCTTTTATCACCCAATTTAACGGCAGCATCAGTTATTTAAGTTTTGATGTGCCGGAAAAGCTACCGCATTTAAAAGTTGATCTTCCGGCCGTTATTGAAACTGATACGGCTTATCTGTTATTCACATCAGGTTCTACCGGTGTGCCCAAAGCTGTAGCCGTAGCACATGGTGCCTTGGCTAATTATGTGCACGGCATTATGCAGGTATTGCCCATGCCTGCAAAGGGGCATTACGCACAAATTTCAACCTTTTCGGCCGACTTAGGTTATACCATGATCTTCCCTTCGCTGGCTAAAGGTGGATGCCTGCACATTATCGACCCTGAATTAACGCTGGATGCTTACGGTATTAAGCAATACTTTACTGCAAACCCGATAGACTGCCTAAAGATCGTTCCTTCGCATCTTAAGGCCTTGCTTAACACGCAACAGCCGGAGCAAATTCTACCTGCAAAATTGCTGGTATTGGGTGGCGAAAGTTGCGACATGGCCTTTGCCGCCAGGCTTAAAGAATTGGCACCGGATTGCAGCATATTTAACCATTATGGGCCAACAGAAACAACCATAGGGATTTTAGTTGGTGAGTTTAAGGCTGATAATGCCGAAACAGGGACGCTTACGTTAGATACGGTGCTGCCAAATAATGAAGTATATGTGCTGGATAAGGATCTTAAACCGGTAACAAGGGGAAGCGCAGGCCAACTCTATATAGGAGGCAAAAACTTGTCTGATGGTTATATCGGAAATGCCGAACTGACCTCGAAGCTTTTTATACCCAACCCTTTTGATGATTTGCCTAATGCCAAACTTTACAATACCGGCGATAAGGTGCGCCTGTTGCCTAATGGTAAATTACAATGGATAGCCCGCAATGATCTGCAGGTTAAAATACGCGGATACCGGATAGAACCCGGCGAAATTGAAAAAAAAATAGCAGCATACCCGGATGTAAGCCAGGCGGTAGTTTTACCTATTGATTCAGAAAACCCCTCGCTGGCGGCATATGTTACGGGCAAACCCGGTTTAAATGCGGATATACTAACCACTTACCTTACCGGGCTGCTGCCTGTGCACATGGTTCCGGCGCATTGGGTGTTTTTAGACAGATTCCCTATAACAGCCAACGGTAAGCTGGATAAGGGCGCACTGCCTTTACCGGTGGCAAAAGCTTCTGACGAGACAAAAAAAGCCCCGCTGACAGATACAGAAACAGCGATCAGCAATATTTGGAAATCGGTGCTTCGGATACCGGAATTATCGGTGAATGATAACTATTTTTCTATCGGGGGCGACTCGATCCAGATCATCCAGATAGCCAGCCGAATTAAGGAAGCCGGGTTTAACTGCAAACCGGCCGATATTTTTAAAAACCCAACAATAGCGCAGCTATCCCAAAATTTAGCTTTAACAAACAGAACAGATCTTCCGGCTCAAAAAATCACCGGTAAGGTGCCGATGACGCCTGTGCAGCAGCGTTTTTTTAAGCATTTTGAGCAGTGGAGCGATCACTGGAACATGTCGCTATTGTTAGATCTGGATCAAAGCATAACACCAGAGATTGTTAAAGGTGCTTTGGAGCAGTTGATGGCTCATCATGATATGCTGAGGACACATTATAAATTTGCCGAAAACGAATGGGCGCAAAGTTGCGAAGCAGAGAATAAATACAGCTTTACGCTGGCGGTTATTGATACAGATGGGCCTGTGGATTACCTGGCTAAACAGCAGGGCATTATCCGCAATGAGCAGGCATCCGTTAATATTGGCCATGAGCCCATCCGGTTAACGTGGTTTGCCGCAAAAGATAAAAATGCGCAATTGCTGGTTATTGTGCATCACTTACTTGTAGATGGTGTTTCCCTGCGTATTTTATTGTCTGATCTGCAGGCCCTGATCCAACAGGCCATCAGCGGCAGGCCGTTTGTGCTGCAGGCAAAAACAAATTCGTATGCAGAGTGGGCGCAAGAAATAATTGCTTTTTCGCGCTCTCCATTACTAAAACAGGAGCGTGAATACTGGTACACCATGAGCGAGATCCCTGCTGTTGCATGGCCATTTCCGGTCAATGGTTCGGGAAGTAATAATGTAGCCGACGAACGGATGATAAAGTTTACCCTGGATCGTCATCAAACACAGCAATTATTAACTGCAACAAGTGGCTCAAGGTCAGCAAGTATTCAAAATATCCTGCTTGCAGCGCTCACGCTAACCATCACTTCGTACAGCGAAGACGGGATATTGCTGGTGCAGCTTGAAGGGCATGGCAGGGAAAGCTTTTTTACAAACCTGGATGTTACACGCACCGTAGGGTGGTTTACGTCCCATTATCCTGTGTTTTTGGCAACCGGCGCGCAAACCGTTTCAGATGCGCTGAACGATATCAGCGGACAAATTAACGGGGTGCCCAATAAAGGGTTTTCGGCTAATGTAATAGAGTATATGGGCCAGGAAACGATGGCTTTGCCGCACCCGGATGTTTCATTTAACTACATCGGGCAATTAGATGCTGTTTTGCCCGAGGACGGCCTCATCCGTATCAACCAATACAAATGTATGAATGAACGCGCACCCGAATCGCCAAGGCTGCATAAACTGGAGCTTGAGGCATTAATTCTCAACGGAGAATTGGAGGTTAACTGGCATTATTCATCAGAACAGCATACCAAACAGCAAATAACAGATCTGGCCGATAGTATGAAAAGCTATTTGCTTGAATTTTTAGCAACCGGGGCACCATTGGATGTTTCGCTGGTGGCGCTGGAAAAAGAAGAATTAACCGATTTGTATAGCAATTTAACAGCAAACAAATGAGAGAGCTTATTAATCTGAAACGGAAGCCGGTTTTAATAGAATCAGCAGACCTGGTAAAAATAGCCACATTACAGGGCAGAAGTTTGCCCATGGTTATTTCGCCCAACCTGCCCGGTGTTAATTTAAAGGAATGGCTGAATACACAGCGGTCATTCATTAACCAAAAGCTTTTAGAGAACGGCGGTTTGCTGTTTCGTGGTTTTTCGCTACCGGGGCAGGTAGAATTTCATGATATGCTTTCGGCTCTGGATATCCCGCTGATGAAATATGTAGAGGGCGCTACGCCACGGACAGCCCTTACAGATAAAGTGTACACCGCTACAGAATTCCCGAGTGAATATACCATACAGTTGCATAACGAACTTTCTTACGTGCTTTCCTGGCCGATGAAGATCTGTTTTTTCTGCGAAACACCCCCGGTTGAGGGCGGCGAAACAACTATTGCCGATATGCGGAAGGTTTATCAAAGGATCCCAAAGGAAATAAGAGACGAGTTTGAAAAACGAAAATGGAAACTTATCCGCAACTACGACCCTAATTTCAGCCTTACCTGGCAAAAATCTTTCGGTTTAAATACCCGGGCCGAGGTGGAAGCTTATTGCAAAAAGGCCGATCTGGAATTTACCTGGAAAAATGATGCGGTATTAAAAACAAGCTGTGTAAGGGATGCTGTACACACCCACCCGGTAACAGGCGAGAAGATCTGGTTTAACCATGTTGTGTTTTGGCACCCCTCCACATTAGATGCACGGATTAAAGAGAATTTTTTGAAAAACTTTGAGATTGATGATCTGCCTTATAATACTACTTATGGCGACGGCGGAAAAATAGATGATGAGGTGATCCGGATCATTAAGGATGCAATTGATACAGAGACCATTGCCGGGCCCTGGCAACAAGGCGACCTGCTGCTGCTGGATAATATGCTGACAGCGCATGGCCGTAATGCCTTTGAAGGGCAAAGAAAAATACTGGTAGCAATGGGGCAAGCTTTTAAATGAGATTAAAATGGAAACAAGTAAAATAGCAGGGTATCCCTTAAGCCCTCAGCAAAAAGCAAATTTTACAAGCGGCGGCGTTTATCATCGTTGTTTCGCTGCCGTTCCTGGAAGGCCCGACCCCGAAAGGTTGGAAACTGCCCTGGTTGCCCTGGTGCGCAAATACGAAATATTAAGAACATATTTTGAAAAGATCCCCGGAATGGAATTTCCGGTGCAGATGATAGAGGAAGATCCCGCTCATATACCGTTGATGCCTGTTGTTGATACCAGGTTCAGGGATCTTGCCGCTATCAGATCGTTTTTAGCAGAGGATCAGTTAAACGATCTGTGGGCTGATGAGGGTTGTGGCTGGCGGTTCAGGCTGTTTCAAACGGATGTGAACGGTATGGTGCTTTTGCTGGAAATATCATCATTATTAGCTGATGCAACCGCAGCCGGAATGATAGTTGATGAATTGTGCAAACAATACGAATCTCCGGATGAAGCAAACGTTGAGATACAATATGCCGACCTATCCGGCTGGTTGAATGAGATTTTAGAAGAGAAGAACGATTACTGGCAAAAAAGAGCGCTGTTTGCTGAAAAGTCTTTGTACAAAAAAGAGCATACCGCGTGTGTGGTAAGCCTTCATTTACCTATCCATGTAGCCAAACGATTGGATAATAACTTTATTAATTGCGGTAAGGACCTTTTACTGTTTACCGTTTGGCAAAGCTTGTTGTGCCGGCTGGATCCTGATGAAAAGTGGTGCTTTTTTTATAGTACAGGCAGGAATTTGCCCGAATTGCAGCATGCCCTTGGCGCACTGGAAAAAAAGATCCCTGTAATTACACAGGGGCTTGAGGCAAGCCTGGTTAATACAGTGCTTAAGGTACACGAAAATTTAACCGAAGATCAACAATGGGAACATGACATACCGGAATACTTAGAAAAGCAGGCCGTGCATTTCCCTGGTTTCAGGTATGTTGCTAATAACAATTCAAACAGCTGGCCTATCATCGGGCAGTCGATAAATGAGTTATCAGACCGCCCGGTAATTTCTGTTTTTAAGTTGGCAGAAGGGTTTGAGATACAGCTTAGTTCTGCTTTATCAGCAACAGCGGCCAACCGCCTGCTCGACCGTTACATGATCATGCTGGATAATGCACTGCGGTTCCCGGATCAGCAGCTGAAAAATATAAAAATAACAACCGGTCAGGAGGAGCAAATGCTGCTCCGCCTGGGTAGTGGTGCCATAGCTACAGTAACTGCCGAAACACCCCAAAGCCTGCACGGGCTATTTGAATTACAGGCAAGCAATAACCCGCAAGGTATAGCGCTTAAATGCAAAAACAGGCAGCTTACCTACGGGCAGCTTAATGAAGCAGCCAACCGGCTCTCGCATTTAATTTCATCCGATGAATCTTACGTTGGTATTTATTGTGAAAGAGGGGTAGAGATGGTTATAGCGATGCTTGCTGTGCTTAAGGCCGGTGCGGCTTACGTGCCGCTCGACCCGTCGTACCCCGAAGGCAGATTATCTTACATTGCGGAGCATAGCAGATTGAAAACTATTTTGGTTTCTTCTGAAATTAATACGTTAAGCTGGTTACCGCATCGTGTTAAAACGATGCCGATAGCAACAGATGAATTATCGGGGGCTAAAGCACCTGTTAAGAGGATTATCAATCCGGCATTAGCAGCGTATGTGCTATACACGTCCGGCTCTACCGGCCAACCCAAAGGTGTGGTGGTTGAGCACCGCCAGCTGGTAAACCACATGATATGGATGCAAAAAGAGTATCAGTTTAATAAACATGATATTTTTCTGCAACGCACACCATTCGGTTTTGATGCTTCGGTATGGGAGATCTTTTCACCCCTGATAGCCGGTTCTACACTGGTGTTAATGCCGGCAGAAGACCAGCAGAATCTTCAGGCTATCGTTGGGCATATTATTCAGGAAAAGATAACAGTATTGCAGGCAGTGCCGTCTTTGCTCTCAGGGTTATTGCAAGCCGCAGGGGGCGTTTCCTTTTCATCGCTGCGTTACATGTTTTGCGGTGGGGAGCCTTTACCATTGAATTTGCGCAAAGCATTCGTCCATAATCATCAGGCAAAACTTATTAACCTATACGGCCCTACAGAATGTACCATACAGGTAAGCCATTTTGATTGCACCAAAGATGTGGGTACGGATACTGTGCCCATAGGTAAACCTATACACGGCGTGAGGCTATATGTGCTGAACGAAAGTTTGCAATTACAACCGGCAGGCGTAAAAGGAGAGCTCTATATTTCGGGTGCGGCAGTTTCACGGGGCTACCTCTATCAGCCTGTGTTAACGGCGTCTTCATTCGTTCCCGACCCGTTTGCCTCTGATAGCGGGGCGATAATGTATAAAACCGGTGATCTGGCTGCCTGGACGCAGGATGGTAACCTGGAACTTTTTGGCCGGATAGATCAGCAGGTGAAACTGCGTGGCTTCAGGATTGAACTGGGTGAGATTGAAGAAGTAATAGGGAAACACGTGGCTTTATCAAAAGTTATCACGGTAATAAACGGCACGGATGAACTGCAGCAGCTTTGCTGTTTTTACACAGCAAATAATAGCGTTAACGAACAGGAGTTACGCCAACTTGCTTCATCGCGGTTGCCTGCATATATGGTGCCTTCTGTATTTATACAGTTAACTAAAATTCCGCGCACGGTAAACGGAAAAGCCGACCGCAAGGCGCTTGCTATGATGGATCTAAACCGGTTGGGTGCCGAAAGAGCAATTGTACCTCCTGCTGATCACGTTGAATCAGAACTTTTAGAGATCTGGAAAAATCTATTGAAACGGGATAGGATAAGCGTAACCGATAATTTTTTTGAGGCAGGCGGGCATTCGTTGCTGGCTGTAAACCTCGCCTCGGCTATTCATGATAAATTAGGCCGCGACTTTAGATTGAGCGAAGTTTTTGAAGCGCCTACCATAAAAATGCAGGCATTATTAATTCAGCGCAATTCAGCACCCGCATTTTCATCTATGGTATGCCTGGCTAAAGGCGATGCCTTGTTAACGCCGGTGTTTTTTATTCATCCAACCGGCGGCTTTGTATTTTGCTACACCAAACTTGCTACCATGCTGGGCCGGCCCGTTTATGCCTTGCAGGATCCCGGCCTGTCGGGCAAAAGATCAGCTTACCATACTATCGAAGAATTAGCTTTGATCTATGCAGAAGATATAAAAAAGGTACAGGCAGAAGGGCCGTATATATTAGGAGGCTGGTCATTCGGTGGGGTTGTGGCGCTGGAGATAGCCCGCTTACTTCATGGCGAGGGAGCCGAAATAGCCCGTTTATTTTGTTTTGACAGTTATGCCCCCCTGGATAAAAAGCCGCAACCTAATGACGGCCAACTGATGGTTTCTATTGCAAAGTTACTGGCTGATATGAACGGCACAACACTTTGCAGGCATGTTGAAGAATTGATCGCAAGGAATGAAAATAACAGTTCGTTCAGCATGTTATTAAAGCTTGCCATAGATGTAAAATTACTTGCTGCAAATGCCACAGAAAAAGATGTAGAAACACTTGTTGACGTTTTCAGGGCGAATGTTTATGCAATGAATGAATACCAATGCAAAGCACATCCGTTTGAAATGCATTTGTTTGAACCAAAAGAAGGAGTGCCTGAGAACCTGAGCGATGCCGCTTTCCGCCGGGCGGGTGCAACGGCGGCAAACAACTGGCAGGAGTGTGGCGCCGTTACCGTTCATCCTGCGGAGGGGCATCATTTAAATATGCTGTCAGAAACCCATATCCATACTATTGCTGCCCAACTTAACAACCTATTAAACGCTGCCGACCGTGAATAAAAGTATCGAAGCTATATTCCCGCTTACCCCAATGCAACAGGGGATGCTTTTTCATTCTATTATAGATGAAAACCAAACTGCGTATTTTCAGCAGGTACATTGTTGTTTTGAGGGTAAGGCGGATCCGGATATAATTAAACAGGCCTGGAAGGTACTGCTGCAAAGGCACGAAGTTTTGCGGTCTTCGTTTTACTGGGAGTTGCAAAAAGAGTCGATGCAGGTGATCATGCAGCATGCAGAGGTGCCTGTAACCGTGATGGACTGGACTGATAAAAATGAAACGGACAAGCAGCATGCGATGGAAGAGTTGCTTGCCACCGACAGAAAGAAAACCTTTAAACTCGACCAAGCGCCGCTAATGCGTCTTATGGTTGTTCAGCTTGATACTGTGCATTTCGACCTGATCTGGTCTCATCATCACCTTTTGGTAGATGGCTGGTCTACAGGTATTATTTTTCAGGAGTTTCAGCAGATCTATCAGTCGCTGGTTACCGGTGATACGCCTAAGTTACCGGTAGTTCGTCCCTATAAAAACTACATCAGCTGGCTTTCGTCACTTGATGAAGAAAAGGCAAAAAAATTCTGGGCCGGTTATTTAAAGGGCCTGTCGGGCGCAACCCCGCTTCCCGAAGACCTTAAAGATACCGGTACAACACCTGTAGAAACAGCATATCACATCCCCTATACATTAACGGATGATATAAAGCGGTTTGCAAGGGAGAGTGAGATTACAGTTAATGTATTACTGCTTTCCTGCTGGGCATTACTGTTAAGCCGTTACACGGCTTCAGATGATATCAGCTTTGGTATCACCGTGGCCGGCCGTCATCCCGACCTGCCGGGCATAGAAAGCAAGGTTGGTTTGTTTATTAACTCTGTACCTGTAAGGATAGGCGTCAATTCAAACGAACGGCTATCTGCCTGGCTAAAACAGGTTCAGCAAAACTTACACTCGGTTCAGGAGTTTGGGTATTCGTCACTCAGCGAGATCAAGAGGTGCAGCCAATTGCCTGCTACTTCGCCTTTGTTCGAGTCGTTATTTGTATTTGAGAATTACCCGGTTTCTGCTATGCAGGCACAGGCCTTTGGCGGTATCAAGCTAAAAAAAGCCGTTATTCATGAGCGTACCAACTATCCTTTAACTTTGGTAGTAGAGCCGGGAGAGGATGAATTTGTATTGCGTGCACTGTTCCAGCCGGGCCGCATCCCCGAAAAAAATATGCAGCAGATTTTGCATAGCCTGGTGCAGTTAATAACTCATGTGGTTGCTGCCGGCAAGTTTGCGCACCAAACGTTTATCGGCAACATACCGATGGTTGATGAGTTGACCCGGAAAAAAATAGCGTATGAATGGAACCATACGGAGTTTGAATACAATAAACAACAATGCATTCATACCCTGTTCGAGATCCAGGCAAACAAAACACCTAACAATATCGCCATTACCGGGAGCAGAGGCGCGTTAAGCTACCTGCAAACCAATATTGCTGCCAACCGGATAGCAAACAGGCTGATCAAAAAAGGTGCTGGTAAAAATAAATATATAGGCGTTTACTTTAGCCGGGGTATAGAAATGATACCGGCTTTACTGGGCATACTTAAAACCGGTGCGGCTTATGTACCCATCGACCTGAGCAATCCTGTAAACCGCGTTGCCCACATTATTGCCAGTTTAAATATTGATTTAATAATAACACAGCATAAGCATAGCGAATATCTTTTAAAAACGGATGCCATTACAGCCAAGCGTTTGATCCTGCTGGATGAATTTGCGGAGATCATTTTGCCCGAAGATGAAAGGCTTGATACGATATGTGATAACGAAGTAAATCCGGATGTAGTTGTATCCGCTGATGATGAAGCCTATGTTATTTTCACCTCGGGTTCTACCGGTACGCCCAAGGGGGTAACGGTTACCCACAAACCGGTTATTAACCTGATAGAATGGGTAAATAACAAATTTAACATTACAGCAAGCGACAGGGTATTATTTATTACTTCGTTAAGTTTCGATCTTTCGGTTTATGATATTTTCGGGTTTTTAGCTGCAGGGGCTTCTGTAAGGGTGGTTGCAGATGATGCTATCCGCGAACCGGCAGAACTGGTAAAGATTTTAACTGCCGAACCGATAACCTTTTGGGATTCGGCACCGGCCGCGCTTAACCAGTTAGTGCCGTTTTTACCGGAGTTTAAGGTCGAATCAAAGCTTAGGCTGATCTTTCAAAGCGGGGACTGGATCCCCATTAATTTGCCCGACAGGATCAGGCAGACTTTTCCTTTAGTTGAATTCGTTTCACTTGGCGGGGCCACCGAAGCAACGGTATGGTCTAATTATTTTGTGGTTGATCATATCAACCCGAAATGGAAGAGCATACCTTATGGTAAACCTATTCAAAATGCCAGGTATTATGTGCTTGACCATGCACTGAACGTTTGTGCCATAGGTATCCCGGGTAACTTATATATAGGCGGCGATTGCCTGTTTTCGCATTATGCCAATTCGCCCCGGTTAACGGCACAAAAACTGATTCCCGACCCCTTTAGTACAGCGCCGGGCAGCCGCCTGTATGATACAGGGGATATGGCCAGGTTCTATCCGGATGGCAACATTGAATTTTTGGGCCGTAAAGATAAGCAGGTAAAGGTAAGAGGTTATAGAATTGAATTGGGCGAGATAGAAACGGCACTCTCCAGATACAAAACAGTGGTTTCTGCCATCGCTGTTCTTAAAACGGATAGCAGCGGGCAAAAGCAGATCATAGCTTACGTTATTCAGAACGGGGTACATACATCTGTTGCCGATTTTAAAGAATGGCTAAGGGCTTATCTGCCCGAGTATATGCTGCCTGCAAATATTGTGCATCTGCCTATTTTCCCGGTTACTGCCAACGGCAAGCTGGATATAAATGCCCTGCCGATGCCCGAAACAGATCCCGGCTCTTTTGCGAATACCCGCAAGCAATTGAATATGGTAGAAGACCTGTTGTGGCAAAACTGGACAGAACTGTTGGGCAAAGCGCCGGCAGACATCCGTTCGGACTTTTTTGAATCGGGCGGGCATTCCCTGTTAGCAACCAGGCTGATAGCCAGGCTCCGGATCCCCTTAGCCATAGAAATACCGGTACAAAGTGTTTTTGATCACCCGGTGCTGGAAGATCTTGCCAAAAATATTACGCAGCTATTGGCAAAAAAATCAATTGTAAACAAACCGGAGTGGGAAAAAGTAACCCCGACCGATTATCTGGATCTTTCTTTTGCACAGGAGCGTTTATGGTTTCTATACCTGCTAAAACCAGGCAGTGCTTTCTATAACGTGCCTTTAACCGTTAAGCTGAAGGGGGAATTAAATATTAAGGCCCTGCAAGGCGCTGTTAACAGCCTGGTAGCCCGCCATGATATCCTCAGAACATCTTATCACCTAATTGATGGAAAGGGCAAACAAAAGGTTCATGATGCTATAGCGGTGCCTCTATTGTTTTTAGACCGGTCGGCAACAAATGATCCGGAAAGTGAAGCATTGCAGAATTTGAACGATCAGGGCAAGCTTCCTTTCGATCTAAGCAGTGGCCAGGTGCTGCGGGGGATAATTGTTAAAACAGAAGATGATGAGCATTATTTTCAGCTCACTTTTCACCATATCGTATCAGATGGATGGTCTATCGGCATTATTGCGCAGGAGGTAGGCGAATTTTACAGGAATCACCTGGAAAAGATCACCCCCAAAACAATACCGCTTAACTATCAGTATGCCGATTTTTCTGTATGGCAAAGGCAGCTGTTTGAAAGCGGCGGCCTGGGCGGGCAGATCAGTTACTGGCGGGATAAGCTTGAAGACTTTGCCATTTTAAAATTACCTGCATCTCCCCATTGCTGCGCTACGCAAACGGGCAGCAATGTATTCAGGGCCATACTCGAAACTAAGGAAGCGGATGCTGTAAAAAGCTTGGCCGTTACAAACGGGTGCACCGTATTTATGGCTTTACTATCCATATTTAATGCTACGCTGCATCTTATTACCCATCAGGAGGATATTGTGATAGGTACCGATATCGCCTGCCGTACAGATGTAAATACCGAAAACCTTATCGGGTTTTTTGTGAACCAGATAGTTTTACGGAGTGACCTTGCCGGTAACCCTTCGTTTAAAAGCATGCTGAAGCAGGCGCGTAAGGTAACGCTGGATGCTTACCAAAACCAGGACCTGCCTTTTGAAAAACTGGTGCAATACCTTAATCCCGAACGGCACGAGGGGCAAATGCCGTTTTTTCAGGTAAAGCTGGTTTTGCAGAATAACCTGGCTGCAGAGCTTGATCTGCCTGAATTGCAGGCCGAGCCGGTGAACGTAGCTACTGAAGCTTCTAAATACGATCTGCTGGTGACATTTGAAGAAGTCAAAAACTTTACGGTTAATATGGAATATAACCGTGCCCTGTATGATGAACAACTGATAGCGCGCTGGTGGGGATATTTTAAGCGTATTATAAGCTTAGTTACAGATCGCACTGATATCACACTTTCAGAATTGAAAAAAAGTATAATGGAAACATCTTCCGGCAATACCGACCAGATAAAAAGAAGAGAAGGTTTATTAAAATTATCAGCACTCAGAAATGCCGAACGCAATTAAAAACGAATCAGAGCTACGCCCGCAGGTAATTTGGGAATTAAACAAGAATAAGCCCGGTTTGATGGATGAACTGCAGGCTGTTTTGCCCGGCATTAAGCAGCATTACCAGCGGGTGATGGAGTCCATTGGTGAAGAAGTTGGGCTTGATCCTTTTAAGGCTAAATCATCTGTTCGCCCGATAAGGCACCTTCGGGCCTGGTATGATCGTTTGGACGGATCGGGTGTTATCGCCGTAAAGGGTACAGAGATCATTCATCAGCACATACCCAAAAAATTGAATATGCTGAAGCAACTGCGCGTAGATTATCCGTCCCGCGGCAGGTCTTTATTTTCGGTGCTGGAGCATTTTCCAATTGTGGAGCAAAAGATCCCGATGGCGGTTACCGTAGAGGAATGCATGCAGGATATGGAGAATGCGTTAGCTTTTCAATCAGAGCATATCCGGCTGTTTAAAAAGCTGGCCCATTGCCCGCTGCCCCTTGCCATATTTAAATGGACCGAAACACAGCAGGCGGCATTTATGAATATTTTGCTGCCCCTGTTATCTGGCAGGTCATCACAGATAGTGCAATACGCTTCCTCAAAAGGGCTGGGCGGTATGTTATATTACTACCCGCAATTACCCATCCGGGTGGCCCATATCGATCTGGAATGGCAGCTGCCGGATAACGACTACCAGGGCAGGCTAAAAAAGATAAAAGATAATTGCGACCCTGCATCTGCAGTTAATACATGGGTAGATAATTTAGCCCGGATGCTGGTTTGTAAAATGATGCCCGGCAGTATAGAAAGCATAGGAGCAGGGCATTGCCTGGAAGCACAGAATGCAGTAGTAGATGGTGGTTTTGTAGACTTAGGGTCGATGAAAAAGTTTGAAGACATCTCCACAGCGCAGGAGTTTACAGAAACCCTATCGGCTGCCATCATCGATCTCTCCAATACTATCAGAATGTTTCTTGCAGGCAGGCTGGCAGACCCGGTTGCCGAGTATCGTAACCCATCTGTCATGATGCTTCATACAACATTTTTGGTTTATACCAGCCTGTTCAAAAGCCTCCGGTCGTACCAGCAGGAAATTACATTGGATGCCAGGTTGGCGGCATTTTTAGATCAGCAGTCGCTGTTCCAGGATCTGGATAAAACGTACAGCGCGCTTTATCCTAAACATGACATCAATATTGCTCATAATAAACCAGGCTCAAACGGAACATCATTATAAAAAATATGGAAACGCAAACATTAACCGGCAAAAGGGCACTTTTTAAGCATATGCCCGGCTTAAGCTCAATTGTGCAGCCGTTAGATATTCTGCAGCTTCCGAGCCCGGTAAAAGAAGAAAAAGAATTAGCCGCCCTATGGTCTCTTCAATCACTTCATGTGAAAAGAGACGACCTGGTTTGCGATATTTATGGAGGGAGCAAGGCGCGGATGCTCGAATATTTTTTTGCACGTGCGCAGGCGCAAAAAAAAGATGCGGTAGCATCCATGGGGCCCTATGTTAGTCACCAGTTTTTAGGGATAAGCGCTTTTGCAAAAGCTTTGGGCTATCGCAGCCTGGGTGTGCTTGCGCCCCAGCCCGCGCATCAAGAGATTGATCATTATAAAGAAATGTATGAGCAGGCCGGTGCAAGCACCATCAGGTGCAAGCATTACATCAACATACCGTCGGCTTATTTAAAAACCCGGTTAAATGGTTTCCCCGGTAAGTTACCCTATTGGATCCCGGCCGGCGGGAACAGCGCCTACGGTGTTATAGCCCTTGTTGATGCCGCATTTGAATTTGTGAGGCAGGTAAAAGAAGGTATTTTACCGATGCCGCAGGATATTGTTGTGCCAACCGGTACATGCGCCACAGCTGCCGGCCTGTATCTGGGTTTTTCTATCCTTAAATTCCCGGTGAGGCTGGTTGCTGTAAGAATGGTGCCCATGACCTGGACAAGTGCTGCTAAACTTAAAACAACAGCCAAAAAAGGTTTAGCACTTTTGCGCAAGGCCGGGTTTAAGGATGAGGTGCAATGGGGCGAATTATTATGGCTGAATGATTATGCCGGGCCGGGTTATGGCGAGATCAATCCGCTTGCATCGGCTGCGATGGGTGATGTGCAGCAGCACGGCAGTTTCAGAACAGAGATCACCTATACCGGGAAAACACTGGCCGTTTTTAAAAACCCTTTGCTGCACAGCAGGCGTGTTGTTTTTTGGAATACGTATAGCGCCATCAATCCGGGTGAAAAGTTGGAGGCGGGTTATGGATTATAGATCTTCGCCAATTACTTTAGGTATTTTAGATACAGGCTTTATTACGCCCGGCAAAAGCGCTCACGAAATATTAACCGAAACTTGGTACTGTGTGCAAAAGGCAGAAGCCGCAGGTTACACCAGGTATTGGCTGAGCGAGCACCATGATACCCACTACGCCTGGACCCGCCCTGCACTGGTTATTCCTTATTTGGGTTCGGCAACAAGCCACATCAGGTTGGGCACCGCAGCCATATTATTAGGTTTATATCCGGCATTGCAGATAGCCGAGGACTACCGCGTTTTAGAAGCCATTTTTCCGGGCCGTATTGATTATGGCATCTGCTCTGCATCCCCGGCATCAGATACCATGAGGCATGCTTTAGTTAATGGCGAAAAGCTAACCATGGCAGAAATATCACAAAGATTTGAACCCAAACTGAAAGAACTGCACAGCTACCTTCATAATGAGTTTGCCGAAAATGATATTTTTTGCAAAGGCGCAACCCCGGTAATAAAGCCGGGCAATACAACTTGGGTAATGGGCACCGGGAAAAACTCGGCGCTGCTTGCCGCAAAAAATAGCTGTGCGTTCTCTTATTCGTTATTTCACCGCTTTAGCCTGCAGGATGCAGAGGTGCCATTGGCCTATGGCTCATCTTTTTTACCCGGTATTGGGCGCACGCAGGCTTTATCTAACATTGCTATCTCGGTAATTTGTGCAGCAACACATGCGGAAGCTATGGCACAAAAAGAATGGATAGAATCTGTTCAGTCAGATTTCCAGATCAACGTATTTGGCGATGCGCAAAGCTGTGCGCTACAAATAGCAGCGCTTTGTGCAAAGTTTAAAACAACCGAAGTTGTTGTTTTTATGATGTGGCATCTATTCGAGAAGAAACTTGCGGCTATTGATCTGCTGGCAAAGGCAATGAATAACCAGCAGATTAACCGGTCTGCGGTATTTGCCTGATCGTTTGGTGCGCTTAACTGCCTGTTTTTATGTCATTTTATACAAGTGATATGTCATTTTAGTCGTGCTTTTTTCTTTATGCTGATTTATATTTGATTTTGATAATCAGCTTAAGATCTGCATCGCGCCGCATTGTTTTTTGATGAATAATTAGCAGATACCTACAGCATCAACTTAAACAAAAGCATGTACAAACCTAATTTCAGAGTAGCCTATGCAGGCATAGTGTCATTGCTGCTCACTGCTTCGCTGTTTGCTGGCGCGCAAGACAGGGTGTCAAGGATTCTTGATAAAAACTATATCTGGAATGTGCAGGATACTACAAAAAGGGGGGATCTGCATGTAGTTTTCAGGAAAAACTTTAAGCTTGCTGCTATAAATGCTTCTGCAACGCTTAACATGTTTGCCTATAACCGTTTCGCTGTTTTTATTAATGGTAAATATTTAATGCGCGGGCCTGTACGTTTCGAAAATAAGGGGCCGGGCTATGCCAGCATCAACATATCATCTTATTTAAAAAAAGGTAATAATACCATTGCTGTTATTGTACACCGGTTTGACCACACGGGGCAAATTATGGCCCACGAGGCTGGTTTTACCGCGCTGATAGAACCTGACGGTGCAAAAGGCAGGCAAATAAAAACGGATGCCGGTTGGAAGGCGGCCACAGAACAATCTTATTTAACCCGCCCGTTTGCCTGGTCTTCTATCCGCGAGAATGTAGACGCCCGTAAAATGCCTGCCGGATATACTTCCGGCATTTTTAACGATCAAAAATGGGCGAATGCGGTTATGGTTAAAAACCTGCAGAATTTTGCACCGCTCCACAAGCAGGAGCTTCCCTTTCAGCAGGAAACGGTGATCGGTAATTTGATCATTAATGGTAAGCCTGCAGCCGGGCAGCTGCCGTTAACCATAAAAAAAGGCGATACGCTTAAAGTAAGCCTGCCTGATTATTCCCAGGCCTATGTAAGTGCAGATCTGGATAGTGAGCCCGGGGCTGTTTTACGCATGTTTGATAAAGATGGCGAACTGAATAATTCTTACACCACACGCAGCGGTGTACAGCATTACACAAGTTTTGATACTTACGGCATAAAACATTTTATTATATACGCAGAAAGCGGCAACATTAAGTTAAACCAGCTTAAAATGGTTGAAAGGGTGTACCCTTTTAAACGCGTAGGAAGCTTTGAAAGCAGCGACCCGATGCTCAATAAAATTTGGGACAGGCTTACCCGGTCGTTACAGATATTGAGTGAAGATGCTTATGATGATTGTGCCGACCGCGAACGCGTGGAATGGATGGATTGCGACCCGCCTGCCTTTGATGTAACCCGTACCACGATGCAAGGCCCGGATCTTAACGGTAAAAAAATGTATGCCGACGCCCGTTTGTTAAAAGAAATGCTGCGCCGTACCGCATTAAGCCAGCAGCCTGATGGCCGGGTTAAAGCCCATACCTGCTCAGACAGATGGGATATTCACGGCTACATGGAAGACCGTACGTGCGATTGGGTTGAAGGTGTAAGAAGATATTATGAAAGCACGGGTGATAAAGCCTTTATTAAGGAAGTATGGCTGCCCGTAACAAAGCAGTTAAACTGGTTTTTGGCACGCCGTACAGAGCGCGGATTAGTTAAAGCCCGCGAGTGGGAGGTATCCAGTAACCCTTTATGTTACCTGGTTTGCGAGGGCACGGGTTTAAACTCATTTATATATAAAGCGCTTGCAGATGCTGCATACCTTGGGAAAGAAATAGGGCAAAATAAAGAAGCGGTATTTTTTGCGGGTGAGGCTGAAAAACTAAGGGCGGCGATTAACAAACATTTATGGGATAAAACCAGCGGAACCTATTACAGCGCTTATGTAGATGATGAGGATGCTGCTAAAAAACTGTTGGCGAAAAAAATTCTGTCGGACAAGCGAAAGCAGGTAAGCTTTACAAACGGTTACGCCGAGCCAACATTTGAGGCCGCCATTTTTGCTGTTGACCAGCAGGTAGTACCGGCTGCGCGCTTAGATAGCGTAAAGCGGTTTTTGAATGGTAAATGGGACAAGCCGTATTGTTTTATGACCTATTACTACAGTTTTAAACAGATGTATGCAGAGGGGAGTAATCAAACAGATGAAAAGATCCTGGATATGATTCGCGAAAGGTGGAAGCTTATGCTGGATCATGACTGGCAAACCGCCTGGGAACATTATTATGAAGATGGAAGTAAAGTGCATATCTATGGGATATTACCGGCTTACTTTTTCAGTTCGTATGTTTTAGGGGTGAGGACGGACGGGCCGGTGTGGAATAAAAAGATAATAATTGACCCCAGATTAGGTAGCCTGAAGTATGCTAACGGTGTTGTAATAACAGAATTTGGTAAAGTTGCCGTTAACTGGGTAAAAACAAAAACCGGGATGAAGTTTACTGTAGATGTGCCCAAAGGAGTTACCGCCCAGCTTAAATTAAATGCCGAAGATAAGTTGGCTGATTTTTATTTAAACAATGAAAAAGGAGACCTTAAAAAAATAGCTGGCCGGTATGTAACAGATCTACACAGCGGTAAGTATTCCGGAGAGATCACCTACATCCATTAAAATGTTATTTGTATGACAAGTAATTAAATATTTCGGCTTTATATTTGTCTGACTAAAATGTCAAACAAATAAGTAAGTTAAAATGGCTATCAGAGATACAGGTACCGAGCAGTTGATTAAAGATACCGCTATGCGTATATTTTTTGCCGAAGGTAAATTTAACGCCACCACCCAGGATATAGCCGATGCAGCCGGCGTGGCGCGCACGGTTATCAATTATTATTTCCGGTCTAAGGATGCCCTGTTTAAACTGGTTTTTAAGGAAGCTATGGATGATACGAAACGCAGGCTGGATGAAGTGTTGCTTTCTTCAATGCCCTTTAAAAAAAAGGTTGTAACATTTATAGACGTTTTTTTTATAGAACTGAACAAGTATCCCTACAAAGAATCATTTATGATCAGCGAGATCAACTCACAATCTTTTGTTATGCCTGATGATAGGCATTCGGCAGCACTCGAACCTTTTTTTAAAGAAATAAAGCAGGCAATGGATATGGGTGAAGTACGCAAAATGCTACCCATTAACTTTGTACTTAATCTTTTCTCATTAATAGCTTATCCTTTACTTACACGCCCCTTGTTTAAACATATGCTGGAAATTCCTGATGCTAAGTTTGAGCAGCTGATGCAGGAGCGGAAGAAAATGATTTTAGAACTGCTGTTCATTTAAATTTTTTTGCTCAAAAACTGACGCTTATGTCAAACTTTTAAGTCAGTATTAAATATATTCAAATTACAAAAACTCAATTAAAACAATAACAAATGAAAACGCAAATCCCCAAATATCTTGCTATTGCAAGTACGTTTACTTTATTCCTGGCAGCTTGCGGCGGGTCGCAACAGCAGGCAGGGGCACCTGGCGCGCCGGGTGCTGCACAACCGCCGGCAGGCTATCCGGTGTTTACTGTATCGGCACAAAATGCAACCTTAAATACCGACTATCCGGCCACCATACAAGGCGTACAGAATATAGAGATCCGCCCGAAAGTTGATGGTTATGTGGAAGCTATTTACGTAGATGAAGGTTCGGTAGTGAAAAAAGGCCAATTGCTTTTTAAACTGAATGCGCCGCAATACCGGCAGGATGTAAACAACGCAGCAGCTGCCATCAACAGCGCCGAGGCCGATGTAAACAGCGCCCGCCTGCAGGTTAATAAAACCAAACCCCTTGTTGAAAAGGATATCATCAGCCATTACGAACTGGAAACAGATGTGTTTACACTGAACACCAAGATAGCGGCTTTGGCCCAGGCACGTACAACCCTGGCAAATGCCAAAACTAATTTAGGTTATACCACCATTACCAGCCCGGTTAACGGTGTTATCGGCTCCATACCTTATAAAATAGGGAGCCTGGTAACCGGTACCACTACTAACCCGCTAACTACGGTATCAAACATTGGTAAAGTGTATGCTTATTTCTCGTTGAATGAAAAACAGTTGCTGGAATTTTCCAGAACGGTAAAGGGGAATACGATTAAACAAAAAATAGCCAATACACCTGCCGTGTCGCTTATCCTGTCAGACGGATCTGCATATTCGGAACAAGGCAGGATCGAAACCATCGCGGGCTTAATTGATACCGAAACTGGTTCGGCCAGTTTCCGTGCCGCTTTCCCAAACCCTGTAGGCTTACTGCGCAGCGGGGGCAGCGCTACCGTGCGCATCCCGCAGCAGGTTAAGGATGGTATATTAATTCCGCAGCGTTCTGCCTATGAATTGCAGGGTAAGCATTTTGTTTACGTAGTTGATAAAACCGACGTGGTTAAAAGCGTGGAAGTGAAAATTATGGAGCTTGCCGCCGGGCAGTACTACGTAGTAACGGGCGGACTTAAAGTTGGCGACCGCGTGGTTTACGATGGCAATATTTCTCTTAAGGATGCTGCCAAAATAAAGCCTGAAGCCATGGCCGCCGATAAAGTTTACGAGGACCTGAAGTAACGATATTTTAACATTCACAACAACCAACATTATGTTACGTAAATTCATAGAACGGCCGGTTCTCTCAACCGTTATATCGGTCATAATAGTTATACTGGGTGTGCTGGGGCTTACCTCGCTGCCTATCTCTCAATACCCCGAAATTGCACCCCCAACTGTACAAGTATCTGCTTCGTACCAGGGTGCCAATGCCGATGTGGTGATGAGCAGCGTAATTGTGCCGCTGGAAGAGCAGATAAACGGCGTAGAGAACATGACCTACATGACCTCTACCGCAAATAACGACGGTACAGCATCTATTACCGTTTATTTTAAACTGGGTACCGACCCCGATCTGGCAGCGGTGAACGTACAAAACCGGGTATCAAAAGCTAACAGCCTGTTGCCGGCCGAGGTAACCAAGGCGGGTGTTACTACCAGTAAGCGCCAAAGCAGTATGGCAATGATATTTTCTATCTACAGTGATAACAAATCATTCGACCAGACCTTTCTGCAAAACTATGCCAATATAAACCTGCTGCCGCAAATAAAGCGTATTAGCGGTGTAGGTGATGCCAGCGTATTTGGCACACGCGATTACTCTATGCGCATCTGGTTAAAGCCCGATGTAATGGCCACTTACGGCCTTATTCCGGATGATATTAATACAGCTCTGGCCGAGCAGAACGTGGAGGCAGCTCCCGGTAAATTTGGCGAAAACAGCGGCCAGTCTTTTCAGTACACTATCAAGTATAAGGGCCGCCTTAAATCGGTTACCGAGTTTAATAACATCGTTATCCGGGCTACCACCGGCGGGCAGGTTTTGCGTTTAAAAGATGTAGCCCGTGTGGAGTTGGGCTCGCAAACTTACTCGGGCAGCAGTAAAACAAATGGTAAGGCATCTATCGGTATCTCCATTTATCAAACCGCAGGCTCAAACGCCAACGAACTGATCAAACAACTGGAAAAAACCATCGAGGCTTCATCTAAAAACTTTCCTCCGGGCGTAAAATACACATCCCTGCTCAATGCAAACGACTTTTTGGATGCTTCTATCGAAAAAGTGATCCACACCCTGATAGAAGCTTTTATCCTGGTATTTATTGTGGTGTTTATCTTCTTGCAGGATTTCAGATCCACCCTTATCCCGGCCATTGCCGTGCCGGTAGCCATTGTGGGCACTTTCTTCTTTTTAAACCTGTTTGGGTTTACAATTAACCTGCTTACACTGTTTGCCCTGGTGCTGGCCATTGGTATTGTGGTAGATGATGCCATTGTAGTAGTAGAGGCCGTGCACGCCAAGCTGGATGCAGGTGCCAAATCTGCCAAGGGCGCAACGATAGAAGCCATGAATGATATCAGCGGGGCCATCGTTTCTATTACCCTGGTAATGGCGGCGGTGTTTGTCCCGGTATCGTTTATCAGCGGTTCGGCAGGGGTGTTCTACAAGCAATTTGGTTTAACACTGGCTATAGCAATTATTATATCGGCAGTTAATGCATTAACATTAAGCCCTGCTTTATGTGCGTTGTTTTTAAAACCCCACGTAACAGATGAGAAGCATAAAACTACCTACCTGCAGCGTTTTTACGATGCCTTTAACACCTCGTTTGAAACCGTAACCCATAAATACAAAAGATCGGTTAGTTTTTTAATTGGTAAAAAATGGCTGGCCGGTTTGGGTATTGTTGTTTTTGCTGCCATATTTTATTTCCTGTTAAAAACTACTGCAACAAGCTTTGTACCTAATGAGGACCAGGGCGTACTGTTTGGTAACATCAGCTTGCCTGCCGGCTCATCATTAGAGCGCACAGCAGTAGTAACCGAAGAGGTAGATGCCATTATTCGTAAACTGCCCGAAGTGCAAACCACTTTACGTATTACCGGCCAAAATTTTATTGCAGGTGCGGGCGGCTCCTACGGCATGATCGTGGTTAAACTAAAGCCCTGGGACAAGCGTGGCGGCAAAGGGCAGGACCTGAACAGCCTTACCGGGAAACTTTTCGGGATGACAGCCGGCATCAAAAACGCACAGATAATTTTCTTTGCACCGCCAACTTTGCAGGGCTTTGGTACCAGCAGTGGCTTTGAATTTCAATTACAGGATAAAACGGGTGGCGATGTCAGTAAATTTAGTGCGGTGAGCGGTAAGTTTTTGGCGGCACTAAATCAGCGGCCCGAAGTTTTGTATGCAGCTACTTCGTTCAATACCAATTTTCCGCAATACCAGGTTGATGTTGACGTGGCCAAAACCAAGGCGGCCGGTTTAAGTGTAAATACCGTGTTGGGCACACTGCAGGGCTATTATGGCGGTTTGTATGCCTCAAATTTTAACGAGTTTGGCAAACAATACAGGGTAATGATACAGGCCGATAATAGCTACCGGGCAACACCCGAAAGCCTGAACAATATTTATGTAAGGAATGCCGGCAACACGATGGCCCCGATATCTGAATTTGTAAGCCTTAAACGGGTTTACGGCCCCGAAGCGATCAACCGTTTTAACCTGTTTACAGCTATAGCCGTGCAGGGTTCGCCAAAGCCTGGCTACAGCTCTGGTGATGCCATTAAGGCAATTGACGAGGTGGCGGCACAAACTTTACCGGCAGGCTACAGCTACGAATATTCGGGCCTAACCCGCGAAGAGTTATCCAGCGGCAGCCAAACCATTTATATATTTATGCTGTGCTTAATATTTGTTTACTTTTTATTAAGTGCACAGTACGAGAGCTATATTCTGCCTTTTGCCGTATTGCTTTCGCTGCCGATAGGTTTGGCCGGTGCATTCATTTTTGCCAAAATATTCGGGGTGCAAAACAACATCTATTTACAGATCACCCTGATTATGCTACTCGGCTTACTGGCCAAAAATGCCATCCTGATAGTAGAATTTGCGGTTGCCAGGCGCAAGCACGGCCTGGGCATAATAGAAGCTGCCATTGAAGGGGCGATTGCCCGTTTAAGGCCTATTTTAATGACTTCCTTCGCATTTATTCTGGGTTTGATGCCACTGATGTTTGCATCGGGCGCGGGTGCCATAGGCAACCGGTCTATTGGTACGGGCGCCGTTGGTGGGATGCTGATAGGCACCTTGTTCGGGGTGTTCGTGATCCCGGTATTGTTCGTCATTTTCCAGGCCCTGCAAGAAAAAGTAACCGGGAAGCCAACAGATGCCGAGAGCGAAGTTACAGGCCAGCCAACCACCTAATATAGATCAATCATGAAAACAATAAATAAAGCATATATCACTTTAGGATTAGCCGGCTTGTTAGCCCTGGCATCCTGCAAAGTAACCCAAACCTATAAACGCCCGGATAATTTAAAAGCCGGAAGCTTGTATCGCGACAGCTCAGGGGCAGATACCACAACTATGGCCAGCCTGCCCTGGAGAACGCTGTTTGCAGATACTATTTTACAGGGTTTGATACAGGAAGGTATCAACAATAATCTCGACCTGAAAACAGCCGTACTTAAAATAGCAGAATCGGCAGCTACCCTGCAATCCAGTAAAATGGCTTATCTGCCATCTCTTGATGTAAGTTTACAGGCCACAAAAGCCAAATCATCGCAGGCGGCTTTAAATTTCCCTGCAGGTATAGGTATCAACTTAAATACCGTTACTTACCAGGCATCGTTAAATGCAAGCTGGGAGGTAAACGTTTGGGGGCAGTTAAGCAGTTTAAAGCGCCAGGCATTAGCCAATTTTTTACAAAGCGACGCAGCTAAACGTGCCGTGCAAACACAGCTGATAGCTGATATTGCCAACAATTACTATAACCTGCTCTCGTATGATCAGCAATTGCAGATAACCGAAGAAACGGTAAAAAACAGGATAAAGGACGTAGCCACCATGAAAGACCTTAAGGAAGGTGCTATTGTTAACGGTGCAGCGGTAGTACAAAGTGAAGCCAATCGCTACGCAGCAGAAGTGTCTATCCCCGATCTTAAACAAAGTATCCGCGAAACAGAAAACGCTTTATGCATATTGCTGGCCCGCGCGCCCGGCCCAATCAAAAGGGCTACGCTTGCCGGCCAGGTGCCGGTAACCCAATTAAGCACCGGGCTTTCTGCCCAGCTGTTAAGCAACCGCCCGGATGTGCAGGAATCAGAGTATGCGTTTCGGTCTGCATTTGAAAACACCAATGTGGCGCACTCTTACTTTTACCCAACGTTTAGTATTACTGCAAGCGGCGGTTTATCAAGCTTACAGCTAAAAAACTTTTTTAATAACTCTGTTTTTTATAACCTGGTGGGCGGGCTAACGCAGCCAATATTTAACAAAGGGCAAAATAAAGCCCGTTACCGTATTGCGCAGGCACAGCAGCTGGAGGCCTTTAATACATTTCAGCAAAAGCTGCTAACCGCAGGGCAGGAGGTATCTAACGCCTTATATGCTTACCAAACCGCAGTTGCCAAGCATGATCTGAGGGCCAAACAAATTGCAGCGTTAGAAAAATCGGTAAGTTATACCAATGAATTACTGCGTTATAACTCGTCTACCAACTACACCGATGTTTTAACATCCGAGCAAAGCTTACTTGCCGCCCAGTTAAGCGGCGTTAGCGACCGTTTGCAGCAACTGCAGGCTGCCGTTAATTTATACAAAGCATTAGGTGGTGGCTGGCGATAGTATCAGATCGATCGGTTCCAATATCCATAAATCATGACAAAGCTCCGTAAAAATGCGGGGCTTTGTCATGAAATGAATTTTATCATAAAGCTTAAGAATGAATTATTTGGCCCTTGTTAATCCTGTTTAAGTTTCTTCACCAGCCAGGGCAGGCTCAATCCCTGGCCTATCAGGGTGAACAGTACCACCACTACCGAAATAAAGATAATGGCATTACGCTGCGGGAAGGGACTGCCATCTGCAAGTGTTACAGGTAAGCCTATCGCGATAGCTAACGATACAATGCCCCGCATACCCGACCAGCCGATGATCAAACTGTTTTTAAAATCAAGCAGCGCTTCCTGTGTTACTTTATGCCTGCCTTTGTTAAAAGCCTGCTGTAAGTTAAACTTTTGCAAAAAAACGCGCGCCATGCGCAGCAGCAACGCAATAACGGTAATGCCGAAGGCATAACCTATATAAGGCCATATCAGGTTGCTTTGGATGTGTTTAAGAACAAACGGAAACTGCAGGCCTATCAAAATAAATATCAATCCGTTTAGCATAAAAATGATAATATCCCAGATAGATTTGGATTGCTTTTTTAGATCTTCAGGAAAGATATTCTGGCTGAAACGGGCGATGCTTAAGCCCAGTATCACTACCGCAATAACACCAGATACATGCAGATCTTCGGCCAGCAGGTAGGTTACAAAGGGCATCAGCAGCATAAAGCTAATAGTGCCCATGCTGTTTTGATGAATACGGGCTATTATCCATGATAGGATCTTGCCCATTACAAAACCAACCAGCATGCCGCCTGCCATCAGTATGGCAAATTGCAGGGTTGCTTTCCACAATACAAAGGCAGTACCGGTTACTGCGGCAACCGCTAAACGATAAGCTACCAGTGCCGATGCATCGTTCACCAGGCTTTCGCCCTCCAGTATGGTGTTGGTATTGTGCGAGAGGCCAAGCCCCTTGGTAATGCTCATGGCGGCTACAGCATCTGTTGCAGATAAAATGGCACCCAGCACAAAGGCCAGCGGCCAGGTCATGCCCGGGATAACGTAACGCGCAAACACGGCAATGCCCGTTGCGGTTAAAAATACCAGTGTAACAGCCAAAGTGCCGATAGTGCTGATGTTGGTTTTAAATGTTTTAAAAGAAATGTTAAAAGCGGCATCATACAGCAGCGGTGGCAAAAATATCAGGAAGATGATCTCGGGATTCAGCTCAATTTTTGGCATAGAAGGGATAAAACCCACGCCGATGCCGCCCATAATAAGTAAAACAGGATAGGGCAGTTTTATCTTGTCGGCAACAGCCGAAAGGCCTATCATTACAATAAGCATAAATATAACAACGCTGTAGTTTTCCATCGGCTGGGCTAAAGTAATACTATTCAAACAAAATGTTTATTTTTAACTCGTTTATCAAATATCACACAAGGCATGCACATGGTTAAACGTTTATATTTAGCATTTACTTTTATCGCCATCCTGTTTACGCAGGCAGCAAATGCACAGGCAAAAAAGCCGGATACTGTGCGCGCCGGCATTTACATTACCAGCATACACGATATTAATTTTAAGGATAAAGAATACACCGTTAGCCTTTGGTTGTGGCTAAAGTACAAGAATAAAAAGTTTGATTTTTTGCACAACCTGGAAGTGCCGCAGGCAAAAACGGTTACCCAATCTTACTCTACGGTTGATTCGAGCGATAACAGGATCTATATATTGATGAAGCTGCAATGCGTGATGAAGGACTCCTGGGCGATAGATAACTTTCCGTTCGATCAGCAAAAGCTCCGGTTCTCTATCGAAAATTCGCAGTTCGATTCTAAATCGCTGGTATTTGCTGCGGATACCCTGGGCAAACATTTCGACCCGCGTTTTACCCTGCGGGGATGGAATATAGACAGCCTGGATATATCAACGGGTATCAAAAAATATGAAACGGCCTTTGGCGACGAAAGTATGGCCAAACCACACACCGAATACAGCAATTTTAAAGTTTGGCTAACCATTAACCGGAATGCCATGGGCCTGTTTTGGAAAATGTTTTTAGGGATGTATGTGGCCTTTTTGATAGCCTACATGTGTTTTTACATCCATACAGATAGCATCGACTCGCGTTTTGGCCTAAGCGTGGGTGCCTTGTTTGCTGTTATTGGTAACAAGTACATCGTAGATTCGGCACTGCCCGAATCTACCACATTTACCCTGGTAGATACCCTGCACGGGCTCACACTATTGTTTATCCTTTCGGTTATCATCGGTACATCCTACTCGTTAAGGCTTATTAAGCGCGATAAGGTGGACAAGGCCAAACGATTTGATTTTATAGCCGCCCAGGTGTTGTTGGGCACTTACATTATACTTAATGCCTGGTTTATTTTTGAGGCAACAAGGGTCTGATCTATCGGTTAAAAACGTAGACAAATAATCACCTTTTTTCGCCCTTAAAAGACTTTTCGCCGACCCTTATTCGCCCCTCTAAGTTGTTTTCTGGAGGCGGCATAGGGCATTGGTAGCCTTCGCTGTAAGCGCAGTAGGGATTGTAAGCTTTATTGAAATCTATCACGATCGTGCCGTTTTTGATGTCGGTAACTTTCAGGTCCAGGTAACGGCCGCCGCCATAGGTTTCGGTGCCGTTGGTGTCATCTGTAAATGGCAAAAACAAATAATCTTCAAATCCGGGGCGTTTAAATAAAGATATATTTCTGTAGATATATAACTGCTGCGGCTTGCCCGATAGTTTGAAGGTTATTCTGGCAAACCTGATGTATTCTTTTTTGGCGCCGCTAAAGGTAGGCATCTGGAAGGTACTTTCGTTCATCAGCAGTTCCATCCGGGCAGTTACACGATAGGTGCTGTCGGCATCAAAAAATTGCAGATTTTTCAGGTCTGCTTCTTTAAGGGGCGAGTGGCTGTCACTTAAAAAATCGGCTTTGTACTGTTCGCGGTACGCCGCCAGCTGGCTGCTGTAAGTTTGCGTATAACCCTTTAACGTAAATAATAATAGCAATATCAATGCGGCATGTTTCATGTCCAATAATAAGCATCCCGGTTCACATTATCTGTAAGGATCATTCCCTGTTTCTAATAAATTTCTAATGATTTTTATCTTTAATCATATTTAATCTAAATAAGAACATATATTTGCGGGCAAATTCAGGCTATGCAATTAAAAAATTTTACGCTCCTTATAGTTTTATTATCAGGCTTTTACGTTTCCAGGGTATCCGCACAGGTATTAACCCAGGAAGATTCGCTTGCGGCCGGGCTCATCTACAAGCAACAGGCAACAGTAATATCGGGGTATGGCGAAGCCAAATACGGTATAGATACTAAACGTAAAAGCGCCGAGGCCAGTTTAAAGCGTGTGGTATTATTTCTGGGCCATAAATTCAGCAACAAAATATCCCTGTTTACCGAGTTAGAGGTAGAAGATGCCCTGGTAGCCAATGGCGGCAACAGCAGCGGCCTGGGCGAAATTTCGATGGAACAGGCGTTTTTAAAGTTTAACCTTAACCCAAATACCTACCTGGTAGCCGGTTTATTTGTACCCAGGATAGGCTTTATCAACGAGAACCATTTACCTACCACCTTTAACGGGGTAGACAGGCCTTTTCTGGAAGAGCAGATCATCCCGTCTACCTGGCGGGAAGTTGGTGTGGGCCTTTACGGGCAGTTTACCCGCATACCGGGCTTAAACTATAGTGTGGCCTTAACAAACGGCTTAAATTCTGAAGGGTTTAACAGCGCAACCGGCATTGGCGGCGGCAGGCAGCTGGGGCAGGCTGCCAACGGCCTAAACCTGGGGCTGAATGCGGCATTGCTTTATTATATTAACGATTTCAGGATCCAGGCATCGGGCTATATTGGTGGTTCTACCGCTAAAGAACAGCGCGTGGCCGATAGCCTGCAGCTCAACTCGGGCGCATTTGGCAACCCGGTTACGCTGGGCGAAATAAACGCGCAGTACAATAAATCGGGTATAAGCGTGCGGGCCATTGCCACTATTGTAAATATTAAAAATGCGGCCGATATTAACCGGGCCTTTGCCAACAATACCCCTCAAACCATGTATGGCGGTTACGCCGAACTGGGCTACGATATATTATACCCCACCAATAAGGGCGAAAAGGCCTTTGTAATATTTGGCCGGTATGAATACCTTAACCTTAACGCCAAAATACCATCAAACGGGTTAGAGAATAAGGCGAACGAAAAGCATTACATCGTGGGCGGGTTTACCTATAAGCCCATCCGTGGTATTGCCATTAAGGGCGACTATGTGCGCCGCATGACGGGCGAATTTAACCAGGCGCTTATTGTTACGCCATTCCCGCAGCAGGTGCCTTATTTTAAGGATAACGGCTTTGTAAACCTGGGCATTGCCTATAACTTTTAACCCATGGCCACCAGCAGAAGAAACTTTATCAAATCGGGATGCGCGGCCTGTGTGCTGGCTGCATCCGGCGCGTCGTTTTTAGAATCGTGCTCATCGCCTTTGCCTTTGGTTAAAGCAGCAGGGGCAAAAGCCGGTGTGGTAGAAGTAGCTGCAAACAGCTTTACGGCCGGCAACATGCTGGTAGTGCGCACCAAACAGCTGGAGTGTGATATTCTGCTGATTAAAAACGGCGATGCTTATAAGGCGCTTTATTTAAGATGCACACACGAGGGGGTGGGCCTTACGCCTGCCGCCAACAAAATATTCTGCAGCGCGCATGGCAGCGTTTTCGATCTGGATGGCAAGGTGGTAAAGGAGCCGGCACTGCGCCCGCTTCAAACCTATCCAACAGAAGTTATCAATAATCAAATCATCATACACTTAAGTTAAATATTATGCATATATCTATTAAAAAATCACTCGCTTTGGTGCTGCCGTTAACTTTGCTTGGCTTATCATGCTCAAAAAAAGACCCGGTTAGCGATACCGGCAATACTACGCTTAAGGCAGAAGTTTTAGCCAATATATCAACCAACGTTTGTACATCATCTTATGAAGATATGTATGCCAAAACCCAGGAATTGCAGGCTGCGGTTACTACCTTAAACACTACTACAACAGATGCCAACCTGGCAGCGGCGCGCACCAAATGGAAAGCTATCCGCACCACCTGGGAGCAAACGGAAGCGTGGTTGTTCGGCCCGGTGGAATCAAACAACATCGACCCGCGCATCGATACCTGGCCGGTAGATTTTAACGCCCTTGAAGCCATATTGAATGGTAACAGTACACTTAACGAGGCCTACGTAGACGGCCTGGATGATGCATTAAAGGGTTTCCACCCGATCGAGTATATACTTTGGGGCCAAAACGGAACAAAAACCGCTGCACAGTTTAAACCGCGCGAAAAAGAATTTTTGGCAGCGCTTACCCAAAACCTGGTTAAATTAAGCAAAGAGGTAAAGGATGTATGGACGGATGGTTATAAAGACCAGCTGGCCAAAGCCGGAACCGGATCTACCGAGTTTGCTACCCAGCAGGCTGCCTATATCCAAATTGCAGATGCCATGGCCGGCATAGCCGGTGAAGTAGGTGATGCCAAGATAAAAGAGCCGTTTGATGCGCAAAATCCGTCGCTTGAAGAAAGCCCCTTCGCTAAAAATTCCATTACCGATTTTACAAACAACATACAGGGTATCCTGGCTATTTACCAGGGCCGTTTTGCGGTTGATGGCAAAGGGATAGAGGATGTGGTACGTGCCAACAACCTATCGTTAGATGCAGAGATAAAAAGCAAACATGCGGCTGCGATAGCAGCCTTACAGGCAATTGATAAACCGTTTGGCGAAGCCATTGTATCAGAGCAATCGAAGGTGCAGAATGCCATGACCAAAATTGGCGAGCTGGCTACCGTTATTGACGAGAAGTTAAAGCCATTTCTGATACAATACACCAAGTAATAACATACAGAGAAAGGATAAACCCGGCATGAGAAAAACTACTACAGCTATATTATTTATTCTGGTAACGATGGTTGCTTTGCAGGTAGCGTGCAGAAAGGCGGATAGTATAGCGCCCGATGATAACCCGGATAGCGAGTGGTTAAGCGGTGGCAGCCAAACCGCGTTTGACCAGGGCAGCGGGGCGTTTTCGCATGCATTTACGGGCTTGCCGGCCAATTTACTGCGGGTGCATGAAATTGGCGACGGGCAGTTCGGCGCCACATTTGTATCTGCACCGGCGCCGTTAAACCCGGGGCTGGGGCCTATATTTAACAACGTATCCTGCGGGTCGTGCCACGTGTCTGACGGGCGGGGCAAGGTGCCCGGCCTGGGCGAGTCGGCAGCAAATATGCTGTTCAGGTTAAGTATCCCCGGCGAGGGAGAGCATGGCAACCCCGTGCCGGTACCGGGTTATGGCGATCAGCTGCAAAACCGTGCCTTGTTAAACAAGCAGCGCGAAGGCGATGTAACCATAACCTATACAGATAATACCTTTAAGTTTGCCGATGGCACCACTTATTCGTTACGTACACCAACCTATACCTTTACCGCTTTGTATATGGCCATGCCCGGTAATGTAATGTTATCGCCGCGTGTAGCAGCCCCTGTATTTGGCCTGGGCTTGTTAGAGGCTATCAGCGATAAGGATATTTTAGCAAACGCCGATCCGGATGATACAGACGGCGACGGCATCAGCGGTAAAGCCAATATGGTTTGGGATGTGCTTAAAAGCCAAAAGGTATTGGGCCGTTTTGGCTGGAAAGCTAACCAGCCAAACCTGTTGCAGCAGGTAAGCGCAGCCTATAACGGCGATATAGGTATTACCAACCTGCTGTTTCCCAAAGAAAGCAGTGACGGGCAAACCCAGTTTGACAGCGACCCTAACAGCAAAGCGTACGAGTTATCAGATAGCCTGCTATATAGTGTGCAATTTTATGTGCGCACCTTGGCGGTGCCTGTAAGGCGTAATGCCAATGCGGCGCAAATTGTAAAAGGCAAAGGGTTGTTTATGGCCGCCGGTTGTGTAAAATGCCATAAGGCAGATGTGCGCACCGGGGTTGATGTAAGCCTGCCGCAGTTAAGCAACCAGCTGATACACCCCTATACAGATCTGCTGGTGCATGATATGGGTACCGGCCTTGCCGATAACCGCCCCGACTTTTTAGCCGGTGGCAGCGAATGGCGCACTGCACCGCTTTGGGGCATCGGCCTTACACAAAAAGTGAACGGGCACACCAACTTTTTACATGACGGACGCGCCCGTAACCTGATGGAAGCCGTGATGTGGCATGGCGGCGAAGCCTTATCAGCCAAAAATAAGGTGAGTAATATGAGTAAAACCGAGCGCGATGCTTTAATTGCGTTTGTAGAATCGCTGTAGTACTATTAAAAAACTTTAGGCCGGGCAATTGCCCGGCTTTTTTGTTTCAGCGTGTTTTTGTTTAGGGCAGATGGATGAGCGCAATTATAGCTTATCTTTGCGCGGCCTTAAAGTATTGGTATATAGGCTGTATAGTCCCCATTTATGAAACAAACTTTTAAGATAGCCTTGCTGGCTGTGATAGGCATGATCAGTGCGGCCTGCCAAAAAACAGTAGAGTATAAGCAAAGCCAAACGGTTATCAGCAATTTCAATATCCCTGATAAGGCATACGGCGATTTAGATTTTAATATAACTGCACCCAAAAGCAATAGCACGGTGCCCATAAAATACAAAAGCAGTAATAGTAAGGTTGCTGTTATATCCGGCATAACCATTAGTATCAAAGGCGTGGGCACAGCTATTATTACGGCCTATCAGGAGGCTTCGGATAAGTTTACAGCCGATTCTGTTAAGGCTACATTTACCGTTGGCGCCGCCATACCAACACAAAGCGGCTTTACTGTTGCTGCAAAATTAGTAACCGATGCCCCTTTTACCTTAGTGGCCCCTGCAAGTAATAGTACCGGCGCTTTTACTTATAGCAGCAGTAACACCGCAGTAGCTACAATTAGTGGCAGTACAGTTACCATTAAAGGCGCAGGCAATACAGAAATTACAGCTACACAGCAAGCCGCAGGTATGTACGCTTCTGGTAGCAGTAAGGCGATACTGACCGTAACCGATGTAAAGCCGGCCACTGGTAGTGTAACTGATGTTGACGGCAATGTTTACCATGCCATAAAAATAGGCAGCCAAACCTGGATGATGGAAAACCTGAAGGTTACCCATTATCAGGATGGGAGTGCAATTGCAAATATTACAGATAGCGGCCAATGGCGGTTGCTAACAACAGGCGCGTACTGTAGTTATAATAATAGTGCTGCAAATGCAAAAACATACGGCTTGCTTTATAATTGGTACACTGTAAATGATGCCCGCAAGTTAGCCCCAAAAGGCTGGCATATCCCAACAGATGCGGAATGGCAGGCCTTGTACAGCTATATTGGCGGTATAAGAGAAAATGGTTCGCAAATTCGCGAAGGCGGCTTAACACACTGGGTAGCTGAAGCTAACATAAAAAATGAAACCAAGTTTACCGGGCTTGGCGGCGGCGGGGCTGTATTTAGCAGCAACGGCATGTTTGATGATTTTGGCTATTATGCCTATTGGTGGAGCGGTACCCAAAAAACGGCAGCCAACTCTTCTTACATAGCGCTATATGTTAAAGGTTATTTTATGTTTAACGAGGGCAGCAAAGTTTACGGTTTATCGGTAAGGTGCATTAAAGATTAAATCCTATCCATTATTCTTAAAGGTTTTAAATGTAATACTTACAGTTATGTCATTAAAGTGTCAAAAAAACATTTATACATGAATGCCTTTATAAACTATAAATTAACAGTAGTGCTGCTTGCGAATGATTTTTCTATCATTACAATGTCTTTATGTAACTTTTTAAAAAGGTTTCTTTAAAATTAATTTTTCTTAAAGGGTAATTTATGCTTTTATAGGTGAATGAATGTAAATTACCTTAAAGCCAAACCAGTTATTTATACGTAATTTCCGTAAAAATATTAACTGGCGTATGCCATAAAACACTTGTTAGATGAAAAAAACGCTTACCCTACTAAGCCTATTCTCCTTATTATCGCTCTCTACCTTTGCGCAAAATATCTTTACGGCCATTCAGGAAAATGATATCCCGGCTGTAAAATACCTGTTAGAAAAGGGCATCAATGTAAATGCTAAAAATGAGCAGGGCAATTCGCCTTTAATGGCAGCAGTAAAAAACGGCAGCGACCGTGCCGTGTTGTTGCTATTGCAAAGAAACCCGGATGTTGATACGAAAGATAAAGCGGGCAATACTGCGCTGATATTAGCGGCAGCTGTAAAAAACACCCGCATTACAGATCTTTTATTAACCCATTATCCAAAGCTTGATGTAAAGAACAGCGCCGGTACAACAGCGCTGATAACCGCCATACAAGCCGGTAATACCGAAACGGCCTTAATCCTGTTAAGAAATGGTGCCGATGCCAAAGCAAAAGATGGCCGGCGCAAAACGGCTATTGATTATGCAACAGGTATAAACAATGCCGAACTGATTACCCTGCTGAACAGCAATGTTACTGCCGCTGTGCAGTAAATAAATAGCCCTAATCCCTACTTATATAAATTAGAACGGCCTTGCAATTGCAAGGTCGTTTGTTTTTTTACACAATTGGCCGCCTTGTAATTATATTGTAATTTAGCTAACCGGTAATTGCAGCCGGCGCGTTAAATGTATAACAATAAGTTACCTACCATTAAAGAAATAGCCAGGCGGCTTAATGTATCGGCATCCACGGTATCCCGTGCGCTGCATCATCATCCCAGCATTGGTTTGGTAACTACCATGCGGGTGCATAAAGTGGCCCAGGAGCTGGGTTATGAGGCCAATAAAACGGCCATCTATTTTAAAGAGCGTAAAACCTATACAATTGGCGTTATTATCCCCGATCTGTCCGAACCATTTTTTTCATCGGCCTTAACCGGGATAGAAGATGCGGCCGAAGCCAGCAATTATAACGTCATCATCGGGCAATCGCTTGATAATTTTGAGCGCGAGAAGAAGATCGTAGAGAATATGAAGAACCACCGTGTAGACGGTGTGCTGGTATCGCTCACCAAAGAAACATCCACCTACGCGCATTTCGACAGCCTGAAAAAATACAATATCCCCGTTGTTTTTTTTGACCGCGTGCCTAACCGGCAGGATATTAATTATGTAGCCTGTAACCTGGTATCGGGCATGCTGCAGGCTATTACCAAACTGGTAAACATGGGGCATAGCCGCATTGGTTTAATTAACGGGCCTGCAAAACTGGCCGCTACCCTGCAACGGCTGGAAATTTATATCCAATGCCTTAAGCAGCATCATTTGCCGTTAAACCAGGATATCATTGTATCTACAACACTGGCCAAGGCCGATAACCGCAAGGCGATAGATCAGCTTCTGTCTTTGAACGAGCCGCCTGCTGCAGTCATTGTATTTAATGATTATGTTTTGCTGGATTGCATTGCAGCGGTTAAGGCGGCGGGCCTGGTGGTGAATAAGGATATCAGCTTTATCAGTTTTGCCAACCTGCCCATCTGGGAGTATATGGAGAGCGTGCCCCTGGCGTCGATAGAGCAATTTGCCGGCAGGCAATCATCTATGGCGGCTGGCTTTTTGCTGCAGCTTATCAACAGCGCAGCCACGCCCAACGTAACAGAGCCCCCCTTTTTGCAGCACATTATCGATTCGGAGATGATAGATTACACCATTGCCGGATAGTTTACCAGTAAGTTATCCCATCATAAAAAATAGCGCAAACGTTTGCGTGCCTTGCGCAAACGTTTGCGCTACGTTATTTTTAATATTTGCCTGGTTAGCCTTTCAGATAACCATAATTTTAAGGCACTTTTACAATAAGCACCCGGCTGTAACAGGTATTTACCGGCGCCGGTGCATTAAATAATACATCAAATTTTAACAATAACAGTAGTGCCAGGTATCGATAACACAGCCGAAGTTGTATCGCATTTTAAATGTGCGGCAGATGCTAACTCGTGTAAAGCCTATGGGTCGGGGCATATCAATGATACTTTCCTGCTAAAAAATGTGTCAGCTGCTGGTCCGGATTATTTGTTGCAGCGCATCAACCATAACATATTTTCGGATGTAGAGCGGCTTACCGATAATATGCGCAGGGTAACCGAGCATCTTAAATATAAAATAAGGGAACATGGCACAGGCGACCCCCTAAAGGAGGTAATGACGCTGATCCCGACCGATAGCAACCGGTTTTTTTATCAGGACAGCACCGGCGATTACTGGCGCATGTTTTACTTTTTAAGCGATACCAAAAGTTATGATGTGGTGCAAACCCCCAAGCAGGCTTATGAAGGGGGCAAGGCTTTCGGCAAGTTTCAGTATATGCTGTCGGATATCCCGGCAGGGCAGCTATTTGAGGTGATCCCCGATTTTCACAACATCCAGAAACGCTTACAGTATTTAACTGAAGCGGTTAGCAAAGATACCTGCAAACGCGTGCAGTATGTAAGCGCTGAATTGCAGATGGTGGAAAAGTATGCAGAAGACATGCAATATTTTCAGCAGCCGGGGCAGGCAGCAGTATTGCCCAAACGGGTTATCCATAACGATACCAAGTTTAACAATGTATTGCTGAACAGTAACGACGAAGCCCAATGCGTGATAGACCTGGAAACGGTAATGGATGGTTATGTAGCCTATGATTTTGGGGATGCTATCCGTACCATCATCAATACCACAACCGAGGACGAGGCTGATCTGAGCAGGATAAAGCTGAATATGCCGCTGTTTAATGCCTATGTACAGGGCTACTTTAAAGAAGCTTCAAAATTCCTGACGGATACGGAGGTGAATTCATTGATGAAAGGCGCCTTATTGCTGCCCTACATGCAGGCCGTACGTTTTTTAACAGATCATATTAACGGCGATATCTACTTTAAAATAAAGTTTGAAGGCCACAACCTGCAGCGCGCAAGGGCACAATTACGGCTGATGCAAATGCTGGATGCAAATGCCGGTGCCATGCACCAAATAATAGTAAACGAGATGAACAGCTATAAAACAGCAAAATATTAATGGATGCAGCAATGGATATAAGCATACCTTATCTGGCCAGTTTTAAGGAGCTGACCACTATAGCAGATATTGCTGAAGCGCTAAACGGCCATTTGCCACAGCATTTGCAATATGCACCCTGGGCTAAGGATACCGCGCAGCCATTGGTATCGTTTGTAATAGCTTATGATGCTGATGCTATCTATCTTAAATATGATGTAACCGAGGAGAACATAAAGGCCGCATACAGCAATATTAACGACCCGGTGTATCAAGACAGCTGTGTTGAATTTTTTATTGCGTTTGGTAACGATGCCTGCTATTACAACCTGGAGTTTAATTGCATAGGTACCTGCCGGGTACAATACGGCCAACACAAAACCGGGCGTACTTTTTTACCGGTAAGCTTGCTGAAAACCATTAAATACCAAACGCTGATTAAAAGTAACGATACCGGCAGCATACATTGGCAACTTACTTTATGCATCCCGCTGAAGGTTTTTAAGTATCATACGGGGTTGGTATTTGCCGGGAGCAGCGCCAGGGTTAACTTTTTTAAATGCGGCGACAGCCTGCCCAATCCGCACTTTTTATGCTGGAACAATATAGCAGCCCCAACACCCGAGTTTCACCTGAGCGGTTTTTTTAAAGAGGTAACCTTTAGTCCGCAGGTTAACGGTGCAATCACTAAAACAGAACAATTATATCATCAATAAATAAAACTAAAAATTATGGATCGCAGACAATTTGTTACAAATACGGCTATCGGATTGGCAGGTTTAACAATTTTGCCCTCGGGCTTATTATTTGCAAAAAATGCAGACAAAGTGCGGCTGGGCTATATAGGTGTAGGCCTGCGCGGCCGTAACCATATAGGCGAGGGTTTGCTTCGCGATGATGTAGAGATCGTAGCAATTTGCGACATTCAGGAGAGCTCGCTGAAGTTTTGCCGCGAACTATTTGTAAAGGCAAAGAAGAAACTGCCTGTTGAATACACCGGCGGCCTGGATGCCTATAAAAAACTGCTCGACCGTAAGGATATTGACGGGGTAATTATTGCTACCCCCTGGCAGTTTCATAAAGACCAGGCCATAGCGGCCATGCGCGCCGGTAAATATGTTGGCTGCGAGGTTATTGCGGGTATCACCGAGAAGGATCACTGGGATATTCTGAAGGTATATGAAGAAACCAAAGTACCTTACATGACGCTGGAGAATGTTTGTTACCGCCGCGATGTGATGGCAGCCTTAAACATGGTACGCCAGAACCTGTTTGGCGAACTGATACACCTGGAAGGCGGTTATCAGCATGATCTGCGCGGTATATTTTTTAATGATGGTAAAAGCTTTTATGGCAAAGGCGGCGAGTATGGCCCCAATACTATGGGCGAATCGCAATGGCGCACGCAGTGGAATATTGACCGCGACGGTGATATATACCCAACACACGGTGCCGGCCCGGTAATGAACTATATTGATATTAACCGCGGTAACCGTTTTACCAACCTGGTATCGTTCTCCTCCAAATCGCGCGGGTTGAATGCTTATATCGACAAGGTATCACCGGGGAATAAAAACTCGAAAATTAAATTTAAGAATGGCGATGTAACCACCACTACATTGAGTTGTGCCAATGGCGAAACCGTTACCTTAAGCCATGATACCCACTTGCCAAGGCCATATTCATTAGCTTTTAGGGTACAGGGCACCGAGGGTATCTGGATGGATGTTGCCGATTCGGTATATATTGAGGGAAAATCTGCCAAATACGACCAGTGGGACAAAGCCAGCGTTTGGTTTGATAAATACGACCACCCGCTTTGGAAAAAGTACGAAAAGTTTGCCGAAGGCGCAGGACACGGCGGTATGGACTGGTTTGTATTTAACGCTTTTGTGGAATCTGTAAAGCAGAAGAAACAAACCCCTATAGACATCTACGATTCGTTAACGATGAGTGTGATCACCCCGCTTTCAGAAAAATCTATAAAAGAAGGTAACGCCCCCCAGGCTTTCCCCGATTTTACAAAAGGTAAATGGAAGGAACGCAAAAACACCTTCGCTTTAGATGATAGCGGGTTTTAAATAAGCGTTTTTGCACCGCAAATCTTAATCAGATCCCCCCTTTTATAATTGCAAAGCGGATAACCGAAAGGTTGTCCGCTTTTTTTGCATGCTGTTTGGTAAACCATTTGCTTATGTTAAAGCTATGCTGCAGCATTAAAGCTATTTTATTTTTACATAAGTTTCGATGATCTCGTGATTGATGTTCAGGCTATCAATTTTTTCGATGCCTTTTTGTATCAGCGTATCATGCTTAAACTGAACGGTGAAAACAAAATCGCGTCCTTCCCATTCACGGGCATTTAAGTAAGCCAGGTGTTCGGTATATTTATCGCCTTTCAAATCATAGGTGCCGCCGCCTGCGGTGTATGCGGCATTTTTACCCTTCCCTTTACTCAGGTCGTGCCGCATAAAGGCAAAATGGGTGTCATTTAAAATTTTCAGCATTTCCTGGTTAGGCACCGGGTAATCTTTAATGGTATCACCTTTAGTTATGGTTACGGCAGATACCAGTTTCCAGGTGCCTGTTATAGGCGTAAGCGGTACTTCGGCCACATTATCCGTTGGTTTGGTTTGGCAGGCTGCCAGGGCTAATGCCGAGAGAGCAAACATTGCGGTACGTTTCATGCGTGTGAGATATGTTTAGATGCTTTACAGGATTAATTAAACGCTAATATAAGCGCAACAATAGTAAATGCAAGCGTGTTAAACTGTAGTATGCAAAACAGCAAGCAAAATTTTTATTCGGGCACAAGCGGGCTGGTATTGCCGGTGCCCAATAAATCATTATATCCGCCCGAGTTTCAGGATAAATCAAGGTTAACTTATTACGGCTCGTTGTTTAACACCATCGAGATCAATAGTTCGTTTTACAAACTCCCGCAGGCATCTACCGTAAAAAAATGGACCAATGAAGTGCCTGAGTGTTTTAAATTCACTTATAAGCTTTGGCGCGACATTACGCATAACAAACAGTTATTGTTTAAAACCGAAGATGTTGACCGCTTTATGCAGGTGATAGATGCCGCAGGCGATAAAAAGGGTAGCCTGCTGATACAGTTTCCGGGGAGCAATGAGGTATCCAACATCCGGCAGTTAGAGAAACTGTTGATTAACATTAAGGATACGCAGTTGAGTGGTTGGGATATCGCTGTAGAATTTAGGAACAGCAGCTGGTATAAACACGAAGTTTACGAACTGCTGGATAATTACCAAGCAGGAATGGTGATACAGGATATGCCTAAATCACTTACACCGATGGTTGATATGGCAACCAATTTTATTTACCTGCGTTTCCATGGCCCCAATGGCGGTTATCGCGGCAGCTACACCGATGCTTTTTTATATGAATATGCCCAATACATTCAGGAATGGCTGGCAGATGGTAAGCGTGTGTATGCTTATTTTAACAATACCATGGGCGATGCCGTAAATAATTTGATGACTTTAAACAGCTATGTACTTTAGATAAGTATATTTTAAAACTTATCCGGTACAACTTGGTTACAATTTGGGCACTAACCTTTTCGCTGCAATGAACGTTTTTTTAGCTGTTATTTCTATACTTCTGCTCGTTTTCTCTGTGCTTTCTTTGATCAGGCACGATTACTGGACATTCCGGGTGTTTGATTATCCCCGCATCCAAAAGTTTGTAGCGTCGGTAATTTGCCTGTTGCTGCTGCTTGTGTTTTTCGACAGGCAAAGCATTCTGTTTTGGGTGCTTACACTTGGCATGGCTGCCAATGTGGTGTTTTTGTTCTGCTTAATTGCGCCCTTTACCTTTTTAGGCAAAAAGCAGGTTTTAAAAGCAAGCAGGCACATTGCAGAGCAAAGCCTGAGTGTTATGATAGCCAATGTTTATCAGGATAACACCAATTCGGCAGGCTGCCTTAAGGTGATCTATAAAACCAATCCGGATATTGTATTACTGCTGGAAACCAACAACCGCTGGTATATTGATACCGCCGAATTGCAGCAGCATTATCCGCATTTTGTAAAGGTACCGTTAGAAAACACTTACGGTATGCTGCTTTACTCTAAACTTAAGCTGGATGATACACAGGTAAAATACCTGATAGAAGAAGATATCCCATCCATCCACACAAAAATTAACCTTAAAAATGGCATGCAGGTACAATTATTTGCCGTGCATCCTACACCGCCTGTACCTAATGAAAACCCGCGGTCTACCGAGCGGGATAAGGAGCTTTTACTGGTTGCAGATATGGCCAAAGCCAGCACAATACCGGTTATTGTTATTGGCGACCTGAACGATGTAGCCTGGAGTTACACTACCGAACTTTTTTTAAAAATGAGCGGTTTGTTAGATCCGCGCAGGGGCAGGGGCTTCTTCAATTCTTTCCATGCGCATTATCCCATTATGCGCTTCCCCTTAGACCATGCCTTTATATCTACAGATTTTAAACTGAAAAAGATCAGGCGGCTGTCTAATTTTAATTCAGACCATTTCCCGATTTTTATAAGCCTGCAATACGAAGAAAAGGCATCGCGCCAGCAGTTTTGTATGGAGGCCGATGCGAATGACAGGGAAGAGGCCGAAGAAAAAAAGGCTAAAATATAATACAGCCGGCCGTTATGCATAAGGCCGGCTGTATTTACCGATGATGTGAATTTACCAGGGCAATTCCTGGCCCATGTGGATGAACCTGCCTGTAGGGCCATCTTCGCCCAATAAGGCGAGGGCCACGCTTGTTTTAGCGCCATCCGGAATTTCCATTTCGGCAGCTGCCGTACCCAGTTCTGTTTTAACCCAGCCCGGGTGTGCAGAATTTACCTTGATATTGGTACCGGCCAGTGCAAAGGCCAGGTGGTTGGTATAAATGTTTAATGCAGCTTTTGATGCATCGTAAGACAGGGTTTTAGCAGATGCGATAGGGCTTTCTGCCAGCGAGTGAATAGTTAACGAGCCTAATATGCTTGATAAATTTACAATGCGCCCTGCATCACTCTTCCTGATGAGGGGCAGCAGCAAATTGGTAAGCGATACCAGGCTAAACAGGTTGGTATTGAATACATATTCAAATTCTTCCGGCTCGGTATCTAATGAGGTATTCGTAAAGCCTTCCCTGTTATTGGGGGTAACACCGGCATTATTGATCAGGATATCCAGCCTGCCAAATTTTTCCTCCATATATTTTGCCACTGCTTTGCGGTCGTTGGCATCGGTTACTTCCAGTTTAACGCCATAGGCATCAATGCCATGTTCTTTTAAGCTGTCTGCAGCTTTATTTGCAGCTTCTATGCTGCGTGCAGTTAAAATTACAGTGATACCCTTTTCGCCTAATTGTTTAGCGGTTTCTAAGCCTAAGCCACGGTTAGCACCTGTTATCAGCGCTATTTTTTGATTTTTCATTGTTTTGTATTTGTTGTTTTTGTTTGTTTATTATAGACCGTTCGGTCTATTTTATTTTATAAAAAAAGGCTTCAGATCACTTGTGCCTCAATTTCTGTTTTAAGCATTTTAATTATGGTATGTAAATGATCATTATTACCCATAACGCGGGCAATCAACACAGCGCCTTCTATCATGGTAAATAGTTTTATAGCAAATTCTTTGGCATTCCACGAAGCATGAAACTCACCATTGCCAACACCCTCTGTAATGATGTTGGTAATCCGGTTAACCGACCATTCCATCCCCTTTTTTACTTTTTGATTAATGATGGAATTGGTATCATCCGCTTCGGTACCAAAATTTATCATGGGGCAGCCGCCTTTCAGGGGTGGGTTTTCCGGGCTGCTCAAAAAATCCAGGTAGGCAAACAGTTTGCCTTTGGCTGTTTTATGCTTGCTTACGGCAGCTGTTATTTTATCACCTAATGTATTCAGGCAATAATCAACCACGGCATGGGCTAACGCTTCCTTACTTTCAAAATGGCCGTATAAACCGCCTTTAGCCATTTTGGTGGCTTCCATAATATCGCTCATGGCCGTGCCCGCAACACCTTTGGTGTTAAACAGCGGGGCTGCTTGCTCTATAATAAATTGACGGGTTCTTTCTGCTTTTGTCATAGCCTGATTGTTTCGACACTGCAAATATAGACCGAACGGTCTTAAATGCAAGTCGCTTTAATATAAATGTTAATGTAATGACAATGTGACGGAGCGCTCGGTTAAACCCTGCGGGCGTAATTGCTGTCATACCATCAAAATAAATTAAAACATGAAAAAGATATTATTGATGATAACCTTCCTGGCAGGTACAGCGGTATTTGCCCAGGCACAAACCCAAAGGGTACACAAAACTCCAGAGCAGAAAGCCGAGCATAGAACAGCGATGTTAACTAAGAACCTGGCGCTGTCTGCAGATCAGTCTGCAAAAGTAAAGGCCATTTTCGCTAAAAGTGCTGCCAGTATGGATAGCCTGAAAGCAACTAAAGGCACAGACCGTAAAGCAACCATGCAAAGCCGCAAAGCTATTATGGCCAATACTGATGCCGGCTTAAAAACAGTATTGAATGCCGACCAGCAAACAAAGTACGCAGCTTTAAAAGCAAATTTTAAAGGCAGGATGCATGGTAACCGCGGCGACCGTAAAGCGGTAGCACCGGCGCAAAAAGCACAGCGGATGTCGAAAGTGTTGCAGCAAAAATTAAGCTTATCTGAGGACCAGTATGCTAAGGTGAACACGATTTTATTAAAACGTGCTACGCAGATGGATAGCTTAAAAGCAAACCGATCAACAACCGACCGTAAAGCAAACCACCAGAGCCGTAAAGCTATATTAACGCAAACAGACGGTGAATTGAAAGCAGTTTTTACTGCAGACCAGTTAAAGAACTATACGGAGCTTAAAGCCCAGATGAAAGAAAAGATGAAGAACAGGAGAGGCCCTAAAGCCCCAACTGCCGGATAATTTTTTGTGAGTGATTGAGTGATGAAACGGGTGGCCATTTATGGTTGCCCGTTTTTTTTTGCGGTATGTCGCTAATAGCCCTTAAATAGTCGTTTATATACTTCATTAGGTTTCATCAATGATGTAAATTTGTTTATACCATTAAAAAATAGCACGATGTCATTCCAGGCATACTTAACAACCATCAAACAAAAAACGGGTAAAGGCCCGGCAGATTTTAGGGCTATGGCTGCCGAAAAGGGTTTCACCAAAAATGGCGAACTGGCTGTTAAAGCCAGCGATATCACCAACTGGCTTAAAACAGATTTTGAATTAGGCCACGGCCATGCTATGGCTATTTATGCCCTGCTAAAAGGCATCAAAAATGAGGATAGCGTATAATATAGTTACTTTGAGCCGCCCAGCCATAGCAGGGCATTTAAGATGAGTTTATCTTCTGCGGGGTTACCAAAGGTGTGCGACAGATCTTTATTAGTGTGGTGCTCGTAGTCAATATCGTTATGGCCCATGTTAAAGTAGATCATTTTGTAGTTTTTGTTGGTCCAAACCACCGGGTAATAACCGCTATGCCAGATCTCGCTTTGCTTGGGGCCTGTACCTAATGGAAAGCTTGCCGGGTCTATCGATGCCATGATTTGGATATCGGGATTCTTGGTTAAATCTTTTTCCCAGCGGTACCATTCATTTGGCGATGCCTTAAAGGTTGCTGCCTGCCCTTTCATGGCTGGGTGAGCACTGTTTTCTACCTTTAAAACGGCTGATGTAGGCCGCCAGGTGTTGCTGCCATATTGGCCAGAACCCAAAAAGGTATTATGGTACCAATCCCAGTTTTGCGGCACGGCAGATTGATTTAAGGCAAACGCCGCAAAGTGGAACCCCATCCAGGCGCCGCCGCTCTTCATGTATTTTTCAAATGCCGCGCGTTGTAAGGGATCTTCCGGGCGGGTATCTAAAAATATCACCACTTGATAGTTTGCCAGGTAATTAGTGTTAAGGTTGCCCCAGTTATTGGTAGCATCATAAGTAAAATTATACTTTTTGGCCATTGCCGGGAACCATTTACCCGCCTCTTGCACAAAGCTGATATGGGCCTGGTCTTCCTTACCGGTATAAAAAGCGATCACTTTAAATTGAGGTGCAGAAGCATTTTGTGCTGATGCCGCTTGTGTAAAATAGAGGCATACAAGGCAAAATACAAATGTTTTTAGGCTGGTAAAATAAAACATAAGGATGGATTTATAATTGGGTAAGGCTAATTTATAGATATGATTTGAATTTTATACGCCCCGTTGTAATTTGCTATTGCCACATAAATGGTTAATATAAACTCTAAATTGCATAAGGCATAAACAAGTTCTGTTTTATATTGTCTGATATAAATAAGTGATTATTTCCATAACTGATTTATATATGGCTACAACAGAGCAACTTGCAAAGCAAATTAAAACCCTGAAAATAATTTTAGGCGTGTTGATTGTAATAATTGTAATTTTTGGGATAAAGTTATTCAACACAGGAGAAAGCACCGCTACGGAGCTAACCTTGCAAAGGTTAAATATTGTTGATGGTAACGGCAAGCTGCGCATGGTTATCAGCAATAAACAAAAGCAGCATCCGGGAATTATTGACGGTAAAACCCTTTCTAAAAGAGAGCGCGACGCCGGGATGATATTTTTTAACGATGACGGGGACGAATGCGGCGGCCTGATCTATAGCGGTAATAAAAAAGAAGCCGGTATGGCTTACTCTGTAGACCAATTTAAGAACGACCAGATTATGCAGTTGCAGTATAGCCAGGATAACGAAGATAAAAAGAGCAAGAGTTACGGGTTTAAACTTTGGGACCGGAGCGACGACTTTACAGCAGGCAGATTGATCAGTCACTTTGATTCGTTGAATATGAAAGAGGGCACAAAAGCATACCGCGAAGAAGTAGCCCGATTAAAGGCCAAAGGCTACCTGGGTACCGAACGATTGTTTTTAGGCAGAAATAAAGCAGGGCAAACAGGCTTATTTTTAAGCGACGGCAAAGGTAGGTTACGTTTAAAAATATTTATCGATAGCTTAAACCGGCCCTTAATACAAACCCTGGGCGAAAAAGGCGAAGTGATATCAACGTTGAATGGCGCACACTGATGTTACTGCAAAACCAATTGATTATATAAGCGGCCAAGCGTATCATCGCCATTACCGCAAAAACCAGGATGCACTTTTGAGGTTTGCACTACCGTACTGCGTGTAGCCGTTAACCACCTGAAACGCGATGCAGCATCCAGCTCGCCTATTGGCCCGGCATCTATACCGCCAAGGGCTATCCGCTGAAACGAGCGCAGGTTTTCTTCCAACGCCTCCATATCCAGTTCTTTGGCGAATACCTGCAGGCGTTCCCTGTCAAGATGATACAGCATCTTTAAAAATTTTTGTTTGCTGCATAGCAGTATCACCCCTACGTTCAGAAACTCCTCGCGCTCTACCCTGGGCACAACGCGTATTACGGCGTACTCAAATAAGTGCTTGTCTTGCATTTTGCGCTTCGGTTACAAAAATATTCGAGTTAGCTAATCGGGTGTTCAGAAATTTGGCGTAGATCTGCCGCTGTTCATCTTCTGTTTCAAAAGAGCGGTCGGTTAACCAGGCATCGGGTATCAGGTTAACAACATCTTGTATAAATCCGGGGGTTAACAGGGCTTTGAACTTCTGATCGGCGGCCTCCAGTTCGATTGCTTTGCGCAGCAGTACATGGTCTTTTATCTGTACAAAAGGGCGCTTGGCCTGTTCTTCCCAGTTCTCCATGCTGTGGTGAAAATACAGAGCAGCGCCGTGGTCTATCAGCCAAAGCTCGCGGTTAAACATTAGCATATTGGTGTTACGGGCGGTGCGGTCTACATTCATCAGCAGGGCGTCCAGCCAAACTATCTGCGATGCCGTTTCTGTGGTTACAAAAGTAACGGTAGGGTCGAACGTAATAGAGCCCGAAAGGTAATGCAGCGCCAGGTTAAGGCCTACGCTAAATTTAAGCAGGTCTTGTATCTCTTCGTCGGGTTCGGTGCGGCCAAAGGCTTCGTCCAGGTTGGCAAATACCAGTTCGGGTACCTTAAAGCCAAGTTTCAGGGCTATCTCGCCACCTATCAGGTCGGCAATAAGCGCTTTTGGCCCCTGCCCGGCACCCCTGAATTTAAGTACGTACAAAAAACCGTCATCGGCTTCGGCAATGGCAGGCAGCGAGCCGCCCTCGCGCAATGGGGTAACATAGCGGGTAACGTTAACAGTACGTAATATGGGGGCGGTATCAGCCATGGTTATTTGTTGGCTAATATAGGGATTTATCTGTTGAGGGGGAGGATGCTATTTAAACAGTTACAAGCCGGTAAACATCATTACGCATCATTTAACCCTTTGCCATGCAGTATCCGGGGAATCTGTTTTGCAATTCTTTCCTGGCGGGTTTTAGATTGCTTGGGAGTAGCAAAATGCAACAGATATGCCCTTTGCCGCCCCGGTGTTAAAGCTTCAAATGCGGTTTTAAGGGTGGGCATTTCATCCAGCTTATGCTTAAATTCTTCGGGTATGCTAAACGCCGCGGTATTTTTCATTGCTACTTTTAACCCTGCTTTTTCCACCTCAACAGCTTCAAAAATATGGGCTTTAAGCATGGCTTTTCTTTCAGTTATTTCTTCAATACCGGTAAACCTTATCTGGCGGGCGGCCTGTACATTTTCTGTTTGTTGCACCAGTATCCCGTTGGTATTATTTAACAGCGCACCTTTAAAAAATAAAAGCGCGCAGTAATCTTTAAATACATGTATCAGTACAATATTACTTTGTGCATGGGTGTAGCAGGGGCAGCCCCACTTCAATTCTTCGGTAAGCCCGCAGGCAAGTACAATTGTTCTTAATTGCGCAATCTCTTGCTGCCATTTTTGGGCTTTATTAAAATAAAAATCAACCTTCGGGTTCATGGCGGCTGCTTGTTGGGGTAATAAAATGGTTTTTTTATCCAATGAAATTAAATGCCAAAATACGTTTCGGTTAACAGCGATGCAACTCTAAAAGCAATCAATTTTTTACAAAGCAAACAAAATAAGTAGTTTAAGTATTTACCTGTAAACTGTTGATATGCCTAAGTGGTTAAAAATTTCTCTGAAGATATTTGCCGGTCTTGTACTACTCATTGTACTGATATTGGTTGGTGCTACTTTATACATCACTTTTAATAAAGCCAAAGTGCTTAAAATGGTGAACGAACAGCTTGACAAAAGTGTAGACGGCACCCTGGTTATTGGCGATATGAAGCCAAACTTTTTTAGGGGTTTCCCGGATGTATCGCTTACGCTGCAAGATGTTATTGTGCGCGATAAGCAATATAGCCGCCATCAGCATACCTTACTAAATGCAAAAGATTTTAGCGTATCTATCAATACCATGGCCCTTTTTAAAGGCACGATAGATATTAACCATATCGATATCCGCAGCGCTGCGATAGATCTGTTTACAGATAGTACCGGGTACAGTAACACGGCGGTTTTTAAAAAGGATAATAAGAAAGTAAAGGATAATCCGTCAGAAAGCAGTTCATCTACCCAATTAAAAAAGTTTAGCCTGAGCAATGTTACCTTTACGGTTGACGACCGCAAGGCACACAAGCTTTTTAACTTTGCAGTAAATGAGCTTAAGGGGAAGATGACCTACCCGGATAGCGGCTGGCGGGCAAATTTCCACCTGGATGTGCTGGCAAAAAGTATGGCCTTTAACAGCCTGCGCGGTAGTTTTATTAAAAACCAGCAGCTGGAAGGCGATTTTGTTGCCGGTTATAATGAAAAAACCGGTAAGGTAAATATATCGGTACTGCCTTTAAATATCGGCAAAGATCCGTTTAAGATCAACGCTGTTTTTGCCACTGCTGATAAACCGTCACCGCATTTTACCATCAATATTGTTGCCGACCAGATCATGTGGCGCAGGGCTTCGGCATTGCTTGCGCCTAATATCACTACCGTGCTAAACCAGTTTAACATCAGCAAACCAATGGATGTTACCTGTAATATCGACGGTAGCTTTGGCGGTACCGATGGCGGGCCCAAATTGTATGTAACAGCCAAAGTAAAAGATAGCAAAATAACCATTCCGGGTGCCGAACTGGATAGTTGCAGCTTTAATGGTGTGTTTACTAATAATTATATAAAAGATAAAGGCTTTGGGGATGATAATTCGGCCATAAAGCTGATAGGGCTAAAGGGTACCTACAACCATTTGCCGTTTACTATTGATACCGGCAGTATCATAAACCTGGAAAAGCCTATTGCCACGGGTAATTTTAAATCAAACTTCCCGGCGGCAGATCTTAACTATTTTTTGCAGGATGATGTAGCCAAATTCAGTAACGGCGAGGCGGATATTAATGTAAGATACACGGCCGATGTGGTTAATTACAAAATAAATAAACCGGTAATCAAAGGGGCCATCCATTTAAAAAATACCGACATATATTACCTGCCGCGTAACCTTAAACTTAAAAACAACTCCATATCCTTAAACTTTGTGGGGAATGACCTGGTGCTGAATAACATTAGGCTGCAAACCGGGCAAAGCATCGTTAATATGGAGGGGAGGGTAAACAATTTTTTGAACCTGTATTATAACGCCCCCGAAAAGATCTTACTTACCTGGCAGATACGCAGCCCCGAATTGCATTTAGCAGAGTTTTTGGGCTTTTTAGCACAGCGTAAAACTGCGCCTGCCAAAAAAAGCCAGGCTAACAGCGGCAACGTGGTAGACCAATTGAGCAATGTGCTGGCACGCGGCAAAGCCGAAATGCATTTGAAAGTAAATAAGGTGTATTACCGCAAATTTTTGGCTACAGATGCCACTGCCGACCTGCTGACAACGGATGATGGTATTATTATACAGAACGTTGGTTTAAAGCATGCAAACGGATATTTGAAGATGAACGGTAAAATGATGCAGGGAAATTCGTTAAACAGGTTTGCTTTAAATACGGTGGTAAGCAATGTAAACATGCGCGAGTTTTTTATGGCTTTTAACAATTTTGGTTTAAAAGATTTTACTTACGAAAACTTAAAAGGGTATCTGTCTGCCAAAACAAGTATAACCGGTGGTGTAACCGATGCCGGCGACCTGGTGCCGCGCTCCCTGAATGGAAATTTAGACCTTAGCCTGCGTAACGCTGCTTTAATTGATTTTAAACCATTGGTGAATGTGGGCAGGTTTGCGTTCCCTTTCAGGGATGTAAAAAACATATCTATCCCCAAGCTGGACGGGCACTTTGTTGTTAATGGCGATATGATCACTATAAAACCTTTGGAGATAAGCAGCAGCGTGTTAAATATTGATGTGGCTGGTGTTTATGGCTTAACCAAAGGCACTGATATTGCATTGGATATACCGCTGCGCAACCCGGGCAAGGATAGCCTGATAACTGATAAAGCCGAATTAGCTAAAAAACGTTACAAGGGTATTGTACTGCACATCCGCGCACACGAAGAGAACGGCAAAATGAAGATAGGCTGGAACAAGAATCACAAATAACGGTTAGCCGTATAGATATACGTTAATGGTTACTGATTATAGTTGCCTGCTGTTTTTGACGCGCCGGCTATCATAAACGTGATTTATCGTTAATACAGCTATAAGTATCACCAGCCCAAAAAACTCCCGGCTTTCTTCTATCCAGGGTTTTTGAGCCTGCATGGTTTGTACCATACTTTCGGCATGGTGCTGCGTTAGCCAGCTAAGTACACCGGTTTTATCAAAAAACAGGTAAGCTGCGTATGCCGAATAAATAGCTATACCGAACAGGTAAGCTTTTGGGTAAAACCTGCCTTTAAATGCCATGTAACACAGGGCCGCGCTATACAGGTAAATAGGCATCCAGATATAAGGGTCGGGGTCGTTATATTGTAATGCGGCAAATGCAATAAATAAAACGGCGAAGATGAGGTTAAAAGCTTTCATAGCAGTTATTTATGAACATGAATTGAATACGTTCAAAAATATTCTTTATCGTTTCACATCAAAATTTTATCACAAAAAAACAGCGATAGGAAAACCTATCGCTGTAATGAGTGTAATTACACCATAACCGGTATTACTACAAATTATTTTTTACCTGAAGCAGCTTCTTGCTCTGCCTGGCGTAACGCACGTGAGGTAGTTACAGATACGATGGTATCTTCCTGTGCATTGGTAATGGTAAGGTTTGGCAATTTAATTTCGTTAACCTTTACTGATTTACCAACTTCAAGCGCCTCGATGCTCACTTCGATGTTATCCAGGTGATCTTTTGGCAATGCTTTAACACGCAGTTTCCTTAGTTTCTGAACTAATTTACCACCCACTTTAACACCCGGAGAGGTACCTGTTAATTTTACAGGGATCTCGATAGTTACCGGTTTGTTTTCATCTAACAATAAAAAGTCGATGTGGATAAGTTGTTCCGTTAACGGGTGGAACTGCATATCTTTAATAATAGCCTGTGATTTAACACCAGCAACGTCAATGTCGATGAAATGAACAACCGGAGTATAAACTACGGCTCTCAAATCAGCTGCGGACACTGCAAAGTGGGTTTGTGTAGGCCCACCATAAAGTACTGCCGGCACTAAGCCCTGGTAACGCAGTTCTTTAGCGTCTCTTTTCCCTACGTTCTCTCTTGGAGAACCGCTAATAGCAATTGATTTCATTATGTATTTATTATTCAAAGCCACACCAACATGGTATGGATATTTTTAAGGCCTCTCCCCAACCTCTCTCCAAAAGAGAGGGGCTTAAAGAAGCTACTTATTGTCTTTATTATCTATGGACTATCGGCCATAGACTATCAACTCTTTAATCTACCTTAAACAACTGGCTTATCGAGCCATGTTCGTTTACGTTGCTTATTGCTTTTGCAAACAGGTCGGCAGTGGTTAGTACCTTTATTTTAGGGCTGGCCTGTTTCAAAGGTATGGTGTCTGTCACAATCAGTTCGGTCAGTGCCGAGTTCTCGATAGTTTCGTATGCCTTCCCTGATAAAACCGGGTGCGTACAAACGGCGCGTACGCTGCGTGCGCCACGCTCCATAATCAGGCCTGCAGCTTTTGCAAGGGTACCGGCCGTATCGCAAATATCATCTATCAGTACAATATCCTGGTCGGTTACATCACCAATAATGGTCATGCTTTCAATCTCGTTTGCGCGCTTGCGGCGTTTATCGCAAATAACAACTTCGGCATTAAAAAACTTGGCAAAGCTGCGTGCCCGGTAAGAGCCGCCCATATCCGGCGATGCAATGGTTAAGTTACCTAAACCAAGGCTTTTAATATAAGGTACAAATATGATGGATGCATCCAGGTGATCTACCGGCACGTCAAAAAACGCCTGGATCTGTGCCGCATGCAGGTCCATCGTCATAATACGGTTAATGCCTGCGGCTACCAGTAAGTTTGCTACCAGTTTTGAACCGATGGCCACACGTGGCTTATCCTTCCTATCCTGACGGGCCAAGCCGAAATAGGGGATAACTGCGATGATGTAATGGGCAGATGCACGGCGTGCGGCATCTATCATCATCAGCAGCTCCATCAGGTTATCGGTAGGCTGATGGGTGCTTTGTATCAAAAATACATCGCAGCCACGGATACTTTCATTAAAATGCGGCTGAAATTCGCCATCGCTAAAACGCGATAAAACTACATCGCCAAGCTGCTGCCCGTATGATGTAGCAATGTGTTGCGATAGTTCTTTAGAACCCGATCCTGCAAATAGCTTAACCGTATTAAACTGTAAAGGCATCTTCTTATTTTGGATTTACGATTTACGATTTTTAGATCATCAGATCCATTATCGTTAGTCCAGTACATCAACCCCTATAAAAAACAATCGGATCTCAATTTTTCTATCAGAACTAAATCCGAAATTGAAAATTCGAAATCCGAAATTTTTATGTTGCCCGACCAGGATTCGAACCTAGACAAACGGTACCAAAAACCGTCGTACTACCATTATACTATCAGGCAATCTCCTTTGGTTTGTAAGCCATCCCGAAAAGGAATGCAAATATAGGACGATTTTCCGGAACTCAAAAGCAAAAATAAAAAAAGTGTTTTAAAATATTTTTACAGCCAAAACATGCGTTAAAAAGTGTTAAGGTTTGTAGTTTAAAACATCAACATCGTAATGTTTTTATTAATTTCGGCTGCGTAAACCTGATTTAGCTTGTAAAAAACAGCATGAACTACAATAAAATAAACAATATTTTTGGCTGGGCAGCCGGCATTATTGCTTCTATAACCTACATTTTAACGCTCGAACCCTCCACCAGTTTTTGGGATTGCGGCGAATTTATTGCCTGTATCTACCGCATGCAGGTAGCCCACCAGCCGGGTGCACCTTTATTTACCATGATAGGCAAGGTATTTTCGCTGTTGTCTTTTGGTAACAATATGAAGGTGGCCTACTTTACCAACATGGCATCGGCCCTGGCCAGCGGTGCAACCATCCTGTTTTTATTCTGGACGATAACCGCACTGGCTAAAAAGCTGGTAGTTAAGGCAGGTGAAGAGATTTCGCAAACCAACCTGATCCTCATCATCGGGTCGGGCCTGGTAGGTGCGCTTGCCTATACCTGGTCGGATACGTTCTGGTTTTCGGCTGTCGAGTCGGAAGTTTATGCGCAATCATCGCTTTGTACCGCTATTGTATTTTGGGCCATCTTAAAATGGGAAGCCCATGCAGATGAGCCCCGTGCCGATAAATGGATCATCTTTATTGCCTATGTAATGGGCCTGTCCATAGGCATCCACCTGTTAAACCTGCTGGTTATCCCGGCTATTGCTTTAATTATTTATTTCCGCAGGGCAAAAGCCGTTACTACAGCGGGCACTTTATGGTCGTTTATATTAGGGGTAATTACCGTTGGTTTAATATTATGGGGTGTTATCCAATTTACGGTTAAAGGCGCAGCCTTTTCCGATCTGTTTTTTGTGAATACCCTGGGTATGGGCTTTGACAGCGGCGCTATCGTATTCTTTTTATTAGTAGCCGGGGCTTTGGCTGCCGGTATTTATTATACTATAAAGCCATCTACCTTATTATTAGGCGTAGCTGTAGCATGCTTTATTGTGCTGTTAACCATCAGTGCAGGTATTATTGGTTTTGTAGCCGGTGTGGCTATACTGGCCTTATGCGAGTATGTTTTAAAAGTGCGCGAAAGGCGCGCCGCACTTAACCGTGTTTTAATTTGCGCGGTATTTATATTGTTCGGCTACAGTTCTTTTGTGATGATCGTTATCCGGGCAAAAGCCGGTACCAATTTAAATAACAGCGACCCGCAGGACGCTTTTGCGCTTAACAGCTATTTAAACCGCGACCAGTACGGCGATACCCCTTTAATGTATGGCGAGTATTTTGATTCGCAGGCTATAGACCAAACCCAGGGCGCACCTATTTACCGCCGTGGTGATAAGAATTATGAGATTGCCGGCAGAAAGCTAAATACGGTTTATGATCGTAACACCCTGTTCCCGCGGATGTTTAGCCAAAAGCCAAGTCACCCCGAGTTTTACAGGATGTGGTCGCAGCTTGGCCCCGAAGAACACCCTACCATGGCCACCAACATCGGTTTTTTTACCAGCTGGCAGGTTACCCAAATGTACACCCGCTACTTTTTATGGAATTTTGTTGGCCGCGCCAATGAAATGGACGGGCAAACTGCGCAGGGTGCAGACGGCAGCTGGTTAAGCGGTTTTAACTTTGGTAAAGAATTGCCGGCTACGGTTACCCAAAGCAAATCATACAACAGGTTATACTTTTTACCGCTGATAATTGGTTTATTGGGAATGATATATCACTTTAAACGTAACCAGCGCGATGCCGGCGTAGTGGTGGTACTCTTCTTTTTTACCGGTTTAGCTATTGTGCTTTATCTTAACCAGGACCCCCTGCAGCCACGCGAGCGTGATTATGCTTATGCCGGCTCGTTCTACGCCTTTGCCATCTGGATAGGTTTGGGCGTACTGTTTATTGCCGACCTGCTGAGTAAAAAGATCAATGCTAAAACAGGTGCAATTGTAGCAACGGTTGCCTGCCTGCTTGCTGCGCCGGTATTAATGGCCAGCCAGGAATGGGACGACCACGACCGCTCTACCAAGCTTACCCCGCATGATCTGGCTTACGATTATTTAAACTCCTGCGCGCCAAATGCTATTTTATTTACTTACGCCGATAACGATACTTACCCGCTTTGGTACATTCAGGAAGTGGAGGGCGTTCGCCCGGATGTGCGTATCGTGAATTTAAGTTTGCTGGGTACCGATTGGTATATCCGCCAGATGAAGCAGAAAATGAATGAGTCTGCACCGCTGCCTATCAGCATGCCGAATGATAAATTTAAAGCAGGTATCCGCGATGTGATCTACTATAACGATGCAAAAGTTGCAGGCCCTATCGAACTGAAGGAATTATTTGACTTTTTAACATCAGATAATAAAGAAGCGATGGTACAGTACCAAAGCGGCGAAAGCGCCAATTACCTGCCAACCAAAAACTTTAAGCTAACGGTAAATGCAGACGATGTAATTAAGGGAGGCACCGTATCTGCCGATAAAAGAAACCTGATAGTGCCCGAAATGGACTGGACCTATCCCGGCAAATATGTAACCAAAGATAACCTGGCCATGATGGATATACTGGCGCATAACAACTGGAAACGCCCGGTATATTTTGCCACCACCGTGCCAAGCGATAACATGCTGGGCCTTGATAAATACTTATATAGTGAGGGCCTTACATCGCGCCTGATGCCGTTTAAACCGGATACCACGGTTAACCCGGGCGAAGCCAGCAATACCCTGGTGATGTATAATAACATGATCAATAAATACAAATACGGCAATTATAAAACCGCCAAGTATTTAGATCATGAATCGTTAACGCTGTTTTACCCGCTGGTAACCCGCTTATTCTCTACCCTGGCAGACAATCTTTTAAAAGAAGGCCACCAGGACCTGGCAAAAAATACCCTGAAAAAGTATGATGCCGAGATGCCCGGTTATATCATATCATCGGAGTTGGCTGTAAGGAAATATTATATGTTAGAAAGCCTTTACCGCCTGGGCGAAACCAAGCTGGCCAATGATCTGTTTAAACAGATTGATGATTACCTGGTTGACCAGTTGAAATTTAACTACGTACTTTTCCAAAAGAGCGATGCCGGTGTAAACACACGCGATGTGCAGCTTTCGCTTTCGTTGTTAAACGGTATGATCACCCTTACCAAAGACTTTAAACAGGATGCCCTGAGCGCCAAGGTTAGCGCACAGCTAAAGGAATACGGTACCAAGTTTGGCGGTATGCAGCAACCACAGCAATAATATTACTTAACTGATAGTGTAAGAAAGCGGCCATGAGCCGCTTTCTTACTTTCCGCTCCGTTTGGCTGGCAAGTGTTCACGTTCACGTGTGTGAACACCATGAATATTTTGTAATCTGTTTATAATCAGATGTTCATGTTTTTTATATAGAGGTATTTAACCAAAATAACGCGTGAATACGGCATAAAAAAAGCGGCCATCAGCCGCTTTCCAGTTATCTTTTATTGATAAAAGATCAATCTTCTTCTACAACGCCCATGTTGCAGAATTTTTCGATGCGTTCGGCAACCAGTTCGTCTACATTGCGTTCGCCCAATATTTTAAGGTCTTTTATCAGTTGTTTTTTAAGCGTTGCAGCCATCGCAACCGGGTCTTGATGGGCGCCGCCAAGCGGTTCTTTGATCACACCGTCAATCAGTTTGTTCTTCAGCATCTCTGTCGAGGTTAGCTTCAGCATTTCGGCGGCGCGCTCTTTCTGCTCCCAGGTTTTGAACAGGATGGTAGAGCAGTTTTCCGGGGAAATAACCGAGTACCAGGAGTTATCCAGCATCAGCACTTTATCGCCAATGCCTATACCCAAAGCACCGCCTGATGCACCTTCGCCTATCACCACGCAAATAACAGGCACCTTAAGTACCGACATTTCCAGCAGGTTACGGGCAATGGCTTCGCCCTGTCCGCGCTCTTCGGCTTCCAGGCCGGGGAATGCGCCGGGGGTATCAATCAGGGTAACTACGGGCTTGCCAAACTTCTCGGCCATTTTCATCAGCCTTAAAGCTTTGCGGTAACCTTCGGGGTTGGCCATGCCAAAATTGCGGTATTGGCGCTCTTTGGTATTACGGCCTTTTTGGTGGCCGATGAACATCACCGTTTGACCATTTAACGTCCCAAAACCACCTATAATCGCCTTGTCGTCACCCACAGTGCGGTCGCCGTGTAATTCTATAAAATCATCGCACATCAGCTCCAGGTACTGCAAGGTATAAGGGCGCTCAGGATGGCGGGAGATCTGTACTTTCTGCCATCCGGTTAGGTTGGCATAAATCTCTTTCTTGATGGTTTCCATCTTGGCTTCCAGTTCTGCAACGGTGGCCGACATGTCGAGCTTGTTCTTCTCTTCAACCTGCTTCACCTTTTCTATCTGCCCCTGCAATTCTGCCAGTGGTTTTTCAAAATCAAATGTAATCTTCATACAATTTTATTGGCCGCTAAATTAAATAATTCAATTGGCATATTGTTTATTTATGATTTTTTGAATTTATTGAGTTTTGTGATCTGCTGTGGCGACAGTAAATGATAAGCCGCGAGGGCTGCTTTTAAAATAGCGTTCCTCAGTTCGCCCTGGTATAACCCATAACGGTTGGTATAAAAGATCAGGTCGCTTTCGTTTATTTTTTTAGTGCGGAAAAGGGCATCCAACTTCACTTCGTTGGCAACAATAAAGTTGCCCATCTCTATCTTTTTACGCTTCAATTCGGTATCAAGCGCGGTTAGGGCCTTTACCTGCTGCGGACTCAGGTCTATCTCCTTTTTATATTCCAGCGCCTGTTCTGCCGTTGGGTATTTGTTCAGATCGGCAACCGCATTCATATTATACAGGTCATCGCCTTTTAATAAAGCATTATACTGTACATCGCTTAAGGTTTTTACAGGCGATGGCTTTAGGATGCTATCGGGCGTTTGGGCTTTAACATTAAAGCTGATAATCAGGATAAAAATAAAGGCAGATAATAGTTTAAGCATGCTTGTATGTTTGAGTTGTAAAACGCACAATTTTTAAGCCAAAGCTTTTATTCCCCCCAACGGCAGGGCAGGGAGGGGGTTATCGCTTTAACAACCCCTTCCTCCTCCTTCCCGGGGGAAGGAATCGCACGTGCCTACGCTTTTTAGTCCACCTTTACCACCTTCGTCCGCTTGCTTATCCCATTCTCGTTAAAGGCTTCTATCTGGAAGTAGTAGGGCAGGCCTTTTTCCATTCCGTTAAAGTAATACTCAGTAACGTTGTACACCATAATGTTGTTGTACAATTTATCCGGATCGGTGCCAAAGTATATGGTGTAACCCACGGCGCTATCGGTTTGGCGCCAGCGGATCCAGGAGTTGCGGCGCTCGGCATCGCCGCGAAGCACGATCAAATTCCTTACGGTATCCGGTACGGCACCCGCCCCTTTACCAAACACCCTAAAGCCCGATAAGGCAAATTTACCTGTTGGCATGTGCAGATTGGTTATTTTTAAATAGCGGGCTTTTGCCGGGGTTTTCAGCTCGATATAATCGTGCGGTACATCGGTTTTGTTTTTACTTTTATCCACCAGTGTCTTCCAGTTTTTGCCGTCGGTAGATGATGTGATTACATACCGGTGGTACACCCCTAATGATTTACCCATAAATGTAGCATCCTGGTCGGCATAGTTAACCTGGATGGCCTTTACCGTACTTACCTCGCCCAGGTCCGTTTGCAGCCACTCGCCTTTATTAGCCGTTTTGGCGCTCCAGTAAGTTTTAATATCCTCATCAACCGACAAATTTGCCACATAAGCGCCCAGGGTTGACGATACCTGTACCGGTTTATTATAGTTCAGCAGCATCCAGCCGGTAAAACTACTCTTCAGGTGGTCTTCCTTTCCTGTAGCCAAATAAGTTGGGTAATCGCCGTAAGCGGTATTGGTGTATAATACGCCATCTTGATCAAAACCCGCCGGCCAAAAGCCGTTACGGCGTTCAAAGTTGTTTTTTACATTGATCACCATAGTGCTGATGTGCCAATAGTTGCCATACTTATCTGCCCAGGTGGCCCCGTGGCCTGCCCCTTTGGCAAAACCGCCCGGCTTATAACTAAAGGGGTTATGTTTTTGATAAGTGAAGGGGCCAAGCGGCTTATCGCCCACGTAAACGCCGTCGCCATAGCCCCGGCCTTCGGTACCGGGGGCTGCATATTGCAGGTAGTATTTACCGTTGTGCTTGTTCATCCAGCCGCCTTCCATAAAACCGGTCAGGAATACGTTATCATTATTCTCGCCAAAGCGTTCCCAGCCGTGTTCTTTCCAATCCAGTTTGATCATTTCCTTTTTAGGGCCAATGGGCTCAAAGGTTTTTCGGTCAATCTCCTGTTCGTACATGGGCAGGGTGTTGCTGCTGCCATGATAAATATACACGCGGCCATCGTCGTCGGCAAACAATCCCGGGTCCCAGGCGCCCACCTTAAAGTAGTCCTTAGCGGCTTTCCAGGTATCGGTGCGCGGGTCGGTGCTCATCCACAAGGTAAAATCTTTGTTATAGGTAGACCCAATTACCAGCAACGTATCGCCCAAAACCAAAGTGCCGGGGGCGCAAAGCTCATCGCCCTTTACCTCGTTGTAGGGGCGTACAAACTTACGCGATACAAATTTCCAGTTCAGCATATCGCTGCTCCACCAGTAGCCAAACTGGTTGGTGCTAAACAAATAGTAATTGCCTTTAAACAAGGTAACGGTTGGGTCGGCCGTGGCGCGGTGCTTGCCCCAGGCTGCAAAGTTTTCGAAAGGGGTGTAACCATAATCAAGATTAAGCGGGTTACAATAAGTTAAACGTTTGGTTTGTGCCGATGCGGATATTGCACAGCATAATACAAGGATTGCCGATAATTTGCGAAACTTCATAACAGGTAGTGTAATTGGTTAGCGCTTCAAATATCTGCTTTTGTGAGGAGAAAAGAAACAACCGGACGGTCGGCGATTTACTCACCCGGTCATCGCTGCGCTCGACCACCCTCTCTTCGCCTTCGGCGGAAAGAGGGTAGAACTACTTTACGCCAGTTCAAGCGTCTGCGCTTGCACTGGCGGCACATGCGGCGATTTACTCACCCGGTCATTGCTTCGCTCGACCGCCCTCTCTTCGCCTTCGGCGGAAAGAGGGTAAAAAATTTAACGCCTGCTTTTTTAAGATTTTTGGGGAGAAACTTTTTTACCCTCTCTGCGCCAGCGGAGAGAGGGTCGACCAGCGCAGCGTAGTCGGGGTGAGTAAACTTACAAAGCGGGCGATTTACTCACCTGGTCATCGCTTCGCTCGACCGCCCTCTCTTCGCCTTCGGCAGAAAGAGGGTAAAAAATTTAACGCCTGCTTTTTTAAGATTTTTGGGGAGAAACTTTTTCACCCTCTCTGCGCCAGCGGAGAGAGGGTCGACCAGCGCAGCGTAGTCGGGGTGAGTAAACTTACAAAGCGGGCGATTTACTCACCCGGTCATCGCTTCGCTCGACCGCCCTCTCTTCGCCTTCGGCGGAAAGAAGGTAAAAAATTTAACGCCTGCTTTTTTAAGATTTTTTGGGAGAAACTTTTTCATCCTCTCTTCGCCTTTGGCGGAAAGAGGGTGAAAAATTTAACGCCTGCTTTTTTAAGATTTTTGGGGAGAAACTTTTTCACCCTCTCTTCGCCAGCGGAGAGAGGGTCGACCAGCGCAGCGTAGTCGGGGTGAGTAAACTTACAAAGCGGGCGACCTTACTCCCCCCAACCCTCCTGCTTTTCGCTTCGGCCATGCTGCTTGCATAATTTTTATAAATCATATTACAACATCATCGGTTTATAAACTTACACGCTAAACAGAATTGACTGCTCAGGTATTTTGTATCTTCGCCGCTTCAAAATAATATTTATCATGCATACTTATTTAAGCCGTTTAGCCATCGTTATCATTGCAGCATTAGGTTTATCCTCCTGCAACAGATCTGCCAAAACCGATACTAAAGCTACCGATACCATTGCTAAATTGCCTGCCGCTAAACCTGCGGCGGTTGATTCGGGCAAACTGGTTGGCGCCTGGCACGATGAAGCCATTAAAACCGACAAAGGCGAAGAGATAGCTTATGAAGTGATCAGCAGCGGGCACAAGGTATATATACAGGCTATAACTTTTACAGGCAAAAATTTAATTCTGAACGATACCCCGCCGATCACCCCGGCCGCATCCGAGATCAGGAAGGATGGCGACGGTTATGTGAGTGTGGAAAGGCCGGACGAAAGCTATAAAATTGATAAAGAAGGCCACCTGCTTTTGTATGATAAGGGCATATTGGTTGCCAGGTGCAAAAGGATCTTATAGGTGCTTATTTAAAAGTAATTTATATTTGCCCCACACACGCGTATGAAATATCTGATTGTTGGTTTAGGAAATATTGGGCCCGAGTATGCCGATACGCGGCATAACATTGGTTTTATGGTGCTTGATGAGCTGGCAAAGCAGGAGGGGGCAAAGTTTTATAACATGCGCCTGGCTTATTACACCGAGGTTACTTATAAAAGCCGCACCCTTTGCTTAATTAAACCTACCACCTACATGAACCTGAGCGGCAAGGCCTTAAACCACTGGATGAAGGAACTAAAGATCCCGGTGCAGAATGTACTGGTGATAGTAGATGATATTGCCCTGCCATTGGGTACCCTGCGCCTGAAGCCTAAGGGCAGCGCCGCAGGCCATAACGGTTTAAAACATATCGAAGCCACCTTAGGCAATAACGAATATGCACGCCTGCGTTTTGGCGTGAGCGATAATTACCCCAAAGGCCGCCAGGTAGATTATGTACTGAGTGGTTTTGATGACGACGAAAAGCCAGAGTTGCCTGCATTGATAGATAGGTCGATAGAAATGATCAAAAGCTTTGCCACCATTGGTACAGAGTTGACCATGACAAAATTTAATAAATAGTGCAGCCAATCATTCTGAGAAGAATTTTTTGTATCATCTATTTTGGCGCTTTTAGCTCTGGATATAATTGATTAAATTTGAATATGACAACATTGATAATGCATCCTCAAAATAAAGAGCAACTAACAGCTTTAAAGGCAGTGGCAAAAGCATTAAAAATTAGTGTAGAAACAAGTCCTTATGATCCTGATTTTGTGGCAATGGTGAAAAAAGCTAACAAAAACGGCAATTATACAGAAGTTGATCCAAATGATGTATGGGGCAGTTTAAACTTAAAATAGAAGAGCTTGCCCAAAAGCACTTAAAGCAACATTATAGATCGGGCGATAAAGGAAACATTAAAAAGATCGAAAAAATACTACTCGAGCTTTCGCAGACTCCATACACAGGCACCGGTAGTCCCGAACAATTGAAATATGAACTTACCGGATTTTGGTCAAGGCGCATCAATCAAAAGGATAGGCTTATTTATAAAGTTGAAGAAGGTATTGTAACTGTATTTGTCGTTTCTGCAATGGGGCATTATCATAGTAAATAGTTATTTCTCGCGGCTGCTCAATCCTAAAAAAAATAAATACTCCCAATGAAAGTTTACGGCATCACCAATTGTAATACAGTAAAAAAAGCACTCGACTGGTTAAAGGCTAACAATGTAGCTTACGAATTTCACGATTTTAAAAAACTGGGCATCAGCCCACAAAAATTGCAGGAGTGGGATAGCAAAGCCGGTTACGAAAAATTCATGAACAAGCAGGGGCTTACCTATAAACAGCTGGACCCAGCAGTGAAAGAAGGCCTTAAAACCAAAGATGATGCCCTGCAGATGCTGCAGCAAAAAACCAGCATGATCAAACGCCCGGTTATCGAAAACGGCGATTTTTTGTTCTTTGGGTTTGATGAAAGCATATACCAGGCTCATTTAAAATAGCGCGCATCAATAATAATTACCGGTAACCCGTTAATTATTAACCCGTAACTTAATTATTACAGTTTATAATTTGCTGAGATACTCAAAGCTATAATTTGTATTATTGCCCTGTTTTTACCAAATCATTATAAAATTATGAAATTGAGATTGATTGCCGGTTTTACGCTGGCCATTGTGGCTATTGGCAACATAAGCCAGGCCCAGCAGCAGCCACCGGTTAGCAACTATAACTATCACGAAGCATTTGCCCCGTTCTTCTACACCAAAAATGGTTCGGAGTTTCGCGCGGCGGATGGGCAGCCTGGGCCAAGATACTGGCAAAACCGGGCCGATTACCAGCTATCAGCAACCCTGAACGACCAAACTAACGAGGTAACCGGTGCCGAAGCATTAACCTATACCAATAACAGCCCGCAGAAACTGGATTTTTTGTGGATGCAGTTAGATCAGAACTTGTTTAAGTCGGATTCGCGCGGATCGGCTATCATCCCCCCAAGCGGCAGCCGTAACGGCACCGGCGGGCGGGCAGCAAACCCCAATGCAGGTTACAAGATCAAATCTGTTAAGGTAGGGGATACCCCGGTTAAATTTTTGATCGAAGATACCCGGATGCAGATCTTTTTACCATCGGCTGTTAACCCCAACGGCGGCCAGGTAAAACTGAATATCGAATATTCATTCGTGGTGCCCGAGTATGGGTCTGACCGTACCGGCATCCTGAACACCAAAAACGGTAAAATTTACACCGTGGCCCAGTGGTATCCGCGCATGTATGTTTATGATGATATTATGGGATGGAATGCGGTGCCCTATACCGGCCCTGCCGAGTTTTACCTGGAATACGGTGATTTCGACCTGAGCATTACCGCCCCTGCAAACCATATCGTGGTTGCATCCGGCGAGTTGCAGAACCCGCAGGATGTTTATACGCCCGAGCAGTTGAAGCGTTGGGCACAGGCCGAAAAAAGCGAGCAAACGGTAGTTATCCGTTCTGCAAGCGAGGTTACCGAAGCGTCATCACGCCCGGCCGGTAAAAAAGAGCTTACCTGGCACTTTAAAATAAAAAATGCACGTGATGCCGCCTGGGGGTCATCAGCATCATTTATTGTAGATGCCGCAAAAATGAATTTGCCAAGCGGTAAAAAGTCTACTGCTATATCTGCCTACCCGGTAGAAAGCGATGGCAACAGCGCATGGGGCCGCTCTACCGAGTATGTTAAAAAATCGATCGAATTTAACTCGCAAAAATGGTTCGAATATCCTTATCCTGCCGCCACCGCAGTTGCAGGTGTTGTGGGTGGAATGGAGTACCCCGGTATAGTATTTTGTGGGTATAAGGCAAAAAAAGATCAGCTATGGGGGGTTAACGACCACGAGTTTGGCCATACCTGGTTCCCGATGATCGTAGGCTCTAACGAGCGTTTGTACGGCTGGATGGACGAAGGTTTTAATACGTTCATCAACACCCTAACTACCGCCGATTTTAATAAAGGTGAGTATGCCAGCAAAAAACGCGATATGCAGCAGGTTGGCGCATACCTTACCAGGCCCGAACTTGAGCCTGTTTTAAGCACTCCCGAAAACCTGAAAGAAGCTAACACCGGATGGCTGTTATATTTTAAGCCGGGTATGGGCTTAACTTTATTACGCGAGCAGATCTTAGGCCCCGAGCGTTTTGATTTTGCATTCCGTACTTATATTGCGCGCTGGGCGTTTAAGCACCCAACACCCGATGATTTTTTCCGTACGATAGAAAATGCAGCCGGCGAAAACCTGAACTGGTTTTGGAGAGGCTGGTTTGTAAACAACTGGCGACTGGATGTTGGTGTAAGCGGTGTTAAATACGTTAATAACGACCCTGCCAAAGGTGCGTTGATAACCCTTGATAACCTGGATAAACTGGTAATGCCTGCCATACTGGAAATTAAGACCGTAAGCGGCAAGGTGGAACGCCTTAAACTGCCTGTAGAGATCTGGGAGCGTAATACCAGCTTTACAGTTAAGTACCCGTCTACAGAAGAAATTCAATCGGTAACTTATGACCCTGACAAGGTATTGCCCGACTATAACCCCGACAATAACGTTTGGAAAAAGTAACATGATTAATAAAAACCCGGTTTAGGCCGGGTTTTTTGTTGCATTTAATGTTAAAATTGAAACCTTTAACAACCCAAGCGGGTTAAACTATTCAGCTAAAACATCAGCCATGAAAAAAATACTTTCCGTTATCTTGATACTATCGTTTATCGTATCGGTAGCTGCCGCGCAAACAACCTTTAAAGGCACCGTTTACGAAGAGGGCACCAATACCCGCCTTAGTGATGTTTTTATACGCGATAATAACAGCAGGCAGGTAAGCATTACCGATAAAAACGGAAACTTTACCATCCGGGCGGCGGTAGGGCATACGCTGATATTCAACTCCCCCGGCTACCAGTCGGATACGCTGTACCTGATCGATCTGATGCCGAAAAAGATCATGCTGGCTACACAAACCATTGCGCTGAGGGCTGTAAACATTACGGCCACCCGCACGGCCTTTAACCCCAGGGCAGAATATCCCGAAGTGTATGAGAAGAGCAAGGTGTATGTTTTTTCGCCATCTACCTGGTTTAGCGGCGAGGGTAAAAAAGCCCGCCGTTTAAAAAAGTACTTTCAGCGCGAGTCTGAGCAGCGCGCCATTGATGCAGCGTTTAGCCCGGCTTATGTAGGCAGCCTGGTACCCCTAAAAGGCACCGAGCTGGAAAACTTTATGACGCTGTATCGCCCCAACTATGCCTTTCTGCGCAGCAACAACCGCGAATCTATAGTGGCCTATATAAATGATAGCTACAAAAAGTACATCGCCCTGCCGCCAGATAAACGTGCGCCGCAGCCGCTTAAGCCATAATACTTTAACCGGTATAAAAAATTATAAAATATTGTATTTCAGAATTAAAAGTATTTTCTTACCTTTGACGTCCCTGAAAGGAGGTATTTGGGATTATGATCATTATCAACGTAAAAGACGGCGAATCATTGGATAAAGCATTAAAACGCTTTAAAAAGAAATTTGAAAAAACAGGTGTTTTAAGAGAACTGCGCAGTCGCCAGGCTTTCGAAAAAAAATCTGTATCTCGTAGGCACGAAATTAAACACGCTATCTACAAGCAGAACATGAATCTGGAAACTACTGTATAATTCTGGCTAAAAAGAATTTTACATATTTTCTTGTCACCATAAAAAAACTATTTGTACATTCAATTCATTGGGTGTTCAAATAGTTTTTATGTTTTCAGACAGGTTTATACAATACATCAGGCACGAGAAACGCTATTCGCCCCATACGGTATCAGCCTATGAGAGCGATCTGGAGCAGTTTATGCTCTTTTTAAACCCGCCCGGCACCGCCCCGCAATTTTCACACCCTTCACAAATTACCCATCATGATATCCGCAACTGGATGGCCACACTGATGGATAACAAGCTGCTGGCGCGTTCTGTAAACCGCAAGGTTGCCACCCTGCGCAAGTATTTTAAATTTTTATTGCAGGAAGCGATCGTTACGGCCAACCCCGCATCGCGCATCAGCGCCCCAAAGGTGCCTAAAAGCCTGCCAACAGTTATTAGCGGCGATAAACTAACCGGTATGCTGGATGGTAAGCTGGATAAAGAGAACGAACCTGTTTTTGCAGAAAACTTTGCCGGCCTGCGCGATAAGCTGATCATCGAGATGCTTTTTGGCACCGGGATGCGGCTTGCCGAAATTACCGGCCTTAAAGAGGGGGATATTAATTTTTACGAAGGCACCATAAAAGTTTTAGGTAAACGCAACAAACAGAGGATAATACCCCTTAATACCGAGCTTGTACAACTGTTAAAGCGATACATGGAGGCAAAGAAAAGTGAAAATTTTAATAACAATTCTTTAACATTACTCGTTACAGATAAAGGAGCAGATGCATATCCGAAGCTTATATATTTAACTGTGCAAAAATACCTTTCAAACATATCAACCCAGGATAAAAAAAGCCCGCATGTGTTAAGGCATACGTTTGCAACCAGCCTGCTCAATAACGGGGCCGATTTAAATTCAATAAAAGAATTGCTTGGCCATGCTAACCTTAGCGCCACACAAATTTACACGCACAATTCAGTAGAACGACTTAAATCTATTTATAAACAAGCCCATCCAAAGGGATAAAAAGGAGGAAAAATGAAAATTACAGTGCAATCTATTCACTTTACTGCAGACAAGAAGTTGCTGGATTTTATACAAAAGAAGGTAGACAAGCTGGAGACGTTTTATGACCACATCATCAGCGGTGAGGTTTATCTGAAGCTGGAGAACGTAGAGGATGAGGCCAACAAAATATCAGAGATAAAACTACTGCTGCCGGGCAATCAAATTTTTGCAAAAGAGAAGTGTAAAACATTTGAAGAGGCCACAGATTTGGTGGTTGAGAGCCTGCGCAAGCAAATTGAAAAGCACAAAACAAAAAAATCTATTGCTGCCGAAGCTGCTAAAAAAGCAGCCCTTGTTTCGGAAGAGGATGATTTTTAAGCATATACGGCGGTTAATTTAAAGCCGGGATCGGCAGGTTTAAAGCCTGCCGATTTTTTTTGTAAAAAAATTTTGAAGAGGTTTAAATTTTTGTAGATTTGCAATCCCTTTCGGAGAGGTCTTAATCACATCTCACAAACAAAGAAAGGGGTGGTTCTTTAAAAAGAAAAATAACAGCGCAAATTAATTTGCAGCCAAAACCCATCAGCCTGTAAAGGTAACAAGGTAGTGGTAAACAATTTAAGCCTCCTTAGCTCAGCTGGTAGAGCGACTGACTTGTAATCAGTAGGTCATTGGTTCGATCCCGATAGGAGGCTCTGTTAATTTCGGAAATGGTGTGTTTAGCTTCCAATTAAGCATAACAGATCCGAAATCAACAATTGGGGGGATACCAGAGCGGTCAAATGGGACGGACTGTAAATCCGTTGCTTCGGCTACGAAGGTTCGAATCCTTCTCCCCCCACTTTTAAATACTAATTGCTAAATTCTAAATTCTAAAAATTGTTTTAGGGTTTAGAGTTTAGTGTTTTAGAGTTTAAAAAGATGCGGAAGTAGCTCAGTTGGTAGAGCGATAGCCTTCCAAGCTATAGGTCGCGAGTTCGAACCTCGTCTTCCGCTCGGTTGGTTCATTAGTAGGTTAGTTCATTTGTTCATTAATGAAAGCCGAAAATACCAGTGAACAAAGCAACGAGTGAACCAATGAACAATATAAGCCGACGTAGCTCAGGGGTAGAGCACTTCCTTGGTAAGGAAGAGGTCATGGGTTCAAATCCCATTGTTGGCTCAGATACTTTTAACAAAGTACTATACGTTTAAATAAATTAACCTACAAATAAAAAAATAATCATGGCAAAAGAAAAGTTTGACCGCAGTAAACCGCACTTAAACATCGGTACAATCGGTCACGTTGACCACGGTAAAACAACCCTTACCGCAGCTATAACTAAAGTATTGGCTGACGCTGGTTTATCAGAAGCGCGTTCATTTGATTCAATTGACTCTGCTCCTGAAGAAAAAGAGCGTGGTATTACCATTAATACCGCTCACGTTGAGTATTCAACTGCAAACCGTCACTATGCACACGTTGACTGCCCGGGTCACGCGGATTATGTGAAAAACATGGTTACAGGTGCTGCCCAGATGGACGGTGCAATCATTGTGGTTGCTGCTACAGATGGCCCGATGCCTCAAACTCGTGAGCACATCCTGCTTGCACGCCAGGTAGGTGTACCTTCATTGGTTGTATTCATGAACAAAGTGGATATGGTTGATGATCCTGAATTATTAGAATTAGTTGAAATGGAGATCCGCGAATTATTATCATTCTACGATTTCCCTGGTGATGATATTCCTGTTATCCAAGGTTCTGCATTAGGCGGTCTTAACGGCGATGCTACCTGGGTTGCAAAAATTATGGAGTTAATGGATGCTGTAGATAGCTACATCCCAATTCCTCCGCGTTTAACTGACCTTCCATTCCTGATGCCGGTTGAGGACGTATTCTCGATCACCGGTCGTGGTACTGTTGCAACAGGCCGTATCGAGCGTGGTGTGATCAACTCTGGTGAGCAGGTTGATATATTAGGTATGGGTGCCGAGAACTTAAAATCAACCGTAACAGGTGTTGAGATGTTCCGTAAGATCCTTGACCGTGGCGAAGCTGGTGACAACGTAGGTTTATTATTACGTGGTATTGAAAAAACTGATATCCGCCGTGGTATGGTTATTTGCAAACCAGGTTCGGTAAACCCACACACTGACTTTAAAGCAGAGGTTTACGTATTATCAAAAGCAGAAGGTGGCCGTCATACGCCGTTCTTTAACAAATACCGCCCTCAGTTCTATTTCCGTACAACAGACGTTACAGGTGAAATCACCTTAGCAGAAGGTGTAGAAATGGTTATGCCGGGTGACAACGTTACCATCACTGTAAAGCTGATCAACGCTATCGCTATGGAAAAAGGCTTACGTTTCGCTATCCGTGAAGGTGGCAGAACAGTAGGTGCTGGCCAGGTAACTGAGATATTAGCATAATTACTTTACCCTTAAATGGGTAGCAAACGGTTAATTTTGTGTAAAGTACCGGGGCAAATGTCTCGGTACTTTATTCACAATAAGCAAACAATACAATTTCCTTTACCGGAATAATGTACACGGGAATAGTTCAACGGTAGAATAGAGGTCTCCAAAACCTTTGATCAGGGTTCGAATCCTTGTTCCCGTGCATAAGCAATTGATAAAATGGCAGGCGTAGCTGAATATATTAAAGAATCATACATCGAGTTGACCGAGAAAGTAACCTGGCCAACCTGGAGAGAGTTGCAAAACAGCGCTATTTTAGTGTTGGTTGCTGCAATGATTATCGCTATGGTAATTTTTGGTATGGACCAGATCATCGGCTATTTGCTTAATCAGTTTTATACATCACTAACCTAATTATATATAAATAGATGAGTGAGCAAACAAAATGGTACGTAGTTAGGGCCATCAGTGGTAAAGAAAAAAAGGTAAAGCAATATATAGATGCTGAAGTAAGCAGGTTAGGTATAACACACCTGGTACCACAGGTACTGATACCTACCGAAAAATATTACCAGATGCGCGACGGCAAAAAAATTGCCAAAGAGCGTAACTATTTTCCGGGCTATGTACTGATGGAAGCCGCCCTTGACGGCGAGCTGGAGCACATCATCAAAAACATTAACAGCGTTATTGGTTTTTTAGGTGATAAAGCAGGCAATGCCATCCCTTTACGCCAGGCCGAAGTTAACCGTATTTTAGGTAAGGTTGATGAGATGAGCGCACAGGGCGAAACCATGAACGTGCCATATTACGTTGGCGAAAACGTTAAAGTAATGGATGGCCCATTCAACGGCTTTAGCGGCGTGATAGAAGAGGTGAACGAAGAGAAAAAGAAACTGAAGGTAATGGTAAAGATATTTGGGCGCCGTACGCCGCTTGAATTGAATTACATGCAGGTAGAGAAAGAATAAGTTTGGTGAGTAGTGAGATTTTAGAAGTGAGAAACATCTAAAGGTCATATAAAAATTACTAAATAATAATATAAAAAAATAAAGGTTTGATTAACCTGGTTAGAGTCTTAAATCTCAAATCTAATATCTCAAATCTAACGATCTTAAATGTTACTTAGCTTCCACTTACTAACATTGAGTTATAATTAAAACAAATCAAAATGGCAAAAGAAGTCGGTGCGATGGTAAAGCTACAAGTGAAGGGCGGCGCTGCAAACCCATCTCCACCAATTGGCCCTGCATTGGGTGCAAAGGGTGTGAACATTATGGAGTTTTGCAAGCAGTTCAACGCACGTACCCAGGATAAACCTGGTAAAGTGTTACCTGTAGTTATTACTGTTTATGTCGACAAGTCTTTCGATTTTATCATCAAAACCCCTCCGGTAGCTATACAGCTTTTAGAAGTAACTGGCTTAAAGAGTGGTTCGGCCGAGCCAAACCGTAAAAAAGTTGCCAATGTAAATTGGGAACAGGTAGAGGTAATAGCCAAAGATAAAATGACTGATTTGAATGCATTTACAGTAGAATCAGCCATGAGAATGGTGGCAGGTACTGCCCGCAGTATGGGAATAACCGTATCAGGTACGGCTCCCTGGAATAATTAATTAATACAAATCAGTTAAAGACAGTGGCTAGATTAACAAAAAATCAAAAAGCGGCACTCTCCAAAATTGAGGCTAATAAATCATACACATTACAGGATGCATCATCCCTGGTAAAGGAATTAACCAATACCAAATTTGATTCATCTGTTGATATTGATGTACGTTTAGGTGTTGACCCCCGTAAAGCCAATCAAATGGTGCGCGGTATAGCAACATTGCCTCATGGAACCGGCAAAACTGTACGTGTATTGGTGCTTTGTACTCCTGATAAGGAACAAGAAGCAAAAGATGCAGGTGCGGATTTCGTTGGTTTGGATGATTATATTGCCAAGATTGAAAGCGGATGGACTGATGTTGATATTATCATCACTATGCCAAGCGTTATGGCTAAGGTAGGTCGTTTGGGCAGAATATTAGGCCCGCGTAACCTGATGCCTAACCCTAAATCAGGAACAGTAACACCAGAAGTTGGTAAAGCTGTAACTGAGGTAAAAGGTGGTAAGATCGATTTCAAGGTTGATAAAACCGGTATCATCCACACTTCAATAGGAAAAGCATCTTTCTCTGCAGATAAAATTTACGAGAATGCATTAGAAGTATTGCAAACTATCTCTAAATTAAAACCATCTGCAGCTAAAGGCACATATTTTAAGAGCATACATATCTCTTCAACCATGTCGCCGGGAATTACAATTGAAACTAAATCAGTAGCGGGGATCTAATCATGAATAAAGAAGAAAAACACGACCTTGTTCTTGCCCTTGCTGATCAGATTAAAGAGTACGGTAATTTTTATATTACCGATACGGCTGATCTATCGGTTGCAAAAGTAAACAATATCCGTCGTCAATGCTTCGAGGCCGATATCACCATGCAGGTAGCAAAAAACAGCTTGATCAAAAAAGCTATGGAAGCAGCCGGCGGCGATTTTAGCCCGATATATGATGTATTAAAAGGTTCTTCATCAATCCTTTTCTCCAAATCAGCAACTGCCCCGGCAAAACTGATCAAGGCTTTAAGGAAAAAAGGTGACAAACCGGTTTTAAAAGCAGCATACATTGATTCAGCGGTATTTATCGGCGATAATCAACTGGATACTTTGACCAAATTAAAGTCAAAAGAACAATTGATCGGCGAGATAGTAGGCTTACTGCAATCACCAGCCAAGAACGTTATTTCTGCATTACAATCAGGCGGAAATATATTAGCAGGTGTTGTAAAAACATTACAAGAAAGAGGTTAACGAACACCTTTAAAGTTCGATTTAAACAAAAAGAATTAAGTAAAAAAATAAAATAAAATGGCGGATTTAAAAGCGTTTGCTGAACAGTTGGTAAACTTAACAGTAAAGGAAGTAAACGAATTAGCTCAGATCTTGAAAGATGAGTATGGCATTGAGCCTGCTGCTGCAGCTGTTGCTGCTGCACCTGCTGCTGGTGGTGGCGATGACGCCCCTGCTGCTGCTGCAGAGCAAACTGCATTTGACGTAATCCTGAAAGAAGCAGGTGGTTCAAAATTAGCAGTTGTTAAATTAGTGAAAGACTTAACTGGCTTAGGTTTGAAAGAAGCTAAAGATTTAGTTGACGGTGCACCTAAAGAGGTTAAAACCGGTGTAACTAAAGAAGAAGCTCAATCTTTGAAAACTCAATTAGAGGAAGCCGGAGCAGTAGTTGAGGTTAAATAATTTAACCCCACACCAAATAGCATCAGACTCCGACCATTTTTGGTCGGGGTCTATTGCTGTTTATATACTTTACTAAAGATTAGAGACATTAGATCTGAGATTTTGAGACCACCTTGGTAATCAAATAATCAAAGCAGGTTTCAATTTAAGTCTCCAATCTCCTATCTCAGTTCTCACATCTCATACAGGTTTAATAAATTAAATTATAACACCTTGGCAAACAATAATAACCAAAGAGTAAACTTTGCAACCAGCAGAAAGGTACTTGATTACCCGGATTTCCTGGATGTACAGTTACAATCTTTCCAGGAATTTTTTCAATTGGAAACCACGTCAGACAACCGCTACAAAGAGGGGTTGTTTAAAGTATTTGCCGAAAACTTTCCTATTTCAGATTCAAGGAACATCTTCGTTTTAGAGTTTCTTGATTATTTTATTGATCCGCCACGTTATGATATACGCGAGTGTATCGAGCGCGGGTTAACTTACAGTGTGCCATTAAAAGCAAAACTTCGCTTATCATGTAACGATGCCGAGCACGAAGATTTTGAAACAATTGTACAGGACGTGTACCTGGGTACCATCCCTTACATGACGCCTAAAGGTACCTTTGTTATTAATGGCGCCGAGCGTGTAATTGTATCGCAGTTACACCGTTCGCCGGGTGTGTTCTTCGGCCAAAGCCGCCACACCAACGGTACCAAATTATACTCGGCCCGTGTTATCCCTTTCAAAGGATCGTGGATTGAGTTTGCTACAGACGTTAATAACGTGATGTATGCTTATATCGACCGTAAAAAGAAATTCCCGGTTACTACGCTTCTTCGTGCCATAGGTTATGATTCTGATAAAGATATATTGGAGTTATTTGAACTGGCAGACGAGGTAAAGGTGAGCAAATCAGGCCTGAAGAAATTCATCGGCCGCAAGCTTGCTGCAAGGGTGCTTAAAAAATGGGTAGAAGATTTCGTGGATGAGGATACCGGTGAAGTGGTATCTATCGACCGTAACGAGATCATCCTTGAGCGCGAAACCGTACTGGAAGACGACCATATTGATATGATCATTGATGCCGGTGTAAAAACTATCATCCTGAACAAGGAAGATGCTGCCACCAGCGGTGATTATACTATTATATATAATACCTTACAAAAGGATACTTCAAACTCAGAGAAAGAAGCGGTGGAGCATATCTATCGCCAGCTGCGTAACGCCGAACCACCTGATGAGGAAACCGCACGCGGTATCATCGACAGGTTATTCTTCTCTGATAAAAGATATGATCTGGGTGATGTGGGCAGGTACCGCATCAACCGTAAATTGAAGCTGAATACTTCTGACGAAACAAAAGTATTAACCAAGCAGGATATTATTGCGATTGTTAAATACCTGATCAAATTAATCAACTCAAAAGCCGAGGTGGATGATATTGATCACTTGTCTAACCGTCGTGTTCGTACTGTTGGCGAGCAGCTTTACGCACAATTTGGTGTTGGTTTAGCGCGTATGGCCCGTACCATCCGCGAGCGTATGAACATTCGTGATAACGAGGTGTTCACACCAACCGACCTGATCAATGCACGTACGCTTTCATCTGTGATCAACTCGTTCTTCGGGACCAACCAGTTATCACAGTTTATGGACCAAACCAATCCACTGGCAGAGATCACGCACAAGCGTCGTCTGTCAGCCCTTGGGCCCGGCGGTCTGTCTCGTGAGCGTGCAGGTTTCGAGGTTCGTGACGTACACTACACCCACTACGGCAGGTTGTGTACTATCGAAACACCGGAAGGACCAAACATTGGTTTGATCTCATCACTTTGCGTACACGCAAAAATTAACAACTTAGGCTTTATCGAAACGCCATACAAACGTGTGGTAGAAGGTAAGGTACAGGTTGATGAGCCGGTTATCTACTTATCTGCAGAGGATGAGGATGGTAAAACCATTGGCCAGGCTAACGCTGTTTATGATGATAAAGGTGAATTTGCCACGCCGCGTGTTAAAGCACGTTTTGAGGGTGACTTCCCGATCATCGAGCCGGAAAGACTGGATCTAATGGATATCGCTCCAAACCAGATCACCTCTATCGCGGCATCATTGATTCCGTTTTTAGAGCATGATGATGCTAACCGTGCCCTGATGGGATCTAATATGCAGCGCCAGGCTGTGCCATTATTACGCCCCGAGGCGCCGATTGTAGGTACAGGTTTGGAAGGCCGCGTAGCAAAAGATTCTCGTACCCTGATCAACGCCGAAGGCGATGGTGTGGTAGAGTATGTGGATGCTAACGAGATCAAAATTAAGTATGACCGTAACGAACTGGATCGTTTGATCTCTTTTGACGGTGATACCAGGAGCTACCTGTTAACTAAATTTAAAAAGACCAACCAAAGCACCACCATCAACTTAAAGCCGATTGTTAAAAAAGGCCAAAGGGTTACCAAAGGTGAGGTACTTTGCGAGGGCTATGCTACCCAGAATGGCGAGCTTGCCTTGGGCCGTAACCTTAAAGTGGCATTCATGCCTTGGCAGGGTTATAACTTTGAGGATGCGATCGTAATATCTGAGCGTGTAGTATCTCAGGATATATTCACATCGCTTCACGTTGAAGAATTTGAACTGGAAGTGCGTGATACCAAACGCGGCGAAGAGGAGTTGACACCGGATATTCCTAACGTATCAGAAGAAGCTACTAAAGACCTGGACGAAGACGGTATCATCCGTGTAGGTGCAGAGGTTAAAGAAGGCGATATTCTGATCGGTAAGATCACTCCAAAAGGCGAATCAGACCCTTCACCGGAAGAAAAATTGTTACGTGCCATATTTGGTGACAAGGCAGGTGATGTTAAGGATGCATCTTTAAAAACTCCGCCGTCTATCGCGGGTGTGGTTATTGATACCAAACTTTTCAGCCGTGCTAAAAAAACCACCAAGGCAGAAGAGAAAGCACAGATAGAAAAACTGGATGCTAAACATGATAAAGCTGTAAAGGATCTTAAAAACACTTTGATAGAGAAGTTATTTGAGATTGTTAACGGCAAAACATCACAAGGTGTTTACAATGTTTACAAAGAGCTGTTTGTAGCTAAAGGCGTTAAATTTACCCAGAAAATTCTGGCTGAATTAAACTACGAAAGCATCAACCCAACAAAATGGACAACTGATGACGATAAGAACGACCAGATCAAAACTTTGCTTCACAACTATAACATTAAAGTGAACGAAGAACTGGGCGCTTACCGCCGCGATAAGTTTGCCATCAGCGTAGGTGACGAGTTGCCATCAGGTATCGTACAAATGGCTAAAGTTTACATCGCTAAAAAGCGTAAGCTTAAAGTGGGTGATAAAATGGCTGGCCGCCACGGTAACAAAGGTATTGTTGCACGTATTGTACGTGACGAGGATATGCCTTTCTTAGAAGACGGTACCCCGGTTGATATTGTGTTGAACCCGCTGGGTGTACCTTCACGTATGAACCTTGGCCAGATCTATGAAACCGTATTAGGTTGGGCAGGTAAAGAGCTTGGCGTAAAATTCGCTACCCCTATTTTTGATGGTGCAAGCCATACCGAAGTAGAGGAGTGGATTAAAAAAGCAGGCTTACCGGAATCTGGCCGTACCTATTTATACAATGGTTTAACAGGCGACCGTTTTGACCAGCAAACAACTGTAGGTATTATCTACATGCTTAAACTGGGCCACATGGTTGACGATAAGATGCACGCGCGTTCTATCGGGCCATACTCATTAATTACGCAGCAGCCATTGGGTGGTAAAGCCCAGTTTGGTGGTCAGCGTTTTGGTGAGATGGAGGTTTGGGCACTGGAAGCATTTGGTGCATCAAACATCCTGCAGGAGATATTAACCGTTAAATCGGATGATGTTATCGGCCGTGCTAAAACTTACGAAGCCATTGTTAAAGGTGAAAACTTACCTACACCTTCGGTTCCGGAATCATTCAACGTATTGGTTCATGAATTAAGAGGTTTAGGTTTGGATATCACGTTAGAATAATTAGTGATTTAGTGAGTGAGTGAATTAGTGATTTCAGGATCCGTTCATTCGCTCACTAATTCAATTATAGTAAAGCAGGTGATTCAATTCACTAATTCACTAAATCGCTAATTCAACAATTAAAAAAAAGGGAGACTATGTCTTACAAAAAGGATAATAAAATCAAGAGTAATTTCACCACCATTACCATCAGTTTAGCTTCTCCGGAATCTATCCTTGAGCGTTCAAGCGGTGAGGTTTTAAAGCCTGAGACCATTAATTATCGCACCTACAAGCCCGAGCGTGACGGCTTGTTCTGCGAGCGTATTTTTGGCCCGGTTAAAGATTACGAATGCCATTGCGGTAAATACAAACGTATCCGTTACAAGGGTATCGTTTGCGACCGTTGCGGTGTGGAAGTAACGGAGAAAAAGGTACGCCGCGAGCGTATGGGCCACATCAATTTGGTGGTGCCTGTTGCGCATATCTGGTATTTCCGCTCGTTGCCAAATAAAATTGGTTACCTGCTGGGCCTGCCTACCAAACGGTTAGACCTGATCATCTATTACGAAAGATATGTAGTTATTCAGCCGGGGATCAAAGAAGCTGACGGGATCTCTAAAATGGATTTCCTGACAGAAGAAGAATACCTGGATGTATTGGATACTTTACCAAAAGAAAACCAGTACCTGGATGATAAAGACCCGCAAAAATTTGTGGCTAAAATGGGTGCCGAGGCGCTTGAAGAATTATTACGCCGCATCGATTTAGATGAGTTGTCATATAATCTTCGTCACCAGGCAGCTAACGAAACTTCTCAGCAACGTAAAAACGAGGCGTTAAAACGCTTACAGGTTGTTGAGGCTTTCCGTGGTGCAGCTACCAGGATAGAGAATAACCCGTCATGGATGATCGTTAAGATCGTGCCGGTTATCCCGCCGGAATTGCGCCCGTTGGTACCGTTGGAAGGTGGCCGTTTCGCTACTTCCGATCTGAACGATTTATACCGCCGTGTAATTATCCGTAACAACCGTTTAAAACGTTTGATCGAGATCAAAGCACCGGAAGTTATTTTACGTAACGAAAAACGTATGTTACAGGAAGCTGTAGATTCGTTATTTGATAACTCGCGTAAAGTTAATGCGGTAAAAACCGAAGGTAACCGTGCCCTTAAATCACTTTCAGATATCCTGAAAGGTAAACAAGGTCGTTTCCGCCAAAACTTATTAGGTAAACGTGTGGATTATTCGGCACGTTCGGTAATTGTTGTAGGGCCAAACCTTAAATTACACGAGTGCGGCTTACCAAAAGATATGGCAGCTGAGTTATTCAAACCATTTATCATCCGCAAGATGATTGAGCGTGGTGTGGTTAAAACAGTAAAATCTGCCAAAAAGATTGTTGACCGTAAAGACCCATTAGTTTGGGACATTCTGGAAAACGTATTAAAAGGCCACCCTGTATTATTAAACCGTGCGCCTACGCTGCACAGGTTGGGTATCCAGGCCTTCCAGCCAAAACTGGTAGAAGGCAAGGCTATACAATTGCACCCGTTAACCTGTACCGCCTTCAACGCGGATTTTGACGGTGACCAGATGGCTGTGCACGTACCGCTTGGTAACGCAGCAATTTTGGAAGCCCAGGTATTAATGCTTGCATCACACAACATCTTAAACCCTGCCAACGGTACCCCAATTACAGTACCATCGCAAGACATGGTGCTTGGTTTGTACTACATAACCAAGGGCCGTAAAACAGATGAAGGACGTGTGGTAAAAGGCCAGGATTTAACTTTCTATTCTGCGGAAGAAGTGATTATCGCTTACAACGAGAAAAAGATCGACCTGCACGCCTTTATCAAAGTAAAAGGAAAAATTAAAGATCGTGACGGTGTTATCGTATCTAAAATAATTGAAACTACTGTAGGCCGTGTGTTATTTAACCAGCACGTGCCCGAAGAAGTAGGTTATATTAACGAACTGTTGACCAAAAAATCACTGCGTGACATTATTGGCGAGGTTGTTAAGATGACCGGTATGGCACGCGCCGCCCAGTTTCTGGATGATATTAAGGAGTTAGGTTTCCGTATGGCATTTCAGGGTGGTTTATCATTTAACTTAAAGGATATCAATATCCCTGAAGAAAAAGTTACTTTGATTGCCCAGGCTTCTAAAGAAGTGGAAGATGTTATGGGTAACTATAACATGGGTTTCATTACCAATAACGAGCGTTATAACCAGATCATCGATATCTGGACACGTATCAACAACCGCTTAACCGCGAATGTGATGAACATCCTGAGCAACGATAATCAGGGCTTCAACTCGGTTTACATGATGCTGGATTCTGGTGCGCGTGGTTCTAAAGAGCAGATCCGTCAGCTGGCAGGTATGCGTGGTTTGATGGCCAAGCCTCAAAAATCAGGCTCGGGCGGCGAGATCATCGAAAACCCTATCCTTTCAAACTTTAAAGAAGGTTTGTCGGTATTAGAGTACTTTATATCTACCCACGGTGCGCGTAAAGGTTTGGCGGATACGGCGTTAAAAACGGCCGATGCCGGTTACTTAACCCGTAGGCTGCATGATGTTGCCCAGGATATGATTGTAGGCGAAGTTGATTGCGGTACGCTACGTGGTATCTATACAACTGCATTAAAAGATAACGAGGATGTTGTGGAGCCGTTATACGACCGTATTTTAGGCCGTACAACCCTGCACGATGTGCACGACCCGATCACCAACGAATTGTTAGTTACTGCCGGTGAAGATATTACCGAGGAGATTGCTAAAAAGGTAGAAAATTCACCTTTAGAAGGTATCGAGATCCGTTCGGTATTAACGTGCGAAAGCAAACGCGGCGTATGTGCCTTATGCTATGGCCGTAACCTGGCAAGCGGTAAACGCGTGCAGATGGGCGAGGCTGTTGGTGTAATTGCAGCACAGTCGATAGGTGAGCCGGGTACACAGTTAACCCTGCGTACATTCCACGTGGGTGGTACCGCATCAAACATCGCGGCCGAGTCACAGATCAATGCCAAGTTTGATGGTGTTATTGAATTTGAGAACGTACGTACCGTTGAATACAAAACAGATGAAGAAACTGTTGATGTGGTTTTGGGCCGTTCGGGCGAGTTCCGTATCATCGAGGCAGGTACCAACAAGGTTATTGTAACCAACAACATCCCATACGGTTCATACCTGTATGTTAAGGATGGTGCCAAGATCTCTAAAGGCGACCGTATCTGTTCATGGGATCCGTACAATGCGGTAATTATCTCTGAATTTGCCGGTATCACAACCTTTGAGGCCGTATTGGAAGGTATTACATTCCGCGAAGAAAGCGACGAGCAAACAGGTCACCGCGAAAAGGTGATCATCGATACCAGGGATAAAACCAAAAACCCTGCTATCCAGATAGCTGATACTAAAGGTAACATCATAAAAGGATACAACATCCCGGTAGGCGCCCACATTTCTGTTGAAGAAGGTGAGAAACTGCAAACCGGGCAGGTTATTGCCAAAATTCCTCGTTCTACCGGTAAAACCCGGGATATTACAGGTGGTTTACCACGTGTAACCGAGTTATTTGAGGCACGTAACCCATCTAACCCGGCTGTAGTAACCGAAATTGATGGTGTGGTAACCTTAGGTGGTGTTAAACGTGGTAACCGCGAGATCACTATCGAAAGTAAAGACGGACAGGTTAAAAAATACCTGGTGCCATTATCTAAACACATCCTGGTACAGGATAACGACTTTGTTAAAGCAGGTATGCCATTGTCTGATGGTTCTATCTCTCCGGCAGATATCCTGGCCATTAAAGGCCCTGCTGCCGTGCAGGAGTACCTGGTTAACGGTATCCAGGAAGTTTACCGCTTACAGGGTGTAAAGATTAACGATAAGCACTTTGAGGTGATTGTTCACCAGATGATGCAAAAGGTTGCCATTGAAGATGCCGGCGATACCCGTTTCTTAGAAAGAGAAGCAGTGGACAGCTGGGATTTCATGACCGAAAATGATGAGATGTTTGATAAGAAAGTTGTTGTTGAGCCAGGCGATTCAGCAAACTTAAAAGCAGGCCAGATCATATCATTAAGGAAACTAAGGGACGAAAACTCGATCTTAAAACGTAAAGATTTAAAATTGGTTGAGGTAAGGGATGCTATCGCAGCAACTTCCAGCCCGATGTTACAAGGTATTACCAGGGCATCATTAGGTACCAAATCGTTCATTTCAGCAGCATCGTTCCAGGAAACTACCAAAGTACTGAACGAAGCAGCCATAGCAGGTAAAAAAGATTTAATGCTTGGTTTGAAAGAAAACGTTATTGTAGGTCACTTAATTCCGTCAGGAACCGGTTTACGCGAATACGAAAATATCCGTGTAGGTTCTCAGGAAGAATTTGATCGCCTGATGGCTTCAAAAACTGAGGAAGTGGAAGCTTAATCAGATTTTTTAAATACTTTTGCAAAGCCTTCTATGAAAATAGAAGGCTTTGTTATTTTTATACGATTATGGAAGAACAAAACGAAAACCAGATCAGCATTGAACTTTCTGAAGAAGTGGCCGAAGGCGTTTACGCCAACCTGGCCGTTATCACCCACTCCAGCTCAGAATTTGTGCTCGATTTTATCCGCGTGATGCCGGGTGTACCAAAGGCAAAGGTTAAATCGCGCGTGGTGTTAACACCAGAGCATGCCAAGCGTTTATTAGCCGCTTTAGAAGATAATGTAGAGAAGTTTGAAGCCGCAAACGGCCGCATCAAGATCCAGAACGACCCCACCGGCTTCCCGATGAATTTTGGCGGTACAATGGGGCAGGCGTAGGTTAAGTATTAAGTCCATAGTCCATGGTCCATGGTCGATAGTCCATGGTCGATAGTCCATGGTTATGCGAGTGTTTTACTATGGTTTATGGGCCATTGACTATTGACAAATAATGAAAAAAGAAGAAAAAATATACATTGCCGGCCATCGTGGTATGGTGGGTTCTGCCATTATGCGCAGGCTGCAGGCAGATGGGTTTACAAACTTTGTTACCCGCGTTTCGGCCGAGCTCGACTTGCGCAACCAGCAGGCCGTTGCTGCTTTTTTTGAGCAGGAAAAACCCGATTATGTTTTTTTGGCCGCAGCCAAAGTAGGGGGTATTGTAGCCAACAACACCTACCGTGCCGAGTTTTTGTACGATAACCTGCAGATCCAGAATAATGTTATCCATTCGGCGCATCTTAACGGTGTAAAAAAACTGATGTTTTTAGGGTCAAGCTGTATCTATCCAAAACTGGCACCACAGCCCTTAAAGGAAGATGCCCTGCTAACCGGCCTATTAGAGCCTACTAACGAGCCCTACGCTATTGCCAAAATAGCCGGCATAAAAATGTGCGATGCTTACCGCATGCAATACGGCTGCGATTTTATATCGGTAATGCCTACTAATCTGTATGGTTATAATGATAACTATCACCCGCAAAACTCGCATGTGCTGCCCGCATTGATCCGCCGGTTTCATGAAGCTAAGGTGAATGGTACACCAGAGGTTGCCATTTGGGGCAGCGGCTCGCCATTGCGCGAGTTTTTGTTTGCCGATGACCTGGCTGATGCCTGCGTTTACCTGATGCAGCATTTTAGCGACGCAGGCTTTGTAAACATAGGCAGTGGTAAAGAGATCACGATAAAAGATCTGGCCCTGCTGATCAAAAAAATAGTAGGTTACGAGGGCGAATTAACCTTTGATGCCACCAAGCCCGATGGTACCCCACGCAAGCTGATGGATGTAACCAAACTGGCCCAAATGGGCTGGGCGTATAAAACCGAATTAGAAGAAGGTATTAAACTGGCTTATCATGATTTTTTGGTAAAACATGTAGAGCGTTAATTGTTTAGTGCTGTAGCTAATTACAATAAGCTTGTATAACAAATAGATAAATGAGTAAAACGATCGTATTTGGCGCTTCGGGCCAGTTGGGGCAATGTTTAAAAAAGGTTGTGGAAGATCATAGCCTCGATGGATATATTTTCCCGGATAGGGCAGAAGCCGATATCCTGAATGTAGCAGCCATAGAGGCATTATTTAAAAAATATAACCCTGCCTATTGTATCAACTGTGCTGCTTATACCGCAGTTGATAAGGCCGAAAGTGATGAGCAAACAGCCTTTGCCATAAACAAAACCGGGGCAGAGAACCTGGCAGATCTGTGCAGCGCATACAACGTGGTGCTGGTGCATATCTCTACAGATTTTGTTTTTGGCGGTACCGCCGATATGCCGCTGAACGAATTGTCTGCAACCAGGCCATTGAGCATCTATGGCGAAAGCAAACTTGCCGGCGAACGGGTTATTCCTACTGTGCTTAATAAGTATTTTATATTACGTACAGGCTGGCTCTATTCCGAATATGGCAATAACTTTGTAAAAACTATTTTGCGTATAGGTAAAGAACGCGGCGAGATCAAAGTTATTAACGACCAGATCGGCACACCAACTTATGCCATGGACCTGGCCGCTGCTATTACACAGATCATCGGATCGGGTAGCAACAAATACGGCCTTTACCATTATGCCAATGAAGGTACGGCAACCTGGTTTGATTTTGCAACTGCAATCCATCAAATAGCCGGCACCGGTGTAACCGTACTGCCCATACCCACTTCTGAATATCCAACCCCGGCAAAGCGCCCCGTTTATTCAGTGATGGATAAATCGAAAATTAAACAGGCGCTTACTATCACAATTGCGGATTGGAAGGACAGTTTAAGGGTTTGTTTAAGTAAACTTACCCAATAAATTAATTAATTTAGGGAACGAATACAAAAGAGCATAAAACACTATTTATTATATAAGCTGATTATTGAAAGCCTTTAAGGCTTTCAATAAATCACTAAATTACACATTCAATAAATCACTCATCATCCATGAAAGGTATCATATTAGCAGGCGGATCGGGCACCAGGCTTTATCCTATCACCAAAGCCATAAGTAAGCAGTTAATGCCTATTTATGATAAGCCCATGATCTATTACCCGCTATCTGTTTTAATGCTTGCCGGGATCAACGAGATCCTGATCATCACCACTGCCGAGGATAACCCGGGCTTTGTGCGCCTTTTAGGCACCGGCGAAGAGATTGGCTGCCGTTTTGAGTATGCCATACAAGAAAAACCAAACGGACTGGCACAGGCCTTTGTTATTGGCGAAAAATTTATTGGTGATGATAAAGTTGCGCTGGTATTGGGCGATAACATCTTTTACGGATCGGGCTTTAGCAAACTGATACAAAGTTTTAATGATGTTGATGGCGCAGCCATATTTGCCTACCCGGTTGCCGACCCCGAGCGTTACGGCGTGGTAGAATTTGACCAAAACTTTAAAGCGGTATCAATTGAAGAAAAGCCGGAGCAGCCAAAATCTAAATACGCGGTGCCGGGCCTTTATTTTTATGATAACAGCGTGGTAGAGATTGCCAAAAACATACAGCCATCCCCGCGTGGCGAGTACGAGATAACCGATGTGAACCGTGTGTACCTGGAGCAAGGCAACCTGCATGTAGGTGTAATGGACAGGGGCACCGCCTGGCTGGATACCGGTACCTTTGATTCCCTGAGCGATGCTACCGAATTTGTACGCGTAATTGAAAAACGCCAGGCCAAAAAAATTGGCTGTATAGAAGAAGTAGCCTACCTGATGGGTTACATTGATGCCCCGCAGTTACAATTGTTAGCCAATAAATACATCAAAAGCGGCTACGGGGTTTATATACAATCCGTGTTGGATAACGGGTAAAGTAGACAAAACCATACATTTAGCTTCAAAAGAGGATTTGGCAAATGCCAAAACTGATATGATTAAATGGTTTGTAGGCCTGTTTATAGCGTTATCTTTGATGCTTATCGGGTTATATTTAAATAGTATCTGCTAAGTCAAGCGTCCACGCTTGACTTTATAGTGATTTAGCGTCTACGCTGAAAATACCTGATAATAATATTAGGTGAGCGTAGATGCTCACAATTTCCCTGATGCATGCGGAGGTAATTGAACGAGCATTTAATCAACTCTTTTATAATCAAACTGATACCAGTATTTGAATTTAGCTTTAAAAGGCATATTGCTGATAATCAGCAATATGTGATAAATGCCTTACATGTTCATGCGTGAACGTGAACATTGCTGGTTATCAATGATTTAAATATTTTGCTTATCTATCTCAGCTATCATATTCTCTACCAGCTTTTCATCGCCGGCATCCATCCAGGTGATTTGTTTATCCTTGCGGAACCAGGTAAGTTGCCTTTTGGCAAAGCGGCGGGTATTTTGTTTGATCTTGTCGATAGCGGTATCCCTGTCGGTTTTACCATCAAAAAAATCGAACAGTTCCGAGTAGCCTACGGTATTTAGGGCATTGTATTGGCGATAGGGTTTTAGGGACGCAACTTCCTCTAATAAGCCATCGTTAACCATTATATCTACCCGGCGGTTAATACGGCTGTATAATTGTTCGCGGGGCATATCCAGGCCAAGCTTAATGATATTGAACGGGCGCTGGTTAACTTTAGCCGTTCTGTATGATGATATGGGGTTGCCGGTAGCCTCATATACCTCCAGCGCCCTGATAACGCGCTGTGGGTTATTAATATCCGCTTCCTTGTAATACACGGGGTCGGCTTGTTTAAGTCGCTCCTGCAGAGCTTTAAGGCCGTTGATGGCCAGCTCGGTATTCAAGCGGTCGCGAATGCCGGGGTCGGCAGTAGGCAGTTCATCAAAACCTTCGGTAACCGCGCGGATGTACAAGCCCGATCCGCCGGCCATTACCACAACATGATGCTTTGTAAAAAGTTGGTTAAGCAAAGCAAGGCATTCGCGCTCAAAGTCGCCAACAGAAAATGGTTGCGTTATGCTGTGCGAGTCGATAAAATAATGTGTTGCAGCCGCCAGTTCTTCATCGCTTGGTTTTGCCGTACCGATAGACATCTCCCTGAAAAATTGCCTGGAATCGGCAGAAACTACAACCGTGTGATAATGTTGGGCCAGGCCAATGGCTGCGGCTGTTTTGCCCGATGCCGTTGGGCCGGCAATTACAATAAGGGTTTTATTTTTGAAGTCCATAGTCGATGGTCAATAGTCCATAGAATAATATGCTTTACTGATTATTGCAGCTGCTATTTACCATCAACTATGGTCTATGGACTGATTATTGCAGCTACTATTTACCATCGACTATGGTCTATGGACTGATTATTAATAGTCGTCGCGGCCGGGTTTTTCGTCGTCCTCAAAGCCTTCGTCGTCGCCAAAGCCAAATTCGTCTTCTTCCTCTTCGTCGTCTGCTTTCTTTTCTTCCTCTACGCCGGTTTCGCTCACTTCAGAAAAATCGTCGGCATCATCGTGGTTGTAGGCCATTTCATTTAAAAAGTCAAAATCCTCATCGGGCGTATCTGCGGTAGCAGCAATGGCCGGGTTAAACACATTGCCAAATTGTTTCGGCGCTTCGCCTACCGACCGTACAACCGCAGGGTAGGTAGTGCCCGGCGCTTCATCCAGGATGATCTTCATCAGTTCCACATGGAAATCAAATGGCCGGTCGAAATTAAAGGTATAATAGAATTTCTGGTGCGGATCGTCAATAAAACTGCTCAGTTTTATTTTTTCCATCAGCGGTATTTTGCGGTCTATCCGTTTTTGGTTGGGCATGTAGGTGATCTCTTCCCCCTTCATCCACTGGTCGTTACTGATATAAAAAGAAGACGGATATTCGGGGTTATAACCGGTGCTTTGGTGTATAGCCTTATGAAGATCTTCAAATGTTTGGTTAGATTTTACATCAATATCCCGGGAAACGTCGTCATAATCCTCAAAAGTTACCCTGAACCTGTATAGTGCCATTGTATAAGTAGTTTTTTGTCAAAAATAGTAATGTTATTTTAATTTGTGTTTGCAACAACTTTCAAGCCAATTTCTTTACCTTTTTCAATTGTGAAGTTAATTGCTGCTTCGCGTTCGTTCGGGATCTCGCCTTCCAGTATCGCTTCGCGGATCTTATTTTTGATGATCCCCACCTCGCGGCCTTCGCCTATGCCAAAAAGCTGCATGATATCCATCCCCGTTACCGGCGGCTGCCAGTTGCGGATGTTATCGCGCTCTTCCACATCTTTTAGTTTTTGCTGTACCAGTTCAAAGTTGTTGCGGTATTTTTTAACCTTGTATTCATTTTTGGTGGTTACATCGGCCTTGCATAGCAGCATCAGCGCTTCTATATCCTCGCCGGCCTCAAACAGCAGCCTGCGCACGGCCGAGTCTGTTACAATGGATTGCGAAAGCACTATAGGGCGCAGGTGCAGCTGCACCAGCTTTTGCACCAGTTTCATCTTCTCGTTAAGGGGCAGCTTTAACTGCGCGAAGATCTTGGGTACCATACGCGCGCCCTTATCTTCGTGCCCGTGAAACGTCCACCCGTGGCCGGGCTCAAACCTTTTGGTTGGCGGTTTGGCAATATCATGCAAAATGGCAGCCCAGCGCAGCCACAGGTCGCCGGTGGTTTCGCAAATGTTATCCAGCACCTGCAGGGTGTGGTAAAAGTTATCTTTATGCCCCTTGCCGTTGATGATATCTACACCGTAAAGTGTTGCCATTTGCGGGAAGATGATGTGTAGCAAACCGGTATCAAAAAGGTAGTTAAAACCGATAGATGGCTTTGCCGACAGGATGATCTTGTTCAGCTCATCGGTAATGCGTTCCTGCGATACGATCTTGATGCGCTGCAGATTGCTTTTGATGGCCGCAAGGGCTTCCTCGTCTATCCGGAAGTTAAGCTGGCTGGCAAAACGGATAGCCCGCATCATCCTTAACGGGTCGTCAGAAAAAGTTTCGACGGGGTTCAGGGGCGTGCGGATGAGTTTTGCTTCCAGATCTGCAATTCCGCTAAAAGGGTCTGTCAATTCGCCAAACTGGGGCGAATGAAGGGCGATTGCGAGTGCATTTATGGTGAAATCGCGTCGTTTTTGATCGTCCTCCAGGGTGCCGTTCTCCACAATCGGCTTACGCGAATCTGAGCGGTAACTTTCTTTGCGGGCGCCTACAAATTCCACTTCTACATCCTGGTAACGCAGCATAGCCGTGCCAAAATTTTTAAACACCGATACCTTAACGTTAAGTTTGGCAGCAACAGCTTCGGCAAAGGCAATGCCATTGCCAAGTACCACAATATCAATATCTTTGGATGGGCGGTTCAGGAAAATATCACGTACGTAACCGCCTATTGCATAGGCCTGTACACCATGTTCGGCAGCAAGTTTAGAAATAATAGAAAATACCGGATGTTGCAGGTGTTGTTTCATAAGTAGGCTGCGAACAGGCTTGTATTGCGCCGCAAATTTAATGATTATTAAACTAACGGCGAATAAATTCAAAAGCGCCGCCCGGTGACAGCCTCATGATGGTTGACGGTTTTTTTATTTCGGTGCTATACTGGTCAATGTCAACCACATAGTCTACCCCGTCAATAATTTCCGGGTCTATTTTGCCAAAGTATTCGGGCGATGGCTTGCCGCTGATATTAGCCGATGTTGATACCAACGGCTTGCGTAAACGCTGTATCAGCTGCTGGCAAAACGGGTGGCTGCTTATGCGTACACCAATACTTCCGTCGGCTGCTATCAGGGCAGGCGAGATGTTTTTGGCCCCCGGCATTACCAGCGTTAAGGGGTTTTCGGCATATTCTATCAGGTCGTAAGCAATATCGGGCACTTCACTGATGTAGCTTTGCAGTTTGTTGTCAATATCCAGCAAAATGATCATACTTTTACTTTCCTCGCGCTGTTTAAGGGCATAGATTTTTTTAACAGCTTCGGTATTGGTAGCATCGCAGCCAACACCCCAGATGGTATCGGTAGGGTATAGGATGATGCCGCCATCCTGTACAACTTTCAGCGCCTTGTTTACTTCGTCTTTAAGCATCTTTCAGGTGCAAACTTAAGGCTTTTATTATTTTATTTTCATCTAACATTTGCATGCATTTTGGTATGCCGTATAATTTGCAGGTATTACGCACACAGGGCTCGCACGTTAACTGCCCGTAGCGTATAATTTGCAGCCCGTTTTTATTATACGGAGCGGTGTTGTTTTCGTTACCTGCACCAAACAAAACTACAGTTGGTATTCCCAACGCATTAGCCAGGTGTGCCGGGCCCGAATCTGTTGTTAAAACAGCTTTGCTGCCGGCCATCAGGCTGGTTAAATCTTGTAAATTTGTTTTACCCGCCCTATTTTGCAGCCTGCCGGCATGGTTTAAGCCAACAAGCAATTCGTCAATAAAGCGGGCTTCTTTTGGCGAACCTATAAACAGAAAATTTACATGTTTAAACTTGTTTGTAAGCGTGTTAATAATATTGCGGCCCTTATCCAGCGGCATCCTGCGGGATGGTGCCTCGGAGTTAAAGTTGATGATGACCGTATGGTTAGCACAAATTGGTTTTTCGGCTGCTAAACTTACCTGTTTGTTAGCTATAATTTTGCCCGAAAATTTTTCCAGCAGGTAAACGTATTCGTCAACCCGGTGCAGGTTGGCCGGCTTTGTGAAAGATCGCGTCAGCAAAAAACGGCCGCCCTCTTTATTAAAACCTATGCGCTGCTTTGCACCGCTTGCCCAAGCCATTATAAAGGATGAAAGGGAATGGGGCAGGTTAAAAAAGATAGCGTACTGATGCGCGCGTAAGGATTTGCCGAACCGGTAAACGCCGCCTAAACCTTTATGATCTTGTTTAGAAAAAAGATGAATGTTATTGATGCCGGGGATGAGAGAAGCAATCCCGCCCAGTTCTTTTTTGATGATAACATCAATTATGGCATCAGGATAAACCTGCCTTACCGCATAGATAAATGCGGTACTCATCACCACATCGCCAAGCCAGTTGGGCAATCTTATCAATATTTTCATATTGATAGATATGAGATGTGAGATTTTAGATATGAGATCGGAGAAATTTGTTTGCGGGTTGTGCAAAAATGTATCTCAAATCTCATAGCTAACATCTCATATCTATACTTACACTGCTACGTTATTCTCTCTTAAAGCATCGTTTAACGATGTTTTTTTATCGGTAGATTCCTTGCGTTTGCCGATGATCAGGGCACATGGCACCTGGAAATCACCCGCCGGGAATTTTTTGGTGTATGAGCCGGGTATCACTACCGAACGGGCCGGTACAAGGCCTTTATATTCAACAGGTTCGGGGCCGGTTACATCAATAATTTTGGTAGATGCGGTTAAAACCACGTTAGCGCCTAAAACGGCTTCGCTCTCTACGTGAACACCTTCAACCACAATGGCGCGCGAACCAAGGAAACAGTTATCCTCGATAATTACGGGGGCTGCCTGTACAGGCTCTAACACACCGCCAATACCAACACCGCCGCTTAAGTGTACATGTTTGCCTATTTGCGCGCATGAGCCTACGGTAGCCCAGGTATCAACCATGGTGCCTTCGTCAACATAAGCGCCAATATTTACATAAGATGGCATCATGATAACGCCTTTGGCTAAATAAGCGCCGTAACGGGCAATGGCATGTGGTACTACGCGCACACCCAGTTCTTTATAATTGGTTTTCAGTTTCATTTTATCATGAAACACAAAAGGGCCGGTTTTAATTTCTTCCATACTGCGGGTAGGGAAGTATAGTATAACCGCTTTTTTGATCCAGTCGTTTGTATGCCAGCGGGTGCCAATCAGTTCAGCAACACGTATCTCGCCTTTGTCAAGGCGTTCTATAACGGTGTTTATGGCATTAATATAGTCGTTTTCACTTAAAAGGGTGCGGTTATCCCAGGCATCCTCAATCATTTTTTTAAGATCGATCATTACAAAATATAAATTTTGCCAAATTAAAGGAATTTTAAGGAGATTTGTTTAATTGTATTGTTAAGAATATAGAGAGCGGTATGGCTGAGAAAGAAAAGTTAAGAATTGATAAGTATTTATGGTCGATACGTGCGTTTAAAACCCGCACGCTGGCATCTGATGCCTGCAAGGCAGGGCGCGTAAAACTGGGGGGCAATAACATAAAACCATCGCACGAGGTTAAGGTAGGTGAAGTTTACACAGTTTCGAAAGGGCCGGATAAAAGGGTGCTAAAGGTAACCGGTTTGCTGGAGAGCCGCACCGATGCCAAAACAGCGGTAATGTTTTATGAGGATATGACCCCGGTAGAAGAAACCACCGCATTTAAATCGATGTTTCATGCGCCGGTGCTCACCCGCGACCGTGGTACCGGCCGCCCTACCAAGCGCGATCGCCGCGAAATAGACGACCTGAAAGACGATTTTTTTAATTAAGAAAAATAATTTCAAGCAACTGCACCCGCAGATTACGATGCGCTAAATATTAAGAAAACAGGCGTTTTTAAGCCTTTTTTTTGAAAATTAGTTAATATACCGGGGGTGGTACATCTGTATTATTTTAATTACTTCAATGCCTTTACAACCTGAAGTCATTAATTTTCATTGGTTTATTCCATAAATATGTATATTTTTGCGGCAAATACCCAATTTATTCTTTATGATAAAAAAAAATATCTACCTTAATATTTTTTTGCTTTTTTCAGTTCTAACCGTATTGTCATCTTGTATCAATCAAAAAAAAGTAGTTTATTTTCAAAAAAGCGCTAACGAAACAGATACCATTGGTGTTGCTAAAGCGTATATTCCAAAAATACAGCCGGGAGATATCCTCACAATTCTGGTAAGTTCATTAAACCCGGCAGCAAGCAGCTTTTTTAATCCGCTTTTATATTCGCCGCCATCAACAAGTATTGATAACAGCGGTAATGCATCAACTACTACCACTTTGCCCATTTCGCAGCAGTCTAACGGTTTTTTAGTGGATCCGAATGGTATTATCCAGTTTCCGCTTTTAGGTGCTATAAAGGTAGTTGGCTTAACCTCTTCAGAAGTACGTGATACCATCAGGAATAAATTACAGCCTTATTTAAAAGAGGCTACCGTTAATGTCCGTTTCCTAAATTATAAAATATCTATTATGGGCGAGGTTATGCGCCCGTCTGTTTACGTAGTACCTAACGAGCGTATAACGCTGCCTGAGGCACTGAGTATGGCGGGCGACCTGACCGTTTTTGCTAAAAAAGATAACATTCTGATCGTAAGGGATAACAATGGGAAAAAAGAGTTTGGCAGGGTGAATTTAAATACCCGGGAGGTTTTTAATTCCCCGTACTATTATCTGCATTCTGGTGATCTGATCTATGTAGAACAGGGTAAAAATAAATCTGCACAAACAGATATGGTTTACCGTATTTTACCAATTGCTTTAAGCGCAATATCCATTCTTGTAGTATTTTTAACCAGAAAATAGCATTCTTTTAAACCACCCTATGATACCCAATAACGAAATAAATAATATTGAAGTACAGGAAAATAATGAGATTAACCTAAGGGATATCCTGCATAAATATATTATTCAATGGAAATGGTTTGTAATATCTGCTCTGGTATTCCTGTGTTTGGGATACGTTTTTGTGAAACTTACTGTACCGCTTTATAAAATTGAAACAGACCTGCTTATAAAAGATAATAAAGGTAACCTGGGCGGCCAGGATGACCTGCTGAAAGATCTTGATCTGTTCTCTTCTGATAAAATTATTGATAATGAGATAGAGATCTTAAAATCAAATACGATCATCGAAAAAACGGTTAAGGCCTTAAACCTCCAAACATCTTATTTTACTACAGAGGGTGTAAGGCAGCACGGTGTTTATAGTGATCTGCCTTATAAAATAGAAATGCTGAAACCGGCGGCAGGTGTAGATATGAGCACTTTGTACACCATACGCCTGGTTAATGATAAAGAAGCTGACATTAACGGTAAAAAATACCCTGTTAACACACCTATACAAGCCGAGCCGGGTCTTATCCAGATCACAACCAACCCACAGGTAGATGCTAATATGAAATTAAGGGCATTAAATGTAAAGTTTAACGACCTGAGAGATGTGGTTGATGCTTACAGCTTTGGTATTAATGTTACACCCGTAAGTAAACAGGGTACCGTACTAATTATAACTTTGGAAGATGCTATACCACAGCGCGGTAAAGACGTTTTAAACAGGCTTATTTATGAATATAACAAAGCTGCCGTTGAGGATAAAAATAAGGTAACATCTACCACGTTAACCTTTATAACCGATAGATTGAACAAGCTGCAGGAAGAACTTGGCAGTGCCGAAAAAAAGGTTGAACAATATAAATCGGGCAATAAAATAACTGATATCACTTCCCAATCGCAAATATTTTTGCAAAGCGTACAAACTAACGATGTTGAGTTGAACAAGGTAAACATACAGTTAGGCATCTTAAAAAACATTGAAAATTATTTGCGAAGTGCTAAAAACTCGCCGGCACAGTTACCTTCAATGCTGGGTATTGATGACCCAACCTTGTTAGGGCTGGTAACGCAGTTAGGCGAAGCGCTGCTTAAAAAGCAAAGCCTGCTGCAAACTGTGCCAGAAACTAACCCTATTGTAACATCGTTTAACGACCAGATAAATGCTTTAAGATCAGCCATCGATCAATCTGTTAACAACCTGAGAAATGGTTTGGAAACAACTAAGAAGCAGTTAGACAGGAAAAATGCGCAGTTTGAGTCGGTTATTAGTAAGGTGCCTTCAAAAGAACGCGGTTTGCTTGATGTGATGCGCCAGCAGGAAATAAAAAACAATTTATTTACCTACCTGCTGCAAAAGCGCGAAGAAACCGAAATATCTTTAGCATCAACCGCTGCAGACAGCCGTATTATTGACGAAGCCAGGAGTAGCAGGGTGCCTATTAAACCGGTAAAAAAGGCAACCTATTTAGCTTTCTTTTTATTAGGGCTGGTTATACCTGCAGCTGTTATTTACTTTAAGGACATTTTAAATTATAAAATATCAAAACGCGGCGATGTTGAACGGTTTACCAAGGTGCCTATCCTGGCAGAGGTATCGCACTCAGATGACTCGTCGTCTTTATTGGTATCAAGCAAGCCGCGCTCAATGGTGGCAGAGCAGTTAAGGGCCCTGCGTACCAATCTTAACTTTGTTATACCCAAGCCAGATCAAAAGGTTATATTATTTACATCCAGCATAAGCGGCGAGGGTAAATCATTTATATCGTTAAACCTGGGTGCAAGTTTGGCCATGTCTGGCAAAAAGGTAGTGATCATGGAGTTAGACTTGCGCAAACCTAAGCTGCATGCCGGTTTAGAGTTAGAGAACGCACAGGGTATATCAAATTACCTGATTGGCGAGGTTACTACGGCCCAGATCTTAAAAAGCATTCCGCAACAAGAAAATTATTATATATTAACCAGCGGGCCGATCCCCCCGAACCCGGCTGAGTTATTAGTTAATGGAAAAATAGGCGCGCTGATAGAAGAGTTGAAAAAAGAATTCGACTTTGTGATATTGGATGCACCACCGGTAGGTTTGGTAACAGATGCGCAAATACTTGCAGAGTTTTCTGATACTACTTTATTTATTGTACGCCATAACTATACGGCTAAGGCGCACATTAATTCTATCGAGAATTTTTCCAGAACCCGTAAGTTTAAAAACCTGAATATTGTAATCAACTCTATTAAAACAGAAGGCGGTTATGGTTACGGCTATGGCTATGGTTACGGCTACGGTTACGGCTATGGAGGTTATTATCAGGAAGACGCTTCCTCGAAAAGATCCGGTTTAACTAAATTATTAAAAAAGAAGAAAAGTTAATACAGCGCTTTAGGCTGTAGCCTTTCTTTTTAATTCTTATAAATTAATATTGCTTATATAATGTTATCATTAAATAAAGACTTTGCTGATACCCCAAAACCGGGTATTACTGTTATTGGGTTGGGTTATGTTGGCCTGCCGCTTGCCGTAGAATTTGCAAAAAAATTCAAGGTAACCGGGTTTGACATTAACCAGAAACGCATACAGGAGTTAAACGAAGGGCACGATAACACCTTTGAGGTGGAGGATGAGCTTTTGGCAAACGTAACCGCCGGTGATAAAGCAAAAGATACGGGTTTGCTTTGCAGCTACAAACTTGATGATATTGCCGATAGTGATGTTTATGTAATTACGGTGCCTACCCCGGTTGATAAAAACAACAGGCCAGATCTTACACCGCTTTATAAAGCCAGCGAAACTGTTGGCAAGGTGTTAAAAGCCGGTAACATTGTTATATATGAATCTACCGTTTACCCTGGCGTAACCGAAGACGAGTGCGTACCGGTGCTTGAAAAAATATCGGGCCTTAAATTTAACGTTGATTTTTTTGTAGGGTATTCACCAGAACGGATCAATCCGGGCGATAAAGAGCACACCGTATCTAAAATACTTAAGGTTACATCGGGCTCAACACCCGAGGCTGCTGAATATATAGATCAGCTTTACAGATCGGTAATTATTGCCGGTACACATAAGGCCAGCTGTATTAAAGTAGCCGAGGCTGCCAAGGTTATTGAAAATTCGCAGCGCGATATTAACATTGCCTTTGTAAACGAACTAAGTAAAATATTTAACAAAATGGGCATCGATACCCATGAAGTACTTGAAGCTGCCGGTACAAAATGGAACTTTTTAAAGTTTAAGCCAGGCTTGGTTGGCGGGCACTGTATTGGTGTTGACCCTTACTACCTGGCGCAAAAAGCACAGGAACTTGGTTACCACCCCGAAATTATACTTGCCGGCCGCCGCTTAAATGACGGCATGGGCGAATACATTGCGCATGAGATCATTAAACTGATGGTAAAAAAAGATATTGCCGTTAAGGGTTCTAACATATTAGTGCTGGGTATTACCTTTAAAGAGAATTGCCCTGATGTGCGCAATACCAAGGTGATTGATATTATTAACGAATTGCAAACCTACAACACCAACGTTACCATTTATGACCCATGGGTAAAACCGGCTACAGTTTTACATGAGTACAACCTGGTTGCATCCAATAATTTTGAGGAGATAAAAGGTAAAAAATACGATGCGGTTGTATTGGCAGTTAGCCACGATGAGTTTAAAAAGTTTGACCTGAACAGCTTTAAATGCGATAGCTGCGTGGTATATGATGTTAAGGCATTTTTTAATAAGGCAGAAGTAGATTCGAGGTTATAAGATGGCGATGTACGAAAACAAATATCATGATGGCGACCTGAGCGAAAAAACGTTTTTGGTTACAGGCGGTGCCGGCTTTATAGGTTCAAACATAGTGGAGTACCTGTTAAAATATAATGCTAAAAAGGTAAGGGTTTTAGATAACCTGTCTAACGGGTATTATGAAAATATCGAACCGTACATCGGCTTGCCGAACTTTGAATTTATAAAAGGAGATATCAGGGATATTGATACCTGCAAGAAAGCACTGGAAGGCATCAGCTATGTTACTCACCAGGCCGCTTTAGGTTCTGTACCACGTTCTATTGCAGATCCTATTACCACTAACGAAACCAATATTTCCGGCTTTTTAAATATGCTAACTGCTGTTAAAGATGCAGCTGGTGTAAAGCAAATGGTATATGCGGCATCATCATCTACCTATGGTGATAGCCCTATTTTGCCAAAAGTAGAAGGTAACGAGGGCAACCCGCTATCACCTTACGCCGTAACCAAACTGGTTAATGAGTTATATGCCGATGTATTTAGCAAAGTATATGGTTTAAGCGCTATCGGCCTACGTTATTTTAACGTATTTGGGCCAAGGCAAAATGCCAATAACCCCTATGCCGCTGTTATACCAATTTTTTGTAAAGCATTTTTAGAGGGTAAACAACCACTTATTAATGGTGATGGCAAAACCAGCCGCGACTTTACATTTGTAGAGAACGCTGTGCAGGCAAACATCAGGGCCTTATTGGGCTCAAATGTTCAAAAGCACGAGGTATTTAATATGGCCTGCGGCGAGCAGACAACATTAAATGAAATGGTTGAAATGCTGGGCCAGATAAGCGGTAACAATATGGAAGCAAATTATGGCCCGGAAAGATCTGGCGACGTAAAGCATTCAAAAGCAGATATTACAAAAATTAAAACCGCTATAAACTATAATCCTACCATTAAATTTAAGGAAGGTTTAAAGCTTGTTTACGAATGGTATAAAGACAATCAATAACGAATCGATAAGCGATTAAAAAAAAATAAGATGTTAGCAGATAAATCAATTTTAATAACGGGCGGTACTGGCTCATTAGGTAAGGCTTTAACAAAGCATATCTTAACAAAATATCCAAATGTTAAAAAGCTTGTTATCTTTTCAAGAGATGAGCAGAAGCAATTTGAGATGGCACAGGAGTACCCGCACGACAAATACCCTCAAATTAGATTTTTTATTGGCGATGTGAGAGATTTTGAGCGTGTGAAAAGAGCCCTTAAAGGAATTGATTACGTTATACATGCCGCCGCTATGAAACACGTACCAATTGCGGAATATAACCCAATGGAGTGTGTTAAAACCAATATAATGGGTGCCGAAAATATCATTAATGCATGTTTAGAAACCTCTGTTGAAAGAGTTGTGGCGTTATCTACAGATAAGGCAGCAGCCCCGGTTAATTTATACGGTGCAACCAAACTGGCATCAGACAAGTTGTTTGTTGCTGCAAATAACATCACCGGCTGGAACCCGATCAAATTTTCTGTAGTGAGGTACGGTAACGTGATGGGCTCTAACGGTTCTGTGATCCCTTTTTTCATGAAAAAGAAAAAAACGGGCGTACTGCCTATTACCGATGCTACCATGACCAGGTTCAACATCTCTTTACAGGGTGGCGTGGATATGGTAATGCATGCCCTTGAACATGCCTGGGGCGGTGAAATATTTGTACCTAAGATACCATCATACAAAGTTACTGATGTTGCCGAGGCTGTAGGGCCGGAGTGCGAAAAAGTAGTGATCGGTATCAGGCCGGGAGAAAAGATTCACGAAGAAATGATCACTTCTTCAGATTCATATTATACTTATGACCTGGGTAAATATTACACCATTTTACCTGCAACACACCGCTGGAAACTGGACGAATTTATCACCCAATTTAATGCAGTGCAAGTGCCTTACGGCTTTAAATATAACTCTGAAGAAAACACCGAATGGGAAACCATCGAGGGTTTAAGAGAGTTGATAAAAGAACACGTTGACCCAACTTTTGAAGTATAAGTTATGAGTACTGTTATTCCTTACGGTCGCCAGCATATTACAGAGGAAGATATAACCGCTGTAATAGAAACGTTAAAGTCCGACTATTTAACCCAAGGCCCTAAAATTGTTGAATTTGAAGAAGCTTTTGCCAAATATATTGGCTGTAAATATGCGGTTGCTGTAGCTAACGGAACGGCGGCATTGCATTTATGTACCTTGGCGCTTGACGTTACCGAAGGGGATAAAGTAATTACAACACCTATAACTTTTGCGGCATCTGCCAATTGTGTTAGATACTGCGGCGGCGAAGTTGTTTTTGCGGATATAGATGCTGATACCTATTTACTGGATATTAATAATGTGAGAGCGTTATTAGAAAGTTCGCCAAAAGGTACCTATAAGGGTATTGTTCCGGTTGATTTTGCCGGCAGGGCAGTTAATCTGGAAGAATACAGGAAACTTGCCGATGAGTTTGGCTTGTGGATAATTGAAGATGCCTGCCATGCACCCGGCGGTTATTTTGTAGATAGCAAAGGCGAACAGCAATTTTGCGGAAACGGTAACTTTGCCGATCTGGCTATATTTTCATTCCACCCGGTGAAACACATTGCGTGTGGCGAAGGCGGTATGATCACCACAAATGACGAGGACTTATACAAAAAGCTGTTAAAGCTGCGCACCCACGGTATTACAAAAAATGAAGACCAATATACAAACGATATAACCTTTGCTACAGGTGGCGTACAGGACGATAGCTACCCGGCATGGTATATGGAAATGCAAACCTTGGGTTACAATTATCGTTTAACAGATTTCCAGGCCGCTTTGGGTACAAGCCAACTTACACGGGCAAACGAGGGCATAGCACGTAGAAGAAATATCGCAAAAACTTATGAAGATGCCTTCACAGGCAAAGCATATATAGAAGGGCAATCCGGCGCTATTGAAGGGCATGCTTATCATTTATATATTATTGAAGCAACAGATCGCCTTGGTTTGTATAAATACCTGCGCAAGCAAGGCATCTATGCACAAATCCATTATATACCCTGCCATCTGATGCCTTACTACCGCGAGTTTGGCTGGAAAGAAGGCGACATGCCGTTATCTGAGGAGTATTACAAAAAATGCATCAGCTTGCCGATGTACCCTACTTTAACAGATGATGAGCTGAATTTTGTAATTAATACAATAGATAGTTACTATAAACAATAATACAATGCATCCCTATCAAATTCTTGAAATAGCCAATACCCATGGTGGTAACCTGGATTATTTAATCTCATTAATTAATGAGTTCAACGAATTTAAAGGATACGGCATTAAATTTCAGCCGCTTCATCCGGATAAGATAGCTACAAAAGATTTTCCGTGGTATAATGTCTACGAAGAGCTTTTGTTTAGCGAGGATGAGTGGAAAACTATTATAGCCAAAGCTCAGGAAACTAAAGAGATCTGGTTAGATCTGTTTGACACCTATGGTGTAGAAATATTCGCTCAGAATAAACCTTTGGTTAAAGGGTTAAAACTACAACCATCTATTTTATATAACGAAGCTGTTTTAACTGCTTTAGAGCAGGAGAACATTAGCGGGCATTTGCTTATTATCAACGTAAGCGGATTAGAGATCCACGAGATTCATGAGCGTTTAAAATCGCTGGAAGAAAGGCTTAATCCATTAGAGATTTGGATTGAGGTAGGTTTCCAATCATACCCTACCGAATTACAGGATTGCGGTTATGTGAAGATAGACTTGGTTAAGAAAGAGTTTAACAAGAAAGTTGTATTTGCAGACCATGCCGATGGTAAAGGTGAGGATACCGTTTGGCTGCCCATATTTGCAGCAATGAATGGTGCCGATATTATTGAAAAACACATTCTTCATTCAACGCTCGAAACTAAATATGATCATTTTTCGAGTATCGATGTTAATAAATACCGCACTTTTATAGAAAGGCTTAATAACTACATCGCGCTAAAAAGTATGCCGTTTATTAACCAGCGCGAACGTACTTACCTGGCTACCGGCATACAGATCCCGGTAAGTAAGCATGATGTTAAAGCGGGTAGCTTGTTGTCGTTAAAAACAGACCTGGAGTTCAAAAGGTCGGGCTTAAGCGGGTTAAACACATTGCAAATAAAAGAATTGCAAAATAATATGCATATACTGGCTAAAGATGTACCTGCCGGTAAAACCTTTAAGCGCGAAGACTTTAAAAAGGCTACAATTGCAACAATTATTGCCTGCCGCTTAAAATCTACCCGGTTAGAAAAGAAAGCCCTGCTTAAAATTGGCGATCTTACCTCGGTTGAGCATTGCATCCAAAGCTGCCTTAATTTTGATAACACCAATTATACTGTACTGGCCACGTCAGATCTGGATAGCGATGCCGAATTGGAGCATTATACTTATGATCCATCGGTAATATTTCACAAAGGTGACCCAGAGGATGTGATTAGAAGATACCTGGGCATTACATCAAAATTAAAAATTGATGTGATTGTACGTATTACAGCAGATATGCCCTTTGTATCTAACGAAATTGTAAGTGTTTTATTGAAATCGCACTTTGAAACAGGTGCAGATTATACCACGTCGGTAGCGGCAGCAGTTGGTACGTCAACAGAGATCATTAACGTATCGGCTTTAAATACCATTAAAGATCATTTCCCGAATGCGCAGTACTCTGAATACATGACCTGGTATTTTTTAAGCAATCCGGAATACTTTAAGTTAAACTATGTTAACCTGCCTGATGAATTAGTGCGCAATTATAGGTTAACGCTTGATTACCAGGAAGATTTGGATATGTTTAACCATATCCAGGCCCACCGGGATGAAACCAACGCACAGCCAACTATTACAGATTTGTTCAAGTATCTTGATGCTAATCCGCAGATAGCTAATATAAACTCGCACTTAACATTAAAGTATAAAACCGACCCCGTTTTAATAGATACTTTAAATAAGGCTACAAAGATCAAAGGGGTATAACCTATTGGGCTTAAATCCTTATATCATGAAAAGGAAAGTTGTTTTCAGGGCAGATGGCAGTCATAAAATAGGGTATGGGCACTTTATCAGATGTTTGGGTATTGCAGGCCTTATAAAAGATGATTTTGATTGTGCTTACGCTACCATATCGCCTACCCCTTACCAGGTGGCAGAAATTAATGCAGTTTGCAAGCTTATACAGGTACCTGATAATAACGATTTTTTATCGTGCCTTGTGGGTGATGAAATAGTGGTAATTGATGATTATAACTCAACTGCCGAATTCCAGTTGGCCGTAAAAGCTAAAGGCTGCAAAGTGGTTTATATTGATGACCATAATGATAAGCAATACGTTTGCGATGTGCTGATAAACAATATACCGGGTTTTGCAGCAGATAGTTTTAAAACAGCTGATTACACCAGGCTATACTTAGGTACAGATTACGCTTTGTTGCGCAGTGAGTTTTTAAATAAAGAATTACGCACAATTAAGCCGAATATAAATGAGGCTTTTTTAGCATTTGGCGGTAGCGATATTTTTAACCTGTCGCCACGTTTTATTAAGTGGCTAAACGAGGTAGATGCAACGCTTAAAATAAACTTGCTGATAGGTGATGCCTATAAGCATTTTGATGATTTGCAGGAGTTTAGTAACTTAAATATCTATAAAAATATAAGTGCAGCCCAGGTTGCTAACTTAATAGCACAATCAAACGTGTGTATAGTACCGGCAAGCAGTTTGTTAAATGAGGCCGCTGCCGTTAGCAGCAAGCTTATTATCGGTTATTTTGCCGATAACCAGGTGATGCCCTACAATTATTTTGTAGACAATAAGCTGGCGCTTGGCTTAAATGATTACAGGGATGCTACATTTGAGCAGTTTGCAAGCACTTACAAAGCGGCCTTAACTGCAGATTACCTGGTAGATAATCAGCGTGAAGCATATCATTACCAACAAGGGGACAACCTTAAAAACATATTCTACAATGTCTGAAAATATTAAGATAGGGCTTATTGGTTTTGGCAGTGTTGGTAAGCAGCTGTATAACGTGTTGTTAGAAAACGGCTATGCCGATGAGCAGATCTACATATACGCAGATGACCATGCTTTTAGCGATGCCGACCGCAGGTACCCTCTAAATGATTTTAAGCTGGATAAATTTAGGGACATCCATTTTATACCCACTATGGGGTATCTTAGCAAACATATTAAATACCAGCTGCTTAATTACTTAATTGATAATAATTACCACATATTCACCTTTATACACCCAACAGCTTTTGTAAGTACAAACGCAAAAATTGGGCGTGGGGTAATCATATACCCTTTGTGTAATATAGATCAGGGTGCTGTAATTGATGATGGTGCCATCATTTTAAATTCCTCTATCGTAGCACATGATACCTATGTGGGCAAGTGCGTGTATGTAGCGCCCGGGGTTTGTATGAGCGGGTTTATCAATATTGGCGAATTATCTTTTATTGGTTCGGGCGCGGTAATAGCCAACAATATTACTTTAGGCAAGAACTGTACAGTTGCAATGGGCACTTGTTTAACTAAATCGATACCGGATGATGCCTGTGTGATTGGCAACCCATTCCAAATAAAACAAAACATTAAATTGTATTAAGGATGAAAATGGTAGCGATTATTACAGGGGTAAACAGGGGGCTTGGTAAGGCACTTGCAGATATAATGCTGCAGGCAGGTGATACCATAGTTATATCCCTGTCGCGTTCTGTACATTCCGACCATGAGGGGTTAAGCACCGATAAATTTTTATTTATTAAAACAGATCTGTCCGCTTCCTTTAACGGGGAAGCATTGACGCAGATTGGTAATATTATAAACAAGCAGCCGGTTTGGTTATTTAACAATGCAGGTAATATACAACCGTTAAACAAAGTTGGTGCATTTACAGCCGGAAGCATAGCCGATTCGGTTGCGATTAATATTACTTACCCGGTAAGTTTAATTAACTATATTATTAGTAATTATAGCCACAATCAAATTACTTTTGTAAACATCACATCTGGTGCAGGCAGCAGGCCAATTGAAAACTGGGCTACATATTGTTCTTCAAAAGCATATATGCTAATGTTTTTTAAAACATTGGAGCAGGAGTATAAAGAAAACGAAAACTATAAATTTTACAGTATTGACCCCGGTACCATGGATACCGGCATGCAGCAGCAAATAAGGGACAGCAGCTTCCCTGCAAAAGATTACTTTACTACACTTAAAGATAATAACCAATTAGTGGCGCCACAAGCGGCCGCCCAAAATATACTTACAGAAATAAATTATCCGTTGGTATGAAGATAGGCGTAATATCAGACATACATGGAAACCATTACGCCTTGCAGGCAGTGTTAAGTTCCGCCCGTAAAATAGGTGTGGAGCAGATTTTTGTGTTGGGTGATATTGTAGGATACTATTACAGGCCGGATTTGATATTAGAAATGCTTGCCGAATGGCCGCATCAATTTGTAAGGGGTAATCACGAAGATATTCTGCTAAACCTAAAAAAAGGGTTGTTAGATGCAGAAGAGTTAAAGAAAAAGTATGCAAGCGGGCATGAGCAGGCATTATGGCGTTTAACAGAGCAACAGCAGCAATATTTGTTTAACCTGCCAACACAGCTTTCGGTAAAGGTAAATGATACCACTTTTCAGCTCAACCATGGCAGTCCGCGTAGTATAGATGAATATTTATATCCTGACACGGATACCGAGATATTAGAAAGCTGCAATTCTAACGAGCATGATTTTGTGCTGATAGGCCACTCGCATTATGCCTTTACCTATCAATGCAGGCATAGCCTGCTGGTAAATAGTGGTTCAGTAGGGCAGTCGAGGCAAAAAGGTGGGGCCGCTTATTGGTCGGTTATTGATACCGATGATAAAAGTTTAGAAATGCAGGTTACGGCATATGATACAACCGCATTATTAAATGACGTTAAAACGTTTGATCCGGAGAGTGGATACTCCTATAAAATATTAACAAGAGAATGAATAAGAAAGTAAATGTATTGGTTACAGGTTGTGGCGGCGATATCGGCCAGAGCATTGGTAAAATATTAAACGAAAGCGCTTATGTAAATAATTTAAGCGGTTGTGATATTTCTGATAAAAACGCAGCAAGGTTCATATTCTCTGATTTTTTTATAGGGCTAAAATGTACCGATCCGGCTTATCTGGCAAACCTGGAACGCATAGTTGCCGAAAAAGATATTGATATTATTATACCTATTGCCGAGCCGGAATTAAGGTTTCTGTCGCAGAAAGGCGTTGTGGATACCATAGGTAAGGCAAAATTAATACTGGCTTCGCCGGAAGCAATGGAAGTTGGGTTTGATAAGTTAAAAACGGCGCAATTTTTAGAAGTACACAACCTGCCTTTTCCGGTAACGCAGTTAATAAACACGGTAGATCAGGTTTCTGCCTTTCCGGTGATACTTAAGTCGCGCACGGGGTCTGGCAGTGCTACAGTGAGCGTTGTTAAAGAGCAGGAAGAATTTGAGTTTCTTAAAAAACATAATCCGGATTTTATAGTTCAGGAATACCTGCCGGGCGATAATGAAGAATACACCTGTGGTGTATTCAGAAGCAAAAGCGGAGAGGTAAGGAACATCATTTTAAAAAGGACCTTAACAGGTGGTTACAGTGGCTATGGCGAAGTAATTAAGAATAATGAAATAGAGTCGCTTTTAAATGCTATTGCTGCAGATATTAACTTAATTGGCAGTATAAACGTACAGTTAAGGCTAACCGCTAAAGGTGCAGTTGTTTTTGAAATAAACCCGAGGTTTTCCAGCACGGTGCTGTTTAGGCACATGTTTGGCTTTGCCGACTTGCTCTGGTGTATTGAAGACACGCTGGATTGGGGAGTGGCGCCTTACCAGGAAACGGCTGTAGGTAAAAAGTTTTATAAAGGGTTTAACGAATACATATCCTGATAGTATGAACGAGTTTTATATTGGAGATAGAAAAATAGGTGGCGATGCCCCGTGTTTTATCATTGCAGAATTATCTGCCAACCATGGCGGCGATATAAATATCGCAAAAGAAACCATCAGAGCGGCAAAAAAAACCGGCGCCGATGCTATTAAGCTACAAACATTTACGCCCGATACCATTACGCTCGATTCTAAAAGAAAAGAGTTTTTAATAGATCATGGCACTATCTGGGATGGGCAATATTTGTATGATCTGTACAAAGAAACCACTCTTCCCTGGGAGTGGCATGCAGAATTATTTGCGGTAGCTAAAGAAGAAGGCTTAGTGTGCTTTTCATCCCCATTTGATTTTACAGCAGTTGACCTGCTGGAGGAGTTGGGTGCACCGGCCTATAAAATTGCATCGCCAGAGATAATTGATATCCCGTTAATAGAGAAGTGCGCAAGAACCGGTAAACCAATTATCATCAGTACAGGTATAGCAACCCTGGCAGATATTAATTTGGCCACACAGGCTTGCAGAAAAGCAGGCAACAACCAAATAATTTTGCTGCAGTGCACTACGGCTTACCCTGCCCGTTTAGATCAGGCTAATCTTAAAACGATAGCCAACCTGGTAGAAACATTTGATGCCATTGGCGGCCTGTCAGACCATACGCTGGGTATTGTCGCGCCAACCGTAGCAGTGGCCCTTGGTGCCAAGGTTATCGAGAAGCATTTTATATTGGATAAAGCTATTGGCGGCGCTGATGCTTCGTTTTCTTTAGACCCGGAAGAATTTACACAGATGGTGAATTCTGTAAGAGATGCTGAACAGGCTATCGGTACGGTAAAATATAAGGTAGAATCAAAAATATCCGGCTTATCTCAATTAGCATCACGCTCATTGTTTGTAGTGGAGGATGTAAAAGCAGGCGAAATTTTTACAGAAAAGAATGTACGGTCTATAAGGCCGGGCAATGGTATGCACCCTAAATTTTATGCTGATGTTTTAGGTAAAAAAGCTACCGGGGATATTGAAAGGGGCACACCGCTAACCTTTAACCTGGTTAGCGATTTCGACGCTGTGAACAGTTATAGATAATGCGCAGATACACTATGAGTAATTTTAATATTTAATGCTGGCTAAATTTAAAGACAATAACTTTTTTAAAACGATGCTTCACTATGCAGCATCGCAATTAGTCGGTAACATGTTTCGCTTAATATCGGGCTTTTTAACCGTAAGGTTAATTGAGCCGCAGATATACGGAATTTTTACAGGATACGGTGTTTACCTTGGGTACATACTATTGGGGCCGTTAGGCTTATCAAACGGCCTAAGCCGCGAGTTGCCTTATGAGATGGGCCGCGGTAATGATGCATATGCAGGCAAACTGGCAAACTCTGTGTTTGTGGTAATGACCATATTAGGTGCAATTGCTGCAAGTGCATTTATTATATGGGGGTCTGTAGAAGCTTATCATCATCACCGGGATGCTGCAATAGTGTTGTTCACCTATTCTGTTTCGGCAGCGCTGGTGTTAATGAATAAGCACTTTTTACCCGTACTTTACCGTACTAATAAAGATTTTAAGAAAGAATCTAAAATAAACATTGCGGTAAGTATAGCAAATGTTGTTACCGTTGTAATGGTTTGGTATTGGGGCTTAATGGGCTTGTGTGTACGCGGTATAATCCTTATTGTTTTTGAAACATCGTTGTTAAATTATTTTAAACCATACAAGTTAAAATTTGAATGGAACAAAGAAGACCTCAAAAAACTTTTTAAAACCGGTTTGCCTATATTTTTTGTAGGGCAGGTAAACCCGCAATGGACTAACATCATGAACACCCTGTTGTTCTCGTTTGGCGGGGCTTTAAACTTTGGATATTTTGCATTATGCTCTATCACGCAGGCTACAATTGGCATTATACCAAACGCTTTTAGCCAGGTGTTATACCCCAAAATGTCCAGGATGTATGGCGAGGGAAAATCGCTTAAAACAATATATTATTCATTCCGTAAAGCGGCTTATTTACAATCGGTTTTTATATTTGGTATAGCTGTAATAGGTACATTTATTATACCCTGGGTTATCCCGCCGCTGTTGCCGAAGTACGTAAACGGTATAGCCGCCGCCCAGTGGATGATGTTTGTGCCTGCAGTGCAATCGCTAAGTTTGATGAACAACTTGTTTAATGTTGCTAAAAAACAAACCTGGTATTTTTTATCATTAATTGCCGGTGCTATAGGCGGTACAATATATATATTAATCCGTCTTAAACTTGGCACTTTTAACCTGGTGTTCTTTCCGCAGGGATTAATAGTAGGTGCAATTATTCAACAAGGAATGTGCATGTTCGCTATCAATAAATTAGTCCACTTACCAGAATTTAGTAATGAAAGAGCTGGCTAAAAAGTTAATAAACGTTGAGCATGAGTTGAACAAGGAAATTAAGGTTTATTTCCTGGGGTCTTTAATTGCAGATCATCTGCGTTATGTATTCTTAAACCAGGCTAAAAAAAATAAAGAAAGTATCTCCGGTGAATTATTGGGGGCCATAAAACTCTTGTTTAAATTTTTAGCTAAGAGTAGCAAGCCTGCAAATATTAATGGCGGCATAAAAGTAATTTTTGGCAGATCAGGCCAAAAGCATCACCACCACCGGTTAGTAGATTACCTGGAAGACGAGTACAAAAGCGAATCAATGCTTTTTGATAAGGGATATAAAAATGCAATAGCCTTATTGCCTTTAAGCAAAAGGATAAAAATATTTTTTAACGTACTAAAAAAATTGCCCTTTGCATATAAATCGGCAAAAAAGAAATTAACCAACTATGGCCTTATTCCCTATCAAAGTAAATTAATCACCAACTTAACAGGCCAGCTTATAAAATTTGAGGCTGCAATGGCATACCTGCAAAGCATAGCCGGTTTAAAACTGGTGGTGGTAGATTATGACCGTAGCACGTTTTCGGCCCTGGTGTTGGCTGCGAATGCATTGAACATTAAAACTGTAAGTTTTCAGCACGGTGCTATCAATCCTCCTTACGGTTACGTGCCGCTCATCGCAAATGAAATTTGGGTTTGGGGTAATACCTGGAAAAAAAGCCTGGTGGCAATGAATGTACCGGCCTCAAATATACAGATTGTAGGATCTACCATTGCAGAGCACTTTCCTAACCACAAATCTGCCCGTATTAAAACAATTGGTATAGGGCCCAACCCAATAGGCTTTTACCACAATTTTGCCTTATGGAGCCAACTAACTGTTGAATTAACTGATCTTGGATATGAGGTAATTGTTAAGCTTCATCCATCGATGAAGGTTAATGACGAAGTGCTTAAAATATTTGGCAGCAAGGCAAAAATTGTAAATGCGGCAGAAATGTCTAACCCTGATTTTCTTAGCCGGATAGACCTGCTTGTTATTTCTAACAGTGGGTTAGGTTATGAGGCGGTACTTGCAAATGTGCCCGTAGCTGTAAAAAGGCAGGCAGGTAGTATAGGGAACGATGATATGATGATAACGGAAGGTTCATTCCCGGAGTTAATATCCGGCAGTAAACTTAAACAGCAGATCTTGAGCATACAGGAGAATTATCAGGAGGTGCTTGCTTCAGAAACTGATTATGTAAGTAAAAATATCTACCAGCAAACCGGTAATGAGGCCCGTTTGGCAACAATTAAACTAATTAACAACTATATTGATGGGGTGGCTAAGTAATAAAGTTATTGATAACTTTGTAAAGTTAACAAAAGCTGTAAGGTCAAGAGAGATAAGCAGGCACATTAAAAGCGGTATGCTTACTGTTGGTGCAAATACTTATGGTATTAACCATTTAACTATACACAGTTACAAAGGCAGCGAAGCAAAAGTTAACATTGGTAAATTTTGTTCAATTGGCCCTAATTTGCTTATTATAACCGGCGGTATACACCCCGGAGATTGGGTATCAACATACCCATTTCGCGTAAAGTGGAATATGGAGGGGAAATATCATGACGGGATGCCGTCGACAAAAGGAGATATCATCATAGAGAACGATGTTTGGATAGGCTCTGGTGTAACTGTACTATCAGGTATTACCATTGGTAGCGGTGCCATTATAGCCTCTAACAGTATGGTTACAAAAAGTGTTGCACCCTATACAGTTGTAGGCGGTAACCCTGCTAAACCTATAAAACAACGTTTTGATAACGATACAGTTAATGCTTTGCTTAAATTAAAATGGTGGGATATGCCTGATAACGAAATTCTAAAATTTGTGCCGTTATTAAGCAGTAACCAGGTAAATGATTTTTTAGAGGCGGTAAAAAAGGCAAAGGCTTAAACAAATAGATAATGAAGAAAGCCTTTAAAAAGCTGATCACGTTAATTAAACACTCTGGCAGGGTATTCATCTACTTTTTTAAGGGCGGTGTTGCCTATGCAAGGGCATGTGGCGTAATGGTTGGCCAAAATTGCCGCATATATACCCGTAGTTTTGGTTCCGAGCCTTTTTTGATAACCATAGGTAATAATGTAACCGTAACGGGTGGTACTGCTTTTATTACACATGATGGTGCGGGTATTTTATTTAATGATGACAAAGGGCGCCGGTATTTGTACGCTCCGGTGGAGATAGGCAACAATGTTTTTATTGGCTATCGCAGTATTATATTGCCAGGCGTAAAAATTGGTAATAATGTAATTATAGCTGCAGGTTCTGTAGTTGTAAATTCAATACCCGATGATGCAATAGTAGGCGGTACACCCGCTAAGATCATAGGTAAATTCAGTGATTTAAAAGACAGGGCTTTACAATCCTGGGTATCTGATGCTGATATTAATAAAAGCCTTGCTTATCAGGACAGGATAAACCAGGTAAAAAGCAATGTTTTAAAGAAAAGTTTATAAATGGTGCTAAAAAAATACTCTATAGTTATTGTTAGCTGGAATGTAAGAGACTTACTGATACAATCGATAAGTGATTTTGTAAACCGTAGCGATGTTGAAATTATTATTATTGATAATAACTCAAACGATGATAGCGTAGAGGCTGTGCGTTCCCAATTTCCGGAGGTAACAGTGGTAGATAATAAGGTCAATCTTGGCTTTGCAGGCGGTAACAACCAGGGTTTTGAAATGGCGACAGGCGAATATGTTTTTATACTGAACCCTGATACTATTTGTACTTATGAGGCTTTGCAAATAATGGGCCGTTATTTAGATGAAAACCCTCAATGCGGTGCCGTTGGGCCAAAGATATTTTATGGCAACGGCGTAATACAAAAATCCTGCGCGCGCAGGTTGCCAACGGTGGGCAGTTTTTTTATAATGGAAGTGCTTAGGTTAAAAAAGGTAAAAAGTAAGGTTTTAAATCATTGGATGAAATATCCTTATAAATATGACCAGATTCAAAGTGTTGAAGCCATATCCGGCGCAGCAATATTGATAAGAGGAGCCTTATTAAAGCAATTGAAGGGTTTTGATGAGATATATCTGCATACTGGTGAAGATATAGATCTTTGCAAAAGGGTAGTGGAAAGCGGCGCCGATATTATTTATAATCCAGAAAGTTCATTGATACATTTGGCCGGACAAAGCAGTAAGCAAGATTTGCTTAAAGTTATGTTTAAAACACATAAAAGCAGCTACCAGTATTTTAAACAAAACTCTGGCGTGGGTGCTGCATGGGTGTTTTGGGGTTTATTAATGGGCATTAAAATACCTGTTGATGTCTTTTACTACTTTATCAGATCTAAACTATTTGGTAAAAACGAAGCGGAATATAAATTGAATTCATCGCTTTTTAAAAAGCTTACCGGCATATGAAAGCGAGTTACATTTTATTTTGTGTATTTATATTTTCTGTAACTACCGATCTTAACAACCTGTTAAGTATCGCCAATAAATCAGCAGGTTTTTTGTCGCCGGTGTTTATCGGGTTACTGATAATATTTTTATACTATTCTTTTAAGTACAATATTAAGGTGGATAAGCACACCAAAACTTTACTGATACTATTCGGCTTATGGTTTACATACGGCTCTATATTAAATATTGGCAGGCCTCAAGGTTTTGAGCATACTACAGATCGTTTCAGGTATTATCTGCCATCTATTTTGTACCTGTTTTCGGTATCATTAATGTTTACCAGATTTTTTAAGGAGGGCAAGTTTTTAAACCTGATGCGGATAATAACATTCGCGCTTGTATTAAACTCTATTGTAATTACCTTAACCAGCCTTGGTTATGTGATATCCATCGTGAATACGGACAGGGGAAGTGATGACCGTATTGGTGGCTTGTTTGATAGCGTTAATCAGGCGGGAGTAGTATCGTCCTTTGCACAAATATTTTGCTTGTTTTTTGTACTGATAGAAGTAAAACCTATCCGTAAGATCATGTACTATACGATGTACTTTGTCAGTTTATCAGCAGCTGTTCTTACATTCTCAAAAGGTGCATTTTTATACTCCATCGTAATTGGCGTGGGCTTCTTGTATTTCCAGACATTTAAAGCCGATAAAAAAGCTGTTAACAGCAAAGTGACACAGTATTTATTATTGATTTGTATTATTATAGCAGGTGCATTTGCTTTTAAACAAATGTTCAGCAACCGCGAGTACTCAAAAAATCAAACACAGAGGATAGATCAATTTACCCGTTTATTGGGTGGGGAGGTAAGTGCAGAAACCACAACCAACAGATCGAAAATTGGCGGAACTGCTATATCGCTGATGGAAAACGATGCTTTTATGGGCAGGGGCTTGGGCTCATTCCATGCTATACCAGAATTGGGCGGCCTTGGTACCCACGATACTTATTTACTGATACTGGGAGAAATAGGTGTTGTAGGCTTATTTATATTGCTTTTGTATTACTTTGGCCTCTGGTGGGCTTCATTCAGACTAAGGCCCAATTCCTACTCATTTTTATGTTTAGGCATCATTACTGTTTTGATGATCGCATCTTTTGCATCGCATAATATATTCTACGTTAAACTATATATCATGATGTTTGCCCTGCTAAACAGTGTTAACAGTTATATAAAGGCTAATGGTGTTAAAAATATTTTAAATCAATAGCATGAAGGTGGCTTTATTTGTAGGTAACCTGCAGGGTGGTGGCGCAGAAAGAATGATGGTTAATTTAGCCAATAGCTTTGCTGCATTAGGTAATGAAACCTCCCTGCTGTGTGCAGATTTCTCCGGCCCATATTGTGCCGAGGTTGCTAACGATGTTACTGTGTATGATTTTAAAAAGAAAGGGGCATTTGCTGCCGTAAAAGACCTTCGCAGTTATTTAAAAAGTAACCAACCCGATTATCTCCTTACTACACAAAGCCACGTAAGCGCGTGTGCCGTGCTTGCCCATAAATTATCTGGCCAAAGCAGCACTAAGCTGATCATCAGGGAAGCAACCACACCTTCAGAGGCGTCTAGGCGTAAGGGCGGGATTAAATCAAAGATAGTTTCGTTTTTAATAAAGCAGCTATACAATAAAGCGAATGGTTTTGTTGCAGTATCTGAAGGGGTTAGGGCCGATATGATTCCTTATTATTCCCTTAAGCCGCAAAATGCGGTGGTTATTAACAACCCTGTTGTTACAGCCAGTATGGATACACTTGCAAAGGCGCCTGCTGATCATCCCTTTTTGTTCACGCATCGCAAGCATATTACTATTATGGGTGTTGGCAGGATAAGTAAGGTTAAGGATTTTGGTACGCTGCTAAAGGCATTGGCCGAACTTAAAAAAAATACCCCGGCCAAACTGATAATTTTAGGAGATATTACAACCAATCCGTCAGAGTATGAAAAGCTGCAGGGCTTGGTAAATGAATTGGGCTTACAGGCTGATGTAAGCTTTCCGGGATTTGTTGCCAATCCGTTTGCCTACTTATCAAAAGCGGATGTTTTTGTTTTATCATCTTTATATGAGGGGATGCCTGGTGTACTGATACAGGCGCTTGCCTGCGGGTGCCAATGTGTAAGTACCGATTGTAAAAATGGCCCGGCAGAAATATTACAAGGCGATAAATATGGCACTTTAGTACCGGTTGGCGATTTTGAGGCTATGGCTCAGGCTATAAATAACGCGTCGGCAAATCCAAAAGATCCTGAATATTTAAAAACCAGGAGCATGGATTTTAACGATGTTAATTCTGCCAAGGCATATATAAATTATTTTAAACAATTATAACATCACCAGTCTAAAATCCGGTGTTTTAATGGCATAATGAAAAAAGATTTTTTGATCATAGGCTTCTTTGGATATATAACAAACCAGATAGACGGGCAAACCGTGCGCAGCCGTAATATCAAAAAGCTACTTACGCAGGAGTTTGGCTTTAATACATCTTATTATGATACCCAAGCTTTTCGTAAAAACCCCTTAGGGATCTTTAGCCTGCTGTTTTCGATCCCATTGCATAAAAAAGTAGTGATATTACCTGCCCATCGTAATGTTAAATTTTTAATGCCCGTAATCGTTTTGTACAGTAAGCTGTGGTTCAAAAAAGTTTATTTTGTTGCTATAGGCGGCTGGCTTGCAGGTTTGGTTCAAAAAAACACCTACTTAAAGTTTTTTCTGAAAAGGCTTAATCATTTGTTTGTGCAAACTAACGATTTGAAGGAAAAACTGGAGGCTATGGGTATTGCCAACGTAACCATTCTGCCTAATTTTAAGTTTCATGATTTTGAACGGCCGTTACCAGTTGTGTCTAATGATCTTAAGGTGATCTTTATGTCGCGCGTTATGCGCGAAAAGGGTTTGGATACGCTCGAAAACCTGGCCCGCCGTATAGAAGCAGATAACGTGCCTGTAACCATTGATATATACGGGCCGATGGCTAAGGCAGATGAGGGATACCTGCATGAGATCGTTAAAAATTATAGCAGTTTACAATACCTGGGCTTGGTGCAGCCTGATGATGTACACCCGGTAATGGGCAAATATGATGTATTTCTGTTTCCGACACATTATATGACCGAGGGTTTCCCGGGTGTAATATTAGATGCCTTTATTGCAGGTATCCCGGTTGTTGCATCTAAATGGAACTATGCTACAGAATTTATTGATGAGACTAACGGTTTGTTGTTTAACCATCAGGAATGGGAGCAGGCTTATGCACACATAACGCAATTACTTAACAATAAGCCTTTGTTGGAAAAATTAAAACAAGGCTCGTACTTAAGCCGCGAAAAATACGCCGTGCCTGCTATTAAAAAAATACTGGAAAAGGCCGGAATGGTTTAATTTGTACATCGCCGTAAAATTTACTTTAATGAATATACTTTACATCCATCAATATTTTAGAACACCAGCCGAACCCGGCCCTACCCGTTCTTACTGGGTTTGTAAGGAATTGATAAAGCAGGGGCATAAAGTAACGATGCTTACCACCAATAGTTCGATAGAAAAAAGCCATAGAAGGGATATTGAAGGCATTGATGTCATCTATCTAAAAATACCTTACGATAATAAAATGGGGATGTTAAAACGGTTAATAGCGTTCCTTAAGTTTATGTTCAGGTCCACCATGCTGGCGTTTAAAGAAAAAAACGTCGATCTGGTTATCGCTACTTCAACGCCTTTAACAATCGGTTTCCCGGCGCTGATGTTAAAAAGGTTTAAGAAATTGCCCTATCTGTTTGAAGTGCGCGACCTTTGGCCTGAAGTGCCTATTCAAATGGGAGGGATAAAAAATCCGCTGATCATTAAAATGGCGGTGGCTTTTGAAAGAGCCATCTACAAACACGCTACACACATAATAGCCTTATCACCCGGAATGGCTGATGGAGTTAAAAGCGCCGGTGTTGCAGACAGTAAGGTGACCATGATCCCCAATATGTCTAAAATTGATGAGTTTTGGCCACGCGAAAGAAACGAACAGTTGTGTAAAGATCTTGGTTTAAGGCCAGAGTCATTCAAACTGATTCATTTCGGGTCATTAGGCCTGGCAAATGGCGCCAATACGATTGTAGACAGTGCAATTTTATTGAACAATAACCCGGATATTGATATCCTGTTTGTAGGCGGCGGCTCCACAAAAGATGTTTTGGAAAGCCGCTGTGTGGAAGCTGGCCTTACTAATGTACACTTCCTGGGCAAATTTCCGATGAAAATCATGTCAGAGATCGTTAACTTTTGCGATGTATCTATTGTAAGTTTTATGGATCTGCCTATCCTGTACACTAATTCGCCAAACAAATTATTCGATTCATTATCGGCAGGTAAACCAATTATTGTGAATTCGGCCGGGTGGACAAAAGACCTGGTAGAACAAAACCAATGCGGATATTACGTTAACCCCAACAAGCCGCAAGAATTGGTAGACCGCTTGCTGGAATTGTCGAGATCGCCGCAAATTATAGCCGATATGGGTACACAGTCCCGCAAACTTGCCGAAACAAAACTTGATAAATCAATATTATGCAAGCAGTTTTGCGAAGTGGTAAAAAGTTTGCCGGTTGGCAAAACAGCTTAATATTAATTTAAAATCAGTTACGTTCAAAAAATGTATTCCATTATAAAAAGGCTTATTGATATGATCATATCAGCAGTGCTGTTAATTATCTTATTGCCTGTTTTAATTATTGTAGCCATCCTGATAAAACTTGATTCGGCCGGCCCGGTACTTTTTAAACAGATCAGGATCGGGCATTTGGGGCTGCCTTTCCAGATCTTAAAGTTCCGTACCATGATCAATCGTAAACCACACGAAATAGATCAGTTAAAAGAAGGCGTTATCAAAGGGAACGACAGCCGTATAACTAAGCTTGGCGCTTACTTGCGCGCCAGCAGTTTAGATGAATTGCCGCAACTCATCAACGTACTTTTAGGCAGCATGACGTTTATTGGCCCAAGGCCAATTTTACCCGAGCAAAAAGAAGTGGTACCCCCGCAGTACCAAAAACGGTTTTCGGTATATCCGGGTATCTCCGGGCTGGCGCAGGTAAAAGGCCGTCGTAGCCTGAGCTGGGAAGACCAGCTGATATTTGATTGCGAATATGCTGACAGAAAAAGCTTTAAACTGGATATCTATATCATGATCAGAACGGTTGCGGTAGTGTTTTCTAAAAAAGATATTTACGGTGCCGAAGGTAAAAACTGGCGCTTATACCGCGAAGAATGGAAAAAATAAACAGGCCTATGAAATTAATGTACATTACTAACGACCCGCATATTGCCACTTATGCAGAAAGCTGTGGTGTACAGCGCATTTTTGTTGATATGGAATATATAGGCAAAGATGAAAGGCAGGGGCATTTAGATACGCATAAGGCCAAACATACCCCGGCAGATGTAAAAAGAGTAAAGGGCGTTTTGCAAAAAGCAGAGGTTATGGTACGCATAAACCCTATTTATGATGGAACTGCTAATGAAGTGGAGGATGTTATTAAAGCCGGTGCGGATGTAATTATGCTGCCCATGTTTAAAACAGTAGCAGAGATTGATACCCTTGTTGGGCTGGTAAATAAACGTGCCCGCATTTGTTTATTATTAGAAACGCCGCAGGCTTTGGCACGCTTAGACAGCATTTTGGAAAGGGCGGCAGATCTGGATGAGATCCATCTGGGGCTGAACGACCTGCACCTGGCTATGCAGCTTGATTTTATGTTTGAATTGCTGTCGGGTGGTTTGGTTGAGTATGTTGCGGGTGCCGTTAAGGCAAAAGGGTTGATATTTGGTTTCGGAGGCATTGCCTGTATTGGCGGCGGCGCTATCCCGGCAGAATTAATATTAAGCGAGCATATTCGTTTGGGTTCAGAAATGGTTATCCTTTCGCGCACGTTCCATCATAATGCCAGGTCTCTGGATGATCTGAAAAACAAAATAGATCTGAAGAAGGAAATAGACTTGTTGCAGGATACCTGTATTAAATATAGCCAGGTTAATTCATCTACACTTTTGCAAAACAGACAGTTACTGAAAGCGGCTATCAGTAAACTCAAAAAATCATAGTATTACACCTAATAATAGTTTGGCTTGTGATTAAAATAGCATTTGCATTTCCTGAAGACAGGCTGCCGCAGTTTACTGCTCTGGTAAATGAATATCTTGATGAAAGTACAGATACATCTTTTCATTTTGTATCAGATAAAGAAGCCTTGATAGCCTTGTCTCCGGAGGTTTTAATTACCAACCAATATAATTGGGTATTTGAATATTATCAAGGGCCTAATCAGCTCAAATGGATTCATTTTATGAGCGCCGGTGTAGATAAGGCGCTGGAAGAAATTGCTAAAAAGCCACAAAATGGGCTGGTTGTAACAAACGTTAGCGGCATACACGAAGAGTGTATCCGTAATTACGTTTTCTCGTGGATATTGGGTGATGCACAGAATTTGCTGTTTAATTACGATAATCAAAAGGCAAATGCCTGGGTGCGCAGGCAGTCGGTATCATTGGTAAACAAAACAATACTTGTTTATGGCTACGGTAGTGTAGGGCGTTCTATCGGGAAACTTGCCCGTACATTAGGCATGCAGGTAATTGGTGTGGTAAACCAAAGTAAACAAGAAGATACGAGCATTAAAACTATTGTCTTTGAACAGGTACAGCAATACGCTGCCGCTGCAGATTATATAATTGTATCAGCACCGCTAACTGCCAAAACGCGTAAAACACTTAACAGTGACTTTTTTAACCTGTTTACTCAAAAGCCGGTTCTGATCAATATTTCCCGTGCAGAAATGGTGGATATGAATGCTCTTTTATTAGCATTGGATAACGGTGTAATAAGAGCTGCCATTCTGGATGTTCATGATACTGAACCATTGCCTGCAGAATCGGGACTATGGGGTAAACAAGGATTGTTTTTAACACCCCACATTTCTGGCTATACCAATAACGGGATGGAACTGGGGATGAAAAAATTAAATGACCTGCTAAAGTGTTACCTGTCATCTGGCATACCAAACCATATGCAAGTATTGGTAAATAGAGGCTATTAATTTCATTATTAGTAAGATATCTTTTTTAGCTATCAAAATACATAGAAATATCTATTTTAATTTTAACAGTAATTATTATATTTGTAAGGTTAATAACAAATTTCCCCCGATTGTGTTGTGACGTTTAGTTACTGTGCATTTACATCAGCATGGTAATTAAAGTATAATAAAATGAAGATTACAGGCATAATGATTAGCCTGTTGTCATCAATGTTATTGAATTATAAACAGAAATGATAACTGATACATACATTGTAATTTAACGATGTAAGTATGCCCCCAAACCAGGCATATCAGTAAAAGTTGAAAAATTTAGCTTTGCGTCATCTGCTTACATCAAATGCCCATGAAAAAATATTTACTTTTTAGTAAGGTAGTACCCAGGTGGATAATCATGTTATTAGACTTTGTAATTGTAACATGGTCTTTTGCATCATCATACCTTATTGTAAATCGTTTTGAATTTGCCAATATATTAAGAGGGTACTTTTTTATTTATACAGGGGTATATTGTATCATAACTGCAATAGTTATGTACCTGATGCGTATCCATACAGGGCTTATCCGCTACTCAAATACCCGCGATGTGCTGCGTATTTTCGGCTCGGTATTTATAAGTAGTTTGGCATATTTAATTGTTATTACATTGTGGATAAGGCCAAATTTGCACATTAATGCTGCCACTATTGATCTGGTATTACTGGTAAATTTCTCCCTGTCGAGCACGTTGCTTATTTTGCTGCGAAGCGCCGTAAAAAGTGCTTTTAACTATCTTAACAATTATTCCAGTTCCAAAAAAACATCGGTGCTTATCTATGGGTCAGATACCAGCGCGGTGTTGGTTAAGCAGGCTTTAGAGGCAAGCGCTAAAACTAATTTTGTTATAGTTGGCTTTGTTGATGCCGATAACAGCAAGATAAATAAAGAGATACAGCAAGTACGGGTATATGATATAAATAAACTTGCCAAACTGAAACAAAAACGCTCTATTGATAAGATGATCATCATGAACCATCATCTGGATGAGCAATCTAAAAAAACGGCGCTTGAGGCATGCCTTGCATTAGGCATACAGGTACTTACCGTGCCGCCGTCAGATCAGTGGATATACGGTAAGCTAAACATGCAGCAAATAAAAGATCTTAAAATAGAAGACCTGCTGCAACGTAAAACCATCCAGATTGATACTACCCGCATTTCTCAGGATCTGCAGGGCAAACGGGTTTTGGTTACAGGCGCTGCCGGGTCTATCGGGTCCGAAATCGTTCAGCAAGTATTGCAGTATAATCCTGCAATGGTTATACTTTGCGACCAGGCCGAATCTCCGCTGCATGAGATTCGTTTAGAGGTGGAAGAAAAATATGCGCAAATACCCATTAAAATATTTATTGGCGATATTCGTAACTACCATCGCATGCATAAATTATTTGCAGATTACCGGCCCGAAGTTGTGTATCATGCCGCTGCCTATAAGCATGTGCCAATGATGGAAGAAAACCCTTCAGAAGCAATAAGAGCTAATGTGCTGGGCACAAAAAATATTGCCGACCTATCCCTTGCATTCGGTGCAAATAAGTTTGTAATGGTATCAACAGATAAGGCTGTAAACCCTACAAATATTATGGGCGCAACCAAGCGTATTGCCGAGATCTACATCCAATCGCTTAAAAACAGCCCCGAGAATAAGCATACCTGCTTTATTACCACCCGCTTTGGTAACGTATTAGGGTCTAACGGTTCGGTTATACCGCGTTTTAGGGCGCAGATTCAAAAAGGCGGCCCTATAACGGTAACCCACCCGGAGATTACCCGGTATTTTATGACCATACCCGAGGCCGTGCATCTGGTGTTAGAAGCGGGTACAATGGGCAGCGGCGGCGAAATATTTATTTTTGACATGGGCGAACCTGTACGTATAGTTGACCTGGCGCTTAAAATGATTAAACTGGCCGGTTTACAGCCAGACAGGGATATTAAGATAGTTTACAGCGGACTGCGCCCGGGCGAAAAGTTATACGAAGAGTTGCTTAACGATGGTGAAAGCACTATGGCTACCCATCACGAAAAAATTAAAATATCGCAGGTAATAACTTATGCTTATAAACAGGTTGCCGATGATATTAAGGAGTTGATATCCTTAAATGAAAAGGACAATGAAACAGCTGTTGTTCATAAGATGAAAGCCATTGTACCCGAGTTTATCAGTAAAAATTCAAAATTTGAAAATCTGGACGGTAAACGTTTAGAAAGTATAAAGATAGATACGAAAAAGTTACGGGTGCTGCAGGATTAGTAAATACACTAATAACCGCTTTTGCCTGATGTTTGTGGTTTCAGCACATACAGGTCATTTATCTTATCTGATTTTATTGCCTATTATTGCAATACCAAATAATGGCCCGAGCTTTTGCAGCTTATGAAGAGTATTGCCCAAAAAGTATTTGATATAGAGATTGCATCCTTGCAGTATGTGGCATTGATGATTGATGATGAATTTAGCCTTGCCGTTGATGCCATATTAAGATCAGCTGGTAAGCTGGTGGTTTGTGGTATGGGTAAATCCGGCCATATCGCTAAAAAGATCTCGGCTACATTCACCAGCACCGGTACCCCCAGCTTTTTTATGCACCCTGCCGAAGCTTTTCACGGAGACCTGGGTATGATAAGCGCCAGTGATGTGGTACTATTGGTGTCTTATTCCGGCGAGACCGAAGAAGTGCTTAAAATAGTCCCGTATCTACAATACAATAAAAATACTTTTATAGCAATCACCGGCAACCCGCTGTCTACGCTGGCCAAAAATGCAACCTATCATTTAAGCGTTTGCGTTAAGCAGGAGGCATGCCCTTTAGAGTTAGCCCCTACATCGTCTACCACAGCTACGCTGGTTATGGGTGATGCGCTTGCCGTGGCGTTAATGACTGCAAGAGATTTTTCTCCGGCAGATTTTGCCCGTTTCCACCCCGGCGGCAGGCTTGGCCGCAAGCTGCTGGTAAGGGTTAAGGATCTGATGCGTACAGATAAGCTTCCGTTTATTGATACCGATGCCACATTCACACAGCTGGTACTGCAAATGAGCGAAGGTAAATTAGGGATGGTTATTGTAGGTACATCCGGCAAGGTACACGGTATCATAACAGATGGTGACCTGCGCCGCGGCCTGGTGAAGTACGATGACATTTATCACCTGCCAATTACCAGCCTGATGAACCCTAACCCTATGAGTATTAATGAGCATGAATTGGTTTACGATGCCGAGGAACTGATGATGAAGCATAAAATAACCACCTTGCTGGTACATAATGATGCCAAGGTACTTACAGGCGTTTATCAGATCTTTAATCAGGCGTAGCAAAATGAAGGTAATTATTGTTATACCCGCACGTTTAAAATCTACCCGGCTGCCGCGTAAGGTGCTTTTAGATTTGGGCGGTAAACCGGTGATACAGCGTGTTTATGAGGCTTGCCAAAAAGCTACCCTCCATCACCAGATCTGGATAGCTGCAGACAGCAATGAGGTTTTTGATGTGTGCAAGGCTTTTACCCCAAACGTTATCATGACCAAAGAAGAGCATCCCAGCGGTACCGACCGTATTGCCGAGGTGATTGAAACTATTGCCTGCGATATGGTAATAAATGTGCAGGGCGATGAGCCATTCTTTGATGCCGGGATTATTGACCGCCTGATAACTGCACTACAGCAAAGTGATGCCGTTATGGCCAGTGTTTGCGCGCCGGTACAAAACAACGGGGAATTAAATAACCCCAACCTGGTAAAGGTGGTTACAGATGTAAATAGTAATGCTATTTACTTTTCCAGATACGCCATTCCCTTTTCTCGGGATGCAGAGGTGGAAGAAACATCAGCTTATAAAAAGCATATGGGCGTTTATGCCTATAGGGCATCTTTCCTTAAAAAGTTTATCACGATGCCCGTTTCTTTTTTAGAAAGTACAGAAAAACTGGAGCAGTTAAGAGCGATAGAGAACGGATATAAAATTAAAATGATTGAAGTAAAAGGTATAGAGAAGGGAATAGATACCCCGGAAGACTTACTGCTTGCACGGAAAAAAATAGAACAGAATGGCACTATATAATGATATTACCCAAAAACCTTTTTTTATTGTTGGCCCATGCGTTATGGAGAACCAGGAACTGCTTTACACCGTGGCCGAAAAGGTTGCCGAAATTGGCAGTAGATACCCGGTAACCGTAGTATTTAAATCATCGTTTGATAAGGCTAACCGTACCAGCGCACATGCATACCGTGGCCCCGGTTTAGCCAAGGGGATGGAGATGCTGAACAAGGTTAAAGAAAAATTCAGCCTGCCCGTTACTACAGATATCCATGAGCCATTCCAGGCGGCGGCTTGTGCCGAAGTGGTGGATATTTTACAGATCCCGGCATTTTTATGCAGGCAGACAGACTTGCTGATTGCCGCAGCCGAAACAGGCAAGATAGTTAATGTTAAAAAGGCCCAGTTCTTATCCGGGCAGGATATGTTTTATCCGGCGCAAAAGGTTAAAGATGCAGGTAACAACCAGGTAATACTTACCGAGCGTGGCAATTCTTTCGGTTATAACAACCTGGTGGTCGATTTCAGGAATATTTATGACATGAAAGAATTTGGTTACCCGGTATGTATGGATTGCACCCATTCGGTACAACGGCCGGGAGGTGCAGGAGGCAAAACCGGGGGCGACCGTAAATTTGTGCCTAATATGGCACATGCTGCCAAAGCATTTGGCGCCAGCGGCTATTTTATAGAAACACATCCAGACCCGGACAATGCCCTTAGCGACGGCCCTAATATGCTTTACTTAAAAGATCTGGAAGAGCTGATCAAATCACTCATCAACTAAAGTAGTATCGGCAAGCTTTTATCATCAATGCAAAATTTTGCCTTTTTAACGGCGCTGCGGCCCGTATTGCATTACGGGCTGCACTTTGCTGCGCCGGGCTTGCTGGCTTATATTTTTTTTAGAGACAGGTGGCAAAAAGCATGGCTGATAATGATAGCTACCATGTTAGTTGATGCCGACCACCTGTTAGCTAAACCTATATTTGATCCTATGCGGTGTAGTGTGGGTTTCCATCCTTTACACTCATATTATGCTGTAGGCGTGTATGTAGTGTTATTGTTTTTCCCTAAAACAAGGATACTGGGTGTCGGCCTGTTATTCCACATGCTTACCGATTTTGAGGACTGCCAGTGGATAGGACTGGTAGGATGAAAGATAAAATGGTTTTGTAGTTTAATAATTATCTTTCTCGTCTGATATTTCCCATTGCTTAAATATAGCAAAGGCTTCGTTATGCATCATTTGTACAAATGGAAGTTTGCGTTTTTCCATAGGCAGTGCAAGTTCATCATAAATAAAATGATCGTCGAAACCAATATCAGCAGCATCCTTTTTGGTATTGGCAAAATATATTTTATCTATTCGTGCCCAGTATATGGCGCCCAGGCACATAGGGCAGGGTTCGCAGCTGGTGTAAATTTCGCATCCCTCCAGGTTGTAGGTGCCCAGTTCCTGGCAAGCCAACCTAATAACAGATACTTCGGCATGCGCGGTTGGGTCATTTGTAGGTACAACGCGGTTGGCGCTACGGGCTATCACCATACCACCTTTAACAATTACCGCCCCAAAAGGGCCACCCAAACCCTGTTTAACATTGTATTCAGACAACTCAATTGCCATTTGCATGAATTTTTCAGTTCCTTTATTTTCCATATCGTTCTAAATTAAAAAAACCCCAGCTACTAAGCAGGGGTTTTTTTAATAATACTAAGTCTGCACATCAGCATATACGCATCAGCACATTAATATATTATTTTTTGTCTTTAGTGTAAGCGTCGTTTAATCTTTTAATCACATCATTCGTTACATCAAGGCTTGGGTCGCCGTAAAGTACGGTTGCGTTACCTTTTTGGTAGGTAAGTATCATTTTGTAACCCTTTTCTTTAGCGTAAGCTTTGGTAAAATCTACCAGTTTTTCGTAAAGTTTGGTTTGCTCGTTCATCTGGTCGCTTTGCACCTGCGCACCTGCATTTTGCTGATATTGCTGAAACTCCTGTCCTTTACGCTGTAAACGTTGCTCGGTAGCCTGGCGCTGGTCGGCACTCATAGTAGCGGCACCTTTCTGGTATTCTGCAACCTCGCGTTGTATAGCCTGCTGGCGCGTTTGTACATCACTTTGCGCAGCTTTGCTTTTATCTCCCAGGCGTTTGTCCATATCCTTAATATAATCGTACTTGCTTACTAACGAGTCCTGGTTAATGTAAACAATTTCGGGGGTAGCGGCAGTGGTACCTGCGGTGCTTGCAGCAGCAGCCGGTTTGGTTTCTGTTTTATTTTGGTTACAAGCAGATACACCTGCAGCAATTAATAATGCCAATACTGATTTTGTAACAATTGATGCCTTCATTTTAATTGTGTTTATCTTAAAAAATTTTGACAAATATAATCTTTCGTCACAAGTTTCCTAACCATTAATTAAGGATGTTTATTACGGGTCATATTTATCCACAATTGTACTTATGTTGCACATTGTTAAGCTTAATATGGCGCAAAAAACGTAAATTTGAGGGTTATTGTTTTAATCAATTATGAGCGAAGAAATTCAGGATAAATCAAATTATTCAGCAGATAATATTCAGGTTTTAGAAGGCCTGGAAGCTGTAAGGAAAAGGCCTTCCATGTACATTGGTGATACAGGCGTTAAAGGCCTCCATCACCTGGTTTACGAGGTGGTTGACAACTCCATAGATGAGGCGCTTGCCGGGTATTGCGATACCATCAATGTCACGATCCATAAAGGCAATTCTATCACGGTTAAAGATAACGGCCGTGGTATCCCAACGGGTATCAACACCAAAGAGCAAAAATCAGCATTAGAAATTGTAATGACCGTGCTGCACGCAGGCGGTAAATTTGATAAGGATACCTACAAGGTATCCGGTGGTTTGCACGGTGTGGGGGTAAGTTGTGTTAATGCACTATCTATACATGTTAAAACCGTTGTACACCGCGAGGGAAAGATCTTTACACAAGAATATGAACGTGGTAAACCCCTGTTCCCGGTAAAAGAGATCGGGGTGTCTGACCAAACGGGTACTATCCAAACTTTTCAGCCGGATGCGGAGATCTTTACTACCACTACCGAGTATAAGTTTGAAACCCTGGCTACCCGCTTACGCGAACTGGCATTTTTAAATAAAGGCATCCGTTTAACCTTAACAGATGAGCGCGAGACAAATGACGATGGCTCATTTATCGTAGAAGAGTTTTTCTCTGAAGGCGGATTGCGTGAATTTGTTAAATACCTGGATGGCACCCGTGTAGCGATTATCTCGGATCCGATATATTTAGAGGGAATTAAACAGGGGATCCCAGTCGAGCTGGCTTTTCAGTATAACGATACGTATTCAGAGAATGTGCACTCGTATGTAAACAACATTAATACCATAGAAGGCGGTACGCACGTAGCCGGTTTTAGGATGGGTTTAACCCGTACGCTTAAAGCTTATGCCGATAAAGAGGGTCTGCTAAAAAATGTTAAGGTTGATGTAACCGGGGATGACTTCCGCGAAGGTTTAACGGCTGTAATATCTGTAAAAGTGCAGGAGCCGCAGTTTGAAGGCCAAACCAAAACCAAACTGGGTAACAGCGAGGTAAGTGGCGCGGTTAACGTTGCCGTAGGCGAGATTTTAGGTAATTACCTGGAAGAAAACCCAAGAGAGGCTAAGATGATCGTTCAGAAGGTTATATTGGCTGCTACTGCCCGCGCTGCTGCACGTAAAGCGCGCGAAATGGTACAGCGTAAAAGCGTCATGAGCGGTTCGGGTTTGCCGGGTAAACTGTCTGATTGTGCCAACAGCGATCCCAAATTATGCGAATTGTACCTGGTAGAGGGCGACTCGGCGGGTGGTACCGCCAAGCAGGGCCGCGACCGCGAGTTTCAGGCTATCCTACCACTACGTGGTAAGATCCTGAACGTGGAAAAAGCCATGGAGCATAAGATCTACGAGAATGAAGAAATAAAGAATATGTTTACCGGTTTAGGTGTAAGCATCGGCACGCCCGAAGATGCCAAGGCCTTAAATCTTACCAAACTGCGCTACCACAAAATTGTGATTATGACGGATGCCGATGTGGATGGGTCGCACATTACTACGCTTATCCTTACCTTCTTCTTCCGTTATATGAAAGAGCTGGTAGAGTTTGGTTATGTTTATATTGCATCGCCGCCACTGTATCAGGTTAAAAAAGGTAAAGAATTTGAGTATTGCTGGAACGATGAGCAGCGTGATGTTGCCGTGCAGCGCTTAAAAGGTGCCGGTAAAGAAGATAGTGTGCATATACAGCGTTACAAAGGTTTGGGAGAGATGAACGCCGAGCAATTATGGGAAACCACTATGAACCCGGCTAACCGCACCCTTAAAAAGGTAAGCATTGATAATGCTGCCGAATGCGACCATACCTTCTCTATGCTGATGGGTGATGAGGTTGCCCCACGCCGTGAGTTTATTGAGAAAAATGCACGTTATGCGCGGATAGACACATAATTGATGTACGGATTTGCGTATTTTAAATATGTAGATGTATGTTTTAATTTCAATATAGCCCTGCTGAATAAGCAGGGTTTTTTGTTTACTTTAACTTTAAAACCTTCTTTCCAAAATCTATTACAGCGTTATATTTCATTAATATATCGCTGCCTAAAACACCTAATACCTCGGGGTGGCCCATTTCACGATAGGCAATATTGATGGTGGATAGGTCAAGCACGGCAACTTCCAGTTCCGGGATCAGCATTTCGCCCATGCGGATGTTTTCGATTACAGCGGTTGACGACTGCATTGTATTGGTGCCCAGCCCGGTAGAAAGCCGCTCGCTTGCTACTATTGCAGCTTGCTCATTAGCCTGTACCAACAGATCATGGTCAAATGCGGTGCGCGATGCGCCGGTATCCAGCACCACCTTAAACGGTTTGCCAAACACCATGATATCCAGTACAGGATGAAAGCCATCGCCATGCAGATCAATAATATGGAGCGGAACGGTTATAGTTCTTTTAGTCATTTTTTGGGGCAACCCGATGGCATTGCGTAATACGAGTACAAAATAAATAAACTACTATTAAAACGGGTAACCGATAGCAATGTTAAAAATGGCATTTTTAAAGCTCGGGGTGATAGATCTGGTACCGCCGGCAGGTGTATATGGTTTAATAAGCGGGAAACCCAAATCGGTACGTAACACCAGTATCGAAGCATCAAACCTTAAACCAAAGCCCGCATCTACTGCCATCTGGGTTAAAAAATTGGGGCCAAAAGTACCGCCCGGCTGGTGCGGTTTAGCGTTCCAGATGTTACCGGCATCGGCAAACAAAGCACCGTAAACAATGCTGAACAGCTTTTGGCGCAACTCTATGTTAGCTTCCAGTTTAATGTCACCGCTTTGGTCGGCAATAAAACCGTTACCGCTTAATGGGGTAGGGTCAACCGTGCCCGGGCCAATCGAGCGTGGCCTGAAGCCCCTTAAACTATTAGGCCCACCAATAAAAAACTGCTGGTTATAGGGTAAAATGGTAGAGTTGCCGTAAGGTAAACCCACACCTGCCAGTAAACGCGTGGCAATTTTGGTATTGGCACTCAGTTTATGGAAAAGCCTAATCTCGCTCTCTGCTTTAATATACTGATTGAAAATTGTACCGAACAAAGTTTTTGCCTTGCCGCCAAGCGTATCTGCACCGCTTAATAAACCATAAAGATTATTTGATAAACTTAGTTTACCTCGAAAGTAAAGGCTGTTGGTGCGGTAATCTTCGGTAGTATTATCATAAGTGTATGCATAGCTTGGGCCCAAAGTAAATTGTGGGTCAATTACGTGTTTAAGTGATGGATTTGAGGATTTTTTAATACTATCTGTATAAAGCTGTTGTACGTTACGGGGCTTAACAAACATAGCTTCCAGTATATTTAACTCGTGCAGTTTATGCTCATCGCTTTTAAACTGGTAACCGAATGACCCGTTGAAGGAGTTTAACGAATACAGCTTTTCTCTTACTACAGAGGTATAGCCTAATGTTAAAACCGTACGGGGGATATAAGCATTGGATGATTTGATATTGAATGGGATCAGCCGCGGCCACGACAGGCTGGTTTGTACACCATATTGGTAAACGTTAAAGCCATTATTTTGGCCACCTACCTGTATATCTGTGCTACCAAATAAGGTAACGGTAAGCAATTCACCGCCTTTAAAGGCATTTCTGTTTCGCCAGCTTAAATTTAATTGCGTACCGGTATAGTTGGCCGATGTGGTACGGCCAATAATCTCTGCCTGTAAAGATTTGCGCTTGTATGGGGTTAAAAAGTAGTAAATATCCAGCTTGGGCGAATCGGGGGTTACATCTTCAAACTTGGTTTTTACATATCTGTAGGGGCCCAAATTAATAAACCTGTTCAACGAGTTATTGTGTATGGTGCGGCTGTAAGCATCATTCGGGTGCAGTAAAACAGTATTGGCAAAAAGATAAGGCCTTACGGTTTTTCTGGGGTCGATAATATTATACCAGCGGTAGGGGGCCGCCTGGTCTAACTTTAGCGAGGTATCTCTTAACGAATAGTTTGGATACACATAAATATTACGCACGGTATAAATTTCGCGTGCCCTGTCCGGCGTTTCAGGTTTTATCCTTACCGTCATATCCACCTGGTGGTTTTCAATGGTACTGTCAACCCTTACGATCAGCTGCTCGGGCGCAAAGTAAAAAAAGCCTTCTTCCTTTAAACGGGTATCTATGCGGATGCGTTCGTTTTTGATCACATCCAGATTATATTTGTCACCTTTTTTAAGCAGGGTTTGTTTCATGGTACCTTTAACGGCGGTATCCAGGCTGTTATCTGTAGCACCCGGAAATGTGATGTTACGGATGGTATATGACGGGCCGGGTAACGCAGTAAATACCGCTTTGGCAGTTTTTTCTTTACCAATGGTATCACCGCTTACGGTAGCCTGAAAATAGCTGATGTTCTGCAACCGGTTTTGCATGATCTCGCTGTTTTTGGCCAGGTTTACCTGGCTAACCAATACCGGTGGCTCGCCATACTTACTCAGGAATTTTTGAATGAAGCCTTTACGGGCTTTAGTTTTGTAGTACAGCCACAGCTTTATCCTCATGCCCAGTAAAGACGAGTTGGGCTTTGGCCTGATATAGGTTTTAAGTTCAGAACTTAAGGCTTTAGCATCGCCTTTGGATATCACTTTATCATCAACTTTAACAGTGCCGCCGGTATATAGCTTTTGGCCGGGGGCAAGGTATTTAGTAGTGCTGCAGGCATTTAACAATACCGCAAGTAACAATAAATATATTATACGTTTGATCATAAAGTTGTGGTCTGGGTCTTGGTTCTTTCCTCTTTTTCTTTTTGCTGCGACGCTTTTTCCTGTTCTTCTTTCCGCTTTTGCTCTTCCCGGTAGCGTTTACGCATGGCTTTTTCTTCTTCGGTACGTTTGCGGAAGATCTCGCGGAAGCGGTTATAGTCTACCGTTAGCGCAAAACCAACGCCGGTTTCCACTATCTGGCCCTGTATCACCACAAATTCGTCTTTACGGTATGCGCGCAGGGTGTAGCGGCCGTCTTTACTCAGTTTGTAATTAACCGATACGTTACCCGCAATGTTTGATGTTTTTTGCCCGGCCTGTGCACCTTCGATATTAAAGTTATTGCCTACGCTAACGGTCAGCCTGTCGTTCAGGAATCGTTTGGAGAGCCCTATATTCAGGTCTGTCCGGTTGGTTGCCGTGCCGGATGAATAATCTTCGCCGGATGTAACGCCAAAGTTAAGGTCTACCCCGGTTATCAGGTCGCCGGCCAGGTTATTCAGCTGATCGGTAAGCAAGCCGCTTACGCTGTTACGGATAGCGCCTTCCACACCTGCATTACCGCCCTGGCTTTGCAGCGGGTTATCGCCAATAAAGTGGCCCAGTACTAAAACGCCCAGTACCTGTTTGTTCAGTTCGTTAGGATCCTGCCTAACCTGGGCAAGGCGCGCTTCAACGGTGTTAGTTACTTCGGCAGCCACGTTATAGTTACTATCCGGCAGGGTAATATCAAAACTGATGTTTGGTTTAAGCAGTTCGTTCCGTAAGTTCAGGTTCACGTTAAACGGCAGCTTTTGCTTGTACTGGGTAGAGTTTTGATCGGTAAGCTGGTTAGCAACCAGGTCTATCGGTGGTACATTGGCTACGTAAATAGCGGTAAGATCTATATTAGCACTGGTAGGGTCGCCTGTCCAGGTGATGGTGCTACCTTGTTTAAAGTTGAATTTACGCGATACCGTGGCATAGGATAAGTTGTACGAGCCCTGGTTTACTATATAGGTACCGGTAAGGCTGGTTTTGCCGCTTGGGTCTATGCCACCGCTTAAATGTGCCTCGCCTTTCAGGTGTACAACATCGCCGTTACGTTCATCAACTACAATGGTAAAGTTGGCATTCTTATCGATATTTACAGTGGCGTTTACATCCAGGCCGGTAATTTCTGATTGTTTCAACGAGTCCAGCTGTTTTGCCAGCAATATCGAATCCATTTTCGGTGCGCTGGCATCATAAAATTCTACCACGCCTTTGCGGTCTTCCACACCCGGGTCTGCAGTTGGCAGTACAAAGGTCATATCTGTTTTTTCGTTTACGGTGAGGGTTGCATCCACAACCGGCTTGGCCATGTCGCCCCGTATTTTAATATTGGCATCCATAAACAGCTTGCCATAAAATAATTGGTTATCTGCCTTGGTAGAATTGATCATCCTGAAATTATCTGCACGGATGTTCATGCCGAATTTAAAATCGGTGTAGGTTTTAGTATAGATAGATCCTGTGATAATTGCTTTGCTGTTGGTAGAATCCACCAGCGTGAAATCGTTAAAACGGATCCCCTCGTCATTAAACGTAATACTTTCCTGCGGCATAGTAAAGTAAGAGTTAAGCATAGATACGTTAAAGCCTACCTTGTTAAAGTTTATATTACCCCTGATGGCCGGTGCAGCCGTTGTGCCGGTTATTTTTAACTGGCCGGTAATGTCTCCGGTAGCGTTGCGGATAGAGCCAAAGCTGAAGCCCTGGATGCTTTGCATGCTTAGTTTAACAATATTCAGGTTCATATCAAACCTGCTGGATGGTGATGTGTAATAAAAGCCGTTCAGATCTACCTGGTTACCACGGCCGGTAATGCTCATTTCGGCTGCATAGGCATTTGCGGTTTGGTTATTTACCTTTACAGCTATGTTACCCACGGTGTCGCCTCTAAAGCTAAAATCGCTTACGTTGATAGCCGAGGTAAATACCGGCGATTTCTGGAAATTGCTAACCACCGCATTACCGTTAATAGTGCCGCCTATAAGTAAAGAATCCTGTTTGGCCAGTTTGGTTAGTGTTTCTATCTTAAAGTTTTTAAAATCAACAGTGATGGGGGAATTCATACCGCCCGAACTATTGGCACTAAGCACCTGGTTGCTGTTTGTAATGGCAAAGTTGCGGGCAAGGATACCTTTAGTGCCAAATTGCAGGGCATTGTCTGCACTAACCGACCACGGGGTATAATCAAGCAGCAAGCCGTTTTGCAGAAAACTGAACTGGTATTCGCCGGGGAGGGCGCTAAATTCGCCGGCTATGCGGTAACGTTCCTTTCTTAATTTATCGCGTACCTGCAGGTTAATGCCCAGCTTATTGTTTTGGGCCGCCCCTGTAACACTTGGGAACAACAGATCGAGCGAAGAACCTACTTTGATCTCGTCGACAGTTAAGGCATAGTTAAGCGAATTATTGCCTGTATTAATGGCCAGTTTAAAATTGTTAACCGTATTGGTGCCATAAATAATACGTGGCGAAGAGCCGTTAACAACCAACTCGCCGGCCTCACTGTTAAACCGACCGTTAAATATAACAGGGTCAAGCTGTTTCAGGTCGGGGGCAAATTTGCTAACCAACGGCGTTTTAACAAATCGGGCATCAAACGTAAAATGCTGCGGCGAGTATTTAACCTTTGGCCCGGCTTTAGTGCCTGCTGCCAAATTCATATCGTAATATTTGTTGATCACATCCTGTATGGCGGGTGCAATTTGGGTTAGCTTGTATTTACCTGCCATGTGCGCATAAAACATAGGTGTTTTTAAACGCAGGGTGCTGCTGTCGGCAGTGGCGGTTGAGATGAGGTTTACGCTATCTAATGCAATACGGTCGCCCTTATTAACTACCAGCAGGTCGGTTGCCAGTATGTTGGCGTTCAGATAATCCGGGTCGGCAGTTGGTACATCGGCAACTATCTTGCCGTGAAAACGCATGGGGTCTTTACTGAAATTCAGTTTTTGCAGATCAATACTATCCACCAAAAGCGTTGCGTTAACCGATGGATACTTTTTATTCATGTTAGCCTTTGCATCCAGCGTAAAGTTGATGTTAGGGTCTTTCATCCGGGCTTTGGCTACGTAGGCACCGTTGCGGGCAGTACCATTCATTATCAGATTGCGGTAGGTGTAACCCTTAACATTAGCGCTTGTAACATCGCCGTTAAATTTAAGGCTGGCGGTTTTAGGGTCGAGCCCGGTACCGCTGATGTTAGCACGCATGGTTACAAAGCCAACCATCTGTGGTTGTTTGGTTAATGCACCCACATTCAGGTTGTTGGCTTTGATATTGGCTGTATAGGTTTCGCTGCCTTTATGTTTGCCGCTCTTCATGGCTGCTACCAGGTCAACCGCGCCATAGCTGCTGCGCAGGGCCATGTTGGTATTAAAGGTTTTGATGCCCCCTTTAAAAGTGCCTTTCAGGTTCATGTTTTCCGGAATGCTCACATTTGGCGGAATGGTGCCTTTCGGAACCAGGCGGGCAATATCATTACGTGTAGTACGGAAATCGTTTATATTAAGGTCAAAATAAGCTTTTTCTACATCGGGCATCCCGCGCATACTGGCAGAAGCTTTAACATAGGTATTACCAAAACCGCTTATCTCGATATTAGGGATACGTAGGTTATCAACCGTACCGTTAACCCTGCCATTTATTTTAATAATAGCGTTTGGCGATGATTTAAACGGCTCCATAGATGCCATTGCCGGCATCAGCAATAGTACATCGCGTAGGCCTAACCTGCTGCCATCTAAATTGGCGTTGATGCTGAGTTTGCCCAGGTTTTTGGTTAACGATTCTATAGACGGATAGCCCACCTGCAGATCTTTTTGAATAACAGATGTGGGTGTTTCTACCAGCAGGTTCTTGAGGTAAGCGTTTTTAGGGCCATAGAAAAATGCCGTGTGGAACTTATTGATCTTTAAACCGCTTTTTTCTGCAAACGTGAATGCATTTACTTTACCTGATAAGCTATCCGGCGTGTAAGAAAGGTCCTGAACATCGGCATTCAGGTTTTTAATGTTCATGTGCGCAAAATCTAACCCGCGGGCAATTGGCTTTTGCGCATCGTTATCAAATTTAATATTATCGTTAGTTAAGGTGATCTTACCCAAGCTGGCTGTCCACCCTTTAGCCTGTGTGGCAGAGGTAAGGGTGTCTATCTTTTTAATGGTTTTATCTACAGCTTTGGCTACAGTAGTTGGTTTGGCAAAGGTTAAGCCCGCATCGGTGTTATCTAATACAATGGATTTAACGCCTACATGCTGGTTTTTCATGTCTATCTTATCCATGTTCACCACAAACTTGCCCAAGTTTACCTTGGCGGCCATTTCGGTACTTTTGTAATCTACCTTAACCTTATCTACGTTTATTTCGCCCAGGCTCAGGTCCATGTTTAATGGCTTGGTGGCCGTATCAATTGTTGCGGCTTGTTGGATAGAAGAACCTGCAGGGGTTTGAAGGATCTTTGCATTTACCCCGCTCAAATTAATTTTAGGGATAGTGAATTTCATCTTATCCAAATCAAAATCTGTAATGCGGGTATCAAAATGGCCCAGCAAAAATTTAACATCGTTGCCGGTACTTGCGTCTTTATACTTGATATTGATCCTGTCCAGTATGATCTTATCTACCGAAAATTTCATGGTAGAAGTGGTGTCCTCGGGCTTAACTTCTTTTTTCTGCTCGCCTGCAAAGGCCTTAATAATGTAATCGAAATTAAAAAGGCTATCCGGCCCGCGGCTAACATTGGCGGTAATACCCTCCAGATTTATTTCGTTGATCTCTACTTTGTTTTTAAGTAGTTTCATCAGCGTAATATCTACCTTCAGTTTGTCGCCGGCTATCAGGGTATCTTTCTTTTGGTCTTCAAAATAAACATCCTCAAGCACAAGCAATTTGGGCAGGCCCAGGCTAATGTGGCCTATCTCTACTTTGGTGTGGATCTTGTTTTGCAGAAAGGTAACAGCCTTGTCCTTCGCAAAATTTTGCACGGCAGGTACCTGTATTAAAATAACCACAAGTAACACCAAAAATATGATGCTTGCAATTATCCAAAGTATTGTTTTAAGAGCTATACGTCCAAATCGTTCCAAATTTGTAGAGGTTAAGGGTTACAACTTATAGTTTTATGATAAACTATCATTTTAGCCTATTTATACTAACGAAGTAACACTTTTTGGCGCAGTATTGTTTTTTCTTATTAGGAAAAACGGCTTTAAATTAGTCTTGTTTACTTGATGTAATACAAAATTTACAAATTGTTTTATTTGACAATCCCGCAACCATAACTTATTAACATTGCTACGCTCCAACTTTGTTTTTTAATAAATTTGTAATCCACCGGATTAGTTGATACAGATTTTACCATGCCCGAATTTTCGCACTTACACGTACATACCCAATTTTCGTTACTTGACGGCGCCGCTGATATATCCAAGTTATATAAAAAGGCAGCTGCTGACGGGATGAAGGCCCTGGCTATTACCGACCATGGTAACATGTTTGGTGCTTTTAAATTTGTGGCCGAGGCCGGTAAACATAATGTAAAACCTATTGTAGGCTGCGAGTTTTATGTGGTTGATGACCGGCACATTAAACAGTTTACCAAAGAGAAAAAGGATAAGCGTTACCACCAGTTGATGCTGGCCAAAAACGCCGAGGGCTATAAAAACCTGATAAAGCTATGCTCGTTAGGTTATATGGAAGGGCTTTACAGTAAATGGCCGCGTATAGATAAAGAACTAATTCTAAAATATCATAAAGGTATTATAGCTACCACTTGCTGCCTGGGCGCATCGGTGCCGCAGGCAATTTTACGGGATGGCGAGGCCGCCGCCGAAATTGAATTTAAATGGTGGCTGGACCTTTTTGGTGAGGATTTCTATATAGAAATGCAGCGCCATGATATCCCCGAGCAAAACACGGTAAATGCGGTGCTGATGAAGTTTGCCAAAAAGTATAATGTAAAATTTATCTGTTCTAACGATTCGCACTATGTAGACCAGCAGGATAGTAACGCGCACGATATTTTGCTGTGTGTAAACACCGGCGATTTGCAAAGCACCCCCATAGCTACCGATGAAGAAGGTGGTAAAGGTTACCGTTTTGGCTTTACTAACGACCAGTTTTACTTTAAAACGCAGGCGGAAATGGGCAAGCTGTTCCATGACATCCCTGAGTCGTTAGATAATACGCAGGAGATTGTTGACAAGGTAGATGTGCTTAAACTAAAGCGCGATATTCTACTGCCTAACTACGTTATCCCGCCGGAATTTAAGATCCACAGTGACATGACGCCCGATGCAGATACCCTTAACCAATGGGAATATCTGAAACACCTTACCTTTATGGGTGCCAAAGAGCGTTACAAAGATATCAGCCCCGAGGCGGAAGAACGTATCAACTTCGAGCTGTTCACCATCCGTACCATGGGGTTTGCGGGGTACTTTTTGATCGTGGCCGATTTTATACGGGCTGGCCGAGATATGGGGGTATTTATAGGCCCGGGCCGTGGTTCGGCTGCGGGATCTGTAGTGGCTTATTGTACGGGTATCACCAATATCGATCCGCTAAAGTATAACCTGCTGTTTGAGCGTTTCCTGAACCCCGACAGGAAGAGCATGCCCGATATCGATACGGATTTTGACGACGCCGGCCGCCAGAAGGTGATTGATTACGTGGTTGATAAATATGGTAAAAACCAGGTAGCGCAGATCATTACCTATGGCTCTATGGCTGCCCGTACCAGCATTCAGGATGTGGGCCGTGTGTTGGATATGCCTTTATCTGATGTAAATGCCATGAAAAAGCTGGTGCCCGATACACTGGGCATCAATTTGAAAACGGCTATTGAGCAGGTGCCCGAGCTGCAAACCATCTACAAGTCTACCGATTTGAAAGGCGTGGTACTGCGCGAGGCCGAAAAGCTGGAAGGATCTGTACGTAATACGGGTGTGCATGCCGCGGGTATCATTATTGCCCCGTACGATCTGACAGAAATTGTACCTGTTGCTACGGCAAAGGATTCGGACCTGTTGGTCACCCAGTACGATGGGCGCGTAATTGAGGATGCCGGCGTTATAAAAATGGACTTTTTGGGCCTAAAAACGCTCACTATTATTAAGGATGCCCTGCGCTTGATCAAGCAAAACCATGATGTACATATCGATATAGATTACATCCCGCTGGATGATTTGCAAACTTATGAGCTTTACCAGCGCGGCGATACCAACGGTACCTTCCAGTTTGAAAGTGATGGGATGCAAATGTACCTGCGCGATCTTAAACCCGATAAGTTTGAGGACTTAATCGCCATGAATGCCCTGTACCGCCCTGGCCCGATAGAGTATATCCCTAACTTTATTAAACGTAAGCACGGGTTAGAGCCTATTGTGTTTGACCTTGCCGACATGGAAGAATACCTGGGCGAAACCTATGGTATTACCGTGTACCAGGAGCAGGTGATGCTTCTATCGCAAAAGCTGGCGGGCTTTAGTAAAGGTGATGCCGACGTTTTGCGTAAGGCAATGGGTAAAAAGCAGATAGAGGTACTGAATAAAATGGAAGCCCAGTTTATGGATGGGGCCATAGCCAAAGGCCACCCCAAAGATAAGCTGACTAAAATATGGACCGACTGGAAAGCCTTTGCACAGTACGCGTTCAATAAATCGCACTCTACCTGTTATGCTTTTGTGGCTTACCAAACGGCCTATTTAAAAGCACATTACCCGGCAGAATATATGGCAGCGGTTTTGAACAACCAAAACAACATGGAGAAGATAACCTTTTTTATGGAGGAATGCCGCCGCATGGGTGTTGAGGTTTTAGGGCCGGATATTAATGAAAGCGATATGGCCTTTACCGCTAACAAAAAGGGCGTTATCCGCTTTGGGATGGCCGGAGTGAAGGGTGTAGGCGAAAAAGCGGTAGAAAGTATTATTGAGGAACGTAAAGAACGCGGGCCTTATAAAACCGTTTATGATTTTGCACAGCGCTCCAACACGCGTTCGGTTAATCGTAAGGCTTATGAAAACTTGGTTTATGGCGGTGCTTTTGACGGGTTTGGATTAAACCGTGCGCAATTCTTTGCCAAAACGGAAAACGGTATTTTAAGCGGGGTAGAACGCCTGATAAAATATGGTAACGATTATCAGAATACGCAAAACAGCTCGCAATCTTCGCTGTTCGGCAGTTCGGTAGCTTCTTACATACCCGAACCTGCCATGCCCGATGCAGAGGAATGGCCGTTGATAGAGAAGCTGAAGTACGAAAAGGAAGTGATAGGTATTTACCTTACCGGCCACCCGCTCGATAATTTTAAGCTGGAAATGGAAAGGTATTGCAATACTACCATTTCCGAACTGAAAGATATCCAGAAGGCACGTTCGGGCGAGGGAGGAGAGGAGGTGATGAATAACCTGGCTAACCTGCGTAAACGCGGCGAGATCCGCATTGGGGGATTAGTAGCCAACGTTCAGCATAAAATGACCAAGATGGGGAAACCGTTCGGTACCTTTGTGCTGGAGGATTACAACGAATCTTACGAGTTTGCATTTTTTGGCGAGGACTATGTGAAATTCCGCAATATGATGGTAGATGGGTATTTTCTGCATATTAAGGGAACCATAGAAGAGAAATTTCGCCAGAAAGATAACTGGGACCTGCGCATTACCGTAATGGACCTGTTATCTGAAATGCGCGACAAACTTACCAAATCCATCATCGTTAGCCTTGACCTGAAAGCGGTTAACACGCAGTTGGTAGAGCGGCTGGAGCAGATCATCAGTACCAATAACGAGCAATATCCAACAAAAAACTGTTCGTTGAAATTTAAGGTAAAATGTGGTGAAGAATTGATGCAGGTAGATCTGTTATCCAAAACACACAAAGTAAGCCCAAGTGATGAACTGATGGCCGAGATCTTGAACTTGACGAACGCACCGGCGATGCTGGTGTAAGAGTAGTGCAACTTATTGAGTATTTAGTCAATTACTGTTCTGGATATTTTATTTCATTTCCACAGCATGGTAAAGCTAAGTATTTAATGTGTTACCATAAAAATGCCGCCTAAACGATTCGTTTAGGCGGCATTAAGTAGTACTGCTTACAGTTTAGCGTAAACGGTATTAAAATAAGCGTTTGTTGTAAACGATGTGGCGGTAGGGTTGGTTGCCCATGATGGGTTTACCATATTAAGATTATTGCCATCCCCATTCCAGCACCAGGATAAAACTGTCCACCCTTTTGATTTTGCATAATCAACGCAGCCCGACCAGTCGCAGCTGCCGGATCCGGTACCAAATTCACCAACTATAACAGGTTTACCCGTGTTTGATAAGTCGTCCAGATCAGATTTCTGAAAAGTACGGCCGCGGCCCTGGTTGTAATTACCCGGATAAATATGGGTAGACAGGATGATCTTGGCATCCGTGATTTTAGGGCTGCTTGTTTTAATGGCATTGTAAGCAGTAAGCGTTTCCTGCCCGTAACCGGGGATATCAATAATGATATTGCCGCTGTAAACCTGGCGTACAACTGCTATGGCCTGGTTATAATAACTGGCATAGGTGGATGCGCTGATATTGTGGCTGCCCCACTCATTACACAAGTTAATGGTAAACCCGCCGCCCAGGGTGTTATAATTGTTTTTCCACCAGTTAGCAGCGGTAAGCAGGTCGTTCAGATTGTCAGATCCGCCAAAATTATGATACGTACAGATGATGGATGTGTAGCCGTTACTTTTTGCCTGAGTGATCCAGCCTTTGGCTGTGCTTGTGCTTACCCGGCTTGGGTCTATCTCAATTCTAAGGGTTTTTATCTTGGTTTGCTGCTTCATAAGCGACCACCCAAAATTTGGATTGCCATTGTTATAATAAGAGGGCTGCAGGTTGGTTCCGTTCCCAAAACCTGCGGTTGATTCAACAGATACACGATTACGATCCGTAGCGTTGCTATCTTCATTTTCTGGTGGGCTAACATTGTCTTTACGGCAACTGTTTAATAGGGTTGCAGCAAAAACTGCGCATATGTAGGCTGCAATCCGCAAACCATGTTTGGGGTTAAAGTTTGTTTTCATTTTTTTTAAGTTAAAATTGGTAAATGGTGATTTATCTGCGCGTTAACATCCTGCAGTTTGCTAATTGGCTGATAATATTAAGTTTATGTATAATCAAATATATAATAAGTGATATATAATTATGTAATACAATTTTATCATTTCATAATAGTTAATATGTAGTTATGAAATTGCATATTAGTCAAATCTGCGGAATGTTAATATTCTTTTAACCTTGGCATATCTGTTTTAAGCATAATTTGTGTGTATTTGGTGTAATTGGCTTACAAATGCACCTCTAAGCTTATATGCACTAAAAATAATTTCGTGTGATTAATAATATAATGCGTTTGTAATTAGGCAGATGTTGATAATATAATTGTCACATTGTCATGCAGCTACTTGTGGCAAGCTATTTGAATAGTATATATTTGTACATCAAAATTTAAATAATAGAAATCATGGCTTTAGAAATAACGGATGCAAACTTCGAAGAACTTGTTCTTAAATCAGATAAACCTGTACTGGTAGACTTTTGGGCAGAATGGTGTGGCCCTTGTAGAATGGTAGGCCCTGTTGTAGAAGAGATTGCTAAAGAATACGACGGCAAAGCCGTTGTAGGTAAAGTAAATGTAGACAATAACCCGGGTATATCAACCAAGTACGGCATCCGTAACATCCCGGCTTTGTTATACTTTAAAGGCGGCGAAATTGTTGACAAACAAATTGGTGCTGTACCAAAATCAGTACTTGCCGGTAAATTAGATACACAATTAGCATAACGCTGACCTATATAAAAAAGGAAAAGGCTTCGGGATTTCCGAAGCCTTTTTTGTGGGGCAAAAATCGCCCTTAAACTACTTTTTTTCGCCCTTTTTTCACCCTGAAAGGGTTTACATCCTGCTCACACTGCCACTGCCTGCTTTTGAGCTGGAAACGTTTTTGGCAGCGCCGGTATAACGTACATCGCCCGAGCCTACTACCGAAGCATCGATCTTATCATTGGCATTAACAGTTGCATCGCCCGAACCCGCAACCTTAACCTGGGTGTTAACGGTCACTAAATTTTCACCGGTAAAATCGCCCGAACCCACTACGCTAACCACAGAGTTATCTGCACGGCCGGATAAGGTGATATCGCCCGAACCACCGATGCTGCTTTCCAGGTTTTTAACCTCAACCTTGCCGCTGATATCGCCCGAGCCGGTTAACTTGATCTTTAATGAAGGTGCACGTAAACCATCCTTAAATACCACATCGCCCGAGCCGGCAAGGCTAACCGATTTGATATCTTTAATAGATACATAAATAATCATTTTTTTGTTGCCGGTGTTCCAGTTCCAGTTGGTGCCTTCTTTGGTATAGATCCTTAATACACCACCCTGCACTTCGGTTAAGATCTTATCGATAACGTTTGCAGGGGCATCCACCTTTACAGATTCTGTGGAACCCTGGGTAATAAATACGTCGTACGAGCCGGCAACGCTAACGGCATTAAAGCCGGTAAGATGGCGGTCCTGGGTATCGGCTTTGGCTAAGGCGGTGGCAGCTATCATTACAGTAGCCATTAAAAATGTTTTTAGTGTTTTCATGATGGGTTTATTATATAGTGTTTGTTTAGTTATTAGACGCCACCTTATAGGGGTTAGTTGCATGAAATATAAAATAAATTAAAAACGTTATTGCGGGGGGTTAAGGCCATCTCCCGACTTGTTATGCCGCTTTGCATGTGAAGAGATTGCTTCGTACCTCAATGACGTGGTGGTATATAAGCAAGGCCTTTCCAAAAAGAAAGGCCTTGCTTATTATATGGAAATATGTATCTCTTAATCCATCAACACACCTATATAATAATTAAAGGTATCTACCTCTATGTTATCTTTAGTTGCGCCTTCTATATTAAGCGGCATAAAGCGTGTTTTTGGGGTGATGAACTGGTACTCGCCGCCCTTTAAACGGACTTTTACCGGCATGTTAAACGCCCTTTCGTCAGCTATCCATCTCACCATTAATTTGCCGCTTATGGTCATAAATTCTAATGTTGGGATGTTGGCGTGCCTCAGGTACTGGTCAAAAACCGGGGTTAGGTTTTTGCCACTTTGCTCATTAATGTAACCTACTATCTGCTCTGTGGTAACGGTTTGGTGATAAAACGTTTTGTTTAGCCCGCGCAGGATGCCGCGCCATTTTTCATCATCATTGATGATGGTACGGACCATATTGAGCAGGTTGCCGCCTTTGTAATACATATCTCCCGATCCTTCCTTATTTACATTGTACGGGCCGATGATGGGGCCGTCATTTTGGATACCCAGGCGGGTGCCGTGCACATATTCCTGCCCGGCCTGTTTGCCCCAGTTATCTTCTATGAATAAGGACTCGCTGTAATTGGTGAAACTCTCGTGGATCCACATATCTGCCAGATCTTTAGAGGTGATGTTGTTGGCGAACCACTCGTGCCCGCTTTCATGTATGACAATAAAGTCCCATTTTAAGCCCCAGCCCGTGCCGGATAAGTCGCGGCCCAGGTAACCGTTTTGGTAATGGTTGCCATAGGCCGTACCGCTTTGGTGTTCCATACCCAGGTGATGGGTCTCTACCAGTTTGTAGCCATCTTCATAAAAAGGGTAGGGGCCAAACCAGTGTTCAAAAGCTTTGATCATGGGTTTGGTATTAGCGCCCCATTGTTTTTTGGCTTTTTCCAGGTTATAGCTCAATGGCCAAAAATCGAGGGTTAGCTTGCCTTTTTCGCCCATGTAGGTATCGGTATAATGTACATAGTCGCCAATGTTGGCTTCGATGTTGTAGTTGTTGATGGGGTTAGCCACAAACCAATCGAAACGGGTGTAACCATCCTTTAGTTTGGTAACCTTGCGCAGGCGGCCGTTACTTACATCCTTTAAACCGTTAGGTACGCTGATGCTGATGAGGGCGCTATCCACCTCATCGGCCTGGTGGTCTTTAGTGGGCCACCACACGCTGGCACCCATACCCTGGCAGGCGGTAGATACCCATTTATGCCCCAACGAATCTACATTGTATTCCACACCACCATCCCAGGGGGCGCGTTTGGCAATGGTTGGGTTGCCCGAGTAAAATACCGTAAACTCATCCTTGCTGCCGTTTTTTATCGTTTGCGGGAAGGTTACAAACACTGCGTTAAACTCGCGGGTGTAAGGCACTTCCTTACCTTTATAAACTACCTTTTCAACTTTCATGTTCGAAAACAGATCGAACTGCAGTTTGGTAAAATCCTGCGTGGCGGTATATTTAAAAAGCACATTACCGCTAATGAATTTATTATCAATATCAAACTTCACATCCAGGTGATAGTAATTGATATCGTAACAGGTACGCAAGGGCGTAAGCATGCCCCGCAGGGTATCCGCACGGGTGAAAGTTTCCTTATGGTTGCCGAGCTGGGCCTTAGCAGCGGATGATATTAATCCTGCTAAGAGGATAATGACGTATATTGATCTTTTAATTTTCATATTATAATTATTTACCTAATCTAATTTGCTGCCCTTTATTGCCTTACCAAGTCTTCGACAAGCCCAGACTGACATACAAGCTTAGACTAACATATTGTTTTAGCTTGTCATGGTGAGCCTGTCGAACCATTAGCCGCTTTACTAAGTCTTCGACAAGCTCAGACTGACATACAAGCTCAGACTAACATATTGTTTAGCTTGTCATGGTGAGCCTGTCGAACCATTAGTCGCCTTACCAGGTCTTCGACAAGCTCAGACTAACATATTGTTTAGCTTGTCATGGTGAGCCTGTCGAACCATTAGCCGCTTTACTAAGTCTTCGACAAGCTCAGACTGACATACAGACTTAGACTAACATATTGTTTAGCTTGTCATGGTGAGCCTGTCGAACCATTAGTCGCCTTACCAGGTCTTCGACAAGCTCAGACTGACATACAGGTTCAGAATAACATATTGTTTAGCTTGTCATGGTGAGCCTGTCGAACCATTAGTCGCCTTACTAAGTCTTCGACAAGCTCAGACTGACATATAAGCTCAGACTGACATATTGTTTAGCTTGTCATGGTGAGCCTGTCGAACCATTAGCCGCTTTACTAAGTCTTCGACAAGCTCAGACTGACATACAAGCTCAGACTGACATACAGGTTCAGAATAACAACAAGCTTATCATCAAATAGCGCAACCAGTCACCATTCTCTAATCTCTTAAACCCTATTTCAATACCTCCACATCAATAAAGCTATCGTTAAACACCGTGTGGGTTGCTTTTTGATAATCGCTTGCTGCGGCTTTGTATGGGTTCTCTACAAATTTTTGCGGGTTACGCGCATACAGCGGGAACGAGGTGCTTTGTACCTGTATCATGATACGGTGGCCTTTTTTAAAGGTGTGCAGCACATCATTCAGGTGGAAGTTCACATCCGTTTTTTGGTTGGCTGTCATCGGCACAGCTTTCTCGAACCCATCGCGGAAACGTGCCGGCATAATCTGCGAACGCACCATTTGCCAGTAATTGCTCAGGATGATGTTTTTGTTGGGCATGTAGGGATTGTTTGGCTCATCCGGCGGGTAAACATCAATCAGTTTTACAATCCAGTCGGCATCAGTACCGGTGGTTGCCACTTTAAGGTTGGCCATAATTTCGCCGCCCAGGGTCATGTCATCAGCCAAAACATCCGTCTGGAAAACCAGCACATCTGTACGGCGGCCGGCAAAGCGCTGGTCTTCGCTCATGTAGTTATGCGGGGTAAAGCCCATAGTGGTGGTATTATCCTCGGTGTAAGGCACCGGTTTCAGCGGGTCGCTTACAAAGGTGGTGCTGCCTGTTGCAGCCGGTGCCGCATCTGCCAGTTTACCATCGCTGTTCAGGTAAAATTTTACATGTGTTGCCGCAGGCGAAGGCCATTTATCAAACTTGGCCCATTCGTTTTTGCCGGTATTAAACATATAGGCATCCGGCAGGCCGGAGTTTTTATCGCCGTTACCTTTCAAAAAGTGATCGAAGAATTTTTGCTCGATATTTTTTTGATAAAAGGTGGCAATGCTATCGCCAAAGTAAATGTTGCTGTGCATGGTGTGCCCCGTCTCGCGCGACCACCGGCCGTGCCCAAACGGCCCCATCACAATGGTATTGTAAGCGCTTGGGTCTTTCTTCTCAATGGTTTTATAAATCGCCAGCGGGCCGGTAAGGTCCTCGGCATCAAACCAGCCGCCAACCAGCATCACCGCAGGTTTTACCTTGTTATAGTGTTTAAGCAAACCGCGTTTTTGCCAAAACTCATCATAGCTGGGGTGATTAATGGTTTCCTGCCAAAAAAAGTTGTCTTTATAATATTTGTCGGCATTGCTCAACGGGCCCAGATCCAGCAGAAACTGGTAACCGTCCCTGGTGCCGGGGTTAAACATGGTATTTTGGTACCAGGCTTTGGTAGTGGTATCTGTTTTTTGAACGCCAAATACCGGGAAGGTGAAAAAATAACTTTCTATAAACGCGCCGTTATGATGGAAATCATCAAAAAAGAAATCGGAGATAGGGGCCTGCGGCGACGAAGCCTTTAAAGCCGGGTGGTTAGATAAAATGCCGGCGGCGGTATAAAAACCCGGGTAGCTGATGCCCCATTGCCCAACCTTGCCGTTATTGCCCGGCAGGTTCTTGATCAGCCAGTCGATGGTGTCGTAGGTATCAGATCCTTCATCCACATCTTTTTTGCTTTTTTTATTGTCGATAACCGGGGTCATGTTGGTCCAGGTGCCTTCGCTTTTGTAGCGGCCGCGCACATCCTGGTACACAAAAATAAAACCTTCCTGCATCATGTATTTTGATGGGCCGAGCTGGCCGGGGTATTTAGTTTCGCCGTAAGGGGCAATGCTGTAGCAGGTACGCTGCATCATAATGGGATATTTTTTATCCTTGGAGGCTTCATTAGGGGTGTAAACAGAGGTAAAGAGTTTTACCCCATCGCGCATGGTGATGTACACATCTTTTTTGGTATAATGCTCTTTAACGTAATTGCTTTGTGCAAAAGCGCCGAAGGCAGCAACCACAAGAAACAATAATGCGGAAAGTTTTTTCATGAGATCAGTTTTTTATTAGTGAGCGTAATTTACTAAGTAATTAAGAAATATACGAAGCGTGACCATACTGTTACAATAAAAGGGTAAGATATAGGTGTTATGGGGTAGTATATGGATGAGGCGGGATTTAAACGCACAGTGTCGCGGCAGTATTCATGGTATCGTAGAGGCGTGATACTTCCCGTCTCCTTGTAGATATGCCCCATGCGATTCCCTCCCCACGGGAGGGTGCAGGGAGGGGTTTCGGCATAAATCAGGGCGAACAAACCCCTCCCTGCCAAATCACACCCCTACGCACCCCTCCCCGGGGAGGGAATGTTAAGTTAGACGGGAATTATCGTGTCTCTATAAGATGGCATCGTAGAGGCGCGATACTTCGCGTCTCCTTGAGGTAAATTATCGCCAACCAGATAAAGACACGAAGTATCGTGTCTCTACATAAAGGCATTTTATGGAGGCACGATACTTCGCGTCTCTTTGCAGATAGATTATCGCTAACCGGATAAAGACACCAAGTATCGTGTCTTTACATGATGACATCGATAATTTAACGCATATCATAAACAATTTAGGGTAAGGGTGGTTACAAGGCTGACCATTGTTTATTCAAGATCTATGAAAAATAAATTTTACCTGTTGCCCATTTTGGTTTTAATGTTGTCGTGCAGTAAAAAGGACACCCCGCAGCCCCAGGTTGAAGGCCCTGTAACCGGCAGAATCTACACTTCCAACTTTACCGCGCAAAACGCTGTAGTGAAGAATGTAAATTTCAGCTATCAGAATTATAAGCCCGAAGATCTGTTTGCCATCTATTTATCGGCTAATAAGGGTGATGATTGCAGTGCAGATGTAAAGAATTTTTCGGTACGGTTAAGCGTACCAAAAAAGATAGGTAAATTTAGAGAGAACGATATCTATGTACTGATAGACGACCCCAATTCTGAAGAAGGCGCTTTATTTTCATCAGACAGCGTGATAGAGATCACTTCTATAACGGCTGATAAAGTTACCGGTACGGTTGATGCCAAATTGGAAAATAACTCGATCAAAGGCAGGTTCGAGGCAAAAATTTGCCAATAGCAAATGATGCATGCCCGGATTACCTGCTTGCTTCCTGCATGCCTTATTTAGTTTTTTGATAGGTTTGCAGCATGGCTGGTTTTAAACAATTCAACATAAAAAAATTCGGGTACCTAAATCTTGCTGCGGATAGTATGCCATCAACAGCAGATCATGGCCAGTATGTTAAAGTGCTGTATGTGAAGACAGGCGGGCAGGTAACGGTTGATTTTAAAGATTATGTACTTGAACACGACTCCGTTTTTTTTATAAACGAAGGCCAGTTTTTTAAGTTGAATGAAAGCTGCACAGGTACCATGCTTTATTATAACCGCGATTTTTACTGTGTGGAGATGCATGATAAAGAGGTGGCCTGCGATGGTATATTGTTCCGTAATGTTTATGAAATTCCGGTAGTATGGCTTAATAGTGATGCATCTGCTATGATGCAAAGCGTTTTTGCAGAAATAAAGCTGGAGATTGAAATAGGCGATAGCAGTGTAGAAGAAATGCTGCGTTTATTGCTTAAACAGATCATCATTCGCTCTACGCGGATCTGGAAACAGGAGCACCACATAGCCGGCGAGGATGCCCGGGCCGAAGTGGAGTTTTTGCGCACCTTCAGCAAAATGGTTGATGTGCATTACAGCAGGTGCCACACCGTTGCAGAATATGCCGATATGCTGAATATCACCCCCAAGGCTTTAAACAAACGTATTACCCGCTATAGCAGCGCCACACCCAACGAGATCATCAAGAACCGCATCATGCTGGAGGCAAAGCGCCTGCTTGCCCATACCCCTCTATCTGTAAAAGAGGTGGGCTATAAATTAGGCTACGATGACCCAAACTATTTTGTAAGGTTGTTTACCAGCCAGTCGGGCATTTCTCCGTTAAGTTTCAGGCAGCAATACCAGCTTTTACCTGCATAAATATTGTCTTGTATCCTTTGCAGGGGGTAAAAAGTGCTATACGTGTCTACAAACGTGCATTGAGTGGCCCTGGCCGGCGGCATACCTTTGCTGTGTTCAATAATCAAATCAAAAACACACAAACAATTACAACGCATATGAAAACTCCATCTACCTCTAAAAAATTATCTGCAGCCATTATTGCAACCCTGATAAGCGGTTCGTCTGTTGCACAAAATGTACAACCGGTTAACCCGGCTACCGATCCGCAGATAGAAAGCCATGTTAAGGCGTTTTTAAATGTGCTTAACTCGGGCAACGGCAAACCATTAGAACAGCTTTCGCCCAAAGATGCCCGTGCGGTGCTAACGGGCGCGCAAGAATCGGTAAAGTTTGACTATAGCGATATTACGGTTACCGAAAAAACCATCAAAGCCGATGGCCAGTCTATCGTATTAAATATTGTAAAGCCTGCAAATGCAACGGGTACGCTGCCGGTGTTTATGTTTTTCCACGGCGGTGGCTGGGTGCTGGGCGATTTCCCTACCCACCAGCGTTTGGTTCATGACCTGGTGATAGGTTCTGGCGCAGCCGCCATATTTGTAAATTATACCCCATCACCAGAGGCGCAATACCCAACAGCTATCAACCAGGCATATGCCGCTACTAAATACGTAGCAGAACACGGTGCCGAGTTTGGGGTAGATGGCAAGCGTTTGGCCGTTGCCGGTAACAGTGTAGGTGGTAACATGGCCGCGGTGGTATCCTTAATGGCTAAAGACAAAAAAGGCCCCGAAATTAAGCTGCAGGTTTTGTTATGGCCAGTTACCGATGCTAACTTCGAAACCCAATCATACAACCAGTTTGCAACAGGCCGTTTCCTGACCAAAAATATGATGAAATGGTTTTGGGATAATTATACAATCGATCCTGACAAACGAAAAGAGATCTACGCATCGCCTTTGCAGGCCACTACAGCACAATTAAAGGGTTTGCCAGCCGCACTGGTACAAACAGCAGAGAATGATGTACTGCGCGATGAAGGCGAAGCCTATGCCCGCAAGCTGGATGAAGCAGGCGTTAAAGTTACCCAGGTAAGGTATAACGGCATGATACATGATTGGGGCTTATTAAACCCGCTTGCTACCGTACCCGGCACCCAGGCAGCCATGCTGCAAGCCGCTACCGAGCTTAAAAAAGCGCTTGCCAAATAAGCCGTATAAAACCTTGTAAACAAAACGGGGGAATAGCTAAATGCTGTTCCCCGTTTTGTTGTTACCGGTGCAGCAAAGCATTTGGAGTGAGCCCGGCAGATACAAATTTTCAAAATCACATAAATCCGTTTAATCCCAATTCAAAATCCTTAACTTTGACCACCAAAATACACTACTATGCAATATGATGTGATCGTTATAGGTTCGGGTCCGGGTGGTTATGTAGCCGCAATACGCTGTGCCCAACTGGGGTTAAAAACCGCAATTATCGAAAAATATAACACCCTTGGCGGTACGTGCTTAAATGTGGGCTGTATCCCGTCTAAAGCGCTGCTGGATTCGTCCGAACATTACCATAACGCTGCGCATACCTTCACCACGCATGGTATCAAGCTGGATAACCTGGGCATCGATTTTGGCCAGATGATCAAACGCAAGCAGGAAGTGGTTGATGCCAATACCAGTGGTATCACCTACCTGATGAAGAAAAACAAGATAGACGTACATGTAGGTGTAGGTTCTTTTAAAGATAAAAATACTATCATCGTAACCAAAGATGACGGCACCGCTGCCGAACTGACCACCGAAAAGGTGATCATCGCCACAGGGTCTAAACCATCAAGCCTGCCTTTCCTGCAAATAGATAAAAAACGCATCATTACTTCTACCGAAGCTTTAAAGCTATCCGAAGTGCCCAAGCACCTGATATTGATAGGCGGTGGTGTTATCGGTTTAGAGCTGGGATCAGTTTATGCACGTTTGGGCGCCAAAGTATCTGTAATTGAATTTATGGACGGTATTATCCCAACGATGGATAAAGCCCTGGGCCGCGAATTGCAAAAGGTGCTGAAAAAGATAGGCATGGAGTTTTACCTTAACCACAAGGTTACCGGCGCAACCGTCAAAGGCAAAGAAGTTACCGTTACTTTTGACAATGCAAAAGGCGAAAAGCAGGAACTTAAAGGCGACTACTGTATGGTAGCCGTTGGCCGAGTAGCCTATACCGATGGTTTAGGCCTGGATAAAATAGGCATCACTGTTGAAGAGCGCGGACGTAAGATAACGGTTGACGAGCACCTGGAAACCAGCGTTAAAGGTGTTTACGCTATAGGCGATGTAATTAAAGGTGCCATGCTGGCCCACAAGGCAGAGGATGAAGGTACTTTTGTTGCCGAACTGATTGCAGGCCAAAAACCGCACATCAACTATAACCTGATACCGGGTGTGGTTTACACCTGGCCGGAAGTTGCCGCGGTAGGTTTTACCGAAGAGCAGCTGAAAGAAGCCGGTACCAAATACAAGGTAGGCTCGTTCCCGTTCAAAGCAAGCGGTCGTGCCCGTGCCAGCGGCGATCTGGACGGCTTTGTGAAGGTATTGGCCGATGCTACAACCGACGAGATCTTAGGTGTACATATGATAGGCCCGCGTGCTGCGGATATGATAGCCGAAGCCGTTATTGCCATGGAGTTCCGTGCATCTGCAGAGGATGTAACCCGCGCCAGCCATGCCCACCCAACCTATACAGAAGCCATGAGGGAAGCCTGTTTAGCGGCGACGGAGAACAGGGCGATACATATTTAAGAGATAGTTTCAGCTGGCAGTAGGCAGGTTACATGGATTTGAACAATATCGAACACCGAATGTTGAATTTCCAATGATGAAGGTGCCAACTGCCAACTTAATACTGCCAACTAAATGAATATCTTGATAAACGCAGGGATTGTTTTACTCACTATAGCTGTAATGGAACTCGCGTCCTGGGCGATGCATAAATACCTTTTTCACGGGCCGCTTTGGTTTATCCACAAAACGCACCACCAGCAGCGCCATGGCTGGTTTGAGTTGAACGATCTGTTTAGTATCGGCTTTGCTGCGCTGGCCCTATGGCTGATGTGGGCCGGGCATGTTACTTTAGATTACCGCTTTTGGATAGGTACCGGCATTAGTGCCTATGGTACTATTTATTTCATCTTTCATGATTGGTTTATCCATAACCGGTTTAAAGCCTTTAAAAGCAACAACCGCTACCTGATGGGCATCCGCCGCGCACACAAGATCCACCATAAATCAACAGAGAAAAACCCATCGGAAGAGTTTGGATTGTTGATTGCGAATAAGAAGTGGTTTAAGAGGTAATGAATTCTTTAAAGAAATTAGAAATGGTGATAATCCTTGTTTTTCCCTGAGGATTCAACTCTAACAAATCGGCATCCCCGGTTATCAGATAGTCGGCATTACCGTCTACCGCTAACGAAAGTAGAAAATTATCTTTTTTATCACGGCAGATGTTGATAATTGTAGTTACGGCAATAAATTCAGCATAACTATCAATAACCTCTGTCAATGCGGTTATATCCTTTTTTGAAAAGTATTTTTCGAATTTTTGGCGTTGGGTTACCTCAATAAATTCGGATAATAGTTCTGTGCTGAACATCAACTTAACCCTGCCGGAAAAAAGGAGGGAACTTAAAGCAGAATAGTCTTTTCTGATTAGAAAGCTGATCCAAAGATTAGTATCCAGAATAATATGGGCAGGTTTATTTTGCATAACGCCCGGCACGCACTGCTTCTACTTCTTTTGTTATTTCATCCAGCGTTGGTGCCTGGTCGCTTTTAGCGCGTAAGCTATTTAATAAATCTTCAAAGCCATTTTTAGGACTATCCTGAATAGAGATCAGGTTCATGTCGGCCAAATCATTTAATAATTTTAAAGCTTTGGGGTTTATGATATTGATTTTTAGTGTGTCCATACACAAATATAATCAAAGGCAAACAACAATTATTTAATAAAAATTATTGTTGTTTGCCTTTGATTATAAGGTGCTTTAATAAATTGTTAGCATACTTAAAAAATTATAGCGGCAATATGATCGTTAAACTGTTATTGTTTTGTTTACTACTACCGCTTTCCCTGCTTTATAACCGGCAAGGGCATAATACAAAATAAACAGGTAGATGGGCACCAGTATCCAGTAAGAGATCTGTGACGCTTCGGCCAGGCCGGCAGTTTTTTTGGTCATGTCTACCAGCAGGCCGTATATTGGCGGGAACACAGCCGCACCTGCAATACCCATTACCAGTAACGATGAGCCTATTTTGGTGAACCTGCCCAGGCCTGCCAAAGCTAATGGCCAAAGTGCAGGCCACATTAACGAATTGGCTAAACCTAACAGTGCAATACAGGCTATGGATACGTATTTAGGGGTAAACAAAGCAATAATAGTTAAAACAGCGCCCAATATGGCCGAATAAACCAGGGCCTTTTGCTGCGAGATATATTTGGGGATGAACAGGATACCCGCTATGTAACCGATAACCATACAGGCCAGCGTACCCGATGCAAAATATTTGGAGGTAGACAGCGGGATATCGTGCGCGCCGCCGTAACCGATGATAGAGTCGCCGGCTATAACTTCTGCACCAACGTAAACAAACAGGGCAACCACGCCTAATATTAAATGCGGAAACTGGGTAATACTGGTTTTGTTGGAGTTTGCTGCGGCTACTGCTTCGTCCTCTTTATCAGTATCAATTTCGGGCAGGCCCGAAAAATAGATCAGTACGGCCAGAATAACCAGTACCACTACAATAATTACATAAGGCAGTATCACCCTTGCGGCAAGTTCGTTTAGTTCGGCTATTTTTTGTGCTGCGTTAAGGCTTGTAAGCTTTTCGGTAAAACCGTCAATATCTTTTAGTACTACTGCACCCAAAGCAAGCGGGGCCAGTACACCGGCGCATTTATTAAAAATACCCATAATGCTGATGCGCTTTGCAGCGCTTTCTGGCGGGCCCAATATTGTAATGTATGGGTTTGATGCGGATTGCAATACCGCCAGGCCGCTGCCCTGTACAAACAGGCCAATTAAAAACACACCGTAGGTTCGGGTTAGGGCCGCAGGGATAAAAAGCAGTGCGCCTGCTGCAATTAATATTAAACCAACCGACATGCCATTCTTAAAGCCAAATATATTTAGCAGCCATGCCGATGGTTTGGCCATTAATAAATAAGCTATATAAAATGCGCTGGTAACAAAATAGGATTGGAAGGTATTCAGCTCGCAGGCTATTTTGAGGTACGGAATAAGTACGGAATTAAGCCAGGTAACAAAACCAAATATAAAAAACAGCACGCCTATAATTAATGTAGGCCCGAGGGTTGATTTTGATTGTGGAATTGTTGCTGAAGCTGCCATTTTCTATTTAAATTATCTGTTTAAGTCTTTGAAGTTTCTAAAATAATTTAAAAAGTTTAAAAAATGATATTATTCCGCATTTATTTTTGAAATTACTGATAAATAAACGCTTGCACATTAAAAATATGAGAATTATTCAATAAAATCAATCATCTTATTGATTTATATTATCATTACCTGTTTGGTGAATTACGTGAGTTCGAAGAGATACGCTTACTAAAGCCTTCTGCAAAGTAGAAAGGTTTAAGGAAAGGAAAACAAGACGACTTTGCCAGGCAAGTCCTCTTCTTTGGAGAGGATTTAGGTAAGGTTTTAACGGATGTTTATCATAAGCATTGTTAAATCATACTCATATACCGACTCACTTTAATTACACTACTGATGATGATCCCTGTTTTAACTTATCATCATCTTTAACATTATAAATACATTTAATACAGATGTGATAAAGGCCCGCTTATCATCCAAAATAAAATTCCGAAATTCGCCACATTCAAAATTATCATGTTATGCTGCAAATACAGGAGAACGTATCGCTTAAAAAATTCAACACTTTTGGTATTGATGCCAATGCCCGTTACTTTGCAGAGATAAGCCACGAAGACGAGCTGGCCGAACTTTTTGCCGACCCCCAATGGCTAAACATAAACCGCCTGGTATTGGGCGGTGGCAGCAATATGCTGCTGGTGAAAGATTTTGAGGGCCTGGCTATCCGTATAAATATTCGTGGGATAGAGCACCGCATTAGCCATGATGACGTTTTTGTAGATGTTGGCGCCGGCGAAGTGTGGAACGATCTGGTGAATTTTTGTGTAGACCGCAATTACGCCGGTATGGAAAACCTGAGCCTGATCCCCGGTTCGGTAGGTGCATCGCCCATCCAGAATATAGGCGCTTATGGTGTGGAGTTAAAGGATGTATTTGCCAGCTGCCGTGCTTTTGAAATAGCTACCGGTACGTTCCGCACCTTTAGCAAAGAAGATTGCAAATTTGGCTACCGCGAAAGCGTTTTTAAAACTGAACTTGCCGGGCAGTATATTATCGTATCGGTAAAGTTTCATTTATCGTTAAGGCCGGCTATCAATTTAAAATATGGCGCCATAGAGCAGGAATTAATAAACCGAGGTATCACCCGGCCTTCGATTGAAGATGTGTCAAAGGTGGTATCCTCTATCCGGGTATCTAAACTGCCAGATCCGTCTACCATTGGTAACGCAGGCAGCTTTTTTAAAAACCCGGTGATCGGCGAGGTGCAATTCCGGCTGCTGCAGGGGCAGTTCCCGGATGTAGTGAACTACCCGGCAGGCGAGGGGCAATACAAACTGGCTGCCGGCTGGCTGATTGAACAATGCGGCTGGAAAGGCAAAACAGTTGGCAATACCGGCACCTGGAAGAACCAGGCCCTTGTATTGGTGAACCACGGCGGCGCAACGGGCGAAGAAGTGTACAGTCTTTCGTCGCAAATCATAGACAGTGTGTACACTAAATTTGGCGTTATGCTACAACGAGAGGTTAATATTATAAGTTAATTAACTTAATTATAATTTAATTCTATACCATCCTTGCCTACAGTTAGTTAAACAATTAATTGTTTTAACTATTTGCTAATAACCTGTTAATAATACAATTGGGTGATAAATAGCCATAAATGCCTTGTTTATAGCTATTTGTGTTGCTTTAAATGGTTTTTGGGCAATTTTGTTTGGTAAATGCTACTAAAACAGTCACCTGTTCAATTTCATGTACTTTTCATAAAGTGGTACCATGTTTGTTTAATACTCAATATAAAACATTAACAGAATGACAAAGATTGAGTTTAACACCCTGGTATTACGTCAAGCAAGTTCATTAAGGTCATACGCCTTACATTTTACTCATGATGCAGACGATGCTAACGACCTTGTTCAGGATACAATGTTGAAAGCCATAACTTATTACAATAAGTTTAAAGAAGGCACCAACCTTAAAGGCTGGTTATATACCATCATGAAAAACACTTTTATCAACAATTATCGCCGTGTTGTTAAAATGAGCACTTTTGTAACTAAGAGTGATGAAATATCTTCTCCGAACCTGGTGTTCAGTTCAACTAAAAATCAGGGTGAAGCAAAATTTGTGATGGATGATATCAAACGTGCTTTAGACCGCTTACCATCAGATTACTATGTGCCGTTCACCATGTATTTTGAAGGCCATAAATATCATGAGATCGCCGATCATCTGGATATTCCTATCGGTACGGTTAAAACCCGTATCCACGTAGCCCGTAAATTGCTTAAAAAGAATTTAAAGGCTTATGATAACGGTGTTGCAAAACCAATCTTCGCCGAAAATTAATCAGCAAATAAACTCAACATATATATAGAAAAACCTGCCCCATAAAGGCAGGTTTTTTGGTTTGATAACATCGATACACACAGACACGTCATTGCAAGCGTAGCGTGGCAATCTTATATAGAATAGTTAACAACATGCGTGTAGAGGATTACCACGTCGCTATTGCTCCTTGTAATGAGGTTTATGATATTAAATAGAGTTGGCCTAAGATAATCGACCAACCACATCAAATTTCTCAAAAACCGTTTGGGTATGCGGCGCATCGGCTAACTCGGCTGTAAGATCCTGCCCGGCCCAGTGCTCATAATGTTTACCATTGCGCCAAAGGCGGCTTTCGGTAACATCGTATATGATACCTTTATAAGCCACCCATATCTGCGGCTTATCCTGCCCGTTGCGCAGGGCAAGCTGCGATTTGCTGTACACAGGTACCTCGGCCATTATACAGCGGGATTTTTACGGTTCTTAAAATATTCAAAAAAGCCGATGTTCATTAACAGGAGGGCCATGCTGTAAAAATGATCTTCAAAGGGGATGGTACCTGCCCGCAGGCCCAGGTTTTGGTGGTTGTTATACAAAACAACAGGGATACCGGTAAGCAGGCCGTTTACCAGGTAAAAGGGGATAAGCGAAACCAAATATGCCATATAAAACCTGCCCAGCCACTGCGCTTTAAACACAAAAAGTAAAAGAAGCAATATAACGGCTAATAAGGCGAATGTAACGGCTGTATAAAGCTTATCAAAATTATCCAGCAAAATAAAGGCCGATGCCAATGCCAGTAAGCCCGAAATACTGCGCGATACATCATTATTAGGCTGCCAGTTAACATAGTAGTTTAAACAGGCATATATAAATATGCAGGCAAAGGGCACGGTTAAAAAAAACAAGATCTCCTCCAGCGGCAGGCCAATAAATTTCAGGCCGATAATGTACCGGTCGTTAAAGGACCATACGCCATAAATGGTGAACAAAACATCCCAAAATAAAAACAGCAGCCCCGTGATAGCCATGCCCGGCCAGATGAATTTCCAGGTTTTAGCAAAGGCCACGCGCTTATCGAACGATAGCACAACCGGGAAAAAAATAGTGAGCACATTGATGAGCAGATAGGTGTATTTCACTCTTATAAGGCGGCTAAATGCCGGGTAAGGTTAAGATGTTCGGCAGGGGTGCAACGTTTAGATTCGATCAAAAAATTAATAATGGTTTTTACCAGTGCCGCATCTGCAGATGCGTAGTGCTTACGGTCTATCTGTTTGATGATCTCGGTACGGTCGGCCGCCAGGTTTTTGTTAAACCCTAAAAAGCCGGGCACATTATGTTCTACCGAAAACCGCATAAAGCGTATCTCGATATTGGCAGGATCGCGGGTTACAGCACCTTTAAAGCTTTTTTCCGCATCGTTCAGATACTTGATCTTAAAATAGGGGTTCCAGGCGTGCTTGGCTTTTAGCGCTTCCAGGGTGCCAATATAGCCGGTAATAAGCCCGGTTGGTTTTTTAATAGCGCCCAGGTTGCGGTAAAGCGAATCGGTAGTTTTGCTGCTGTTAATGGCCGTAAGCAATAATTTACGTATCACATGCAGGTTAGGCTCGGCAACATCATCGGTTATGGCTGTTGCGTTGGTATAGGTTACCGGCATCAGCAACAATAACAGCAATGATAGAAACAGGTATTTGAATTTAAGCAGCATTAGCTATATAACGATATGGATAATCTTAAATTATGTTGAGTTTTTGGTGCAGCCTGGCTTTAAAGTATAAACTTAACTTTTGCGTATCAGAAACCCTGATCCTTTTTTGCATAATGGTTAAAGCTGTTGTGGCCTTTATTTTTTTAAACAGCTGCAGGTAATATACATAGGCAACATAAACGCCCAGCCTGCTACCCGCAGGCAGCTGTTTTATCCCTTCAAGCGCATCATCAAAATCCTTTTTAATGTCGGTTTCTATCAGTTGCTTATCTGCCTCGGTAAAGTTGGTAAAATCAACCTCGGGGAAATACGTCCGTCCGCGGTCTTCATAGTCGGATTTGATATCCCGTAAAAAATTGATCTTTTGGAACGCCGAACCCAGGCTGCGCGCCTTGGGCACCAGCTTATCGTACAGGGGGGCATCGTTTTCACAAAATATCCGCAGGCACATCAGGCCTACTACTTCGGCCGAGCCGTAGATATAGGTTTTATATCCGTCGTCATCATAGGCGGTTTTATCCAGGTCCATCTTCATAGAGGTCAGGAAAGCCTCTATCAGATCTTTTTCGATGTTATATTTGTTTACCACCTGCTGAAACGATTGCAATACCGGGTTGGTGCTAATGCCACGGTCTATCGCTTTAAACGTTTCTTCCTTAAAGTCGTCTATCAGCTGGCGCTGGTCGTGGTCATAAAAAGTATCTACAATTTCGTCGGCGTAGCGCACAAAACCATAAATGGCATAAACAGGGTATCTGAAACGTTTATCGAACGCCTTGATACCGGTACTAAAAGAAGTACTGTATTTGGTGGTAATCAGCTTACTGCATTCAAAACAGGTTTCGTCAAATAAGTTCATCACCCAAAAGTACAAAATGAATGTTGGATTGTTTTAAAGCCTCAGCTAAATCCTCCCCAAAGGAGCAAACTTGCCAGCCATAATCATCATATTTTTCTTTCTTCAACCCTTCGCTAAAGGAGAAGGGGCGGGATGAGGCTTTTTTGCGTAATTTGGCTGCTGATGGATAAAAATAAAAAGATCATCGTAATTGGGGCGGGTTTTGCAGGCCTGGCATCTGCCTGTGTACTGGCTAAAGAAGGGTACAAAGTAACTGTTTTAGAAAAAAACGACCAGCCCGGCGGCCGTGCGCGCGTTTGGGAAAAGGATGGGTTTAAGTTTGATATGGGCCCAAGCTGGTACTGGATGCCGGACGTATTCGAGAATTTCTTTGCCATCTTCGGTAAAAAGCCATCAGATTTTTATGACCTGAAACGCCTTGACCCCGGCTATCGTGTTTACTATGGTAAAGACGATGTGCTGGATGTGCCTGCCAATATGGGTGAATTGGAAGCACTTTTTGACGAGATTGAGCCGGGCAGTAGTGCCGGCCTTCGTAAGTTTTTAGAGCAGGCGGCGTATAAATACAAAGTAGGTATGGGTGAGTATGTTTTTCGCCCTTCGCATTCCATTACGGAGTTTATTGATCTTAACCTGATCCGTAAAAGCTTTAGTATGCAATTGCTTACCAGCATGAGCAGCCATGTAAGGCAGTACTTTAAAAACCCTAAGCTGATCAAATTACTGGAGTTCCCGGTGTTGTTTTTGGGAGCAACCCCGCAGGATACACCCGCCATGTACAGCATGATGAACCATGCCGATCTGGCACTGGGTACCTGGTACCCCATGGGCGGGATGAACGAGATTGTGAAAGCCATGGTGAGCGTTGCCGAAAGCTATGGGGTAGATATCAAACTAAATACAGAGGTTACCAAAATTGATGTGGCCGGTAAGCAGGCAAAAAGCATCCAAACCAACAACGGTACCTACCAGGCCGATTTTGTGATTGCCGGGGCCGATTACGAACACATCGATCAGCATGTGTTAGCACAGCCGGACAGGAATTATACTGAAAAATATTGGGATAAGCGCACCATGTCGCCATCCAGCTTACTTTATTACATCGGTACCAATAAAAAGATAGCGGATATGCAGCATCACAACTTATTTTTTGATGAGGATTTTGAGCTGCACGCCAAAGAGATCTATAAAGATCCGCAATGGCCAAGCAAGCCGTTATTCTACGTTTGCTGCACCTCCAAAACCGACCCGGATGCCGCGCCCGAAGGTGGTGAAAACATTTTCTTCCTGATGCCTATAGCACCCGGATTGAACGATGACGAAGCCACCCGCGAAAAGTATTTTGATATCATGATCGACCGCTTTGAAAATATTACCGGCCAAAGCATCCGCGATGCGATAGTGGTGAAACGCAGCTACGCCCTAAAAGATTTTAAGGCAGATTATCATTCCTTTAAAGGGAATGCTTACGGCCTGGCCAACACGCTTGCCCAAACTGCATTCTTTAAACCGAGCATGCGGGCAAAGCACATCGAAAATTTACTGTTTACAGGCCAGTTGACCGTACCCGGCCCCGGCGTGCCGCCAGCACTGATATCCGGGCAGATAGCGGCATTAGAGGCGATGAAGGTGTTGGAGGGGAAATAAAAAAATGATTCCCTCCCTGGGGAGGGGTGCGTAGGGATGCGGAGCGGCAGGGAGGGGTATGTTCGCCTTGCTTAATGCCGAAACCCCTCCCTGCACGCTCCCGTTGGGAGGGAATCGCACAAGGCCTTTCACTCTGGAATAAAGAAGCCGTTCAGCATTTGCTGAACGGCTTCTTTACTTTAGTGTCTTAATTATATTACACTAAATACTCAAACAAAGTTTCATCCTTGTTCAGCTCAATTACTTCAAAGCGTTCTTCGGCCATGCGTTGGAGCAGGGCAGGGTAATCCTCGGCGTTTTTTAGCTCGATACCAACCAGGGCCGGGCCGTTCTCTTTAGAGTTTTTCTTGATGAATTCAAAACGGGTGATATCATCGCCGGGGCCTAAAACTTCGGTTACGAAGAGTTTTAACGCACCGGGGCGTTGCGGAAAGCGGACAATAAAATAATGTTTAAGCCCTTCGTAAAGCAACGATTTTTCTTTGATCTCGGCCATACGGTCGATGTCATTGTTACCACCGCTTATCACACAAACTACGGTTTTGCCTTTTATTTGTTCTTTAACAGCATCCAAAGCGGTAACAGAAAGAGCCCCCGCAGGTTCAACTACAATGGCGTCCTCATTATATAATTTTAGGATGGTAGTACAAACTTTGCCTTCCGGTACAGTAAGCATCTCATCCAATATCTCGCGGCAAATGGCAAAGGTTTTATCGCCCACGCGTTTTACGGCGGCGCCATCTACAAAGCGGTCTATGGTGGTTAATGCGGTATTCTGTTTGTTGGTAAGCGAGGTAAGCATTGATGGTGCGCCTTCGGGTTCAACACCTATCAGGGTAACGCCGGGCAGCTGTTGTTTTAAATAAGTACCCATACCTGCAGATAAACCGCCACCGCCAACGGGCATTATGGCTACGTCTATATGGGGCAGGTCCTGCAGCACTTCTACGCCAACTGTTCCCTGGCCTTCAATCACCCGGTGGTCATCAAACGGCGGGATGAACACCATGTTGTGCTCTTGTGTGTAGATCAATGCTTCACGCAGGCAATCGTCAAAGGTATCGCCGGTTAAAACCAGTTCTACGTTGCCATTGCCAAACATTTCTGTTTGTTTTACTTTTTGTTTTGGGGTGATCTCGGGCATAAATATTACGCCTTTAATACCTCTTTTTTTACACGAATAAGCCACACCCTGCGCATGGTTGCCTGCGCTGGCGCATACTACGCCGCGGCTTAGTTGCTCATCGCTTAATTGTGCTATCATATTGTATGCGCCCCTTAATTTATAGGAGCGTACAATTTGCATGTCTTCGCGTTTTAAATATATGTGGCACTCATATTTTGCAGAAAGGCCTTCGTTATATTCCAGGGGGGTATGCCTTACTACGGGTTTCAGCCGCTCGTAAGCCGTTTCAAAATCCAAATGCACTTCCGTTGCTGTATCCATCACTTAGTTCTTTACCAGCTTGTAGGCCACTAAGCTCTGCAAGTCGTCGTCATTTATATCCAGCTTGGCATCAGCAAGCGTTAAAAAGCGTTTATACACTTCAAATAGTTCATCCTTATCCAGCGTGTGGCCCAATCTTTCCAGGTGGAATTTAAGCGCATGGCGGCCGCTGCGGGCGGTCAGCACAATGCTGGCGCTGGGGAAGCCTACATCTTCCGGGCGAATGATCTCGTAGTTCTCGCGGTTCTTTAAAAAGCCGTCCTGATGGATGCCGCTGCTATGTGCGAAGGCATTGCTGCCTACTATGGCTTTGTTGGGCTGTACCGGCATGCGCATCTGGCTGCTGATCATGCGGCTCATTTCGTAAAAATTCTTGCTGTTTACATTGGTATGTAAACCAAGCGCCGAATGGGTTTTCAGGATCATCACCACTTCTTCAATAGAAGTGTTGCCTGCACGTTCGCCTATACCGTTAATGGTACCTTCTATCTGGCGGGCACCGTTCTGCAAACCGGCTATGGAGTTAGCCGTAGCCAACCCCAGGTCGTTGTGGCAGTGCACCGAAATAATAGCTTTATCGATATTCTTAACGTTCTCTTTGAGGAATTTGATCTTGGCGCCGTACTGGTCCGGCAGGCAATAGCCATTGGTATCCGGTATGTTCACTACAGTTGCACCGGCAGCAATCACAGCTTCTACCATCTGCGCCAGGAATACCACATCGGCACGGCCGGCATCCTCCGCGTAAAACTCGATGTCTTCCACGGCTTTTTTAGCATACTTTACAGCTTCAACTGCACGCTCTAAAATTTCTTTGCGGGTACTGTTGAATTTATGTTTGATATGCTGATCTGACGAGCCAATACCCGTATGGATACGCGGATGTTTGGCGTATTGCAGGGATTCGATAGCGGCATCAATATCGCCTTTGTTGGCGCGGGTAAGCGCACAAACGGTAGGTTCTTTAACGGCCTTGGAAATCTCTACAACGCTTTGAAAATCACCCGGACTTGAAACCGGGAAGCCTGCTTCTATAATATCCACGCCCAGCGCTTCCAGTTCGCGGGCTATATCGATCTTTTCGGGGGTTGTCAGCTGGCAGCCCGGTACCTGTTCGCCATCGCGAAGCGTGGTATCAAAAACATAAACGCGGTTAGGGTCGTGTAACATATTCTTATTTAGATTTGAGATGTTGGATTTGAGATTTGAGACTCACACCTTTCATCGGATTATTCGATTTTTTAATTCTTTTTTATTTAGTGAAAAATGAAGATCAAGCATGTATCTCACGCTTCATATCTCAATTCTCACATCTCCTTTATTGCTGTAAATCTTAATCTTTTATAATCTGCGTACCATTCGCCGTTATCGTTATAATAGGGCTCCAGCTCGTCGGTTATTTCATTTAGTATTTGTGGTAATTCATTTTCCGGTATCCCTGCAAAAAACGAAGGGCCAAACATGGTTAACCATTTGGCAACACCCTGGCGGCCATCTTGTAGTAATGTTTTGCGGTCGAAATGGGCCGTAAATGTTACCCGGAAACCTGCCGCTTCCAGTTTGCCGGCATATTGTGCCGTTGACGGGAAGTACCACGGGTTGTTTTCATCTACCTTATCATACCCATATTTGCTTAATACTTTTTTAGTAGCAGCAACCAGTTGCTGTACATTGCCTTTACCACCCATTTCGGCCACAAAACGGCCGCCGGGTTTTAAGGCTTCGTAAACAGACCGGATAGCCCCATCGGCATTCTTTATCCAATGCAGTGCTGCGTTTGAAAACACCGCATCAAACTTGTCATCAAAATGGAAGTCAGCACCATCGGCAACAAAAAAATCAACATTACTGTAGGTTTCGCTTGCTTTGGCTATCATCTCCGGTGATGCATCAATACCAGTTGCTACAGCACCCAGCTTTTGGATCTCGCTGGTTAAATAGCCCGTACCGCAACCCAAGTCAAGGATCCGCTCGCCCGGTTTTGTGTTAAGCAATTCCAATACATTCTCGCCGTATTGAAATACGAAGGAATGTTTGTCGTCATATAATTCAGCGTTCCATTTCATGTTGAGCCCCCTAACCCCCTTAAAGGGGGAATTTAATTCTATTATTAATTACCTCCTGCTCCCCCTTTAGGGGGCAGGGGGACTTACAAGTATTCTAATACCTTTTGCCCCATGGCTTTTGTGCCTAATATCTTGCTTTTGTCGGTATGCGCGTCGGCAATGTCGCCGGTGCGGTAGCCGTCTTTTAAAGTTTTGTCGATAGCGTCGGTTATCTTTTTAGCTTCATCTTTCAGTCCAAAGCTAATTTCCAGCATCAGCGCTACAGATAGGATAGAGGCTAGCGGATTAGCTTTATCCTGCCCGGCAATATCATGTGCCGAACCGTGGATAGGCTCGAAGAAACCTGTACCATCACCAATTGAAGCAGATGCCAGCATCCCCATAGAACCTGCAATTTGCGAAGCTTCATCCGTAAGGATATCACCAAACAGGTTGGCGGTTAATACCACATCAAACTTTTTAGGGTTTTTAACCAGTTGCATAGCGGCATTATCAATAAACATGTGTTCGGTTTCTACATCCGGGTATTGTTTGGCCAGCTCCTGCACTACCTCGCGCCACAGGCGGGATGATTCCAGCACGTTGGCCTTATCAACCGAACATAGCCTTTTGCCACGTACACGGGCAGCTTCAAATGCTTTAGTGGCAATGCGCTCCACCTCGTAACGGTGGTAGATCATCAGGTCCGACGCGGTGTTGCCATCTTCGCTGCGTTTTTTCTCACCGAAGTAAACATCACCCGTCAATTCGCGGAAGAATAAGATATCTGTTCCTTTTAAGATCTCGGGCTTTAAGCTTGATGCATCCAGCAATTCATCAAAAAGCATGATAGGGCGCAGGTTGGCGTACAAACCCAATTCCTTACGGATCTTCAATAAACCCTGCTCCGGGCGTACTTTGGCAGATGGGTCGTTATCGTATTTGATGTGACCGATAGCGCCAAAAAGGATGGCATCACTGGCTTTTGCTTTTGCTAAAGTTTCGTCAGGCAGTGGCTCGCCTGTAGCCTCAATGCCGGCGTGGCCCATCAGGGCTTCGTCGAAAGTGAACTCGTGGCCAAAATCGGCACCAATTTTTTCTAATACGGCTTTACCCCAGGTGGTCACCTCGGGGCCAATACCATCACCGGATATTACTAATATGTGTTTTTTAACTCCCATGCCCCCATACCCCCTTAAAGAGGGATTTTTTTAATGTGTTATATTTTAATTTACGCCGCGTACTTCTTTTAGTTTCATCACCATCAGTTGCGCGTTGCTTGCTATCCATTTGTTATAATCTTCGATGGCTTTTAAGCGGTCGGCATCATCAATGTAGCCTTCCTCCACCATCTGGGTAGATCTTGCTACCGACGACCAGATCCCGATCTTAGACAGAAAGTTTGGCTCGCCTTTTTTGTAATATTCGTTGGCATCTAAAACCTCCACATTTGCTAAACCGGCTTCGGTAAAGTAACCGGGCAGGTCTTCGGCTATATGGTTGTTCATAGCCGCATCGCCACGCCATCTTAAAAAGGTGGCGTAAAACTGGCGCATACTTGCCGGTGGTTCGGGCTGCCATTCTAAAGCTTCGTGGTTATAATCTAACACAGATAATATACCACCCGGCTTAAGCATACTTTTCAATTTTGCCACAGCTTCCTGTGGGTTGCTTAACCATTGCAGTACCCTTGCGGCTACGATCAGGTCGAACTTTTCTGTAGGTTCGTAAGTGAACAGGTCGGCATGGATCAGTTCCAGGTTAGCTATATCGGCATAGGTTTCTTTACCGCTTTCAATAAAGTAGGCTGTATTGTCTATCCCGGTTACGTGGCCTGTTGAACCAACTATTTGGGCAATGCCCTTAGAGATAGCCCCGGTACCGCAACCGATATCCAGCACGCGCCAGCCTTGCTTTAGCAGGGGTGGTAGTGTAGCATAATCGGCTTCCAGGCTGCGTTCGTCAAATAACTTTGCAGTACCTGCGCCTTCCCGTTTTATCTCTTTGTTCATTAGTTCACTGGTTCATTTGTTCAATAGTTCATTGGTGGATAGTTTGTAGCCTAACCATTCACTACTCCCTATTCACCATTTACCGCGCAGCTTCAAATTCCTCTACCAATTCCTTTTTGCTCAGGATATAGTCAATGTCATCGTAGCCGTTGGTCATGCAGGCCTTTTTGTAGGGGTTAACCTCAAAGCTTTCCTGCTCGCCTGTTTTTACAATTTTAATGAATTGGTCTACCAGGTCAATTTCCACCTCAGCGTGCGGATCTGCGTCTATCACCTCGAATAATCTCTTTAGGAAATCGTCGCTTACCTGTACCGGTAGTAAACCATTGTTTAGGGCATTCCCTTTAAAAATATCGGCAAAAAAGCTGCTTACTACGGCATCAAAGCCATAATCGGCAATGGCCCAGGCGGCATGCTCGCGGCTGCTGCCACAACCAAAGTTTTTACCCGCAACCAGTATTTTACCGCTGTAGATAGGATGGTTCAGTACAAAATCAGGTTTCGGGTTACCGTCGTTATCAAAACGCCAGTCGCGAAACAGGTTATTGCCAAAACCCTCGCGGGTAGTGGCCTTTAAAAAACGAGCAGGGATGATCTGGTCCGTATCGATGTTCTCGATAGGTAAAGGCACCACGCTGGTTTGGATGTGTTTGAAAATTTTGGTACTCATCTTAATTAGATTTTTGTCTGAACTCGAATTTATTGAATTAATGAATTTTTGGAATTTACTATTCTGTTTTCAAGCAGTAGTTTAATTCGAATTTAGACTGTATTTTTTTATTTAGTAACCTTTTGAATTGAAGGCTCTGACTTCCGAAATTTATTAATAATCCAGTTCTTATATTATAAGCTTCAAGGTAGTTTATACCTTGCGCGAGATGCACATCTTCTAATGTTATTATAGCTTTAAGCTCAACCATTATTTCGCCCTCAACAAAAAAATCAACCCGGCGTGTGCCAATTTGCTCTCCTTTGTAATGGATAGGCATTTCCATCTCTCTTATAAATCTTAAACTTTCTGATGCTAACTCAATTTCTAAAGCTCTTTGATAAATTACTTCCTGGAAACCATTACCCAAAACTGAATGAACGCGCATAGCACAACCTATGATCTTGCTTGTGCAATCACCAAACTGTTCGGGTGTTCTTTTTATTTCCATTCTGTTAATTCAATCAATTCGTTTAATTCGAGTTCAGACAACTTCCTCAGACAAAAATTCCCTGATATCAGTAACCTTACCTGTAATGGCGCTTGCTGCCGCGGTTAACGGGCTTGCCAGGAAGGTGCGTGAATTAGGGCCTTGCCTGCCTTCGAAGTTCCTGTTAGAGGTAGATACACAGTATTTACCTGCCGGGATCTTATCTTCATTCATACCCAGGCATGCGCTGCAGCCCGGTTCGCGTAAAGGGAAACCTGCCGCATCAAAGATCTTATCCAGACCTTCTCGGATGGCTTGCTCTTGTACTTGCTTAGAGCCGGGAACTACCCAAACCGTTACATTTTCGGCCTTGTGTTTGCCTTTTACAAATTGGGCAACTTCGCGCAGGTCTTCTATACGGCTGTTGGTGCAACTGCCGATAAAAACGTAGTCGATAGGTTTGCCCAACAATTGCTGGTCGTCATGCAGGCCCATGTAATCGAGGGCTTTTTTGTAAGAGCCTTGTTCCTTTTGCTCAAAAGAAGCCGTTTCCGGCACATGCTGTGTAACGCCGATACCCATTCCAGGATTGGTTCCGTAGGTGATCATCGGCTCAATATCTTCAGCTTTAAAGCTTAATATGCTGTCAAACTCCGCATCTTCATCAGAGTACAAAGTTTGCCAGTAAGCTACGGCCTTGTCCCACTCTTCGCCTTTAGGGGCAAATTCGCGTCCTTTAACGTAGTTGATGGTTGTTTCATCAGGCGCTATCAATCCGCAACGGGCACCCATTTCGATGCTCATATTACAGATGGTCATGCGGCCTTCCATGCTTAATGCACGGATGGTATCTCCGGCATACTCTACCGCATAGCCTGTACCGCCTGCTGCAGAAATTTGTGAAATGATGTACAGGATGATATCTTTTGCGCCAACGCCTTTTTGCAACCGGCCGTTAACTTCTATCTTCATTCTTTTTGGGCGCGATTGCAGCAAACACTGGGTTGCCATAACCTGCTCTACTTGTGACGTACCTATACCAAACGCTATGGCACCAAAGGCGCCGTGTGTAGAGGTATGGCTGTCGCCGCAAACATAAGTACCACCCGGACGGGTGATGCCCAGCTCGGGGCCTATAACGTGGACGATACCCTGGAATGGATGCCCCAAACCGTAAAGCTCGATGCCGAACTCTGCGCAGTTTTTGGTAAGCATATCCACCTGGTATCGGGAAAGTTCTTCTTTAATGGGGAGGTGCTGGTCCCAGGTTGGGACGTTGTGATCGGCCGTGGCAACGGTTTGTTGTGGCCTGAAAACCGGTAACCCTCTTGCACGCAAACCATCAAATGCCTGCGGACTGGTTACCTCGTGTATAAAATGTGTATCGATGTATAAAATATCAGGAAAACCCTCGTTGCTACTGACGACGTGTGCATCCCAAATTTTGTCAAATAATGTTTGTCCCATGTTTTTAAGTATAAAGTCAAAAGTGGAAAGTTAAAAGTGTAAAGAGGAAGCTTGTGGCTTTAAACTTTACACTTTTAACCTTAAACTTCCTTATGCTTCTACAGCCTGGTTCTCGGGGCGTAAACTGCGTACAGTTTTGCCTGCCTGCCATAATTCGCTGTCGCGTAGTTCTGCTAATTCAGCATCTAATTTCTCGCGGTAATCGGTTTTGCTGTTAGAATCTATAGAACGTTGTGATTCTACACCGGTAGCAACACTTTTGTATAGGTCTTCGAATACAGGCTTGGTAGCATCACGGAATTTTTTCCACCAGTCTAATGCACCACGTTGTGCAGTAGTAGAGCAATTGGCGTACATCCAGTCCATACCGTTTTCTGCAACTAATGGCATTAACGATTGGGTTAATTCTTCAACCGTTTCGTTAAACGACTCAGATGGTGAGTGACCGTTTGAACGCAACACTTCGTACTGTGCAGCAAAAATACCCTGGATACAACCCATCAGCGTACCACGTTCGCCGGTTAGATCGCTATATACTTCTTTCTTAAAATCTGTTTCGAACAGGTAACCACTGCCTACAGCAATACCTAAAGCGATAACACGCTCAAAAGCTTTACCTGTAGCATCCTGGAAGATAGCGTAGCTTGAGTTTAAGCCGCGGCCTTGCAAAAACATACGGCGTAATGACGTACCCGAACCTTTAGGTGCAACCAAAAATACATCCACATCTGCAGGAGGGATAATGCCGGTTTGCTCGTTAAAAGTGATACCAAAACCATGAGAGAAGTAAAGTGCTTTGCCCGGGGTTAGGTGTTTTTTAACAGTTGGCCATAAAGCTATCTGTGCTGCATCGCTCAATAAATAGCAAATAACGGTTCCTCTTTCTAAGGCTTCTTCAATTTCAAAAAGGGTTTCGCCGGGTACAAAGCCATCGTTTACAGCTTTATCCCAGGTTTTTGTGCCTTTACGCTGGCCAACAATTACGTTAATGCCATTGTCTTTTTGATTAAGTGCCTGGCCCGGGCCCTGAACGCCGTAGCCAATTACTGCTACAACTTCGTCTTTTAATACTTCCTGAGCTTTTGCTAAAGGGAACTCGTCGCGGGTTACTACATTTTCTTCACTACCGCCGAAATTTAGTTTTGCCATTGTTTTTGTTTTTACTTTGATCTCACCGATTGCACCGATGATGTTGATTTTTATTGTGATTTATAATTACTATTTATGATTACACTGATTGATTGTTGATTTCACCGATTAGAAACTACTCTCTATTCACCACTCTCCAATCACTAATACCTACATCGTAAACACTTTTTGCCCCTGGTTAAGGTATTCGTTTTCTATCACGTCTTCGCCCGGCTCCAGTCTTTCAAACTCGCGCAGTTTGCTGTTAAAGCCTTCGCTATCTTTAATAATGGCCACGCGTGCGCTTCGTACAAATTCTATCAGGCCGTAGGGCTGTAATATGCTGATCAGGTTATCGGTTTCTTCGCGATGGCCGGTAGTTTCAAACACGGTATAGTCTTTACGCAATACCACCACACGTGCGCCGTTTTCGCGCAGTAAACGCTCTACGCTTACCTTTTCGGCAATCACATCGGTAGATACCTTGTATAACGCCAGTTCCTGCCAAATAACATCGGCATTGGTATGATAATACACCTTTAACACTTCCACCTGTTTTTCTATCTGGCGGGTTAGCTTACGCACCACTTCTTCAGATTCGGTTATCACGATGTTAAAACGGTGGATGCTCTCTATCTCAGACGGAGAGGTGTTTAAACTATCTATGTTGATCTTACGGCGGGTAAATATTATAGCAATCCGGTTTAATAAACCTATCTGGTTTTCGGTGTAAACCGTTATGTTAAATTCCTGCTTCTCGTTATCCTGATTTTCCATCTTTTCTTTTTTCAATTCCCCCTTCAGGGGGTTAGGGGGCTTCTTATTTTAACCTGATCTCGCTTACACTGCAACCTTGCGGTACCATCGGGAATACATTATTCTCTTTGGTTACCATTACTTCTAAAAGGAACGAACCGGGGTTGTTCAGCATCTCGTTCAACGCTGTAGGCAGGTCCTTACGGTCGTCTATCATTTTGCCGGGGATGCGGTAAGCTGCTGCCAGTGCCACAAAATCCGGGCTCTGGATATCTACAAACGAATAACGGCGGCGGTTAAACAATTCCTGCCACTGGCGAACCATGCCCAGGAAACGGTTATTCAGGATGATGATCTTTACATCGATGCCGCTTTGCATAATGGTACCCAACTCCTGGCAGGTCATCTGGAAACCACCATCGCCAATAATAGCCACCACGGTTCGGTCTTGCGCACCAAACTTAGCACCTATGGCTGCAGGCAGGGCAAAGCCCATTGTGCCTAAACCACCGCTGGTAACGTTGCTGCGGGTGTTGTTAAACTGCGCATAACGGCAGGCTACCATCTGGTGCTGGCCAACGTCGGTCACAATAACGGCTTCACCTTTCGTGATCTCGTTCAGTTGTTTGATAACCTCGCCCATGGTCATTTCGTCCGTGGTAGGGTTAAGTTCGTTATGTATAACCTGTTCCACTTCCTGGCGGGTATAATCGTTGAATTTGGCCAGCCATTCGGTATGTTGTTTTTCTGCTACCAATGCGGTCAGCATCGGTAGAGTTTCTTTGCAATCGCCCCAAACAGGTACGGTTGATTTTACATTCTTATCGATCTCGGCAGGGTCAATATCCAGGTGAATAACTTTGGCCTGTTTGGCGTATTTGTCTAAACGGCCGGTTACACGATCATCAAAACGCATACCTATCGCGATCAATACATCGCAATCGTTGGTTAAAACGTTTGGCCCGTAGTTACCATGCATGCCCAGCATCCCTACGTTTTGCGGATGATCTGTTGGGATTGCACCTGCGCCCAATATGGTCCATGCTGCGGGGATACCGCTTTTCTCAACAAAAGCTTTAAACTCCTGCTCGGCACTGCCTAATATTACACCCTGTCCCCATAAAATAAATGGTTTTTTGGCAGAATTGATCAGCTCGGCAGCTTCTTGTATATACTGCGGGCGAACGATAGGTTTTGGCCTGTAGCTGCGGATATGGTTACATTTAATATAACCTTCGTAATCAAACTTCTGGATCTGTGCGTTTTTGGTAATATCTATTAAAACCGGGCCGGGCCTGCCGCTTTTGGCAATGTAAAACGCCTTGGCAATCACCTCGGGTATCTCGGTAGCATCAGTTACCTGGTAGTTCCATTTGGTAACCGGGGTGGTGATGTTTATTACATCTGTTTCCTGGAAGGCATCGGTACCTAAAAGGTGCGCGAAAACCTGGCCTGTTATACATACTAACGGCGTACTATCAATTTGTGCATCCGCTAAACCCGTAACCAGGTTAGTAGCGCCCGGGCCACTGGTAGCAAACACTACACCTACCTTACCCGATGTACGCGCATAACCCTGGCCGGCATGAATGCCGCCCTGCTCGTGGCGAACCAGGATGTGGGTCAGCTTGTCGCTATAGTCATACAAGGCATCGTAAATAGGCATAATTGCGCCACCGGGGTAACCAAAAATAGTATCCACACCTTCCACAATCAGGGCTTCCAATAACGCTTCTGATCCTGAAAGTTCTACGGTTGGTGATTTTGCAGGTTCTGCTGCTTTTTCACTTACTTCTTGTGTGATTGTTTGTGTTTCCATTTATTTAGCCCCCAACTCCCTAAATGGGGAGTGTTTTTTGATTAATTTCTTTGTTATATTTAAGCTCCTTTGTTTCCCCTTTAGGGGGTTAGGGGGCTACATTTCATCTGTTACGCAACCTTCGGCAGCGTTGCTTACCGTTTTTGCGTAGCGGTATAAAAGCCCTTTGCTCACTTTTAAAGCCGGTTGTTGCCATGCTGCTTTCCGTGCCGCAAACTCTTCATCGCTTATCATTACGTTAATGGTGCGGTTTATGGCATCAATAAATATCCGGTCCTCATCTTTTACAAAGGCAATACCACCGCCGTCATAAGCCTCTGGCGTGATGTGGCCTACCACAAAACCGTGTGTGCCGCCACTAAAACGGCCATCAGTTATTAACGCTACCGAACTACCCAACCCTGCACCAAATATGGCCGAAGTTGGTTTCAACATCTCGGGCATGCCGGGTGCGCCTTTAGGGCCAACGTTACGGATCACCACCACGTCGCCTTGTTTTACCAAACCGCTTTGGATGCCGTGGATCAATTCAAACTCACCATCAAACACACGTGCCGGGCCTTCAAAGCTGGTACCTTCTTTGCCGGTAATTTTAGCTACGCTGCCACCGGTGGCCAGGTTCCCGTATAATATTTGTAAGTGGCCGGTCGCTTTAATAGCGTTTTCTACCGGCAGTATGATTTTTTGTGTATCGAAGTTTAATTCAGGTACCGATTCCAGGTTTTCTGCAATAGTTTTGCCGGTTACGGTAAGGCAGCTGCCATCAAGCCAGCCTTGTGCAAGGCAATACTTCATTACCGCAGGCACACCGCCAATGTTATGCAGGTCCTCCATCATGTATTTACCGCTTGGCTTCATATCGGCCAAAACCGGGATGCGGTTGCTCACGGTCTGGAAATCATCCTGGGTTACCTTTACGCCAACGCTTTTAGCCATTGCTATCAGGTGCAGTACGGCATTGGTACTGCCGCCCAAAACCATGATGATCACTATCGCGTTCTCGAAAGCAGCACGGGTCATGATATCTGATGGTTTAATATCTTTTTCTAACAAAACCTTTATCGCCCTGCCCGCGGCCAAACACTCCGCTTTTTTATCATCACTTAACGCAGGGTTTGATGAGGAGTAAGGCAAGCTCATACCCAAAGCTTCTATAGCAGCAGCCATAGTATTTGCCGTATAAATACCACCGCATGCACCCGCGCTTGGGCAGGCATTTTTTATCACACCTATAAAATCTTCGGGGGTGATTTGCCCCGCTATTTTTTTACCTAAAGCTTCAAATGCCGATACGATGTTCAGGTCTTCGCCTTTATAGTGGCCGGGCTTAATGGTACCGCCATATACCATGATAGAAGGGCGGTTTAACCTGCCCATTGCCATAATAGAACCCGGCATATTTTTGTCGCATCCCGGCAGGGTGATCAATCCATCATAATATTGTGCACCGGTAACAGCTTCAATAGAATCGGCAATGATATCACGGCTCATTAACGAGTAGCGCATACCTTCGGTACCGTTGCTCATGCCATCACTTACACCAATAGTGTGGAAGATGAGGCCTACCATATCCTCATCCCAAATACCTTGTTTAACCAACTGGGCCAGATCGTTAAGGTGCATGTTACAGGTGTTGCCATCATAACCCATGCTTGCTACACCTACCTGCGCTTTTTGCATGTCATCATCGGTAAGGCCAATACCATACAGCATAGCTTTTGCCGCAGGCTGGGTTTCATCCTGAGTAAAGGTTTTACTGTATTTGTTTATTTCAACAGTGTTATTTGTATCTGATGATGAACTCATTTTTGTCGGCGTTTTTGTATGCGGCTACATCCAAATGGTTGTTGCCAGCGTTTGTGTTATAAGATATTTGTAAGTTAGATATAGCTATATTGATTAGCAAGGCAATAAAATTATTTTTAAAATAAGTATATAATTTTATTTTTATAATTAATTCAATATTATAGTTTGTAAATATATAATTTATTAGAATTTAATTTTTATTAATTTATACCAAAGTTTAAAACGGTATTCGGTATGTGTTTTATGCATGCATAGTAAAATGTCAAAATTCGGCGTGAAATGCAGTTGCTAAGGCTAAAATATTTCTAAAATCTACTTTGATAGAACATCATTTGTTATCCCTGAAAACTATCAGCATCTTTACTACTTAACTAAATAATATGAAATTAACATTTACCCTTTTAATCTTATTGATAGCTGCCACAGGTTATTCCCAAAAAATTAAATTACAGCTTAATCTTCAAAAAGATAGTACTTACACTATTACGATGAATGCCAAAATGGATATTGATCAGTTGATACAGGGCGCACATCAAATTGTAAAAACTACTATTACAGGGGTAATGTCGCACAAGGTTATATCTATACAGGATACCCTTTATGATATGGACGTTACTTATAAAAGCCTTGTGATGAATATGGAGTTGGGTGGTAAAACCATTAACTTCAATAGCCAGGATAATGATACAACCAATATCATGTCTAAAGCTATGCGTAATATGATAGGCAATTCGTTTACTATAATGATGAGTAAAAGAGGGCAGATCGTAACTGTAAAGAATACCGAACGATTGTTCGCCGGCATATTTAAGGGCTTCCCGGCAATAGATGAGCAAAAGAAGACTCAATTAATGGCACAGTTGCAACAATCATTTGGTGATAAATCCATCAAAGGCAACTTACAGGAATCGTTTGTGATCTTTCCAAAAGTCCAGGTAGATGTTAAATCAAATTGGACAAACCAAACTTTTTTGGAGGCCGCGGCAATTTCAGCCAAAACTAAAACCACTTTTACTTTAGACGGTGTTACGGATGATGCTTATGAAATAAGTGGTACTGCTGTTATCATGGCAGATAAAGTCCCTGAGTTTAAAAACTCAAATAAGTTTTTCATTCGTTTGCTTAACATAGCCGGTGACAATGTTACCAAAGTTAAGATCAATAAAAAGACCGGCTGGATCATGCAGTCAAACGTAAAAAAGCATATCAAAGGCGATGTTGAATTAAAACAAACTTTAGATGGCCCTATTTTAATTACTTACCCCATGGTAATTGATGGTGATTTAAGCACTACCGGTAATTAATAAAAATTTCAAAGAACGAAAAAATTAAACACAAAAAAAGTCCGGCCAATACTGACCGGACTTCCTACTATCAGTATAAAAAGTTCCTATTTGTGAATAATACCTTCTGCCAACACAGTTATCTTGTTGTTTAAGGCTTCTACAACACCACCCTGTATAAAAAATACATCTTCCTGAGCGCCACGTATGGTAAGCTTGCCATCATTTAAAGTAGAAATGATAGGAGCGTGGTTGTTCAGGATCTCGAAAAAACCTAATGTACCAGGTAAGGTAACCGAGGTAGCCTCGCCTTCAAAAACTTTTTTATCGGGTGTAAGAATTTCTAATGTCATTCTGTTTTTAGATGGGAGATATGAGATTTTAGATATGAGATGAAGCTCCTGATCTTTAATCTTATACCTGTATTGTATATTATAAAAGGTGAGATATTAGATTTGAATGTATTTATCTCAAATCTAATATCTCACATCTCAAATCTTAGTTGTTGGCTTCAGCCAAAAGCTTTTTACCTTTTTCAATAGCATCTTCAATGCTGCCTACCAGGTTAAAGGCTGCTTCCGGGTATTCATCAACCTCACCATCCATGATCATGTTAAAGCCTTTGATGGTGTCTTTAATATCAACCAATACACCTTTTAAACCGGTGAACTGCTCGGCAACAAAGAATGGCTGTGAAAGGAAACGCTGCACACGACGGGCGCGTGATACCACTAATTTATCTTCTTCAGAAAGCTCATCCATACCTAAGATAGCGATGATATCCTGTAACTCTTTGTAACGTTGTAAAGTTTCTTTAACACGTTGAGCGGTATTGTAATGCTCGTCGCCTAAGATAGCTGCGCTAAGGATACGTGAGGTAGAATCCAACGGATCCACCGCAGGATAAATACCCAGCTCGGCAATTTTACGTGAAAGTACGGTTGTAGCATCTAAGTGGGCGAAGGTTGTTGCCGGTGCAGGGTCGGTCAAGTCATCCGCAGGTACGTAAACGGCCTGTACAGATGTAATTGAACCACGTTTTGTTGACGTGATACGCTCTTGCATGGTACCCATCTCTGTTGCCAAAGTTGGCTGATAACCTACCGCCGATGGCATACGGCCCAATAGTGCCGATACCTCAGAACCCGCTTGCGTAAAACGGAAGATGTTATCAATAAAGAATAAGATATCACGGCCTTTACCTTCTTCGTCACCATCGCGGAAATACTCTGCCAGGGTTAAACCGGAAAGTGCCACACGTGCACGCGCACCAGGAGGCTCGTTCATTTGTCCGAAAACGAATGTTGCTTTTGATTCTTTTAAAGCTTCGGTATCTATCTTAGACAGGTCCCAGCCGCCTTCTTCCATAGAATGCATAAATGCATCACCGTATTTTATAATGCCTGATTCCAGCATCTCGCGCAGTAAATCGTTACCTTCACGGGTACGCTCGCCTACACCTGCAAATACAGATAAACCTGCGTAAGCTTTCGCGATATTGTTGATCAATTCCTGAATTAATACCGTTTTACCAACACCGGCACCACCAAATAAACCAATTTTACCACCTTTTACGTAAGGCTCTAAAAGGTCAATTACTTTTATACCTGTAAACAAAGCCTCAGTTTCGGTAGACAGGTCTTCAAAGCGCGGCGGGGTAGCGTGGATAGGGCGGCCATTGGTTTTATCTAAATCCTCAATACCATCTATAGCATCGCCAACTACGTTAAATACACGGCCTTTAATGCTTTCGCCAACCGGCATTTTAATAGCATTTTCGGTATCTAAAACTTTCATACCGCGCAGCAAACCGTCGGTCGAGTCCATGGCGATTGCGCGCACACGGTCTTCACCCAAATGTTGCTGAACTTCTAAAATGATTTTCTGTCCGTTGTCTTTTGTTATCTCAAGTGCATCATAAATCTTAGGAAGATGTGCATCATCAGCGAAACTTACGTCAACTACCGGACCGATGATCCGTGATATTTTTCCAATGTTTGGCATATATAACCTGGTGTTTTAAAGAATTTATAATGAAACAGATACCTGTAATACAAAACGGTCCTATTTCAGAGGCGCAAAGTTAAGGTTTATTGCTAAATATTTAAATACCTGAGCGAAGAAATTTCAATGATTTTTTAAAATGCCGTCTCATAACAGATAACAGGCGGTTTAAGGATGTGCGGTTAACGGCCGCAACAGCAGGTTTAAAGGCATGTACAACTACAAATTATCTGTAAACTGTAATACTATCTTCCCCATATGTGCGCTGCTTTCCATTAGTTCGTGCGCTTTGGCGGCTTCATCGGCAGTAAATACTTTGTAAATAATAGGTTTTATTTTGCCCGATTTAAGTAGCGGCCATACATTTTGTTCGAGCTTTTGGGCGATGGCACTTTTAAACTCCACATCGCGCGAGCGTAACATAGATCCTGTAATGTTGATGCGCTTCCGCATTACTTCGGCCAGATCTATAGTTACATTTTTGCCCTTCATGCTGTTAATGTGCACCAAACGGCCTTCGGTAGCCAGGCATTTAATGTTTAAAGGCGTGTAATCGCCGCCTATCATATCCAGTATCACATCAACACCTTTGCTACCGGTAAGCCGCAGGATCTCTTCGTCAAACTTTGTGGTGTTATAATTAATAGCTTTTGCGGCGCCCAGGCCTTCGCAAAATTGGCATTTGTCATCACTGCCTGCGGTAACATAAACGGTATTGCCTAATGCAGCAGCCATTTGTATAGCAGCCACGCCAATGCCGCTGCTGCCACCATGCACCAGCAAGCTTTCGCCGGGTTTTAATTGGCCGCGATCAAACACATTGCTCCAAACGGTAAAAAAGGTTTCGGGCAGGGATGCCGCCTCTGCAAACGACAGGTTATCCGGCACGGGCAGGCATTGCCCCTCTGGTGCATTGCAATACCCGGCATAGCCGCCGCCAATTACCAGGGCGCAAACTTTATCACCAACCTTCCAACGGGTAACATCTTTACCCATTTCGGCCACTGTGCCGGCTATTTCCAGCCCCGGTATATCAACAGGTGCACCCGCAGGCGGCGGATAATTGCCTTTGCGCTGCGCCACATCCGGGCGGTTAATGCCGGCGGCCATTACCTTTATCAATACTTCATCGGGTTTAACGGCAGGGATGGGCCTTTCAGCAATTTGCAAAACTTCCGGCACGCCGGGTTGGGTAATGATGATGGCTTTCATACCGTTAATAATAGCTTTTAGGATGGATATGTTTGTGTGCCTTTTGCGCTTTAAGCCGAATTATTTTTTACTTTTTGTTTAATAACACACCGGTGATAATCATTATGGTAATTATCATTTTATTTGCAGGATAAAACCAATAATATGTCGATACAAACAGGCCAGGCGGCACCGCAGTTTACATTAACCTCGTCAGATCTTAAAGAAGTTTCATTAGCCGATCTTAAAGGTAAAAAGGTAGTGATCCATTTTTTTCCGTTAGCATTTACAGGTGTTTGCACTACACAGCTTTGCACCATGCGCGATAGCTTTGGCTATTATGACGGCTTAAACGCACAGATCTTAGGCATTTCTGTCGACTCGCCTTTTACCCTGGCTAAGTTTAAAGAAGAGAATGCTTACCAGTTTCCGCTGCTTTCTGATTTTAATAAGGATGCATCTGAGGCTTATGGCGCGCTGTACGAATCATTTGCATTTGGTATGAAAGGCGTGAGCAAACGTGCTGCCTTTGTGATAGATGAGCAGCAAAATGTGATTTATGCAGAGGTGCTGGAGAATGCCGGCGACTTGCCCGATTTTGAGGCAATTGCAGAAAAAGTAAAGTAATTGATAAAAAGTTTGCAACAAATAGAAGAAAATTCTATTTTTGCAGTCCGTAAAAAAAGGGTCTGATGTTATTTTAAGCATCAAAAACTTAATCCGGGAAATGCACTTGTAGCTCAATTGGATAGAGCATCTCACTACGGATGAGAAGGTTTGGGGTTCGAATCCCTACAAGTGCACAATAACTTTAAGCCTTTCTGTATGCAACGGAAAGGCTTTTAACTTTAATCACAAAGGGATGCTTAACTTAGTACTGTTTGGTCCGCCCGGCGCAGGGAAGGGTACTCAATCACAAAATCTTATCGAAAAATTTGGCCTCATCCACCTTTCAACGGGTGATTTATTACGTGGCGAAATTTCACAGGGTACCGAACTTGGCCTGGAAGCAAAAAAACTGATGGACGAAGGTATGCTGGTGCCCGATAGCGTAGTGATAGGGATGATCAGCAATAAGCTTGATGCCAATAAAGATGCAAAGGGTTTTATTTTTGACGGTTTCCCGCGTACGGTTGCACAGGCCGAAGCGCTGGATCAATTGCTTAGATCAAAAGATTCGGCCATATCCGGCATGATAGCGCTGGAGGTTACCGATGCCGAGTTAGAGCAGCGTTTATTGCTGCGCGGTAAAAGCTCGGGCAGGCCGGATGACGCCAACCCCGAAGTTATCCGCAAGCGTATTAAAGAATATAATGATAAAACTGCACCGGTTGCAGGCTTTTATAAAAATCAAAACAAATTTACAAGCATTAATGGTATAGGCGCGGTAGAAGATATCTTCGCTTCCATCAATACGGTTATAGCTTCTTATTAATTCATACAGTCCGAAAGTCGGCAAGACGGTAAAGTCCGGAAGAAGGAAGTATATATTTCTTTACTTTCGGACTTTATTGTCTTTCGGGCTTTCCCGACTTTAAAATAGAAAAGGATGTCTCAAGGCTCAAATTTTGTTGATTACGTAAAGATCTGTTGCCGTTCGGGACATGGTGGTGCGGGTTCTTCGCACCTGCATCGTGATATTTTAACCTCTAAGGGCGGCCCTGATGGTGGCGATGGCGGCCGCGGCGGCCATGTGATTGTAAAGGGTAACGCCCAGTTGTGGACCCTGCTTCACCTTAAATTCCGTAAGCACGTTATTGCCGGCGACGGCGACTCGGGCGGCAGTTCGTTACGATCTGGTAAAACCGGCCGGGATGAAATATTGGAAGTGCCTTTGGGTACTATTGCCAAAAATGCCGAAACAGGCGAGGTGCTTTTTGAGATAAACGCCGATGGGGAAACCAAAATTTTAGCCAAAGGCGGCCGTGGCGGCTTAGGCAACTGGCACTTTAAAACGCCTACCCAGCAAACGCCGCGTTTTGCCCAACCCGGCGAAGACGGTGAGGAAGACTGGAATATTCTGGAACTGAAATTACTGGCCGATGTTGGTTTGGTAGGTTTCCCTAATGCGGGCAAATCAACCCTGCTTTCGGTGGTATCTGCCGCCAAGCCGGAGATTGCCGATTATGCCTTTACAACGCTTGTACCCAATTTGGGTATTGTGGGTTACCGCAACAACAAATCGTTTGTTATGGCCGATATACCGGGTATTATAGAGGGTGCTTCGCAAGGCAAGGGCCTGGGGATTCGTTTTCTGCGCCACATCGAACGTAATTCGGTGCTGCTGTTTATGGTGCCGGCCGATACTAACCGCAGCATAAGGGAGGAATATAGTATTCTGCTAAAAGAATTGAACGAGTACAACCCCGAACTGATGCACAAGCCGCGGGTTTTAGCCATAACCAAAGCGGATATGCTTGATACCGAGTTACAGGAAGAGATGGAAAAGGAAGTGCCGGCAGATATACCGTATGTATTTATATCATCGGTAGCCCAGAAAAATATCACCGAACTGAAGGACCTGCTCTGGAAAGAGATCAACAAAGATATTACCGGGCCCCGGTAGCAAAGTAAAGCACGTAATTATCGCTCAACTCTTTTAACGAAAAGCCCTTATATCCGGGGAAAGATTTTAAAATAATGTTTGCCCGGATGCCGGTGTAATAAGCGGGCATAACAATATATAATGGGCCTGCGTGGCCTTTATGCAGGTAATCATCCTGGTTAATATTAAGGTTACTGTTGAGTGCATCAAGCGTAATGATACGGTTATGCCGAATTTCCAGCCCCAGGTCTGCACTAAAAAAAACAAATATGGCGTCCCTGTGCCTGTCATCAAGCATTTTAATATAGTTAAGGCTCGGCTGATCTATAAACTGCTGTCCAATGCCGGATGTGCCGTAAGCGGTGTATTCATGCAGCCCCTTTTGCCCGTTGATATAAAACTTAACCGAAAAGATGGCAATAATTAAAACTGCCAGCGCCAAAGCTGCCCGATAAACCATTTTATATCGGCTAAACAGGTATAAAGTGCCGGGGATGATGAGCAAGCCGACGATCCTGAAATGCCTCGACTCGTAAGAGATGCTTAGTTTACGCATAAATGCCGAGCCGAAAAACAGAATGGATATGCCATAAATAATGATGAGCAGCAATTTGTAATTTTTGTTTGGTACGTTTTTGCAGATGGCGTAAACCAGCAGCGCACTTAATACAGCCAGCGCAACTAATACCACCATTACCCATGGGGCGGATAATATGGGTACATCATTATGGAAAATAAAGCCGTTCACCAGATCGTCTGCAGAGAAGCCTGCCAGCAGGGGTGAGGCAACAGGGAAGGTTAAGGTTGGCCAGCTCAGGTCGATACCGTTTGAACCCGATGAGGGATTAAGGCCCTTTGACAGATACAACCACGAGATAACGGCTACCGATATCAGGGCCGGTACGCCTACCCAAAAGCCTTTAAAAAGCCAGTGTTTAACGTTTTTGTTACCTGCCGATAGCCGGATCCAAAGAAATAGTAAACCGCCGGCATAGATCCATATAAAGGATGATTTGCAGATAAAGCCTATCCAGCCGGCAAGTAACACAAACAGTACCAGCTTTAAGCCGGGCTTATCAAACACCAAACAGCCGTACAAAAACCATCCTGCAAAAGCGAAAAGTAAAGTTTCGCCACCTATATAAAAAATATAGGGGATAAAAAACGCCTGCTGGCAAACAATTACCAGTAAGCTTAAGGCACTTATTACCGGTGTAAACCCTGCCTTTTTAAAAAACTGATAAAAACCTGCAAGCCCAAAAAGCTGGCAAAGCATGGTAGTAACCGCAGCAGCATGGCCGGTATTTAAACCCAGTAATACCTTAAAAAAGTAGGGAACCAGATACTGCCCCGGCGACCACCAGGATATAAATTCGCTTGTGTTTTTAGAAAGATCTGCCGGGTTGGGTTTGGTAAGCATGTTGAAATCGCCGCCCAATTGCATACACCTTAACACCTGGAACCCCCAACTGGCATCCGGAAAAATGGCAGGTGGAGTTAGCACAACCATTAAACCCAGGCTAAAAACTATTACAAGTACAATTAAAAGCACTATCCGGTTTATTGATATTACAGGATCAAACATTGTATATCTATTCAATAACACGGGCACGTACTGCTACAGCAGGGTTACCCTGGTAAATGGTAAAAGGCTTGAGGTTTTTAGATGCTACCGAACCACTGGCTAACACGGCATGGCTTGCTGCGGTAATACCCTGGTTAATAATGGCACCGCAGCCTATCCAAACCCCGTCCTCAAGTATGATCTGCCCGGTTATCAGATCAAAGGCGGCTTTTTTGTAATTATGGCTGCCGGTTTGCAACATGGCCCCCTGCGATATGCAGGCATTGCCGCCTATCACAACTTTAACCAGGTTATCTATCCAAACGCGCTCGCCTATCCAGGTATTGTTGCCAATTTGCAAATTCCAGGCGTATTTTATGTTTACCCCCGGTTTTATAACCACCCCTTTGCCAATTTGTGCACCAAATAAACGCAGCAAAAATATTTTTACGCCGTTTACCGGCAGCCAGTACGATTTAAAAAAGACAGCATTAATGTAATACCATAACACCCGCTTTAGGGCATTGCCACCCGGGCTGTAAGCCGAATTATTATAGGCAGACAAGTTAGTTTGCGGCATTTTTAACAAGGGCTTTATCCTGATAACGGATGTAAAAGTATAAGCTTGCGGCTATAATAATATATACCAGTATATTAAACATAGTGTGATGATCTGATATATAAACGTTTTTTACAGGCCGCCAGTAAAGGGACAATACTATAAAACGCGATACATTGAGTATTTGTATGGCCAGTAACCCAAAGCCCCCAAAATATAATTTTGATTTTAAGGAAGCCGGATAAGCAATTACAAACGCTGCAAAAAAGCACATCACCCCAAAGCCCAGGCAATCGTACCCAACATGGATAATGTTGTGGCCAACAACCAGCATCTGGTAAACACTCGTTTTGGTTTCAAACCCTAAAATAGTTAATATAGCCGAACTGCACTCGATAAGTATATATCTTAAACCGCTGATGAAATTAAGGTGATGATCTAAAAAGGCAGCGTAAACTTTGCCCCCCGGCGATGTAAGGCTAAGGTAACCGATGTAAAAGCCATAAAGCAGCGCAAACAGGCACAAAAAGCGGATAACAAAAAGTACTGCGGGGGTTATTTTTGATTTATTGCCCATCGCTTTGCTGTTGCTTTAAAAGCTCATCTATTTTAATATCTACTACCAGCCTAAACCAAAAAGCCTGCATAAAATGGAATATGAGGCCCGTACGCCCATCTAATATACCCAATTTAAATATGATCCGGTATAAAAAATACAGCATAGGCCTTGCGTAGCGCGGCAGTTTCCACCAGCGTTGTTTAAGCCAGGCGGTACGCTCATCCGGCGACCCCCAGAATTTTGGTTTAACGGTTTGCAGCCTGATGCTTTGCATGCGTTCGATCTCTTCATGAGCCAAAAGATCACTGTATTTATTGTGTTTGGCTATCCAAAAACTAATTTTATTCTCTTTCAGGTTTTCTTCCAGGATGTGGCCGTTCTTCCAGATCAGCGTATTGCCCTGCACAACCAGGCGGTGGTCCATATTTTCATTAGTATCTGAAAACCCTATACCGAAACGGATCATTTTAAGCAGGTAAAAAGGATAATAACCGCCGTGCCTTATCCACCGGCCTTTAAAAAAATTTTTACGGTTAAAGTAAATGCCGTTAATGCTTTGGTAATCTGTATCCCTAAAATTTTGCAGCAGTACAAAAAGTTCGGGCGTTACTATCTGGTCGGCATCAAGGCAGATTACCCAGGGCGTTTTAACCTCAAAATTTTTAAGGGCAAAATCCCATTGCCGGGGATGGTTAATAAAGGCATGCTGTGCAATTACTGCCCCTGCATTTTCGGCAATTACTATCGTACCATCGGTACTGCCCGAATCTAAAACAAAGGTTTCGGCATTTAAGCCGGTAATAGAGTTGAGCAGCCGCGGAAGATGCCTCTCTTCGTTATAGGTAAGAATGATGAAAGAGAACTGACTGTTCAATTTAAACGCGCTTTAATTAACATAGATTTCCAAAGATACGGTATCCGGCCACAACCTGTAAAGGCAGTAACTTTAAAGCCTTTGCCAGTTAATAAATTACCAAGTGTTTTTGCCGACCACATTTTGATGTGCCCGCCAAGCCATAAAGGGCTGATATGGCTATCCCACTTATTAAACAAGCTTAATACCAGGTTTTTTAAATAACCATGATAAGGTGTTGATAATATAATGTCACCATGATTATGCAGCGCCTGCTTGCAAAAATCTATAAACGCTGCCGGATCATAAAGGTGCTCAATAACTTCGGTAGAGATAATGGTATCAAATGGCAGTCCCTGTAGCTTGGCCGGGAGTTTACCTGTTGACAGGTCCTGCACAAAAAAGCGGTCAGGGTGGGTTTGTTGAGCTATCCTGATCCCTTTTTCGGAAGCATCCGTACCGTAAGCATTGTAGCCTAAGGATATTAAATGATTAACCAGGTAGCCGTTACCGCAGCCCAGGTCTAATATGCATTGATTTTTATCTTTAGCAAGCATACCCAGCAAAGGCTGCAGTATGTAGTTAAAGTTATGGGTCATGGAATTATTGTTGAAACCGTAATCTTTGTAGTCGCTCATGCCCTTGTTATCGTATTGTTATAATATTGAATGTATTGCTGTACCAGTTTATTGCCTGTAAAATCGTCGCGCACAATAGCCGGTGCGGTATCCCGTATAGTTTGCAGATCCTGTTTTAATTGAGCGCCAATAGTGTTTATAGCATTACTTACAGCAGGCGCGTTGGTTTGGCACACCCAGCCCAGTTTTAATTTATCTACATAACCGGCAAGGCCCACGTTTTCGCTTACCAGTACGGCTGTGCCAACACTTAGGCTTTCTATCACCACGTTACCAAAATTTTCATCGTGCGATGGCAGCACAAGCAGGTGATGCGCAGCCAGCAGGTCAAACTTATCATCACCATAAAAACCTGCCCAGGTAATTTTGCTGGATAATGCCGGGTTGGTAACCAATGCTTTTAAAGCATCTGTGTATTCTTTATCGCCATCGCCGGCAATCGTTAAATGAAAAGGGATGGTTACAAATGCTAAAGCATGCAGCAAAATATCAAGCCCTTTTTTGGGCTCGATGCGTGAAAAGAACAGCAGCTTTAATAGCCCGCCTGCGGGCTGTTTTTTGATTAAGGTATTACCCGGTTTTACAAAATTTGGGATGCTGATAATGCTTAAAGGCTTAACCAGTTTTTTAATAGATTCTTCTTCTCTTTTTGAGGTAACATGTATATGGCTTTTGGCCAGCAGCTTTTTACCCAGCAGTTTGTGGATGAGCCCTTTTACACCCGAATTTTTGTTTAAGAAGGAATAATCGCTTAAAGTGCCTCTGGGTGATATGATTAAGGGTATGCCCTTACTTTGTGCGATAACCGCCGAAAATACAGATACCAGGTTCCACCAGGCATGGATGTGGATCAGATCGAACTCGTGGGCCCTTTTGCGCAAATCATTGAATAAAGCCGGCGAAAAGTGGGTATGGTCTTTAGTGATCCTTTTAAAATAAGTAACCGTTACGCCATCTACTTTAACCGGTAAGTTTGCTGTAACAGGTAACTCCCCGGCGCCGTTTGCGGTGGTTGCGAATACTTCAACTGCGGTGCCTGCCTGGTTAAGCTGCTCGCAAAGCATACTTGCCGACATGGTTGGCCCCCCGTAGATATAGGCCGGTTTATAAGCAGCAATAATGTGCAGTACTTTCAAATCGGTTTCAAAAAATTAGTCCACACAAATATTTTGTGCACAAGCAGCATGGTAATATAACTCCAGAAAACTGAATTGGCAATAAATTCAAAGCTTGACCCCCGCCAAAAGATCTGGAACAAACCGCAGAATATGAGGGCGGTACCTAAAATATAGCCCCCAAACAACTGCTCGGCTTTTTGTGATATGAGTTGTACAGCAGCGCCATAAATAAACAGGGATATAAATATACCTATTACACCGCCGGATAGATAGCCATCAACAATATAAGCGGGTTTGGCAGATACGTTTGAGCCGCGCAAAATTACACCGGCATCATATACCCGCTCCATGATCAGGTCTTCGGTTATAGGTTTACCCGGCCAAAAAATGCGGGGTATAACAGCCATTGCAGATTGCCCCACCAGTTGTAAGCCATAGTAGTCGACTTTATCGGGCGTGGATTGGATGAAATTGGTAAACATATCCACCTCGCTCAACCTGAAAACCAAAAAGCCCCAGTTACTGATCTCCTCATCCGGGTTAAGAGTTGCATCAAGTGCTAATTCATAAGCTTCATCGCTGCTTACATTATCTGCCCAGGCGTTTTGCCTGAAAACCTGGTTGTAAGTAGGCAGGTACATAAACAGTAATATAAGTACAGGTATAAAAACAAGGTTTACTACGGCTTTATAGCTTGGATATAAAAAGATACCCAGCACCAGTACACTGATAATGATAGGTTCTTTAAACCCGGATGTTAGCGCCTGATAAAAATTTGTTAAGTATAAAAAACCGCAGATAGCCGTATAACCGATCTTTTTTAGCGGGATTGCAAAAGCAAGCGCCAGTGTACCTGAAATAAAACTTAATGAACTGAATTGAAAATAAAATTGTGTAAGCCCCGGTATTTTGGTTGACAGGACAGTTAAGGGGAGGCAAAATATAGCTACCAGAAACAGCAGGTTGGCCAACCTGTCGCTGTCATAAGTGTATTTTTGTTCGATGGGGTATTTCATGAACCAGAGCATCCCGGTAACAAATGCGGCATGGCCCAAAACATAATAACGCTGGCACTGGGCTAAAAGCGGAATTTTTTCTTCCGCCATATCAAAAAGGTCGCCGGTTTGGTCGAGATTACCAAAGCCTAAAAGGTTAAAAAAATAAAATATAGAACTACAGGCCATATAGCCTATAAAAATAACCTGCACCAAAAAAACGGGGCGCATTATCTGTTCGGTAATGTTACGGTCTGCCGGCATAGGTTTAAGATGCCCGCTATAGCAAATATAAAATATAAATAACGACCCCACCCAGGCCACCAGGTAAGATACTGCAGGTATGGAATTACACATAACAGACAATACCCAGGGCAAATAAAGTATCAGGTACCTTTCGGCTTTATTTGGCATTTAACTGATGCTGATAATTAGTAATGTGATCGGCCTGTAGTTCAAAACTCCAGTTTTTAATAATTGCTTTTGATGCTTCGCCCATGATGGCCAATCCGTTTTTTTGTTTGCCTGCTAACATAGCCAACTTTTTACTGATATCTGCTAACGAACCTGCCTTATGTTGGTAGCCATTATTGTCATCTTTAACCAGATCGGCAGCACAACCTGTTTTATCAGAAACCAAAACTGCCTTGCCGCAGGCCATCGCTTCGTTAATGGCCAACCCCCAGGTTTCTCCGGGCCCTTTGGATGGTAAGCAAAATATGTCACTGGCCTGGTAAATGGCAGGCATGGCACTTTGGTTCACAAAATTCATAAAGTGGATATTGCTGTGCCGGGTGCCTGCTTTTTTTAATTCGGGCTCTAAAACGCCATTGCCAACAAATAGCAGATGTGCGCCTTGTAAATTTAAGTTAATAAAAGCCTGCAGCAAAAGCATCGGATCTTTTTTGGCCTCAAATTTACCTGCAAAAAGTATCAGTATATCATCGCCGGCAAGGTTTAGATCCTGCCTTATCTTTTCTACTGCCTTATGGTGGCTGATGGCATAGCGGTTATTATCCACCGCATGCGGGGCAAAAACCATTTGCTGATGTTTTAAGCCATATTTTTTAAAGTAGGCCTTATTATTTGTACCTGTGTACAGGGCATAATCTACATGGCTGTAAACCCAGCGCAGATAAAAACATTTAAGGATATTTTTAACGCCGGGTTTTTCATCAAGCAGGGTAGAGTCGCCCCTGAAAAGTACCGGTACCTTGTTTTTAAAATAGCGCAGTACCTTTAAATGGCTGTGATACCACCAGCCGTAAACCAATAGGGTATCGGGCCCCCATAATTCTATCTGGCTGATGAGGCCGGGGTTAATAATACCTTTTGAATGATGCGAGCCCGCATCAGCAGCCGTGTTTATTACCCAGGTGTAACAGTATCCATCCAGCAGGTTGATATCCCATTGAATAGTTTTGCCAAAACCGGGGTCGTGCTTGTTTAGCGAAGCTTCGCCCCAGGTATAAAACACCATCAACTCTACCGTTTGCGCCAATAATTTAAATACGGGCGCGTAATACTGTATAGGGTGGGTTACAATAATGGCCAGTTTTTTCATCTCTTTTTACTACGGGCCATAAATGGTTTTTCTAAAACAATAAAGCTTAGGGTTGCAATAGGGATAAGTATGGCAGCACTTATAAAAAATGTTGTTATGGGTGCAAGTATGCCTTTAAAATTGGGGAATTTTGCAATAAGATAATTACCTGTTAGCTGATGCACCAAGCCATGGTAAAGGTAAAAACTAAAAGAAATTTTACCAATGTAGCTTAATACTTTATTCCCCAGAATAAATTTTAAATATTTTGTTGATGTGATGGCCAGATAAGTTATCCCGCCAAACCCCAGGCCCATAAGGGTAAAGCCTATAAGTTTAAATAAGTTATAATAATCGGCAATTAAGCTTAAAACAGGTTTGGATATCATTAGCCTGCCTGTGTAGGTGATAATGATGAAAAATATTAAATAAAGCCAGCGGTTTTTTAATTGCATCCGCGGATATGCCAGCAGTAGTTTGCCAGCCAATATCCCCCACATAAATTCAAAATACCTGAATATGATATGGCCCAGTAAATCATCCGACCCTGATCTTAAAAAAACAATGCCAGTAAGGGCAATTACTATGATGGTGATACTGATGATGAAAAACGTTTTTTTGAATCCTAACCGGTTTTGATAAATTAATAAAAACGGAATGATGAGATAAAATTCCCACTCGGCTGTCAGCGACCAAAAGATGCTTTCGGGGCTGTATTCAGGCAATATGCCGTTAAAATAAATTAAGCTTGTTATTGCTGTTTTTATATAAGCATACTGATGGTTTTCTGTTACCCTGATAACAATATATATAGCACAGATGGTGTAAAAGGCCGGTGATAGCCGCGCCCACCGGTTTTTGATGAACGCCCCAAAATCCTTATATACAAATACTTTGTTTTTTGCATAAAAGTAATACATACAAAAGCCGCTGATCACAAAAAACAGATCGACCCCGTTGCCCCCTAAGGCTAAGATCGACGTAATATCTAAAGGGCCTATCCATAAACGGGGGCTGCCATATATTGCCCAGGTATGTATCCATAACACGCCTAATGCGGCTAATGCCCTTAACCCATCTAAAGCCACAAACCTGTTATTGGGTTTTGCTGAAGCAGCTGAATTTAATTCTATTTTATTCAATACAGATTTGGGATTATTTGGTACACTCAAAAGCTGCAGCGTTGTAAAACCTGCTTTCTTCTTCAACCGATGTAAAATGGCTGTCGGCCGAATCATTGAATAGTGCCGGGCGGATCTCTTTGAACCCTGCCCTGGTTAATTCGGCCTGCAGCGATTGATAATCCCACATCCATAAATGCTTGGAATTGCCATACAAGCCTTTTAAGCCTGATAAGATCCCTTTGCCCCGGCTTTCTATCCCCAGCATGGTGCTTCTCATAAATTCGTTTGCCGGTGCATCCAGATTATCAAAGGAATGGAGGTATTGCAGTGCTGCAATCTTAAGGTCGGGCACTACACCGCGAAATACACCGCCCGGTTTTAGTATGCGATAGCTGTTTTTTAAGGCCGTTGCGAAATCGTTATAGGAGAGATGCTCTAAGATGTGCGAGCAGTATAATCCATCGCAGCTATCCTGCTGTTCGGGCAGGCCGCTTACAATGTCGCCATATTTTACATTATCCGGAAAGCGCTGTATATTACGGGTGTACAATTTACCTAATACAGGTAGTCTTTCAAACCGCAGGGTAGGCGATGCATCGTAATTTACCCAACCATCAGGGGCCGAAAATCCGCAACCGTATTGTATATATCTTTTCATATCGTTTCGTTTAAAACCCGGTCAAACAGATCGGTTTGTTGTTTGGTTATGTTTGCTGCATCATATTTAAGCAGGCATTGCCGGTTATATTCAGGCAAAGGTAAATCATCAGTTGCCAGCAGTTGTAAAAAATGGCTGATGCGTGCTGCTATATCTATAGCATCATAATTTAATGCATAAGCAGCGCCGCATGCTGTTAAAACAGCATTAGCCGGGCTTTTTGAATTAAACACGGTTAATAGCGGCTTATTGGTTAGCAGGTAGGGATAAATTTTTGATGCGGTGTATTTGGGGTCGTCAGAGCCGGGGATGAACAATGCATCCGCCTGCTGCAGCGTGGCAAGCGTATGGAAATAGCTTATCCTGTCTGTTATCTCCGTTACATGATCTGCTATACCATATTGCCTGGCCAGGGGCAGTATAGTTGGTATGCCCCGGCCTTGCCCGGCATAACTGGTGCCGATAAAGTAAAAACGGATGTTGTTGCAGAACCCGCTGTTTTGAACCAGTGCTTTTTTAAACGCCTCAAAAACCGGGGCGATGGCCCGGTGCATATCTATACCGCCACGGCCAATATATACTATGTTTTTATAACCGGATGTAAGCAGGTTGGTAAAACTATCCTTATTTTGCAAAGCTATGGCCACATCCGGCGCAAAACTGCCAAATGTAATAGTTGCCGCAGGCACTGCCTTTATTTGCGGATATCTGGCCTTCAGGTCGGTAATATAATCTGGGGATACGCTGATTAAACCGCTAACCTGTTTTAAGGCCATGGGCTCTGATAATTTATTTAGCCGGTAAGATAACCAGTATTTTGGCGGCTGCTGTTCTTTGGGTTTATCACGGTAATACTCGGAATGCCAGGGATCCTGCATATCTATCACATAAGGCACCCCAAATTTCTTTTTCCAGTAAGCACCCAACACACATATCGGGAACTGGGTGGTAGAGAAATAGATAAGATCATATTTATTCCGGATCAGCAGCTCATTTACCTTCCTCCGGAAAAAAAAGTAAGCACGGTAAGCAATATTCCCAAACCCCAATTTTGAGGTGTACTTTTTAGATAAAGCCCTTACGGTATGCACCTTTATACCGGCCGGAATACTTGCAAGCAGCAGTTCATCCCTTTGCGCATCCGAGTAAGCGTCATCTACGGTTACCACTTCTGCCAGCCAGCCATTTTGCTCAAAATAGGGCAGGCTCATGCGCACACGCTGCATATCGGCTGTGTTAGATGGCGCAAAGTATGGCGAAATGATGAGTACGCGGTTCAAAATTATGCGGCGGTAAAATATCTGCGGTTGATGCTACGCGCCAACCGGTGTGCAGGCCGCTCTATCAGTAAATAAAACAGGTAAGCTGCCAAAATAGTTAAACCGATAAACAGCGGATAGGTAAAGCCATTGAATATGATCACCCGCTTTAACAATAAAAATATAATAGGATGGCAAAGGTATAAGGAGTAAGAAAATTTACCCATTTTCTCTAAACCCGATATTGGCTGTTGGCTTTTATAATAAACTATCTCGGTTTGTATCCACTTGTATAGCAATAGGGCAAATACATTCATGCTTAATATGTAACTTAAATGCAGGTGAAATTTAGCAAAGCAGCAAAAGCAGCTGATGGCAAATACCCCAAGCCTGTATAATATTACAGTACGTGTGTTTACCAATCGCGGTTCATCAATATGCTCGGCTATTAAAACACCCAGCAGCCAGCAGGGCAGGCCAACTATCCAGGTAAGATAATTGCCAAACTGCCAGTAATAGCCATGATAGTTGGTATTTGTTTGATGGATAAAAGCCCGCACATCCGAATAAGCGCCTATAGCTATAAATACTGCTGCCATAACCCAGGCTGCTGTAAATTTTGTTTTCCAACTGATTCTGATCTTTAAAAGAGCCGGATAAATGGCATAATAGATGAGTTCGCAAAACAAACTCCAGGTAACCGTTTGTTCGGGATGACCGAACCAGGCGCCTGCAATGATAATTATTACCAACGGGATCAGGATCCGTAAAAAGCGCCTTACCCAAAACTGCGGTACGTTGGCAATGCCTTTTTTAGATGGATAATGGATCACAAAACCTGATATAATAAAGAATGCGACCACAGCTGATGTACCATCAAACGCATTAGCTAAAAATACACCCGCCGTCTTTACCGGCAGCAACGCCGAACTTTTAAGTGCAACGGCATAAACATTATCAAAGTGCGATAGCATGACAACTAAAGCCAGTATAAACCGGATGCTGTCTACGCCGTAAAACCATTTTTGGGGCCGCTGTTGCTGCATTAATTTTTTGTGGATAAGGTGTTTTTTACAACGTCTAAAAACTTCAGGCTTTCCATTTCCCAGTTATATTGCTCATGGGCAAGCCTCAACGCTTCGGATTTACAGGCATCAAGCATGCTGCGGTTGGTATTAAAAGCGGTAAGTATAGTTGCCAGTTGTGCTGCATTACCTTTTGAATAACTGCGGCCAACGTGCGGATACTTGTTCATAAAATGTTGCTGTGCTGCTGTATCACTGGCAATAATAGCCAGCCCGGCCTGCATGTAGGTAAATAATTTATTACTTAAGGCCAGGTTGTTATTGATGCTGAAGCCAGGTTCTAATGCCAGCCCGATATCAAACTTTGCTGCAAAAAGGGATAACTCATCTGCAGGCATCGTATGATGGAATTTGATGTTGATCCCGCTGTTATTTAACCTGTCGGCAAAGGCTTCGTTACCCATTGTGCTGCCAAGCAGGTGAAGTTCATAATCGGCCGGATCTAACCTTTGCAGTGCGTCAACAATGTCATCTAACCCACGATTAGCCCCGATAGCCTGCGAAAACCAAAGTAGTTTTACAGGCTGATGATAATTTATTTTGATAGCCCTTACATCACCTTTGGGGAAAACATTCAGCAATACAACCGGCTTTAGTTTCGGGTAAATTTGCCGGTAGGCCTCGGCAATTTGTTCGCTGCTGGTAGTAAAATAGTTTGTTTGCGGCAGATATTTATCTTCTATATAGCCTTTTAGCCTTACATCCGGGTTGTTCAGATCATCGCTTATCTCGTGGCGGTGAAAGTCTTCTGCATCAAACCCGCAAAGGCTATTGTTGGCTTTTGCGGCCTGTACTACTGCGGGCAAGGCCCCTAAGTTATGGGCGATATAAAGATCAGCTTTATGCTTTTTAGCTTCTTTTAATAAAAAAAAGGTACTGCGTGATATCGCATATTCTGCAAACCTGTCTAACGATCTGTTGACTGCCAGCCTGCCCGCAAAGTTTATTAACCTGCTTAAAAAGTAAGTTGTTTTAGCATCAACGGGCGCCCCTGCAACGCGTACTGCCTGCCATTTTTTTGCAGGTAATAATTGCTCGTCATGTTTGGTTCCCCAATCGTTCCAATAAGCGTAAATAACGGTTACCTTATAACCTGCGTTGCTTAAAGCATCCGCTTCTTTTACCAGCCTCGGGTTTAAGGTGGGCTGGCCGGATGATACCAAAACCACTTTTTTAGCCATTAAACAAACTGAGATATTGTTTAGCTATGATATCCACATCAAAGCGTTGCTTTGCGCTTTCGCGGCACTGCTTTCTGTCGATAGCGCTTATTACAGCCAGTTTTGCTGCCATTGCTGAGGCATCTTTCACTACAAAACCATTTATACCCTCCTGCACAACCTCGGGCACCGAGCCACGCTTAAAGGCTATAACCGGGGTGCCGCAAGCCATAGCTTCTATCATCACCATCCCGAAGGGTTCATCCCATTCTATCGGGAAAAGGAGGGCTTTGGCCTGCTGTAAATAAGTGTTTTTTTCCCTGTCGTTAAGGGCACCAACATACGTAATCCGGTCGTTATCTATCAGCGGTTCTATCTCGGTTTTGTAGTAGTGCAGGTTATCCGGCGTGGTGGGTATGTTGCCGGCCAGGATCAGTTTATGATGGGTTGCTTTGGCCACCTTAATGGCTGTATGGGCACCCTTTATTTTATCCAGGCGGCCTAAAAACATCAGCGGGGCATCCTCTGCAATATGTTGATTAAGCTGATATTTAGAAAAATCAATGGTGTTATAAACCGTTTCCCAATGCCCGGCCACATTACCTGTGGATACGCAGTAATCGCTACATGCACTGAATATCAGGTTTTTATGTGGTAATTTAACAAGCAGCCTAATGCCTTTTGTAGATACCGGCCTGCCGTAGGTCATTATTTTTTTTACCGGGCTGTTTAATACCGGCAACAGGTATATCAGCCTGCCAAAGTTATGTACCAGATCGAAATTATGGAGGTTGCGGTAAAGGTATTGCCAGGCAAATATTACCTCTTTATTTTTTTGTAATACGCTACGGTTAAGATTGTTGACCCCAAAGGCCACTGTTGTGCCGCTGCAGTGCGAATCTGGCCCGGCAAGCAGGGTTACCTGGTGGCCAAGCTTTTGGTATTCTTCAGCAAAAAGGTAAACGAGGCGTTCGTGGCCGCCGTAAGCTTCGGGTGGTACAGGTATCCCCGGATCCATGATCAATAGTATCCTCATTCCGTGTCCAGCTCCTTTTGTACCTGTTGATATAGGTCGAGATATTTTTGGGCGCAGATTTCCAAAGTCAGGTTTTCCCTGATGAAATCACGCGGACAAAAACGCCCTAAATCACTTTTAAAACGCCCTAAAACGTCTTCGAAATCACCCGCGCCGGTAAATTTTAAACCACAGCGTTCATCCCAGTAAGGCACCGAACTTACCGGCTGATATTTTACCCGGTGAGGATAATAATTGGGGTCTTGCCAGTAGCCGCCCCTGTCCCATGCCAATACCGGGGTATTGGTGGCCAGCATTTGCTGATAGGCCAGTCCCTGCGTTTCATTTTCTGATAAAAAAACAACTGCATTTACCCGGCTTAATTTTTGTTTAAGTTCGGCGTGTGTATATTGCCCATATTTAATATATAAGTAAGATAGATCATGCCGGTTAAATACTTTTAATATTGTTTCAAGTACATCCCCGGTATGTGCTTTACGTGCTATATTTATTTTATCATATATTAAAAAATCGGTGTCCTTTATATTATTAAAGGGTGCCCAATCTTCCATGCTGATCCCTACTGGCCATGCCTCTACTTTATTACCATAAAAAGGTTCGCACATTTTTTTCATCCATGGCCCAGGTACTAACAACCTCTGTATGTTAGGATGCTTTTCAAACAAGTTAGGGTAATCAACAGGGTGCGAATACACACCTGCACCAAAAATGATAGGATTGCGCCATTGCTTTTGATCTATTAAATGCGGTTTCCCAATAATGCAGGCTATCTCTTCAGGATGGTTTTTTATATACCGGTAATTATTCAAGCGGTAGGGAATGCCAATTTTATCTAACCCGAGCATAAGATTTAAAGCAACCATCATTACGCCGCCGGGCCTTTGCCTGCCCCGTACCAAATACCTAATGAGCCGGCGCGGGTAACGGTCAAACTTAATCCACCTGTCAGAGTCCGGTTCGGCGTAAAAAATGTTTAAGGGTTTACTATAGCGCATATGTTAAATTACCGTCTTAATTTTAACAATTTTTCGGACATTGTAAAACCAAAATGTTTATATAGACGTGCTATTCCCAGGTTTTCGGTAGGCTTAAAATTAGGGTTCAATTCGTAAACCCAATCATATACTTCACGCCCATCTGCCAAATGTGTTTTGGCAATCCAATGGGATAGATGCCATAATGTGTTACAAACTGCATTTTTATAGCGTTGCGTTAATATACCTTTTGTAGATAACCGGGCTATGCTTCTTTTATAAATAGTTAGTTGCGCCAGGTGATTTGCAGATATCTGTAAACCGGTGGCATTTTGTAGCCTTTGCTTTTGATGCACACGATGGGCCAGCGTGGGCATTGGTATAAAATCTGTTTTTGGTTGGTTTAGAGCGGCTTCTATTACAAATTGCCTATCGTCTAACGCGCCAAATTCCTGGCGGTGAGGTATTGCTTGTATAAATTCTTTTTTAAAAAGATAAGCACTATAATGTGATGACTCGCATTCACCAAGCTGCTGCGCCAGGAAATCGTCGCATATTGTCCAGCTAATCTCTTTAATAAATTGCTCTTGTTCATCAAATAACTGGTAACCCGCGCAAGCAATATCAAGCTGATTTTTTTCTGACAAAGTAAATAAGGAAAGAGAGGATCCCGGTAGTAACCAGTCGTCAGAATCCAGGAAACGAATGTATTTGCCTTTTGCAATGGAAAATCCTTTATTTACGGCCCAATCTTTACCCATATTATCCTGCCGGAGCGCAACGATGTTTTGCTGTTTGGCCAACCAATTCCAGGTGCCATCGGTACTGCCGTCGTCAATCACAATCACCTCAATATTCAAAGCGGTTTCGTGGCAGCTGCTTATTGCTTTTGGCAAGCTCCACAAACGATTGTAACTTGGTATAATGATGCTAATGTCCAAAATTATTCGATGATTCTTTCGGAAGGTTTAATGCTGCGCGTGCCAATAACCACACGATACACGGGCCTAAACATATCTTTAATTAAATTACCTATAGTGGTTGGTAAAGTTACCTTTAAATAACTTAGTAATGTGGCCCATGATTGGGTGTAACGATCTTCTGAGATATATTTCAATTTTTTAACTTCGGCCGTATATGGCAATAGTTGATTGTAATGCCCCAAAAAGTGCACAATAAGCGGCTTTGCTATGGTTAAGTGCCAGTTTTTTTGATAAAGAGGATGTTTGGAATCGTTATATAATTCGGCTGTGCCTTTTAGTATATCAGATTTAATGCCTGATTTGAAATTTACAAATTCAGCCAGTATAAGCCCGTCATCTTCTATTGGGTACTGTGCGTGCAGCTGCATAGCCAGGGCCATCAAAACTTCATCGTTGGGGCGGCCGCGCAGGCGTACAAAGCCTATCTCGTCATAGCGTGCTTCTAACTCACGGGCTTTTGCATATACTTTTGCTGCCTCGGGGCCGTTTTCCAGGTAATAGATGCCACCGTTAAATTTAGGTAATTGCGGTATATGGAATTGCCTGCAAACTGCTGCAATATCACCAAACCATTCTCCGTCAGCAGCGTAGTTACCCACAACAGATACCTGATGCCCGTTAAACTGCTCAAAAACGGGTAGTAAGCTGCCATACACCAGGCAGTCGCTATCAATAAACAAAGTTTTGCCAGCCGGGGCAATTTTATCTAAATGCAGCTTGGGCGAAAAGCCTTTACCTAATTCATTTGGCTGTAAGTTTATCACTTCGATATATGAGCTTACATCTGCCGGTAGGTATTGCGGCAGATCTGTAGCCAGGTAAAAGCGAATGCCGCTATCTTTATTCCACAAAATAAAAGAGCGAACCAGGTTTGCAGCCATATCAACGTACAGCTTTTTGCCGGTGGCAATTGTAATGATGTTAAGCGGCTGGTTCAATAAATGCTGTTGTTTTAGGATTGCGTTGTTGTAATAAATTTTTTTATCAGGCGCTAATTTGCTGCAATTTACGGGTAAGTAAGGCTTCGTCTACCCAAATATCACCCCAGGCTGCATGATCGGGCTTTGTGCCCTGCAGGTATTGGTAGTTTAAAGCAAGCATTCGCGCCAGGGTAAAATAGCAATCTGTCCTGAAATAATCGGGCGAGAATATTTCTATGACAGCGGTACCGGTTTTGGCGAACATTAAATTGGCCAGCGCTGCGCCGTGCGCACCAATAATTACCGTTGCCTGCTGCACAATAGCAATCTGGCCGGCTATACTTAAAGCATCAGGATTAATGATCTCAAAGCCTTGTGATCTCAGCATTATGATAACCTCATCTTCGTTAATAATCTTACGGCCAGCGCTGTCACCGCGTTTAAAATAAATCTTTTTGGCGGCAGATGTCGAGGTTTCTTTTATTAATACTGATCGTACATAATCTATCGCCCACTGGGGCGAACGGCCTTCGCTACCGGGTAGTGAGCCGATAAACAAACTTTCGAAATGGAATTTTTGAGTGTCGTTAATTAAAAGTAACTGATCTGTCGGGATGCCAAATTGGGGCAGGATCTCTAAAAACTTTTGCGGTACAGCAGCCGAAACACAAAAATGATTGATCTGGCCGGCCACCGATTGGTAGAGTTTGATCCGCGGCAATACATCAAACAACCAGTGGTAATAGTTATGGCTTTGCGGCGATACCAAAACAGCCCCGATCCCGGCTTTGTGGTTAACCCTGGCCGAGTAGGTAAAAAATGGGCGCTTAAACAAAAATTTTGATAAGGTGCTGATGCCAAAGTGATGTGTAAATTCTTTAAAAAGCGCATGGTGTTTGTTTAGTACCAGGCCCATCTGTTTATACAGATAGCAATCTTTTAAATTATACAAATAGGCAGGTGCCGTTTGGTAAAAGGTATTGGCGTTAAATTGTTTGGCGTCCAGCTCCTGATCCAACAACGGTAATTGATGCGTTTGATGTTCGGCGGGTTGTAAAAACTTATAAGAATGTTTACGCACGCCTGCATAAATGCCGCTTTTGGTATTTTCACGGTCTATCCACCTGGCGCAAGAGCTTATCATACCCGCGGGATAGATAAAAGGAAACTGCCTGATAAAGTTTTTTATTCCGGACCTGATACGCATCACTTTTTTAATGATTGTTTGTAGTAAGCTATGCGCCTTGCTATTTTCCAGCCGGCATATTTGGTAAGCAGGTGCCCGGCGGGGCCGCCCACGTATTTGGGGCCATTGTAGCCAAGTTGCTTTGCTTTATTGATGCAGTATTGATACAGCGTTTTAAATTGCGGATAGGCCAATACCCCCATCCACCAGTAATGCCGGGCAAAAATGGGTTTAATAAGCGAATTACCTGTTTTTGCATCCAGGTAGCCAAATTTCAGATCGGTTGCGGCTATGGCACTTTCCAGGCTTTTTTGGTTTTTTTGTGCCGATAAAGAGCGGTTATGATCGAATTTGCGATAATAAACAAGCCCTGCAGGGCTAAATTTTATCCCTGCAGCAAGCAAAGCTACGCGGCAAAAAAACTCGCCGTCGTCATCCAGGCTTAATTGCTCATTCCATCCACCGGCTTTGTCAATTAAATTTTTTGGCGTGAGCCACGCATGCAAGGCTATCATCCCGCCATAACCGGGCAATACCTCATTACCGGCATAAAGCTTCAGCATAAAATCAACAGGGTCGTCAGATCCTTCGGCAAACCATTCGGTTGTTAATTGGATATTTTTATACGCATCGCCATCTTTAAAATGGATGGTGCTGCAAACCGCTAAATGTTCGGTACGGTTATTTAATACAGCCATTTGCGCCGAGATCTTATCTGGCGACAGCAGATCGTCGGCGTCTAAAAACTGAATGTATTGCCCTGTGGCATGTTTTAAACCATGGTTGCGGGCAGCGGCTGCACCTTTATTGGGCTGCGAAAGCACAGTGATCATCCCGTTATCAAAAGACCGCGCAACAGCTAACGACCCGTCTGTCGACCCATCATCAACCACAATGATCTGCTTACTGGGCCACGTTTGGTTAAGCGCCGATTGAATTGCCGGGGCTAAATAGCCCTCTGCATTGTAAACGGGTATAATGATAGAAACTAAAGGGATAGTCAACGTTTGCTTTCAAAAATTTCCACCCACCGGCTTTTCAGCAGCGTGTTTAAGGGCGGTTGGTTATTTATTAGCCAGGGTTGCTTAAGCATATCCGTGTATAGTTGCGGGTTGCTGTCTAACGCTATAATGCGGTTAATAAGCGGGGTAAAGTTGATGCTTTTAAACAGCAGCTGCATTTTTACACCGCGGCCCCAGGCTTTAAGTTTGCGCTGTAACCTGTTTAAGGGGCTTTTATAAAAGGCGGGCCGCAGGTCAACAAAGTTGGGCTGGCTTACATTTTCCAGCCAGTGCAGCAGTTTTTTATTTTTAATGCTGATGTAATCTGCCGCGTTGATAAAGCTTGCGGTATTAAATATTTTACCAATGTGCGGGTCGCCAAAGTAAATGGGGATGCTGTTGGTAAACATAGCATCGTACAGTTTTTCGGTTTGGTAGCCGGGGTAAACATAGTTTTCAAAAGCGATGGTAAATTTATAACCCTGCAAAAATTGCCTTTTACGCTCCCAGATATCGCCGGTGTACTGCTCATCAATACCGGCCATGTTTTTCATCGATCTGCCCGGTGCATCAACCTTTTTATAGCTTGATAACTGCCTGAAAAACTCCTCGCGGTAAGCTACCCGGTGCGAATACAAAAAATTGCAGAAATGCGTTTTACCGGCGGCGCCTTTTTCGGCATCAAAGTTAGGTGGTTTTACCAGCTGCTGCGGATCGGTGCCATGCCATTGGATCCTTTTGTAGCGGCTATGGCCAATATTATCTTCAGCGGGGATGCCGAACGCCCAATCGCAAATAGCCATATCCGGTTTCACATTCTCGCAAAAGTAGCCTATGCGCGTATAATTACCTTTCTGAGGAATATCGTTACCATAAGGGCCAAAGATGATAAAATCAGGCTCGGCCGATTCTTCAAAATCATACAATCCGGATACGCCGTTAACATCAAAAACCTCTTTTTTAAAGGTTTGCAGCTGTAAGCCGTTTTTAAACTGAAGTTTGATAACCGGTTTAGCCATGTTGTTTTGCTGCCTGCAATTGTTTAGCTGCAAACAGTTGTTTTAACTTTAAAAAGGGTTTTTCCCATAAATAATAGGAGGCAAGCCCGGCAAAATAGATCAACAAAATGTTTGGGGGTGAATGCCGCCAGGCAAAATCTATCTGGCCTACAAAAAAAAATTGCTGCCAGATATAAATACTGTAAGACAACACGCCGATATGGACCATCACCCGGCTGTTAAGCAGCCTGTAAACCAGGTTACCGCCGGGCCTGATGTAGCTTAAAATAAGGTACAATATAGCTGCAGCTATAAAAAAGCCGCTAAAGGGCAGCGATATAATGGCCAGTTTACCGTAACCGGATAAGTAAATGAACAGTACGAATACCCCCAGGGCTGCAAACTGAAGCGGGTAGGAGTTAAACATTTTACGGTTTAAGATGCCGGGGTTTTCAAAGTAAAGCAGGCCGCCCGCCGCCCCGATCAGGATAGCATCGGCATAATTAAAGAAAGGGGATAGGGTGATGTTGCTATACGCCGGGAATTTAAAATCAATGATGTGTGCTGCGCATGAATAAACGATGGATAGCAGCAGGAATGGCTTAATATATTTTCTGCAAAAAACCATTACTAGCGGCCATAGCAGATAAAATTGTTCTTCGACAGAGAGCGACCAGTAATGCCCCAGGAACCAGTTTCTGCCTTTATCGAAATTTACGGTGAAGGTAAAAACGTGTACCAAATTGCTTTTGGTGAGGTTAAGTGGTTCGAAATTTTGCCAGACCAGGATAAAGCATGTGTACAGAAAAAATACAGGAAGGATCCTGATGGCGCGCCTGATGTAAAAAGCACCTAAATTGATAAACCCGTTTTTTTGTTCTTCGTTTAATAACAAAGTAGTGATCAAAAAGCCGCTGATCACAAAAAATACATTCACCCCGATGCCGCCGTGCCTGGCAACATCTGCCCAGCCGGCCGGAAACCCGGATGAGTACCGGGAATGGCTAAACAACACTAATAATATCGCTATCGCCCTAAATCCGTCTAAAGAAGGTATGCGTTTCAACTGCCGGGTATGAATGTAAAAGATGCCTGGTTGTTAAGGCTGTTAATGTATTGGTAGTAGTAGCTGTATATCAATTGGATATCGGCATTGATGGGGCTATTGCTGTTGGGGCCGGTTTGGTTTGCCCTGTAAATGGCCTTGCCTGCCATAATTTTAAGTTTAGACCAATTGCTTATCGCTGCACTATCACCGGCATAATCATAAAACTGCTGTGCTTTTTTACCTTGTTGGGTTATCAGGCTGTTGTTTTTTTGCGAGGTGATGGTTTGCGGATGCGCAACACTAAGCGCGTTGTAGCCGGTGTAATAAGCAATATTGGCCTTTAAATAACTGATGCGCAAGGCATATTCCCAATCCATCATGATATAGGATGTGTTATACAGCCCGATGTATGCCAACGAACTGCGCCTAACCAGCATGTGTACATCGCCAAAGGTAAAAGATGGTGTTAAGCCTTCTGCCCACTGCTTAAACTGCGGCAACCGCGAGTAATGATCAACCTGTTGATAATTAGATAACGAGCTACCCAGATCGTTTGATATCACCACATCAACCTGTGGGTTATTAAGCATATAAGTTTTGCATTGGCGTATGGCGGCGTAACAAAAAACATCATCGTCAATTATCTTTTTTATCAGGGTGCCTTTTGCCAGCAGCATGGCTTTGTTCCACCCGTGCGCCTGGTTTTTATCCGGTTCAGAAATAAACCGGTGGATCTTGCCGGTATCAAAAAGCTCCTGAAGATAGGCAACAGTATCATCGGTACTCGCCCCGTCAACCACTACAATTTCCTCGTCGGGCTGCAGGCCTGCCATTAAATTTTCTAAAGTGATCTTTAAAAATGGCAGGCGGTTGCGGGTGGCAATGATGTAGGAGAGGGTGATCACTTTAAATTATTTTTTAATTCAATAATCTGGCGGTATATAGCTATGGTTTTAAAATTAGATGCCATATAAACTAAGGCAATGTGCTTCCACATCAGGTGACGAATCTCCTCAATGGCCCCTTCTTTTTTTTTGTAAGCTGCAAAGTGCTTTGGCCAGTACTTAAAAAATATACCCCAGTAATATATCGTTTTTTTTAGCCAATAAAAAGGCGGCAATTTTGCAGGCAGATTATTTAATGCCAGTTCATACAAATTGATAACCATGTAGCTTTTAGCCAGGCCAATATGCAGTTTCTTTAAATAGGGCCAGGTAAGGCGTTGCGGCACCAAAAAATGTTTAAACGTTAATTCAGGTGAATACAGTATTTGATAGCCGGCAAGCCTTGCCCTCAGGCATATTTCGGTATCGCCGCCCGAGGTAAGCTGCTTTTGCTTACGGTCGGCCAGTAACATGGGGCACATGCCCGCTAATTGCTTTAATACCGATTTACGCACAGCCATCCCCGCACCATAAACACTGCTTACCACACCTTCATTGGCGGCTAATGCCCCCGTAGCATAGCTTTGGTAAAAAGCTTTAAACCAGGTGGGTTGTACGAAGCCCTTAGCAAAATCGGCCGTGCCGTTACCGCCCAAAACGGCTGCATTGGCATGAGTGTTAAAAAGCTTTACCACGTTGCTTAAATAATATTCATCAAGCCGGTTATCGTCATCACAAAAAACAAGGTACTCATATTTAGCTTCGTTAATACCCCTTTGCCGCGCGTTGGCCAAACCAGGGGTTGGTTCAAATATCACATTCAGGTTAATATTGCCCTGATTATTTTTATACCATATTTCTTTTGCTTTTTGCTGTGTACCATCGGTTGATGCATTATCTACTATTATAACCTCATAGTTTACATCCTCATCCGTTTTTTGTGTTATAATGTGCAACAGGGTTTGTTCTAAAAGCAAAGAACTATTGTAACAACAAATAATAACTGAAACCCCCGGTTTATTTACCATTTAAAAATAGAACGTAAAAAAGTTTTTAGTCCGTTTTTTAATGTAGGATGCCATATCTGAGTTTTGATCAAATCATTAAGCTCGTTTATTTTTTCATTTTTTTGATCAAATAGCCTTGGATGGATAACAGATTGAATATTTTTTACAATTGGTAAGCCCAGCGAATCTAATACTGCTTTGGTGCCGAATAAAAGCATATTTTGACGATACCACCAATCTACATTCTCATTATCCCAAAATTCTTCTTTAATAAGTACAGAAGGGAAAAAGCCTTTACTTTTAAATAAAGTTTGCCAATAATCCGGCCACTGTTCATTAAGGTGGTTTTGGCCATCCTGCCCGGGTATAGCCGCAGAAAATAAGATAAGATCGCTATGTGTAGTTAATGAGTTTATTAATGTGTTTGCAGCATGAGGTGGTAAATGCTCGGCTACTTCTAAACATATAACCAGATCATATTTTTGATTTAAACTTAAAGCTTCAGTTAAATCCTGATGTAAATAATCCTTTGCCGGTATTTTAAGTTCATCGCTCTGTAGTTTGGCTCCATCAATTCCTTTTATGTTTTTTACACCTAATTCGGCGGCAACATATAACCATGTACCGGTACCACAACCTACATCTAAAATGCTATTGATTGTAGTTAGTTGTAATAAATAGGGCAATACCTGGCGAGCCGAATTAAAATTATGAATAGCAGGATAATGCTTATACATAGCAGTATCAATAGGCAATTTGTTTCCAATCATCTGGATAAATATTAGGCGGAAAATCTTTTTTTAAATGATAACCAAGATAATATTGGGGACAATACACTGTTTTATTCTTATTACTATTCAACCATGCGCCCCACCAGCTAAAAGTACTGTTAGATATTATGCACACATCGGCATTCATCATGTGTTGAAAATCTAAGATCTCTGTATCGGCAGAAATTGTTTTGTTTGTTAAAAAACGGAAGTTATGGGTAACAAAAGGTACGTCGTCTGTTATAAAAACAAAGTGTGTATTCTCGTCATTTAAATTTGAAATAGCATTTTGATAATAGCCAAGCGGTAAGGTAAGATCCGCGTTCCCTAAATTTAAATGCTGTAAATTTTGATAATCTGTTCTGCGCACATGTATCGTTACAATACGGTTGTTTTGGTATAAATGGTTGTATTTTAAATGGAAAGCATTTTTATGCTCAGGCTTTAAGGTGAACCATTGGTGTATTTGGGGTTCAAAATTTTTAAAGAATATTTCTGATTGAAAATAGCCGCTATAGATACAATTATCTATTAGAGCTACATCGTTAAAAGAATCGCTTATCGTAAACTGGTTTATGGTTAGGCGATGAAATTGAGCCAATCTTTTATAGTACAGCCTGCGCAGGTGAAAGTTAAAAATGTTTTTAAAGCTTTTTATCGAGAAAACTTTTGCTACTAATGGCCCTGGTAATTGCATATTAGTATCGAAATATTTGTCGACACTGGAAGAAGTAGTGTATTGATCTATGTAGTAAGATGTATTTAACCTTTTGGCAGCCGAATAAATAAAGGCATATTGAAATAGCTGATTACCGAGGCGTCCTTCTAATCTAACGGCTATCATTACTGCTTATAGGTTTTTTTAATTTTGTTGATAGCCCGGGCAGCAAGTGTGGCTTTTGGGTAAAGATACTTATTAAGCTTTATATGAAGGGCGGCGTAAAAGTTATCTTTTGCACCTTTACTTACCAGCTTAAGGGGTTTTTTTTTTAGTGTGTAAAACCATTTATAACGCCCTTTGCCAAGCATGTAGTTCAAAAACTTTTCATCTATCAGATCAAAAAATGGGAAAAGGGCATAAGTGGCTTTTACCGATGATGACCACAGGCTTAATTCGGCATCGCGCATCCAGTAGGAAGTATCATGATTTAGCCGGTGGTAGTAGTAAGTATCTTTAAGTACAACTATTTTAGCCCCGCTGATAGCCTGCCTTAACCCAAACGTCCAGGTATCCAGCGCGCCCGCACCTTCGGCGTATCCTTTGGCATTTATCCAGCTTTGTTTGGTAAACAAATAATTACCATGCTGGCCGGGTGCATTTTCACCCTTTAGATAACGGGTTATATCATATTGGCCGGCCGGTAATTCCCACACATAGGCAGGGGCAAGTTTATCTGTAGTAAAAAAGTGCTGATACTGAAACGAGGCCACATCGGCTTGTTGATCAGTTAAATATTTTTTTAAAGCATCGATGCTTTTGGGTACAAGCACATTGTCCGCATCCAGGCAAAACAGCAGATCGTGCTCTGCGTTTTCAACTGCGGTGTTACGGGCGGCGGCACCGCCTTTATTATGCTTATGGGTTATGATTTTAACAACAGGGTTGTTTTTGCTTATATGGGCGAGTATGGCAGCGGTATCATCTGTAGAGCAATCGTTAACAATTACCAGTTCGTCGCCGGCAACGGCATTATCCATAACCGATTTTACCGCCTCTGTGATGGTTTGGGCGCAATTATATGCAGGTATAAAAAAAGTAATATTCATCATACGGTTAAGCAACGGGCGCAGGTAACTTTTTACCAAAGTTAATGCTATTGCGTAATTTGATAAACGGGCTTTCGATAAGTTTGTAAGAATAGATGGATAGTGGTATAATAAGCAGGTACGATAGTACCATGTTTACATTTTTAAGTATGCCTTTATCCGTAATAAAGCCAAGCAAATGCCGGTTAATGAATGGAATAATATACTCTTGCATGGGCGTAAAATTAATAAGGTACATAGAGTACGATATTAAACTTATGTACGTAATTATTTTAAATATCACACCTTTACCATGATGCCGGTAGGTGCTTAAATAAGGTAACATTAAAGCAGTGCCTATAGCATCAAAAGTAAAACGGAGAGCGGTATTGTAAAATAGTAAATATTGTGTTTGGAATAGTTGTGTAAGTACCTTGTTTATCATCAATATTAAAATGCCTGTTATTAGCTTATATCTTTTGTTTTTTAACCAGTTATCGTTTTTATAATATGCTATATAAGCAGCCAGCATACCGTACATAATACTATCTAAACGGGTAACAACCTGCCTGAATAAAAAGGGGTCTTTTAGATGTATTGGGCTGAGGTTGTCAAAATATCTTTCTATCCTTAAAATAGTAGAGAATGCAATTATTGTTATTGATATAATGATAACAGATGCCGGCACTTTTATTTTAAGGATCTTAACTAATATAAAAAGTGCAAAGGGAATTGTTAAATAAAACCATTCTTCTACAGACAGGCTCCAGGCTTCCAGAAAAAAGCCCGGATGAGGCGTAAACAAATTTTGTGTAAAAATATAAAAACGTTTAAAAGTAGGCCCCGGGGGCTTGTTGTAATTGTAAGCGATAATTAGTGCTGATAGTGTAACATAGTACGCGGGGATTGTTCTTAACCATCTTCGCCACCAAAAATTTAGCAGTGTATAAAAAGTAATGTTTGGGCTATTTAACAGCTTTATAAGGATGCTGCCAATTAAAAAGCCGCTCAAAACAAAAAATATCGATACACCATCTAAATAAGTTGCCTCAATTATTTTATTTAATGTACTTGGGGTATAAATCATCTGATGTATCACCACAACAGATAGTATGGCAAAAGCTCTTAAAATATCCAGCCCATATACTCTGTTCGTATCTATATACAGATGCAAACCTAAGGCCTTCCAGATCTTACTTAGCATTTGATATTGTTATATCTTCTAACTCCATAATTACATATTTGCACCACTTTTGATAAAAAAGTTCGTTTTTCCAGTATTGATAAGCATCCATGCCTTTTTTTAGGGCTTGTTTTTTATCTATACCGGCAAGTAGGTTATCTAATTCCTCAATTGTTGCCGCATAGTAGCTTATGTTATCCCATGGAATGAATTTTTTAAAAGGCCGGGCATCTACATCGCCTATAAGGCAGGGTGCGGTGCCTAATTGCATGGCCTCAAAAAAACGGAACGAATTACAGCTTGTGCCCCTTGGGCACAGCGCTATGTATGATTCCATCGTTCTGATATTGTAATTTTTGGCCCAGAACCACCTTTTATAAAAACGCGTAGGTAACCCACCCTGTATAAGCACTTGCATGCTTTGCTGGTATTGCTGCTGCATTTCTTTACGGATAGGGTGTGTATCAAACGAGCCGTTGAATGTTGCCAGGTATTTTTTTTTAAAAGGTACCGGCGGTTTACGGTGCGGGCTGCAAAGTATAGGTACATCAATACCTTTATTAATGGTTCGGGCGCCGGTAAATTCAACCGTATTGCCCAGATTTAAAAGGGTACCGCCATCAAATTGGGTTATGGTAAAGGTTTTTTTATCATCAATAATAACCTGGCCAACTGCCGCCTGCAATTCTGCAAGCCCCTCACCATTAGCTGCAAAGTTATGATTGATGTGCCAGCGTGTCCAATACACTGGCAGGTAATGCCAGTCGGCTTCTGCCGGGTTATTGGTTAAAAGGTTATGTTGCTTGTTTAACCATATTAAAAAATCCTGTTCAATACCATAATCCTTGTTATGGGCAGGGTAAGCATATAGCTGCGATACAGGCCTAAGCGGCAGTGGGGTATTTAATATAAAAATTTTCAAATAATATAGCTAAACCTCTAATTGGACCCAGGTTTTTGGGATGATATTTTTGGGAAATTCCCGTTGCACTTTATGCCCCAGCCAGTACCTGGGGGCGTAAACAATTTTATCGGGTTTATTATTTAGCCATGCGCCCCACCACAAAAAGCTGCTGTTAGAAATAATGAGCTCATCTGCCAGTAACAGTGATGCCAAACAGTCTGTAACAGTGTTCATATACACTGCATTATCATATTTAAAAACTTGTTTTACAGTTTCAATATCTTCTGAGACAAAGATCAATGTTTTTGATTCGATGTTTTTGATCAGCTTAATGGCTTTTTTATAGTATTCAGGTTCAATGTATGGCGAATTGTAATCTAATTCTTTAATATGCCAGTCCTTATATTCAGACATCCTAACCCCAACGCAAACCACCTGTTTGTTAAACAGGCCGGAGTAGCTTGCCATGTAAGTTTTAAGTATCTCGTCTTTTAATTTAAAAGCCTTTTTTATAGCGCCCTCATAACCTTTAAAAAAAAAGTCAGACTGGAAATAGCCATATATTACCGTGTGATTTTTAACCGCATCAATTATGTTTTGCGGTTCAACGTCCTGGCTTAAGTCAGCCTGGGTATAAGTGTTAAATTTAAGCGATAGCATATAATGCCATAGCCTTGATTTTTTTAAGAATATATTATTATAGGGTTTTAACTCAAAGTATTTTTCAATTTCAGTTGTGTTAAAAACAAAGTCGGTATTTAATTTTTTTGAGATGCTCCAGCCAAATGCAAACTGAAATAAATGATTACCTAAATTTCCGGAAGGCATAATGGTGATCATTTAAGTGCTTTTTTATAATGTACATAAATACATTCGCCCAGGTTTTTATGTTTAAACTGTGCTTGTAAGCGTAGCCGCTTAATATTCATATACTCTTTCAGCCTGTATTTTAAAGTACGTATAGCGGGCGGATATTGGGCTTTTTTAAGTGACTGCGAATACATCACCGTTTTCATTACATCTAATGGGGTATAAGTTTCGATAGCAAACTCGGCTACTTCCCATTGATACTTGCCGGCTAAAATTTCAAAGCTGCGTTTATTATAGCGGCCGATATGATTAGGCGGCAGATCAAGCAATGCGCCGTTCAATTCATTGAATTTTATTTTTTTGCCATTGGGCACACCTATAAATAAATGCCCGCCAGGCTTAATTATGGCATTAAAAGTATCAAAGGTAGCTTCCAGGTCGTCCAGATGTTCTAACACCTGAAAAAGGCAAATAACATCAAACTTCGCTAAGAATTCTGGTTTTGAGGCAAGGCCGTGAAAATGCCATGATTGCGCCGTAATACCTGCTTTTTTTATACTATCCACACCGATAGACGAATACTCCAGGCACAAGATGTTTTTTTTGGGGATGATATTTGAAACCCTTTTAACAAAATTACCTGTACTTGCCCCAATTTCTAATAACTGTAAATTGCTGTTGGTTTTGGCTAAATCGGCTATTTTATTGTACGCTTTATCAAATTCCCACTTCCAATATGGTTTAGGTTCATCTTCTGCCGTTGGTTCGTTTGGTGCGTGGCTAATAAGGTTGTAAAATTCTTTGTCGCCGCCAACATACGGGTCAGCAAAACCAAACCCACATTTTTTACAATTTACAATTGCCGCGCTATTTGCATTCCATAGTTTTGATATATTTTTTTTGACGATAGAGAGTACATCCATCTCGTTGTTTTTATCGGGCGGCGTTTGGTTTATCAGAAATTGTTTCGCCGCCTCATCAGCACTTATTTTATATAAAAGTTCGTTATCTGTATTGCCGCAAACCGGGCATGGGGCAGTATATGATGTATATCGATATTTCATTTAAATGATCTTAGGAATATTTACAAGGCCCCTGCCCGAAAAGTCATTCAACTCGCTCCATTCATTTGTAATGGTAAATGAGTAAACTTCATCAAGATAAAGCCAGTCTTTTCCCTCGCTTATGGGGTCTCCATCGTGGCCCCCTAAACCTATAGTATAATTCCCCGGCCGTAAAAAATTTCCGACTATCGAAAAGGTAGCCGAATACTCACCCTCTTTTAATTCAGCAGGCCATGATTTATCATGTATGGTGGATATTAATATCGAATCTTTATAAAAATTTATCGACACCCTGAATTTAGGTAAATAGGTTATGCAGTTGTATTTAACACGTATGGTCAATGTTTCTGATGGCGAAAATACAGCTTCTTTATCTATAACATTGTTTATTGAAAACTCGACAAACTTTACGTTATTAACCATTGTACCCTGATATTTATAATTGTCAAGCGATCCGTTGGTGATGCTGGATTTTAAATATTGCGACAAGGTGTCTTCCACAGGGCCAGACGTAAGTAAATTGCCATTGCTTAATAGCATGGCGCTGCTGCATAATTGCCTGATACTGCCAAGGTTATGACTAACGAACAACACTGTCCTGCCTTCGCCTTTGCTTACGTCATTCATTTTGCCCAGACATTTTTTCTGGAATTCGGCATCGCCCACGGCAAGCACTTCGTCAATCACCAGGATCTCTGATTCCAGATGGGCGGCAACGGCAAAGGCCAGCCTTACATACATGCCGGATGAGTATCGCTTAACGGGGGTATCTATATAGCGTTCTACCCCTGCAAAGGTCACTATTTCATCAAACTTGCGTTTAATTTCGGCTTTGCGCATGCCCAGTATGGCGCCGTTTAAATAGATATTTTCGCGGCCGCTAAGTTCCGGGTGGAAACCGGTGCCCACTTCCAGTAAACTTGCTATACGCCCCTTAACTTTTACAGATCCGGTGGTGGGGGCAGTTACCCTGCTTAATATTTTAAGCAGGGTGCTTTTGCCGGCGCCGTTACGGCCAATGATACCTACGGCATCGCCTTGCTCAATCTCAAAATTAATATCTTTAAGGCTCCATACGATATCGCTTTCGCCTTTTAAGGTACGGTCATTTGTTTCGCCTATTTTTAAGAAGGGGTCTTCTTTGCCTCTAAGCCTGGCCCAGTAGCGTTCCAGATCGCGCGAGACGGTGCCCGTGCCAAAATCACCCAACTGGTAAGCTTTAGATATGCCTTCTGCCTTTATTGCTTTAGCCATTATACGGTATCAACAAATGTTTTTTCTACTTTATTAAATATTACAATGCCTGTAAACAATATGATAACTGTAAATACGGCGCTGTAAAGCAGCAAATCCCAGGTAAAGCTGCCCTTGCCTAAAAAAGCATAGCGGCAGGTTTCTATAATTGCAGTAAGGGGGTTGTACTTTATAACCCACGAATAGCTGCTGTATTTTTTAACCACCTCTGATAATGGGTAAATTACGGTTGTAGTGTACATTAGCAGGGGCACCCCAAATGATACCACAAACGACAGATCACGGTACTTGGTGGTTACAGCCGATATGATCATCCCAAAACCTAAACCAAGCGCTGCTATCATCAGTATTAAAAATGGCAGCAATAGCAGGCCGGCGTTTGGCGAAATATGGTAACCCGCCAGTACATAGTACAGCAGTAAAACTATAAACAGTATAAACTGTACCCCAAACCTGATGAGGTTAGAGCACACGATGCTAAGGGGCATAATTAGCCTGGGGAAATATACCTTGCCCAGCATAGCGGCATTATCTTTAAACACGGTTGATGTTTTGATAAGGCAATCGGCAAAGTAATTCCATATAATGGTGCCGGCCAGGTAAAACAGCGGGGCAGGCACATCATCAGTTTTTATACCGGCCAGGCTGCTGAAGATAAGGTTATAAACCAGTATGGTTATAATGGGCTGCACAAAAAACCACAGCGGGCCCAGAATGGTTTGCTTGTAAAAGGATACAAAATCCCGCCGGACAAATAAAAACAGCAAATCGCGGTATTGCCAAACGTCCTTCAGCTTCAGATCCAGCAGGGTGTTTGCCGGTTTAATTTCCAGGTCCCAGTGTTCTTCCGGGTTAGTCATTATTCAGCATTTTTTGCAGGGTGTTAATGTAAGTTTCTTCATTAAAATATTGCAGGCATTTATCTTTCAGATGCTTGCGGCTATCTAAAGTTAAGGGTGCGTTTAAATGGCTGGTAATACAATATTCCAGTTCATGCCCGTCATCTGCATCAATGGCTTTGCCTAATTCGCCGTTCCGAATGGCATCAGTGCTGCCGTCGGCATTGCCGCAAATAACAGGCAGGCCGCAGGCAAGGGCCTCAATAAATACTATCCCGAAACCTTCTTTACGGCTTGGTAATACAAATATATCTGCCAGCAAAAAATGGTCGGGTAATTCATCTTCGTTTATAAAGCCGGTTAAGATAACCTGCTTAGTAACACCCAGGGCGGCAATAAGCTGTTTTACCCGCGTGCCCTCCGCTTCATCATACTTACCGGCTAAAATGTACTTTATATCCGGGAATTTATCTTTTAATGCGGCAATGGCTCTAATGGCCCTGTCGTGCCCCTTATACTGTTCGGTAGCGGCCAGGCGGGTAAGGGTAAATATTACAGGTTGCTTGCCCGAAAGCCCGTAACGCTCCAGCAGATAGGCGGGTTTTTCAAAGTGCACGGGTATTTTCATGAACGGATCAAGCGCATTGTTCAAAACCACACACTTACCGGGCGCTACCTGATGCCATTTGTGCATTTGCGCTTTGGTGTAGCTGCTTACGCAAAGTACCTTATCGCAGCGTTTTAATAACTGTTTTTTATGTAAGGATATGGGGCGCCATACCTCAATACCGTGGGCAATAAGCCATAGCTGTGTTTTAGGGCGAATCAGCTTTATCAGCAAGCCTATCAATGCCAGGTTAATATGGCTAAGTATAATTACATCGGGCTTTTGTTTGGTAAACAGGTTTTTTAAAATAAAGCTTATCCGCATTCCGCCAAACCCTCTGAATTTATCGGGCGGCAGGTACTGCGGCATCAGGTCGTTATCGGTATCATATAACGATACCAGCTTAAAGCTGCCGTTGTTTTCCTGGCAAATATAATTTAGGGAATGCGCCAGCGTGCGGGTCATTTTTTGGATGCCGCCGGTTGTGCAAAATGTTTGCAGCGAAAAAAGAGTAATATTTTTAAACATGCCCCTGTACCTGGTAAAGTGCAAATGCCCTTGACCAGTGCAATTGTCCGTTGTTAAATTTGTTGATAAGCTGTTTAGCTGCCTTGCCATTATACATGGCCGGGTTGCTGATAGCCTGGTTAGTTTTCATCCATTGCTGCAGCGGGAAGGTGAAACCCATTTTAGGCCTGTTCCAGATGTTACCGGGTAAAATATCTTTAAAAGTATCTATCAGTATTTTTTTGGGCTGATGCTGATCAAACCTTACAGACGGATCTATTTGCGATACATATTGCTGAAAATCTTCGTCTAAAAACGGCACCCTTACTTCCAGGCCGTGGCTCATGCTCATAATATCGGTATCGCGCAGCAGTTGATTTTGCATGTACAGGTTGGTTTCCAGCCAGGCTGCCTGCAATTTGTTATAATTGCTTGGGCTTGCATCCTTTATATCTGCAAACAAAGCATTTTTGATGTCTGCTTCTGTAGTGTCAATTAATTTTGCAATATCTGCAGGGGTAAACAGCCCGCGTAAAAAAAGGTAATCGGCTATTGAGTTATTATCTTTTAAATAAGCTAATCTTTTAAACTTGCTGCCATTTAGTAAACCAAAGGCCGAAAACAAAAAGGGCGGCAGGGTTCTCAGGTACCCCAGGTATCCTATCCGGTTAAATGATGGATAGCCGCCAAACAGCTCGTCGGCGCCAACGCCGGATAGTACCGTTTTTAAACCATCCTGGCGGGCATACTTACTAATAAACCAGCTGTTAATGCCATCGGTTGTGGGCATATCCATGGCATTTAAAATTTGCGGAAGATGCTCTTCAAAATCCTGCTGCTTTACCAGGTGGGTAAAGTTTTGGCCGGTAATTTTACTTGCAACCACATTTTGATACTGGCGCTCATCGTACTTTTTCTCATCAAAAAATATCGATATGGTTTTTAGCTGCCTGCGTTGCTGATTGGCCAGCAGGGCCAGCAGGCTGGAATCAATGCCCCCGCTTAAAAACACCCCTATTGGCGCATCGGCAATCAGCTGCCTGTTTATAGCCGTTGCCAAATGGTGGCGAATGCCCGCACAGGCTGTTTTTGCATCGGTAATGTAACCTGCCGCCGGGGCAGGGGTGTAACTTGTAAGGGTATGCTTGCCGGTTTTATCCCGGCATAAAAAATAACCCTTAGGCAGGCTCAGTACATCTTTTAAGGTGGTGAAAGGCTCTGGTATGTGGCCAAATGCCAGCAGCCATATTGGCCAGCGGGTATCGCCGGCAGTAGCGATACCGGCGGCTTTAAATGCCCTAATTTCTGATGCAAATGCAAGCTGATCATCACTGGTGCAATAATACAGCGGCTTTATCCCGGTGGTATCACGCACCAAATAAACCGCCCCTGTGGTGGTATCATGCAGGGCAAAGGCAAACATGCCGCGTAACCTGCCAAAGGCAGCGGTGCCCCAGTATAAATAGGCCTGTATAATTACTTCGGTATCTGTACCGCTTGTAAATGCAGCGCCAAGTTTTTGCAATTCGGCCTTTAGTTCCGGGTAGTTATATATTTCGCCGTTAAAGGTTATCCAGGCTTTGCGGCTAACATCTGCCATAGGCTGATGGCCCTTTTCGCTCAGGTCGATAATAGAAAGCCTGCGATGCCCAAACGCTATCCCCGCATCATCATTGCAATAAAAACCGGCATCATCCGGCCCGCCATGCTGTAATGTATTGCACATTACATTTACAGCATGCATTAATTCTGCGTTTTTTAACCTGTTAGTAACCAGCCCTGCTATCCTGCACATACTTTTTCGATTATACGTAGCTTCGCCCCGTAAGTCACAATAATTTTATGTAACTTATTAAAAATCAGCATTTTTTGTATTGATGCGCTGATGTATTTTTACAAGGTTTTAACTAATATATAGCATTAGCTAAAGCCTGTTTATTAATGATGCCGCAACATTAACTATTATGGAGCATCCTAAATTTTCTAACCGTAATAATAGCTGCTTTTGCGATTTATAAGCTATTATTTCTCCGGCAATACCTTTTAAAGGCCCTGCTTTTATCTTTATTTTTTCGCCGGGTTTTAAATCTTCTTCGGTTACCTCAAGTTCCAGCGAGCTTGCCATCAGTAACTTAAGTTCATCTATTTGCCTGTCGGGCATGGCTGTTATCTTCCCAGAAAAATATATAAACCTGGCAATACCCTTAGTCATGAGCACTTCGGTTTGGTTGTTATCTGCAATACGTACAAACAGGTATGATTTTATCAGCGGTTCTTCTACCCACTTTTTGCGGTCGCTCCATTGTTTTAAACGGCGGTGCAATGGCAGGTATGCTTCAACGCCTTTTTCTGTTAAAGCGCTGTACGCTTTTTTTTCTGCACGTGGGTGGGTGTAAACAGGGTACCATTTAAGGTTACTATTATTTACCGTTGAAGCCATACTGTAAAAGAACACTTAAAATTTGAACCAACGCCTAAGATCCCACCACTTCTTTTTATCGTTATCTACATAATAGCCGGAACTTTCATAGCCGCTATAGTCAGAGTAGTAATAATACGTACCGTAATTCTCGCCGCTAAACCGGGTTGTATAGTACCTGGAGTGCAGCAGGTCTTCGGCAAACGCGTTAAGTACAATCACCGTATTATCTAAATGATATTCCTGTGCAATACGCTGCGGGATGGTGGCTGCATAATATTTTGATTTGCCAGACCGTATCACAAACATATTGATATCGCTTACGCGGATAAGCGGGATAGCATCTGATACCAGGCCTATAGGCGCGGTATCTATCATAATCACATCGTATCGCTCTTTTAATACCTTAATCATCTCATCCATCCTTTCGCTATGTAAAAGTTCGGATGGGTTAGGGGGTACCGGTCCCGAAATAACAAGGTCGAGATTTTGCTGTCCGGTTTTAAGTATGATCTCGTCTAAAGTAGACTGGCGCGATAAGTAAGTACTTAAACCAACATCGTTGGGTACTTTAAAAGTTTTATGCAGTTTAGAACGCCGCAGATCGGCCCCTATCAGTATTACTTTTTTATCAATTAGCCCCAGCGTGCTCGACAGGTTTACCGCCACAAATGATTTCCCTTCGCCGGCTACCTCTGATGTGATACAGATCACCTTACTGGATTTTTCTGATGATAGGAAGTTTAAGTTGGTACGCACCGATCTTACCGATTCGGCAAACATGGTTTTGGGTTTGCTTACAGCAAGTATCTGCGAGTTATCCTCATCAATTTTATCAGGAAACTGCCTGATAACGCCAATAATAGGTATCGATGTCAGGCTTTCCACAGTCTCTTTATCGTAGATGTAGGGGTTTAGCAGCCTTATTAAAACAATTAAGCCAAGGCCGCAGATAACACCAAATATTATTGCCGAGCGGTGTATGCCGTGCTCATCCGGCGATACGGGCGAAAAGTTTGGCTGTGCCTGTTCTATTATGGTTGCCCCCGGCAAGATACCGGCGCGACTTATTTGTGCCGACAGCTTTTTTTCTTCTAAATAAGATAATACCTTTTCGTTTACTTCATAGGGGCGGTTCAGCGCGATCAGGTCGCGTTCGGCCACCGGGAAAACAGAGATCTGCTTGTTAACCACTGCTAACTGTGATGATAAATAATCAAGATTGCGCTTTACGGAGGCATAGGTTGTATTAACGCTTGCCAAAGCATCTTTTTTGATCTGCAGAACAGAGCGGTTAATATCCTGTATAGGCTGCGAATTGTAGTTGTAGGTTTTTAATAACTCATAACGCTGATTAAGCAAACCGTCAAGCTTCTCTATCAGCGCATTCAGGGCAGGGTCTACACCGTTACCGGCATTAAAGTTAAGGTTAACGTTGTTCTTTTCTTTGTCTATCTGCTCCCTGAGCTGGTCAAGCGCAATCAGCTGCAGTTTAAGTATCGCCTGCTGCGATTCGATATCCTTTGCTTTGGTCAGGGCGTTCTCTGCTGATGAGCTAACCTCCATCAGCTTGTTTTTTTGCTTAAACTCCAGGATGGATTTTTCTGAACCCTTCACCTTGCCCGACAGGTATTCCAGCTGATCGTTAATAAAGGCTATCATTTGTGTGGCCGATTGCGTTTTGCGGTTACGATCATATATTAAATACTCTTTCATTATCGCATTTAGTATATCAGCTGCAAACCTGGGGTTGGCATCTGTTTGCTGCAGCAAAAGAATGTTGGAGTTTTTAACCGTTTCGCTTGTACGCAAGCCGCCCCTAACGCGGCCCATAAAATCTTCGGGGATGTTAAATTTAAACAGGTAAACGCCATTGATAGCCACCTCATTGGGGTTTTTGATCAAAAAAGTAGTTGCCCCCATGGTTATTGGGTTGTTGTAGGCATAAGTATTTATAATTTCTTTAGCGCCTGCTTTGTATGACAGGGTAAAGCTATTTTTATTGATGGCCTTAAATGTGATGATCTCTCTGAAAAAGTTAAGGCTGTCAAACTGCAGGGGTTGTATATCAAGCGGCTTTTCGGGATAAAGCTCGCTGGTGCGTACGCGGCCTTCAATGTAAAAACTGATGGGGTAATTCAGATCTTTAATAGCAGCTAAAATTACCGTAGGGCTTTGTATTACTGATGTTTCGCTTTGTATTTTTGATGGCCCCCTGTCTGATGTGGTAATTGCGTTTGCCATGTCAGATATCTCCGACTTTTTTTCTTCCAGTTTCATGGTACCTGCCGTGGCATAGGTTTTTGGGGTGTACCATAAATATATGTATGACCACAGCATGAAAATTAAAAGCGAACCGGCTATCCAATACCACCGGCTTACTAATATCTTCCCTAACTTAAAATAATCAACTTCCTGGTTGGGGAGTTTTTTAATCGTTTTAACTTCTTCCATTACTGCCTGCTCAGGGTAAAGATTATCAGCGCCGTATTTAGCAACAGCAGGGCGGGCTGCACCCAGGTATTAAAGTTTTGCAAATTCTCTGTACGGATAGCGCGCTTATTTTGGGCTACGTAAATAATATCCCCGTTTTGCAGATTGATCCTTGTATCTGATAATGAACTGAGGTCGCTCAGGTCAATTTGGGTAACGCTTTGGGTTTTGCCCTTCCCGCGGATAATTTTGATGTTTTTTTCGTTTGCCGCAGGGGTTAAACCGCCTGCCTGGCCAATAACATCTACCAAAGTGGTATTATCTTTTATCAAAGGAATGTTGCCGGGGCTTTTTACTTCTCCAAATAAAATCACTCTTAAATTAATCACCTTCAATTCAATAATGGGGTCTTTCAGCAGGTTTTTACGGTAAAGGTCTTCAATAAGTTTTGTAGCCTGCGGGCGGGTAAGGCCGGCAACCTGTATATGGCCAAGTGTTGGCAGGGCTACGGTGCCATCTTCGTCTACCTGGTAAGTTTGGCCTGTCCCGGCAGTTCCGCCGCCGCTGCTTGTGGCAGAGGTGGGCACTTCGTCCACAATATACCGGATGTTTTGCAGGTTTCTTATCTGCAATATATCCTGGGGCTGTATGTGGTAGCTAACCGGGGCTGCCGGCCGGGCTGCCGTATCTGCCGCTGCAGATGATTTTTTCTCAAAAAGTATCTGGTTTTGTTTGTATGAACACGAACTGCAAAACGCAATGATACCAACTAAACAAATAAAGTATAAAGCACGCATATAAAATAATTACCGCTTAATGTTACTAATAAATTATGCAGCGATTTCAAAAATACATATTTTGCACCTAAATAAATGTATTTTTCCGCTGTGCATCCCCCAAAAATATCTGTAATTACTGTTTCTTACAACGCCCGCCTTACCATCGAACAGTGCATCCGGTCTGTAATAAGGCAGCAGTACAACAATATCGAATACATAATTATTGATGGCAAATCATCCGACGGCACCGTTTCTATAGCAGAAAAGTACAAAAATCATATTCAAATCATCGTATCCGAACCTGATAAAGGGATATACGATGCCATGAACAAGGGTATAGCGCTTGCCACCGGCGATGTTACGGGCATACTGAATGCCGATGATTTTTTTGCTGCCGATGATGTTTTAACAGTTGTTGCCGAAGCGTTTAAAAATCAGGATCCCGATATTGTATATGGCGATTTGGATTACGTAAGGCCCGATGGTACCGTTGTGCGTAAATGGCGAAGCGGCAGATATAAAAAGGGGATGTTTAATGCAGGCTGGATGCCGCCGCACCCTACATTTTACTGCAAAACAAATTTGTTTAAAAAGTTTGGCCACTACAGCCTTCAATATGGCACTGCTGCCGATTATGAACTGATGCTGAGATTTATTCACCTGAACCATTTATCGGTTTATTACGTACAAAGGGTACTGGTGAAGATGACTGTGGGCGGCGTAAGTAACAGCAGCATCAAAAATCGTATCAAAGCTTTATTTTTTGATATGAAAGCGATGTATAATAATAATATAATTTTTCCGCCTATTGTGCTGATGATTAAGCCCTTAAGAAAGTTAAGCCAGTTTTTTTAATTGAAAAATAAAAATTATACATTTGCGGCATATAATTGCCCCTTACAATTTATATAATGCCTGATAATTTAAACGAGTATTATTTTTTATACTATTTGTTAATGGTAACGTTTTCGGTTTTGATAACGTTGCTTTCCATCCCCTCTATTTTACATGTTGCCCGTACCCGGCATTTATATGATGATGTAGGCCATTTTCGCAAGCAGCATGATCATGGTATCCCCCGTTTGGGCGGCGTAGCCATCTTTGTAAGTTTTACGATCACACTTTTACTGTTTAGTATTATTGATAAAAATATACCTGTAAGTTACATTCTAACGGCAAGCATCATCCTGTTTATTATGGGCATTAAGGATGATCTGTCGGGCGTTAATTCCAGTACCAAGTTTTTAATTCAATTTGTTGTTGCGGCCATCCTGGTAATTTTAGGGGATATACGCCTGAGCAGTATGTACGGTATATTTGGCATGTATGATATTTCTTACATTTTTAGTGTAGTGATCTCCATCCTGTTTATTATTCTGGTGATTAATGCCTTTAATTTGATAGATGGTATCGACGGCCTTGCTGCAACAACCTGTATTGTAGCCAACGGGGCGTTTACGGTGCTGTTTATGTATTTAAAGCACTTTGAACTTGCTGCGGTATCCATTACCATTGTGGGTGCTGTTTGCGGGTTTTTGCGGTATAACTTAACACCTGCAAAGATATTTATGGGTGATGCTGGGTCGTTACTTATCGGCCTTATATCGGCTATAATGGCTGTTAAGTTTATTGAGCTGAACAAGTTTACGGCCCTAAATACGCCCGAGATCGTATCGGCGCCGGCCATAACCTTTGCTATATTAATGGGGCCTATATTTGATACCCTGCGGGTTTTTACCTTGCGCATTGTAAACGGTAAATCGCCGTTCACGGCAGATCGTAATCACATCCACCACCGCATACTCAGGCTGGGTTATACGCACCTGCAAACTACGTTTATATTAACAGGTGTTAATGTGCTGCTAATTATACTGGTGTTCAGGTTTGCAAATTTGGGCAATTTTACCCTTATAGTGTTCATACTGCTGGTATCTATGCTGTTTAACTGGGGTATTACGTTTTGCCTGCGCTCTAAAGAACGAGAGAACCTATCCTTACGAAACCTGTTTATATAGCCCCGTCCTCCTGCTTAATTTTATTAGTTTTGCATCCTTAATTTTGATATCAAATGAGGATCGCTATAAACGGTTTTGGCCGTATAGGCCGTATATTTTTAAGAACAATTCTTACCCGGCCGGGCATTGAAGTTGTGGCCCTGAACGACCAGGCCGACACCGATACGCTTGCACACCTGTTTAAATACGATTCGGTACACCGCGGGTTTAAAGGCACGGTTACCCATGATGCCGATAACCTGTTTGTTAACGGCACACCCATAAAAGTACTGCAACAAGCCAATCCCGAATTGCTGCCCTGGAAAGAGCTGGATATTGATTTGGTGATAGAATCTACCGGGAAATTCATTACCGAAGCAGGTGCTTCCAAACATTTAACCGCGGGCGCTAAACAAGTTATTATATCTGCCCCGGCAGGCGATAAAAGCGTACCTACGGTAGTATTGGCAGTTAACGATGGTACAGTCGACTTACGGTCGCCGATATTATCTAACGCATCATGCACCACCAACAACGTGGCCGCCATGGTAAAGATACTGGACGAGAACTGGGGTATTAAAGATGGTTACATTACCACCGTACACTCCATGACAGGCGACCAGAACCTGCACGATGCCCCGCATAAAGATCTGCGCAGGGCCAGGGCCGCATCTGCATCTATCATCCCAACAACAACCGGCGCGGCAAAGGCCATCACCAATATATTCCCGCACCTGGAGGGCCGTTTAGGTGGTGCCGGTATCCGGGTGCCGGTGCTGAATGGGTCGCTTACCGATTTTACCTGTAGTTTAGAGCGGCTGCCCACCGTTGCCGAAATAAACGCAGCATTTAAGGCTGCTGCCGACGGCCCCATGAAGAACGTACTGGAATACACCGAAGACCCTATCGTATCCACCGATATATTAGATAACCCGCATAGCTGCATTTTTGATGCGCAGCTCACTTCGATAGTTGGCGGCCTGGTAAAAGTGGTAGGTTGGTATGATAACGAAATGGGTTACAGCAGCCGCCTGGCAGACCTGGTTGAAGAAATAAGCCAATTACCCGCATGATAAAGTTTATAACCGCCGATGATGTGCTGCCTATCCGTAACGAGGTTTTGCGCGAAGGTAAACTAACACTTGATGAATGCCGTTTCCCGAATGATGAGCAGGAGGGGGCGTTCCATTTAGGATATTATATAGACGGTGAACTGGCATGTATCGCATCCTTCCACCCCCAGGGGTACGAAAAATTTGAAGGCAAGGCTTACCAGTTACGTGGTATGGCCACTACAGAGCCATATCGTGGTAAAGGTTACGGCAATATGCTGGTTAATTTTGCCATTACTTATCTGCGCGGCCAAAAAGTTAACTATATATGGTGCAACGCCCGCAAAGTGGCTGTAAAGTTTTATTTAGGGGTTGGTTTTGAAGTGGTATCGCCCGAATTTGAGGTGCCGGGCATCGGCCCGCATTATGTAATGTATGTTAAGATACAATGAAATTTTAATGAAAATTAAACACCTTTTTGATTTTTGCGTTGGGTATTAGAATAAAAATTGACAACTTGCCCCCGTTCATAAATTTTAAACATCAATATGAAGACAATAGATCAGATCAGTTTTAACGGTAAACGTGCCCTTATCCGTGTAGATTTTAATGTGCCTTTGGATGAGGATTACAACATTACCGATGATAACCGTATGACCGCGGCCCTGCCCACTATAAAAAAGATTTTAAAAGATGGCGGCGCCGTTATCTTAATGTCGCATTTGGGCAGGCCCAAAGATGGCCCGACCGAAAAATACAGCTTAAAACACATTGTACCCCACCTGGCTGACCTGTTGGGCCAGCAGGTAGAATTTGCGGATGACTGCATTGGCGAAGAAGCCGTACAAAAATCAAAAGAGCTTGAAAAAGGTGAGGTGCTTTTGTTAGAGAACCTGCGCTTTTATAAAGAAGAAGAAAAAGGCGACAAGGCATTTGCCGAAAAACTTTCTAAATTGGGCGATGTGTATGTGAACGATGCCTTTGGTACTGCTCACCGTGCACATGCTTCAACCGCTGTGATAGCCCAGTTCTTCCCGGATGCCAAATATTTTGGTTACCTGATGGCCGCTGAGTTAAATAATGCCGAAAAAATATTGAACGGCGCTGCAAAGCCTTTTACCGCTATTATGGGTGGTTCAAAGGTATCCGACAAGATAGAACTGATCGAAAAATTGCTGGATAAGGTGGATAACCTCATCATCGGTGGTGGTATGGCCTACACATTTGCCAAGGCAGATGGTGGTACTATAGGTACATCATTGGTTGAGGCAGATAAACTGGACCTGGCCCTTAGCCTGGTTAAAAAGGCAAAAGAGAAAGGTGTTAACCTGCTGTTACCGGTTGATAACGTTATAGCCGATAAATTTGGCAACGATGCTCATACCGATGTAGCCAAAACCGGCGAGATCCCTGATAACTGGATGGGACTGGACATTGGCCCCGAAACGGTTAAGCTGTTTAGCAAGGTGGTGGAAGAATCAAAAACTATCCTGTGGAATGGCCCTATGGGTGTATTTGAAATGGAAAAGTTTCTGGTAGGTACCAAAGCCATTGCCGAGGCAGTTGCCAAAGCTACCGATAACGGTGCATTCTCCTTAATTGGCGGCGGCGACTCTGCCGCTGCAGTTGCCAAATTTGATATGACCGATGATGTAAGTTACGTATCTACAGGTGGCGGCGCTTTACTGGAATATATGGAAGGTAAAGAATTGCCCGGCGTTAAAGCGATCAACGAGGCTTAATAAAAGTTACTTAAGTAAGGCAATCATGTAAATGGTTGCCTTTTTCATTTTAATAATTGCGGTATGGTAAAAAACTGGTTATGGGTATCAGCAGTAATGCTTGTTTTTTGGAGTGCTTGTAAGGATAAAAAAGAAAGTAAAGCCGGCAGTGTTGAAGTAGTTAGCTTAAAAACAGACGACCAAAAATTTTTGGCATTGAAAGATACGGCACAGGCTAAACTGCCTGTGTTTTTAGATAGCCTTAAGCCGCATGCTTTAGACAGTAATTATCGTTTCCTGGTAAAATCTGATTTTGTAGAAGGCAAGAACCACGAACATATGTGGAGCGTAGTTTATAAATATGCAGGTGGTAAATTTACCGGCATCTTTGCCGACTCGGCCATCTACCTTAAAAATATAAAAATGGGCGACCCGGTATCCATCAACCAAAAAGATGTAGAAGATTGGGCGATGTACGATTATAAGCGCAACACAGATATGGGCAATTTTTCTGACAAGTATCTGCGCAGTAAGCAGGGTAAGTAGTCAATGTATAACTAAACAAAGGCGCTGATTTACCAGCGCCTTTGTTATTTAATTGAAATAAGCCTGGTTATTGGATCTTAACAGATGATACTACATCATTAGCATTCGGCGATAAAGTGGTAAAGTTGGCGGTGTTGGCCGTGCGTACCCATGATGTGCCTGTGAAATTATTACTGCTGTACATGGTAACCGTCCACCCGGTGGGTACCTTTAAGGACGACGCCCAGTTATCAACAAAGCCATAAGCCTGCAGCTGTGCCGTTGTATAATTCCCTTTAGGGATACTGCTGGTAGCTGTACCGGTGTAATTGATATCCTGATAAAAATTAACCCCTGCTGCCGGTGTGGTACCGCCGCCCGTGTAAACGGTTGGGCTACCATACAGGGCGTTAGATACGCTGGATAAATACGTATGCACATCCGTATTAGGCAAATTGTAATACAAATAAATACCGTACGCGTTATTTACAGTTTGCGTAGCAAGCGAAGCTGCCGTTGAAGCACTGGTGCTTTGGATATCAATAGCCGCCGGGCCTAAGTTGCTTTTGGCCAGGCCGGGTACGTTGGGTACCGAGTAGCTGCCATAAACAGCATTCCAGCTGTAATCAACTTTAGAGCCTACGGTAACGCCGTTAAAGCTTAACCTGGATGATGCCGGGCCATAAAAATAAAAAGAGATAATTTTAGTAGGCATCAGTTGGCGCAAGGCAGTAACCAGGTACACAAACGAGCTGGAGTTGGGCTGCCCGGTTCCGTTGGTGCCGTAGTCGGCATACTCGTCGTCAAAGTCGATACCATCCAGCCCGTAAGCAGTGACGGCATTACTCAATTGCTGGGCAAAATCCTGCGCGGCAGCCTGGGTAGGGAAATTGCTGATCCCCGCGCCTTGATGGTTACCCAATACAGATAGCAGCACCTTAATGCCTTTAGCCTGCAGGCTTTGGATATAAGTTGCTTTGTTGTTTAAAACGTTTGTTACTTGGGTGTTATAAAATAGCTCGGCTTTTTGGGTAGTAGTGTTGTAATTAATATTGGCTGCAAAAATAATGGCAATATCAAAAAGTTGCTGCCCGCCCGATAAGGTGTAGTTACCCACATTGCGGATGTCGTTATTATTTACCTCTACATAGCATACGCCTTTGGGGCCTGTTACGCCAATGGCATCGGTGCTTTTACGGGTTGCAATTGTTGCCGGTTCGCCGGTGGCTGTTTGCGGCGCAACATCCTTTTTACAGGCAGCTGTAAACATAAGCAGCAGGCCGGCAAAAATTTGGGCCAATGGCAATTTAATGGTTGTTTTCATAATGGTTTTATTGGTTTATAAATTTGAATTGGTTTTAAAGCTTGATAATTGGTGAGGCAGGCTTTAACTAATTGGGTATTAATGTTAAACGGCAGGGCGATGTAATAAGTTACTTAAACAATAAATATTTAAGTAGGGGTGGAAAAATTTAACAGCAGCAAAGGTTTTTTAGTAACGATTTTGTGGATGGCACTAATAATTAGGTGCTTTTTTGTTTTATTCATTACTTTTAAAGCATCAACCCTGCATTCATGAAAAAGACCTTATTAATAACGTTCTGCTTTATCCTTTCTGCTTTAGGCTTATCCGCGCAAAGCGATGCCGCCTATATTAAGGATAACTATACCAAGTTTGAATACCAGGTACCCATGCGCGATGGCAAAAAGCTGTTTACATCGATATATGTACCAAAAGATCAAACCAAAAAATACCCCATCATGATGGACCGCACGCCCTACAGCGTGGCCCCTTACGGAACCGAAAAATATAAAGGCGGCTTAGGCCCTTCTACCCAATTTGTGCACGATGGTTACATATTTGTTTACCAGGATGTACGCGGCCGCTGGATGAGCGAGGGTATCTATGAAGAAATGACGCCCGAGCTGGAAGTGCACAAAACCAACCAGGATGTTGATGAAGGCACAGATACTTACGATACCATCGACTGGTTGTTGAAAAACCTGCCGAACAACAATGGTAAGGTAGGGGTGTGGGGTATCTCTTATCCGGGTTTTTATACCACCACAGCTTTGTTGAGCCGTCATCCGGCGCTGGTTGCCGCATCGCCGCAGGCACCCATTGCAGATCTGTATCGTGATGATGCGTTTCATAACGGTGCGTTTATGCTGGTAGCCAACTTTGGCTTTTACCCCGGCTTTACCAACCGCCAGGACGATAAACCTACCCAGCGCCGTGCCAAGGGCTTTAATCCCGGCACTAACGATGGTTACAAATTCTTTTTGGATATGGGGAGCATGCGCAACTCCAACGTAAAGTATTATAAAGATACCATCCGCCTGTGGAACGAAATGATGGACCACCCCAATTACGACCAGCACTGGAAAGACCGCAACGTTTTAACCCACCTGCACGATATTAAAACAGCCGTGTTAGTTACTGGCGGCTGGTACGATGCCGAAGACCTGTATGGCGCTATCAATACTTATAAAGTTTTGGCTAAAAACAACCCCGCAACGCCCGTTTACTTTGCTATGGGCCCCTGGGTGCATGGCGGCTGGGCGCGGGGCAACGGCGACCACCTGGGCGATGTGAGCTTTGGCGGGGCAACCGGTCCGTTTTACCGGGAGAAAGTAGAATTTGCCTTCTTTAGCCATTATTTGAAAGGTACACCGCTGGATATAGCCAAAGTGAACACCTTTGAAACTGGTGTAAATCAATGGAAAACCTACAAACAATGGCCGCCTGTTGAGGCGCAGGAGAAAAACCTATACCTGCTGCCGGGCGGTAAACTGTCGTTCACGGCGCCAACTGCTGCTAAAAACAACTTTAAGGAATTTGTATCAGACCCGATGAACCCGGTGCCATTTATAGCCGGTTCCGATTTTGATATGACCCGCGAATACATGACCGCCGACCAGCGCTTTGCCGAAAAACGCCCGGATGTATTAACCTACCAAACAGAGGTGCTGGAAAAGGATATCACCCTTGCCGGCAATATCTGGGCAAACCTAAAGGTAAGCACCACCGGCACCGATGCCGATTGGATTGTGAAAGTGCTGGATGTTTACCCGGATACCGCTACCGCCAATAAATTTACCGGCAAGGATGTACAGATGGCAGGTTATGAGCAAATGGTACGCAGCGAGGCCATGCGCGGCAAGTTTCGCAATAGCTTTAGCAAACCCGAGCCATTTGTGCCGGGCAAAGTAACCCCGGTAAATTTCGAGCTGCAGGATGTATTGCATACGTTTAAAAAAGGCCACCGTATTATGGTACAGATCCAAAGCACCTGGTTCCCGCTGATAGACAGGAATACCCAGCAGTTTCAGGATATTATGAAAGCCAAGGACACAGATTTTAAGAAAGCAACGCATAAGGTGTATAGCTCAAAACTGCATCCGAGTTATTTAAAGGTGAGGGTGTTGTAAAAAATATTAAGATGCGAAGTATCGCGTCTCTACGGATAGGTTTTTATTGTAGATGCGCGATACTTCGCGCCTTTTGTCATTATTTGAAGGTAAGGATGTTGTAAGCATTTTTATTAAGACGCGAAGTATCGCGTTCTCTACAGGATAGATTTGTTATTATAGAGGCGCGATACTTTGCGCCTTTTTGTCGCTATTTGAAGGTAAGGGTGTTGTAAGCATCTTTATTAAGACGCGAAGTATCGCGTCTCTACAGGATAGATTTGTTATTGTAGAGGCGCGATACTTCGCGCCTTTTTAATGCCGTTGTTAGGGATAATAAAAACAAGACCAAAGCATATTTATTTATAAAGCATTATCTTTAGGTTTAATTTTAATGATATGGATATCGCGTTAAAGTATAAAATAGTAGAGAAGATAATTCAGAGTAGCGATGATTATATTCTGAATCAGATACAAACATTATTGAACGTACCGGAACCTGATTTTTGGGATGATATCCCCGAAAATATTAAGAAAGCCATAGGTGAAGCAAAAGAAGAATTGGATAGGGGCGAAGGTATTGCCCATGCGCAGGTAATGGCTGACGTTAAATCCCGCTTTCAGAAAAGTAATGGCGTGTGATATTATTTGGTCGCCAAAGGCTAAAAGCACTTACTACCAAATTCTTGAATACTTAGACGAAATTGGACTTACATCGAAATAAATAACTTTATTGATAGGACAGAAGAGGCTTTGAATTTTATTTCAAATAATCCGCTTTTATATATAAAGTCTGCCAAAGCCGATATCCACAGGTGTGTTTTAATAAAGCAAGTCAGTTTGTTTTATAGGTTTAATTCCGACACCATTGAGTTATTGTTGTTTTGGGACAATCGTCAAGATCCGGCAAAATTATCTCTATAATATCAACATAAGCCAAACCCTAAATACAATTACTCGTGCTGGTATTTGTTTTGTCAGCAATTTTAAATAACTTATTGATTATCAATGATTAGTTAATGTTCACGAGTGTTCACGCCGTGAACATGAACACCTGCTAACATTTACCATTATGCAAAATATCAACATCACCGCCATTCAGCACATCGGCATCCCGGTAACTAACTTAATAGCCTCGCAGGCCTTTTACGAGCGCCTGGGTTTTACGAATGTAATGCAGGCCACCTTTGACGAAAAGGGCCAACCTGGCACCTGTGTAATGATGCAGCGCGGAGAAATGGTAATAGAACTATACCAACTGCCGGAAGCTGGCCTGGCAGAGATCCGCAGCCGCGGTAACGGGCATATAGATCATGTAGCTTTTAATGTGCCCGACATTGATGATGCTTTTGCCACGGTTAAGCAAGCAGGTTTCCATATCATCGAACCTGAACCGGTATTCCTGCAATTTTGGGCCAAAGGCTGTAAATACTTTAACATTACCGGGCCCGATGGCGAACGGCTGGAGTTTAACCAGATGCTTTAGGCCATAATTTTGGCCCGTAAAAATGTGGTTTATAATTTTAAAATCTATTGTAATTTACTATGTTTGCATAGTAATTATAGCTCATGCCATTTAAAAAGCTTAAATATTTACTTGTTTTTGTTTGCCTGTTCTCGATAATGGAAAGCACCGGTATTTCTGTGCTTTCGCTGCTTACTAAAAATACAATTTGCCAAACAGATTGCCAGCCTGCAAATGACGACGAAGGCACAAGTGAGCGCAATGAAACCAAAGAGAACAGGATGAAAGAGTTATGGGCAGCTGATCTTGATTTTAAGATCCCTTTAATATATATCAGTTTTAAAAAAGTTTTTTACCCTCATGAGCAGCACACCGCTCACCTGGCATGGGTGCCGCCGGTGCCTACGCCCCCGCCCAACGGTATAGTTTAATTCCCCTTTTTTTACATGCCTGCCTTAATGGCCCGGCAATTATTTTATATTAAACTATATCATCATGAAAACTCGTTTTCGATTTATATTATCATTTATGGCTGTATTGGCAGCATCTGTAATTACTGCATCTGCACAGCAGGTTAGCGATTCCAGTATAAAAACAAATACCAGCCCGGTTACCAATTCGCTTAGTTACATTACCAGGCTGCAGCCGGTAACTTACCAATACAACCAAAGCGAATACAGGCAATTAAACCTGCCGGCCGGTACGCAATACGGGTTTATAGCCAGTGATGCCAAACAAGTGGCGCCCTGGGCTATCACTACACACAATAATTGGTATAATGCAGGCAAAGGTAACCAGCGTGCAATAACCACAGCCGAGGTTGACCTGCAGAAATTAGTGCCCCTGTTAGTGGGTGCCATAAAAGAGCAGCAGGCCGAAATTGATAAGCTAAAGCACGAAGTGCAGCAGCTTAAGCAAGGCAAATAGCCTAAGTAAACAGGGCGGTGGCATCATCGCCCTGTTTTTATTTGCAGCACTTTTATGATCGTTAACTGCTACGTAAACCAAATATCCGCGCCGGATATCGTTATGTTCCATTAAAATTTAAGATCCTGTTGTTGCATTTTGGTTTATAGTGCTTAGTTTAGCGTACCAATTATGATGCAAAGGCATACATTAACTGAAACAAGCACCCATGAATATCAAAAAGAGTTTACTGATAGGTAGTTTTTTAATAGCCGCTTTATCATCGCAGGCGCAAAAAACAGCCTCAACACCATATCATGAGCAATACCGCTTGCAGGCACATTTTTCGCCCAAAGCGCACTGGACGAACGACCCTAACGGGATGGTATATTATAAAGGTACCTACCACCTGTTTTTTCAGTATTACCCGGATGCTACCATTTGGGGGCCGATGCACTGGGGGCATGCCGTAAGTAAAGACATGATCCACTGGAAACAGTTGCCCATTGCCCTGTACCCCGATAAGCTGGGCTACATCTTCAGCGGCAGCGTAGTGGTAGATGAGAACAACACATCCGGCCTGGGTACCAAAGATAAACCGGCCATGGTAGCCATTTTTACCCATCACGACCCAAAAGGCGAGAAGGCGGGCTTGTCCAAATATCAAAACCAAAGCCTGGCCTATAGTTTGGATGAAGGGCTTACCTGGAAAAAATATAGTGGTAACCCGGTGCTTAAAAATCCCGGCATCAAAGATTTCAGGGACCCTAAAGTTTTTTGGTACGATAAGGGTAACAAGTGGTTAATGAGCCTGGCCACTAAAGACAGGATCACCTTTTATTCATCGCCCAACTTAAAGAACTGGAAAAAAGAAAGTGATTTTGGGCAGATGCTTGGCGCGCACGGCGGTGTTTGGGAATGCCCGGACCTGTTCCCGCTAAAACTAAACGGTAAAGAGTATTGGGTATTGCTGGTGAGCATTAACCCAGGCGGGCCAAACAAAGGCTCGGCAACGCAATACTTTGTGGGCCATTTTGATGGTAAAACATTTACCCCAACCAGCACCCAAACTAAATGGATAGATTATGGCCCTGACAATTACGCAGGCGTTACTTTTGGTAATACCGGTAACCGCAAGGTGTTTTTAGGATGGATGGGTAACTGGTTATATGCTAACCAGGTGCCTACCGTAAAATGGCGCAACGCTATGACCGTGCCCCGCGAATTAGATTTAAAGCTGACAGCCGGCGATATCTACCTAACTTCTAACCCGGTGAAAGAATTGGATAAGATAGTTGCCAAAACCATTAAGGTTGATGCGGCTTTACTCGCTAAAAACAACAACATCTTTTCGGTTATTAAACAAACACCGGCTCAGTATGTCCTGGAGTTTAATACACAGGCAGTTAAAGATTATTCGGTAATGCTTTCAAACGCCACGGGCGAGCAATTGATAATAGGCTATGATGCCAAAAATACCCGTTATTATATCGACCGTACCAAAGCGGGACAGCATGGCTTTAGCAAGCAATTTGCAACCCGGTCTTACGTGCCCAGGGTATCTGCATCGCTTACATCCGATATGGAACTTATTGTAGACGCCTCATCTATAGAGCTGTTTGCCGATGGGGGCTTAAGTAACCTAACGGGCGTATTCTTCCCTAAAAAGCCCTACACCCGTTTAAGTATCGTAAACAATGGTATGGAAATAGAAGGCCTGGAATTAAAGCCTTTAAGATCTATCTGGTAAAACAGGTGTTCACGTTCACGAGTAATGAACACTATGAACATTTTTAACTTATTTATAATGAGGTATTAAGCATTTTATTATGTCCTCGCAGGGTCACATATATGTGCCCTGCAACCTGATGTGCGGCTATGTGTTTGTATGCAACTAACCGCTATTCCAACACCACTGTTTTATTCTTATAAACAAACACCCGGTCATCAAACACCAGTTTAAGGGCTTTGGCTAAAACAGCGGTTTCAATTTCTTTTCCGGCTTTTACCATATCGGCTACGGTAAGGGAGTGGTTGGCGGGTATGATCTGCTGTGCGATGATGGGGCCTTCGTCCAGTTCGTCGGTTACATAATGGGCGGTGGCGCCTATTAATTTTACCCCGCGCTCGTAAGCCTGGCGGTAGGGGCTGGCGCCTGCAAATGCCGGTAAAAAGGAGTGATGGATATTGATGATCTGCATCGGGAAACGGCTCACAAAATCATGCGATAAAATGCGCATAAATTTGGCCAGCACCAGGTAATCATAATCGTGGTTTTGGATGGTGTTTATTACCTGTTGCTCAAACTCAGCTTTGTCGTTCCCTGCCTCTACATAAAAGAATGGCACATCAAAACGCTTGCAGATATCCTGCAGTGTTTCATGATTGCCAATTACACATTGTACGCTGGCCCCCAGTGTGTTAAAGTAATTGCGCACCAGTATATCGGCCAGGCAATGATACTCTTTAGTAACCAGTACAATAATCTTTTTTTGGGCAGCCGGGTTTATTTTGATGATCGCGTTATTGGGTAAAATATCGCGCAGGTCGTCTTCAATCCGCTCATCATCAATGGTTTTATCTACCTCCAGGCGCATAAAAAACAGGTTGGCGGTATTATCTACATGCTCGTGCATGCTAATGATGTTAAATTGTTTTTGGGCCAACAGGCCGGATATAGCTGCAACCAGGCCTACACGGTCGGTACATTGTATAACAATGATCATCTTTCAGGGGATAAATTATGGTTTCAAAGCTATAATTATTAAGAAGATTACATAGCCGGAAAAGCACCAAAAATGTTGAAAACTTTTTGGTGGTAAAAAGTGTCATAAAGTGGTAAAAGTAATATACTTTTACGTTACAAATATTGTTGACCGTAAAGAATGTCCTATTTAACCGGAGAATTTAATTGTAAACTGGATGCCAAAGGGCGGATGATGATCCCTTCGGACCTCAAAAAACAGCTTCCTGAAGCTGAAAAAGAGGGCCTTGTGATCAATCGCGGCCTGGAAAACTATCTGGTAATTTACACTAAACGGGAATGGGACAAAAAGCTTGACGAACTGAGCAAACTTAACGAATATGATAGAAAAGCCATTCAGTTTGTAAGATATTTTACCGCCGGCGCAACAAATTTGCAGCCTGATGGCACCGGAAGGGTTAACCTGCCGAAGAATTTGCTGGATTATGCGGGCATTACCAGCGAGGTTGTTTTAACCTGCATGCTTAACAAGGTAGAGGTTTGGGATAAAAAAGCGCACGAGAAAATGATAAGCAACGAGCCCGAGAACTTTGCCGAACTGGCCGAAGAGGTGATGGGCAATAAGGGAAAGGGGCGCGATGAGTAATTACCATGTACCGGTTATGCTGGCCGAATGCATTGATGCATTAAATATACAACCGAACGGTACTTACGTTGATGTAACTTTTGGCGGCGGCGGCCACTCGCGCGAGATCATGAAGCATTTGGGCGAAGGCGGCAGGTTGCTGGGTTTTGACCAGGATGCCGATGCGCAGCAAAATGTAATTGATGACGAGCGGTTTACTTTTATTGATCAGAATTTTAGGTACCTGAAAAATTTTACCCGTTTGCATGATGCTATCCCGGTTGATGGGATACTGGCCGATCTTGGTGTATCATCTTACCAGTTTGACCAGGCCGAGCGTGGTTTTTCGATCCGTTTTGATGCCGAGCTGGATATGCGCATGAACCAGGCATCAGACCTGAGCGCCAAAGAGGTAGTGAATAGTTATACCGAAGCCGATCTGCACCGCATTTTTGGCATGTACGGCGAAGTGCAGAATGCCAAATCATTGGCCAAAACGTTGGTAACGGCAAGGCTTAACGGCCCGATAAATACGGTAGCTGATCTGAAGAACGCAATAAGCAACATCATCCCCCGGGGTAAAGAAAATAAGTACCTGGCGCAGGTTTTTCAGGCATTAAGGATAGAGGTGAACCAGGAACTGGAGGCGCTGAAAGATTTTTTAATGCAATCTGCAGAGGTGCTTAAGCCGGGCGGCAGGCTGGTGGTGATGTCTTACCATTCGCTGGAAGATAGGCTGGTGAAAAACTTCATCGCCAAAGGCAAATTCAGCGGTGAGGTAGAGAAGGACTTTTACGGAAACAACAACCGCCCGTTTGATGCGGTTAGCCGTGGGGCTATAGTAGCTACCGGCGAAGAGATAATTAATAATAACAGGGCACGCAGTGCTAAATTAAGGATAGCTGTAAAAAAATGACCAATCGTTTACGTACAGAAATTCAGGAAGAAGAACTGGAAGAACAAGAGCTTATTGTGGAGGAGCGCCCTGTAAAAAAAGGCATTCCCGATAACTTTTTTACCCAGTTTTTAAGAAATGGAGTGATCACTACGGATGATGCTACCAGTGCTTTGCCATTTATTTTTTACATCGCCTTTTTAGGCATGATCTATATAGGTAACAGGCACCTGTCTGAAAACAACATCCGCGATATTGACAAAATAAGCAAAGAAGTTAAAGAGTTAAGCTGGGAATATAAAAGCACCAAGGCCGACCTGGCCTTTAAAAGCACATTGACCGAGGTGGCCAAGCGTGCAGATACCCTGGGGGTTAAGGAATCTAACCAGCCGCCACAAAAAATTACGGTAAAGGAGGATATACAGGAATGAGTATCAGAACCAACATACTGTTAAGGGTTTACCTTGCGTTTGGGTTGATCCTGCTTTTTGCGGCAGCGGTGGTATTCCAGCTTTGCCGTGTGCAATTTGTACAGGGTAAAAAATGGCAAAACATGTCAAAGGTGCAATCTACGCGCTATAAAAACATTGAGGCCGCCAGGGGCAATATCTTCTCTGTTGATGGCAGCCTGCTGGCTACATCTGTACCCGAGTATGAATTGCGTATGGATATGCTTGCCGGTGGTATCGAGAACGACAAGGTGTTTAATGAGAAGATAGATTCGCTGGCCATGAAAATGTCGGCTTATTTTGGCGATAAATCTGCCCGTGAATATACCAGGATCTTCCGCGATGCACGTAAAGACAGCTCGCGTTACCAGTTAGTGAGGCGCAAGGTTACCTACCACGAGTTAAAAGATATTCGCAAGTTCCCTATTTTTAATATGGGTAAATACAAAGGCGGTTTAATTGTGGTTCAGCAAAATAAGCGCATTTTACCTTTCCGTTCGTTAGCAGCGCGTACCATTGGTTATAAAAATGATAACGTAAAAAATGCGGTAGGGCTTGAGGGTGCTTATGCCAGCTACATTAATGGTGAAAGCGGTAAGCGTTTAGAGCGCCGTATGGCAGGCGGTGTTTGGATGCCTATTAACGATGATGACGAGATAGCACCTAAAGAAGGTGCCGATATCATGTCGACCATTGATGTGAACTTTCAGGATGTGGCACAAACCGCGCTGGAAAAACAACTGATTTACACCAAGGCAGATCACGGTGCTGTTATTTTAATGGAAGTTGCCACCGGCGAGGTAAGGGCGGTGGCCAACTATACCCGCATGCCTGACGGCTCATTTAAAGAAAAATTCAATTACGCGATAGCCGGTAATCAGGATCCGGGGTCAACGTTTAAGCTGGCCTCATATATGGCCCTACTGGAAGATCATAAGGTAGATACCGGCACCATGGTAAATACCGGCGAATACCCTATACCGGGACATACCATCAAAGATTCGCACGGAAGCATCGGGCGGGTATCGGTAAAAAAAGCATTTGAAAAATCATCAAATGCTGCGGTAGCTTATCTTATCAATACCAGCTATAAAGATAACCAGTCGAAATTTACCGATCATTTATACGATTGGCACCTGAACGAGAAAATGGGCTTACAGATTCCCGGTGAAGCACAACCCGTGGTAAAAAACCCGAACAACAAAAGCTGGAATAAAAACATGACCCTGCCGCAAATGGCCTATGGTTACGAAATGCAGCTTACGCCTTTAAAAATGCTGAGTTTTTACAACGCGGTAGCTAATGGCGGTAAAATGGTAACGCCTGTTTTTGTTAGAGAGATCAGGCGATTGGGCAACACGGTAGAACGTTTCCACACCCGCACGCTTAACGAAAAAATATGCTCGGATGTTACCCTGAAAAAAATGCAGGAAATGCTGGAAGGCGTAGTGAACGAGGGTAGCGGTAAAGAATACGTTTATAGTCCGCTATTTAAAATAGCAGGTAAAACAGGTACCGCCCAGGTGGCAGATGCTAATAAAGGTTACAAGGCTAAAAAACAATACCAGGCATCATTTTGCGGGTATTTCCCGGCAGATAAGCCAAAGTATTCGTTAATCGTAGTTATCAATGATCCTAAGAACGGATATTACGCCGCTTCGGTGGCGGGCCCGGTTTTCAGGGAGATAGCAGATAAGGTTTACGCCAGCGATATGGAAGTAAACCAAACGCCTGCGCACTTAATAGGTAATACCACCCTGCCTAAATTTAAACAGGGCAATTTAAAGGCACTAAAAAAGGTGTATGAAAAACTGGGGGTAAAACCATTGTATGCATCTGCCACGCCAACAGGTTTGGATACCAGCAACGGTATAGCATCAGAGGATAATAAATATAAAACAGGCACGGTGCCAAATGTTACCGGTATGGGCTTAAGCGATGCGCTTTATGCACTGGGTAATGCCGGGTATAAGGTAGCTGTAAAGGGAAGTGGCTCGGTAACCACACAATCGGTAACCGGGGGCAGTATGATACCAAAGGGTTCAAAAATAACGATAGAACTGCAATGAGATATTTAAGCGATATAATAGAAGGAGTAGCATTTACCGAATTACAGGGAAGTGCCGATGTAGAGATCTCTGCCATTGTGTTCGATTCGCGTAAGGTGGTACCGGGCTGTATGTTTGTAGCGGTAAAAGGTACCGCTGTAGATGGTCACGATTATATAGACCAGGCTATTAAAGACGGTGCCATAGTGGTTATTTGCGAGGAACTGCCTGCCCACACCGCAACAGAGGTTGACTTTTTAATGGTTGCCGATTCTGCCAAAGCATTGGCAATTATTGCGGCTAATTTTTACGAAAATCCTTCGTCAAACCTAAAGCTGGTTGGGGTTACCGGTACCAATGGTAAAACTACCATTGCCACGCTTTTATATAAGCTGTTTATAGATATGGGCTACAAATGCGGCCTGCTCTCTACCGTAGAGAACCAGGTTAACGGCCGCATTGTCCCGTCAACCCATACCACGCCAGATCCGGTTGCTTTGAACAAGCTGCTGGCCGATATGGTATATGAAGGCTGCGATTACTGCTTTATGGAGGTTAGCTCACACGCTATATCTCAGCACCGGATAGAGGGACTTACATTCTCCGGCGGCATATTCTCTAACCTAACGCATGATCATTTAGATTACCATAAAACATTCGACAGCTACCTGAAGGCCAAGAAAACATTTTTTGATAAGCTGCCCAAAAGCGCATTCGCCCTAACCAACGGCGACGATAAGAATGGCAATGTAATGCTGCAGAATACAGCGGCCCACAAAAAATCGTACGGCTTAAAAAGCATGGCCGATTATAAGGCGCGCATCATTGAAAACCAGTTTGGCGGCCTGCTGCTGAATATTGATGGTGAAGAGGTGTGGTTTAAACTGGTAGGTACGTTTAACGCTTATAACCTGCTGGCGGTATATGCTGCCGCGATGTTACTGGAGCAGGATGGATCTAAAGTGCTGGTTAGCCTGAGCAAGCTTACAGGTGCCGAGGGCAGGTTTGAATACCTGGTTGCCCCAAACAAGGTAATAGGTATTGTAGATTATGCCCACACGCCGGATGCGGTGCAGAACGTGTTAAGCACCATTCATGATATCCGCAAGGGGAACGAAAAGGTAATAACCGTTTTGGGTTGCGGCGGCGACAGGGATAAAACCAAACGCCCCATTATGGCTAAAGTGGCCTGCGAGTGGAGCGACAAGGTGATCCTGACATCAGATAACCCACGGACGGAAGACCCTGCCCAGATCATTAAAGATATGGAAGCCGGTGTCGACCCTGCATTTAAGCGCCATACGTTGAGTATTGCTGATAGGCGCGAGGCCATTAAAACAGCCTTTATGCTGGCACAACCGGGCGATATTATATTGCTTGCCGGTAAAGGCCACGAAAAGTATCAGGAGATAAATGGCGTAAAAAATCATTTTGATGATATGGAAGAATTGAAAGAGGTATTTAAATAAATGTGCAGATTTCAGATGTGCAGATGAACACATTACTAACAATTAAATAATTAAACAATAACTGCATATCTGCACATCAGCATATCTGCATATCAAAGCGAAGCGAATGTTATATTACCTGTTTAGCTATCTGAGTAAAAATTACAGTATCCCCGGGATAGGTGTATTTCAGTACATCACGTTCCGGATGGCTATGGCGGTGATTGTATCGTTGTTGGTAACCACGGTTTATGGCCGCCGGTTAATTGATTATCTGCGTTTTAAACAGGTTGGCGAAACCGTGCGTAACCTGGGCTTAGAAGGGCAGATGCAAAAATCAGGCACGCCAACAATGGGTGGTATCATCATCATCCTGGGTATCCTGATCCCAACGCTGTTGTTTGCCAAGCTGGATAATATCTACATCATTATGATGCTGGTTACAACCATCTGGCTGGGCTTAATTGGTTTCCTGGACGATTACATTAAGGTATTTAAAAAGAACAAGGAAGGGCTTGCAGGTAAATTCAAAATTACGGGGCAGGTTGGTTTGGCGCTCATCATCGGGTGGACCATGTATTTCCATACCAATATCACCATAAGGCAGGAAGTGAAGCTGCCCGTTAAGTACGATGTACCGGTTGATTTTCATATGCGCGGCGATAAACAGGTTTTAACGCAGGATGTAAAATCTACCAAAACCACCATGCCGTTCTACAAAAATAACGAGTTTGATTACGCCAAGGTGCTGAAGTTTTTGGGTAAGGGTTACGAGCATTATGCCCTGCTGGTGTTTATGCTTTTTGTGATCGTGATTATTACGGCAGTATCAAATGGTGCTAATATTACCGATGGTATAGACGGGCTGGCAACCGGCACATCGGCTATTATCGGGTTAACGCTGGCCATATTAGCTTATGTATCCGGTAACACCATGATAGCCGATTACCTGAACATTATGTACATCCCCAACTCGGGCGAGCTGGTGATTTTTGCCGGTGCATTTGTTGGGGCATGTGTGGGGTTCTTATGGTACAATTCCTACCCCGCCCAGGTATTTATGGGCGATACGGGCAGTTTGGCTATCGGCGGTATCATCGCGGTATTTGCCATCATCATCCGTAAGGAATTATTGGTGCCGGTATTATGCGGTGTTTTCCTGGTAGAGAATGTATCGGTAATGATGCAGGTAGGCTGGTTTAAATATACCAAAAAACGTTTTGGCGAAGGCCGCAGGATCTTCCTGATGGCGCCGCTGCATCACCACTATCAAAAGAAAGGTTTCCATGAATCCAAGATCGTAACCCGGTTCTGGATCATCTGCATCTTCCTGGCGATCATCACGGTGATAACGTTGAAACTGAGATAAAAGAAGCCCCCCGGCCTCCTGAAGGGGAGTAGGATAAAAAATAGAGTATAAAAGACAAACAAAGTGAGTATTTCTAACAACATACCCAATCAAAAGCTCCCCCTTCAGGGGGCTGGGGGGCTAATAGCTATTCTTGGCGCCGGCGAAAGCGGTGTTGGGGCGGCATACCTTGCCCAACAGCAGGGGTATGATGTTTTTGTATCGGATTTTGGTGCTATAGCAGATCATTACAAAAAACAGCTGCAGGATTGGAAGATCCGTTTTGAAGAGAACGGCCACACCGAAGCAGAAATATTGAACGCCGTAGAGGTGGTGAAAAGCCCCGGCATCCCGGATGGTGCACCCATGGTAAAGAAACTGGTTGAGCAGGGTACCCCTGTAATATCCGAGATTGAGTTTGCCGGCCGTTACACCGATGCTAAAATGATCTGTATAACAGGCTCTAACGGTAAAACAACTACTGCCAGCCTTACCTATCATATCCTGAAGAACGGCGGCTTAAATGTGGGCCTTGCAGGGAATATCGGCAAAAGCTTTGCCTACCAGGTAGCTACCGAAAAGTTTGACCACTATGTGCTGGAGATAAGCAGCTTTATGCTGGATAGCATGTATAAGTTTAGGGCGGATATAGCGGTGCTGTTAAACATCACGCCAGATCACCTGGACCGTTACGAATACAAACTGGAGAATTACGCGGCATCCAAATTCAGGATCACGCAGAACCAAACCGGCGCCGATCATTTTATTTATTGCGCAGATGATGCGGAAACAATAAAGGTGATGGAAGGCAAAACAATAGCAGCCCGGCAACTGCCATTTAGTATAGAAAAAACTATTGAAACGGGAGCATATCTCGATAAGGATAACCTAATTATAAACGTACACCAACAACATTTTCAAATGTCAATAAACGAACTGGCCCTGCAGGGGAAGCACAATATCTACAACTCTATGGCATCTGGTATAGTTGCCAAGGTGTTGGAGCTGCGCAACGAAACGATGAGAGAGAGCATGGGTAGCTTCCGCAATATTGAGCACAGGCTTGAATCGGTTGGTAAAATCTCCGGCATTAGTTTCATCAATGATTCTAAAGCAACCAACGTCAATTCTACCTGGTACGCGCTGGAAAGCATGACCAGCGACGTGGTTTTGATATTAGGAGGGGTAGATAAAGGGAATGATTACAGTATGCTTAAGCAACTGGTTAAGCAAAAGGTAAAAGCCATAGTATGCTTAGGCAAGGATAACAAGCGCATCCACGATGCTTTTGAAGACGATGTAGAGGTGATTGTAAACACCATGTCGGCAGCAGAAGCAGCACAGGTAGCTTATCACCTGGCAGAGAAAGGCGATACGGTATTATTATCACCCGCCTGCGCAAGTTTTGATCTGTTTAAGAACTATGAGGATAGGGGCAAGCAGTTTAAAGATGCGGTGAAAGAACTATAGTTAGATGTGCAAATGTGCGGATATGCAAATGTGCGGATTATATTGATGGAATAAATGAATGAAAAACCAAATTTAATAGTTGACTTAACCTTTAACTTTTCTTTGAAAATAATAGCATTTACCGAAGTGCTGGAATCACAAAAAAGATATAATCTGGCTAATCAGTCGTTTAGAAGTGGTACATCAATAGGGGCAAATGTTAGAGAAGCACAAGGCGCAGAAAGTAAAGTTGACTTTCGGCATAAATGTAAGATAGCGTATAAAGAAACACAAGAAACAGAGTATTGGTTAACACTATGCAAGCATGCAGAGAATTACCCGTTTGAAGAAGAACTTTATGATTATATAAAATCGATAATAAAAGTATTAGGAAAAATAATTTCATCAACACATTAAAAAAATATCTGCACATCTGCACATTCGCATATTTGCACATACATTAATCACATGAATCAAATACTCAGTAACGTAAAAGGGGACCGCTGGATCTGGCTGATCGTCATCCTGCTGTCGGTATTGTCATTGCTGGCTGTGTATAGTTCAACCGGTACGTTGGCTTACAAGCAAGGTAAGGCTACAGAATTTATACTGGTTAAGCATATGGCTATGCTGTTTGGCGGTATTGCGCTGATGTATATCTCGCACCGGATAGATTACCGTTATTATGCAGGTATCTCTAAAATCCTGATGGTAATTACCATTCCGTTATTGCTGTACACCTTACTGTTTGGTAACCACGTAAATGATGCCAGCCGCTGGATAGCTATACCCGGTACAGGGTTAACCTTTCAAACGTCGGATTTAGCTAAACTGGCACTCATCACCTATCTGGCACGTACCCTATCGCGCAAGCAGGAAAACATTAAGGATGTTAAAAATTCCTTTATCCCTATCATGGGCTCGGTTTGTGTGGTATTTATATTGATTGCACTGGCTAACCTTTCTACCGCACTGATGCTGTTTGGAGTAAGCATCTTATTGTTGATCATAGGCCGGATCAGTATCAAGCAGATCTCGGTAGTGTGTTTGGCAGGGGCGGTGTTGCTGGCAGGGGTGATCTTTTTAGGTCCGCGCCGTGCTACTTACGTATCGCGTATCCATGCGTTTATGCACCCCGAACTGGCAAACGCCGATAAGTCGTTCCAGTCCGACCACTCTAAGATAGCCATTGCTACCGGCGGGGTGTTTGGTAAAGGCCCCGGCAACAGTACCGAGCGTAATTACCTGCCGCACCCATATTCAGATTTTATTTATGCAACCATCGTAGAAGAGTATGGTTTAATAGGCGGGTTTGCACTGGTAGGCATTTACCTGTTTTTATTATATCGCTGTATTAAAATTGTAACCAAAGCGCCAAAGGCGTTTGGTGCCTTACTGGCCTGCGGTTTAAGTTTTAGCCTAACCATACAGGCGTTTGCCAATATGGCGGTTGCCGTAGGCCTTGGCCCGGTAACAGGGGTGCCCCTGCCGCTGGTAAGCATGGGTGGTACATCTATTTTGTTCACCAGCGTAGCCTTCGGTATTATCCTATCGGTAAGCCGGGATATTGATGAACCCAAAAAAGTTGTGGTGGGAGAGATAAGCGTAGCACAATAACCCCTACCCAATAAAAAGGAATAGGATCAGATAAAAGTATGAAGATATCAAGTAACCATAAAGACTTTCAAAAACTCCCCTTTCAGGGGGCTGGGGGGCTTCGCCATGGGTAAACGTATCATCATAAGCGGCGGCGGTACAGGGGGGCACATCTTCCCGGCTATTGCTATTGCCAACGCTTTGAAAAAGCTTGACCCCGGTACCGAGATCTTATTTGTGGGTGCCAGCGGCCGTATGGAAATGGAGAAAGTGCCTGCCGCGGGTTACAAAATTATTGGGTTGGAGATCCAGGGCATCCAACGTAATTCTGTCTGGAAGAACGTGATGTTCCCGGTTAAGCTCATAAACAGTGTGCGCAAGGCCATCAAAATTATTAAAGATTTTAAGCCCGATGCCGCTGTTGGCGTAGGTGGCTATGCTTCCGGCCCGCTGTTGTACGCGGCATCTTTAAGGGGCATCCCAACATTGATACAGGAGCAAAACTCTTATGCCGGCATCACTAATAAGTGGTTAGGTGCAAAAGCCAAAAAGATATGTGTGGCTTTTGACGGGATGGAAAAATTCTTCCCGTTTGATAAGATCATCAAAACCGGTAATCCTATCCGCAGGGAATCGGTAAATATAGCGGGTAAGCACATGCAGGCGCTGGAACTGTACAAACTGTCGTCGTTCAAAAAAACGATACTGATAACCGGTGGCAGCCTGGGTGCGCGTACTTTAAATAACAGCATACTGGCCGGTATTGATAAGTTGATTGCTGCTGATGTACAGGTGATCTGGCAAACGGGTAAGTTTTATTATAAAACCATTACCGAACAATTAGGCCCAAACAGGCACCCGGACATTTGCGTGGTAGAGTTTTTAAACCGGATGGACCTGGCTTATGCCGCCGCAGATATCATTATCTCGCGTGCAGGCGCCGGCACCATTGCCGAACTGTGTGTGATCAAAAAACCGGTGATACTGGTGCCTTCGCCAAACGTGGCCGAAGACCACCAAACCAAGAATGCGCTGGCTTTAGTGCAGGATAATGCCGCTATTTTTGTAGCCGACAGGGATGCCGAAGCAAAATTAATAGATAAGGCTCTTGCGCTTTTAAATGATAAGGAATTGCAAAAAACATTAAGCAACAATATTGGTAAACTGGCCCTGCCCGATGCCGATGAGGTGATTGCAAAAGAGGTTATCCAAATAACAAACAACAATTAAATAAAAGCCCCTGCCTTTGGGCAGGGGGCTTTTAAATGGTAATTAGTTATTAGAGAGTATTTAGGATTAGAGATTAGTTAAATATCGATTAATAGATAAGTAAAATAGTGTTGACAGGAAAGGTGTAAAGTGAAACCACTCACCACTTAACCTAATCAACCATTCACCAAACACATGGAATTAAACAACATCAAAAGAGTTTATTTGGTAGGCATAGGCGGCATAGGCATGAGCGGCCTTGCGCGCTATTTCCACCATTTAGGCTGTGTTGTTTGCGGGTATGATAAAACCAGCACCCCACTAACAGATGCCCTGCACAACGAGGGGATTTGTATGCTGTTTGAAGATAAGGCCGATCTGATCCCGATGAATTTTCAGGAGTTGGATGAGGGTACATTAATTATTTATACCCCGGCCATCCCTAAAGATTCGCAGGTGCTTAACTTTTTTAAGCGCAAGGGGTTCGAACTGCAGAAGCGTTCGCAGGTGTTGGGGCTGATCAGTAAAAGCATGTACACTATAGCAGTGGCCGGTACGCATGGCAAAACCACCACATCCTGCATGATTGCGCATATCCTGAAAGATTCGGGTAAGGATTGCTCGGCATTTTTGGGGGGTATCTCATCCAACTATAATACAAACGTTTTGTATGGCAATAACAATATTGTGGTTGTTGAGGCGGATGAATACGACAGATCATTTTTAACCCTGCACCCAGATGTGGCCATTATCACCTCAATGGATGCAGATCACTTGGATATCTACGGCGACCACTCCCAGTTGGAAGAATCGTTCAAGCTGTTTGCCTCACAGTTAAAACAGCGTGGTACATTAATTTACCATAATGGGCTTCCACTGGGTAATGGGGTAACTTATGCAATGGATAACCAGGCGCAGGCCATGGCCACCAATGTGCGCATCCAGGATGGTGATTTTTATTTTGATTTTAACAATGAAGCAGTCAATATCTCCGATATTAAAATGGGTATTGCCGGTTTGCATAATATAGAAAATGCTGTTGCTGCCATACAAGCTGCTTTGCTTGTAAATGTACCTGCAGATGCGATACATCGCGCTTTAGGGTCTTTTAAAGGCGTTAAAAGGCGTTTTGAGTACGTTGTAAAAACCGATCATCACATCTATATTGATGATTATGCCCACCACCCGGAAGAGTTGCGGGCGGCCATAGCATCGGTAAAAAAACTATACCCGGATAAAAAGCTGACGGTGATGTTTCAGCCGCATTTATTTACCCGCACCCGCGATTTTGCCGATGGCTTTGCCGAAGTGCTGGATCTGGCCGATGAACTGCTGATGCTGGACATTTACCCGGCCCGCGAACTGCCCATAGAGGGAGTAGATAGCGATATGATACTCAGCAGGATGAAAATGTTGAATAAACGCAAATGTGGAAAACAAGAAGCTGTTAATATGGTGCGGATTGAAAAACCTGAACTACTTTTAACAGTAGGCGCAGGTGATATTGATACATTGGTGTTGCCCCTAAAACAAGTATTGCAAAATGTTTAAAAAACGCATCTGGAAACCGCTGTTTATTGGTTTTGGCTGGCTGGTTAGCCTGGCCGGCCTGGTGGTGCTTATGAGTTTTATCGAGATTAAGAAGGAAGAACTGGTTTGCAAAAAGGTAAATGTTTACATCCCCGGTAACCAGTATTTTTTAGACAGGCAGGAGATTGATAACATATTGCAAACCACCAGCCATTCGCTTATTGGGCGTAGGTTGAAGAATATTGATATCCATGCGCTGGAAAACAAATTGCGGCATAATCCCTTTGTTGAGTTTGCAAAGGTTTATCTGGATATGGATGGCACTATACAGGTTGAAGTAAGCCAGCGCCAGCCTATACTACGTATCATGAACCGGTTTGACCAGGATTTTTATGTGGACGAGCATGGTTTAAAAATGCCGCTATCGCAAAACTTCACCGCCAGGGTGTTGGTGGTAAATGGCTTTATTGATGAGATGTTTGCCAATAAGGTAGATTCTTTGCATACTGCACTGGCTAAAGAGATTTTTAAAACGGCAGATTTTATACATAAAGATTCGCTTTGGGATGCGCAGATAGCACAGATGTATGTGAACGAGAACCACGAGATAGAACTGGTGCCGCGTGTAGGCAACCAGCGTATATTGCTGGGTAATGCCGATTCGTTAAGCGTTAAGTTTAATAATTTAAAAGTGTTTTACAAGCAGGCGCTGCCACTGGTGGGCTGGGATGCCTATAAGCTTATCAATATTAAGTATTTTAATCAGGTAATCGGCGTAAGGAACGAAACTTTGCTCGATTCTATCAAACGCCGAAAAGAGTTTATGGCAGACTCAGTAAAAAAGGCAACCATTGCAGCATTTAAACAGGATACCACCGGCAGGGGCGATGCTGCGCCGGTGTTAGAGAACATAAAAGAGAAGACATCTATTAAAAACTAATTTATATGGACAAGAGTTCAACACAAGAAAAAAGTTCGCCAATTGTAGTAGGCCTGGATATAGGAACCACTAAAATTTGTGCGATAGTTGGCCGCAGAAGCAAAAACGGCAAGATAGAGGTATTAGGTATAGGCAAGGCGGAGTCGGCAGGTGTAACGCGCGGTATGGTATCCAATATCGATAAAACGGTGCAGGGCATCACCGCAGCGGTTGATATTGCCGGTACGCAGTCTAACGTCGAGATCAGGATAGTTAATGTAGGCATAGCCGGTCAGCATATAAAAAGTTTGCAGCATAGGGGGTTAATCACCCGCAAGGATCTAAGTTCTGAAATAAGCCGCAAGGATATTGATAAACTGGTTGAGGATATGTACAACTTGGTGATGCCCCCGGGCGAAGAGATCATCCACGTATTGCCGCAGGAGTTTACGGTAGATAACGAGCCGGGCGTAAAAGACCCGATTGGTATGGCAGGCGTGCGTTTAGAGGCCAATTTCCACATTATATCCGGGCAGGTTACGGCCATTAAAAATATTGTTAAGTGTGTTAACAAAGCCCAGCTGGAAAGCCAGGAGTTGATCCTGGAGCCTTTGGCATCGTCAGAATCTGTGTTGAGCGACGAAGAAAAAGAAGCCGGTGTAGTTTTAGTAGATATTGGCGGCGGCACAACAGATGTGGCCATCTTTCACGAAGGTATCATCCGCCATACTGCGGTTATCCCATTTGGCGGTAACAGCGTAACCGAAGACATCCGCGAGGGCTGTTCGGTAATGCGCAACATTGCCGAGCAGTTGAAGGTAAGGTTCGGTTCGGCACTGGCAGAAGAGAACAAAGAGAACGAGATTGTTTGCGTACCCGGCTTACGTGGCCGCGAGCCCAAAGAGATCTCGGTTAAAAACCTGGCCTTTGTGATCCAGGCGCGGATGGAAGAAATTGTAGAACACGTGTACTACGAGATCAAATCATCCGGCTACGAAAAGAAACTGATAGCAGGTATTGTGGTAACCGGCGGCGGTGCGCAGTTAAAGCACCTAACCCAGTTAATAGAATATGTCACCGGCCTGGATTGCCGCGTAGGTTATCCTAACGAGCATCTGGCCAAAAACGAAGTATTGCCAAAAGGTACTTATGAAGAATTGCAAAGCCCAACCTTTGCCACGGGTATCGGCCTGCTGATAAAAGGGATCCAGAAAATGGAATACAACGGCTTAACCCAGGCGCCTGCTGCAACAGCTGTTAAAACCGAAAAAACCAAATATACCGACGACAGGAAGTTTGGTTTATTAGGCAAGATCCTGGAATCGGGCAAAAAATTTATTAAGGACGATATAAAAGACGAAGACTTTTTAAAATAAGAGTATGGTTGATTAGGTGAATGGTGAGTAGTTGCATTCCAATAATTATTAACTACTCACCAATACACCACTCATTTTTATTCACATCAAAATACTTTTCCACATTGTGCACATTTGTGGATAAACCTTGTGGAAAAAGTCATAATATTACAATAAGAAAATCTATCTGTTCACCAGAATACATATAGCTGAAAATAAGGATTATGCAGTTTGAGATGTTAAAGGAAAAATCGTCTATCATCAAGGTAATTGGTGTAGGCGGCGGCGGCGGTAACGCGGTAAACCATATGTACAGGCAAGGAATCACCGGTGTTGATTTCATTATTTGTAACACCGATGCCCAGGCGCTTGAACTAAGCCCTATCCCCAATAAGGTACAGTTAGGCGCAAGCTTAACCGAGGGTATGGGCGCAGGTTCTATACCCGAAGTGGGTAAAAACTCCGCTATCGAAAACATCGACGATATTAAGCAAATGCTGGGTTCAAACACCAAAATGCTGTTTATTACGGCAGGTATGGGTGGTGGTACCGGTACAGGCGCAAGCCCTATCATTGCCAAGGCAGCGCGCGAAATGGATATCCTTACGGTAGGTATTATCACCACACCTTTCTCTTTTGAAGGCAAACGCCGTAAAATGCAGGCTGACGCCGGTATGGAAGAGTTGAAAAAATATGTAGATTCTTTCCTGGTGATCTCTAACGACAGGCTGCGCCAGATCTTCGGTAACCTAACCATGAGCTCTGCTTTTGGCCAGGCCGATGATATCTTAACCACTGCAGCCAAAGGTATTGCCGAAATTATTACCCTGCCGGGTTATATTAACGTGGATTTTAAGGATGTGCGCACGGTGATGAAAGACAGCGGCGTATCTATCATGGGCAGCTGCACCGCCGAAGGTGAGAACCGTGCTCTAAAAGCAGTAGAAGGCGCATTATCATCCCCGCTGTTAAAAGATAATGAGATCGAAGGTGCACGTTATATCTTACTGAATATCAGTTCGGGCCTTAAAGAGGTTACAATGGATGAGGTAAGCATCATAACTGATTATATACAGGAAGAAGCCGGCCTGGCTGCAGACCTGATATGGGGTAACTGTGTAGACGAAAACCTGGGCGAAAAACTATCTGTTACCATCATCGCAACCGGTTTCCAAACTAAGGACGAACGCGAGAAAGAAAACAGCAACAAAAAAGTAGTATCGATGCTGGTGCCAGAGAGCGAGCCATTGGTGAAACCGGTAAATGAATTTATTACCCCGGTTAAAGCAAATGCAGAAATGGATACCCAGCCCTTTATGAAACTGAAGGACGAGCCCAAACAAACCGGTTTGTTTGACCTGTTTGCCCGCGCCGAAGAGCAGGATGCTGCAGACAGCGATATTGTTAAGTATAACCTGCATGAAGAAAAGCCCGCGGCCGAAGAAAACGAAGCCTCTGAATTTACCTTTAAGGTAACCGAAACGGTAATGAACTTTGAGCCTGCTGTTGCCAGGGTACAGGCGCCCGAGCCGGAACCTGAGCCCGAAGTGGTTAATGCCGACGATAATAAAACAGACGAATCGATAGAGGAGCAATTACGCAAATCGCGCGAGCGTATTATGCGCTTAAAGGATCTGAGCATGAAGCTGCGCAACGGCAACATTCAGGAGCTGGAGAACATCCCTGCTTACAAACGCAAAGAGATCGCTTTACAGCAAACTCCCGCGTCTGATGAGAGCCAGGTATCCAGGTTCTCTTTATTGCCCGATAGCGAAGGTAAAACAGAGATCAGGAACAACAATTCATTCCTGCATGATAATGTCGACTAATTGATTAAACCCAATATATCAAAGCCCCTCGCAACAATGCAGGGGCTTTTTTGTTACCTTATCAGGTAATAAAAAGTTTAAACGGCGTTTTTATTAAGCTGCTATATTTGCGGCACATTTACATTAATTAGCATTAGGTTTTGGATCTGTTTGATAAGATAAATAAAAATATAGGTGGCCCTATCGGGCAGCACCAAAAGTGGTCGCATGGTTATTTTTCCTACCCGCATCTGGAGGGAGAGATCCATCCGCACATGATGTTCAACGGTAAAAAACATTTGGTTTGGAGCCTGAATAACTACCTGGGCCTGGCCAACCACCCCGAGGTGCGCGAGGCAGATGCCCGGGCAGCTGCAGATTATGGCATGGCTTACCCTATGGGCGCCAGGATGATGTCTGGCAATACCAAACATCACGAGGAACTGGAAGATAGCCTGGCCGTATTCGTAGGTAAAGAGGCCGCTTACCTGCTTAACTACGGCTACCAGGGAATGGTATCTGTTATTGACGCGCTGGTTGACCGTAACGACGTAATTGTTTATGATGCCGAGTCGCATGCCTGTATTGTTGATGGCGTACGCCTGCACATGGGCAAACGCTATGTGTACCGGCATAATGATATGGAAAGCTTTGAAAAGCAGCTGGATCATGCGCAGCGTATTGTTGAAAAAACCGGCGGTGGCATCCTGGTGATAACCGAGGGAGTTTTCGGCATGTCGGGCGCGCAGGGTAAACTGAAAGAGATCATCGCGCTGAAAAATAAATACACCTTCCGTTTACTGGTTGATGATGCGCATGGCTTTGGTACTATGGGCCTTACCGGCGCCGGCACGCACGAGGCGCAGGATTGTGTGGATGGGGTAGACCTTTATTTCGGCACCTTTGCCAAATCAATGGCAGGTATCGGCGCTTTTATAGCCGCAGGCAGCCACATCATCAATTACCTGCGCTACAACATGCGGTCGCAAACGTTTGCCAAGGCATTACCCATACCTATGGTGTTAGGCCTAAAAAAGCGTTTGGAACTACTCAGATCTAACCCTCAGCTGCGCGAAAAACTTTGGACAATTGCCCGCGCATTGCAGTATGGCCTTATACAGCATGGCTTTGATATAGGCGTTACCAACACTATGGTTACCCCGGTGTTTTTAAAAGGCGACCTGACAGAGGCGACCAGCCTTACCATGGAATTGAGGGAGAAGCATGGTGTGTTTTGTTCTATTGTGGTTTATCCGGTTATTCCTAAGGGCTTAATTATACTAAGGCTGATCCCAACTGCCATGCACACGCTGGATGATGTACAGCATACGCTGGAAGCCTTTAGCGCGGTTTCGGCTAAATTGACCGAGGGTAAATACAAAACAAACACTCTTAGTATTGCATAAATGCGCCCGATACATTCTTGCTAATGCATAAATTCGCTTTTAGTAATAATAACTGTGTTTTTTTAGTTAGAAATTAAAATTATGGGTGCTTTTTAAATAATTTAATAATAAAGCCTGTTGGAATAGTAAACCATCAAAATCTGATGCTGTAAAAGAAGCTTATTTTGGGGGCTTACGGACTAAAAATGTGGAAAAAAACCGCTTTTAAGGCACTATTTTGTAGGGCAAAAAGTTTTTTTTTATTAAAAAACACATTAGATTAGCTTTAATTAAAACAATAAACCTCAAAATTAAAAGGAGTATTCACAATGAAAAAATTTACTGAAGTAAAAGAACTGGTTGCATCGTTAGAAGCGGATGCCGACAAATTTTATAACAAAGGTAACAGCGCGGCTGGTACCCGCGTGCGTAAAGGCATGCAAGACCTGAAAAATTTAGCTCAGGCTATTCGTCTGGAAGTTCAGGAAGCTAAAAACAAAGAGGCGTAATAAATAGTCGAAAGCTTATTTTACTTTAACATAAAAAATCCGGGTAGCTACAAGCTACCCGGATTTTTTATTAATGGGTTAGGATGTCATCCTGAGCTTGTCGAAGGACACGCGGAGGGATAATCCGTTACTGGTTCGACAGACTCACCATGACAGGCCCCACAATATCATCCTGAGCTTGTCGAAGGACGCGCGGAGGGATAAGTCCGCCAATGGTTCGACAGGCTCACCATGACAGGCCCCACAATATCATCCTGAGCTTGTCGAAGGACGCGCGGAGGGAATAGTCCGCTAATGGTTCGACAGGCTCACCATGACAGGCCCCACATGTCATCCTGAGCTTGTCGAAGGACGCGCGGAGGGATAAGTCCGCTAATAGGTTGACAGGCTCACCATGACAGGCTCCACATGTCATCCTGAGCTTGTCGAAGGACGCTCGGAGGGAATAGTCCGCTAATGGTTCGACAGGCACACCATGACAGGCTCCACATGTCATCCTGAGCTTGTCGAAGGAGGCGTGGAGGGATAGTCCGCTACTGGTTCGACAGGTTCACCATGACGGGCCCCACAATATCATCCTGAGCTTGTCGAAGGACGCGCGGAGGGAATAGTCCGCTAATGGTTCGACAGGCTCACCATGACAGGCCCCACAATGTCATCCTGAGCTTGTCGAAGGACGCGCGGAGGGAATAGTCCGCCAATGGTTCGACAGGCTCACCATGACAGGCCCCACAATGTCATCCTGAGCTTGTCGAAGGACTTGCAGAAATGGTAATGATTTGATATGCTAACCGGCAGTGCCTATTTCACCACCGCTAATTGCTCTTTTATCTGCTCTGCCGCATCAGCGCTAACCGGTAGCAAAGGTAAACGTAGTGTATCGCCGCAAACTCCCAAGGTTTTCAGGGCTGATTTTACACCCGCAGGGCTGCCTTCGGCAAACATCAGGCGGGTAAACTCTATCATGCTGTAATGCGAAGCCTGCGCTTCCTTAAAATCACCTGCAAGGCATTTTCTGATCATGCTGCTAAACTGCTTAGGCAGGGCATTACCTACTACGGATATTACCCCAACGCCACCCATGGCTATCATTTGCAGGCTGATGGGGTCGTCGCCGGATATCACTAAAAAGTCTTCGGGCTTATCGCGCATCAGCTGGTTCAATAGTTCAAAATTACCAGATGCTTCTTTAATACCGATGATATTCTTAAAATCATTGGCCAGCCTAACAGTTGTTTGCGCACTTACAGATGTGCCTGTGCGGCTGGGTACGTTATACAAAATAACAGGCAGAGGCGCAGCCTCGGCAATAGCCTTGTAATGCTGGTAAATACCCTCTTGTGTGGGTTTGTTATAGTGTGGGCTTGCCGATAGTATAGCATCGTAGCCGGTGGTATCAAAAGCTTGTATTTCTGCAACGGTTTCCAGGGTGTTGTTACCTGCAATGCCTGCAACTAACAACACACGTTTATTCACGGCCCTGGCAGTAAAGGCGAAAACCTGTTTCTTCTCTTCTTTACTCAATGTGGCGCTTTCGCCGGTTGTACCAAGTGACACCAGGTATTCTACCCCGCCGTCAATCAGGTGGCCTATCAGCTTTTGTAAAGCATCATAGTCTACCTGTCCATCTGCCTGAAAAGGAGTGATCATCGCAACTCCTGTCCCGTGAAATTTGTTCATGTGCTCGAAATGTTATAAGTGCGCTAAGATAGTAATTTAGAGATTAGAGGATGGCGTTTAGTGATTAGATTTTTACAGAGTACCGTGGAACGCTGGTGCGAGCTTTCGGCTCGTACTGCGCACAAGATCAGCTTTCGGCTGACGCAAGCTGTCAGCTTGCACTATGCCGCATTACGGGATACGCTGCGCTTAATCTCGCGATAGTGATAATGTTAAATGTAGAGGCACGATGCTTCGTGTCTTTTTCTTTTTAATTCAAAGCCTATATCACCCCGTGCAAAATGCCGCCTTTTTCGCCCATCTTATCCACCAGTTTTTCTACTTCAGGGTCGCGTTCCAGTACCGGGGCGTGGTGTGGTTTAATACGGGCATCAATCATCAGCGGGCCGTTGCAGCCCCAGTGCTTGTGTTCGGTAAAGCTGTTGATGCCGTAAATATCGTGGCTTGGGTTGCTGCGGGTAAAAGTTACCCATACAAAATTATTGATGGTTTGCGCGGTAAAGGCGGCGTCATCACATAAAACCATTAAGGGCAGGCCGCTTAGTTCTGCTTCGGCTAAATGCTCCTGCAAAATCTCCAGCATCAGGGGCATATCGCTGGTGCGGATGTTTTTGGGCACCTCTACAGCCAATACACCTGGCATCACCATTTTATAGTTTACAAAGGGGCGTGGCAACATAAAGGTTGATGGTAATTCGTTCCAGAGTTCCCGTTTGATCTCGCCCGCAACGGTAAAGGCAACCTTGCTGCCGCTGTTTAAGCCGTCGCCGCTGTAGTCAAGCGTATCTATGGTGGTTCGGGTATGAAAATGCAGATCGCGGGTCAGGTCAATCCGTTGCAGAATATGTTTCAAAAATGCGCCGATATCATTCACATCCAATGCAGGGTTATCCTCTTTGGCGGCGATGAACAGGTATTTGGCCAGGCTTAACTGCCCTTTACCTAAAATATGATTGGCAATGGTAATGATCTCTTGCGGGTAGCGCTCTTTTACGTATGGCGTGTAACGTTCGCTGCCAATGGCAAATAAAAGCGGGTGTACACCTGCCGCATCAACAGCGTTTACGGCATGCAGGCCGGGTACCTCTTTAGGGATGGCGCTGCCGGTTATGTCATGGATCAAGGCGCCAAAGCTGGTATCCTCCTGCGGCGGGCGGCCAACTACCGTGAACGACCAGATCGCATCCTTTTTATGATAAACGTTATGCACTTTCATTAATGGGAAGGGATGCGCCAGGCTGTAATAACCCAAGTGGTCGCCAAACGGGCCTTCGGGTTTGTTTTCCATCGGCATCACGGTACCGGTTATCACAAAGTCGGCATCTGCAGAGATACAAAAGCCTTCGTCGTCATAAAAATATCTAAACCGGCGGTTAGCCAAAGCGCCGCCAAAGGTCATTTCAGAAAGGCCCTCGGGCAGGGGCATTACCGCAGCCACGGGGTGCGCGGGCGGGCCGCCTACAAATATGCTCACCTTTAGGGGCTGCCCTTTTGCATTGGCTTTGGTTTGATGCACTCCAATGCCGCGGTGCAACTGGTAATGCAGGCCAATCTCTTTATCCTGCACATAATCGTTACCGCCCAGCTGGATGCGGTACATGCCCAGGTTGGCATGCATAATACCGGGCATATCGGCGTCCTCGGTGTACACCTGCGGCATGGTAACAAAGGGGCCGCCGTCTTTGGGCCAGTTCACTATCTGTGGTAGCTCGCTGATCAGGGTACGGGCAAAATTGATGGGTGCATCCTTATGCACTTTCATGGGCAGGGCAGATAGTGCGGTAAGCGCCGTATTGGCGTACATAAAGGGGTATTTTAAGGCCTTTATGGGGTCGTTTTTAAGTTCAATAAGGGTCTTGATCTTATCCAGCGTATCCCTGAAAATAAAGCGCGACCTATCCAGCGTGCCAAATAAATTAGATACCGCAGGGAACTTGCTCCCCTTTACATTCTCAAATAAAATGGCGGGGCCTTTGTGTTCAAAAACACGCAGGTGTATGGCTGCCATTTGCAGGTAAGAGTCAACCTCTTCTTTTATGCGGATGAGGTGGCCGTTCTTTTCAAGGTCGGTTATGCAGGCCTGTAAACTATTGTATCCCATTTAAGGCCAAATATATTATACAATTTGCTGATTTTAGTGATATTTACGTCATGAAACCGCTTATCGTGTTATTGGCTGTGTTTGGTGTAAGCAGCCTGGCAAGTTTTATTGCCGGCCATCCCGCCGATTATTATTTCTGCGGAAGGCTGGCCATGGGCGTTATGCTGATCTTTGCAGCCACAGCCCACTTTAAGTACACCAAAGGAATGGCGCTGATGGTACCACCGCTTATTCCGTATAAAAATAAGGTTGTTTATGTAACCGGGTATATCGAGGTTTTGGCCGGGATAGGCCTGCTGGTTAAGGCCGTGCGCGAGCCGGTTGCCTGGTTTGTAATCATATTTTTGGTGCTGCTGCTGCCTGCCAATATTTATGCTGCGCAAAATAAAGTAAACCTGCAAAAAGCAGATCACTGCGGCAACGGCTTAAGTTACCTTTGGTTTCGCATACCGCTGCAGGTGTTTTTTATTGCCTGGGTGTATTACTTTGGGGTGATGCATTAAGATAGATTTGAAAATAAGTTAGACGATAGATTTACTTCCTTTTTATCATTAAAAAAGTTATCTTACTTTTACCGTCTCAATTATACCAGCACATGTCGGTACTTATTTTTACTGTAATTATACTTATCGGGGCCTATTTTGCCGGCTTGCTGGGTTCGTTAACCGGGCTTGGCGGTGGCGTAGTTATCATCCCTCTGCTTACCCTTGTATTGGATGTTGATATCCATTATGCCATTGGTGCCTCATTAATATCGGTAATTGCAACATCATCCGGCTCGGCAGCAGCTTATGTTAAAGAAGGTATTACAAACATACGGCTTGGTATGTTTTTAGAGATCGCTACCACAATTGGTGCATTGTTTGGTGCATTAATAGCCGTTTATATCCCTGTACAATACATTGCGATTTTGTTTGGGGTGATATTGATCTTTTCGGCATTAATGTCATTACGTAAAAAGGCCGAAAATATCCTGACCGAACCAACTTACCTGGCAGCCCGGTTAAAACTTTACGGCAGTTACCCCGATGGGAATGGCGCGCAGATAAATTATGGTGTAACCCGTGTAAGCGGCGGCTTTTTTATGATGCTTTTTGCAGGCACCATATCCGGGCTGCTGGGTATTGGGTCGGGCGCGTTAAAGGTGCTGGCGATGGATACCATTATGCGGATCCCTTTTAAAGTATCAACCACCACCAGTAATTTTATGATAGGCGTAACCGCAGCAGCCAGCGCGGTGGTTTACCTGCAACGCGGTTACATAGAGCCGGGGATTGCTATGCCTGTAGTAATAGGTGTGCTATTCGGCGCCATGACAGGTTCTAAGATACTGGTACACACCAAATCATCCCGATGGTTACGCTGGGTATTTGCCGTTGTGGTTACTTTTTTAGCCAGCCAGATGATCTATAACGGCATTACGGGGAAGATTTAGGGAGTAATTGATTAGTGATTGGAGAGTGGTTTCAAAATATTATATTTAGAACTTTAATTTAAAAAGGTAACTACTCACCAGTAAACCATTCACCACTCACCAACCAAATGAAACGCCTTTTCAGCAATCTCACCTTTCAGGTTATTATAGCTATTATACTGGGCATATTTGTGGGCCTGTATTTTAAAGGTTTTGCGCCAACTGCGCAGATGATCAGCAAAATCTTTATCAGTTTAATTACGATGCTGATAGCGCCTATCATATTTTTAACCATTGTGCTGGGTATTGCCGGCATGAGCGATATGAAAAAGGTAGGCCGTGTGGGCGGTAAAGCCCTGTTGTATTTTGAGCTGGTTACCACGCTGGCATTGGTAATTGGCGTTACGGTGGCCAATATACTTAAACCGGGGGCCAATTTTATTAATAACCATGTTAAGGTAGATACCGCCAAACTTGCCGCCTATGAAAAGGCTGCTACCGAGATGAAATGGGGCGATTTTATCACGCATATCGTACCATCTAACGCTTTTGAGGCTTTTGCCAAAGGCGATATCCTACAGGTACTTTTCTTTGCCATATTGTTCGGTTTTGGCTTAAGCCGGATGGGCGAGGCTGGGCAATCCGTTATCGCTACTTTTGATAAGCTATCTAAAGTGTTTTTCAATATCATGAAGATCGTGATGAAGGTGGCGCCTGTTGGTGCATTCGGCGGTATGGCCTACACCATCAGCACCTACGGCCTGGCCACGCTTAAACCATTGGCCATGCTAATGGGGTCGGTATATCTCACGATGTTCCTGTTTGTATTTGTGGTGCTAAACTTTATTGCCTATCTGTTCAAATTCAGCCTGTGGCAATATCTTAAATATATTAAAGAAGAGATCCTGATCGTACTGGGTACCTCCTCATCAGAATCGGCCCTGCCGGGGATGATGGAAAAGCTGGAGAAATTTGGCTGCTCAAAATCGGTAGTGGGTCTGGTTATCCCAACAGGATATTCGTTTAACCTGGATGGTACCACTATCTACCTGTCTATGTCGGTAATATTTTTGGCGCAGGTGTTTAAAATAGATCTTTCTATAGAACAGCAGCTTACCATTATCGGGATCCTCATGATCACCTCCAAAGGCGCAGCAGGGGTTACCGGCAGCGGTTTTATTGTGCTTACCTCTACACTGGCCGCTATCAAAGTTATCCCGGTAGAAGGGGTGGCTATCCTGCTTGGGGTTGACCGCTTTATGAGCGAGGCACGCGCCATTACCAACGTAATAGGCAATGGCATAGCAACCATTGTAGTGGCTAAAAGCGAGAAAGAGTTTACAACGCCAGCTTGCGGATAAGTGATAGTTAATAAGGATTTACAGTATGCATATCTGAGATAAAAAAGCAAATTCAGAATCGATTTGCAGCGAGTGATTTTTATTCATCATCCCTGATTCTTTTTAAATGTTGAATGTCTTCCAAATCTTTTTTTCGAGCAGTTGCCTCTTTGTCTTTCATTAAATTATAGTAATCCATAAAATGAATTTGAGTTCCTTCAACTTCAACGGTCTCTTTACTTCTGTTCGCATCGGAAAACTTAATTTTTGCTTTAATTTCGGGTAAAATATCAAGAGTAAAATCGTCAAGTTCGTACTTGAAAAATGATCTTTTTGGATCTGGATTCTGCTCTTTTTCAAACTCGGTAACATCTTCACCTAAGTCTTTTATAACTTTTAAAATATTATAATAATTTTCATAAGTTGGGTTATACCAAACATCTATGTCTGGTTTATCTGTAATTTCTCCATTTGTATTTGTAGAGAGTCTATAGTAACCATTGAGGGCAACAGCAGTTCCTCCAACAAGCATATATTTAACGTTGTAAGTTTCCAGCGTTTTACAGACTGCTAATAAACTATTTTTAAAGTTTTCCTTCACATTTAGTTACTTAGACTTACTGATCTTCCATTGAATTCGGACAGATTTAATAAATTCTTCAAATGCATTATGTTTTTCTAAACTCAACGAATAGTCTATTGTATTCCTTTCATGGGATTTCAGTTTTTCGAATGTTTTAAATTTTTTAACTGATTTCATCATCATGTTTTATTTTACAAGTATAAATATACATTATTTTTTATAGGCATCAACTTTAATTGTGTCTGCTTTAAACTCCGGTTTGGTTGGTTTATTAGTATCATTAGGCTTTTCTTTGAATCTTCTTAAGCTGTCTTTAATGTAAAATACCAGGTTATAATCGGTCATCATGTCTATCTGTGCAGGGGTAGGGCGGTACTCGGTAATAAAATCGTCCAGCGTATCGCCCTGTAACCGGGTAATGCGCGCAATCAGGTTGCGGTTAAAGCGCTGGCTGGTATGGTCTTCGCGTTCGTAACGCAGCATGGTTTGCTGCAGGTGGTATTGCCTGGTGTTCTTTTTATTGATAGATTTAAACAGCGAGAGCAGATCTACCGTTGCCCAGGCAAAAGGCACATTAGTGGCCGTAGGCCTCATGATCTCGGTAAAAGCCGGGCCTTTAAAAGCAAACTCTTTGGCAAACTGCTTACGGTTATTTACGCTATCGCGGATAAAATTGCGTTTAGCCATAATAGCCACTTCATTTAAACGGATGGATTGCTGCTCCAGCTCGATCATCTTTAACCTGCCGCTCCAGGGGCTTATCACCCGGGTATAGGTTTTATACCCCATCGTTTTAATTTTAAGGGTATCGGTTACTTTGGTGATCCTGAGGGTAAAGCTGCCCTGCTCGCTGGTGAGTACATTGGTGTTTGATGCGCTTACCACAATATATTCGAGCGGTTTACGCGTTTTTTTATCTATAACTATTCCGCTAACCAGTTGTGCGCTGGCATCAATGCTAAAAAGCAGTAACAGGGCAAACAGCAGTTGTTTCATAAGTATAAGGTTGTGCTATAAATTTACGTGCTATATTTTATAAACACCAGCGTTTAACACATTTTAACATCATTAATTACCGGTTGACTATAGCAAAAATGTAATTTTTGAAAAATTAACCCATTAAAGGGTGGAGGGGCGATTTTTTTTTTAGCTTTGCCATACAAAAACTAAAAAGCCGATGAGCGTTCTCGTAAATAAAAATTCTAAAGTTATAGTACAGGGTTTTACCGGTAAAGAAGGTTCTTACCATGCCGAGCAGATGATTGCTTACGGTACACAGTTAGTTGGTGGTGTTACACCGGGTAAAGGTGGCCAAAGCCATTTAGACAGGCCTGTTTTTAACACGGTTAAAGATGCGGTTGACCAAACCGGCGCCGATGTATCTATCATTTTTGTACCGCCCGCTTTTGGTGCCGATGCCATTATGGAAGCTGCCGAAGCAGGTATTAAAGTTATTGTATGTATCACCGAAGGTATCCCTACAAAGGATATGATTGCGGTAAAAGAATATTTAGCCGATAAAGACAGCCGCCTGATTGGCCCTAACTGCCCCGGTATCATTACGGCTGATGAAGCTAAGATCGGTATTATGCCGGGCTTTATCTTTAAAAAAGGTAATGTAGGTGTGGTATCAAAATCAGGTACGCTTACTTATGAGGCGGTTGACCAGGTTGTTAAAGCCGGTTTAGGTATTACCACGGCTATTGGTATTGGCGGCGACCCTATTATAGGCACCCCAACCAAAGAGGCTGTTGAGTTTTTAATGAACGACCCGGAAACCCACGGTATCATTATGATTGGTGAGATTGGCGGCGGTATGGAAGCTGAAGCTGCCCGCTGGATCAAAGAATTTGGTACAAAACCGGTTGTTGGCTTTATTGCCGGCCAAACTGCGCCTCCGGGCCGCCGCATGGGCCACGCAGGTGCTATTGTTGGCGGTGCCGATGATACAGCTGCGGCTAAAATGAAGATCATGAGTGAGTGCGGTATCCGTGTAGTAGAATCGCCTGCTGAAATTGGCGCTGCTATGGCAGAAGAACTGGCTAAATTAGTATAACTAATAGAATCAAGAAGTAAGAATTAAGATTCAAGGTATAGAGAAATCCCGGCCAATTTTGGCTGGGATTTTTTGTGTTTAATCTATTCGTTGCATACTTGTTTTTAGCATCTCATACTGCTTAGTGACAGTTATAGAATATTCTAAAAATTCTTACATTCGGTAAATTCAGGTTCAGACAAATTATCACCATGAGAAAATATCTCGCCTTATTCCTGTTAGCATCTACCGCCACCTTTGCCCAATACAAACCCGCCGCCTTTACCGACCCGGACAGGCTCAAAAAAAATAGAAGCAACTTTCCCGGTTATCGATAAGCTGTACAAGCAATACGCGGCAGATAACCATTGGCCGGGTATGGCTTTTGGTATTGTGGTAGATGGTAAACTGGTGTACACGGGCAATACCGGTTATACAGATATCGATAACAAAACCCCCGTTACCTCTAAATCAGATTTCCGGATAGCATCTATGACCAAGAGCCTCACCGCTATGGCCATCCTGAAGCTGCGCGATGCAGGTAAACTAAAGCTTGACGACCCGGCCTACCTCTACATCCCCGAGATGAAAAACAATAAGTATCTTACTAAAGATGCCACACCGATAACTATCCGCCACTTGCTTACCCATTCGGCCGGTTTTCCGGAAGATAACCCCTGGGGCGACAGGCAGCTGGCCGTATCTGATGCACAGTTAATAGCCATTTACAAAAAAGGCGTTTCGTTTTCTAACAACCCCGGGCAGGGGTACGAGTATAGCAACCTGGGTTTTGCTACGTTGGGTTATATTATTAAAAAGGTATCGGGCAAAACCTACGAGCAATATATTACCGACAATATTTTAACCCCCCTGGGCATGATACATACCTACTGGGAATACAGCGAGGTGCCAAAGGAGCAGCTTGCCCACGGTTACCGCTGGCTGGATAATAAATGGGTTGAACAGCCCTTGCTGCACGATGGGGCCTACGGTGCTATGGGCGGATTGATAACCACGATAGAAGATTTTAGCAAATACATAGCTGTACACCAAAACGCCTGGCCTGCTAGGGATGATGCCGAAACCAGCCCGGTAAAACGCAGCTCTGTCCGCGAGATGCAATACCCATGGAATGTAAATTATCTTACAGCAAATGCAAAAACACCAAATGGCCGGCTCTGCCCAACGGTATCGGCGTATGGTTATGGCCTGCGCTGGGCAAAGGATTGCGATAACCACGTTTATGTAGGCCATAGTGGTGGTTTACCCGGCTTTGGCAGTAACTGGAATATTATGCCCGATTACGGGATTGGTGTGATATGTTTTGCCAATCTTACCTATGCGAATGCAGGGAGGATAAATAATATAGCTTTAGATACTTTATTGTCGCTATCGCATATAGAGCCCCGCAAATTGCCGGCCTCGCAAATCCTGACGCAGCGCCGCGACGAGTTGGTGAAACTGTTACCCAACTGGAATAACGCCAAAACCTCGGGCATTTTTGCCGTTAACTTTTTTATGGATTACTTTACCGATAAACTAAAAGCCGAAGCAACTGATGTATATGCCAGGGCAGGTAAAATAGTAAGCATAGGCGAGGTGATGCCCGAGAATAACCTGCGCGGTTATTTTATCCTAAAAGGCGAGAAAGCGGATGTACGTGTGAATTTTACCCTAACACCAGAGAACCCGGCGTTGATACAGGAGTATCATATTGGCATAAACCCCTAATCCCCTGAAAGGGAAACCCTTTTTGTCATGCTGAACAATAGTAAAGCATCTGTTTTACGCTCCCGCGAGTTTAGCGCAGCGAAACTCGTGGGTTGCACCGGGTAAGCTTTCAGCTTATATTCAGCTGAAAGCCGAAGCCATGCTGTACCATGAGTTGAAAGCTCATGCAGCGGATTTTGAACAGTCAAAACCATGTAAACATCCGCTTTGCAAACAAAATTTGCGCACTATTTGTCGTATATTTATGTAGATGGATTATGAAAGCAGACGCTCAAATCACTAATTCGATCAATCACTAATTCACTAAATAAACATGGCATACAATCAATTAACACCCGAAGAAGAATATATTATTTTACATAAAGGGACCGAGCGCCCGTTTACCGGCGAATTGCTGGATAATAAAGCTGAAGGCGTTTATGTTTGTAAACGCTGCGATACACCGTTATACACATCTGAGTCTAAATTCGAGTCGCATTGCGGCTGGCCAAGTTTTGATGATGAGATACCCGGTGCCGTTAAGCGGATAACAGATGCCGACGGCCGCCGTACCGAAATACTTTGTAATAACTGCGGCGCTCATTTAGGCCACGTTTTTCAGGGCGAATACCTTACGCCTAAAAATACCAGGCACTGCGTAAATTCATTATCCATGAAATTTGTACCTGTCGACGAATTGAAAAAATAAGCAAGTAAAAAAGCTTAACAGCCGTCGAACAATTTATAATCCCCGCCGATTTTTTGGCTGGGATTTTTTCTTTTTCCACAATGTGTTTTGTTTAAAAACAGGCTGTTGTTTTAACAGATTTCGGCGTGGTAAAACCGCCTTTTCAGGGTAGTTTACCTTAGCTACCTGCCTCGCCTTTAAGGGTGTTAAGTAAATGTTTATATCCTGCAAATTTTTCTGATTTTTTATTTTTCATAACCTAAAACCGATAATCGGGTTGCGTTAACCTGCTGTTTTATAACTGCTTAAATTTCTTGTCATCAACAATAATTTTAATGCGACTGAGCAAAGTGTGGACAACTTATAGGTGATGTTTAAAACTTAGACTAACGTTAAATGGCATCATAGCCTATCTTTGAATTACAAGTTCTTTTAACGCTGTCTGATGTTGTCGATAGTTCTATTGATACAGAAAAGAAAAGACCATGCTTACATGGGCTAATGTGCTGCTAAAAATATTTTAGAAACGATTAGTGCGGGTTGTGAAAGGTGAGTAAATAAACGCAAAAAAGCAATTTAAAGCGTTTAGTTAAATACTCACATGGCATTCGTGTCTGTTGTCGGCCCGGTACAAAAGCAGGGTAAAATGGTGTTGTTAGGCGGTGAAAGAATTTTAATAAATAATATAAGGAAATTGTTGATATGGCAGAGGAAACAGAATTATTATTAAAGGAAAATAAAGATCGCTTTGTGATCCTCCCGATTAAATATCCCGCTATCTGGGAAATGTATAAAAAAGCCGAAGCCAGCTTTTGGACGGCCGAAGAGATCGACCTGTCTGACGATTTAAAGCACTGGGAAAATCTTAACCCGGGCGAGAAGCATTTTATATCGCACATCCTGGCATTTTTTGCCGCAAGCGATGGCATCGTGAACGAAAACCTGGCCATCAATTTTATGAGCGAGGTACAGTTGCCAGAGGCGCGTTGTTTTTACGGTTTCCAGATCATGATGGAAAACATCCATTCAGAAACCTACGCCTTACTCATTGATACTTATATAAAAGACCCGGCCGAAAAAGACCGCCTTTTCCATGCTATTGATACCGTACCATGTGTGGGTAAAAAGGCAGAGTGGGCACTTCGCTGGATAAACAACGGTAGTTTTGCCGAACGTTTGGTAGCATTTGCAGCTGTAGAAGGGATCTTTTTTAGCGGTAGTTTCTGCTCTATCTTTTGGTTAAAGAAACGTGGCTTAATGCCGGGCTTAACCTTTAGCAATGAGCTGATCTCCCGTGATGAAGGTTCGCATTGCGAGTTCGCCTGTATGCTTTACAAAATGCTGGATAATAAACTGTCTACAGAGGCTGTAACTAAAATTATTACAGATGCGGTAGAGATTGAGAAAGAGTTTGTGAACGATGCCTTACCGGTAAGCCTGATAGGAATGAATGCCAAACTGATGAGCCAGTATATTGAATTTGTGGCCGACAGATGGTTAGACGAGTTGGGCTATCCTAAAGTGTACAATGTATCTTGTCCGTTTGATTTTATGGAGATGATAAGCCTGCAGGGTAAAACCAACTTTTTTGAAAAACGTGTTGGCGATTACCAAAAAAGCGGCGTAATGAACAGCAGTGCAGAAAGCAAAGCATTTTCACTGGACGAGGATTTTTAGGGGTTGGCGATTAGTGACCGGAGATAGAGATTAGTTTAAAGCTGATCAGAATCAGTGAGGTCATTCTCCGGTCGGTGAAATCAACAAAAAGAAAACAATAAACTAATTAAATAATTACCCCTGTCGGGTTGGCAGGGAATAAGGAGGTGGCAATAAAATGTTTGTATTAAAAAGAGACGGAAGAAAAGAGTCGGTTAAGTTCGACAAGATCACAGCGCGTATAGAAAAGCTGTGCTATGGGTTTAAATTGGTTGACCCGATAGATGTAGCGAAGAAAGTGATTGAAGGCTTGTTTGATGGTGTTACCACCTCCGAACTGGATAACCTTGCAGCTGAGACGGCAGCATCGCTAACCACCAAACACCCGGATTATGCCTTGCTTGCCTCACGTATAGCGGTGTCTAACCTCCACAAAAACACCACCAAGTCGTTCTCTGAAACCATGAAACGTATGTACGAGTACGTTGACAAAAAAACAGGTAAAAATGCCGCCCTATTAGCCGATGACGTTTACGCCATCATTCGCGATAATGCCGAGATACTGGATAGCAGCATTATTTACGACCGCGATTTTGGTTTTGATTACTTTGGCTTTAAAACTTTAGAAAAATCATACCTGTTAAAAATAGACGGTAAAATTGCCGAGCGTCCGCAGCACCTTTTCATGCGCGTATCTGTGGGTATCCATAAAGAGGATATCGAAAGTGCTATCAAAACCTACAACCTGATGAGCGAGCGCTGGTTTACCCACGCTACACCAACCTTATTTAATGCCGGTACACCAAAACCTCAAATGTCGTCGTGCTTCCTGCTAACCATGAAGGATGACAGCATCGAGGGTATTTACGATACACTTAAACAAACGGCCAAAATCTCGCAAAGTGCGGGCGGTATAGGCCTAAGCATCCACAATGTGCGTGCAACAGGTTCATACATCAGCGGTACAAACGGTACCAGCAATGGTATTATCCCGATGCTGAAGGTGTTTAACGATACCGCGCGTTATGTAGACCAGGGTGGTGGCAAGCGTAAAGGCGCTTTCGCTATTTACCTGGAGCCATGGCATGCAGATATATTTGAATTTTTAGACCTGCGCAAAAACCATGGTAAAGAAGAAATGCGCGCCCGCGATCTGTTCTACGCCCTTTGGGTATCTGACCTGTTTATGCGCCGTGTAGAGGCTAACGAAGAGTGGACATTGTTTTGCCCGCATGAAGCACCGGGCCTGGCAGATTGCCACGGCAAGGAGTTTGAAGCCCTTTACGAGCGTTACGAGAAAGAAGGCCGCGGTCGTAAAACCATTAAAGCGCAAGAGCTTTGGTTTGCTGTGTTGGATGCACAGGTAGAAACCGGTACACCGTACCTGTTATACAAGGATGCTGCTAACTTAAAATCTAACCAGCAAAACCTGGGTACTATCAAAAGCTCCAACTTATGTACCGAGATCATGGAGTACACTTCTGATAAAGAAGTTGCAGTATGTAACCTGGCTTCGTTAGCATTGCCACGTTATGTGATCAACGGTGAGTTTGACCATGCTAAATTATACGAAGTAACTTATCAGGCTACTTTAAACCTGAACAAGATCATCGACAATAATTATTATCCGGTTGTTGAGGCTGAATACTCTAACCTGCGCCACCGCCCAATTGGATTAGGTGTGCAAGGCTTGGCCGATGCCTTTATCCTGTTGCGTTTGCCGTTTGAAAGCGAAGAAGCTAAACAATTGAACAAAGAGATCTTTGAAACCATTTACTTTGCTGCCATGACGGCGTCTAAAGACCTGGCTATAAAAGACGGTGCTTACCAAACGTTTAAAGGCTCGCCTTTATCTGAAGGTAAGTTCCAGTTTGATCTTTGGGATGTTAAACCGGCCAGCACCCGTTGGGATTGGGATAACTTGCGCCTTGATGTAATGAACCATGGTGTGCGTAACTCCCTGTTAGTAGCACCTATGCCAACTGCATCAACATCACAGATATTGGGTAATAACGAGTGCTTTGAACCATATACCTCAAACATATACACCCGCCGGGTATTAAGCGGTGAGTTTGTGATTGTGAACAAACACCTGCTGCGCGACCTGGTTGACCGTGGCTTGTGGAACAACGGCATGAAAGACAGGATCATTACCGCGAACGGTTCTATCCAGGATATTGCAGAGATCCCTGCCGATATCAAGGAACTTTATAAAACCGTTTGGGAGATCAAGATGCGTAACATCATCGATATGGCTGCCGATAGGGGCGCTTATATCTGCCAGTCGCAGTCGCTTAACCTGTTTATTAACTCGCCAAACGCATCTAAACTGACTTCAATGCACTTTTATGCATGGAAAAAAGGCCTTAAAACAGGTATGTACTACCTGCGTACCCAGGCAGCATCGCAAGCGGTTAAATTTACCGTAGAGAACCAGGGCGGCAAAAACATGGAAGCCGTTATACCGGAAGTTGTTGCAGACAGCAGCGAACAAGAAATGCCGGCCGGCCCATCTTGCTCTATGGAAGAAGGCTGCGTTACCTGCTCTGCATAATTAGCCTAATACTCTATATATACACATATAAGTAGTCGGAAAGTCAGAAAGTCCGCATAAGTCCGAAAGTTAAAAGATGTTTTATCATCTTTGCTTTCGGACTTTTTTAATTACAAATAATAGCTTCCCGGACTTTCGGTCTTACCGACTTCCGGACTTTACAATGATCATATCCGCGAAACACGAAATACTCCACTGCGACCGCTGCAGCGCACCTTTTGAATGTAAAGCCAATTCATTCACCAAGTGCCAGTGTAGTACCGTGCAGTTAAGCATCAACGAGGTGCAATACGTAAGCGAACTATATGATGGATGCCTGTGCGCCAATTGTTTATTGGAGTTGCAGAAAGAATATCAGGAGGGTTTGTAAAGCGTTACGTTGATCTTTTGCTTTAGATACGCTTACCTTTTTATACTGATTTTTTTCTTTCCGCGTAAAATAAATTCTGTAAATTAGATGGCTTAAACTATGCCTTATTTTACAATGTTCCCTAATTTTATCAAAAACTCCATTCGCCGGGTTTACACTTTACTTGTTGTTTTACTGATTATTATCTGGTTGCCTGCAAACGCACAGCACCGTGGTTCGGCAGGTATAAATGCCGATGGGGATGTGTTAAGCGGCAGCAGCCACAATAGCGGTGGTTATATAGCGCAGGATGGCTGGTTAATAGCCCTCAACTTAGGGTACGAATCTCCCCTGGGCGATATGAAAGAGATCTATAAAGGCGCCCCTACATTTGGGGTAACGGTTGGCAAGCGTATGGGTAGTTTAGTATATACGGGCACGGTTGATTACCGCGTTTACAAGCCCATCCAAAGCAACATCAGCTATACCGATGATTTATATTCTTATACGGCAACGTATGGTAATTATTCGGGCATAGGTTTATACGCCGGTGTTGCGTATGAACTGCCTTTGGGTAGTTCGGCAACGATGTATGGCGGTATAAACGGTGGATACATTATTGCGAGTTTTAAAATGACCATACAAGGCGACGGAATAGACGGTTCAACAGAATCAGCAGGTAGCAGTGTTACCTACATTGCACCTAAGCTTGGATTTAACTTTGCAGTAAGTAATAGTATGAGTATCGGCTTAGAGGCCAGGTATAGCCTGGGGACCGTTGGCGCCAATTATAATAGCCGTGAGGGCGGCACGGTTACGCCGGGCTTTAATTCCTACGCTGGGAATGTATTTTTGATCCATAGCTTTTAATTAAAGCGGTGCACTGGTTAGGCCGGTAACCCGCTTTTGTCTTTCGCAGTAATTCCTTACCTTCACCCACTCGAAAACTCATACTTAAATTATGAAATTATTAGAAGGAAAAATCGCACTGATAACGGGTGCATCAAAAGGCATAGGCCGTAAAATAGCAGAGAAATTTGCCGAGCACGGTGCAAAAGTTGCCTTTACCTATTTATCATCTGTAGAAAAGGGCCAGGCATTGGAGCAGGAACTACAGGTCTTTGGCACACAGGTAAAAGGTTACCGCAGCGATGCCTCCAAATTTAACGAAGCCGAAAAACTGATAAACGATATTGTTGCCGATTTTGGCGCATTGGATATTGTGGTGAACAACGCCGGAATCACCAAAGACGGACTGCTGATGCGCATGACCGAAGAACAGTGGGACGAGGTTTTAAACGTAAACTTAAAATCGATATTCAACGTTACTAAAGCAGCTTCAAAAGTGATGTTGAAAGCCCGAAGGGGTGTTTTTATTAACATGAGCTCGGTAGTAGGTGTACAGGGGAATGCAGGTCAGTCCAACTATGCCGCCTCAAAAGCGGGTATTATCGGTTTCTCTAAATCGATAGCAAAAGAATTAGGCTCGCGCAATATCCGCACCAATGTGGTAGCACCGGGCTTCATCCGTACGGAAATGACCGACGTGTTAGACCCTAAAGTGGTTGAAGGCTGGGAAGCAGATATCCCGTTGAAACGTGCCGGCGAACCCGAAGACGTAGCCAATACCTGCGTATTCCTGGCATCAGACATGGCAGCATACATTACCGGCCAGGTTATTCCTGTTGACGGCGGGATGTTGTAGGTTTAAGCTGAACATATTACCATGTCCTGGTGAGCCTGTGGAACCATTAACGAATCTGCTAAGTCTTCGATAGGGTCAGATTGACAACCAAAGAGGATTTACGATGTATATATTAACAAAAGCGGCAAGCATAATCCTGCCGCTTTTGTTATGTAATATATGTTTCATAACCCTATCTCCCAAACCATCCTCACTATGACAACCGACCGCGGCCCGGATAAAACCGTTTGTCCATCAGAAATAGCGCGCGCGTTATTCCCTGTAAACTGGCGTAAATACATGCCAGAGGTAAGGAATGCAGCCATTGAGTTACAAAAAGCAGGCAAAGTGACGATAATACAAAAAGGCCAACCGGTAGATGTTGATCAGATTAAAGGCCCAATCCGTATAAAAATTAATTAAACCCATTCCACAATAAATTCGCATTTTGCGGGTATGGATGTTATGGGCCAATTTACCACTCATTATTCACTACGTACCACCAATGTCGTTTAACTGGGGATCTGTTTCGGGATGGTGGCTGCCTGCTTGCATTGTGCTGGGCCTGCTGTATGCCTGGCTCATGTATCGTAAGCCGGTACAGTTAGTAAAAAGTATGCGCAATGCTCTTTTTGCTTTCCGGGCGCTGGTGGTTAGTTTTTTGGCCTTATTGATCGTATCTCCGCTGGTTAAGTCTACCACTTATCAGCCGCAGAAACCTGTAATTTTGATAGCGCAGGATAATTCGCAGTCGGTGAAGCTGTTCAGCAAAAGTGCCTTTTCACTTAGAAAAGGTTGGGCCGATGCCCTCAAAAAACAGCTCGGCGACGGCTACGAAGTGCACGAATTTCATTTCGATAAGGATCTTAAAGATAGCGTTTCGGATACGTATGATGGCCGCCAAACCGATATTGCCAACGCGCTGCACCAGCTAAACGAGCGCTTTGTAAACCGAAACATCGGCGCGCTGGTATTAGCTACCGACGGATTGTACAATCTTGGTGCCGACCCGCAGTATGAAGCAAGTAATATCAAAACCAACATCTATACCGTTGCCCTGGGCGATACCATTCCCCGCCGCGATCTGCTTATCAGCAATGTAAATTACAATAAAACGGCTTTTTTGGGTAATGATTTTGAGGTAGAGATTTTGGCCGAAGCTTACCAAAGCGCAGGCGAAAGTATGCGCCTAACCATTACCGAAGATGGCAGGCAGGTACACCAGCAAAACATCGCTGTTACATCCGCCGCATTTAAAAAAGTTATCCCGGTGAAGCTGAATGCCGGTAAAAAAGGCATCCGCAAGTTTACTATTGAGCTGGCCCCGGTTAAAAATGAGCTATCGGTACAAAACAATAGCGAAACCATTTATATAGATGTGCTGGATGCACGCCAAAAGATCCTGTTACTGTATGATGCGCCTCACCCAGACCTTGCCGTGATTAAGCAAGGCATCGAAAGCAATAAGAACTTTGAGGTAAAAACCAGCCTGGTCAGCGATCTGAGCACGATAAAACTTACTGATTATAGCATGGCTATTTTTTACCAGCTATCGGCAGGCAGTTACAGTAAACTGCAGGGCCTGCAGCAAAGTAAAACGCCATTGTGGCATATTGCAGGCACCCAAACTAACTTGCCGGCCTTTAACAACGCACAAAGCGCTGTTAAAATAAATAGCAGCAGCCCAGAGGTGCAGGAGGCCTTTGCCCAGCCCGTACCTACGTTTTCTGCTTTTACACTTACAGATTCTTCGCAAAATAAACTGAGCAAGCTGCCGCCTTTATTGGCTGCTTTCGGTAATTACACGGCAGCAGGCACAGCATCTGTTTTGTTAAAACAAAAGATTGGTAATGTAGAAACTAATTACCCGTTGCTGGCTTTTAACGATGATGCAGGCCGCAAACAGGCTGTATTAACCGGCGAAGGGCTTTGGCGCTGGCAATTGGCCGAGTACCGCGAGTTTGGTAACCACCACGCAGTAGAGGAATTGTTAAGCCAAACCGTGCAATACTTAACCGCAAACGCAAACCGGCAGCGTTTTAGGGTTTATTCATCCAAAAATGTTTTTGATGAGGGCGAGAATGTTTTGCTGAATGCGGAGCTTTACAATGAAGCGCTTGAACTGATCAATACCCCGGATGTGAAAATAAACCTGAAGAGTCGGGCAGGCAAAAGCTACAGCTTTTTGTTTACCCGCAGCGGGCAAAGTTACCAGTTGAATGCAGGCACACTGCCGGTTGGCGAATACACTTACTCGGCCACAACAAGCAATGGCAAACAGGCGTTTACGGCAAACGGGCAATTAACCATCAAACAGCTTAACCTGGAAACCCGCCAAAGTACCGCTGACCATCAACTGCTGCGCAATATAGCTGCACAATCGGGCGGGCAAATGCTGCTGCCTTCGCAAATAGATCAACTGGCCGGCCTGATCCGCAAGAACGAAAACATCAAAACCGTTGTTTATGAGGATAAACGATACAGCGACCTGATAGATGTGAAATGGGTTTTTGTACTGATCTTATTACTGCTTAGTGCCGAATGGTTTTTAAGAAAGCGCGAAGGGGAGGTTTAGGAGTGGTGATCAGAGATTAGCGTTTGGTGAATAGTTATATTATAGCCAGGGGCTTTAGCCAAAATCATAGTTGGCACATATTGTAAAATTATTATTCGCTTAATCAACAAGAGGGTAATGAATTTTATCTTTGAATACAATTCTGTACATGATATGAAAATCAAACTAACGCTCATCCTGCTATTGTTTACAGCAAGTACTGCTTTTAGCCAGCAACTCAATATTGGTACTTATAATCTTCGTTATTCTAATGGGGAAGATTCTACCGCTGGTAACGGCTGGGGGCAGCGCTTTCCCTGGATAGCTAAGATCATCCGGTTTCAGGATCTGGATATTTTTGGTACGCAGGAAGCCAAGTACCACCAGTTAACCGAATTAACCGATAGCCTGCCCGGTTACAGGTGGATAGGGGCAGGGCGCGACGATGGTAAACACGGCGGCGAACATTCGGCCATATTTTACAAGGCCGGAAGGTTTAAACTGTTAAAAACAGGCAATTTCTGGATGTCGGCTATAACCGATAAACCCAACAAGGGCTGGGATGCCGCACTGCCACGCATCTGTACCTGGGCGCAGTTCAGGGAAGTGAAAACAGGCTTTACCTTTTACTTTTTTAACCTGCATATGGATCATATCGGCGTTATTGCCCGCAGGGAAAGCGCTAAACTGGTGCTGCAAAAGATCAGGCAGATGGCAGGCGCCACGCCAACTATTTTAACCGGCGATTTTAATGTAGACCAAACATCAGATAGCTATGCGGTAATAAACAATTCTGGTGTGCTGAAAGATAGCTATATGCTGTCGCCTGTTAAGCTGGCGCCAAGCGATACCTTTAACGATTTTGATGCCAACACAGCCGGTGATAAACGTATCGACCATATATTTGTAACCAAACAGTTTAAGGTAAAACGCTATGCTATTTTAACCAATACTTACCACGGCCGTACCCCGTCAGACCATTACCCGGTGGTAGCAATTATGGGATATTAGCCCATGGCCCATAGATGATGGTCCATAGCTAAAGCGTATTTTACTATGGCCTATGGACTATCGACTATTAACTAAAAAAACTATCTTCGCTATCATGTCGCCTAACGAAGCTAAAGAAAAAATTGAGGCCCTTACTGCCGAACTGAAACAGCATACCTACAACTATTATGTGCTGGCTATGCCTACCATATCCGATTATGATTTTGACCAGAAGCTGGAGCAGTTAGGCAAACTGGAAAAACAATTCCCGGAATTTTTAAACCCCGAATCGCCCACGCAAGTAGTAGGCGGCGATATCACTAAGGAGTTTGTTACGGTTAAGCACCGTTGGCCCATGCTATCGTTAGGGAATACCTATAACGAGCAGGAACTAATAGATTTTGATCAGCGCATCCGTAAAGCAATTGGCGATAATTTTGAGTACGTGTGCGAGTTGAAATTTGATGGTTTATCCATGAGTTTAACTTATGAGAACGGTAAGCTGGCCCGTGCCGTAACCCGCGGCGATGGCACACAAGGCGATGAGGTAACTACCAATGTGCGTACTATCCACAACATCCCCAAAAAACTGAATGCCGGTAATTATCCCGATCTGTTCGAGATTCGTGGTGAGGTATTTATGCATCTTAAAGCCTTTGAACGTTTAAATAAAGAACGTACAGATAACGGTGAGGTGCCTTATGCTAACCCCCGCAATTTTGCATCGGGCACCATGAAACTGCAGGACTCGGCCGAGGTGGCCCGCCGCCCGCTGGATTGTTTTCTGTACGGCCTGTACACCGAAAAAACTCTGTTTAAAACCCATTGGGAAAGCCTGGAGGCCGTAAAAAGCTGGGGCTTCCACGTAGATAACCATAGCCGTTTGGTAAGCGATATCAACGGAGTGATGGAATTTATTAACCACTGGGATACCGAGAGGCATAACTTGAGTTATGATATCGATGGCATCGTTATTAAAGTAAACAACTATTCGCAGCAACAGGAACTAGGCTTTACGGCTAAATCGCCGCGCTGGGCCATATCCTATAAATTTAAGGCCGAACGGGTAGAAACCGAACTTTTAGAAGTTAGTTACCAGGTGGGCCGCACAGGCGCCGTTACGCCAGTTGCTAATTTAAAACCTGTGCTATTGGCAGGTACAACCGTAAAACGTGCCACGCTGCATAATGCAGATGAAATAACAGAACGCCTTAAACTGCACCAACATGATACTGTTTTTGTAGAAAAAGGTGGCGAGATCATCCCTAAAATCATCAGCGTAAACCTGGATAAGCGCCGGCCCGGTGCAAAGGCCATTGCCTACATTACCCATTGCCCGGCGTGCGATACAGCACTATTGCGTACCGAAGGCGAAGCGGCCTGGTATTGCCCCAATGATGAAGGTTGCCCGCCGCAGATAGTTGGCAAAATGCAGCATTACATTGGCCGCAAAGCGATGAATATAGACGGCCTGGGCGACGAAACCATCGAAACCCTTTACCGTCAGGAATTTATTAAGCACATTAGTGATATTTATCATCTGCACGAACGGGCCGGTGACCTGAAACAGTTGGGCCGCTTCGGCGAAAAATCTATCAACAACATGCTGGATGGTATAGAAAGATCTAAACAGCAGCCGTTTGAGAAAGTATTGTTTGGCCTGGGCATCCGCTACGTGGGCGAAACTGTTGCCAGGAAGCTGGTAGCACATTTTAAAACGATTGATAACCTCATGAAGGCCACGGCAGAGGAACTGACCGCTGCCGAAGAGATTGGCGGCCGCATAGCCGAAAGTATTACCGAATATTTTGCAGATGATAAGCATCGCGAAGAAATAGAAAAGCTAAAGGCAGCAGGCCTGCAGTTTATAGTCGAAGAAAAGAAAGTTACACTTGCCAGCGACAAATTCTCCGGCCAGAGTTTCATTATATCGGGCGTGTTCGAAAAATACTCGCGCGATGAGCTGAAGGATATTATTGAACAAAATGGCGGCAAGATACTAAGCAGCATATCGGCTAAATTAAATTACCTGGTAGCAGGGGATAACATGGGGCCTGCCAAATTAGAAAAAGCCACTAAATTAAAGATCTCTATCATTAGCGATGAAGAATTGCTGGCGATGTTAGGTTAATCACAATAAAGGATATGAGCATGATACAATGGGGCATTATAGGATGCGGCAACGTAACCGAAAAAAAGAGCGGGCAAGCTTATAATAAAATAGCAGATAGTAAACTGGTTGCCGTGATGCGCCGCGATGCCGAAAAGGCAGCGGATTACGCCCAACGCCATCACGTTGATAAATGGTACAGCGATGCCGAAGACCTGATGAACGATGTGCAGGTTAACTCCGTTTCGATAGCTACGCCGCCTGCCTCGCACCTGGATTATGCTTTGCGCGCGATTAAAAAGGGCCTGAATATTTATGTGGAGAAACCCGTTACCCGCAACGCGCAGGAAGCGCAGGCCATAGCTGAAGCCGTGCGCGAAAGCGGGGCCAAATTAACAGTTGCCCATTATCGCCGTGCGCTGCCTATGTTTTTGCACGTTAAAAATTTGATAGATAGCGGCGCCATAGGCGAAATTCGCACCGTGCAGATAAGAATGTGGAAATACCCCAACCCGGATGCGCAGGCCGATGTAAATAACTGGCGCCTTCAGCCGGAATTTTCTGGCGGCGGCTATTTTCATGACCTGGCCCCGCATCAGCTGGACCTGATGCTTTACTATTTTGGCGAACCGCAACAATCTGCCGGCTTTAGTTTAAACCAGGGTGGTTTTAGCCCGGCAGACGACCATGTTTGCGGGCAGATACTGTTTAAAAATAAGGTTGTGGTAAACGGCTCCTGGTGTTTTAACGTTGCCCAAAGCGAGGCTGTTGATAGCTGCGAGATCATCGGCACTAAAGGGAAGATCACGTTTCCATTTTTTGGTACATTTGTAACCTGTAAGAATGAAGAGGGTGAAAATACGGTTAGCTTTGTACATCCCGAACACATCCAACAGCCGATGATCACCAAAATAGTGGCCTACTTTAAAGGCGAAGGGCCCAATCCCTGCACTATTGATGAAGCTGTGGTATTAATGAAAATAATGGATTCGTTTACCATCGCTCAAAAAATATAATTAATTTAGCATCAGCATAATAAAAAATGAAAAGGGTAATCCGGGCAGCTTTATTATTTACTTTGGCGGCGGGTGTAAAAGCATCGGCCCAAAGTTACGAGCCTCTTAAATCCTATCATTTTGCCAATAATCAGGACTTTGAAAAGTATGAACAGGATATCGTTAAAACGGCCGACTGGCTGCAGCAAACTCCGTGGGCTGTACAAGGTGCAAGGGCCGAAAAGGCTAACCAGTTTGTTTTAGACTGGGCGCAAGGTTCGCCCGTAGTGCTGATAGAATTAAAACAAGCCATTATGGATCTATCGGATGCTAACCCGCAGCTGGGTTTTGTTTACATGGCGCAATACTCTAAATATACCATTCAGCATAAAAATAATTTTGATAAGATCAGTGCCAATATGGCCGCATTAAAGGCTGTTATGGCCAAATACATAGCCGAGCCTACCCATAACCCGGATAAGGACGTTGAACAACTTATACAGCTGGATAAGCAGAGTAAGCTGGAATACTGGATAGAAAATGAATTTGCCTTTAATTAATAACAAACCCTGCTTATTACAGGGCTTGTTATTAATTAAAAAATCAATCTTTCTTTTTGGGCACCTTTGCACCCTCTTTACGTGATTCAGACAGGCCTATGGCAACAGCTTGTTTTTTGCTGGTAACTTTTTTACCACTGCCGCTCTTTAGTTTCCCTTCTTTCATTTCGTGCATGGTTTTTTCCACTTTTTCGCCTGCTTTTTCTGAATATTTTGTCATGATCGTATAAATTAAGTTTATACTCAATTTGGAGCAAAGTATTTGCCAAACTATTAGGATACCTGCTCTAAGGCATCAATATCTGTGGCGTTTATGAGCAGTAAGTGCCTGGTTATTTTTTCGGCATTCCAGTTCCACCAGGCAATTTTATTAAGGCGGGCTACCTGGCGGTCATTATAACGCATCCGGATAATTCTGGCAGGGTTGCCACCTACTACGGCATAAGCGGGTACATTTTTAGTTACAACTGCTTTGGCGGCAATAATAGCGCCGTTGCCTATTTTTACACCGGGCATCAGGGTGGCATCGTAACCTATCCAAACATCGTTGCCAATTATCATATCGCCTTTATTAGGGTATTTAGCGCGCACATCGGCATCATTATTTACCTTTTCCCAGCCTTTGCCAAAAACACCAAACGGGAAGGTAGAGATAGGTTGCGTTTGGTGATTGGCGCCGTTCATGATAAATTTAACACCAGATGCGATGGCGCAAAAGTTACCTACGATGAGTTTATCACCAATAAAATCAAAATGGTATAAAACGTTTTTTTCGAAGTTGCTGGCATCGGTAAAGTCAGCATAATAGGTATAGTCGCCTATAATTATGTTGGGATTATTTACCTGGTTTTTTAAAAATACTAGGTTTGTGTGCGGTTCTAAAGGGTATAGCACAGCAGGATCTGGTCCGTTAAGCATCGTAGTGAAATTATGGAATGAAAGAAATAATTAACAACACCGGGCCCGCGTCTTTAGGGGTAAAGATTAGAGAAGCATTAAGCTGACAGGCCGGTTACACTATCATTGTTGTAATTATTAATTAATAATGCAAATATATAATTCCTTGTCATTAATAAATCAACATTTATGCAGGTGCATAAAACATATATATAAACTTAATGTTGATGCATCTAAATAAAATATACCCCCAATGTCTGTAAAAAAATTGATTGCACCCTTTTATGAGCGTTTAGCCCTTGTTCTTATCGGCCTTTGTACGCTTTTTTATCTGATTATAATCGGTAAAGAAATTCTCGACCCTATGATGTTCGGTTTTTTATTTGCCGTACTGCTGTTGCCCGTTTCTAACTTTTTAGAAAAAAAATGCAGGCTGCCGCGTAGTGCATCATCATTCGTATCTATATTATTGCTGGTTGGTTTTGTAGGTGGGGTGCTTTATTTAATTGGCTCGCAGGTATCAAGCCTTGCCAACGATTGGCCAATGCTGCAAAAACAGGTAACCCAATCTATCAACAACCTGTCAGACTGGGTGCAAAACACATATCACATCAATACACATAAGCAATTAACTTATGTTAACAGCACGGCCGATAAAATTATGGAATCGGGCACAGCGGTGCTGGGTACAACTTTCGGTGCGGTATCATCGCTGCTGTTGTTTTATGTTTTTATCCTGATCTTTACCTTTTTTATACTGTTTTACAGGCGCTTGCTGTTCCGTTTTATTACCTGGGTTTTTAGCGAAGAGCATAAAACCATTGTGGTTGATATTGTAGAGAACGTGCAGAAGATATTACGCCAATATATTTTAGGCCTGCTGATAGAGATGGTGATCGTATCGGGTATGGCTATTACGGTGTTTTATATTATAGGGATTAAATATGCGGCCTTGCTGGGCATTATTGTAGGTGTGTTTAACATCATCCCTTACATAGGTATTTTTACGGCATTGCTGCTAAGTACCATAGTTACTTTTGCAACCGGCACACTTAGCCAGGCTGTTACCGTAGCTGTAAGTGTTATAGGCATACATGCTGTTGATGCTAACTTTTTGCTGCCTGCTGTGGTGGGTTCAAAAGTGCGTTTAAATGCACTGATATCATTCATCGGTATTATTATTGGTGAAATGGTGTGGGGATTATCGGGCATGTTCCTGTCTATCCCGGTTATGGCCATTATTAAAATCATATTTGACCGGATAGAGAGCCTGAAGCCATGGGGTTATCTGCTTGGCGGCGATTATGAATACAAGGATTCGGCACGGAAAAAAATGAAGACCGAGTAAGTATTAACTAATCAGCTGATAAATGCGGATGTATAAAGTAACGGCATAAGCCATTAATACCAAGGTATTAAGTACCAGCAGCCAGTTAAGATCTGTTTTGCTAAATTTTTTAATAGAGCATATCACCAGCAAGGCAATAAAACCCAATATGAGTAATATGGGGAATGCCAGTGTCCATACATGTATGGGGGTAAGGTAAAGGTGCTGTAATTTAGCAGTGTCGCCTTGCAGGAATGGTATAAGCGCTATCAGCAGTAAAAAGAAGAATAAACGGGTTACAATTTTAGCGGCTATCTGGCTTGTTTTCATTCGCTGGCAAATTAGTAAATTTGGCGTAATGTATAATCATCGCAAACTATCCATCCTTATATTTTTACTGTTACCCGTTTTTGCGCTGGCGCAGGTTAAGCCGGTAGCGTCCTTCCGTATAGTGCCTTTGGGGGTATTAGGCGGTGCCGATGAAAGCAACCTTTCGGCTTATATGCTGGCTCCTGCAGGGTCAGCTAACTATATCTGTTTAGACGCCGGTACTATCCATGCAGGCATAGCTAAAGCAGTGGCCAACAAAGCTTTTTTAGTATCTGAAAGCGTGGTGTTAAGGAGATATATCAAAGGTTATTTTATTTCCCACGCCCACCTGGATCATTTGGCGGGAATGATCATGAACTCGCCCGAAGATACTACCAAAAATATTTATGGTTTAAAAAGCACGCTCGAAACCATCAAAACCCATTATTTTACCTGGGAAAGCTGGGCGAATTTTGCTGACGACGGCGGTGCACCACAACTTAAAAAGTATCATTACAAGGCCCTGGAGCCGGGTACGGAAACCACTATTGAAAATACCGATATGCAGGTGCAGGTATTCCCGCTGGCGCATGCAAACTTAACCAGTACTGCGTTTTTAATTAAAAGTAAGGATAGCTATGTGTTGTACCTGGGCGATACCGGCGCCGATGCTGTTGAAAAAAGCCAAAACCTGCATAACCTTTGGGCGGCTGTTGCACCATTGGTAAAGGCCAAAAGCCTTAAGGCTATTATGATAGAAGTATCATTCCCTAACGAGCAGCCGGATAAAAGCCTGTTTGGGCACCTTACCCCGCATTTGCTGATGAACGAGATGCAGGAGCTGGAAGCACTTAGCGGCACATCTTTAAAAGGGCTTAATATGGTAGTTACCCACCTAAAACCACCTCATAAAAGTATCATTAAAATAAAGCAGCAGCTAAAAGCCGGTAATAAATTTCAATTAAATTTGATCTATCCGCAGCAGGGCCGGGCTTTAAACCTGTAAGTGCTGATACTTGTTAACCCTCACCTAAATCCTTTACAAGTAGGAGAGGGCTTATTTATCGTCTAACAGGTCCACACAGTTTTTTGATAATACTTTTAGCCGGGCATTTAAGGTTGCTGCCCCCTGCGTATCTCCCATATTTTTGTAGAGTGATTTGATAATAGATAAAGTTTCGTCGGTAGGGTCGCAAGCCTGGGCTTTTTTTAAATAAGGGAGTGCTTTTTTGGCCGCAATGGTGTATAAGCGGGTTAGCCTTTTATTTTCGTTTATATCCGATTGAGCTGCGTTCAGCTTTGCGCCGATGTCTTGTACATCTTTCAGGTATAAATAGCCAAGGGCACGCTGTGCCACATAATAGTCGGGCATGGCGGCGGCAACTTTTTGGTAAAATTCTATGGCCTTTACAGATTGGCCGTCGTTCTCAAACAAATTCCCTATAGCATAGTAAAAATTTAAACGCGTATTGGCCTTTAGTTTATCCGCATTGGGGATGATATCCTGCCCAAGTGTAAGGGCAAGGTCTGAATTTTGATCCATCCGCGCCTTGTTAAAATCGAAGTATTTGTTATAAACCTCGTCGGCGGTTTGGGCCTGGGTGGTTACGGCAGCCAGCAAAATAGAAAATAAGACTACGATTTTTTTTAACATGATCTGTTTTATAAAAAAGCGAATATCGGATTATGGATCAAGAATAATGAAATAATGACAGCTGTTTTTAGGTAGGACCTGTTTATTGCCGATTAGTTTAAATTCCAGTCAGGATTGTGTTTGAGCCGCTTCCCAGCCTATTATAGCAGTTTTGCGGTTGCTGCCCCAATGGTATTGCCCAAATTCGCCGGTAGATTTAATTACCCTGTGGCAGGGTATCAAAAACGCAACCGGGTTGGCGCCAATCGCGCTGCCCACGGCACGGCTGGCGGTTGGCATTTGTACCGTATTGGCCACGATGGAGTAGGTGTTCAACTCACCCAACGGGATTTTTAACAGTGCTTCCCAAACCTTCAACTGAAAACTGGTACCCTTTAAGTGCAACTTGATGTTGGATAACTGAGACCAGTCCTTTTTGAAAAAGAGTAGGGCGTTTTGCTGTGCCAGATCTACCACCTGGTAATAACTGGCATTGGGGAACTGCGCATACAATTCGTTAAAGGCGGCGTCTTTATCATCAGCGAAAGCCATATAGCAAATACCTTTTAAGGTGGATGCCACAAGGATATTGCCAAAGGGTGTTTCGGCATAGCTAAAGTTGATAGATAATGCTTTGCCGCCATTTTTGTATTCGGCTGGTGTCATTCCCTCAATGTTAATGAACAGATCGTGCAGGCGGCCGGTACCCGACAAGCCCGTTTCAAACGCGGCATCAAACAGGGTGGCCTGTTCTTTCAGGATGCCTTTGGCGTATTCTAAGCTGAGGTATTGCAGGAACTTTTTTGGGCTGATGCCGGCCCAATCGGTAAACATACGCTGGAAATGGAAAGGGCTAAGGTTTACCTTTTCGGCCACTTCATCCAGGTTGGGCTGGGCTTTAAAGTTGAGTTTTATGTAGTCTATCGCCTCGGCAATACGATCATAATTGATATTGTTTTGTGTTTCCATAATTGTTGATTATAACACAAATGTAGGTTGGTGATTTAGCCCATAAAACCCGAAAGTTGCGGAATTGGACACGATTAAGGGATTTAAGGATGAGCAGAATTAAATAGCCACGTCATTGCGAGGTACTTCGCAATGACGTGGCTATTTTCTGTTCCCTCTTCAGGGGGTTAGGGGGCTCTTATTTCAACTCATCCAATACCTTAAACATCTTAGCCCTGATACCGCTGCCCGGGCCGTAATAGTTGTTCACCATGATAGAGAAACAAAGCTGGCGGCCATCATGTGTTTGGAAACCGGCGTAGGCCTGCACGCTGTTGATGCTGCCGCTTTTCATTTTCATATCGTTATAAACGGGCAGGCTCTCGTAAAAATCATTAAACCAAGCTGCCCCGTGTGCAGATTGCAGGATGCGCGCCATGGTAGAAGTAGTGATCCTGTCCTCGGGAGAAAGGCCGCTGCCATCAAATATGTTCATCGAACGTTTGTCGATACCCTTTGCTTGCCAAAAATCTTTCATCGCATCAACACCATCATTTGTGGAGACGGATTTGCCTGCCTTGCCCGCCATGGTTGCCAATAGCTGCTCGGCATACAGGTTTACGCTTTTTTGGTTAAGCCAGTAAACTATCTTGCTTAACTCGGGCGATAAAATACTGGTAACATTGGTAGTAGCCGCTGTTACAGTTTGCCCTTTATCTGCCAGCATAACCGATGATGTAGGCTCGGTGCTTACGGTAATGCCAATCCGTTTCAATGTATTATTCAGGCGCAGGGCGGCATCATAAGCAGGATCAGGGATGGCGGCTGCAACGCGTTTCTTGGTCTGGTCGATAGCGTAGGTGCCGCGCAGGTACATTACCTTGCTGCCGTAAGCGGGCAAGTAGGGATAAGCCAGGTCGCCGGTTTTGGCGGCGCCGTTGGTTAATTCGCTTTTATACTGGAGGTAGTTGGTTTCGGGATAGGTACCGGCTATGCCAATCGTGTTACCCATAGCACCTGTGCGCAGCAGAATATCAAACTGGTTTTCGCGCCAGCAAAGCCCGGCAATACCTGCGCCATAATAAGTGCCCAGATCCTGCCAGATCCATCCATCGGGAACAGACTGGCTTTTAAAATTACCGTTATTGCCAATAACACGTCCGTTTATTTTTTTGATGCCCGCTTTTTTAAGCGCGGTAACCATGGTATTTAAAACCACACCCTCGCGTGTGGTGGCCCAGCGCCAGCTGCCCAGGGTAGGATCGCCGCTGCCTTTGATGATGATATTGCCATTCAATGTACCATCTGCACCCAAGGTGCCGGTATAACCTAATTGCGTTTGGTACTGGTAATCTTTCCCTAAAACATTAAAAGCAGTGATACTGGTAACCGTTTTTAAGGTAGAGCCGGGAGCCAGGCCCATATCCGGATTGGCGGCAAAAACCTGTTCGCCGGTTTTGGCATCCAGCACTGTTAAGGATACCGATGCATACCGGCACTGGCTATCTTGCTGCAGGCGGGTAAACGCTTTTTGTAGGTTTTGCTGCAGGCTTTGCGCGCCCGCAATGTTGGCTATAAATAAAAAACTAACTAAGTACTTCGGGCTTATCCTCATGCGTAACGTTGCGTTGTGATATATAATAAAGCGGTATGCCTACTAAAACAATAACTAAACCGTAAACGGGATATTGCCATTTATAGATGCATAGCAAAATGCAAAATGCAATACCCATAACGATATAGATAGCAGGTAGGATGGGATAACCTATTGCTTTATAGGGCCTTTCTGCATCCGGGCGTTTAGCACGTAAAATAAAAATACCGGCAATGGTAAGCATGTAAAATATCACCACTACAAATGATATCATATCCAGCAGGTCGCCGTAGCGGCCGCTTAGGCATAATAACGATGCAACACCCGCCTGGATCCATAAGCCAAACTGCGGTACGCCATATCGGTTTAAGGTACCTGTCTTTTTAAAGAACACGCCATCCTTAGCCATGGTGTAATACACACGTGCGCCTGATAGTATCAGCCCGTTATTACAACCAAAGGTCGAGATCATGATCATCACCGCAATAATATACGTACCCACATTGCCAAAAATAACATGCGATGCTGCTACGGCCACACGGTCTTTATCGGCAATGGTAATTTCATGCAGGGACAGTACGCCGGTGTACACCACATTGGCCAATACATATATCAGCGTTACGATAATGGTACCAAACATCATGCTTAAGGCCACATCGCGTTTAGGATTTTTCATTTCGCCGGCTACAAAGGTTACGCTGTTCCAGGCATCACTACTGAAGATAGAACCTACCATGGCTGCTGCAATAGCCCCCAGGGCTGTACCTGCAGTTAGGGCGGTTACGCTGCCGTCTTTGTTCAGGTTATGTAAATCCCAGGCGTTGGTCCAGTTGGCAGTCCAGATATCGCCTTTAAAGGCCAAAAAGCCAAAACCTATCAAACCAAAAAGACTGATCAGTTTGGTCATGGTAAAAGTAGTTTGGATCAGCTTGCCACCCTTTACCCCCCTGGTGTTAATGTAGGTTAGTAAAACAATCAGTACAATGGATACTACCTGTGCTGCGCTTATCTTGGTAAAACCCGCATCGAATAAAATATTATCTTCGCTTACTGCCGGTATCATATAAGCGGTAAACTTAGAGAAGGCGACACCAACAGCCGCTATAGTGCCGGTTTGTATCACGGCAAAAAAGCTCCAACCGTATAAAAAGGCTATTAATTTATTGTACGCCTCTTTAAGATAAACATACTGGCCGCCCGCCTTAGGGAACATAGCGCTTAATTCGCCATAGCTTAGGGCTGCAGTAAGTGTCATAAAGCCGGTGATGATCCAAACGGCTATCAGCCAGCCGGCCGAACCCACGTTGCGGGTTATATCGGCACTTACAATAAATATACCGGAGCCTATCATAGAACCTGATACCAGCATGGTGCCGTCGAGCAGGCTTAATTCGTGTTTTAATTTGGGTTGAGCAGTGTCTTTTAACATTAGGGTTTAGTTTAAACTACTAAACTATCAAAAACTTTAAATTGACAGGCTATTGTAAAGAAATTAATTTACTATTTTGCGACAACCAAATTATAAACAGCGCTTTGCGCAGCAGTACCGCACACTTATAAACAACTAATTATAGCTTATGGATCTTTTGAACACTTACTTAATTTATCTGATCCCTGTTTTCGGACTGGTAGGGATCGTCGTGATGGCCATCAAATCGGCATGGGTTACCAAACAGGAAACAGGCGATGCCTCTATGAACCAACTGGCGGGCTACATTGCAGATGGGGCAATGGCGTTTTTGCGCGCAGAATGGAAAATACTAAGCTACTTTGTAGTGGTGGCAGGTATATTATTAGCATGGAGCGGTACAACGGTTGGGGACAAATCAAGCCCGGTTATCGTGATATCATTTGTGATCGGCGCTTTTCTTTCTGCATTTGCAGGTTACCTGGGGATGCGCATCGCTACAAAATCAAATGTGCGTACCACGCAGGCGGCTAAAACAAGCCTGGCGCAGGCCCTAAAAGTGTCGTTTACGGGCGGTACGGTGATGGGTTTGGGCGTTGCAGGTTTGGCTATTATCGGCTTAGGCTCATTATTCATTGTGTTTTACACTATGTATGTAACCAGCAAAGGCGAAAATGTTAACGGAGAAGCTATGGCTAAAGCATTGGATGTATTGGCAGGCTTTTCGTTAGGTGCCGAGTCTATCGCTTTATTTGCGCGTGTTGGCGGCGGTATCTACACCAAAGCAGCCGACGTAGGTGCCGATTTAGTAGGTAAGGTTGAAGCAGGTATCCCGGAAGATGACGTGCGTAACCCTGCTACCATTGCAGATAACGTGGGTGATAATGTAGGCGACGTTGCCGGTATGGGCGCCGATTTGTTCGGTTCTTATGTGGCTACGATGCTGGCTACCATGGTACTGGGCCGCGAAATTGTATCTCATGATAACTTTGGTGGTATTGCCCCGGTTTTACTGCCGATGGTTATTGCCGGTTTAGGTTTGATATTTTCTATCGTGGGTGCATCATTGGTGAAAATTAAAAAAGAAACCGATAGCGTACAGGCCGCCCTGAATTTAGGTAATTGGGCATCTATCATTTTAACAGCAATTGCTACTTATTTTTTGGTGCAATGGATGTTGCCTGCCGATAGTTTCCACATGGTGCGTGACGAAGATGCCTCGGGTGCCATTAAAGCCGGTTCGTTAGTGTTTACTAAAAACGGTGTATTTGGTTCTATCCTGGTAGGTTTAGTAGTGGGCACACTCATGTCTATCATTACCGAATATTATACCGCTATGGGTAAACGCCCGGTAATGAGCATCATCAGGCAATCGGCTACGGGGCATGCAACCAATATTATTGGCGGTTTAGCTGTAGGTATGGAATCTACCGTACTGCCTATTATTGTGCTGGCAGCAGGTATTTACGGGTCTTACTTTTTTGCGGGATTATACGGTGTAGCTATTGCAGCCGCCGGTATGATGGCAACCACCGCTATGCAATTAGCTATTGATGCCTTCGGACCTATTGCGGATAACGCCGGTGGTATAGCCGAAATGAGCCGCCTACCCGAAGAAGTACGCGGCCGTACAGATAATTTAGATGCGGTAGGTAACACTACTGCGGCAACAGGCAAAGGCTTTGCCATTGCATCTGCTGCGTTAACCTCACTGGCCTTATTTGCAGCCTTTGTGGGTGTGGCTGGTATCGAGCACATTGATATTTATAAAGCCAACGTGTTGGCAGGTTTATTTGTGGGGGGGATGATCCCGTTCATTTTCTCGGCATTGTGTATCTCGGCAGTGGGCCGTGCGGCTATGGCCATGGTTGAGGAAGTTCGCCGTCAGTTCCGCGAGATCCCGGGTATTATGGAATACAAAGCCCGCCCCGAGTATGAAAAATGCGTGGAAATCTCTACCAAAGCCTCTATCCGCGAGATGGTTGCCCCTGGCCTCATCGCTTTGATCACGCCTATTGTTATCGGCTTCTTGTTCGGCCCCGAGGTATTGGGCGGTTTGCTGGCTGGTGTTACCGTATCGGGTGTGTTAATGGGCATCTTCCAAAGCAACGCAGGTGGTGCCTGGGATAACGCCAAAAAATCATTTGAGAAAGGGGTGGAGATCAATGGCGAGATCTATTACAAAAAATCTGAACCGCACAAAGCATCGGTAACAGGCGATACCGTGGGCGATCCGTTCAAGGATACTTCTGGCCCGTCTATGAATATCCTGATCAAGCTGATGTCTATTGTATCCTTGGTTATTGCGCCGCACTTAAACACGGCGGATGCTACCAATAAAATGATGCAGAAGCAAGAAAAGGTGCAATCGATGAATGTGCACCAGATCCATGCAGATAAAAAGATCTAATATTATCACTAAAATCCGGCAGGGTTAAAATACAGAGGCCGTATCATTTTTATGATACGGCCTCTATTGCTTGTGGAGAATATCGGAGTCGAACCGATGACCTCTTGCATGCCATGCAAGCGCTCTAGCCAGCTGAGCTAATCCCCCGTTGCGGGCTGCAAATATATCATTTACAATAGTAACTTAAAACTCAAGTGCAACTTTTTTTGAATTATATTTTTGATATTAATACTATAGCATGGTATGCTTTTTCGTAAGAAATAAAAGGATTACGTTTTCTGCGTTAATAGGGTAATGGAAATATTGTAAAAAAGTAAAGCCCCTGATGGGCAGGGGCCTTTACTAACCAATTATAAACCTAAATTATGAGAAGACTATTTTATTATTTTTAATAGTGTAAAAGTAACACTAACTTTTTAATTGCAAAGAATTAATTTGTAATTTTTTTGTAACTTTTAATTCTATGCTTGAATTCCTTTATTGCATTTGCAATTATAACATAATCTATTTAATAAATGTTTAAATTAATGTTAATTTAAATGTTAAATTTTGTTAATTATCTTTATTCTGCTTGGAATTTAATGAATGCTTTCCATTTTGAATTTTTTATGGTCGAAAGAAAGAAATTTTTATGGTTTTGCATGATTGTTTGATTGATTTTGGTGCATATAAGTAGTAATTAGGCCGATTTAATTCAATATGTTTAATAAAATACTTTTATATAGATAAATTTTATACTTAAAGTATTGAAACTAAATAAGGTGTATCATATTTAATTGTTCAGCACTTTTGATATGGTTTTAATAGATAGAACTTTGTAAGCTATTAGCAAAATCAGTCATTAAAAAACAAAGGCGCTTACATTTGTAAGGCGCCTTTTGCAATTGTGATTGGATTGGATATTAAGTATTGTAAGCGGGTGTACTTTTAAGCGCCAAAATTGTTGTTACGTTAGTTTCTCGCAGCAATTTACCATGCTCGTAAAGGCATTGTTTATGAAACTGCGGATAAACCTCTTCTATATCCTTGTTATTAATGATAATAGCCAGCATAAACAATTTTGATAGCCTGTTCTCTCCTGCTACCTGCATATGCGATGTGGTATCTTCGATAATATGGGCGTATTTTTTTAACAGCAAGTTGGTTTTAAGCCTTAAGGCATAAAACATATTTTTCATGTAATTTGTAAAAGAATCGTTATTGCGTTTGTAAACGGTGTTAAAAGCGGCATACAATTCTTCTGTTTTTTGAATTTGGCCCAGGCGGAAATAGCAGTTGCCCATAACCACACCTAAAAAATAGGTATAACTATCTATTTTTTGCAGGTTGATCTTTTTATAGTTCTTCTCTAAAATGTTGATATAACGCAACGTTTTTAAAGGGGCCTGTGCAATTAAGGATGTATAGGCTCCCAGCAGATATATCATATCATTTGAGGCATTGTCCTCAAAATAATTACCTTCTTTGGGTGGGTTAAAGTAAAAGTGGGTGATTTCGGCAAATACCTCTTTTTTAAATTCGCCGTACTTAAAAAAGGCATAAAGTGTATCCAGGCATTTAAGCGGATTAATCGCAAACCTGTTATATTCTTCTGCTGGTATGGCTTTTAATTTTGCCAGGTATAACTCCAGGTCGTTCATATCCAGCCGCATTACTGCCGATGAAGCCAGCATTGTATATACCAGGATGCGTTTGCGGTTAGAAAGGCCGAACTTAAGCAGGCTGTGTAGTGTTTTTTTATAGTTGAGGTTAATAAACTCTATCCCAAAAAAGTAGTTGAAAAGCGCCGGGCTGCAATCTTTTTTAAAGTATTGTGTTAACGATTCTGACCGGTTTGCAGAGGCCCATTGCTTGTCGAGCATATCGCCCAGAAAAATGATCAGGTCTGATTTTTCTTTGAGGGAGAGCTTGGTTTGTGACAGCACGTCAAAACCAAGCTGCTGATCTGTTCTGATGGCATACAGCAGGCACCATTTTAATACGGGTAACTTATGTTTGCTTTCCTCAAATTGTGTGTTTATCGCTTTTATTAAGTGGGTGTCAAAAACAAAGTTATTGGCTTGCAAAAGTGTTTTTGAGATAGCATACTCTAAAAAATTATGATTACTGAATTCGATGTTGGTCTGATACTGCAGATCGGTGCTATTATTCAGCTCTCTGATAAAGCCTACGCCTGTAAGTTCGTTATAGGCTTGCGGGTATTGCTTTATCAGCGCGTTAACGCTGGTTTTTGTTACATCATAATTCTGGTTAACAAAATCCATACGTTCGATAAGGCCCTTAAGCAATAAAATCTTTTCGGCAGAGTAATGGCCGAGGTAAACCTTATTGAGTATAAAGGTAGATATCAGTTCATAAATGCAAACATGATCTATATCGCTTAACGAAAAATTATCTTTATGTTCCTTATAATAAAACTGAAAATATAAGGGGTGATTAAGATCGGTTGCTATATCGGCAGATAAGCCGCTTTTGGCCCCCGGGTTTATAGTATGCGAAAGTTCTTTTATCTCCTGTACACTAAACAGCGGTACATTAGTGGCCCAGTTTGCATTGCCAATGAAGCCCTTAAACCATTTATTACTGCCATTATCTACATCATGCCTGTTATTTATCCAGGTGTCTGAACGCATAGTGACAATCAGTTTAAACCACGGGTACGACTGGTACAGCGAAAATATATCTGTTAGCTGGCTAAGTAAAAGTTTAAACTGCTCGGGTTTATAATTGTGTTCATCCAGATCGTCAATCACCAGGAAGAAATCTCCTCCTTTTTTTTGCTGATCGTCAAATAAAGCGGTTATATTTTCGTCTGCAGAGTATCCCAGTAATGCTAATAGCCATTGGTTAAGATCGCGCCCGCTTAAAAATGCGCTCATTAAAGCGCTTGTGCTAAAAAATAGGATAACATCGTCTGAGTTACCCTGCGCGTTTAAATTTATTCGCTCTTCAAGCCAGTGGCAGAGTGCAATGGTTTTGCCATGCCCGGCCGGTGCGGCAAGTAGGGTAGCTGTGTAATCGCCTGCTAAAAATTCATCAAAATGATGATTTACATGCTGCCTTTTAATAGTTAAGTTGTATGGTATCCCTGCCTTATTGCGTAAAACCTGCAGGGTAAAATTGGTGATCTTGCTGGCGTTTATTTTAAGCCTTTCCCAACTGGCGTTGTTTGTTGCAGAAGTTTGCGGGGTTTGTTCCTGCTGGTGGCAAAAATCATCCCAACCCTGATAGCCGCAGTATTTGGCCATTACATTTATAGTAAATAAGGATGGTTTAAACTTACTGTAAGCAAACCCGTAGATCCTTTTGAGGGTAGTTTCGCTAATGCTGAATTTGGTTTGATTGTATATCAGGTTGGATATAGCCTTACAATCACATGGGGTTATTGTACTAAACCCGGATTTTTCAAGAACCGCTGTTTTTAGTACTTCAATGTATTGAGGTAATAATGAAGTCATACGCAACAATTATTAATCTGCTTATCTTAATAAGTTCTGTTATGCTATAACAAGCTGAATACATTGCCGTACGGTTAAGTTTTTTGATACATCCCCTTTTGCAACTTTTTTACCTGTGTTATATTCTTCTGCTACGCGGCAAAGCTTCTCTTCGAGCTTTCTGCACAGTTCTTCATCTTTATCATAACCCATAGACATTAAAGGGGTGTCTGTCAAAAGGTTATAAGAGTTCTTCACCGGCAAACCGCAAATATTTAATATGTCATACTTTATTTGATTACTAATAAATACAAGATCCATTTCGGTAGAAGTTTTCAGAAATACTTTAATTTATACGTAAATGTAATCATTCGGTTACTTAAAAAAGTATGTATGAAATTTATCAGTAATTCAATATTTGCTTAAAAGGAAATAAAAAAGGCGAATTTAAATTCAATGTGTACTTTTTTATGCTTAAATTAAATTATTAATTTAAAGTATTGTAGATTAACAGTTGTGTGGTAATTACGTGATTTTAAAATCACGTAATTATACGTGGTTTTATAAAGGGGATTCAAACAGCCTATATTTTAATGCAAACAGCACTAACCCGGCAATATTGCGGCAGTTAGCTTTATCTATCAGGCTTTTTTTGTGCCCCTCTACTGTGCGGATGCTTACGTTAAGTTCGGTAGCAATTTCGGCATTATTAAACTCCTGGCAAATCAGGGTTAAGATCTGTCGCTCGCGTTTAGACAGGCTTACCCGCAAGCCGTTTAAATTATCCTGCACAGGTAAGCGATGGCCGGCGGTGGTACGCAGGGCCTTAATTACTTCGGCATTAAAATAAAACCCTGTTTTATGTACGGTGTTAACAGCCAGCAGCAATTCGTCCCTGTCGCAATTTTTAGCCAGGTAACCAGATGCGCCGCAACCAATCATTTGCGTGATAAGGGTTTCGCTGGCATGTACGGTTAGTACAATTACTTTTATTTTAGGATAATTTGCCTGCAGATATTTATTGAGTTCGATGCCATTCATACCGGGCATATCCATATCAATAATGGCTACATCTACAGCCATGTTAAACTTATTAAGCGCATTGATAAAAACTTGCCCGCCCGAGCATTCTGCAACAAGGCTGAAATTTTCGATAGAATTTATCAGCAAAGCCAGGCTCTGCCTAAAAAGGTTCTGGTCATCAACTATAGCTATATTGATCTGGCTCATGCGCATATCAGTTTAAGGGACATTCAATTTTTATACGGAACCCCTTCCCCGAGTAGGGTTCGAGCGAGTAGGTGGCATTGATATTTAACAACCGGCTTTCGATGTTTTGCATACCCATACCTTTTTTTACCGTTTCGGTATCAGTTGGCAGGCCTTTGCCGTTATCGGCATAAGTTATATGCAAGTTTTGCGTATCTGTAACAAGCCCTATATTGGCCTTGCTTGCCCCCGAATGCTTAATGGTATTATTTAAAAGTTCTTCTAAAACACGATAAAGCGCCGTAGCTGTGTTAAGGTGCAATTGGTCTAATTCCCTTTCTGCGTTATTTGTTAGCGATATTTCTAATTTGCCCGACTGGTTGATAATGGTACAATGCTCGGTAACAGCCGCAATCAGCCCATAATAACGTAATGTTGTTGGGGATAGGTTATGCGATATATTACGTACGTCCTTTACTATTTTATCAATAATGGTTTTACTGGATTGTTTAAAATCCTGGTGGTTTTTATCTTCGCCGCCTGTTGGTTTAAACATTTCTATCAGCAGCCTCAGGCCGGATGCGGTGGTGCCTACATCATCATGCAGATCTTGCCCTATGCGTTTACGTTCTGCCTCCTGCGATTCGATGACGGCCTTAAGTAATTCTTTTTGATGCGCTATCTGGGCTTGTTGAAACTGCTGCCGCTGTTTTAACAACCTGTTTTGATTGCGGATGGAAAAAAAGATGAAAGATGCAACGAGCAAAAATGTGCCGCCCATCGCTAAAAAAACTAATATGTAGATGTTATCTGTTGTGTTCTGCATTTACTAAATCCAACGGCAAATAAAATATATTCAAATATCAGTATCGTATCGTGTATGCTCCAAACAATTTGGGTAACTGTTTTACTTACTACCAATAAATAGTTCGAAAAAATAAACATAAACAGGCAGCTTGCATAGTAAAGCAATATGCCGCCGTTTATCCAATTATACTTGTTAGCTGTCCAGCTTTCGTCGTCTTCGTTTTGTTTTGCAATAAATAACAGGCTAAATACGATAAGTATGATTGCATCCAGTGGCCTGGTGTAAGTGTTGTATTCAATTTTATTTTGAATGAACAGATAATTTACAATACACAATAATGTAAATACAGCCATTAGTACGGCAATAACACGCCGCCCTTTTTTTTCAAAAAACTTACTGTAAAAAGATGCCAGAAAAATAAACTCAAAAATGGTGTAAAGGTTAATTAACGCTATACTGTTAAACCCGTTTTTACTGGCAATTATATTAACCAGATTGATTATGCCAGAAAAGATCAGAAACCCAAAAATGATTTTAAGTGGCCGGGTAAGGGCCGGGTAATTTAAGATGGCGCTGAAAACCGGAATAAGTATAGTTGCCGGCACAATATACCATACGTATATCAGGTACATGTCAGACATAAGTTATGTTTATAAGCCTTAAATATATCAAAGCTTATAAACATAACCGGAAATAAATTGAAAATTATGCGTCTAAAGATTCTCCCGTGCCCGGTCCGCATGTTGGCGGGCATGCCGTAGTAAGGTCATATACATTGCTTGGCGGGTTGCCAACCTTCTCATCTGTAAGATGTTTGTATAATACCTCTTCTCCACCATTAACCGGTACCAGCATTAGTTTTGCGCTAAGTGCATCGCCCGCAAATTCCAGCCCGATAAAGGCCTTTACCGCTTCAGCATCGGGGTTGTAAAGTAAAATGTTCTTAAAATCCACAATAGGGATAACAAATGAACGGGTAATAAAATCGGGGTTTGCCGTTTTCAGGTAATCTCGCCAGTTTGCTGCCCATTCTTTTGCGGTTGTTACGGGTATTGTTCCGTCCGGATCGTTTGTAGTGCTCATAAAGTGTTAAGGTTTAAGTTATTAAATTGTTAAAAATGTAAAATGGTGCAATTTTTGATGCGTAATAAGAACAACACTGTTTAAAGAAATTTTATAGTACTGAAGCAAGGTATTTGAAAAAATGCTTAGGCAATTTACCAAATTGGCAGAAGTGATAGGTAAGTTAAAAATTAATGAATAAAATGAACAACTTATTAAACGGCTGAACGGGGTGGAGTGTTACGTTCACAACTGAACAAAGTGTTTTCAGATAAATTTTAAGCTTATAGCGTAATTAGGGTACTGTATTACATTACCTAACACTATATGCATGAAAACCTCTACCTTTTTTAGCAGATATTTAGCCTCGCTACTGCTGCTGTTATTCACATCAATAAATATTTATGCCCAGCGTAATTTTGCAACTACACAGCAAAGCAGTGCCGCAAGTTTGCTGTGCCTGGGCTGCGTGGTTAACAATCAGGGCAGCGCTATTGACGGCAACCTGCAAACCTACTCCACCTTAAATGTAACGCTGGGCGTTGCTGCCGTTACATACCAGGAGCTGATCTTTCCGGGGGCGGCAAAAGTTGCGGCCAACACACCGGTAACCCTCAAACTGGGGTCGGGCGATAACCTGCTTGATCTTACAGCCCTTGGCGGCATCAGCATCAGGGCTTATAACGGTAATAACCCCGTTGGCGGTGCTATATCGGCAGGTACACTGGTTAGCGCGGTAAGCAACAATAACCAGGTACAACTTACCATAACGCCCACCCAAACTTATGATAGGGTAAGGGTTACCCTAAACGGCGGGCTTGTTGGCGCTTTAAGCAGTATTTATTTGTATGAGGCTTTTTACAACGGCCCGGCAAACGTTGCCTGTAACAATGCTTATGATGAATTGCACGGTATATCATCGGCCCTATTAAATTTAGGTGTTAACGTAGGCGGGGTGGCTAACCCTGCCAATGCAATAGATGGTAATATCAATACGGCATCAACCTTAAATGCGGGTGTTGCAGCAGTAGGCGCTTATGCACAGCAAACCATTATTTACGAAAGGCTTTCAGTTTTGGGTGATTCTATCCGGATGACACTTTCTTTACCACAGGCATTGATAGATGCGGGTGTGCTCACTAATATATCTATAACTACGTTTAACGGCAATACCAGCAATAATGATGCTGTGGCCTTTAACTCGGCGTTATTAAACGTGCGGCTGCTTGATCTGGCTGCGGGCCGGCGTAAGCTTACCGTTACCTATGCGCCCACTAAAACGTATGACAGGGTGCAGCTGCGCCTGGGTGGCGGTGTAGCCAATGTGCTATCAACCTTAAACCTTTTTGAGGCCGAAAAGCTGATACCACGCCCCATTATAAAATTTAATAATGTAGTTACCAATAACGCTAATGTATGTGCGGGCAGTACGGTTACACTTACGGCAACAGCTGTACCTAATACTACCTTTAACTGGTACACTGCCGCTACGGGCGGTACACCTGTATTTACAGGCGCTACCTTTTCGCCGGGTGTATTAGCGGCAACCACAACCTATTATGTATCTGCAACCCGTGCGGGCTGTACCGATGCATCTGAGCGCACAGCCGTTACCGTTACTGTAAACCCAATACCTGCCGCACCGGTTATTACCAATAGCAATAGCAGTGTGTGCCCCGGCGGTACGGTAACTTTTACAGCGCAGCCGGTATCGGGTGTTACCATAAACTGGTATGCTGCAGCAACCGGCGGTACGCCTGTAGCCACAGGCAACAGTTTTACAACAGGTGCCATTAACGCAACTACCAGCTTTTATGCCGAAGCTGTAACAGGCGGCACCTGCCCAAGCCCAACCCGTACTGTGGTTACGGCAACATTAAGTACTTTACCGGCAACACCAGCCCTAACTGCAAATAATGTTACCATTTGTACCGGCGATGTAGCCATATTGTCGATAGCCTCTCCGGTGGCGGGGCAAACCTATAACTGGTATAGCACTGCAACAGGTGGTACGTCGTTATACACCGGCGTTAATTTTACCACGCCGGCGCTAACCAGCAACGCCATTTACTATGCTGAAGCTGTAAATGTTACCGGCTGTGGAAGCAGCACAAGGGTACAGGCTAATGTAACCGTATCCCCAAAACCAGCCGACCCTGTATTGGCTGCTAATAATTTAACGGTAGCTGCAGGGCAAACGGCCACCATTAATGTAACTAATGCGCAAACCGGGGTTACCTATCGCTGGTACACATCGGCAAATGCAGCTACGCCTGTTTTTACCGGCAACAGCTACATTACCCCGCAATTATATACCAACACTACTTATTATGTAGCCGGTTTTAATGCCGCGGGATGCCAATCGGTAAACCGTACAGCTGTTACTATTAATGTTACTATCAACAATAACACACCTTGTACTTTTGCCAGCGTGCAGGTACCGGCTGTTAATGGTTTATGCATAGGCTGCAGCATTACCAATGCTGCACTGGCAACAGATGCCGATACCACAACGGCATCAACCATAACGGTACTGGCCGGGCTTACCGGTGGCTACGCACAGCAAACACTGCAGTTTCCGCAGGCTGGTTTTGCGGGCGATACCGTAAAACTGGTATTAAGCACCCCTGTTGGTTTAGCTGATGCCAGCGTACTTGGCCAGATCAGCATAGCGCTTTACAATGGTGCTACCTTAGTAGGCAGGTACCCGCTTAATAACGCTTTAATAAAAATAAGCCTTTTGGGCGGCGGCAACCGTTATGCTGTTTTTGTGCCTGCAACTGCCGCTTATGACAGGGCCGAGATCCGCTTGGCATCCGGTGTAGCTACGCTGTTAACCTCGCTGAATGTTTATTATGCGGCACAACAATATCCAACCCCGGTATTTGCCAACGGGTCGCCGCAGATCTGTAGCGGAAGCCCGGCAACATTAACGGTAAGTTCACCTGCCAACGGTACTATTAAATGGTACACCAGCCCGGTAGGCGGCACCGCTGTTGCTACAGGTATAACTTATACCACCGGTAACCTTAGCACCACTACTACTTATTATGCCGAATACAGCAGGGGCACATGCGTTAGTCCAACACGTTCGCCTATTACGGTAACCGTGAACGATCCGCCCGCAAAGCCAACCGTAATACCGCCAAATGCAACCATTATAGCAGGGCAAACAGCTACGTTTAAAGCAACGGCAGCTACAGGCGCTACCGTAAACTGGTACGAAGCGCCAACAGGAGGTATGCCGGTGTTTACAGGCAATACCTTTATCACCCCGGTACTATCTGCCAATAAAACTTATTATGCCGAGGCCGTATTGGGCAGCTGCCCATCACCAGACAGGACTGTTGTGCCCGTTACCGTTACACCGGTAATAGTGCCCAATGTAACTGTTACGCCGCCCACACAAGCGGTTGACCCCGGTACATCTGCCACGCTTACCGCATCATCAACCACGCCGGGAGTTACCTTTAACTGGTACACTGCCCCAACTGGCGGCAGCATAGTTTATACCGGTGCAACCTTTAATACACCGCCGGTGCTTACACCAACTACTTACTATGCCGAAGCTGTGGTTACGGCAACCGGAGTAAAATCTGCTACCAGGGCGCCGGGTGCTATCACACTAAATTCGGTATCAAATAATCCCGTTCCCTGCGATGCTGCCATCAGCCAAACTAATAACACCAGCGGTTTGCTTTGCGTGCTTTGCGGTATCAGCAACCCCAACGGATCTATAGATGATAACCGCAATACCTTTACCCAGCTAAATGTACCTGTTGGTTTGGTAGGCGGTTATGCCGAGCAGATCCTCCGTTTTGCCAATACAGGCCGCAGCGGCGACAGCGTAATAGTGGAATTAGGTGTTCCGGGTGCTTTGGCTAGTGTGGGCGTATTATCTCAAATAAGCCTGGCAACCTATAATGGCGCTACTTTTAATAACGACCGTGCCAATTTAAACGGCGCACTAATAACGGTAAATCTTTTAAGCGGTACAAGCCGTTTCCGCGTAGCTTTTAAAGCTAACGCCGATTTCGACAGGATAGAGATCAGGCTAAACTCTGGGGTGGCCGGGGTATTAAGCGCGCTTAATATTTATGATGCCGCACAGGTTGTGCCTGCACCGGTTGTTGCCGCACCAGGCGTAACAGCTTGCCAGGGCACACAAACTACCCTTACGGCTACCGTGCCTGCCCATGTAACCGTAAAATGGTACACCACTGCACAGGGCGGTTCGCCAATTGCTACAGGCGCAACCTTTAACACGCCGGTATTAAACGCCAGCACAACGTATTATGCAGAAGCCAGCAGGACTGCCGATGGCTGTACCCAAACCACCCGCACGCCGGTAACGGTTAATGTTACCCCAACACCTGCGCCGCCAGTAGTGAATACACCTGCAGTTACCGTGTGCTCCGGCCAGCCGGCTACTTTTACTGCAAATGCAGTTGCGGGTGTAACTTTTGCCTGGTACACCACGCCAACAGGCGGCACGCCGGTATTTACAGGCAATCCCTTTATTACAGGGCCGCTTACTGCCACGGCAATTTATTATGTACAGGCGCAAGGCGCGGGCCAGTGCGGCAGTTCTACCCGCACGCAAGTAACAGCTAATGTAACTGCCACTCCACTGGTGCCGGTTGTATCACAAAACCCAACGCAAACCTGTGCGGGTACATCAGCCGTGCTAACCGCAACATCAACCCAGCCGGGCGTTATCTTTAACTGGTACACCGCAGCTACGGGCGGCACGCCTGTATTTACAGGTGCAACCTTTACCACACCTGCTTTAACTGCCAATACATCTTATTATGTAGATGCTACACTGGGTGCCTGCACAAGCAGCACCAGGGCCAAGGCAGATGTAGTGGTTAACCCAACACCGGTTGCCCCAACAGTAACCATTAACCCTGCCGGCGGCCAGGTCACTTCTGGCCAAACCGCTACGTTAACGGCAACATCAACCACTGCAGGCGCAACATTCAGATGGTACACATCAGCCAGCGGCGGTACCGCTATATTTACGGGCAGTAGTTTTACTACGCCGGTATTAACCTCAACTACTACTTATTATGTAGAAAGTGTGCTGGCAGCATCCGGCTGTACCAGCCCAAGCCGCACACCTGTTACGGTTACTGTAAACCCAATATTTTCCACTTCGTGCGATTTTGCATCAACCCAAACATTTGATGTAAATGCAGGCCTGGCCTGTATCGGTTGCAGCGTAACCAATCCTAACCAGGCAGTTGACGCGGATACTACAAGCGCCAGCCAGATCAACCTGCCGGTGGCTGTAGGTTCATACGTTGGCCAAACACTGATATTTAGCGATGGCGGTTTGGCAGGGGATAGCGTTACGATCAAAATAGGCGGTGCATCCAGCCTGCTGTCTGCCGGGATACTTAGTCGCATCCAGGTAGCATCTTATAACGGCGCTACCTACAATGGCGACCGCACCAGTATCAGCAGCAGCGCTATCAGGCTGCGTTTACTGGCCGGTAATACCATAGCGGTGATCCGCTTTGCACCGGGTGCCGCTTACGATAGGATAGAAGTGCGGTTTAACAGCGCTTTAGCGGCCTTAAACACCTTTAGTATCTATTATGCCAGCAAACAGGTAGATGCACCAACAGTGGCGGCATCTACGGTAAACATATGTTCGGGCGGTAAAGCAACGTTTACTGTGAGTAACCCAAGGCCGGGTGTTACTTATACATTTTATACCACTGCCACAGGCAATACGGTTGCAGGCACCGGCACAACTTTTACAACCGGTATATTAAATAATACACAAACTTATTATGTAGGCAGCAGCCGCACATCAAACGGCTGTGCCAACCCTAACCGTGTGGCAGTAACTGCAAATGTTACACCTACGCCGGTTAACCCTGTATTAAACCAAACCACCGCTACAATTTGCGCAGGCGATAACGTAACCTTTACCGTTACCAACGCCGGTACAGCAATTGTAAGGTGGTATAATGCCCAAACCAACGGCACACTGCTGTTTACAGGCCCAAGCTACACCGTATCGCCGGTTAACAATACCAGCTATTATGCCGAATTAACCAATAGCAGCTGTACCAGCCCGGCACGTACCACAGCAACGGTAACCGTAAACCCGCGCCCTGCCAAGCCGGGGGTGTCGGCAGCTAACTTAACCGTATGCAGCGGCAGCCCGGCAAATCTTACTGTACAAAACCCCGAAGCCGGTGTTACTTATAACTGGTACACCGCAGCAACAGGCGGAACCATAGCCTACACCGGTGCAGCCGTTACTACAGACCCGATTACACAGAATACTACTTTTTATGTAGAAGCAGTAAGCACCACCGGCGGATGCACCAACAACGGCGGCCGTACCCCGGTTAATGTTACGGTAACCGCACAGATCAGCGCACCAATATTAAATGCTGTAACAACGCAGGTTTGCGCTGGCGGCAGTGTAACAATTAGCGTTAATAACCCGGTTGCCGGCCAGCAGTATAGTTTTTATACAGCTGCAACAGGCGGTACACCTGTGTTTACAGGCACCAGCTATACCATTAATAATATTACAGCAGATGCCTCTTACTTTGTTGAAGCATCAAACGGTACCTGTATCAGCGCAACCCGCACCCGTACAGATATTACCGTAACAGCTGCGCCAAATCCACCGCAGGTACAAGCGCCGGCAGGCGGCCTGGTGGCCTGCGAAGGTGCCGACTTTACCATCAGCATTGCCAGCCCGCAGCCAGATTTGGTTTATCGCTGGTATAATGCGCCAACAGGCGGTACCTTATTATATACCGGCACCCAGTTTACGGCATCTATCATGGTAAATACTACATTTTATGTAGAAGCCGCAAGTGCAGGTGCTTGCAACCCATCGGCCCGTACCCCGGTATCTGTAACGGTTAGCCCGTTACCTGCCGACCCAACTGTAGGCTCGCCAAACGTGAGTGTTTGTCCTGGCAGCAGCGCCACTCTAAGTGTTACCTCGCCTCAGGCAGGTATCACTTACAGGTGGTATGATTCGCCTGGGCAAACTACCGTGCTGTTTACAGGCGCCACCTATGTTACCGGCCCTGTAACAGCTACAACAAACTTCTATGTAGCGGCATTTAATTCGGCAGGTTGTAGCAGTTCCAACCTGGCCCAGATGCAGGTTAACACCCGTCCATCGCCGGCAGCCCCGGTAGTAGCAAACGGCAACCCGGTTAGCACTTGCCAGGGTGCATCAGCAACCTTAACCGTTACCGATGCGCAGGCAGGTTACACCTATAATTTTTATACGGTAGCAACCGGTGGTACACCAACCTTTACAGGCGCCAGCTTCGCTACACCGTTGTTAAGCAATACTACAACCTATTATGTAGAAGCTGTTAATGATGGCGGCTGCCCTTCAACTACGCGCACTATGGTAACGGTAACGGTTAATCAGGCGCCTGCGGCACCGGCTGTAAGTAGCAACGGCACGCAGATATGCCCTAACAGCAGTACAACATTGCTGGCAACGGCAGCTGCAAATACTACCATAAAATGGTATGCTGCAGCAACGGGCGGTACCGCGTTATTTACGGGTGCCAGCTTTACCACGCCGGTATTAAGTGCTACTACTACCTATTATGCAGAGGCGGTTAGCAGTGTTACCAGTTGCGCATCCCTAACCCGCACACCGGTTACGGTTACCATTCTTGGCCCGCTGCCTGCTACAACGGTGAGTGTGTTAACCACTACCACATCAAGCGTAACATTTGCTTACACAGCGGTACCTAATGCTACAGGTTATGAGGTGAGTTTAGATAACGGTTTAACCTTTATCACCCCAAGCTCGGGTGCGGCAGGGTTAAGCCATACCGTTACAGGCTTAAATCCCAATCAATCGGTAACCATTATTGTACGTGCTTTGGGCGATCTGCCTTGTCTGCTAGGTGCAAACTCCATAGCAGTAACGGGTACGGCAAGCAATCCGTTTGGTGATGGCATATTTGTACCGAATGCCTTTACGCCAAACGGGGATGGCAATAACGATATCCTTTATGTGTATGGCAACACCATTCAAAAACTCAGCTTCTCGGTTTACGACCAATGGGGTGAGCAGCAGTTCAGGTCTACCAACCTGAACAGCGGATGGGACGGTACTTACAAGGGCAAGGCACAGCCGGTGGGTGTGTACGTGTACTATGTGGAAATAACGCTCAATAGTGGCCAGGTAGTAAAGAAGAAAGGCACCGTTACCCTGATACGATAACCGGATTAACTCATTAGATAATACATCACCTAATATATACCTGCACATGAAAAAATTAACGATCATGATGATAGCGGCGCTGCTCCAGTTTGGGGCAGCCAACCGCCTGATAGCCCAGATAGATCCTCACTTTTCGCAATACTACGCCTACCCGCTTTATCTTAACCCCGCACTTACGGGGGTAATGAATGGTGATTTGCGTATTAATGCCAATTTTAAAAACCAGTATGCTAATATCAATAATGCTTACCAAACCGGTGCCCTATCAGTAGATTACCGGCCTACAGATAAGGTGGGGCTGGGTTTTAACGTAATTAACCAGGCCGCCGGCGATGTTGGCTATAATTACTTTGCAGCTTACGGCTCGTTCGGTTATGCTGTTGCAGTATCAAACGATGGCTTTAAAAAGTTGAGTTTTGGTGTGCAGGCGGGATTAATAAACCGCGGTTTCGACCCCAGCAAAGCGCAGTATGGCAGCCAGTATAATCCCAGCAGCGGGTTTGACCCTACACTGCCCAGTAACGAAAACTTCCTCAACTCTAATGCAACCATTTTTGATGCAGGTGCGGGTGTTTTTTATTACGACGGTGACCCTTTGCACAGTGCAAACATTTTTGGCGGCTTAAGCGCATCACACCTAACACGGTCTAAAGACCCTATAGCAACCAACAGCGGCACAGCGGCTATACTGCCTATCCGGTGGACAGCCCATGCCGGGGTACGCATCAAAGCATCAGATTTTTTTGATTTTATACCGCATGCCGTGTATATGCGGCAGCAAAAGGCCGAAGAAAAAGCCGTTGGCGCTTATTCTGAATTTAAAATGAATAACGATAAGGGGTTTATTATAGGGGGGATGTACCGTTTTAAAGATGCGGCTGTAGCAAATGTGGGGTATCGTGTAAACAGCCTTATTATAGGGGCCAGTTATGATTTTAATACCTCATCGCTTAACCGTGCAACCTTTGGGCAGGGCGGGTTAGAACTGTCTTTAAGTTATGTTTTCCGCAAGCGGATCCAGGAACCCGAACCAATTTGCCCAAGGCTATAAACCCTATCAATATGAAAAAAATATTATTTACCCTGTTAATACTTATTCTGGGTGTTGCGGCCAATGCCCAGTATAGCAAAGATAACCCGCGCGCCCTGGGCGATAAGGCCTTTAATAATAAAGATTGGTACGAAGCCGCCTATTATTACCGCAAGGCAGCCGAAGGTATGAGCCTGGTTACCCGCCAGTCTATCCCTTACAGCGGCGGTGGCAAAGCGGCAAAAGATGGTGCCAAAATGAGCAAAACTACAGACCGCGCTTACATTTGCTATCGCCTGGGCGAAGCTTACCGCGGATACGAGAACTACCTGGAAGCCGAGCCCTGGTATTACCGGGTGATCACCGAAAATAACGAAGCAAAATACCCTCTAAGCAGGCTTTGGTATGGCGTATGCTTACGTGCCAATCAGCATTTTGATGAGGCCATAAAGCAGTTGAGCCAGTTTAATATGGCTTATAATGGCGATGCCAAATATAAAACCATCGCCGAAAAGGAGATCCAAACCTGTAATTTTGCAAAGGATCAGTATAAATATCCCATTATGGCCGAGGCTGTTAAACGCAAAGGCTCCTGGAATTCAGATGGATCTGATTACGCCATGTGGCAGCGCGATGGCAACAGCTATTTTACCTCATCGCGGTTTGTAAAGGACGAGAAAACGCACATCAACCGCATTTACATGCTGCCAAATAAAGATGGCGGGCAGCCGCAGATCATTAAATTTAAAAGTGATGATAATATTAAGGACCTGGAATATGGAACGCCGGCATTTTCTCCGAACGGGCAGCGTATGTATTTTACCCGCTGGTATAAGGCGGGCAGCAAAAGCACTTATGGTATTTACACCAGCACGTTAACCGGTACAGAATGGAGCACGCCACTAAAGCTTAACTCCAATGTTAATGCAGATGGCTTTAATGCCATACAGCCATTTGTAACGGCAGATGGTAAACGCCTGTATTTTGTATCTACCAAACCCGGCGGGCAGGGTGGCGACGATATTTGGGTGGCCGATCTGGGCAGCGATGGTAACCCAACCAACTCAACCAACCTGGGCAGCGATATTAACACCGGTATGGATGAGCAGGCGCCTTATTACGATGCGCAAAGTAAAAGGCTTATCTACAGTTCTAAAGGGTTTTTAGGCTTGGGTGGATTTGATTTTTTTGAAAGCTACGATGCTGATGGTAAATGGACAGCACCTGCAAACATGGGCTACCCCATGAATTCGGCCAAGGATGATCTGTATTACGTACCTGATAACGTCGACCAAAATAAATTTTATATCAGCAGCGATCGCGAGTCGGATTGCTGCCTGAATTTGTTCGAGGTGACGGATAAACGCCACCTGCTTACCGGTTTGGTATTAGATTGCGATACCCGTACCGCGCTGGCCGGGGTTAAGGTAAGCTTTGTTGATTCGCTGACCAGGCAAACCGTTAAACAAATAGTTACAGATAACACCGCCCGCTATAGTTTTGATGTGAAAAATACCAGGCCATATACGCTGGTGCTCGAAAAACAGGGGTACTTTACCAAGGTGCTTCCGGTACCATCGTCTGGCAAGATGAGCGGCGATACGTTGTTCAATCCAGAGATCTGCCTGCAGGCCTTTAAGGTTGATAAGCCCATCGTAATTAAAAATGTGCTGTATGATTATAATATGGCCACCCTAAGGCCCGAATCAAAAACCGTACTGAACGAGTTGGCCACCATCATGAAAGATAACCCCAAAATAAGTATTGAACTGGCTGCACATACAGATTCAAAGGGATCTGACAAGTATAACATGGGCTTATCGCAGCGCCGTGCGCAGGCTTGTGTAGATTATATTGTTAGCCTGGGCATTCCCGAAGGGCGTATTTACGCCAAAGGCTATGGCGAAAGCAGGCCGATTGCCCCCAATATATTGCCCAATGGCAAAGATAACCCCGATGGAAGGCAGCTAAACAGGCGAACAGAATTTAAAGTGTTAAAATTAGAATAGAAGGAGAGGAACAAACTATGAAAAACGCAATTGCCATTACCCGGCCAACGCTTAAAACCAAAGGATTTTCTACGCATCACATTGATATTTTTAACTGGATACTGCGTGGTAAAACCAATCGGGAAATCAACAGTATGCTGGGTTATACCAAACGCTCGCACGCGGTGGTTGATCATTCCCGCAAGGTGATGTATAAACTACTTGCTTTTGAAGAGCTATGCCGTAAAGATCACTCAGACCGAATTATTTATCCCCGGAACTACCAGTTTTGGTGGAAGAAATTATTTGATAAGCACATGAGCACTCTGTTGTCTGTAGCCATAGCCCCTGGTTTTTACGAAGGCAACGAATAACAACCTTTTCCCTTAATAATAAACAAGCCGTCCCATTTTTTTAATATTGGGATGGCTTGTTGTTTCATAAAAAGTAATAATTGCCTTAATAACCACGGTTATCAGGCTTGGCCTGTTGTACAGCCTGCTCTACCTTTTCGGTAGCGTAGGTTTTGGCTTTTTCAAACCATTCCGGTGCATCCTCGGTAATATCATCAAGGATAGAGCGGCCGTTAGGGCCTTTTTTAGTAATATAGTTTATCCCATACCCAATGGCTGCGCCAACTGCTATAAATCTTAATAAGCCCATGATGTTGTTAATTTAAGTAAATGTTTGTACTAATTCATTTGCAAGTATGATGCCAAAGGGAGGGCTTTGTTACGTTATATTTTTTTGATACGCTTCTATCAACTTTTTAGTAGCCCTGTTGCGCCAGGCGGTTAGCAGCAGTTCTTTTAATTCTTGTGGGTCGGCATGTGCTAAACGTACCAGCATATAATTATAGTTAAGGTAATGGGCGGTAATGTGGTAAACATCCGGCTTGGCATGCATCCATTTGTCGCGATCAAGTGTGCCTAAAACCAGGTTTTCCCCGTCTTCTTTAATGCGTGCAAATATTTTTTTGTTTACATAAAATGCGGGGGTGCCAAAATATAGTTTCTCGGTAACCCCAGGCAGGTGCAGCAGCGTGCTACGCAAAAATTGCAGAAATAAAAGGCATCCGTTGCCATAAGGCAAGTTAAGCAAACTTAATCACATCGAAAAAAATTATTGCTTTAAGCATATCAGGGCAAATTTGCGGCAGATTAAAACTTAAAGGCCATATTAAGGTTGTAGGGACATAAAATTAGATACATGGAAAATTTTACAATGCTGCAGTTTTTTGAATGGTATTCCCCGGGCGATGGCACCCTTTGGGATCATTTAAAAAATGAATCGGGCCGTTTAAAAAATATAGGGATAGATGCCGTTTGGCTGCCGCCGGCGCAAAAAGGTGCGGCGGGCGGTTACTCGGTAGGGTATGATGTTTACGATATTTATGACCTGGGCGAATTTGACCAAAAAGGATCTGTACGTACCAAATACGGTACAAAGCAACAGTTGCTTGATGCCGTGAATGCTGCTAAAGAAGCAGGCCTTAATGTTTACGTTGATGTGGTACTTAACCACATGGGTGGCGCCGATGAAGCCGAACGCTTTACCGTGCGTAAAGTAAATCCCGATAATCGTAACGAATTTATAAGCGAACCTTACGAGATAGAATCGTTCACCAAATTTACTTTTCCGGGCAGGCAGGGTCAATATTCGCAGTTTGTGTGGGACTGGCAATGCTTTACCGGTGTGGATTTTGACAGCAGCACACAAGAGACCGCCATCTTTAGCATCCAGAACCAGTATGGCGAGGCGTGGGAAGATGTAGTAGGGGATGAGAACGGTAACTTTGATTACCTGATGATGGATGATATTGATACCCGCAACCCCGCCGTGCGCGATGAACTGAAGCGCTGGGGAAAATGGTACCATGATACCATTGGCTTTAACGGGATGCGCCTGGATGCCATTAAACATATTTCGTTTGATTTTTATAATGACTGGCTTGACCATATGCGCAGCCAAACCGGGCAGGAACTATTTACCGTTGGCGAATACTGGAGTTATGAAGTAGGCCTGTTAGAAGAATATTTGGAGGCAACGGGCGGCCGCATGTCGCTGTTTGATGCGCCTTTGCATAATAATCTGCATGAGGCTTCTGTACAGGGCAGTAGTTATGATCTGACAACCATATTTGATAACACACTGGTTGCGCTTAAACCGGATAAAGCGGTAACACTGGTAGAAAACCATGATACCCAACCCCTGCAATCGCTTACCCAGCCGGTAGATTTTTGGTTTAAGCCCATAGGCTATGCGCTGATATTGTTGCGCGAAGGCGGCTACCCCTGCCTGTTTTACCCGGATCTTTACGGATCTAAATACACCGATAAGGGCGACGATGGCAACGAGCACGAAATTATACTGGCACCCGTAGCCGAACTGGAAAGCCTGCTGCACATTCGCAAGTATGTTGCCTATGGCCAGCAGCGCGATTATTTTGACCACCCGAATTGCATAGGCTGGACCCGCGAGGGCGACGACGAGCATCAAAACTCTGGCTGCGCTGTAGTAATATCAAACGGCGAAGAGGGCAACAAAACAATGGAAGTTGGCCAGCGCCATGCCGGTAAAACTTTTGTAGATTACCTGGGCAAGCACGATGCCGAAATAACCATTGGCGACGATGGCTGGGCCGATTTTTTGGTAAGGGCAGGCTCGGTATGCGTTTGGGCGGTTAAAAATTAGTATTAGTTGTAATAGCTTTTACAGGCCCCGCCGAACACATATTTGGGGAATAAAATCAACAACAAGTGTTATGCTTAAACAACGCGTGGTTTATAGCGGCAGTTGTTAGTAAAATAATAGCCGTCATATAGCAGGGGTTAACATAGTTTCGCCATTGCAAACAACATTAAATCGCCATTTGCAGTCAAAAATTCGGATAAGCGATTTTTTAACTGGTTGCTGATAAAAAAAATAAGGTATGCGGCCTGGTTTTTGCCACTATAGCAGCATAAAGGGTTAGCGCTTTTATTACCCTATAACCGATTTATACTAAACAGATATCTAAATTATGATTACTTCATTGGTAACAGGCGGGGCCGGCTTTATTGGCTCACATGTAGCAAAACATTGTTTAAACCTTGGGCACAAAGTGATTGTGCTGGATGATCTTAGCGGTGGTTTTGAAGACCATGTACCGCAAGGCGTAGAGTTTATGGAAGGCTCTATCAACGATGTTGAACTGCTGGAGGCCTTGTTTGAGAAGCACCGGTTTGATTATGTTTACCATCTGGCTGCCTACGCTGCCGAAGGCTTGTCGCACTTTATCCGCAGGTTTAATTATAATAATAACCTTATCGGTTCTGTTAATCTTATCAACCTGTCAGTTTTATACAAGATTAAATGTTTTGTGTTTACCTCGTCAATAGCGGTGTATGGTGCAGGGCAACTGCCCATGTTAGAGAGCATGGTGCCACAGCCCGAAGACCCATACGGTGTAGCCAAATACGCAGTAGAGATGGATTTGAAGGCGGCTAAACACATGTTCGGTTTAAATTCGGTGATCTTTCGCCCGCATAATGTTTATGGCGAGAACCAAAATATCGGCGATAAATACCGTAACGTTATCGGTATTTTTATGAACCAGATAATGCAGCAAAAACCCATGACCATATTTGGTGATGGCGAACAAACCCGCGCATTCAGCTATATTGACGATGTTGCCCCGCATATTGCCAACTGTGTAAATGTACCTGCTGCGTATAACCAGGTATTTAACGTTGGTGCCGATAAGCCCTACACGGTGAACGAACTGGTACAGGTAGTTGCCAAAGAGCTGGGTGTGGAACCCAAAGTTACCCATCTGGAAGCACGTAAAGAAGTTATGCATGCCCACAGCGAACATTCAAAAGCAGCCGGTGTATTTGGCAACAGTAAAAATGTAAGCCTGGAAGAAGGGATAGCCAAAATGGCCGCCTGGGCAAAAGTGGTTGGCTCCAGGGCCAGCGCCGAGTTTGACAACATAGAGATAGAAGAAAATCTGCCGCAGGGCTGGAGCAAGAAATCAATGGCTGTTTAATTCCTGAAAAAGATTATCGGTTTTTCGGTAAACATTTATATTTTTGTGCCAAATAATTAAGCAAATGCAAAATTCAACAGAAAACGCAAATTCAGTAAGTCACTATAAATTCTTAGTTCTGACGGTTGTTATTGGTTTAGTAGGTGTTTACTTACGCTTTGTAGAGTTTCCTCACGCTACGCTGATCTCTAACCTGATCTTGTTAGTAGCTTCCGGCTTATGCTTAAAAGCAGTTTTTGGGATTCTTAAATAAGTAATGCATCATGATATAATTAAAGCGCTGCCAGTTTTGGCAGCGCTTTTTTTGTTTGTACGCTCTTTCGTCATTTTTCTGAAAAGATAGCCCAGGTAAGTAAAGCACGCCCTGTTTTTGTCGCGATCGTACCGCAAGATGCTTATATTGTTTACTGATATTTGGATATAGACAAGCAATTATAGCATTAAAATTAATTTATGAGGAAGTTAAAGTTACAGATACAAATGACCATTGATGGTTTTGTAGCCGGTCCCAAAGGTGAGTTAGACTGGCAATTTCTTCCGGGTGCTGCACCAGACCCTAATAGCTTTAAAACGGTGATAGATATTGCTGAAAGTAGCGACATTATTTTATTAGGCCGTAAAATGACCCGTGAGTTTATTGATTATTGGGAAAATGTGGCAGACAATCAGCCCGATAGCCCCATGCATTCTTTTGCACAAACCATGGTAAACATGCGCAAAATCGTTTTTAGCCGCACAGAAAAGAATATTATTGGCAGGAATTTAGAAACAGAGCATAGCGACCTGGCTACAGCGGTGAAACAACTAAAGCAAAAAGAGGGTAAAGATATTTTGGTTTATGGCGGTGCTGATTTTGTAAGATCGCTGGTTGACCTGGATCTTATTGATGAGTATTACATTATCAGGAACCCGGTTGCTATTGGTAAGGGCCTTTCTATTTTTAAGGAAAGAAAGATCCTCAATCTGGAGAGCACCATCTCGTTCAAAAGCGGTAAAACGATAAGCAAATACTTACCTGCACAGGCACTATAGATCGCTTTTCTTAACCGCGTTATAACCCATGTTAATTAAAAATCCATAACCGTACTGCCGGAGGCGCGAAGTATCGCGCCTTTACAATTGTGGTTATTAATGTTGTTGAACATGACCGTAGAGGCGCGATACTTCGCGCCTTTAAATAGCATTATAACCTGCTTAATTGAATATCATAACCGAGTCTGCCATAGACGCGATGCATCGCGTCTATACAATTATTCCTCGGCATTTTTAGGGCGGTATTTTGATTCGTTCAGGATCTTTTGGGCATCCCTGTTGGCCATAAGCTGCTGCAGGGTAATATCGGGGTGCTTGTCCATATATTGTTTTACAATCTGCCAGCCGGTCCATACGGCCAGTTTGGGGGCCGAATCGTTCTTGTCGCCGAGGCCGGGGGTAAAGGGGGCCTCATTCAGGTACTTTTGAATTTTCTGGAAATCGGTTTCGTAAAGCAGGTTCTCTTCTAAAAAAAATCCCCAGATGTTGGCCTTAAAGTCGTCGCACCATTTTATCTGTTGCGCAGTGTATCCAATTTTGGTAGAATCGGCTACATCGGGCAGGGTTTGATCCATAAAGTACAATATCTTGCCGTTGTAGATCATTTTTGCCAGCAGGGAGTTGTCCCGGTCATCCTCGGGGAACATATCTTCGCGGGCAATTCCTTCTACTACACGCGGGGTAATGTTATCGGGCGTAAACCTGCGCGATATATAATGCGGAAAATTCTCTATCAGCGCCGGGTAAAATCGCGAATCGGCACCCAAAAAAAGGTCTAAACCAATACCAAAATAACCATCGCCAATAGTGGTTTGCGCCCTAAAACCCGATAGGTAGGCATATACCTTTGGCAAACGCTTTTGCGGGTAATAGTATTTTATCCTGCGGAAGGCATCCGTTAGTTCTGCATCCTGCTTATCCATGTCGGGATAAACGGCGTCAACATCATGCTTAAGATCGGTATAAGCCTGGCCTGCAAAAATATCGCGCAGGTTTTTATAATAGTTGGTATCTGCCGTACTGCCCGCTTTAATTATACGTTCAATAAAATCCTGGTAAAACAAGCCGTATTTATTTTGCAGCAGGGTTATTTGAGGTGTGAGCGGGTGGGTACGCAATTGGTCAAAATCTTTGTCAAAGCGTTCTATCTTAACATTTACCGGTATGTTGCTTACATCAACTTTTTTATTGCGCTTGCAGGCCGTAAAAATAAGGCACAGTAAAAAACTTAAGTATATAACTGTTGTTTTACATGAATTAGACATCATAAATAACGTTTTAGCAAAAATAATTTTTTTATTTGCATTAAAGGGGGAGAATAGTGAGTAGTTAAGTAATGATCAGTAAATGGTTAACCGTTTCTGATTAGACCTTTCACCCACTCGCCACCCACCAATTACCACTCATTAATAACATGAAAATAGCATTAGCCCAGCTTAATTATCATATTGGTAACTTTGAATCTAACACCCAGAAAATAATTACCAGCATCCGGGAAGCAAAACAGAACGGGGCCGACCTGGTTGTTTTTGCCGAGTTATGCGTATGTGGTTATCCTGCGCGTGATTTTTTGGAGTTTAATGAATTTATAAGCCTGTGTGATGCCGCCGCCCACCAAATAGCTGCAGCCTGTACCGGGATAGCCTGCATCATTGGCCTGCCAACACCCAACCATAATCCCGAAGGTAAAGATCTGAACAACTCGGCCTATTTTATAGATAACGGCGAGATAAAGGCTGTTGTAAACAAGGCCCTTTTGCCCAACTACGATATTTTTGACGAGTACAGGTATTTTGAACCATCAACCACATTTAATTGCATAGATTTTAAAGGTAAGCGTATTGCACTGACCATTTGCGAGGACCTTTGGAACACTATTGAGAACCCGCTGTACATTACCCGCCCCATGGATACGCTGATTAAGCAAAAGCCGGATGTGATGATCAATATTGCGGCATCGCCTTTTGCTTATAACCATGATGAAGAGCGAATTGCCATACTAAGCGATAATGCCGGGCGGTATAACCTGCCCCTTTTTTATGTAAACCACGTTGGCGCACAAACCGAACTGATTTTTGACGGCGGATCTTTAGTGTTTGATAAAAATGGCAAAATAGCCGATGAGCTACCTTATTTTTCGGAAGCTGTAACCTATTACAATTTACATGATGACGGAAGCATCAGCTTTGAACATCAAACTACCCAAAAGGCCAACCGCGCAAGCGATATAGAGCAGATATACCAGGGGCTTATTTTAGGCATACAGGATTATTTTTATAAGTCGGGCTTTAAGCAGGCCATTCTGGGGTTATCCGGCGGGATAGATTCTGCCGTGGTGTGCGCGCTGGCTGCCGAGGCGCTTGGGCCGCAAAATGTAATGGCTGTTTTGCTGCCTTCCAAATTCTCCAGCGATCATTCTTTAAAGGATGCCGAAGACCTGGTGGCTAACCTGGGCTGCAAATCTGAAACCATCGCTATAGAAAAAATTACGGATGCGTTTGAAAACTCGCTGCACCCGCAATTCCAAAATCTGCCGTTTAACATTGCCGAAGAGAACATCCAATCGCGCAGCAGGGCGGTACTGCTGATGGCTATGTGTAATAAGTTTGGCTACATTCTGCTCAATACTTCCAACAAAAGCGAGGCTGCCGTAGGTTATGGTACGCTTTATGGCGATATGTGCGGCGGAATTTCTGTTATTGGCGATGTGTTTAAAACGCAGGTTTTTCAGCTGGCCCGTTATATTAACCGCCAGCGGGAGATCATCCCGGAGAATACCATCGTAAAACCACCATCGGCAGAGCTAAGGCCCGACCAAAAGGATACCGATTCGTTACCGGAGTATGATATACTGGATGCCATACTGGTGCAATATGTAGAGCGCCGCTGTTCATCCGCAGAAATCATAAAGCAGGGTTTTGATAATGCCGTAGTGCATAAAGTGCTGCGCCTGGTTAACCTGGCCGAGCATAAGCGTTACCAAACGCCGCCAATATTAAGGGTATCGCCCAAGGCATTTGGCATGGGCAGGCGTATGCCGATAGTAGGCAAATATTTGATGTAACTACACGCTAAAAACGGGGTAGAGGATTACTGAGAATAATTATTTTTTGATTTGCAATAAAACTGTTAAACCTTTGTTTACTTATTAGTCTAAAGCAATATAAATATTTGGTAAGGCCATGAAAAAATATATTCACTTAATGCTGGCGGTGGCTTGTATGTCTGCCCTGTCGGCCTGCAGCAGTTATAATTATTATACTGCAGCCCAAAACAAAACTAATTTATCTGCTTATCGTACGTTTGCCCTGGCAGGCCCAACAACCAGCCGTAACAAGCAATGGCGCCCGCTGGATGAAATTGGCAACGGCAAGATACAGAAGGCCACAGAACAGGCTTTAACAAGCAAGGGCCTGGTGATGGCGCAGCAAAACCCCGATTTGCTGGTGCACTATGCAACAGTTACCGGCCGCGGCTCTAAAATGGAATTTTATACCCCTTACTACGGCGGCTTTTATGGCGGCTGGGGGTGGGGCGGCGGATGGTACCGCCCGTGGGGATGGGGCTTTGGATACGGCGGCTGGGGTGGCCCGTGGGGTGGTTACGGCCCTACTTATGCACAAAAAGTACATTATAAAGAAGGTACCATTATTATAGATCTGGTAGATAGTAAAACCCAGCGCATCGTATGGCGCGGTTATGGTGTTGGCGAATTGCGCAACCCAAAACAAACCATGAATGATATACCCAAAATTGTTGAAGGTATTATTAAACAATTAGACCTTGCCCCGCCATTAACAAGATCATAAACGTTACCAACGTTCTAAAAGCAGGTGTCTATTATATTTTATAAAATATAGGCAACCTTGTAAGCGCTTTTATGCTCACAAATATTATAGTTGTATAGCATTTAACGCTTTTTGTTTTTGATGCATCTTATAAGCCCCGTAAATAACGGTAATGGCAACCAGCAGGTACACCCAGGTATCAAGCGGTATTTCACAAACATCATCAATATCACTTCCGTTGCAATTGCCAACAGGTGGGTCTGTAGCTGTTTGCGCAAACGCTGCCATATTAATGGTTAAAAGGCATAACAGCACTAATCCCTTCTTAATTATTCTCATCATCCCTTTAATCTTATAACTTAATAAATTTTGCAATGCCTAAATCTGTTTTTGTTTTATTATTGGTAACCCTTATAAAATAGCTGCCCGGTATTAAATTACCCACGTTATCCTGCCAGTTGGGCTGTGGCGACGTAACCGATTTTACAATTTCGCCATTACTGTTAGATATAACGATGGTGTATGACGTGCTATTGCTTTGCTGCCCCACCACGCTTAAATTAATGGTGCTGCTTACCGGGTTAGGGAACACCATAAAGTTTTTGTTCTCGGTAATATCGTTAACGTTGGCATATATAATATTAATGCTTTTAGAGTAGCTGATGCTACCGTTAACATCATCCTGCTTTAACCGATACTGGTTTACACCCGTTATCGGCGAAGGATCTGTTAAGGTGTACCTGCCAATGCCTGATGAAAGCAAGCCGCCAACTACGTTAAATGTTTTACCGCCATCTATGCTTTTTTCTACCGTAAAGTTGGTGTAGTTGCTTTCGTTTTCGGTAACCCATAGCAATTGCGCGCCTGCTTTAGCCTTGGTGCCGGTAAAGTTAAGCAATCTTAAGCCTTTATCAGGGTTTTGCCTGATAATAAGGCTAAAACGCGCCGAGCTGTAAGTGTTGGTGTCGGCTCTTTCGATATTAAAACTGTAAGATTTATACAGGCGGATATTCAATGAATCCTTTTTGAAGCTGTCCATCAGCCAGATATCATACAGATCGGGGATGTTTTTTTGCTCGGTTAAATTCAATTGGTACACGCCGCTTTCGGTAGCGTTTACCTTTAAACGTATTTTTTGATTTTTTTGCAGCAGCGGCAGCCTGTTGATACTTAACGAAACGTTATCTGCAGATAGGCTTGATAAACTGATCACCCCGATACCCGGGCGGTAAGCAGCGTCTTCATCAAAAGTATAAGCCGGGGTTGCGTTGCTTTGAAAGCCAATGTAAATGTCATCATTGTTCACGGTATCTTTAAGCAACTGTAAGCGCACGTGCGTGTCCGGGTCGGTGTTGGCTGCTGCTACGCTTCTAACGGTTGCTTTATCTGCCATCAGCAGGGTAGTGTTAACCGTATTTTGCACCGTAGATTTTGCCGACTCGTTAAAGATAAGCTGTGCCGCTGCAGAAGTTGCCACCACAAAAAAGCCCTGGCCGCTTACAATATACCGGCTGCCGTTATTTGTGCCTGTCCCTGTACCCGGTGTAACACCTTTTTGATAGGTGGCAAAGTTTTTGGTACGCGGGTTAAGCTCATAAATGGTGTTGCCTATGTTAACGCCATAAATACCGCTGGTAGATGTGGTAGTGTTAAACGTATCCCAATCAATAGTGCTGGCGTAGGGGTTACCAACCAGGTTGTAGCCCCTTACGGTAGTAGTGGTAGTGGTATAACCCAGGTTAGCTGAATTTGGCGTGTACCAGTTTTTTACCGTGATCTGCCCGGTGTTTAAAGTGCCTGTTGCCGTTATTACGGCGCTGGTTGGCACATAATTTACATTTCTTTGCGCTGTAATGGTAGCCACATTTCTATCGCCCCTGTAAAAGAATTGCACACCGTTACCAACCGGGATATTAATAGGGCCGCCATCAATATCAATATTATAATTTGGAGTGGTGCTGATGGTATTGATGCCGCGATAACTGCCGTTGGTAAACGAGGTTGTTAGCGGTACCCTGTCTTCCCTAAACAGGTACAGGGTTGGGTTGCCGGCCAGATCGAAGCCGTTTGTGCCCACATCTGTAGTGCCGGTAAGGTAAGATGTGTTTTTTAAGTAATTAACGCTGGTTACCCTGTTGCCGCCAACTGTGGCTGCATAAACCGGCGACGATATTAAACGGTAACCTCTGTAATTAATGGTACCCCCTGTAATATATCGCTCAACACTTACCGTACCTGTTATGGTAGATGCGGCCGGCAATGTGCCTACATAAGCCGTAGCTGTAGCGGTAGATTTTAAGGTGAAGATTGTTGTTGGGTCGATAACCAGTTTACCCGATGGCAGGGTGAGTGCATTGTAAATATCAACTGGGCCGCCGCTTAGGGTAATGGTACCTGCCGCAGAGTTATTGATGGTTAAACTGCCGATAGACGTGGTATTGCCTGTTGCAGCAGCAGTATAGGTTTGTGCGGCTAACGAACCGTTAAAGTTGATGGCTGAATTGGTGCTGCCGTAGGTTATGGCACCATTGTTAACGATGTTACACCCTACATTTAAGGTTTGCCCGTTAACGCCAAGGCTGATGCCACTGTTAACAGTCAGCCCGTATAAGGTCATGGCCGATGTAAGGGTAGTTGCACCGGATATGATAAAATTCTCTTTACCGTTAAACGATGGTGTGGCCGATGCGCCCGTTATGTTAGATTGATAAGTGCTGCCATTATAAGTATAGGTAACGCCGCCCGGTATGGTAGTAACGTTTACAGGGTCGGCAGTGGTGGTGCCTTCAATGGTAAAGCCGCCGGGGTCCGACTGGTTATTGAACTCGGCCTTTACCCAGTCTGCAGATAGGGCGGTGCTGATCACCCGCGATTCATCTATCGTTCCTGTAAAGTTCTCATTACCGCCAACGTTGTAGCTGCCAAATACAATGGTATTGGGTGTGCCTATGTTAGTGCCTGTAGTACTTGTTTTAGCAAGGGCGCCATCTATATAAATGGAGTTTGTAGTGCCGTTATAGCTGTAAACCACATAATGCCAGGCGCCCGAGGCCGGGGTAAGATCACTGCTTACCACAATGGCGCCGCCATTTGAGTTGTTACTTATGGATGAATTAGCGGTACCCCTGAAAGCAATTTGTGAATAAGATGTGCCGTTTTGTAATACCATGGCATTCGCAGCATAAGCCGGGTAAGCGCCATAATACATCCAGGTAGACATGGTTATCGGCGTGTTTAGGGCGGTTAGGCCAGCTGCCGTAGTTTTGGATACGGTACCCCCGTTAAGCGTTGTGCCGGTTAGTATCTGGGCGTTTGACCGGGTAATGTTTGTAGCACTTGCCGTAAGGTCGTTACCCGAGCCGGTTGCATCTATAAGCGTTGCAGTAGTGGTAGAGGGTACCTCGCCAAAGTGCCAAACCGCTTTGTAGTTTGATGAAGTAGTGTTAACGGTTTTCCAGGTGTTTTGGTAAAATGCAGTGGTATGTGTGGCCGGGGCCGTAACATTGCCGTAAAAAAAGTTAAGGCTGTTATTATTTGTGCGGTAAATGGTTGGTATTTGTACCCAAACAAATATGGTGCCCGTGGTTTGGTCGTAAGATTCTATCTGGTAAGGCAGCTCGGTTAGCGGTGCGCTGGGGTCTGTAAAGGCAAAATCATAGGCCGGGCCGTTAGGGAATTGTACCCGGTTGCTGCATCCGCCGGTTGTAATAATAAGGCCGGGATCAACAATTTTTAATAACACCGGGAACCTGGTTAGGTTGGCATTTATGCCTAAGCCGGTGGTATTCAGGGTAAGTGGCAGGCGGTAAGCATAACCGGTTAAAAAGGTATTGGGGTTAACTGTAATGTTTACCACCGCAGTGGCATTACCTGCCGCGTTTGTAGCGGTAACCGTGTAGTTAGCTGCAGCACTTGCAGCAGTTGGCGTACCGCTGATAACACCAGTATAATTATTAAAAATTAAACCTGCTGGTAGCGTAGGGCTGATAGCATAGCCGGATGCGGTAGACTTTAATATACTGCCAAAATTGTAACCTGTAAAATACAGATTGCCGGATGCATCCACGGCTACAGCAGTAGGCGAATCTCCGGTGGTGAATAATTTGGTAACAACACCTGCGGGGCTTATCATATTAATAGAGCGGTCGCCGGCTGCAATACCTGCTTCTGCTTCATAAATGTTTCCGGCATCATCAATATCCATACTCCTTGGCGAGCTCAGGCCGGTTGATACAAATGTGGTTTGTGTGGTAGTGCCCGATGCATACTTGTAGATTTTGTTGCTGCTGTTACCGGGGCCGGGCTCTGATACGTAAATATCACCCGCGCTGTTTACCGTTACACCCCAGGGCGAATTTAAACCGGTAGCAATATAAGGTGCACCAACAGCTATTGTTCCTCCGTCGGTTGCACTGGTAATGGCACTGGTAGCTACTTTATAAACTTTACCGCCGTTAGCTACCGCCGAGTTTCTGTCTACAACATATAAATTCCCGGCAGCATCAAGGCTTACCCCTGTAGGTTCGGTAAAGCCGGTTAAAATAGTTACGTAGTTGGCCGATGTTGTTTTAACAATGGTACCTGTACCCCTGTTAGCCACATAGGTAGTACCTGCTGCATCTACAACTACCCCGGCAGGGCTGTTATAACCATATTTTGCCGCATTTTGGGTAAAAAGAAGTGTGCCTGTAGCATTGTAAATATAGGTAGCATTATTATTGGTGCTGGTTACATATACATAACCTGTTGCAGGGTTTACAGCTACCCCGTTGCTTTGTGTAATATTAACAAAAGTAGCAGGCGCCCCGTAAGCGCCTACATCGCCACCTGTAAGTGTAGGTGCCAAAGGCGTTATGGTTGTGCCTACCGTATAAAACTGCGGCGTTGCATAGCTTAATGCCGGCGCCGGCGGGTTTACCGTTATAGATAAATTAAAGGTAGCGCTTCCGCTTATATTAGTAGCAGTAATGGCATAGCTGGTTGCTGTGCTAATGGTAGTTGGGGTACCCGTAATTTGCCCGGTAGTAGGGTTTAAGCTTAGGCCTGCAGGTAAGCCTGTTGTTGTAAAGCTGGTTGGGCTGTTGGTAGTGGTTGGGTTTAATGCGGTTATAGCCGTATTAACCGTGTAAGTTTGCGGCGATACATAAGAAATTGTTGGTGGAAGCGGGTTAACAGTGATATTTATTATCGCAGTACCGCTACCATTAGCATTTGTACCCGTTACTGTGTAACTTGTAGCCGTGGTGGCTGCAGTTGGCGTGCCGGTGATTATACCGGTTACAGGGTTAAGGGTTAACCCGGCGGGCAAAGCGGGGCTAATACTATAATAACTGCCAGTGTATTTTTGCACATTGGTGGAATTGTAATTGGTTACCAATATATTACCCGCAGCATCATAAGCAACACCGCTGGGCCCGTTTAAGCCTGTTAAAACGGTAGTTACCGTTCCATATGGCGTTACTTTTTTGATAGCATTATTCCCGCCATCAACCACTGTTAAATTACCTCCCGGATCGAAATCTAAAGTACTTGGGCTGCCACTAAAGCCGGTAGCAAAACTCACAATGGTGGTTGTGCCCGATACTACTTTGTTAACTACACCATTTTGCCCTACAAACAGATCGCCTGCGCTGTTAATAGCCACCGCCGATGGCGCTGTAAAGCCTGATTTAAAGATGGTGGATGTTGTGGCACCTGCAGCTATCCGATAAACATTGCCTGTATTAGAACTGGCTACATAAATATTATTTGATGCATCTACAGCCAGGCCGAGTGGCTGGCTTATACCGGTAATGTAACTGACCACCCCGCCAGGAGTAACTTTAACAATCCTGTTGTTCCCATAGTCGGATATGTATAAATTAGCATTACCATCAAATATAAGTTGCTTTGGATTGACTAAAGTATAAGTTCCTGTTAAATATGGGTTTGTGGCAATAATGGTACCTGTTGGTGAAAAATAACTTAGTGTGTTAGAAAAATTACTTAGCGCAACAATATTGCCCGTAACAGGGCTCACATCCACGCCTGATGGACCGGCAATAGTGCTCGAAAATACTTGAGGGGAATATGTACCTACTGCCCCGCCGCTATGGGTTGGTGCAAGCGCGGTAATAGCAGTACCCACGGTAAAGGTTTGGGGTGTAGCGTAAGAAAAAACAGGATTTAAGGGCGGTGTACTAAAATTATAAGTTTGGGAATTGGTATTATTTACCGTTATACCACCCGAAAAGCCGTTTTGAGTTATTTGTGCCGCAGAAGGTAAAGAGAAATTAAATGGCGATAATGCATTAGTTGTAGTTGAAAAGTTAATTAAGATATAAAAATAAAAAGTAGAGCCGGTTCCTGCTGCGCCGGTTAAACTCGGCCATCCTCCAAGTTGTATTCCAAGACCACCAGGGTTTGCACTATAAGTATTAAGTGGTGCAGAAGCAGCAAGGTTTGGATTTGCAGATGCAGTTTGTCTTAAACTTACAGATGTTACCTGTCCTCCATTTAAACCTTGAGATGAGGCAATATTAGCAGGTCCGCCGGTAAATGTGCTACCTGCCGGTACAAACACTGAAAGGCCATAAACAACCGCATTAGATACCCCCCTTACATAAGTAGGGGCATTGCCCTGCAAAGAGGTAAATAATACCTGTGCCCTTAATGATACAGATAAGCAGATGAAACCGATGGCCAGGAAATATCTAAGTAGTAATTTTTTCAAATCTTTAGGAGTTTAATCAATCGTTTAAATCAATCTGTGCGCGCGTAATGCAATAATAGTGCAAATGAAACAAAAACAACACTTTAATACGCGTTATAATAAATAATGCGTTTATTTGGCTATGTACGTATAAGTTGCTAAAAAGGTTTGCTTTAAAGCTGCAAATACAGCCATAAGCCCAAAATACTTTTGTAGAAATATATGCGCGTTTTGGGTAGGTTATTCTACAATTTAACTATGTAATTATTAACACATGTTTATTTGGCAAAAGGTTTAATTGAGCGAGAAAAACGTAATTCAAAAGAAAGGTTTTTAATTAAGATCAAACATTACTCCGGTGAAAAAAATGCCTTTATTTTTAATAAGGATCATATTTAAAACTATATTTTTATAACCAGTATCAAATTAATATATGGGTAAAAAATACCTGGGCTTTTTGCTTTATACATTTTTATTGTTTTTGTGGTTGCCGGGGTTTAGCCAGCAGCAAATACCTGTTAACGCCATTAAGCAAAAACAACTGGAGATACTGTCTGCCCGCTCGCGCGATAGCTTTAATACAGGCCATCAAAAAGCCTTATTGCTGGCGCCTTCAAGGGGCTGGCCAATCTGGCGTGTAACAAGGGCCGGTAACGTGGTATCATTACAAAGCATCAACCGCTATGGTTTCCCGGTATATCTTATTACACATAACAATACCATTGCCGCAGCTACCACCGGCACCAATACGGTGCAGCCCGGCGGCACACTGGGCTTAAACCTGAGTGGCAGCAGCGCCTTCCTCAGTAATAAACTGGGCATTTGGGATGGCGGCAGCGTATATGCGGCCCACCGCGAGTTTGCAGGCAAAGCCATCAGCCTTAAAAATACAGCAAGTGTAATAGACCATGCCACCCATGTGGCAGGTACTATGATAGCTAAAGGCGTTTACGCTCCGGTAAAGGGGATGGCGTTTGACGCGGCCACGCTGTCGTCCTGGGATTTTGATGACGATGTTACCGAAATGAGCGCGGCGGCATCCGGCCTGCTGCTTTCCAATCACTCCTACGGCGACGTTGGCGGCTGGGATTTTAACAGCGCCGATAACCGATGGGAATGGTATGGCCTGCCCGGCGATAATGAAGATTATAACTTTGGCTTTTACGATTTGCGCGTGCAATCGTGGGATAAGATAGCCTACAATGCGCCCTATTATTTAATTGTAGAGTCGGCCGGTAACAGCCGGTCAAGCAACGGGCCGGCCATAGGCGATACTTATTACGGGTTTACCAGCCGCACAAACCCAACCTTTGTAAACAAAGGGGCAAGGCCGGCAAACATCAGTAATAACAACGGTTATGATATTATCACTACCACCGGTAATGCCAAAAATATCCTCACGGTAGGCTCGGTAGGGGCGCTGCCCAACGGCCCGGTAAACCGCGCAGATGTGGCTATCTCTTTCTTTAGCAGCTGGGGCCCCACGGATGACGGCCGTATTAAGCCCGACCTGGTTGGCGATGGCGAAAATATTGTATCTACCGGTACACAAAGTGCCAGTTCATACCTCACCTTGTCGGGCACCTCTATGTCGGCGCCAAATATTACGGGTTCTTTATACTTATTGCAGGAGTATTATGCGCAAAAAAATAACGGTGCGTTTATGCGGGCTGCCACATTAAAGGGCCTGGCCTGCCACACAGCCTTTGATGCCGGCAATGTTGGCCCCGATTATATTTACGGATGGGGGGTGCTGGATATGAAAAAAGCCGCACAGGCCATTACAGATAACGGCGTAAAAAGTATGATCAACGAAAATACCCTGGCGCAGGGGCAAACCCGCACGCTGGATGTGGTTGCCTCGGGCGATGGGCCGCTGTCTGTCAGCATATCTTGGACAGACCCGGAAGGTACCCCAACTACAGGCACCACCATCAACGACCGCACCCCAAAACTGGTGAATGACCTTGATCTGCGTATAGCCGATGGCGCAACCACCTACACCCCCTGGGTGCTTATGCCCGATAACCCCCCGGCAGCGGCGACCAATGGCGATAACATCAGGGATAATATAGAGCAGGTGTACATTGCCGGCGCTATACCGGGTAAAAAATATACTATCACCATATCGCATAAAGGTACGCTGCGATCGGGCAGCCAGCCTTATTCGGTTATTGTTACCGGGGCGGGTGGTAATCCCTACTGTGCATCGGCGCCGTTATCAACGGCGGATGCAAAGGTTACCGCTTTCTCGCTGTCGAACATAAACGCTACGGAGCCTGCCGGATGCACCGGTTACACCGACCATACCAGCCAAACCATCCAGTTAGAAGAAGGTAAAACCTATCCGTTCAGTATTACGCTGGGCACCTGCGGGGCAAACTTTAACAAAGCCGCAAAAATATTTGCCGACTGGAACGGTAACGGCACATTTGATGCCGGTGAACTGGCTGCCACCACCGCTGTGATGGGCAGCACAGGCACGCTAACCGGTAATATAGCCGTGCCTGCATCGGTTATACCGGGCAACATCAGCCTGCTGCGCATTATACTGAACGAAACTACCGACCCTGCATCAATTACCGCATGCGGCACCTATGCTAAAGGCGAAACACAGGATTACCGCATCCAGTTTACAAAACCGGCTATTGATGCCGGGGCAATTGCCATCGTCAATTCAAATGTTACCTGCGAACCGGCCGTAGCGGTTACCGTAAGGCTTAAAAACTTTGGCAGTGCAAGCATTAGCAACGTGCCGGTTACCGTAACCGTTACAGCCCCGGATAACACGGTGAGCACCTATAATGAAACTTATACCGGCACCTTAAGCCCAGAAGAGGAAACCGATTTTACCCTAAGCAGTAAATTTAATACGGTGGTGGGTGCAACCTACAGCATCACCGTAGAAACAAAGCTTAATGGCGACCCGATAGCGGCCAATAACAAAACAACCGGCACTATTGTGATCGGTTCGGCGCCGGGTGCTGCAGATCTGCTGGCTTATTATTGCGTCAACACCAAAACATACCAGTTAACCGGCCAGGGCGACGGCCAGCTGCTTTGGTATAAAACGGCATCAGATGCTATCCCGGTAGGGTATGGCTCGCCGGCAAACGTTACCGATGCACCTGTAAACAACACCTATTACGCCGGCTTAAATGATTTTAGCGGTAAGGCAGGCCCTGCTACCAAAGCTGTTTTTACATCAGGCAGCTACAACCAGTTTACGCCGGGGATCATCGTAAATACCCAGATACCGGTTAATATAGAAAGCGCGCGCCTGTATGTTGGCAACCCCGGCCGCGTTATTTTTACAGCTACAAATGATAATGGGGAGGTAGTGGCATCGGTAACGCTAAACGTAACAGCCACGCGCACTACAGCACAGCCCAATGCGCAGCCCGACGACCCGGCAGACCAGGGCAAAGTTTACAAGCTTAATTTATTATTGCCTGCCGCTGGTAATTATGTAATTACCCCCACTTATGAAAACGGCGCTACCCTGTTTCGCAGTAACAGCGGGGTAACGGGGTACCCTTTTAAAATTGGCGACGTTTTTAGTATTGCGGGTAACCAGGCCATATCCGGCACTAATGAAGCCGATACTGCGTATTATAAGAATTTTTATTATTACCTGTATGATATGCAGGTGCGCAGTCCGGGTTGCGCATCGGCAGGGAGGGTTGCTGTTACGGTTACCAAACCGGTTATTACACAAAGCGGCGATGCGCTTATTTCAAGTATCGCAGCGGGCAACCAATGGCTTTTAAACGGCGTACTTATAGCCGGTGCAACAGATACCAAATATACGCCGCCGGTTAGCGGTAAATACCAAACGCAGGTAACGCTTACCAATGGCTGTACGGCGTTGGCAGACGAATTTAATTATGCCATCGTGGCCAAAAATCCCGATAAAACAACTGATATCGGCCTAACCATATTTCCGGTGCCTGCCACAACATATATCAACGTGGTTTTTGAAGCCAAACAAGCGGGTGATGTAGCGCTGGCAATGGTAAATACCCTGGGGCAGGTGGTGTATCAAAATAAGCAAAAAACGGAGGCGGGTAATTTTAGCGCCGTTATACCAACGGTTAACATGCAGCCAGGCGTTTACATGGTAAAAATAAATGTTGGTAATAAGGTATATGCCCGCAAGGTGGTTATTGTTGAGCCTAACTAAAGGGGGTAAGTTTATATATATAGGTACTGATGAAGAAACCACTGCCAAGTTATATCCTTTACATCCTTTGCCTGTACGATATTTACCTGTATTTGCCGGATCTTTTCGACGTGCTAAAACTGGATATAGAGCCACCCACTACCGACTACCTGCTGTACTTTGATGCGGCAATGCTACTTTCGGGAGGAATAGTTATCGGCGTTTTGCTGATACGGACAGATGGCAGGTTTAACAAAGCTCTGGGTATAACCATGATGCTGATGAACTTTATACTTACACCCTGGTTTATTTTAAGGGCCCTGCCGGGATAATACTATTGTTAATGACTATTGTGATTTGTAAATTTGTGTAACATAAATACGCTATTATGCTTACAGTGCATCCGCAATATATTAAAGATAGTAATGGTAACGAATCGTTAGTTGTACTTCCTGTTAGTGAGTTTAATTCAATTATGGAAGAATTAGAAGACCTGGAGGATGTTAAACTTTACGATGAGGCTATAAAAAATGATACCGGAGAGCGCATTTTATTTTCTGAATACCTAAAGACCAGGAAAAAAAGTAATGCCTGATTATACTATTGTTTTATCTAAAAAAGCTCAGAAGCAATTAGACAAAATTCCGGATGCTTTTGCTGTACCTATTTTTGATGCTATTGCATCATTAGGGCAAGCCCCAAGGCCTCAGGGATATAAAAAGCTAACAGGTAGAGAAGGATATCGCATCAGGGTTGGTAACTATCGCATCATTTATAACATAATTGATGACGAGCTAATTATCAGCATTATTACTTTGGGGCATCGAAAAGATATTTATAGATAAAACAAATTTACATCTGCTATTGGCGATTTTAAAAATCAACCTATGTTGATGTAAATATGTGCTACACTCCACGCCCCGCTATTACCTTGCCGGCATTTTTATCTTGACAAATGCAGGCCTTAGTGTTTTCAACAGCATAATTTATTGGGGCAAAAACTATCATCAATCCATTCACACTCACAGCCTTTAATTCTGTAAAAAACTACCATACCCTTGTTACATTCTGCACTTTAAGTTTTCAATAAATTTAAGTACGTTTGGACAACTGATTTCAAGATATTAAAACTGAATCTTATTATTAAACTAAAACATGAAGGTATTTGTAAAAAAATCTATTGAACAACTAACCAACGCGGTTGACGCCGAAGGAAGCCTGAAGCGTACGCTTGGGGCAGGTAGCCTTATTGCGTTGGGTATCGGTGCAATTATTGGTGCCGGGCTGTTTGTAAGAACGGCCGCTGCTGCCGGCGAGCACGCCGGTTCTGCGGTAACCTTGTCATTTATTGTGGCTGCTATAGGTTGCGCTTTCGCGGGCCTTTGCTATGCAGAATTTGCTTCTATTATCCCTATTGCAGGTAGCGCTTACACCTACGCTTATGCTACCATGGGCGAAATTGTTGCCTGGATCATAGGTTGGGCGTTAATATTAGAATACGCACTGGGCGCGGCAACTGTATCCATCAGCTGGAGCGAGTATGCCAATAAGCTCCTCGGGGGCAGCATACCTTATGAGTGGTGCCACTCTCCAATGGAATCTGTTATGGTAAACGGGCAAAGCGTACACGGTATTGCTAACCTGCCTGCCTTATTGATATTGGTTATCTTATCGCTTTTATTGATAAAAGGTACGCAGGAATCTGCTACTGTAAACGGTATCATCGTATTTATTAAAGTAGCTATCGTATTGGTGTTTATAGCTATAGGCTGGCAGTTTATTAACCCGGCTAACCATACGCCTTATCTTATACCTGCTAACGCACCGGATATTATCCAGCAAAATGGCAAACCGTATTCTTATGCGCCATTCTTCAACCATGGTTGGGGTGGTATCATCAGTGGTGCCGGTGTGGTATTTTTTGCATTCATTGGTTTTGATGCGGTATCAACTGCGGCACAAGAGGCTAAAAACCCAAAACGCGATATGCCTATCGGTATTTTAGGTTCGTTAGTGGTTTGTACCATCCTATACATCCTGTTTTCGTGGGTGTTAACGGGTGTTGCACCTTATACAGATTTTATGAAATCTGGTAAAGAGGCTTCTGTAGCTTACGCTATCAGTAACTACATGCACGGTTACGGCTGGTTATCAACTATGGTTACCGTAGCTATCCTGGCAGGTTTTTCATCAGTTATTTTGGTGATGTTAATGGGCCAGTCGAGGGTGTTCTACACCATGTCTACAGATGGTTTATTGCCTAAAGTGTTTTCAGATCTTCACCCAAAATTCCGTACGCCATACAAAAGCAACATGATCCTTTTTATATTTGTGGGCGCATTTGCTGCATTTGTACCGGGTAGCGTAGCGGGCGATCTAACTTCTATAGGTACCTTGTTCGCTTTCATCCTGGTTTGTGTGGGTGTGATATTATTGCGCAAAACCGACCCTAACCTGCCTCGTCCGTTTAAAACCCCGCTTGTGCCATTAGTGCCAATTCTGGGTATCATTGTATGTGCCGGTATGATCGTTGGTTTACCACACGAAACGCAGATAAGCGCGTTGATCTGGATGGTAGCAGGTTTACTTATTTACTTTGGTTACAGTAAAAAACACAGTAAACTGGGCAACGTATCAGATATATTGCCAAAGGCATCTGATTTCGAAAAACAGTAATTTAATCGTTACCATATTAAAAAAGGTTCTGCATTTGCAGAACCTTTTTTGGTTTAAAGCCTTTTGTAGTGGGATGAAAGTGAACCGGATAATTTGGGTACTTGTTGTAATTGCCATCATCAACTCTATGGGGTTTGGTATTATTATACCCCTGCTGTATCCTTATGGTAAAAAGTTTGGCGTTACCCAGCATACCATCGGCCTGCTTACCGCTGCATTTTCCATTGCACAGTTTTTTGCCACGCCGGTTTTAGGGTCGCTGTCAGATAAGTTCGGGCGTAAACCCATTCTGGTTATCAGCCTCATCGGCACCTGCGCATCGTTCATTATTTTCGGCCTTGCGAATAGCATAATTGTACTTTTTATTGCGCGCATACTGGATGGTTTAACCGGAGGTAACATCTCTGTAGCCCAGGCTATGATCTCTGATATCTCATCGCCGCAGGAAAGGGCCAAAAACTTTGGGATACTGGGCTCGGCATTTGGGTTTGGCTTTGTAATAGGGCCTGCCGTAGGCGGTTTACTCAGCAGGTTTGGTATGCAGGTGCCGTTCTTTTTTGCGGCTGGTATTGCCATGATAGGGGTGCTATTAACCCTGTTCTTTTTAAAGGAAACCAACCAAAATAAGGGCGCCGGCAAAACAGATCAGGATCATAAATTCAGCTTTAAGGCTTTATATACCGTGTTAAAAAAGCCGGTTATCGGCACCGCAATTTTTACCGGTTTTTTGCTTACCATGGCGCAGTTTACCATGATCATCGGTTTCCAAACATTTGGTGTGGATGAATTAAAGCTTACCCCAACGCAGATAGGCCTGTTTTATGGCGGCTTTGGCATTACCGGTATTTTAATGCAGATGCTGGTGCCGGCGGTTAAAAAGGTGATCTCATCGCAGGCCGTAATATTGTTGATATCTACCATTTGCTGCCTGGGGATGATGATACTGGCCGGCTTTGCCACCGGGCTGGTGCTGTTTGCGGTTTCGATAGGCATCTATGGCTTGTTCAACGGCTTGCGCAACCCCATGCTGAATGCTATAATAGCCGACCATAACGAGGGGAACGAAAAAGGCGAGGTGATGGGTGTAAACCAATCGTACGCATCCATCGGGCAAACCTTTGGGCCGGTTACTGCGGGCTTAATAACGGCTATATCTATACATAGTATTTTCTTTTTATCATCTTTATATATTTTAATTGCACTTTTGTTTAGTATTCGTTTAATAAGTAAAGAAAAACAATCCTAAGCTTATGCATCCACTGATCTTTAAAGAGGTATTATCCGTAACGATGATCCTTTTTGCCATTATCGATATTCTCGGCGCCATCCCGGTGATTATACAGCTACGCCAAAAGGTAGGGCATATCGAATCGGAGAAGGCCAGTATAGCGGTATTGGTTTTAATGATAGGTTTCTTGTTTGCAGGGGATGAATTATTGGCTGTGATAGGCTTGGACATCTCGTCATTCGCTATAGCGGGTTCTATTGTAATATTTATCATCGCATTGGAAATGATATTGGGAGTGAGCTTTTTTAAAGAAGAAGAAATGCCTCAGGCGGCCTCTATTGTGCCGTTGGCATTCCCGCTGATAGCCGGTGCCGGCACCATGACAACCCTATTATCACTTAAATCACAATATCAAACCCAAAACATCATCGTAGGCATTATCCTAAATACTTCATTTGTTTACCTGGTGCTTAAAAATGTAAAATGGCTGGAAAAACTATTGGGTAAAACCGGCCTGCACATCCTGCGTAAAGCTTTCGGGGTTATTTTGTTAGCTATCGCAATAAAGTTGTTTAGGAGTAATTCGGGTTTGTAGGTAGCGTCCAATTACTGGTCCAGGTTTAGCATAGCGTAACCTGGACCGGTAATCAGGTAAGCTTTCAGCTTACGCAAGCAGAATGCTTGCCCATGCCATACCACGAGATACGCTACGCTAATCTCGCGGCAGCAGATGTTTGAATTAACAGAATTGCTATCTCTTATTCTGAAAATTCTTAAATTCTACAAATTCTGATCAAAATAGTATTTTAGCAAATAAACTAAAAACCAATGACCTACCTGCCATCTTCTGGAAGATATGATAAAATGCAATATCGCCGCTGCGGAAAAAGCGGTGTAAAATTACCGGCTATTTCACTGGGCCTGTGGCACAACTTTGGCCATGTGGATGTGATGGAAAACTATCGCAAGATCCTGCACCTGGCGTTTGACAGCGGCATTACCCACTTTGATCTGGCGAATAATTACGGCCCCCCGCCGGGCAGCGCCGAAACTAATTTTGGTAAGATCCTAAAGGAAGATTTTGCCGGCTACCGCGATGAAATGATCATCAGCAGCAAAGCCGGTTATACTATGTGGGATGGCCCCTATGGCGACTGGGGATCTAAAAAATACCTGGTATCCAGTCTGGATCAAAGCCTTAAACGCATGGGGCTGGATTATGTGGATATATTTTACCATCACCGCCCGGACCCGGAAACGCCGCTGGAAGAAACCATGAGCGCATTAGACCTGATCGTTCGGCAAGGTAAGGCCTTATATGTAGGCCTGTCTAACTACAACGCACCGCAGGCAGATGCAGCTATTGCTATATTAAAGCAACTGGGTACACCTTGTTTGATCCATCAGCCTAAATACTCGATGTTTGTGCGCGATGCCGAAGCCGGTTTGCTGGATGTGCTGGAAAAAGACGGCGTAGGTTGCATCCCGTTCTCGCCATTGGCACAAGGCCTGTTAACCAATAAATATTTACATGGCATCCCGCAGGATTCCCGCGCGGCAAAATCAACCGGCTTTTTACAGGAAAGCCAGGTAACTGAGGAAGTTATCGGCAAGATCAAAAAACTAAATACCCTGGCCGAACAGCGCAGCCAAACACTTGCCCAAATGGCCCTGGCGTGGCTGCTTAAAGATAACCGGGTAACCTCGGTGCTGATTGGTGCGAGTAAACCCGAGCAACTGGCTGATTCTCTAAAAGCTTTAAATAATCTTAATTTTTCATCAGAGGAATTAGAAAAAATAGAGCAGATCCTGAAATAAGTATCTGCCGCTTAACTATCAAAAAGGCGTATTTAGAAATAAATATGCCTTTTTGTTTAACAAACATTAACATCGGTATCTAAAATCTTTATTTATCTTTTGCCCAAATCCGTTTGCATGAAGCCATTTCTCCTGTTTGCCTTATTTCTGCTCATTACATCAACGCTTTTTGCCCAGGATATTATTATTAGCGGTAAAATAATAGATGCTGCAGGCCATGCCGTTCCGTTTGCTACGGTTTATGTTAAAAACAGCAGCAGGGGTACATCTGCCAACAGCGAGGGAGGCTACACCTTAACTTTAAAAACCGGCCAGTATGATGTGCAGTATCGGGCAATGGGCTATAAACAGCAAAACCGCAAGGTTGAATTGAAGAACGACCAAACTATCAATGTTGTATTAAATGCCGAAGATTATCAATTAAAAGAAGTGGCCATCCGCGCGGGCGCCGAAGACCCTGCTTATGCCATCATCCGCAAGGCGATAAAAAAGCGTAAAACCTATCTGAACGAGGTTAACGCCTACACCTGCGAGGTGTATATTAAGGGCTTGCAAAAGCTGCTGGGTGCCCCAAAAAAATTCCTGGGCTTTGATGTACAAAAAATGGCCCGCGAAAACGGTCTCGATTCCAACCGCAGGGGGATCATCTACCTGTCGGAATCGCAGTCTAAATTCAGTTTTGAACGGCCGGATAAAGTACATGAGGAAATGATCTCGTCTAAGTTTTCGGGTAGTAACCGGGCATTCAGTTTTAACCGTGTATCTGATATGCGGGTAAATTTTTATGAAAACCTGCAGGTATGGGAAGGCCTTAGCAATCGCCCGCTGATATCGCCCATTGCAGATAATGCGTTAGCTTATTACCAATACAAATATTTAGGTTTTACCGTTGAAAATGGCGAAACGATCAACAAGATCCAGGTGATACCCCGCAACCCTTACGCCCCATGTTTTAGCGGCTACATTTATATTATGGATGATAGCTGGCGCATGCAAAGCCTGGGGCTGTACATCACCAAAAAATCAAACATCAACTTTGTAGATACCCTGAAAGTTAACCAGCAGTTTTTCCCTGTAAGCGATAAGGCCTGGATGCCCGCTTCCCTCAAATTTGAATTTACCGGCGGCCTGTTCGGCTTTAAATTTGGCGGTTACTTCATATCTATTTATAAAGACTATGATATTGAGCCCAAACTGGATAAAAACCAGTTTAAAGAGGTACTGCGCATTACCCGGGGTGTAAACAAAAAAGATTCGGCCTACTGGGAACAGCAAAGGCCCATCCCACTGACAGCGGAGGAAAAAACCGACTATCAAAAGAAGGCCGTACTGGCTGCCAAACGCGAATCAAAGCCCTATCTGGATTCGCTGGATAAGGTGAATAATCAATTTAGTATTGGCAAATTCCTGTTGGGCGGCTACCGCCATCGCAACCGGTTCGATCACGAATATTACAACTTCAATTCGCTTTTAAGTTCGGTTACTTATAACACGGTAGAAGGCTTGGCTTTGGGCTACGGCGGCTCGTTCACCAAGCAGATAGACAGTTTAAATAACCGTTATTTCAATGTTTACGGCAAGGTGCGCTATGGTTTTTCTAATAAACTATTTAATGCCACAGGCGGTATCACTATGCCTTTAGGATCTGCCACGTTGAGCCTGGCAGGCGGAAGTGATGTGATTGACCTGAACAACCACGAACCGATCAGCGCGTTCATGAACACCGCCTACACGCTTTTAAACAGGCAAAATTTCGAGAAGTTTTATCAAAAGCAATATGCTTCGGCTACCATATCTAAACGCATTTATGGCGGCTGGCAGGCAAGTGCTGGCGCCGAATGGGCAAACCGCAAATACCTTTCTAATACAACAGATTACAGTTTCTTTCATCCTAAAAGGCACCAGTTCACTACCAACAACCCGCTTTCGCCCAATGTGGATGCACCCTTGTTCCCCGAGAATCAATCGTTTAAACTGAGCGTGCGCACTACTTATGATTTTAGTAACCGTTATGAAACTTACCCTACCGGCAGGCGCTACATCCCTTCCAAATACCCAACCTTGGGGTTAACGTTTGTAAAGGCGGTTAAAAATGTATTTGGTTCTGATGCCGATTATAACCTGTTATCTGCAGATCTGTCTAAATCCGAGATCCCGATGGGCTTTTACGGTAAAACCTCGTTTTACATTGGCGCGGGTAAATTCTTCAATACCAAAAATATTTACTACACCGATTACAGGCATTTTAGCGGCAATCAGGTACTGTTTTACCAGGGCGGCCTCAGCAAGTTCCTGCTGTTAGATTACTATCAGTTCAGCACCGGCGATAAGTATCTGGAAGGTCACTTAGAGCATAACTTTAGCGGGTTGCTCACCAACATGATCCCGCTTATCCGTAACCTCAAATTACAGGAAATCATCAATATAAATTACCTCAGCACCCCAACCCTAAAAAACTACACCGAACTGGGCGTAGGCTTCCAAACCAATATCGGGCTTAGGGTGATGTACGGTACATCGTTCAACAACAAATTTGGCGGGGTTAACCAGGCGATAAGGATTGGGATGAGTTTTTAGGGCGATGAATAAGGAACCGAAGTAAATAAGTCTACTCCAACCCTATCCAAATGGCTAAGTATATCTTTATTAGTTACATGATGGTATATAGCAACATCAAACTGATAAGGCAGAAGGAGATCATCTAATTCATTCATTATTTGTGTTAGATGATACAGATCAAGTTCATTTCCTTTAAGCATGATATCAATATCAGATGATGATTTATAATTGCCTTTCGCTCTTGATCCATATAAATATGCAGCTTTTATAGCAGGGAATTGCCTCAAAACCTTAGTTATACTGGTCAAATTCTTACTTGATAACCCGTACTTCATGCTTTAAATAAATCATTCTGGGTACCCGACCTAAGACTTTCTAATTTTGATTCCAAAGTTTTGAATTCGTCAAAATAATTATTCAATATGGCAGAAACAATCTCATCGGCTGTATCTTCATTGTAAGAATGCGAAGTTAAATTCCTGCTTTGCAACATCTGCATCCAACTATCCCCATTAACTATTAATTCAGATTTAAAGGCTTCTCTTATCACATCTCTCGATCCGATTATATTTGTTATACCTTGATATTCTAAATAATCTTTAAGCGTATTCCAGGCTAATTCATAAGTGTATTCAAAAGCTTTTATTAACCCTTGCTCTTCAAGTTCTGATAGATCCCCCTTCAAAATAAATTTTTCTAACTGGTTTAATGCTTTACGGTAATTAGAAAATCTTTGAATCCAGCGAATATCTTTTTTTGAAGTCATAACTTATAATTATACAATGTGCTAATTTACACTATAAACTAATAAGCTGACTTGGTTTAAACTATTTTTTAAAACGCATACCACAATTAATCGTAACAAAGCATAAAACTTTTCGTTAAATTTGTTTAACAACAAAACATGGCCATGGTATTAGTATTAAAAAAGGGCGCCAGTAAAGAAGACATTGAAGCGATAGATAAAATTCTTTACAAAGAAAAAAGTAAAGGCGGATTCGATGCGAAAAAATATAATGGTATAATTCCTGATTTGGAAGACGGTATGGAAGCTCAAAAAAAAATGAGAAATGAGTGGAAAAGAGATATTGATTGATACCAATATTGTAATTTACCTCTTAAGAGGAAGTCAAGAGCTACAAGACTACTTACAAGGAAAAGAATTATATATATCATTTATATCTGAACTGGAATTGTTAGGTTATAAATCGATTACACAAAAACACGAGGCTGAACTACTTAATTTTTTAAATGATTGCTCTATAATTCAAATGAGTAATGCAATCAAAGAAAATTATATTGGCTTAACAAGAAAATACAAAATTGAGTTACCAGATGCTTTAATAGCTGCAACATCGTTAACTTTAAACATACCATTTATAACTGCTGATAAGGGCTTCCAAAAGATTAATGATATAAACCTTGTCCTTTATCATGACGGAATTAACCTTACGGCTTCTAAAAAATAGGATAAATAAAAAGTTAATCAAAATATTATAGTCTTTAACGGGCTTATACAGATATCCCGTAACTATAACGCTAAGTTTTGACTTTTTACTTTTGAATTTTGCCTTTGCAATCCTATCTTTGCCCATGCAAGAAAAAATCCTCATTCTTGACTTCGGTTCGCAGTTCACCCAGCTTATCGCGCGCCGTGTCAGGGAGCTCAATATTTACTGTGAAATCCATCCCTTTAATAAAGTTCCTGAAGTTGACGCAAGCGTAAAAGGTATTATCCTTTCGGGCAGCCCGTATTCTGTACGCCAGGACGATGCCCCTCATTTTGAATTTGCCAAACACCATAAAACCCTGCCTATTTTGGGCGTTTGCTATGGTGCGCAATACGTAGCTCATTTTCATGGCGGCGAGGTTTTAGCATCAAGCACTCGCGAATATGGCCGCGCTAATCTGGATTTTATTAAGCCGGATACCATCCTGTTTAAGGATGTACCGCTTGGCTCGCAGGTGTGGATGTCGCATGGGGATACCATTGCCCGCATTGCAGATGATTTTGAGGTGATTGCCAGTACGGATAGTGTAAAAGTTGCAGCCTACCATATCACCGGTACCGAAACTTACGGCATCCAGTTTCATCCCGAGGTTACCCACAGTATCGATGGCAAACAATTGCTGCAAAACTTTTTGGTAGACATTTGCGGTTGCAGCCAGGATTGGACCCCGGACTCGTTTATCGAAACCACCATTGCCGAACTGAAGGCGAAATTGGGCGATGATAAGGTAGTTTTAGGTCTTTCAGGCGGTGTAGATTCTTCTGTGGCGGCGGTATTGCTGCACCAGGCCATTGGTAAAAACCTGCATTGTATATTTGTTGATAACGGCTTATTGCGTAAGGACGAGTACCAATCGGTATTGGATTCGTACCAGCACATGGGCCTTAATATAAAGGGAATAGATGCTAAACAACGTTTTTACGATGCCTTATCCGGCTTAACTGATCCCGAGAAAAAACGGAAAGCCATTGGCCGCGTGTTCATCGAGGTATTTGATGATGCCGCACATGAGGTACAGGGTGTAAGCTGGTTAGGCCAGGGTACCATCTACCCGGATGTTATCGAGTCTGTTTCAGTAAAGGGGCCGTCAGCAACTATCAAATCGCATCATAATGTAGGCGGGTTGCCAGATTTTATGAAGCTGAAGGTTGTAGAGCCTTTAAACACGCTGTTTAAGGATGAAGTGCGCCGTGTGGGTACCGCTTTAGGTATAGATCCTAACATACTTGGCCGCCACCCTTTTCCCGGTCCGGGCTTGGCTATCAGGATCTTAGGCGATATTACGCCCGAGAAAGTTGACATTTTACAACAGGCAGATGCGATTTATATCAACAATTTACGCTCGGCCGGTGTTTATGATAAAGTTTGGCAGGCGGGCGCCATTTATTTACCGGTACAATCGGTAGGTGTAATGGGCGATGAGCGTACTTATGAGAATGTAATTTGCCTGCGCGCAGTAGAATCATTAGACGGCATGACGGCAGATTGGTGCCACCTGCCTTATGATCTGCTGGCCAAGATCTCTAACGAGATCATTAACAACGTTAAAGGAATTAACCGGGTAGTATATGACATCAGTTCGAAACCACCGGCCACCATTGAGTGGGAATAAGTGGTTAATATTTGTTTTAACGGCGCTGATAATGGGTGCATGTTCGCCTAAGGTACGAACTGTACCTTCAAACACTGTAAAAACAACAACTGAAAACCCCGTAGTTAAAAAAGATAAACCTGCTGACAAGCCTCCGGTAAAAACACCGGAGGCCAGGGTATCACCCATATCGCTTGTACTGCCCTTGAACCTTGACCACGCCGCTACAGGCCAAAGCTACACCTCTGCAAATTTAAACGCAGCTAACATGTCGGTTGATTATTACCAGGGTTTTAAACTTGGCCTGGATTCTGCAACTGCCGATGGGGCAAACTTTAAAATACAGATATTTGATAGTAAGGGCAATGCGGCACAGGCACATAGCCTGGGTTTAAACCCGCAGGTAAAAAATGCGGAGCTGATAGTTGGACCTATTTTTCCCGATGATGTAAAAGCTTTTACAGCGATGCTTACTAAGCCGCGTAAGCCCGTTATATCGCCGCTATCGCCGGCAGCACCAGCTACGTTCAGAAATCCTAACCTGATCACCATGACGCCCCCGCTGGAGTATCATGCTATGGGGGCAGCTACTTATGTTGCTAAATCACTGAAACCCCAAAAAGTATTTATACTAACATCCGGCTTTAGCGAAGAAAAGCTATATGCTGCGCCTTTTAAGCACACATTAGATAGCCTCAGCAAACGAAAGATACAGGTTATTATCCTCACCGTTGTGCGTGGCAACCTCACACCTTTAGCTAAACAATTAAATAATAAGGTGCAAAATGTATTTGTAATACCATCAACCAAGCAGTCGTTTTTGATGGTTACACTGCGCTCTTTAGATACCTTGTCTAACAAGTTCCCGGTAACGGTATTTGGGCACCCAAACTGGGAAAAGTTCGCTTTCCTGAAAGCCGCGCTGCTGCAACGCCTTAATACGCACATTACTTCATCTGATAAAGTAGATTACAAGAGTGCCGAAACCAATACGTTTTTACGCAATTATCGCCGCACTTATCATACCGAACCTACCGATTTTGCTATAAAAGGCTTTGACCAGGGCCTTTACTTTGGGCAGCTTTTAGCCGAAGGCGAGGATATGAACAAACCCGAATTAAAAGATTTTACCGGTTTGCACAATAGCTTCCATTTTGTAAAAAAGCCGGGCCTGGGCTGGATAAATACACATGTAGATATCTTAAAATATCAAAACTTCGATCTAAAGAAAGTGCAATGAAAGCCATAAACCAGTTAAAGACGTTTCAGCGAATATTGGGCGAATACCCTGCCGATACGCCTTTAAGTAAATTTTTACCCGGCTTTTATCGTCAGAATAAACAAATGGGATCTACCGACAGGCGCGTTGCCGGCAGGTTGATATACAACTACTTTCGTTTAGGCCGCGCACTACCCAACTTACCAGCCGAAGACCGTTTAATGGTAGCCGAATTTTTGTGCAACACCCAATCCAATTCGTTTTTACAGCATTTTAAGCCCGACTGGGCGGCATGTATTGGTTTTGGTATTGATGAAAAGATTAATCTGATCAAAACAACTTATCCCGATTTTAAGTTGGAAGATGTATTCCCCTGGGTGCCAAAGCTTTCTGCAGGAATTGACAGGGATGCCTTCCTGAAATCGTTTTTTATCCAGCCAGATCTGTTTATCCGGATAGCCAAGGGCTTTGAGGCACAGGTAAAAGCTGAATTGACCAAAGCCGCTGTTAGTTTTAAGGATGAAGGTAATAACTGCCTGTCGATGCCTAACGGTACCCGGCTGGAAACCATCTTCCCGAAACAGCATTGGTTTGAAGTGCAGGACCTTTCCTCGCAGCAAACAGCCAATTACTTTAAGCCCCAAAAATGGGATAGCTGGTGGGACGCCTGTGCAGCATCCGGCGGTAAATCATTATTGCTCAATAGCTTACAGCCAGATATTAAGTTAGTTGTATCAGATATTCGCGAGTCTGTACTATCCAATCTGGATGAACGTTTCCAGAATGCCGGCCTGCGTAAGTACCAGAAAAAGGTAATGGACCTGACCGAAAACAACGAGCAGCTACTATATAACTATGCATTCGACGGCATTATACTGGATGCACCGTGCAGCGGATCGGGTACCTGGGGGCGTACGCCAGAGATGATCAGCCAGTTCGAGATTGCCAAAACCGACTTTTTTAAGCGCCTGCAGCAGGCTATCGTAACCAACGTAGCCAAGCATTTAAAGCCCGGCAAACCACTTATTTATATCACCTGCTCGGCCTTTAAGGCAGAGAATGAGGACGTTGTGAATTATATTATCAAAGACTTGGGCCTGCAGCTTGAGGAGATGAAAGTACTTACCGGCTACGAGCACAAGGCGGACACGATGTTTGTAGCCCGGATGATAGCTAAGGAAGGGAAGCAGGAAGATAAGACTCAGGAGGCGGGAGAATAAGTTCCTGGCTTCATGAGTTAAAAAATGTTAATCTTTTCATTTATTGGTAGTTAAGGCCTATTTTAGAGCATACAAACCCGTCGTTATGCTGCAAAACTACTTTACCATTGCCTGGAGAAACATCTGGAAACATAAGCTATTCTCGCTCATCAATATCTTCGGCCTATCGGTTGGCATTGCGTTCACCTTGCTGATTGCCGCCTACGTATGGCATGAAATAAATGTTAATTCCGATCTTAAAAACTCTGATAACCAATATATTATACAAAGCCGGTGGAGAGACCCAAATATGGGTTATACCCTTACCGCCCTTGCAGCAATGCCTAAAGCACTGAAAGAGGAATACCCAAACCTGGTTGCCAATTATTACCATTGGGATGGGGTAAGCTCCAACGTATCTAAAGGTGATAAACACTTCCGCGAAAGCCTGCAGGTGGGGGACAGCACATTCCTTAAAATGTATGGTTTTGAACTACTTTTTGGCGACCCTGAAACGGCCTTAAATGACCCTTTTTCGACCGTGATAACGCAGGCAACCGCCATCAAATATTTTGGCAAAACAGATGTGGTTGGGCAGGCCGTAACCATCGAAAGTTTCACCGGTACCCGGCACGATTTTACCATCACCGGGGTATTGAAAAAGTTGGGCAAAAATTCGGTTACCCAAATTAACGATGCCAGCAACAGCAATTTCTTTTTGCCAGCCGCTGCCGCCAAATTTTTGGGCCGCAGTTTGGACGGCTGGAACAACACCGCCATTGTTGGCCTGTTACAATTACAAAAAGGCGTTAAGCCCGAAGCTTTGACGGCCCCCATGAAGAGCCTTATCAAACGCAATGCTCCGCCGCAGATAGCAGAGAACCTTACACCTTACCTGGTATCGTTAAAATCCTTTTACATCAATGATAGTGGCGGCACTATTAAAAAAATGCTGTACACGCTATCGGCCATTGCGCTGTTCATCCTGCTGATGGCGGTTATCAACTTTGTGAACATCTGTATCAGCCGCTCGTCGCAGCGGATGAAGGAAATGGGGATTCGCAAGGTTTTAGGTGGCTTGCGCAAACAACTCATCTGGCAGTTCCTCACCGAATCGGTATTAATGGTGCTGATTGCCACCCTGATAGCTTTGGGGATGTATGCCCTGGCAAGGCCCTTCTTTGCCAACCTGTTAGCTACCGATATTAACGGACTGTTATCCTTCCCGATCTATTTTTACCTGATCCCCGTTACACTTGCTTTGATAATTGGCTTGCTGGCGGGTATTTACCCGGCATTGGTGCTATCCTCGTTAAAATCAATCGATTCGCTGAAAGGGAAGTTAGACAGGGTGAAAGATAACGTAATGTTCCGTAAATCGCTTATTGCTTTTCAGTTTGGTACGGCTGCGGTGGTGCTGATCTGCGCTTTGGTTATCTCCAAACAGATCAACCTCTTCTTCAGTAAAAGCCTGGGGTATAATAAAGACTATGTGGTTTACGCCCAGTTGCCGCGCGATTGGAGCAAGCCCGGCGTTCAAAAAATGGAGGATAAGCGGTACCGCCTGGCACAGTTGCCGCAGGTAAGTTCGGTATCGTTATCCTGGGAGATCATGGATGGCGGCAATAGCGGCAACCTGCAGGCCTACAAATTAACGGATGCCCCTGCACAAGCGTTTTCATCGCAGTTATTACTAACCGATAACCAGTTTGCCGCTACGTATGGCCTCGATATTAAAGCTGGGGAATTTTTTAAACCGCAGTATATGCAGGCAGATTCGGGCAAGGTGGTGATCAACCAAACGCAGTTAAAAGCACTGGGTTACAAGCAAGCCAAAGATGCTATCGGGCAGCAGTTTAACGCGGCAGGGATGGCGCCGCTAACTATTTGTGGTGTAGTGGGCGATTTTATTTTCGGCGGCATGTCTGGCCGGATCCAGCCGATGACTTTTATCAATATCAACCAAACGCCCTTTTACAGGTACTTTTCTATCAGGCTAAAGCCCGGCAATATTGAAAATAGCCTGGCTGCCCTCCAAAAAAAATGGGCCGAAGTTTTGCCCGGCGCACCGTTTGAATATGCCTTTATGGATGATGCCCTCGCCAAAATGTATAAAACCGAATTACAACTCAAAAAGGCATCGTACCTGGCAACCGGCCTCGCCATCGTTATTGTATTATTGGGCGTACTGGGGCTCATCTCTCTCAGCATCCAAAAACGCACTAAAGAGATTGGCATCCGCAAGGTACTGGGCTCGTCTGTTAAGGATGTAATACTGCTTTTCCTGAAAGATTTTTTGGGTACGGTGATCATAGCCGGGCTGATAGCCTGCCCGCTGGCTTATTGGATGATGAGCAAATGGTTAAACGGGTATGCCTATAAGATCAGTTTAACGGCAGTGCCATTTGCTGTAGCCGTAGCGGCTTTGATCATAGTCACCTCTATACTGATAAGCTTGCAAACGGTTAAGGCGGCATTGGCTAACCCGGTAAAGAGTTTAAGGGCGGAGTAGCCCCCCCAAGCCCCCTGAAGAGGGAGTTTTTGATTCCCCTGTGTCATTGCGAGCGATAGCATGGCAATCTCTTTAGGATAATTAAACACCTTGCATGAAGGATTTGCTTCAAGAGATTGCTTCGTACCTCGCAATGACGCGCGGGCCGTTTTTTTGTATCTATGGCACGTACGAGCCGCTACTGGTCGAAGTTTTAAACTTCTACCAAAAACAAGGCAAGCATTCTGCTTGCGTAAGCTGAAAGCTTACCAGGTTTTAGGTACAGGTTACGCTACGCTAAACCTATACCAGTAAGGGGAATTTAGAATTTCCAAAATGAGAGATAGCAATTCTGTTCATTTAAAAATCCTGTAAATTTTGATTCAGGCGATGATTAAACTACCTCTGCCACCACAAAAGTACTGCCCCCAACAAATACCAGGTCTTTATCGGTTGCATGGGTTTGTGCTGCTTGCAGGGCTTCTTTTACGGATGGGTAAGCTTCACCCATCAATCCAAAACCGGCGGCTTTTTCTTTAATGGCTTCCGCTTCCAGCCCTCTGGGGATATCCGGCCGGCAAAAATAGTAGGTTGCATCGGCTGGCAGCATAGATAGCACCTTGCTGATATCTTTATCATTTACCATACCTATCACAAAATGCAGCTGATCGTACCGGACAGATGCAATATTTTTAAGTACTTCCGCAATACCTTCGGGGTTGTGGCCGGTATCGCAGATGGTTAGCGGATTTTGGTTGATAGTTTCCCAACGACCGTGCAGGCCGGTCAGTTTTTTTACCTGTTTAAGTGCCGTGGTAATATGTTCGCCGGTAATGTTGAAACCTTGCATACGCAGTTCTTCCACAGCGGAAAGCACCGTTTTAAGATTTTTTGTTTGATAGGAACCGTTAAGATCAAGTTGAATAACATGGCTTGCACCGGTAGAAACGTAAGTAGTTTCAACCTCCAGTATTTCGGCTTGTTCCTCTTGGCGAATTTGCCCTTTTAGCAGTTCTATTCTCCAGGTTTTTGATGCAAAGGTTAACGGCGCGTTCTCTTTTTCGGCTTTATTGATAAATACATCTGCCACTTCAGGCTGGTGTTCGCCTATAATTACAGGTGTTAAGGGTTTGATGATCCCTGCTTTTTCGGCGGCTATTTTAGGTAAGGTATCGCCCAGTAAGTTCATGTGATCCCAGCCGATGTTAGTGATAACGGATAGGAGGGGATGGATAACGTTGGTAGAATCCAGCCGGCCGCCTAAACCAACTTCTATCACGGCAATATCCACTTGCTCCTTTGCAAAAACATCAAAGGCCAGTGCAACCGTCATCTCAAAAAAAGATGGTTTAATCTGCTCAAAGTCCGGCTGATGTTTAGCTACAAAATCAATAACTGTTTGCTCGCTGATCATTTCTCCGTTAATGCGGATGCGCTCGCGGAAGTCTTTAAGATGCGGTGATGTGTACAAGCCGGTTTTATAACCCGCCACCTGTAATATGGCCGCCAGCATGTGCGATGTTGATCCTTTACCATTTGTACCCCCTGTATGGATGCTCCTGAATTTATGTTCGGGGTTATTCAGTATATTAAGTAAAGCAATGGTATTGGTCAGGTCTGCCTTGTAAGCAGATGCGCCTACACGGGTAAAAACGGGTAGCTGGGTGTAAAGATAGTTGAGGGTGGCGTTGTAGTCCATAGTCCATAGTCCATAGGTTTATGGCTATGGCTTAGTATGCAAAATTATAAATAATTATGGCTATGGCCTGCCGTCCATCGGTTTACGGACTAAATTTTTAATTCACTTTAAACACAAAGGTAAGCGTGCCTTTCTGGCTTTCGGGGGCTGTATCAGAGGTGTTGAAGCGTGAGCGTTTTACGGCGTCTTCGCATTTTTGCAATAATCCCGCATCTGTAATAGTTGTGCCACGCCCACCTGCTGTGGCTTGTATCACATTGCCATTCCTATCCACAATAATATCTACTATTACCTTACCTGTATAACGGTTACCTGCATCAACTTTTGGGGCACTTACAAAACTGCGCTGTGTAAGGTTTAAATTCCCTCCATTGCCAGATCCTGTGCCGTTGTAATTATTGGTAAGCGTGGTGCCTGTGGTTTTACCCTGGTTACCCGGTGTGCTGCCTGTACCATCGCCCTCGCCGGTACCATTATTGGTTTTACCTTTATATAGCGCGTTTTGGTTAACGGTTGGTTTAGCAACTGTTTTGGTGGTAGGCTGCGTAGCTACCGTTTTGCTTGGCGCTTTGCTGTTTGCCGTAACTTCGGGCGCATCTTCGGTAGTTTGGGTAACTACATTCTTATCACTATTATCAACCTGCTGTTTCTCTTCGGTTGGCGGGGTGGGGGTTACCTTATCCGGCTTGGTATTGTTAGCTTTTTCGGCAACGGATGGTTCTTCAATGCTCATATAATCATTACCCATGCCTTCGTCAACAGTACCATAGTTTACCAGGATCCCACCTGTGCCTTCCTCATGCGGCTGCGGCATCTGGAAAACAATAAAGTAGCACAGGGCCATCACCACGCCAAGTATGATACCTGTTGCCAGGAATGCCTTCGGATAATTATTTTCTTCCCTGTAGTCCATTTATTTTTGAGGTTAAAGGCGAAAGGTTAAGCATTAAAGGTAATGGCATACAAGCTACTCTCAACCTTTCAGCTTTAACTTTTACCCCTCTGTTTATCCCTTCGGTTCTGTTGCCAGTACCAGTTTTATATTTAGTTTTTGTGCAATATCCATTACCTGTACCACATCCTGTATAGCTACGGTACGGTCTACATACAATACAATTGTTAATTCTGATGCCAGCGCTTTGTAGCTTTGTAATGTAGGCTGTAATTGATCTACCGGTACTTCTTTTTTATCAATGGTGTACTTCAGATCTTTATCTATAGATACATTGATGGTTTTTTTGGATACCGATTGCCCGCTGGATGATTTGGGCAGCATCAGTTTAATTACGTTGGGGTTGGTTACCGTTGACGCAATCAGGAAGAACAAAAGCAGGAAGAACATGATATCGTTCATGGCCGAAGTATGCACTTCTGCTGATGCGCCTTTATGTCTTTTTCTTAAATTCATTTGCTTGGTTCTTCTAACAGGTCAATAAACTCAATAGCGTCCGTTTCCAGCTTCAGTATCACCTTATCAACCATCATATTTAAAATATGGTAGCATACGTAAGCAATGATCCCTACAAACAAACCCGCTGCCGATGTAACCATTTTTACATATAAACCGCCGGAGATAACCCCCATGCTGATATTATCTGTTTTAGAGATATCGTAAAAGATCTTGATCACCCCGGCAATGGTACCCAGGAAACCAAACATGGGCGCAATACCGGCCACGATACCGATGATGCCAATATTTTTTTCCAGTTTGGATACTTCCAGTTTCCCCACGTTTTCAATAGCGCCCTCAATATCTTTAATAGGGCGGCCAATACGCAGCAGGCCTTTTTGCAGCATCCGGCCAAGCGGCGAATTGCTGTTGCGGCAAATAGCAATAGCCGACTGCAGATCGCCGGAGTGGATGCTGCTGCGAACCTGGCTCATTAAGTGCGATTCGTCTTTTGATGCCTTGCGGATAGTGAAAAAACGTTCAAAAAATATTACGAGGCCCAATACGGCTAATACGCCTATCGGTATCATTACCCAGCCGCCTTTTATCAGCAAATCGCCAAAACGTAATTCTTCTTCGGGTATTTTTGCCAGTTGTTGGGTTGCGGCGTGGTTTGCGGTATCAATTAATTTTGCGGTGGTGTCTGCTGCAACCTGCAATAATAACATCATAGTTTTTGATTAATTCTTAATTTAAAGTATTACCCTGCGGGCGTTTATCTAATATTTACAGGTAAAACGTAAACGTCTTTAGGTTTTATTTTACCGGTTTTAATTATTTTATCAAAAGCAGCATTGGCTTCGGCCTTGGTTTTAAACGTACCCAAGGATACATTTACTTTTTTACCCGGTACGCCATCTGCTATATAGGCTTCAAATCCCATTTTTTCATATTTCTGTATCTCCAGTTTTGCCTTTGCTGCCGTGTAAAAGGCGCCGGCTAAAATTTCATAACGCGGCCCTGTTATGGTATTATTTACAGGTGCTTTTATTTTAGCTGCGGTATCTGTTACCGGCGCTGCTTTAGCAGCAACTGTCAGGCTATCTGTATTAACGGCTGTTTTTACGGTATCTTTTGCTGTTGTATCCTCTATTTCTATGGGGGTTACTTTGGCATTAATCACCGGTTCTGTTTTGGTTACTTTTACTTTATTGGTATCCCGGTTAAATATTGTAGGGTCGTAACGGTTTACCAGGTAAATAACCAAAGCTGTAAGCAGTAAAGTTAATGTTACAAATACCAGGGTTGATGTTATTTTACGCTTGCGCACCAATCTTATTAAATGCTCCTCGTGCTCTTCATCCGTTTCGTAACGGTAACCTTCGGGCGGTTGTTCCTGCTGTTTTTGTGGCTGCGGAATGGCAACCGGTGCAGCATATTCCTGTGCCGGTTCATATGCAGCGGGTGTTTCTTCTGCGCGGGCAGCGCCCAGTTTGGGCAATGTTATTGGCTGATAACCAAAAAAATCAGGATCGGTATTGGTACTTGTATTGGCTCTGAAATATAGCTGGTCATCTTCGGTATAAAACCAACCCAGGTCGGCCATTGGTATTTCTGCATCCTGTGCCTGCAGCTTTATATTGTTAATGTATTTTTCGGTAAAGTACTTTGATGATGCCAGCGATATGTTCTTCCGGTCTGCAATGTGTTGTGCCAGTATCTGATCGTCCGTAAATTCCGGATCGAACTGCACGTGGTAAGCAGGCGGATAAAGTATCGCCTGCTGCTCGTTGTAGTGGCCATTATTACGGGTATGCGCAAAATAACCCAAACCCGGTACATTCACTTCGCCTTGTTGCGCCAGCAGTTCGCTTATAAAATTGCCTACATCCATTCGCTAAAAGTACGGATAATTATAAAACATCAAAAAGCTTAAAATGCATAGCCTACCCCGCCAAATATATTAAACCCATAGTTTGGATAATAAACCCATGTTTTGCTGCTTGCATTCAGGATGTTATTTGCCTGTGCAAATGCCGAAAACTGTTTGTTTATTTTATAGGTAACACCGCCGCTTAGATCTGCAAATGATGGTACGTTGGTATAAACGGGTGTGCCCGGCGCGCTGCCGGCCACTACTAACGGATCTTGCGTGCTGCCGCGGAACATCAGGGATCCGTTAATATCTACCTTATCGTTAATATGGATGCTGGTACCCGCCGTCAGGATAAATTTAGGCAGGTTCCAGGGCTGTGCTTCGCTGGCCATTTTGTAATCCTTAAATTCAACCCTGCCGTAAACATTTACATCTTCACTGGCTTTAAAATCAAGTTCGCCGTTAAAGCCGCTTACGCGCGCATCGCCATTATCATAAATAACCTGGTATTTATTAAATGTTGCAGCAAAGTTGTTTACAAATAACGGCAGATTTTTAATACTGTTGCGGTACACCGCTGCTTTAAAGCCCAGGCCCGGTGCAAGCGTGCCTTTTAAACCAACAGATATATCCAGCTTATCTACCGAATTTACCAGGTTAATGTTCTCGCCCAGGAATGGATTGATCTCGGTAAAATCTTTAATAGACGCCCGGTTTACATCGCCTTTGGCTTCTGCAAAAAGGCGCACATATTTTGGCACCACCTGAAACTCTATCTTAGCAGCAGGGAAGATGAAAAAGCGGGATGATACGCCAAATTCTTTGGCAATATTAACGCCCGCATCTATCTTATAATTATCTCCCTGGAATTTAATATAAGGATTGGCCCTTACGATGCTGTTGTTGTTGGAATAGGCCAGGTCTTTTTGGGTAGCCAGGTCTAAAGATGCACTTAAGCCGGCATAAAATTGCTTAACCGTTTTGTTTAAAAAGCCGCTCACCACTACATTGTTTTCGCGGGCGCTAAAGGCGTTGCTGAAAACGTAGCCTTTAAATTTGGCCGCGTAGGTAAATGCGTTCTCTTCGTCTTTAAAGTTTTTGGCTATCTCGCCTTCGGCGCCAAACGTGCTAAAAGTTTGCTTGGCCGGAACGAAGCTGGCAGGCGGGTTATCTTCATCTATCCCGTAAAAATAAGTTTGGCGGCGTTTGTAAGTTAAACGGCCTGTAAGTGTGTTTTCTGTATTGATGCTTTTGCCAAACACGCCTACTTCCTGGCGGCTATCGTTTTGTTTATCTAATGAGCTGCCTGATTGGGCAAAGTGTTTAAAGTATCCGCCAACCTGCAGGGCCTCATCCTTGCCGTTGCCAAAATAACCTTCGGCAAAGGTGGTTTTCATGCTTCCAATACCTGCCTTAACAAAGTTGTTCAGCTGAACAGAATCTTGTTCGGCAGGCCTTTTCATGGCTTCCAGCTGGCGTATGTTATTATCTTGCGATAGCTTTTTATCAATAGGCTTGTAGCTTAAAGGCGCCTTGTAGGGTGTTTTATCCTCCAGATCGGGGTTGCGGCGAATTTTTACCGCCTCGGCTAATACCGGTTTGTAAGATGTGGTTACCACAATTTCTTCGGCCAGGCTGCTGCCGTTATTAGGCGTATTGCCGGCTTGCCCGCCTTTTTTGGTGGTATCGGCAGCAGGTACTTTTGAGGCTGCTTCGCCTAAGTTTTTAGCGCCGGCTTTAGCCACCGTAGTGCTTTTAGCAGGTGCTTTTGCTTTTGCAGCAGGCTTTGCCGTAGTTTTGGCAGGTTGTTTTTTATCTGTTGTTTTCTTTGTTTGTGCGCTGGCCGGAACAAAGAAAAATACCGTTAATAAGGTAAGCAGTGTTATGGTGTGTCTTTGGTTCATTGCTTGTCTTTTTCTATTGTTCTTTGTTTTCCTGTTTAGTTGGTTCCGGTGTAGCCGGAGTTGTATTGGCAGGCTCTGTAGTAACCGGCGGTGTTTGTTCTGCCGGCGGCGGCGTTTCTGCCGGTTTTTCTTCTGCCGGTTTCTCCTGTTTAGCTTTGGGGTCAAGCTGGGCCATTTTCTGGCGGGCTATCGGCAAAATATCATCATCGCCTTTATAATTATCTATGATGCTGTTTAGCGTAGCCTTGGCCTGGAAATTATCCTTAAGCCCTACATAATTGTCAGCTAAAAGGATGTAGGTTTTAGCCACCCAGTAATCGTAATTCGGCAGGTCTTTTACCAGGTCGAAACAGGTTTTTTGCGATGTTTTATATTTACCCTGCAGATATTCTACATAAGCAATGTTATACTTTGCCTCGGCCGCGGCAATTGTTTTAGTATTGGTTACGGTGTAATTAAACTCCTTAACAGCGGCTGTAGTGTCGCCACGCTGCAGGTAGGCCTTGCCTGCGTACAAACCTGTTTTGTATTTATCTTCCTGCGATGTTTTTTCGTAATCGCGTACCAGCTTAACGTATTTTAGCACATCATCCGGCATGTTTATCTGCGAGTAGCTTAACAGCAGGTTATTGATAGCAAAGCTGTAATCGGCTTTGTATTCTGAGTTGGTTTCCAGCCTTTTCAGGAATACGATGGCATCGTTATATTTTTTCTGGCTGATGTATAGTTTAGCCATGCTGATCAGCGCTTTTTCGCTGTAGGCGCTTGTCCAGTCGTTCAGGATAACGTTATAATCTACCACGGCTTCATCTGCCTTGCCCAGGTTACTTAAGCCCTGTGCGCGGATAAACCTGGCCTGTTTCTCGTAAATCTGTTTAGTTGGGAATTTATCAAAGTAGGCGTTAACAGCGTTTACGGTACCCTGCCAGTCGCCTTTTAAATACAGGTTGTTGGCGGCAGTTATCATAATGCTTTCCTGCTCGGCGGCGGTATAGTTGCCAATGCCGGTTGTGCCTGCATAATTAATAAACGTTTGCGCGTCGCCTTTATCCGTATAGATCTTCTCCACCTGTTTAAGGGCTTGTTTGGCTTCATCGCTTGATGAATATTCGGCTACCACGCGTTTAAACGAGTTGGTAGCTTCGTCATCGTTACCGGCGTTATAATCTATCAGCCCAATTGTGGTTAAGGCACGCGGAATGTAACTGCTGCGCGGATACTTTTGTATCATGGCATTCAGATCGGCCTTGGCGCGGTCTCCGTCATTTTTAAGGAAGTAGGCGTAAGCTATTTCAAAAGCCGCATCATCTGCATAATCTGAATTTGGGAACTGGCTTAACAGGTTATTAAGCGTACTGATCTTGGCATCGGGGTTACCCTGCAGCCCCTGGATGATACCGCGCTGAAACAGGGCATATTCCTGCCCTTGGCTGTGGCGGACAATAATTTTGTCGTAATTGGTTAAAGCGCTGCCATAACTTTTAATAGCAAAGTAGCTATCGCCCAAACGGCTGATGGCATCGTTTTCTGTCGCCTGGTCCTTTACATCACCACGTAAAAATTTCTCAAAATAGGTAGCGGCTTTTTTATACTGCTCATCATAAAAAGCGGCATAGGCAAGGGCATAATTGGCAAAGTTGGCTACTTCTGTTTCCTTAGATTCAGGCATGGCCAAAAACTCCTCAAAATTCTCTACAGATTCGGTGTATTTACGCACCTCGTACATAGATTCGGCCATCCAGTACAGCGTTAAAGCCTTTACCTTGCTATCTACCGGGTTTTGCAGCGAGCGCAAAAAGATACCAATGGCATTCTCAAAAGCGCGTTCATTATAAAACTCTAAACCGCGGTAATAAGTAACTTTTTGGTAGGCTATTTGTGCGCTTTGAGATTTATTTGGTATCGGTTCCAGTATCTCAACAGCTTCTTTGTAATTTTTAGAGTTCAGCAAAGCCTCGCCCAAAAGTATCTTTACCTCATCGTTACGGGTAGATCTGGGGTAATTCTTTAAATACGCACGGGTTGCTATCAGCGCTTCGTTATTAAAATCAAGCTCGTAAGATAATTTGGCATACTGGTAAAGTGCGTCTTCCTGCAGCTGCTTATCGTAATTTAACCTTGATGCTACCATAAAAGCATTACGGGCGCTTTGTTTGTTGTTCATTTTCAGGAACACATCGCCCAGGGTGTAGCTGCCGTTTTGGGTATAATTATCATTTTGGGTAACCAGTTTTTCTAACACACTGGCAGCTTTGCCATAGTTGCCTACTTTATAATAAGCGTAACCTATCTGGTAGCTATCCTGCGTGTTTTGCGTACGGCCCTGGTCGGCATCCTCAAAACGGCTATAATATTCAACTGCTTTATCATAATTGCCTTTTGCAAAATACGATGCACCAATAATACGCAGCATCTCGGTTTCGTTTTGCTGTTTGGTGGTGTTGATGATAGGGATAGCGTAATTGATCACATCATCATACCGCTTATCTAAAAAGTAAACGGCAGTTATGTAATATGGGTAGCTGCTTTCGTATTTTTTAGAATTTTTAAGCTTTTCGAAATTTAGCAATGCCAGGTGGTAATCCTTATTCAGATAAGCTATGTAGGCAAAGTAATAAGTGGCATCATCTGTAAAAGGCGAACGCTTATTTTTTACTTCGCCAAATAAAAGCTGGGCGTTTTTATAATCGTTGGTTACAAAATAGGCATAACCTTTTCTGAATTTGTATTCGGTGTTTTGGCTGCCGGTAAGGTCGCCTGCATCAACTTTATTAAACCAAGTCAGGGCCTCGTTATACTTGCCCTGTTTAAAATATGATCTGCCTACCTGGAAATAGGCCTGCTTGGCCAGCGGGTTTTCCGGGTGCTCTTTAATAAAGCGGGTAAACATACTTTCGGCATCATCATTACCTAATTCTAAAGCACAAAGGGCTTCATAGTATTGTGCATTTTCTTTCAGCAGGGAAAGCTCCGACTCGAACTTTGATTGCTGGCTGGTTTTTAACTTTGTTTGTTCAACCAGGCGGTATTGCTCGGCAGCAGCTGCATATTTGCCCATTGCCAGCAGGTTGTTTGCATTTTGATAAACGCGGTTGGTTTGGAACGATGGGTTTTGTTGCGCCAGCGATGGTAATGCTAAAAATACCGGTGCAATAAGGGTAATGTATTTAAGTTTAATCATAAAGCGCAGTAATGATGTTGCTAAATTAGCTAAACGCAAAAATGCAATCCACATTAGTAATTAACAAATGTGGATAAGCACTTTTTTTAAACGATAGCCATTTGCCGATGGTATGCCTGTGGAAAACTTTAAAATTTAGATAGAGTAAGTAATTGTCATTATTTATTCAGATTACTGAACCTGAGAATAATAAAAAACTTGAAACGTTTAACTGGTATATGCTTAAAAAGTTTCTGTTTGTAATAACTTTATTGGGTTTTACGTTTTGGGCAACTGCATTTAAAACCGGCAGCCTGCCCGTGGCCTGCATTACCCTGCAAAAGCAGCCTTTACAAATTACGCCTAAAGAGTTTTATGTAGCCGCTGTAGAAGATGGCCGAAAGGATAACACCGCTATTGGCGCTCTGCAATCTTATACCTTAGCCCCCGGTAAACCACCCGAAGCATACCCTGTTGATATAAAAGATGGCATGGCCGCCATTAAAAATTTTATAATCACCAGTATGACGACTGATAAAAGCCTGCGACCGGTGATCATAAAGCTGAATGATTTAAATGTAAGTGAAGTAATTGCTGCCCCGGGTGTGGTAAAAGGAGAGATTAAACTAAGTATGGCATTTTATCTGCAAAAAGGAGAGGACCCCATACACCTGGTTGATTATCATACTACAACCAGTTACCGGCGTAAAGCGGGGCCTGCACAGCAAATAGAACCTTTGTTAAGAAGTGCTTTAAACAACAGCCTATCTTATTTAAATAATTGGATGAATGCACAGGCGCCGGGTAATATCAAGTTAGCCAGGAGCTTTAAGATCACGTTTAAAGATTACAACGAACCTGCGGAAGGTGATACCATATATTATGCTACCAACAGGCCTTTAAAGTGGGATGACTTTAAAGGTAAAATGCAGACAGATAGCAGGCATGGTGCCGAGATATTTGCAGGGATAGGGTATGAGGAAGAAAAGAAAGTTGAAAACGCCACGATATATCTCACTTTCGCAATGAAGGTATATGCGCCAAAAAGTGCTTGCTGGGTAAGCCCGGGCACATTAACACCCTACAACCTTAACCACGAGCAGCGGCATTTTGACATTGCCAAGCTGGTTGCCGAGCATTATAAAAAAGAGATATTAGCACAAAACCCAACACCCGACAGTTACGATGCTATTATAAGTATGGGTTATCTGGATGCCCTGCGCGAAATGAACAAGATGCAGAAGCTATATGATAACGAAACTGCACACAGCATAAACAGTTATCAGCAGCAAATGTGGAACAATCGCATTGATAAAGAGCTGGCAGAGCTTAAAATCAAAACTAAAGCGCTTTAAGCCGCGTTTTTTGATGAAAGCTGTTTTTTGATAGAATTAAGAAGTGTATTAATATCAAATGGTTTAGCTACAAAATCATTTGGTGCACCATCCTGATTGAGGGTGCTGCTGATATTGTGGCTTGCCGATATCATGATGATTGGAATATTATGGGTTTCGGTTTGCTTTTTTACTGTTTTGCAAAGTTCGCGGCCATCCATATTGCCCAGCATAATATCAAGCAGTATCAGGTCGGGGTGTTTGTCCCGTATAGTATCCATTAATTTATGACCATCGGAAAGAGTGTCTACTTTATAACCCGAATCCTCAAGTATAAATTGTAGTACTTCCAGTATATCATGATCATCGTCTACAGCTAAAATCCGTCTCATTGCCTATCTCTATAAGTATCTGTGTATATAATATTTATACACAAGCAATACTTATACCAAAACAAATTATATGGCGGTTAATCTTGCTTTTTTAAAATATACCGGGCTGTTTTGCAGTTGGCGCAGAAGTATTTTTTTAAAGGGACGAAAAAGAGCAGATTTTTAACAAGCCAGCTTCGGTGTAGCTGGTGGTGAAATAAATTACCGCATTTTGGGCAATGTGTGCTGGGTGATTTAGCTATATGGCTCAAAGTGTGTGTACTATAATGTGTTTTATATACGTATTTAATTACTCAGCAGTTTGCAATAGGTAACCTATGTTACAACAATGTTATGCTATAGTAAAGCTATTTTTAATTTAAGCATCCAAATATAAGCCAATTTGCAAAATGCTTTTGTAACCATTTTGTTCAGTTAGGGGTTAGTTTAAGATTGCTGCTTATTGCTTGCGATGTTAAATTAATATTAAAATATACAAGCTTAAAATAAAATTTAACAACTATATTTTTAATTAAAAAAATAAGATTGTAAGGTAATTTTGCGATTGTGTTTTTTTAGTTTGTATTAATAAGGCCGTGTTTTAAAATGTTAAATTGATTGTAAGCTAAATGTATTTGTAAATAAAAATCCCGCCTTATGAGCGGGATTTTAAAAATACTTAACCTTTTTAGTTTAATCCCAAAGATTGGTTGGGTATGTGCCGTTGGTAACCAGTTCTGATATGGAGTTTTGAACAATTGGTTTATCTTCTTTATAAGTTACACCAAACCATTTGGTAGCGGTAGGGATCACTTTAAATGATGCCGTTCCGTTTTTGATCAGTTCATCTGCCACCAGCGGAATAAAAAATTCTGATTTAGGGTTATTTTTGTTGGCTTCCACAAATTTTTTGAACAGGTCTTCGCTTTGTTTAAAAACAGCCGGTGTAAAGCCCCAAAAATTCATGGATACCCGTGTGTCATTGGCTAAAGCATGTTCGCCGGTTGCATCTTTATAAGCCACGGTGCCGTCTTCTTTAAAATAAACTTCTGTACGCTCGTTTACCTCGGTCATGTTACCGTTATCATCAACTGCACAAACCCCGCGTGATACCGTGCCGTGGTCTGACAGTGTTTTGTCTATCTGGTAACCAATAATGGCGTATTTATCGTCGGCCACTTCGGTATTAAGAAAAGCAGCCATTTTTTCAAATGCATCATAGCCATAGTAATCATCGGCATTAATAACGCAAAAAGGCTCGTTTACCTGGTTGCGGGCAGCCAGTACAGCATGTGCAGTACCCCAGGGTTTTGCACGCTCAATTTTTTCGGTAATGCCAAAGGGCTCCAGATCAAAAGTTTGGAAAACGTAATCAGTTTCAATGCGTCCTGCTAATTTAGGCTCAAATATCGCTTTAAACGGCTCTGCAAATTCCTCGCGGATGATAAAGCTCACTTTACCAAAGCCTGCTTTTATAGCATCGTATATAGAGTAGTCTATAATGGTTTCGCCGTTTGGGCCGAAGCCGTCAACCTGTTTCATGCTGCCATAGCGGCTGGCCATACCAGCGGCCAAAATTAATAATGTTGGTTTCATCCTAAATAATTATTGATTTAGTGTGTTATTGAATTAATGATTTGTCAGGGCTTAAACTCGCCCTGTTATTTAATGTATCTAAAATCCTGCCCGTTTTTAATGTTCAGTAACGATTCATAGATCAAACGGATCACGTTATCCACATCATCTTTGTGGATCATCTCTACCGTGGTGTGCATGTAGCGTAACGGTAGAGAGATCAGGGCCGATGGTACCCCATCGTTAGAGTATGCAAAAGCATCGGTATCGGTACCGGTAGAACGGCTTGACGCCTGGCGCTGGAACGGTATGCCCGCTTTTTGTGCCGATTCTATCAGTAATTTATTCAGGTTGTTTTGTACCGCGGGGGCGTAAGAAATAACAGGCCCCTTACCGCAGGCCAGGTCGCCCTGGGTTATTTTATTGATCATTGGCGTGCCGGTATCATGCGTAACATCGGTAACAATGGCTACGTTTGGTTTGATGCGGTGGGCTATCATTTCGGCACCGCGCAGGCCAATCTCTTCCTGCACAGCATTTACAATATACAGGCCGAATGGCAGGGTAACGTTGTTTTGCTTTAATAAACGTGCAACTTCGGCTATCATAAAACCACCGGCACGGTTATCTAATGCACGGCCTACATAATAACGGTTATTAAGTACCATAAATTCATCCTCGTAGGTAATTACACAACCTACATGGATGCCCAGGGCTTCAACTTCATCTTTGCTGGTGCAGCCGCAATCTAAAAAAATATTTTTAAGTGTGGGCGCTTCTTCCTTTTCGCCGCCCAGGCGGGTGTGGATAGCAGGCCAGCCGAATACGGCCTTTACGATACCCTTATCGGTGTGGATATTTACCCGTTTTGATGGCGCTATCTGATGATCGCTGCCGCCATTACGGATCACATAGATCAGCCCATCGTTAGTAATATAGTTTACAAACCACGAGATCTCATCGGCATGGGCCTCTATCACAACCTTGTATTCGGCCTGTGGGTTAATTACCCCAACAGCGGTGCCGTAATTGTCAACAAAGTGATCGTCGATGTATGGTTTTAAATAATCCAGCCAAATTTCTTGTCCTTTCCATTCAAAGCCGGTTGGGGATGGGTTATTGATATATTTTTCGAAAAATGCTAATGATGCGTCGTTTACTACAGCTGCTTGCTGTTCAGCTTCTGGTTTTTTTTTTGCCATTATAAGTATATATGATTGGGCCTGTAGGGATAGCCTTTGGGCAAATATAATAAAGCTGTTGGTAATGAAGCAATATCTGTAAAAAGCAATGCAACCTTATTTATTAGTTAACACACACTTTATACTGTAAGCCCACCTTTGCAGCGTAAATAATAAGATCAGTTACATTAGTTAGTTATAAAGATCAGTTGGCGCAAGGCCTGCTGATCTTTACTTATTTAAGGGGCTGCAGGTTTTTTTCCATAACCACATACCCGATACCTTTTTTGATAAAATTTTGCCCCGTTTGTGTGAACCCGAATTTGGAATAAAACCCGGTTGCGCTTAACCGCGCGTTGCACCAAAGCCTTTTGCCGTGTTCTTGCAGCACAAAATTGGTAATGTAATTTAACAGCTGCCTGCCAACACCCTGCCCTTGTAAGCCTGCATCAACAGCAAACTTGCGGAATTGCCAATCGGTGCCGTTTTGGAACAGCGAAACAACGGCCACCAATTTATTATTTGTAAAAGCCCCGAAATGGTAACCGTGGTTATCTTCTTCCATCTCCATATCATGCTTATACTCGCCCGGGTAAAGCACGTCGCGGCGTAATTGCCAGGTAAGATGAGGAGTTATTTGTTCGATGGAAAGCATAGGTATAATAAAGGTAAAGGTTTTTTAATATCGAACATCAATTGTTGAATTTCAAATGCGGAAGTGAAATGTATCATTGCCGTTGGCTTTAGCCAACGGATAGCCCACAAATAATAATGGCTTCAGCCAAATTTTAGGCTAAAGCCATTTGGTGATTTTTTGATCTATGCCTTAAAAGCGGGGCAATGAATTATTCAATCACTTCATATTTGCTATATTTTGCATACCAGCCGTCGTCAGAATAAGCTTCTCCATGAATACCATCACTTAAGTCAACGATGTTATTTTTGTCAACTGTGATTTGAATCTCATTTTTATATTCTGCCTGCACTTGCAAGGCAAATAGGAAATCATGCATTGCTGAATCCAAAGTTGAGATAATAGCTTTTTTGACAGCTTCCTTTTGTGTTATAGATAAGTGGCTAAGACCCGTTTGGATATCTTGTAAAGATGGTGCTTTCCAAATTCCAGCCAACAATGATTCCGCATAATATATTCCCTTATCTCGAAAGTTTTCAACCAGAAATTTTCCAAACTTATCAAGGCTATCTTCCATGTTTTTTTATATTTTCTATTTAAATAGACGATGGTGTAAATAATTGATTATTACAATCAATTATTATTAGATTCGAAGTTAAACATCCGCAATTACAACGGAATATTCCCATGCTTTTTTTTCGGATTATTCACCACTTTATTTTCCAGCATTTTAAAGGCGTGGATGAGCTTGATGCGCGTTTCTGCCGGGGCAATCACTTCGTCAATAAAACCACGCTCGGCGGCGCGGTAGGGGTTAGCGAAGATGGTGGCATATTGCTCTTCCTTTTCGCGCCATTTGGCTTCCGGGTCTTCGGCGGTGGTTATTTCGCGTTTAAAAATGATCTCGGCAGCGCCTTTGGCACCCATTACGGCGATCTCGGCACTTGGCCAGGCGTAATTCATATCTGCGCCAATGTGTTTGGAGTTCATTACATCATACGCACCGCCATAAGCCTTGCGGGTAATTACCGTAATGCGCGGAACCGTAGCCTCGCAGAAAGCGTAAAGCAATTTGGCGCCATTGGTGATAATGGCATTCCACTCCTGATCTGTGCCCGGTAAAAAGCCCGGTACATCTTCAAATACCAGCAGCGGGATATTAAAGCTATCGCAGAAACGCACAAAGCGTGCACCTTTGGTTGATGAATTGATATCCAGCACACCAGCCAAAAACGCCGGCTGATTGGCCACGATACCAATGCTGCGGCCTGCCAGGCGCGCAAAGCCTACCACAATGTTTTCGGCAAAATCTTTGTGCACTTCCAGAAAAGATCCGTCGTCTATCACCTGCTCAATCACCTCGCGGATATCATAAGGCTGCGATACGTTCTCAGGCAATATATCTGTCAATGCGGGGCGTTCCTCGTTCTTAACCTCGTAAAGCAGGGCAGGGGCACGGTCCTCGCAGTTTTGCGGCATGTAACTCAGCAGCTTTTTTACATGGTTAATGGCCTCTATTTCGTTAGCGCAGGCAAAATGGGTAACGCCGCTTTTGGTAGCGTGGGTATTGGCGCCGCCCAATTCTTCTGACGTTACCACCTCGTGTGTTACCGTTTTTACCACATTAGGGCCGGTAACAAACATGTAGCTGGTATGCTCTACCATCAAAATAAAATCGGTAATGGCAGGGGAGTACACGGCACCACCCGCGCAGGGCCCCATAATAGCCGATATTTGCGGCACTACCCCGCTGGCCATGGTATTGCGGTAAAATATATCGGCGTAGCCGCCTAAAGATACCACACCCTCCTGGATGCGTGCACCACCAGAATCGTTCAGGCCAATTACGGGGGCTCCGTTCTTCATGGCCAGATCCATTATTTTACAGATCTTTTCGGCATGTGTTTCTGATAAGGAACCGCCAAAAACGGTAAAATCCTGCGAGAAAACATACACCAAGCGGCCGTTAACCGTACCATAACCGGTAACAACGCCATCGCCGGGATATTTTTCTTTCTCCATCCCAAAATCGGTACTGCGGTGCGAAACCAGCATGCCTATCTCCTGAAAAGACCCTTCGTCAAGCAAAAAGTGCAGCCTTTCGCGGGCGGTTAATTTGCCTTTTTTGTGCTGCCCTTCAATGCGTACTGCGCCGCCGCCCTGCAGCGCCTGCTCGCGCTTTTTTTGTAAAATATCCAGCTTTTTGTTCACGATACGGTTAATTGGTAAAGCGATAAAATTAGTAATTATATTGTAAGAATAGCTTTAAACGATGTAATGATGCTTTGTAATTCTAAAAAATTATATCTTTGTAGTGCATGAAAAGCAGAATTTTCAAAAACGCAATTGCGGCTTTGTTCCTGGGTATCTTTGTTGTAAAGATGGCCATATCTGTTACGCCTGTTTTTTTATGCCTTGATAATAAAACTGTTCGTGCGGTGATCATGCAGTTGGAGCATGAAACCAAGAACGAGAAGGAAGATCCGGAAAAGGATGCCTTTAAAGAAAAGAAGTTTTATGACGAGAATTTTTTTACTCACCTGATTGTGTACAGGCCTTTTATTGTTGAAACCAATATCCTGCACAATCAAGAGAACTCTTTGTACCGGCAGGTGTATCACCCTGTGGTACCAACGCCGCCTCCAAACGTTTAATTGTGATAGCCGGATATTTTTTGTATCCGGTGATTTAAATGCATACTGCTGTTTTTTTAATTCAGTAGCATGCAATGTGCTGTTTGCCGGGTTGGTGTTGGCATACAAGCTGTTTACTAAAGTTTCATTATAAAAAATCATTGTTTTATGCAAATCAAGCAAGGCGGTGTTACCGCCGGCGACCTTAACCTGAAGAAGTATTTTCTGGCTAAAAATTTAAAGAAAGATCTGCCTGCAGGTTTAGTAGTTTTTTTAGTAGCCCTGCCCCTGTGTTTAGGGATAGCCCTGGCATCCGGCGCCCCGCTTTTTTCGGGTATTCTGGCGGGTATCATTGGCGGGATAGTAGTAGGTACCATCAGTGGTTCGCAGCTAAGTGTAGCGGGCCCGGCGGCCGGTTTAACGGTTATTGTATTAAACTCCATCACCAAACTTGGCTCGTTCGAATCTTTTTTGCTTTGTGTTGCCATTGCGGGTGCCATGCAGATCATACTCGGCCTGGTTAAGGCAGGCACCATTGCCAACTACTTTCCATCATCGGTTATCGAGGGGATGCTTGCTGCAATCGGTATCATCCTGATCATGAAGCAGTTTCCGCATGCTGTTGGCTATGATAAAGATTATGAGGGCGACGAGGGTTTTAGCCAGATGGATACCGAGAATACGTTTTCGGGCATTTTTAGCGCCTTTAGTAAAATAAACTCCGGGGCGGTAATTATTGCATTGGTTTCTTTAGCGATAATGATATACTGGCCTAAAGTTAAAAAGCTTGCTATGATACCTGCGCCTTTACTGGTTGTGGTACTGGGCACAGTACTGGCTTCGGTTTTTGCAGGCACCAGCCTTGCGCTTTTAGATAAACAGTTTGTACAAATACCTTTGGTGCACAGCACAAATGAGTTTTTTGGTTTGTTTAAATCGCCGGATTTTAGCGGATTAAGCAATAAGCAGGTTTGGATAACCGCGGCTACCATTGCCATTGTAGCCAGCCTGGAAACCCTGCTGAGTTTAGAGGCGGTTGATAAGATAGATCCTATTAAACGGATCTCGCCCACAAACCGCGAATTGGTGGCCCAGGGTGCAGGTAACCTGGTAAGCGGCTTGCTTGGTGGTTTACCCATGACAGCCGTTATCGTACGCTCATCAGCAAATGTAAATGCGGGTGCGCGTACCAAGGTAAGCGCTGTTTTTCATGGTGTTTTACTCCTGGTTTGCCTGCTGGCCATACCATCTGTATTAAATAAAATCCCATTGTCATGTTTAGCAGCCATACTGTTAACAGTAGGTTATAAACTGGCAAGGATAGGCTTATTTAAACACATGTGGCATAAAGGGCTTGATCAGTTTATTCCGTTTGTGATCACGATTGTAGCCGTTGTGCTTACCGATTTGCTGATAGGTGTGGGCATTGGGATGTTGGTAGGTGTGTTTTATATTTTACGTACTAATATGCGTAACCCCTACTTTTACACCATTGGCCGTAACGGCGATAAAAACACCATCCGCATAAAACTGGCCGAAGAGGTGTCTTTTCTTAACAAAGCGGCCATACAAATAACCCTAACCGGCTTGCCAAAAGGCAGCGATGTGGTTATAGATGGTTCCAACTCGCGCTATATTGACCCGGATGTGCTGGAAATTATTAACAATTACAGGCATAATGCTTACACCAAAGGCATTATTGTGCAGCTGCATGAAATTAAAGAACGGTATGATATCCCGCCTTTAAAAGACCTGGTTTACAAACCCGAATAGTTAAAATAGCTGTGAATACGATAACAATAAAGGGCAGCAGGCTTGTTCAACTGGCAGAGTTACCGCAAATAAATTTGATAGTAGCCGCGGCCTTTTAATTAAAGCACAGCTTTTGTGGTAATGTAAAACAGTAGATGCAAATAAGTGTTAACACAGCTGTTAAGAATTTACATAAATAAATTATGCTGAGGCAAATAAAAGACAAGCGAACCTTAAAACAAAACCTGATGCTGGCATCATCTACAGCATTTGTAGCTGGTATAATTGATGTGTGCAGCTTACTTGCCTTCCTGGCATTTACATCAAATGTTACCGGGCATGTGGCCAGTTTTGCAAAAAACATTGTGGAGCGCGATTTTGATTCTATTATCATATTCGGTATATGGATGCTGATGTTTATGCTGGGTGCATTTGTATCCAATTTTATCATGAAATCGGTTATGCATATCAGCAGCTACAAAGCGCATTCTATCCCTATTGTTATAGAGATATTTATACTTTTTTTTGTAGCGGTATATGGTAATAATTTTTATCGCGAAACGCAGCAGGAGCGGCAGATAGTAATAGGCGCTTTGCTTTTTGCCATGGGCTTGCAAAACAGCGTTGCCTCAAATGTATCAGGCGGGTTGGTAAAATCAACGCATTTAACAGGCTTGTTTACAGATTTAGGAAGCGAACTGGCCGATTGGATGCATCCTAAAACAGAAGAAAGCCAGGAAGTGAAAAATAAAATAGTTGTAAGATTAACTATACTTGGATTTTTTATTTTTGGCGGGTTGTTAGGCGGCTATTTCTTTAACCTGTACGAGTTTAAAGTTTTTTATGTAGTGCCTGTTATACTGCTTACTATTTTGTTTTATGACCTGTTGCCCATATTTTACCACAAAACGTATCAATTGATATACCCGCAAAAAAATAATATTTAAGTACTTATCAAATTAAAAAGAAAAAATTATGTGTGCAAAAGAAAGTGAATTAATACACGATACCAGCAATATTACTTACGAAGGTTTGCTGGAAGGGAACAAAAGATTTGTTGAAGACACCCTGAAGATAGACCCTAATTATTTTAAAACCCTGGCAAATGGCCAAAAACCACCAATATTATGGATAGGATGTTCTGACAGCCGTGTACCTGCCAACCAGATCACCCGCACTAACCCCGGCGAAATATTTGTGCACCGCAACATAGCCAACATGGTTATCCATACAGATATGAGCATGCTGAGTGTACTGGATTATGCCATAAACGTATTAAAAGTTAAGCATGTAATTGTTACCGGCCACTATGGTTGTGGTGGTGTGCTGGCAGCCATGAGCAGCAAACAATTTGGTTTGATTGACAACTGGTTAAGAAACATAAAAGATGTTTACCGCTTACACGCCGATGAGTTGAACGCGATTGAGGATAATACCCAGCGCGGAAACCGTTTGGTTGAGTTGAATGTAATTGAAAATGTGAGCAACCTTTGCAGAAATTCAATCGTGCAGAATGCGTGGCAAAACGGCCAGGAATTAAGCATCCACGGTTGGGTATATGCCTTGTCTACCGGTATCATTAAAGATATGGAGGTAAGTGCCAGCAATAACTCGCAAATGGACGAGATCTTCAGATTCGAATCTAAATAAAGATCAGCGATCAGGATAACCTGATCCAGGGCAAGCAAATGCCTAAAACAAAACAGGCCGGAAATTTTTCCGGCCTGTTTTGTTTTCCAGATGATTATCTGGTTTAGTTTTTAACAGTTTTTATTTCTGTTAATTCTCTTTCTCTAAAAACGGATATCTGTAATCTTTAGGCGAATCAAAGGTTTCTTTGATGGTACGCGGCGATACCCAGCGCAGCAGGTTAATCATAGAACCGGCCTTATCGTTAGTGCCAGATCCGCGCGCGCCGCCAAATGGCTGCTGGCCTACAACCGCACCGGTTGGTTTATCGTTAATGTAGAAGTTACCTGCAGCGTTACGCAGGCGTTGTGTAGCCTCTGCAATAGCATAGCGGTCTTGCGATAAAATAGCACCTGTTAATGCATAAATAGATGTTTTATCTACAATATCCAGAATCTTGTCCCACTCGCTGTCCTCGTAAACATAAACGGTAAGTACGGGGCCAAATAACTCTTCGCACATGGTAACATAATAAGGGTCGTTAACCTTTAAAACGGTTGGCTGTATAAACCAGCCCTGGCTTTTATCGTAATTACCACCTGCAATAATCTCAACATCTTTATCTGCTTTGGCAGCATCAATGTATTTGGCCAGTTTATCAAACGATACCTCGCTGATAACCGCATTAATAAAGTTCTCAAAATCTTCGGTAGGGCCCATTTTAAAGGTAGCCATTTCGCGTACCGTGTGCTCCTGCACCGCTGGCCAAAGGCTTGCCGGGATGTAAGCACGTGAGGCAGCCGAACACTTCTGCCCCTGATATTCAAAAGCGCCCCTTAACAAGGCTACGGCAACGGCATCAGCATTGGCGCTTGGGTGGGCAAGCACAAAATCCTTACCACCGGTTTCGCCTACAATACGCGGGTAGGTTTTATATTTATGAATATTGGTGCCAATAGTTTGCCAGATGTGCTGAAATACCTTGGTAGAGCCTGTAAAGTGGATCCCTGCAAAATCCGGGTGGTTAAATACCACATCGCCAACCTCTGGTCCGTCTGCATATATCAGGTTAATTACACCGGCAGGCAGGCCTGCTTCAATTAATACCTGCATAATTACGTTGGCAGCATAAACCTGCGTATCCGCAGGTTTCCAAACTACTACGTTACCCATCATGGCGGCAGATGCCGGCAGGTTTCCTGCAATAGCGGTAAAGTTAAAAGGCGTTAAAGCAAACACAAAACCTTCTAAAGGGCGTTGCTCTAAACGGTTCCATACCCCTTTGCCCGATACGGGTGGTTGCTGCTGGTAAATTTCGGTCATGTATTGCACGTTAAAGCGCAAAAAGTCAATAAATTCACAGGCGGCATCAATTTCGGCCTGGTAAGCGTTTTTGCTTTGGCCAAGCATGGTAGCCGCATTTATTTTGTAGCGGTATGGGCCGGCAATCAGTTCGGCAGCTTTTAAAAATATGGCGGCACGCTGTTCCCATGGCAGGTTTTCCCAATCTGCCTTAGCAGCCAGGGCAGCATCAATAGCGGCGGTAACATGGCTTTTATCGCCGTAATGGAAGGTGCCTAACAGGTGCTTATGATCATGCGGCGGGCGCAGTTCTACCAGTTTACCGGTACGCACTTCTTTACCGCCAATGTACATGGGTATATCAATTTGCTGGGCACGGGCTTCGGTTAAAGCCGCTTTAAGCGCTGCACGTTCTACACTGCGCGGGCCGTAGTTTAAAACAGGCTCGTTTACAGGCGCCGGAACATTAAAAAATCCTTTTAACATAGATGATTTATTTGAGAGCGCAAAGATAGGGGTTTAGGCGCAGATGTGCCAATAGGCAGCCAGGCAAATTAAAATTGTGACGTGAGATTGATATGAAAATATTAAAGCCGTTAATTACGATATGATATATGAAATAATCTAATTCAGGTAGATTGGTTTTTAAGAAAAGCTTATTTTATTTAAAGTTTTTATTATCAATATGTTACAAATGTTCACGATGTTCATGCGCGTGAATATGAACAGTAGGTGCAATCTTTTTTACAAGTTTTAAGCAAACGTGCCTACTTTACCAAAAATGTTTATAATTGTATCATGTCTGACGAAGCAGTTGTAAAACGGATAAAGGTTATTGTGAAAGAGCATGGCGGTCAGTTGGCATTGGCTAATACGATTGGGGTAGACCAGGGTTTTATCAGTAAGGTGATCAATCAGAAACAGGATATCAGTTACTATCTTATCCGTAAATTGTGTTTCCAGTTAAAATACTCGCCCGAGTGGCTCATATTGGGTACCGGTGATAAAATGATCCATAAGCAGGACTCGGCCAAACTCATTACCGAAATCCAGATGATGCGCACCGAGGTAGATATTTTGCACGCCCGTATGCGGGCCTACGAAATTGAGCTGCAGGAATTGAAGCAGCATAACTTAACTGATAAGCAAAAAGCTGGTTAACAGCGTGTTTAAGCCCCTCGTTAACATTGGGATAATATGAAGTGGCGTTTATGGTAATAAACGCATAACATTCAACTAACATCGCGGTAATAGTTTTGCGGTATTAAATTAATACACGTGAAAAAAGTTTTATCCGCAATCATCGTTCTATTCGTTTTAGCACTAAGTGCGGGCAATTTATTTGCCCAAACCACAGGCCGCATCTCTGGTAAGGTTATCGATCAAAAAACCAGCGAAACCTTAATAGGGGCAACCGTTAACATACAAGGCACCACAAAAGCTGCCGCTACCGATGTTGAGGGCCATTATGTAATAAGCGGCCTTGAGCCCGGCAGATACACCATACTGGTAAGATACATTGGCTATCAAAGTAAAACCATTTCTGATATTGAAGTTAAGGCGGGCGGCAATACCCCGCTTGATATAACCGTTGGCCAGGCCGAGTCAAAAGCCCTGAATGAGGTGGTGATCAAAGCCACATACCGTCAGGAATCAGTAGGTGCGCTGTATGCCATTCAAAAAAACAGTGTATCTATATCTGATGGGATATCTTCAGAACTGATCCGTAAATCACCAGACAGGAATACCAGCGATGTACTTAAGCGTGTAAGCGGCACAACCATACAAGACAATAAGTTTGTGGTTGTACGTGGTTTGAGCGACCGCTACAACACCGCATCGCTTGATGGCGCACCGCTGCCAAGTACCGAGCCTAACCGCAAAGCTTTCTCTTTTGACATTGTACCGTCAAACCTTATTGATAACATCGTTATCAGTAAAACAGCAAGCCCTGATATAGCAGGCGACTTTGCAGGCGGTAACGTGCAGATTATGACCAAAGATATTCCCGACCAAAATTTTGTTACCATTGGCGTTGGCGCGGGCTATAATACCTTAAGTACATTTAAAGATTTTAAAAGCGGTTACCGCAGCACAAGCGATTATTTTGCTTTTGACGATGGCAGCCGTAAACTGGTTGCAAATTTCCCAAGTACCGAACAGATTGTTAATAAACAGGTAACCGGTACACGTAATATACAATCCATCAACAGCCTTAATAACGATTTTAGCGTTTATACAAACAAAGCGCTGCCTACACAAAATTACCAGTTAACCATTGGTAACGTAAAAGAGATAGGCGCAAACAAAAACCGTTTTGGTACTACAGTAGCTTTAACCTACCGTAATTCGCAAAACATTACACCTGATCTGATCCAGCGGTTTAATGATTATGATTATCATAACAGTTTATATAAGTTCTCTACCAACGTTGGTGCTTTAGCAAATTTTGCCTACAGCTTCGGTAAAAACAAGATCACCTTTAAAAACTTATACAACCGTATTTTAGATGATCAGTTTACTTACCGTACGGGTACAAACTTAAGCACATCAAGCGATAACCGTTTTTACGCTTATGATTTGCTTACTAAAGCCTTGTTCAAATCAACAGTAGAAGGTGAGCATGCCCTGGGCGAAAAAAATTCAAAAATTAAATGGAACCTGGGTTACAGCAATATTGTGAACGACCAGCCCGATCAAAGAAAAGTAAACTACAAAAGCCTTAACGGCGGCGATTACGTTGCCCAGGTTACAGGTTTACAAAAAGAGAACGCCCGTTTCTTTTCGCACCTGAACGAGAATATTTACTCGGGTAAGGTTGATTACAGCCTGCCGGTAAATCTGTTTAAACAAAGTACGCTTAAAGTGGGCCTTAACTCGCAATACCGCGACAGGACATTTGGTGCAAGGTTTTTAGGTTTGGTGCTTAATACCAACAACCCTAACTATCCAAATGCCAGCGATATTTTAACCAGGCCTATTGAAACCCTGTTTGGCCAAAACGCCATTAATGCAGGTTTATACAACCTGGATGAATTATCAAACCCTACAGACAGGTACACCGCTAATAGTTTAACCAATGCAACCTATGCTATGTTAGACAGCAAGATTGGTGAAAAAGTACGTATAGTTTATGGCTTGCGTGTAGAAAAGTTTGACCTTAACCTGGAGAGTGCCGACAAAACCAAAGCAAAGGTTAACTTAGATAATCTTGACTTTTTGCCCTCTGTAAACTTTACCTACGCTTTAACGCCTAAAGCAAACTTTAGGGCATCATACGCACGCACTATTGCCCGCCCCGAGTTTAGGGAGCTTGCAAATTTTGCCTACTATGATTATGAGTTGCTGGCAACCGTACAGGGCGAACCTGCTTTGAAAAGAACAAGCATTGATAATGCCGATTTAAGGTACGAATTTTACCCGTCGGCAGGCCAGATATTTTCGGTATCGGCCTTCTACAAAAGGTTTCAGAATGCTATCGAGCCTTATATAGATGATCAAAACTCATCAACCACCATCAGTTACTTTAACTCAAAATCTGCCTATGTTTATGGCTTTGAACTGGAGGCCCGCAAAGCACTTGATTTTGTTAACGACAGCAAGTTCTTTAAAAATACCACAGCGTATGCTAACTTTTCTTTCAACAAATCGCAGGTTACCAACCCCGATGTTGTATCGGCAAAAGATGAGCGTTTAGAAAAGAAACGCCCGCTGGTAGGCCAATCGCCTTATGTGATCAATGCCGGTATATCCCACACCGAATTAGATAACAAATTATCCTTAAACCTATTGTTTAACCGCCTTGGTAAAAGAATTTTTTACGCCGGTGGCCAAACCTACTCAAGCGTGTATGAAAGCCCGCGTAATGTGTTAGATTTTCAGGTGGGTTACAAGGTGATCAAAAACCGCGGCGAGATCAAATTCAGCGGCAGCGATATTTTGCATAACAACTACAATTTTACCTATGAGCTTGATGGCAAACCATACGTTCCATCCGGCCAGGGCAACATCTTCAGAAACTATAACATAGGTTCAAACTACGCACTGTCATTTAATTACACATTTTAAGAAATAGTTTACAATAAGTTATTTGTTAAACGCCGCTTAATGCAGGCTTAATACAAGTAGCCGAAATTTGATAAAAATCGAACAATAAGCAAACATGAAAAAACCATTATTATTTTTAGCGCTAAGCGCAGTTATCCTGGCAAGTTCTTGCTCTAAAAAGGAAGCTACTATTGATCCGGTTGTTGTACCACCCGTACAAACCAGCACTTCGGTTGAGGTTAGTGGTGATATTGCTACCAACACTACCTGGACAGCAGACAAAATTTATACCCTTAAAGGCTTTGTGTACGTTACAGAAGGCGCTACACTTACCATTGAGCCGGGTACAATTGTTAAAGGCGACAAAGCAACCAAAGGTACTTTAATTATTACCAGGGGTGCTAAGATCATGGCAGTTGGTACAGCCAGCAAGCCTATAGTATTTACTTCATCATTTGCTGCCGGCACACGTGCCGCAGGCGACTGGGGCGGTTTAATCCTTTTAGGTAAAGCACCTGTAAACTCTGGTGATAACGTAAACATCGAAGGTGGTTTAGATGCTAAAGGCAATGCTGCCAAATACATTCAGTACGGTGGTACTGTAGCTAACGACAACTCGGGTACTATTAAATATGTACGTGTTGAGTATGCAGGTGTACCTTTTTCTCCTGATAACGAAATTAACGGTATCACTTTTGGCGGCGTAGGTTCTGGTACTACTATTGAGTACGTAGAAGTTTATCGTTCTGGCGATGACGCTTACGAGTGGTTTGGTGGTTCTGTAAACGCAAAACACCTGTTAGCTATCGGCAGCTTAGATGATGATTTTGATACGGACAACGGTTTCTCTGGTAAAGTGCAGTTTGGTTTAGCACAACGTTACCCAACAATTGCCGATGTATCCGGTTCAAACGCATTCGAATCTGACAATGATAAAGACGGTTCAAACAAAACACCGCAAACTACGGCTATATTTTCAAACATGACGCTGTTAGGCCCGGTATTGCCTTCAACTGCAGGTGCAACTTTACCTACGGTAAATGCTAACCACCAGCATGCAGCACAGATCCGTCGTAACTCTTCAGAAAGCATCTTTAACTCTGTATTCTCTGGTTTCCAGGAAGGTATTTACATTGATGATTCTAAAGTAACCACAGCCGGTGCAACATCTGCAAACTTTGTAGCCGGCCGTATAGGTTTTGCCAACAACATTATTTATGGTTGCAATAAAAAAAGCAATGAAGTAAAGGGCGAAAACAAATCATTATTTGAAGCAACTTTAAGGCTTAACAATGTTTTTGATGCCGCTAAATATGCTGATGCTTTGATCAACGATCCTTTTAAATTCTCATCAGATTTTGCATTGCCCGGCACACCTGTATTTACTGTTAAAACAGGTTCAATTGCTGCAACAGGTGCAATTTATAGCGATACAAAAATTGCCGATACTTTCTTTGATAAAGTAGCTTACCGCGGTGCTTTTGGTACTGATGACTGGAGCGCTGGCTGGGCTAACTACAACCCGCAAGTGTTACCATACACTACACCAGGTGCTGTAAATTAATTAAAAACTATACTATTCAAAAGCGGCTATCCAAACGGGTAGCCGCTTTTTTTGTGGTTTGCAGTTAAATTCAGTAAACATTAATTTAACATTGCTTAAGCTATTCTAATGCCATTCTAATGCTTGCTTAACAGGCGCGTAATATTACCGGGGCACTTTTGACGGAAATAAAACCCCTTCAAAAAAATGAAAAAATTTTACCTGATCATTTTAGCCCTGCTGATAACAGCTGGTGTTAAAGCGCAGATCACAACGGCTGTTATCAGCGGCAAGGTTGTTGATGCCAAAGGTATAACCATGCCGGGCGTAACCATATCTGTTTTAAACAACAGCACCGGCACCCGCTACGGGTCGCAAACGAATGCCGATGGCCGCTATACCATACCTAATGTTAACCCAGGTGGCCCTTATACTTTAAGTGCCAGTTTTGTGGGCTATAAAAAAGATGAGCATGCCGATGTTACGCTATCTTTAGGCAGTGCAACCTATAATTTTATTCTGGCCGATGAAACCACTACGTTAAAAGAAGTGCGTATTGTAGGTAATGCAGGCGGCACCAAAACAGGCGCCAGCACACGCATCAGCCAAAACCAAATCAAAAATATGCCGTCTATCAATCGTAGCCTGCAAGATCTTACCCGTGCAACCCCGCAAAGCAATAACAATTCTTTTCAGGGTACCAATTACCGTTACAACAACGTAACACTTGATGGTGCAATCAATAACGATGCTATCGGCTTCAGTCCGTCATTAGGTGGGCAAAACAATGCATCGGGGCAGGTGGGCAGCAGTACCCGTACCAGCCCGGTATCGTTAGATGCTATACAGGATATCCAGGTGCTGGTTGCGCCTTATGATATTAAAATAGGCAACGTGCTTGGTGGTAGTATCAACGCAGTAACCCGCAGCGGTACAAATGACGTTACCGGGTCGGTTTACGGTTATGGCCGCGGCGCTTTCCTGGTAGGGCCCAATAACGCCAAGGCAGCATCCGGCGGCGATGGTTCAAGCCTGCCGTCAACTTTTCATGATTATCAAACAGGCATCCGTTTGGGCTTCCCCATCCTAAAAAACAAACTATTCTTTTTTACCAACGAAGAAATTGCCCGCCGGCAAGACCCTGTTATTGCAGCAGCCGGCACGGCAGCTTCTGCCAAGATCCTTACCCTGCAGGATGCCATCAATATTAAAAACAAAATGGCCGATTATGGTTTTGATGCCGGTACTTATGGCAACACCTCCATCTTCTCACGGTCAAACAAATACTTTAACCGTTTAGATTGGAACATCAACGATAAAAACCAGTTAACCATTCGCAATAACACCATCTCGTCTACCGCTACAAACCTGGAACGCGACCAGCAAAACTTCCGTTTCAGCGATATCGATTACACATCGCATAACAACAGCAGCTCTACCGTAGCCGAATTAAAATCAAGGTTAAGTAATTCATTAAACAACAGTTTGGTTGTAGGTTACTCTAACGTGCATGATTTCCGTACACCAAACTCAAACCCGGCCCTGCCGCAGATAGAAATAACCGGTAACACCCCGGGTACAACCATATTTTTAGGCACCGACAGGGAAGCCGCCATATTTGATATGCGCCAAAAAACTACCGAATTTACGGATAACTTAACCCTTACATCGGGCAAAAACACCTGGACATTTGGTACGCATAATGAGTTTTATGACATTACCTACAACTTTGTAAACGCCTGGAACGGGCGTATCGCCTACAGCAGCGTGGCCAACTTTTTAGCCAATAACCCATCGCGTACACGTGCTAATTATAACTATACTAATAACACGCGCGATTATATTTTAGCTAACCCTTCAGCGCAGTTTAAAGTAAACTTAATGAGCTTTTACGGGCAGGACGAGATCCAGTTGAGCGATAATTTTAAACTTACCGCCGGTGTACGTTTTGATTATGCGGGTGTACCTAACAAACAACCCTTAAGTACCAAAACCATCAACGCCCCGGTTGACCTTAATTACGGCAACACCTTTACCTATACCAAACCTGCAGATATTAAAAACAATTATTTAAACAACGTAGAAATAAACCCCCGCGTATCTTTTAACTACGATATCAATGGCGACCAAACAGCCATACTGCGTGGTGGTAGCGGCTTATTTACCGGCCGTGTGCCCTTTGCATGGTTTGGTTATGCGTTTTACAACAACGGTAATACCTATGGCGCTTATGACCGCAGCCCAACAACTGCAGCGCCAATTACACCGGGTACAAACCCGGTACAGGCACCTGCCAATGGTGGTTTAGGCTATGTTAACCAGCAAACAAACCCCGCTGCCAATACAAGCGCAACAGGCCCAACACAGGTAGATTTGATTGACAACCATTTTAAAATGCCGCAGGTATGGCGCACAAATTTAGCGTATGATTATACCACTGCCGACAGATGGAAGTTTACCGTAGAGGCCATTTATACCAAAGTGATTCACGATCTTAAGTTTCAGCAGGTAAATACCAAGGATAGTGTTACTTATTATCCTTATGATGCCAATAAACAGCAGCCGATATTTGTTAATCAAAAAGTTAATACATCTTATACCAATGCTTACCTGTTATCAAATACCAACCAGGGGTACCGTTACAGCTTAACAGCACAGGTTGCCAAATCCTTCCCGTTTGGGTTAAACGCATCTGTAGCTTATACTTACGGGCATTCTAAAGATGTTACCAACGGTATCCGTAACTCTATGGAATCTAACTGGCAGCTAAACCAGGCGCTTAATCCCAATAACCCCGGCCTGGCTAATTCAAACTTTGATATCCGCAGCCGCATTGTATCAAACATTAATTATGTGCTTAACTGGGATAGAGAAAAAAAATACACGGCTAACTTTACTTTCTTCCTGAGCGCACAAACAGGTAACCCATACAGCTACGGGATCTATCCAAAAGCGATTGACGGTACCGGGCAGCAGGTTAGTTTAGCTTACATCCCTAAAGTAGGCGAAACCGTAAACTTTTTTAGCGACATTGCAGGCGGTGCAACAGCAGTACAGCAGGCAGCCGCATTTGATAACTTTATAGATAAGGATAAATACCTGAAAACGCGCCGCGGTGAGTTTACCCAGCGTAACTCCGCCTTCACCCCGTGGAACAATAACCTCGATTTCCGCTTTGCGCAGGACTTTAAGTTTGGCAGCGGTAAACGCAAGCAGGTACTAACCTTTACCTATGATATTATTAACCTAACCAATTTGTTGAACAAAAACTGGGGCCAGTATTATTTCTCGGCTAATACGTTCAATTCAACTGCAAGTGTTGGCTTAACGCCAAAAACAACACCGTCATTTGGTTCGGCAGCAACAACTTATCCTAAATACACCTTTGCAGATCCGGGTGTGCCGTATTCAGTCGATCTGTTCGCATCGCGCTGGCAAATGCAATTTGGTTTGCGCTACGCATTCTAACGGAAATTCTTTTTCACTCGTTCTTTATATTTAATCAAAACGCCTGCCGGGTAACCGGCAGGCGTTCTTGTTTTTTACCTGGGATTAGAATGCCTTATGTTACCCGCTTTTTGTTTACATGTTTTGGTGGCGCTATATTCGCAGCACACTATTTTTTAGATATTTGATAATGAGTTGTTTGCTGATATTGTTGAGTGTTCACGCCGTGAACGTGAACACCCTGATGAGCCAATATTTGATATTACCGGTTATACGGATACTCGTTTATCCAATGGAAACCCCGATTGATCAGTCTGAATTTATTGATGTCGAATTTTTTAAGATTGATGGTTACCGAATCTTTTTTTAGGGTGCCTTTCAGTACTAAGAGGTCTTTGTTTGGTTGGCTGTACTTGTAAAAGGATTTAGCCGAAGTATCCGAGTAGCTATACATGGCAATAGTATGCTTAACAGTGTCTATTTTAAAATCATGCGTACGGCTGGTGTCGTCGCTCATAATTACTTTTGCCCTGCCTTCGTAACTTACTACCAGTTTATCCCAGCGCGTGGTATCGGTTTTAAGCGGCGGGATAGTGTCTTTATTCCGGATAAAACTTTGCACGTTGTAGATGCCATACAAAGGCGGCTTTTGAGCAAGGTCGCCGTATTGGGTCCTGGCTTGCACATCCCCATAAAAACTCATGGCAACAGTATAAATAACCAGTATATATTTTACAGTGGTTAGGGTAATGTTTTTCCAGCGTTTTTTATACTGATGGCGACCCAGATTGGCGGGCTGGGCGGGTTTATTCAAAATGAAAAAGTTTAGCAGCCTGATGAAATCCTTGCTCAGGATGTAGGCGCACATCACAACCAGCATGGTAGATAGCAGCTTAACCGGCACATCAAAACAATAATTTATAGCCATAATATTGCCGGCCACTACCAACCCGATGATGGCACCCAATGTAGCCGTGCGTCGGAAGAATAATAATATGCCGCATAAAAATTCGGCCATACCTGTAAAGTAGTTAAACCCGGTAGAGTAGCCCATATATGTCCAGGCTAAACCCATGGGCGATGCATTACCAAAAGGCTGCAGCAACTTGTCGGGCGTGGGGCCGGGGAATTGTAGTTTAATTATTTTTACACAGCCATAGGTTACCATGGTAATGGCCACATAATAACGAACAATTACAGTTAGCCAATAAAACAAGTTGTTGTAATTACGCGCTTTACGGTCGGCAAGGGTCCATATCAGGCTACCGGCAACAGCTAAAAAGAAGCCGAACAGCAGCAGCACGTTATCATAAGTGGTATCGCCGCTGCCGTTGGTAAATACGGTTATAGGTTTATCTAAGCGGAGTATGTGCGCACCTATCCAAACAATTAATTTGTGGATAGGCTCGATATATATTTCATATAGCTTATCTATATTAGGGAGTACGCCGTTGGGGTTAAAAATAATGTACTGGATAAAAAAGATAAAGAAAAAGCGCAGGGCTATTTTGCGCCCGGGCGACCAGTAGGCAGGTTCGGCAACGGTGGTGGTGGTCATTGTATCAGGGTTAGTGTAGCCCTAAAATAATAAATAAACGGTTTATTTTTAAAGCGTTTAAATTTTTATAGATCAATAATTTTTCTTTTTCAGCTGTTTTCGTCTTTTTTATATTTTAAAATCAACCGTATCCGGCAAACCTTTTAAATTAAGAGTTGTAATTTATAAGGAGATTTAATTATTATGACGCCTATATTTTTTACCGTTGGAAACGATAGAGCTATAAAGGTTATACCTAATACCCAGGCAGAGGTAAACGGGCACCCCGTGTTAACTTACACTTATAATATATATAATAATGGTGAACTGAACGAAGAACAGGAGCACCGCCAGGAAAGTGAACTTTTACTCGAAACAAAAACCGACCCAACCTATCTGGGCTTTATTACGTTTGAAGACCCCGGAAAATTATTTACTTACACTGCCGACGGCTACGAAGAACTGACATCGCATGAAGTGGAAGAAATTATTGAAAACATAAGCCATTACCGCGATCAGCCGGGGTTATGGAGTATTTAATAGGGGCGCCTAACAGGCTGTAAACAGCAGCATTAAGAAACAAAACCGGGCTTTATTTCCACTCGTTTATCGCATCGCTTAAATCATAAACTGGTACGTTGTTTATGGCCGAAGCAATGATCCCCACAGCAGCAGCCGAGCGGTAGCCGGCAGCGCAATGCACTATTATAGGTTTATCGGCAGGTATTTCGCCAACGCGTTCGCGCAATTCGGGTAATGGGATAGTCAAGGAATTACTGAAGATCTTGCCGCTTTTTATCTCCGCCCAGTTCCGCACGTCGATAATTGTATAGTGGTTTGTATGGGCTTTAAAATCGGCGTAGTCAATATTAGGTGATCGTTCCGTTGCATTTACAGGGGTAAGTATGGCTGCGGTAATGTTTTGCTCGTAACCTATTTTTGCCGTTTTTTTAATGATGATCTCCAGTTCTTCATCAGTAGCGGCTATCAGGTAAAATGGCTCATCAGGGCCAATAACAGAGCCCAGCCAGGTCTCAAATTTTTCGCCGTCCTGCAAATTGATAGAATGGTTTACATGCCCGTTCCGGTAAGCCTCTTTAATACGTGTATCAATGATGAGAGCATCCTTTTCAAATATAATACCTGCAGATGGGCGGTTAACCATGCCTATGCTTTCCTCAAAATTTGGCGCGCCGTTTTTATTCATTTCTACATCATAACCAAAGTATTTGGGCATAAAGGGCTGGTCGGCAGTAAGTACTTTCACAAAATCCAGCTCGTTCATCAGTTGCAGGGCATAATTATCCCTCAATTCTTTACCAATGGTGGTTTGCAGATCGGGGCTCATGCTTTTACCGCAAAGCGAGCCGGGGCCATGTGCCGGGTAAACCGTAACATCTGCGGGTAAAACCATCAGCTTATCGCGGGTACTGTGGTACATCTGGCGGGCCAGTTCCTCTTTTTTGGCGGTAATATTGCCGGCGTTTTCGCGCAGATCGGGGCGGCCAACATCGCCTGCAAACAGGGTGTCGCCGGTAAATACGGCGCAATGGCGGCCGGTCTCATCTTCTAATAACACACAAATAGAATCGGGCGAGTGGCCGGGGGTATTTATGGCTTTTAGTTTGATATCATTCAGTTGGATAAAATCGCCATCATCAAAAGTTTCATGGGGGTAAGCGGCACCGGCAAGTTTGCTTACATAAATAACGGCGCCGGTAGTTTGGTGGATCTCCAGGTGCGAACTTACAAAATCGGCATGGGGGTGGGTTTCAATAACCCCTGTAATATCTGCATGGTGCAGGGCGGCAAAGTCATAGTAAGGCTGCGGGTTGCGGGCAGGGTCGATAACAATCATGCGGCCCGTGCGGATAATGGCGTAAGAAGCATGCGCCAAACCTTTGTCGTAAAACTGGTGAACTATCATATAACGTGTCAGTGCCGCAAAGATATACGTTTAGTTGAATGGTTGGAAATGTGAATGTAGGAGGGAAGTAAAGATATGGCTTGGTTAGCTGCAGGCAGGAGTAATTGAGTAATCAGATAAATTACAATCTATGTAGGAATTAGATACTGGCTTATTTATTAAACCAGTTGATCACAAACGATAGCCGGGACATTTTGATAAACGCGGCCAAAAAACGATTTATGGGTAATGTTTTCATCTTCGGTGCATTAGTTATATAATATAAACGTTACGCCATAAAAATATTGTTATTATAGTTTTGTACACTGTAATTTATAATTGTTCCACATAATTAATTCTGGTAGCAGATAGCTGTTTTCAATTAGCGCCAAATAGTTATTTTTGCTGGCTATGAGTATTGCAAAAACCTATTCGCCCGCAGAAACCGAAGAGAAATGGTACAGTTACTGGTTAAAACATAACTTTTTCAGATCAGTGCCTGATGACAGGGAACCTTACACCATTGTTATCCCGCCGCCAAATGTAACCGGTGTGCTGCACATGGGCCATATGTTAAACAATACCATACAGGATGTACTGATCCGCCGCGCCCGCATGAAAGGTAAAAACGCCTGCTGGGTACCAGGTACCGACCATGCCAGTATTGCCACAGAGGCCAAAGTTGTAGCCATGTTGAAAGAACGCGGCATCAGCAAAAAAGACCTGAGCCGCGAAGATTTCTTGAAATACGCCTGGGAGTGGAAAGAGAAATACGGTGGTATCATATTAGATCAGCTCAAAAAATTAGGCGCCTCTTGCGATTGGGAGCGTACCAAATTTACGATGGACGAGGACATGAGCGAATCTGTAATAGATTACTTTGTTCATCTGCATAAAAAGGGCTGGATCTATCGCGGCATACGCATGGTTAATTGGGACCCGCAAGGTAAAACCGCCGTTAGCGATGAAGAGGTTATCCGTAAAGAGGTAAATCAAAAGCTTTATTATATAAATTATAAAGTATCGGGAGAAGACGGTCACTTAACCATTGCCACCACCCGCCCCGAAACTATTATGGCTGATGCAGCTATCTGTATCAACCCCAATGACGAGCGTTACACCCATTTGCATGGTAAAAAAGTTTTCATCCCGCTGATAAACCGAGAGATCCCGGTTATACTGGACGAGTATGTGACCATGGATTTTGGTACCGGTTGCTTAAAAGTTACCCCGGCGCATGATCTGAATGACTATGAACTTGGCCAGAAACACAAGCTACCCGTTATTGATATTTTAAATGATGATGCCACGCTGAACGAAAAAGCGCAGATACTGGTAGGCGAAGACCGTTTCATCGCCCGTAAAAAAATTGCTGTTTTGCTGGAAGAAGCAGGCGCGCTGGAAAAAACAGAAGATTACACCTCGCAGATAGGCTACAGCGAGCGTACCAATGCTGCTATTGAGCCAAAGTTATCTATGCAATGGTTCTGCAAAATGCCCGAGCTGGCTAAACCTGCGTTACAGTATGTATTGAATGGCGATGTGAAACTGATCCCCGAGAAGTTTGTGAATACCTACCGCCATTGGATGGAGAACGTGCGCGATTGGAATATCAGCCGCCAGCTATGGTGGGGCCAGCAGATCCCGGCCTACTATCTGCCAACCGGCGAATTTGTGGTTGCCAAAACTAAAGAGGAAGCTTTAACAGAGGCTCAAAAGATTGATGCTTCGTTAACCATAAATGATTTGACACAGGACGAGGACGTATTGGATACCTGGTTCTCATCGGGCTTGTGGCCAATATCGGTTTTTGATGGTGTGCGTAACCCGGATAATGCCGAGATCAACTATTATTACCCAACAAACGACCTGGTTACCGCCCCCGAGATCTTATTCTTTTGGGTGGCCAGGATGATCATGAGCGGCCATGAGTTACGTGGGCAAAAGCCGTTCAGCAATGTGTATCTAACAGGTATTGTGAGGGATAAATTGGGCCGTAAAATGTCTAAATCATTAGGTAACTCGCCGGATCCTCTTGACCTGATTGCTCAATACGGTGCAGATGGTGTGCGCGTAGGTATGCTGTTGTGCTCGCCTGCCGGTAACGACCTGATGTTTGACGAGAAATATTGCAAACAGGGTAGCGGCTTTGCTAACAAAATTTGGAATGCCTTTAAACTGGTAAAAGGCTGGGAAGTAGACGAAAGTTTAACATCAAACAACCAAACGGCTATTGCCTGGTTTGGCAGCCGTTTTAACCAGGCTTTAACCGAAATAGAGCACGATTTTGCCCAGTACCGTTTATCAGAGGCGCTGATGGACACTTATAAACTGGTTTGGGACGATTTCTGCGCCTGGTACCTGGAAATGGTTAAACCGGCCTATCAGCAGGGTGTAGAAAAACAAAAGATCGATGCCGAAACGTACCAGGCTACCGTAGCTTTTTTTGAAGATATTTTAAAGGCCCTGCATCCGTTTATGCCGTTTTTAACCGAAGAACTTTGGCATGATGAACTGTTTGGCACCCGTGCCGAAATGGATTGCTGTATAGTGGCACAACTGCCTGTAAACGGCGAAGTTAATACACAGTTGATTGCGGAAATTGAGGTTATTAAGCAGGTAGTAGAAAAAATAAGGAATACCCGCGATACCAATCAGCTATCGCCAAAAGAAGCATTGCCCCTGGCGATAAAGGCAAATTCAGCTATTGATTATTCCGGCTATAAAACCATCATAAAACAACTGGGTAACGTTAACGATCTTAGCCTGGTAAACGATGCCGTAAATGGTGCAAGCAGTTTTATTGCCGGCACCGATGAGTTTTTTATTACGCTTAACATAGCTATAGATGTTGACGCCGAACGCGAAAGGTTGCAAAAAGAGAAAGAGTATCTGAGCGGCTTTTTAAGATCAGTTGATGCAAAGCTTAATAACGAACGTTTTATGGCAAATGCAAAGCCCGAAATTATTGATAACGAATTAAAGAAGAAAGCTGATGCAGAAGCTAAACTAAAGATTGTTGAAGACAGCTTACGCGGACTGGCAGGTTAATTGTATAATATTGGGCAGTATAAATACCCGAATAATAATATTGCGTATATTATACCACCAAATTATTATTTTAGTTGGCCTGATATTAAAACCGTAGTAAACAAGTGAGTTTTTTTAATTTTTCAATTAATAAAATATTAACCCGCGACCTGTCTATCCTTGATCAGGCACGTATTCGTTTACTTTATTTTGGTTTTTTACTGGCAATTGTAGGTGTAGGTGCTTTATTTTTAAGTATTTACCTGCAAGGCCTGCACGTTATGACGCTTACCGCAGGCGGCGTTTTAATAGCAATAACCGCCCTTTTTAAATACCTTACCTTTAAGCCGCACTGGCGCACCATATCGCATCTTTTGCTGGTTATTGGTACAATGGTAAACCTGGCTACGGTTTTTGTTATTTTACAGGATGTAAATATTATTACTGTACAAGTAATAATATTGGTAATTGTGTTTAGCTTTTACATGCTTGGGCAAAATTGGGGAATGTTTTACTCACTCCTCAACTTGTTGCCGGTGCTCATTTTTATGGTGATGAAGTATGACCATAATTATTTTATGGATTTTAAACCCGAACGGGCCGACGAATCAACTACCATTATAGCGGTGTTTGCCAACTTTATACTCATCATATTTATTCATAGCCATTTCTACACGGCGTTCTTAAAAAATATGAAGCAGCTAAAAGATACCGGCGAAGAACAGGCTGCGCTTAATATTAAGTTTGAAAAAGCGATAGAAAAGGCCGAAAAATCATCTCAGGTACAATCGGAGTTCTTGTCTACCATGTCTCATGAGATCCGTACACCGCTTAACGCGGTAATAGGTATGAGCAACCTGCTGCTGATGAACAGCCCGCGGCCGGATCAGAGCGAAAACCTGGATATCCTGAAGTTTTCGGCCAACAATCTGCTGGCTATTGTGAATGATGTGCTCGATTTTAATAAAATAGAATCCGGAAAAATTGTATTCGAAAAGATCAAGTTTAACCTGGCAGATCTGATGCAGAATATATGTGGCGGCCAGATTATTAAAGCAGAAGAAAAAGGGCTTTTATTTAAGCTGGATATTGACAGCGCTTTGCAGCGTAAGCTTGTTTTTGGCGACCCAACACGTTTAACACAAATTATATTTAACCTGGTAAGCAATGCTATTAAGTTTACCGCAGAAGGTAATATTTGGGTAAGGGTAACCTGCCTGGAAGATCGCCATAACAACATTACCGTTGGCTTTTCGGTAAAGGACACCGGTATAGGCATCAAAAAGAATAATCTGGAAAATATATTTGAACCCTTTACTCAAGAATCTATAACTACCACCCGCCAATATGGTGGCACAGGTTTAGGCCTTGCCATTGTAAAGCGTTTGCTGGAGTTGCAGGGGCTGCAGATGCATGTAAGCAGCAAGATCAACCATGGGTCTGAGTTTTCGTTTAATATGGAGTTCCCGGTATCAACAGAGCTGGCTGCAACTAAAAACAGCGGCACATCGGTTTCTGAGGTGCGGTCGCAACCCGCATACACGCAGCCTGTTTTACAGCAGTTTATGAGCATGGAGGCTGAAAACCCCGGCAGCGGCCTGCGCATACTGATTGCCGAAGATAACCCGGTAAATGTAATGCTGATGAAAAAGCTGTTCTCTAAATGGAGCATTGTGCCAACCATTGCCGAAAACGGCGAACGCGCCGTGGAGATAATGCAATACGGTAATTTTGATATTATTTTAATGGACCTGCAAATGCCGGTAATGAATGGGTTTGATGCATCTATCGAGATCCGTAAAATGACAGACCCTGCAAAGGCTAATATCCCTATCATCGCATTAACCGCATCGGCACTTTTTGATATACGCGACCAGGTAACCAGCGCCGGTATGAATGATTATGTAGCCAAACCATTTAAGCCCGATGAATTGATGGAGAAAATTCAAAACCTGGTGGCTACTGTATAATTTCTACAAATCCCGGTATCCCGGTAATTCCTCTAAAAATTTATAGCTTTCGTTATCATGGTTTATACTGCAATAGTAATGCATCAGGCCATTGCTTACAGCCATTAGCTTCACTTTGTGCACCATGTTGTAACGCGCAGCCTGGTCAAAGGTGGCCTGAGTAATGGTAATGGCCGGTGCTTTGCATTCAACCAGTAAGATCCTTTCGCCCGATGAATTAAATACTACAATATCGGTACGTTTAGCCATGCCATGCAGTTTAAGGCCTCCCTCCAGCTTAATCAGGGTTTTTGGGTAATGTTTTTGCCTGATAAGGTATTGTACAAAGTGCTGGCGTACCCATTCCTCGGGCGTAAGCACGATGTTTTTTTTTCTTAACTCGTCAAAAAGTGTAAGCTGCCCGTTATCATCGGTAAGCTTAAACGGATAGGGCGGGAGGTTAAGCGGCTGTAACATTAAGTCAAAAGTAAAAAGTAAAAAGCCAAAAGTGTCTTTTCAATAGCTATTTATGTGGAATATTATTCCACATGTAATGCTTTTTACTTTTTACTTTTTACTTTTGACTTTACAGATGGCTGCTCCTGATATTATAAAAGACCTTAAGAACCGCAAACTAAAACCTGTGTACCTGCTGCACGGCGAGGAACCTTATTATATCGACCTGGTGAGCAATTACATCGAGCATAACCTGTTATCTGATGCGGAGAAGGGTTTTAACCAAACCGTATTATACGGTAAGGATACCGATATCATGACTGCCATAAACGCTGCAAAACGGTACCCGATGATGAGCGATTACCAGGTGGTGATGGTAAAAGAGGCGCAGGACATGAAATGGGGCAGGGATGATGACGATAAAAAAAGCATCAACCCCATACTTAGCTATCTGGAGAACCCGCTGCAAAGTACTGTGCTTGTTTTTTGTTATAAGTATGGCAAGTTTGATAAGCGTAAAAAAACGTACAAGGCCATAGAGAAGAACGGGCTGATATTTGAATCGGCCGCTTTGTATGATAGTAAGATCCCGGGGTGGATAGAAAGCTACGTAGCCGATAAAAAGTACAAAATTAACCAGCAGGCCGCCGCCATGCTCTCAGAGTACCTGGGTAACGATCTTTCTAAAATAGCTAACGAACTGGATAAGCTGATGCTGAATATTAGCGCCGGGCAAGAAATAACCTTGCAGCTGATACAGGATAATATTGGCATAAGCAAAGAGTATAATGTGTTTGAGCTGCAATCGGCTTTAACCAGGAAGGATGCTTATAAGGTTAACCAGATCGTTAATTATTTTGAGGCCAATCCCAAAGCAAACCCTATTGTATTGGTGTTAGGCAATTTAAATAACTTTTTCAGCAAAGTGCTGGCTTATCATTACGTTAAGGATAAATCAAATGCAGCCCGGGAAATTGGCGTTAACCCGTATTTCTTAAAAGATTATGAACAGGCCGCAAGGGGATACAATCTTGGTAAAACCTTCCAGGTGATCAGTTACCTGCGCGAGTACGATCTGAAAAGCAAAGGGGTGGAATCAAACACCGGCCACGGTGGCTTGATGAAAGAATTGATGTTTAAAATTCTGCACTAAAATACCCCATAATCCATTGCAAAGCATTATAAATTGGAGTAATGCACATGGATGAAATTATCTGACAACCGGCTGGGTACACACGCTTGCACATATTTTGCACAATTCACTACTTTGTAAATTAGTCGTTTTAAATTCTTTTATTTTTAACTGTTGAGATAAAATATATCTCATATGGTAAAAATTAATATTGAATTAAAAATGGGCTGGAGTGTAAGGAAGAGAAAAGCATTGATTATTATAATGCTTACAGGAATGATAGCATTACAAAATTGCAAAAAAACAGAAGCGCCACCGGCAACTGTTAATGCAGCATCAAGTAATAAGGAGGATAAGGATGTTGCTATCAATGCGAATGATGATTTTGCAGCAATAACATGGGGCACTGTTAAAGGGCAGCCTTTAGGTACCCACGAAATACATGGCGAGGCTGTAAACGGAAAGCTTTACATTTTTGGCGGCTACGATATTAATAAAAGGCCGCAATGGACCCCAACCAAGCGTGCCTATGTATTTGACCCGGTTACCAATATGTGGGCAGCTATTAAAAGCCTGCCTCATGAACCGTATGGCTCAAACTTTGGTGGGGTAACCCATGTTGGCGTAACAACCGATGGAACAGATATTTATTTTGCCGGTGGATATGTTTCAAACGCTGCAGGTACCGGGCAGGTTTTTGGTACCAAGCAAGTTTGGAAGTATAGCACCGCAACCAATACCTACACCCGGTTGCCGGATTTGCCGCAGGCCCTGGCCGCCGGGCAATTAAAGTATTTAAATGGTAAAATTCATTATATGGGCGGGGCTAATATGGCGCGTGCGGATATTAATATTCACTTAGCCTTAGATTTAAATAACCAGGCCGCAGGCTGGCAATCGCTGGCGCCGCTCAACAACGCGGTAAACCATCCCGGCTCGGCTGTTTTAAACGGAAAGATCTATTTCATAGGTGGTGCGCATCATCAGGACGACAATACGGTTACGCAAAGAACGCTGGAAGTTTATGATGAACAAAACAACGTATGGACAAATCTGGCCAACATGCCTGTCGGCGTCGACCATATTTCGTCGTCAGTAATTACTTATGGTAACAGGCTTATTGTACTTGGCGGCGAAACATCCCATAATGTTTTAAGTAACCAGGTTGCTGCCTACAACCCGGTTACCAACACCTGGGCGCAGCTCACACCGCTGCCTGCAGCAAGGTCTGCCGGGGTTGCGGCAGTGTTAAACGGTACAATTTATTATACCGGCGGCAACTTTTCTAATGTAAACCGTAAAGGCACACCCGTTATTAATACGGCATCTGTTGATCTGCTGCCCGCTGCGGATGCTTTTGTTCGCAACGGGAGTTTTGCTTCAACCAATTATGGTAATGATACCGTTTTAACTATAAAAGGTGCGGCAGTTAATTATTTTCGTTCGGCTTATCTTAAGTTTTTGTTAAACGATATCACCTCGATATCATCGGCAACGTTGCGGGTTTATGGTAAAAACATTGATAATTCATCCCCTGTAAGCTTATCTTGCTATGGTATAGATGACGATGCCTGGTCAGAAACCGGCCTGGTGTTTAATAATGCCCCGCAAAGCGGCTCAATCGCTTTAAGCAGTGCAGTGGTTAATAACCAATTAAGTTATGTAGATTTTGATGTTGCCAATTACGTAAGGGCTCAGTTTAATGCTGATAAAACGGTTAGCTTATTAATAAAAGATGCTGCAAATAAAAATGCCGCCATACAACTTAGCAGTAAGGAGAGCAATGCAGGTAAGCCATTGCTTATCATAAAGTAAGATCGTAATTATTGAATTTATGCCAAGGGATATAACATTGTTTTTACATGTCATCACAATACATTAAATTTTAGTTTGTCAGCACATTTTTTAACCTTTGCGGATGATCAGGGATCGCGCGTATTAAACACCCTGGCTGCACTTTATCTATGAACCATTGGTTAGTAAAATCAGAGCCTTTTAAATATAGCTGGGAAAAATTCAATCAGGAAGGCCGTACCTTTTGGGATGGTGTGCGTAACTACCAGGCACGTAATAACCTGCGCGGCATGCAGGTTGGCGACTTAGTACTGTGGTACCACAGTAACGAGGGTAAAGAAATTGTAGGCATTGCCCGTGTGGTTAAAGAAGCCTATCAAGACCCAACCACCGACGATAAAAACTGGGTGGTGGTTGATCTGGAGCCCGTACAAAGCCTTAAAAAAGCCGTAACGCTGGAGCAGATCAAAGCAGATGAGCGTTTAAAAGATATTGGCCTGGTAAGGCAGGGCCGCCTATCGGTAATGGCCGTAACCCGCGAAGAGTTTGACCGGATCCTGGAAATAGCAGGAGAGTAACAACAGATTAATTAAATTAAGCATATAATTTACAAAGGTCACAGAGATTTATTCTTTATGACCTTTGTGCTTTTATATATCAGATACGCCCGGTGTTAAACAGCAAGCTGGTTTGCTATTTTTCTGCACCAAAAAATAATGCTTTAAGTTCGGTAGCATCGTTAGGTTTCATTTTGCCGCCTAATATCAGGCGTAGCTGGCGGCGGCGTAAAGCGCCTTCAAAAAGCTCAACCTCTTCAGGTGTTTCGGCTTCAAACGGCGGTACGGGGATGGTGCGGCCATTTTGGTCAAGCGCCACAAAAGTGTAGTAAGCCTCGTTACTTTTTACTTTCGTACCGGATGGTATGTTTTGGGCATATACATCAAGCCTAACTTCTACCGATGTGGTAAATGCACGCGAAACTTTGGCCTCAATGGTTATTACATCCCCCAGTTTTATGGGGTGCTGAAAAGAAACATTATCTACAGAGGCAGTTACCACAATGCGGTTACAATGTTTTTGTGCAGATATGGCAGCGGCGATATCCATCCAGTGCAATAAACGGCCCCCCATTAAATTGTTTAGGGTGTTGGTATCATTGGGTAATACCAGTTCGTTCATAATGGTGAATGATTCTTTAGACGATTTTCCTTTCATGCAGCAAAGATAAAATTTACAAGGAAAGTATCCGCCTGAAAACCAAAGACTATTGCCTGGCAGTACTTAATAAGCTATAACCCACCAACTGCTCATAACGCGAGCCCGTTTGGCGGTAATAAACCAATAACTGGTACTCGTTTTCGGTTTCAAAGTAATTGCCTTCTAAGGTAATATCGTCTGGCTGGCGGGTGGCGTTACTTACCCAAACATATTGGTAATCGTACACGCCCTGTTTCAGCAACAGGTCGGTGTACCAGCGGCCACGGCTGTCAAAAGTTAGTTTGCTGCGGTCATCCAGCTTGTAATCATTAAACTGGCCAACAATATAGGGGGTGCCGTCTTCCGGCGATTTGTTGGCGGCAAGGCTAAAATACATATGTGCATAATCTGCATCCCGTCGCGGGTCGCTGCCATCCTGGTTAAGAATGTAGAATTTACCGTCGATATCATAAAACAGGGTATAGTTTGGCAGGTTGCGGCTTGGGTCGCCCAGTAAAACAACCGTGTTAGCGGTATCTTTATAGATCTTTGCAATGCGCTCGGAATTAAGTTTCAGCGTACGCGTGTCAAAATGCCTGAATTCGTTGCGGCCTGCAAAATCATTAATATTTACATCGTTATAAACCAGCTGCGTACCGCGAATGTAAGTCGGCACATTGTTCATCCGGCCGGTTTGGGGCTTTGCATTCTGCATCAGTAACACCCGGATATCGGTATTTGGGTTTTGTACCGGTAAGCCGCTGTAATCAATTGTAAAATTTATTTTTTGATTGGTACGCCTGGTGGCCACGTTGTTTGAAGAGATGATATTTGCGCTTGCAGATACCCGCTTGCTTACAACATATAACCTGCGGGTAAGTATCAGTTTGCTTTGGTCGCCATCCTCATAAACCTTTAAAATATAATTGCCGGATATTTTGGGGATGATGTTGCGGTTGGGAATCTTAATCTCGTAATGCGTGTATTTTTGAAATGTGGCCGATGAATAGGTATAATCGTTCAGCCGGTCATCTGTAAAGCTTTCCAGGTATTCGGCAGGCGAAAGGCGCGACGGGTTCCAGGTGGCATCGCAGTGCTGCAGGGTATAGTTAAAAGTACGGCTGGCGCCGCTTAGGTCATCAAAGCCCAGGGTAACGGTTTCGCCACCACCCAGGTCAATAACCGGGAATGAAGCTGTTTTGGTTGAGTTGTAAAATTCAACACTTTTTATCTCGGGCCGGTAAACGTTATTATCATAAGGCGTGGTTTGCGCAAGGCAGGATGTGCTTATAAAAAAACAAAACAACAAAGTGTAGCAGCAGGCTTTCATCAACACAAGATATAAAAAAGCCCCGTTATGTAGAATTTATAATTGCTGTAATTTGCTGTCGCGGGTTTATTTGCTGTCGCGGGTTTAGCGAAGCGTAACCCGTGACACGGCACAAGGTAAGCTTTCAGCTTACTTCAGCTGAAAGCTGAAGCCATGCTACACCACGAGCTGAAAGCTCGCGGCAGCGTAACCCGTGACACGACACAAGGTAAGCTTTCAGCTTACTTCAGCTGAAAGCTTAACCATGCTGCTACACCACGAGCTGAAAGCCCGCAGCAGCAAGTACTTTCTTAGGCTTCCAGCTCCATGATCTGGTCTGCCAGGGCTTCCCATTTTTGCTGGTACTCGCCAAGCTCCATTTTTTTAAGCTGATAATCATTGTTTATCTGCTTTAGCCTGTCTGCCTGGTTAAATATGGTGTTATCTGCCAGTTGGGTTTCGTATTGCTTTATTTCTTTTTCAAGGCCGGCAATATGCTCTTCCATTTTGGTCAGGTCCTGATTAAGTTTTTTTAGCTGCTGAGTTTTGTTTTCGCTTTGCGGCTGTTTAACCGGCTCCGGCTTTTTCTCTTCCTTTTTTGGCTGAGGGGCAGGGGCAGCCGCTTTAGGGTCTAACTTGCGTTTAGCGTTCCACTCATCATACTCGGCGTAAGTGCCCGGGTATTGTTTTATTTTCTGGTTTTCGATAAACCAGATCTTGTTGGCCACATTGTCCAGGAAGTACCTGTCGTGCGATACCACGATCACCGTACCTTCGTACTGTTGCAGCGCCTGTATCAAGATGTTTACAGATGCCATATCCAGGTGGTTGGTAGGCTCATCCAGTACTAAAAAGTTAGCATCGGCGGTTAATGCCTTGGCCAGTGCCACACGCGATTTTTCGCCACCCGATAGTACCTTGATCTTTTTAAATACATCATCCCCGGTGAACAGGAATGATCCCAATATCGAGCGCAGTTCCGTATCGGTATGTTTTGGGGCGAATGATTGAAGTTCCTGCAGTATCTGGTGCTCCAGGTGCAGGCTTTCTAACTGGTGCTGCGCAAAAAACGTTTGGGATACGTTATGGCCGGTTACGGCAGTACCCCCAAATTCTTTATCGGCACCGGCTACAATACGCAGCAGGGTAGATTTACCCTTGCCATTGGCACCTATCAGGGCTATTTTATCACCTTTTTCAATAATGGCTTCGGCGTCATCCAGAATATCAATAGCAGGATATTTTTTGGTGATATGCTCTAAGGTGGTTACGTGGCGGCCGGATTGTTTGCTGAACCTGAAACTGAAGTTCACTTCCGGGTTCTCATCATCCACATCATCCACACGCTCCATCTTATCCAGCATCTTGATACGCGACTGCGCCATTTTTGCCTTGGATGCTTTGGCACGGAAACGCTCTATCAAACGCTCCTCCTGTTTTATTTTTGATTGCTGGTTTTTGAACTCGCCGCGCTGAATTTCGGCACGCAGTGCTTTTTCTTCCAGGTAAAAAGTATAGTTGCCCGCATAAACGTTCAGTTTGCCCTTACGCGACTCTACCGTGCGGTTAATCACCTTATCTAAAAACCACCTATCGTGGGATACGATGATGATAGCGCCGCTAAACGCTTTCAGGTAATCTTCCAGCCATTGGATAGACGGTAAGTCCAGGTGGTTGGTAGGCTCATCCAGCAAAAGGATATCGGGCGCCTGTAAAAGAATCTTGGCCAGCATTACACGCATGCGCCAGCCCCCGCTAAAGGTGCTTAATTTGCGCTGGCAATCTTCCTCGCTAAAGCCAAGGCCGGCTAAAATTTCGTGTGCTTTGTATTCGATGTTATAACCGTCAAGCAGCTCAAATTCGTGTTGCTTGTCGCTTAGTTTGTGCAGCAGGTCTTCCGTATAATCTGTTTCCAGTTTTTTAAGCAAAACCTCTATCTCGTCGTGCAGCTGGTTCTGGCGCTCAAAGGCCTCCATGGCCACATGTACAATGTTTTTGTCTGATGAATAGGATAGCAGATCCTGGTTAAGGTAACCCATGGTCAGGTCCTTAGCCATTGATATGGTGCCCGATGTAGGTTTATAATCGCCCACAATGATCTTTAAAAGCGTGGTTTTACCGGTACCGTTGGCACCAATCAAACCAATTTTTTCGCCTGGTTTTATATGCCAGTTAGCTTCATCATACAAGGCGCGCGCACCAATCTCAAACGTAAGGTTATTTATAGCTATCATTTCGGGCGCAAAGATACGTTTTTGCAGGGAGAGGTAAAAGGAGAGATTGGGAATTAGTGATCAGAGATTAGTGTTTGTGACGATAATATGCCAATAACTAATCTCTGATCATCTCTCTGATCATCAATTAACTAATCGCTAACCCTTTAATGTTTCCATCCACCCCTGTGCCATTAGCTTTTCGCCGGCAATACTGGGGTGTACGCCATCCAGCGTCCAGTAGGTGGCCGGCGCGCTTTTAAGGGCGTTATTAAATATGGTTTGGTAGGGGATGAACGGCGCATCGTACTGCGTGGCAATATCGCGGGCCGCCTTGCGGAACAGATCAAACGTGGGGTACCATTTGGCATCAACAAATTTGGTTCCTGTAAGACCAAAGGGCTCGCCGATGATGAATTTTACGCCGGGCAAGGCTGCTTTGGTGCGGTCTAACAGTTTTTTATAGTCGTTGATGTAAGTTTCAATAGTGCCGGTGTAGCCGCTGGTAAGCGTATGCCAAAAATCATTTACGCCTATATGGATGCTTACTACGGTTGGTTTAAGGGCAATGCAATCAGTATCCCATCTTTCGGCCAGTTGGTAAACCTTGTTGCCGCTTACGCCCTTGTTGTAGATCTGCAGGTTTTTTTCGGGAAACCTGGCCAGCAGTTCGCCTGCGGCAAGCAAAGTATAGCCGTTGCCCAGGGCCCCGGTATCATTAGGCGTGGTTTTATTATGGTCGCGGCCCCAGTCGGTAATTGAGTCGCCCTGAAATAAAATTACATCGTCCTTATTCAGCTGTATTTTTTTGCCGGCAGGTGCTGTAACAGCGGCGGATACAATTTGCGGTATGCTGAGAGCCGCAACTGCGCCCATAGCGGTATTTTTGATGAAATTACGGCGGGAGTTTGAAGTATGATCTTTCATTTTAAGTTAAGCCTGGTAGTTTAATTGGTTATGCCTAAAGTACAATAATCTTTTTAATCAATATATTGATTAGCGAAAAACGATAAATTTGCGCCATGTATCAATTGCTTAAACCCCTGTTGTTTCAGTTCGACCCGGAGAACGTGCATTACTTTGTTACCCGCAACCTTAAGCGTTTTAACCGTTTGCCGGGCGGTAAAGCGTTAAGCAAGGCCCTTTGGGGGGCGGATGACAGGCGGCTGGAGCGCGACGTTTTTGGCCTTAAGTTTAAAAACCCGGTAGGCCTTGCCGCCGGGTTTGATAAAAATGCCGAACTGATCAGCGAAATGGGCAACCTGGGCTTTGGCTTTGTAGAGGTAGGCACGGTTACCCCTTTGCCACAACCGGGAAATGATCAACCGCGGATGTTTCGCCTGCCGGCGGATGAAGCGCTGATCAACCGGATGGGCTTTAACAACCATGGCGTGGATGTTGCTGCCGAACGCATTGCCGCGTATCGTAATAGTTTGAAACCGGGGCAGCAGGCACTGATAGTGGGCGGTAACATTGGCAAAAATAAAGTAACACCCAACGAGGATGCCGTAAGCGATTATATCAAATGTTTCGACAGGCTTTTTGATGTGGTTGATTATTTTGTGGTGAATGTAAGTTCGCCCAACACGCCCGGCCTGCGCGCCTTGCAAGAGAAAGAGCCGCTGATGCATATTTTAAACACCCTGCAGCAACGCAACAGTAAAAATGGTATCAGCAGGCCTGTGTTATTAAAGATAGCGCCAGACCTTACCAATGAGCAGTTAGATGATATTGCTGATATTGTAAAACAAACCGGCATTGCAGGCATTATAGCTACCAATACCACCATTAGCCGCGAGGGCTTAACATCGGCGCATCAAAATGAAACGGGCGGCTTAAGCGGCAGGCCTTTAACTAAACGATCCACAGAGGTTATCAGCTATTTGCATAAAGCATCGGCAGGAGCGTTCCCGATAATAGGGGTGGGCGGTATCCATTCTGCGGCTGATGCTGTAGAAAAAATAGCAGCGGGTGCATCACTGGTGCAACTGTACACCGGCTTTATTTATGAAGGCCCGGCTTTAATAGGAAGAATTAATAAAGAAATATTGAAAGGTAAGTAATATGGCGAATGAAGAAGCTTTAAAAAAGGTTTGTAAGGATCTGAATATAGAATTTGACGAAGGCGACCTGAATGATTGGGGGATCGTAAACTCCGACCCGGCCAGGGTAGGCGAGTTTATGAAATATTATAAAACTGCCGGTTTTGATGAACAGGTGAGGCCCCACGTATTTGAATTGGTATTGTCATCCTATAACGATGCTATTTTGGGCAGAAAATTAAATCAGCAGTTAAAAGCTGATTTCGCGGAGATCATCATAGAATCGCGCAGCATGCCGGGCCTTAAGGTAGTGCGCGAGTACTGGAAAGAGATCTACGACAGGAAGGATTTCCCGATAGGCAGGCTTTTATAGCCCGCCGGATAGCACAACATAAAGCACAAAAAAGGCGTACCGGTTAATGGGTACGCCTTTTTCAATTTCTTAAAAAAGAAGAATTACTTAGATGCAGCAATAGCTAAAACAGCGTTGTTTTTGGCTATCTGGCTATCTTTTTTCTCTGCAGAACGGCTTCCTAACTCAATGTTGGTAGCTAATTTCAAAAACTGAACTTCTAAACGTGAAGTAGTTTTGTTCCTTCTATCTTTTCTTTTTAAACGAGTAACGCCCATGACTTTTTTATTTAAATGTTTTTAACCTTGAGGTCGGGAGCGGATTCGAACCGCTGTAGGAGGTTTTGCAGACCTCTGCCTAGCCACTCGGCCACCCGACCATTTTTAAGGATTGCAAAAATAGTAATTATTTGTTGTCAATCAATTTTTATTTAAAGCTTTTTGCACTAAGTTGTGAACAGCAGATGGCTGTGGCTATGGCCACGTTTAAAGATTCGGCCTTGCCTATACGCGGAATGGTGATGGCTTTGGTTACTAATGGCTGTATATCAGGCCGTATGCCGTTGCCTTCGTTGCCCATAATTAATAAGCCCTCGGTGCCAAAATTGGTAGTGTAAATATTATCGCCATTTAGTAAAGTACCAAAAACGGGCAGCTTTGCCGCCGAAATAAGGCCTGCCAAATTAGTGTAAACTATATTTACCCGTGCCAGCGAGCCCATGGTAGCCTGCACAACTTTTGGGTTGTAAGCATCAACCGTATCTTCCGAGCAGATAATGTTGGTAATACCAAACCAATCTGCCGTGCGGATAATGGTCCCCAGGTTGCCGGGGTCTTGTACGCCATCTAAAACTAAGCTGAACTTATTTTTTAAGGTTTTGTGGTTTAAATCGCCCCATTGGGGTATTTTAACGGTGGCAATGGCATCGGCCGGGTTTTTTAATGCGCTTATTTTTTGCAGATCGTTTAAAGAAATCTCCTGATAGTTTATTTTTCGGGATAAATTAAGCAATTTTGAGGCAATATCAGGCGTATGATACAGGGTATGGATATGGTAGCCGGAGTGAATAAATTCAGTAATTGATTTATATCCCTCTACCATAAATAAACCATGTTCCCTGCGAAACTTTTTATGTTGTAAGGACGTTAGTAAACTTATTTGTGATTTTGAAAGCATATCATATACCCGGCCATTTCCGTCTTGCAATATTAAGTATTTTGATGGTTATTATCGGCGCAGGGTGTAGTATTACACGCGGCATTAAAGATGACCAGGCGCTGGTACGTAAAGTTACCATCAATGGCGTTGATAAGGAGTTTTCTGAAGAAGCCCTCAATTATATCGACAAAGAGCAGCAGCCCAATAACTGGCTTAACCTGCAGTTTTATTACCTGTTCAGCAAAAATGGTAAAAGCAAAATAGGCGAGGCGCCCGCCCTGCTGGATAGTAACCTGGTAGAGTTTTCGCGCCTGCAAATTCAAAAATACCTGGTTAACAAAGGCTTTTTAAAAGCCAGGGTATCCGATTCCATCGTGATTAAAAATAAAAAGGCCAAATTAATATTTACTGCTACCGAGGGGCCGCTTTTTAAGATCCGTAATTTTAGGGATAGTATTGAGGATGCCAAAGTAAGGGAACTTTACCGCAAAACCCGTAAGCAATACTCGCACGTTAACAAGGGCAGCCGTTTTGATACGGATAGTTTAGCCTATGACCGCGACCAGTTTTACCAGGTAATGAAGCGGAACGGATACTTTGATTTTTACCGGCAGTACATCAGCTACCTGCCCGATTCGAGCTTTAACAAGAGCATTGTTGATGTGGTAATGACCATTGATAACCCTGCCAATAAAAAGGAGCATCCGATTTATACCATCAATAACACGTTAATAACAATTTCTAAAAGCAATGGCCGCACCACGGGCAAGGCCGATACCATACAGGTTGATACGCAATTCAGGTTTGTAGATTACTCGGGCCGGTTTAAACCGCGAACCACTACAGATTATATCTTCCAGAAAAAAGGGGAGAAGTATGATATAGACAAACAAACGCTCACTACCACACGCTTATCTGAGCTTAACGTTTTCAGGAACGTGCCAAACCCGACGTATGAGAAACTATCTGACAGTACCAATAGGCTGAATACCAAAATTGATATAGTGCCCTTAAAACGCATGACTGACCGCGTAGAGGCAGAGTTTTTATTTAACCAGGGGCGCTTTGGCTATAACCTGGGCAATACGTTTACCAACCGCAACATATTTAAACAAGCGGCCATATTACAGGTTAAGCTTAACTGGAGCATTTTATTTGACAACGGCAACTCGGCGGTTGACCAGGGTATCCAGAACCAGGATTTCAGGACGGGCGTGAGCCTGATCTACCCCAGGCTGTTGCTGCCGTTCAAATTCCCTAACCTGGCTAAGTTTGGGGTGCCGCATACTACTTTTTCTACCAACTTTCAGCTGTTTTATCAAAAAGGCCTGGTAGAACGGAGAAGTTTTATTAACTCTGTAACCTACGACTTTTTTGAGACCGCGCGTAAGCAGCACTCTATTACGCCCATCAGTATAGAATTTTCCAGCGGGAGTATAGATCCAATTGCCAAAGCCGAACTTTTAAGGCAAAACCGCTATTCGTATGTGTATCTTATCGGGCGTACCACATTTACATCGGGCAGCCAGTACACGTTTCAATATAATGCGCAGGAGCTAAATACTTATAAAGATTTTATTTATTTTAGGGGGAACCTTGATTTAGGCGGCGGCCTGCTCAGTTTATTAAGCAAGCTGGCCAATTCCCCAAAAGATACGCTTGGTCAGCGTACCATATTTGGCTACGCCTTTTCGCAGTATGTAAAGGCAGAGGTAGATTACCGCTGGTACCGCAGCCTGGGCGGCGAAAAGCAGTTTATTTTTCGCTTTAACCCCGGTATTGGCATACCATACGGTAACAGTAACCAGCTGATATTCGAAAAAAACTTTTATACCGGCGGCGCCAACGACATCAGGGCGTGGTTGCCGCGTACCCTGGGCCCAGGGCAGTTTAACCGTGCCAGCTACGGGCTTGGCGGCGCAGCAGATACCACACGTGCACGTTTAAAATACCTGGATCAGTTTGGCGAAATAAAGATTGTAGCCAATGCCGAATACCGTTATAAACTGGCCGATAACTTTTTTGGCTCCAAACTAAAAGGAGCCTTTTTTATAGATGCAGGCAACGTATGGCGTTTAGGCAAGCAGGTTGATAACCCTAACGGCGAATTCAAGTTTAATAATATCCTAAAATCTACAGCCATTGGCATTGGTACCGGCTTGCGTTTAGACCTGAACTTTTTTATCTTTAGGCTGGATGCGGCATTTAAATTTAAAGACCCACAGTTTAACGGCTCAGATCAATGGGTTTTTGTTAAGCACTTTGGCGAGGTATTTGGCAGCGGCCCTTTCAAAGCAAATTACCAGCAAACCAACGGCGAAAATTACGGCTTTATGCAACTCAATTTTGGTATAGGACTGCCGTTTTAATGGTGGTTAGAAATCTATTAATTAGAGATTAGTTAATATCAAGGGAACGGAAATTTGTAAATTGGAGTTTATTTGAAGTTTTTAAAACAAAGAGCTTGGAATAGCATTCCTCTAACCTCTAACCTCTAACCTCTAACCTCTAACCTCTAACCTCTAACCTCTAACCTCTAACCTCTAACCTCTAACCTCTAACCTCTAACCTCTAACCTCTAACCTCTAACCTCTAACC
>NZ_SNQG01000020.1 GCF_004378255.1 Mucilaginibacter phyllosphaerae
TGGTGGTGCCCTTCCGTCAATTTCTTTAAGTTTCAGCCTTGCGACCATACTCCCCCCAGAACCCAGAAACTTGTACTTTCGTGTAAGGTGCCGAACGGGTCAAAAAATAACACCGTCCGATCCCTAGTCGGCATAGTTTATGGTTAAGACTACGACGGTATCTGATCGTCTTCGATCCCCTAACTTTCGTTCCTGATTAATGAAAACATCCTTGGCAAATGCTTTCGCAGTAGTTAGTCTTCAATAAATCCAAGAATTTCACCTCTGACAATTGAATACTGATGCCCCCGACTGTCCCTATTAATCATTACGGCGGTCCTAGAAAC